>JBLHLT010000006.1:0-194977 GCA_047621325.1 Oceanicoccus sp.
CTGTTTTAATGCCTTTGGCCGCTTCGCGGGCAAAGGCTTCAAGTGCTTCTTTGTTCATTGCTACCTATCCTTAGCCATTTCTGGCTCTTATGATAAGCAGTTACACAGTTTTATCTACAGCCTCTTTTTACGGCTTTTTCAAAATGATCGAACTTATTAGTCATAATCCACCAAGTTGCGACTTCCATTAGCAACTCAGGATCATCGTTTTTGTTAGCAAAAAAAGCATAAAAAGACAGGCCTACATTTAGCCCTTTCGTTTCTATCTTTTTATCGCACACTTCTACAATTTTTTTCTTTAAGCTTTCTCTCATCGCACAACCTACAAGTATAAACCCCAGAATTAAGTAGCATTTAAATATTAAAAAATACAAGCTACATCTTGTTTTAAAAATTTAGGATTTATAAAAATCTATAAACAAATAAAATATCACACCCCTTTAAATATAAGCTCAAATGTAACCGGCACCGCAAAACTAATACTTTCTAGCCCTGCTAATTTTTTAAGCACTTCAATTCCTTTAACTAATCCATGATCACCTGCATTAACGATAACAGGCCTCGCAGAGCTTACGAGCCATTTATCATGATCAAGCTTAACTACCGTAACTTCTGCCAAAACTGGTTTCTCAACACCATGTAGCGAAAGCGTTAACTCAACGATATCTGTGTAATAACCGCCCAGTTTTAAGCTAGAAATACGTGACATATCCACAAAACCTTCGAGCATGGCACTTCCATAACTAGAAGCATTAAAAAGATGTTTCTTTATACGCTCATCACGAATACTAATTTTAGTATCGACCGTAGACAAATCAATAGAGAGTGATACCTTACCTTTATTATCAATCGAGCCTACAAACTGTTTAAATTGACTAACCTCTGCAATATTGTTCTTTTTAATAGTAACAAAGCTCAATGTTGACTCTTCTGTATCCAACATCCAATCTGCAAACACATTAGATGTAAACGCCAGAAAGACCCATATAAGTAATAATGAACTTTTCATCTCTTCCCATATCCATATTTCAAATTTAAGCTAATTTTAACCGATTAATGGCTTTCAGCCACCTTTAGTGCAAAATCATTAGTGCTTTACACTCAATATACCTATACAAACCGCCATATGGTTAAAAGTATAAACCCCCTAGATAAACCACTAATAAAAGGCATTTATCATACCTCTGGTATCCCGAAACCTGTTTTGTTTGATAAACAAGACCGTTTATTACTATATTACATCTACAACTCAAATACTCAGTGCATATCGGGTTTAAACATATTCACAGCCCATATAACCGCCTAACAAAATCATATATCAACGTGTATTCAGATTTAACAGATCAATGCAGTAACCTTAGAATTAAGACGTTAAAGTAAGTGAACCACTTCTATCATTTAACTCTTGAAGTCACCCTAAAACACGCTGTTATCATACCTCCAGTATTTATATTAAACCCAAACGGTACAATATTTTATAAGGATCATAGTACTCATATAAATACCGCAAGTACTATTACTCAAACCATGAGCATAAAAAAACCGAGCTCTAGGCTCGGCATAAAAACTCCAGTAATTTGTATCGCTTATTTGTTGATTACATCAACAATTCTTTTTGATACATATCGTCCAGGTGCAGGTTCAATAACCTTCAATTTGCCTTTCCCTGGTACTCGTACTGGTACATTTCCCTCAGTTTTTCTGGCAATCCAGTTTTGCCAATCGCTCCACCATGAGCCTTCATTACGCTTGGCTTGCTTAAACCAATCCTTCGAATCCACAGCCAACTTATCATTTGTCCAAAAACCATATTTATTGGCACTCGGCGGATTAACAACACCGGCAATGTGACCAGAGCCACCAAGCACAAATTTAACATCTCCCTTAAATAACTGCGCGCCTTTATAAGTGGTCTCCCACTTTGCAATATGATCTTGCGCTAAAGAAAGGAAATAGGAAGGAACATCGACCTGCGACAAATCAATACTTTGGCCATTCAATTCGATGCCATTTTTATCTTTTAACTTGTTATATAAATACATATTACGTAAATAATAACTATGCATGGTAGCCGGTAGGTTTGTCCCATCTGTATTCCAGTAGAGTAAATCAAACGCCATTGGGCGCTCACCTTTCAAATAATTATTAATAAAGAATGACCAAAATAAATCATTCTCACGTAACAAATTAAAGCTAAAGGCCATCATCCGACCATCATAATAACCAAGTGCGTTCATTTGTTTTTCTAATGCTGAAATGGCCGTTTCATTGATAAACACACCAATCTCACCAGGGTCAGAAAAATCAATTAAAGTGGCCAAATAAGTAGCAGACTTAATTCGTTTATCGTTTTTCTTTTTCATATAACCTAACGTAGCGGCTAGCAAGGTTCCACCCAAGCAGTAACCAATGGCATTCACGTCTGTTTCGCCCGTAGCTTCTGTAATGGCATCCAATGCAGCTAAAGGCCCTTCCTGCATGTAATCACTAAAGCCTTTATGTTTAAGACTCGGCCCAGGATTGACCCATGAAATGCAAAATACGGTATGGCCTTGATCAACCAACCATTTCAAATATGAATTTTTTTCTCTTAAATCTAAGATGTAATATTTATTAATAAAAGGCGGTATAACCAATAAAGGGGTTTTAAATGTGCTTTTAGTGGTTGGGGTATATTGGATAAGTTGAATTAAATCATTTTCATAAACAATAGAGCCGGGCGTCGTTGCGACGTTTTGCCCTACTTTAAATGCGCTGCTATCTGACATGGCGATGTTTAAACCACCAAAACTGTCTTTCAGGTCATGCGACAACTGCTCCATGCCTTTAATTAAATTAGCACCACCTGTTTCAAGGGTTTTACGCACAACCTCAGGATTTGTACCGGCAAAGTTACTTGGTGATAATGCATTCACATATTGACGCACTAAAAAATCAACTTTATTTTTCGTTAAATCAGATAAATCTTCGACACTTTCGACCATGTTATGAATGGCATCAGCATGAAGCAGATAATTCTGTTTTAAATAATCAAATAAGGGATTAGTCGTCCAGTCGTCATCTTTAAAACGGCGGTCTGATGAATCTGGTTGAATAACTGGAACGGACTCTTGACCCATGAACTTTAAGGCTGTTTGTTGCCACAAATTCATCTGTTTATTCATCAATTGCATCTGCTGACCAACAACAGCTGCAGGATTTTTCATCAGCTTTTCGCCAAACTCAGAAAATGCCTCATTAAAATCAGCCATAACCGTAGCAGCTGGATCATCTTCAGACGTTTTTCGAGAGGTTATACTTTCTAGAATATCAGAAAATTGTTCATTTGCTTTAACTGACATATCCATGAAATCATTTACTGCTTCGTGAATGTTCAGACTTTCCTGTGACATATTCTATCCTTGGTTAAATTAAAAAAGCCACATCAAAGATGTGGCTAATATTTACTTATACTGCTTTAGTCGCTTTTTTTTCTGTTGATTTAGCAGCAGGACGTGACTCTTCCCATACCGCTTCAACCTGAGATTTGAAATCATTCGCTAGATCGGATAAAGATTTAGCATCTTCCATGATTTTCTTATTAACTGTCGCAGCGGCTTCAGTCTGAGATGTAGAAAAAGAACGTAAAGATTCAGCATCTTTAACATCAACTGCTTTCTTCATTTGCGACATTGTAATATCAGCATATGATTTAATTGAATTCAGTTGAAATTCAGTCATTTTTTCCATGTTTTCGACCATTAAAGCACTTAGCTTGTTTAATGGCGTGTAAAAGCTTTTAGCTTGTTCTGTGAACGCATTCATGATGTTTTCTTGCATGTTTCCTCTCCTTGAGGTAGGTTTTAAAGGATTTCCTAATTACTTAAATGGATCTTTCTACAACATTTCATTGCCTTAGAAAAACAAGATCAACTTAAATTCACTTTTAATCTTTTGTGGTCATACTAAACAATGAATCCAAGAAGCTTTTTTGAACACTCTCCATGGTTTGCATACCAGTATTTAAAAAAGGCTGCAATAGAGAAAATGCATCGTAACCTTCTTCTGAATTCCTCATTTTTTCTAAGATAGTATTAATAACTTCTTCTTGCAAACCCTGAACATCAGGCAACCCCATTGCTTGCCGAAACTCATCAGGTGTCAAATCAAACTCGACATTTATCTTCATGCCACTTCACTTTGAGGAATATTACCAATTGTTATATTAGGTAGCTGCGGACGGTCAATGATGATTTTTTCAGTAGGCGCAATAACCTTAGCCTCACCTACTAGTACTTGTTTTTTATTTTGATTTATAACATCACAATCAAAAATCACTGTATTTCTTTCATCATTTTTTTCTTTCGCGGTTAGCTTAACTGACAACGTGTCACCCAGTTTTACTGGGCGCAAAAAATTCAAAGATTGACTCAAATAAATAGTACCAGGACCTGGCATAACCGTTGCTAGAGTAGCCGAGACTAAAGAGCCAGACCACATACCGTGGGCTATTCGCTCCTTAAACATGGATTCCCGTGCAAAATTCTCATCAAGATGAACTGGGTTGACGTCACCTGACACCGCAGCAAACAATACTAAATCCGATTCAGTTAATGTCTTCTCATAAACACATTGATCACCTATAGAGATTTCATCATAGGTTTTATTTTCTAATGCATCCATGCTGGCCCTGCCCTGTATATATGTAAGTTTAAAAGCACTTAATTTTGCTTGATTGAAAAAGCTGGTCTGATACTTCATCAAATAAAATAAAAAATCAAAATTTGTTTTAGAGTTTTCAACCAAATAGATATTATTAAAATGCTACTTTTAAATTAGACCCTTGCTGCCATTTTTTTTCATTAAACCTTATAAAACAATCAACCACAAAAACTAGTAATATTAAGCCACAAAATTTCGTCATATAAATAAAATAAAATCCAATATATACAATGACTTATAAATTAATAAATTATTATGGCGCATTCATTCTAAATAGAATTTGCATGTTTTTTTATAACCGCTCGGTCAAATTTAAAAGCGTCATCTACGAGTATTAATGACACCAATAAATATATTCATTAACCCATGTCATTAGTTTTTGGTTTCAAGGTAGGATTTTTAAAGAAGATTTTTTTTGTAGAAAAGAAGAGGACACTTGCTAAACAAATACTATGCATTAAACATACGTATAAGTGTTTTCGAATCGAGACTATATCCCATAAATAATAAAAACCCCACCTAAGCACAGGTGGGTAAAAACAGCCAAAATTTCACTGACCTTTAAAGTTCGCTTTACGACGCTCTAAAAATGAACGTATACCTTCGCCAGCGTCTGCGCTCTTCATTATTACCGGCATATCATTAAACACATTCGACAATGCTGTCTTTTGATCGGTTGAACGCGCCAATTTAGATGAGCGCAGTGCGGCTTGAACACCCAACGGTGCTGCGTTTGCAACTTTTATTGCTAGCTCGCGAGCACGAGAATGCAATGCATCCCGCGTAACGACCTCTTGGATGAGCCCCCATTGCAAAGCTTGTTCAGACGAAAATTCATCCCCCGTTAACAGATAACGCTGTGCATTTGCCCAGCCAATTTCTTCAGCCAGGCGTACCGTACCGCCACCACATGGATAAATACCACGCTGAACTTCTAATTGTGCAAAACGGGTATCCTTTGTTGCAATACGTATGTCGCTATTCAATAACAATTCTAAACCGGACGTATAACATAAACCTTGGGCAGCCAAAATTAATGGCTTTGTTAACGGCTCCCCTTGAATACCATAAGGGTCTATATGTTCTGGCGGTAACTTAGGCGCCTCACCTTTTGCAAAGATGGGTGCCCATTTTTCTAACTCTAACCCCGAGGTAAAGTGATCGCCATTTGCTTGAATCACACCAACCCGCAGCTCATTATCAGTTTGAAGTTGATACAATGCCTTAGCTAAAATATGATAACTATCAGGGTCTAATGCATTGTATTTTTCTGGGCGGTTAAACGTGATCGTTAATATATGTTCACTCGCCTCAACGATTACTTTTTCACTCACAGTAAATCCTCCATTAAAACCAAGCTTCTTGCATATCTAAACACGTTGAATCAAAATTCATTAATAATTTTGATAAGTGTTCAACTTCAGGTAATTCCCATTGAATAAAATACTTCGCTGTTTGAAGTTTACCCGCCAAGAAAGCTTGATCATTATTATCATTAGAATCCGCAAACTGCTCAATGGCTTTATCTGCCATTTCTAGCCACAACCAAGATATAACCACTTTACCCATCATATCTAAATACAAAGCTGAATTCGCCAAGCCTTTTTTTACATCGCCGTTTTGTAATGCGCCACCCAAAGCAATAGTAGTTTGAACAAACGTATTCAGGTGCACTTTAAAAATCGACACCAGTTCTTCTAGTTGTGGCTGATCAGATGAACGGCTTAAAGTAGCTTGTACTTTTGCCATTAATAACTGCTGCCCTTTGCCATTTTCTTGCCAAAGTTTACGACCCAATAAATCAAGCGATTGAATACCATGGGTACCTTCATGAATCGGATTCAAACGGTTATCGCGATAACACTGCTCAACCGGATATTCACGGGTATAGCCAGCACCTGCCAATACTTGTATCGCCAAATCATTTGCTTTCAAGCCGTAATAAGAAGGGAATGATTTAACGACTGGTGTTAATAGGTCTAGCAATATTCCACTGTCGTCATCTCCCATAGCCTCTTGTTCATCAACTAACCTAGCCGCTAGCAAGCACAAAGCAAGTGAGCCTTCTACATAACTTTTTTGAGCTAACAACATACGCTTAACATCAGCATGCTCGATAATATTTAACGGTTTACTATGTGAATTTTTTTCATCGGGAGAACGGCCTTGCGGGCGATTCTTAGCGTAATCCAAAGATTCTAAAAAGCCACGATAACCAATCATAGCCGCACCTGTGCCTACACCAATGCGAGCTTCGTTCATCATTTTAAACATGTACATAAGGCCTTTATTGGCTTCACCAATTAAATACCCGTGACAATTATCTTTTTCACCAAAATTTAAAACCGTTGACGTGGTTCCCCGATACCCCATTTTATGTAATAGGCCTGCAAGGTTTACATCATTGCGATCGCTTAATGTGCCATCTACTTCGGTTAAAAATTTTGGCACTAGAAATAATGAAATCCCCTTCACACCCGCAGGCGCGCCTTCTATTCGGGCCAACACTAAATGTACGATATTTTCAGTGATGTCTTGATCACCACCTGAGATATACATTTTTTGGCCTTTGATACGGTAGCTGCCATCCGCTTGTGCAACGGCTTTAGTATTTAAATCTCCCAGTGACGAACCGACATCCGGTTCAGTTAACGCCATGGTGCCAGCAAAACGACCACTGAACATATGCGGTAAATAGGTTTGCTTTTGGGTTTGATTACCAAAAGCATGAATCAAATTGGCCGCCGCACTGGTTAAAAATGGATAACCCGCGGTTGATGGATTTGCAGACATAAAATACGCATTACACGCCGCATGAATTAATGCAGGTAACTGCATGCCGCCATCTTCATATTTATGTCGAGCGGATAACAAGCCAGACTGTGCAAAGTGCTGCCATGCGATTTTTACTTCTGGAATCGTGGTGACTTTTTCACCATCAAACTGAGGTTCTTGACTATCGGCTTTAGCGTTGTGCGGTAAAAAATGTTCTTCAGCAATCCGCGCGGATGTTTTAAGTACTTCATCGAATGTGGTTTTATCATGGTCTTGAAACATCTCTGCTTGCGTTAACGCCTGCGCGTTAAAGACATCATAAAGCAAAAAATCCATGTCTTTTTGATTCATTAAGTTGGCCACGGTGACTCCTAAACTGGCATTGTATTGTTAAGATTCAGTATCAGCCTTGTAACTTTGACCTGTAATTGTCAATATAGCCACAAATAAAGCCATTTGTGCCAATCATGAAAAATATCTACATATTAGGCTTCGACCATGCTTTAGCATCGGCAATTACCGGTGTATTGGATCTATTTGCTCTAGCAGGCGTTACCTGGAATCGCATTCAGGGTAACGAGCCAAACCCCATCTTTAATATACAAATTGCCAGTGTCCAAGGTGATCCTATACGCTGCATAAACGGTATCAATCTCGGTGCACACGTCAGTTTTGCTGAAATAGAAAAAGCAGATGCGCTGATCATCCCCACCATTGGCGGCCCAATTGAACAAGTACTGGCCAATAACCCTGAATTAATTAAAGTCATCCAAGCTGCAAATAAACAACAATGTATTCTTGCTGGCAATTGCACCGGTAATTTTTTATTGGCCCACGCAGGTATTTTAGATGGTAAACAAGCCACGACTCATTGGGGATTTAAAGATCAATTTAAAACACTCTACCCCAAAGTAAACCTTACCGCTGAATTCATGCTAACCCGTGATGAACATATATATTGTGCAGGTGGTGGACTCGCTTGGTTTGATTTAGGTCTTCATATGATCGAACGTTTTTTTGGATTTGAAATCGCCATTCAAACCGCAAAAGCATTTGTGATTGATTACCGCCGAGACAGCCAACTTTCATACTCGCTAATGGGATTAGCCAAACCTCATAAAGACGCCCTAATTAAAGACGTGCAGCACTGGCTAGCACTTAACTATGCCAGCAGCATCGCCATTGACGATTTAGCTGAACGCTTCAGTGTTTCAAAACGCACCTTAATAAGGCGCTTTAACCAAGCGCTTGATATGCCGCCTAATGCTTACCTTCAAGGGTTAAGAGTTGAGGGAGCGCAAAAACTATTAGAAGAAAGTGAAATGCATATTGATACCATCATGAATAAGGTAGGCTATGAAGACGCCAGCTCCTTTCGACGGTTATTTAAAAGTAAAACCGGTGTGACCCCAAGTGAATACCGCTCACGATTCAGCCGAAGATAGCTATCCATACAGTCAAGTATCAATCATTGAAATTACAAATAAAAATCACGCATCTTCTTAGTAATAAACTAAACTTTTATTATTAGACCATGCGAGTATTCCGTCATGCTTTCAAAATTCAAAGTATCTAAACGTCTCGGTGCTTTATCACTGTTCCCTATTATTGTGTTAATCATGCTTGTAATTAGCGCCATTAGTATATTCGGCACAATACAAACGGGAGTAGACAGCCTCTATAAAGACCGCATTGTGCCCTTAAGGGATTTAAAAGTGATCGCCGATGATTATGCCGTTCTTATTATTGATACCGTCAATAAAACCAATACAGGGCGTATGACTGTCGAACAAGCAAACAACAACTTAACGACAGCACAAAAACGAATTGCCGAAACATGGAGCGAATATTTAGCAACCGAACTTACCGCAGAAGAAGCCGTATTGGTAAATGAAGCCAAACCCTTTTTTAAAGATGCTAATCGAGCAATTGAAAAACTAGTCACATTCTTAAGTTCAAAAAATGGCAACATAGAACAACAACTAAATGATTTTAATGGTGCCCTATATGATCAAATCGATCCTATAAGCGATAAAATTACTGAGTTAATTAACTTGCAACTTAACGTAGCACAACAAGTGAATCGCGATGTTCAAGAAAGCACTCATTCATTAACCACCACTTATATCCTTGTTACAATAATTGCTATTGCACTGCTGATTACCGCGAGCTATTACGTTACAAAATCCATCACTGCGCCACTTCATATCATGAACCGCACCATGAAAAAGATTGAAAAAGAATCCGACATTACTCAAAAAATCATTATTTATGGACAAGATGAATTCGCCCAAACCGCAACTGTGTTTAACGAAATGATGTCACGCATCGACACACTAATGGGCGAAGTCAACACCAACAGCATACACCTCACAACCGCCTCTAAAGACCTTGCTAACATTTCAAATGAAACCGACAAGAGCACACTCAAACAGCAAAATGAAACAGACCAAGTCGCAACGGCCATGAATGAAATGACCGCTTCTATCCAAGAAATTTCAAGATCAACAGAAGACGCGCAACAAGCAGCAAAAGAAGCATTTGAACTCAGCCAAAACGGTCGTAGCATCAGCCAACGCAGTACATCACTATTAAATAGTTTTATGGAAGAAACCGCTAACACGGCAGAAATTTTAACCAACCTAGAAGGCGAAAGCCAAAATATAGGTTCTGTTGTTGACGTCATAAACGGTATAGCCGAACAGACTAACCTTCTTGCGCTTAACGCTGCCATTGAAGCCGCTCGCGCAGGAGAGCAAGGCCGAGGTTTTGCGGTAGTAGCAGACGAAGTTCGCACCCTTGCTCAACGCACTCAAAGCTCAACACAAGAAATTCGTGATCTTGTTGAACGCCTGCAAAAAGGCACTCGCGATTCAGTGGTTGCCATGAAAAATGGCCAAGGCAAAGCAGATGAATGCCGTGAAGCTGTTGAATCAGGTCAATCATCGTTAGAAAAAATTGAAATATCCGTACAAAGCATCTGTGACATGAGCATTCAAATTGCGGCAGCTTTAGAAGAACAAAGTGCCGTAGCAAATGATATTAACCGCAACGTCACTAGCATCAGTGATATTTCAACAAGTTCAGCTAATGCGGCAAAAAAAGTATCTCAATCGAGTACGCATTTATCGCAGTTAGCAAGTAAAATGAATGACCAAGTTAGTCGCTTTATTATCACTAAGCGTTAATCTATAAAAGTAATGCACCTTCTAAATCGTTAGGTGCATTACTCATTTCAGCTATCCTTACTTCTCATTTCCATACTGAAATCCATCATAATTCACTGTATTTTTAAACACTGCTACTTGTTGTACGAATGGTTCATACATCTTATTGACAATACTTAATCACGGCTAAATATCAGTTTTTATTAAATACAGCATTCGTTAAATAACACCTTAAAATATTACACATATATGCAAGAAGGTAATTCGTTATCTATTAAGCGTTCATCTTAATGTCGATAAGTAGAATAATAATAGGAATGTCAATCTTAGCTAGGTAAAGGTTATGATAGATAAAATAACCCTCAAAAATACTCAAAGCACAATATAATCACATAAAAAAACCAAAGGTAACGCTACCTTTGGTTTTAGAAGTGTTATCGACGGCCTCATTTATTAAATGAGCCGTCAATAATATTATCCACTCAACATCATAGTTTACGTTCGTAATTCCATGTTGGCACAATGCGATTGGCCACTCCGGCCGATGATATTACGGTTTGCTCAACATCGTCCGTTGATAGTGTGCCTTCGTTGCCAACCGCTGAAAGCCGAGTCCAATTATTTATGGCCCCCGAAAATACTTGTTCACCAAACAGAAGGTTGTAACTGCCGTCTGTATTTTTAATGCTTGGTCGAGTGCTCGCATCAAGCTCATTAATACTGCCTTTAACTATCACCATACCAGCATCATCTTTTGGTGTAGTAATGCCCGTTACTAAGTCGCCATCGGTATCAAATATCATAGTCATCCAACTTTCAACCGTACGAAAGTCATTATCAACAAGCGTTCCATTATCATTAAATTGATAACACGATGTCACCTCATAACCCTCTACTGTGCCTGGTTCGCCTAAGTAAACCGCCATAACATCTGGTAAATAACTGGTATGAAAATACGCAGCATCCAGATCTTTTGAACCGTTCATTTGATTCATCGTATCAGCTAAAGGATGGAAATCACCATTTTGAGTTGCATCGCCATTACCGCGCTGATAACGTACATTGCCTTCAAAACGCAGCAATAAATTCATATCAAAAGCCAGCGTTAAATTAATGCTATCGCCATCACCTAAAGTCACCGTTGGAACGTCAACATTGAACGTAGCATCTGCAGTACGAGTAAAGTTTTCATCGTTGCCACGAATATTTAAATTTACCTGCGTTTGCGTAGCCGCTGTGCCCACATAATCACTAAATTGTGCCTGATCGGTTACGCTGCTCGCTGCGGCAGCACCAGCCGTTGTCACTAAATCAAAAATAGTAATTGGGTCAGACGTTGTGGCATTCGTTGCAACACCCGTACACACTTTATAATTACCACCTACTAAAGTATTACAGGCCTCACCACTCGTTTCATCACACTCATTACCAGACGTACCTTGCGGTATATCGCCCCATACTTCTTCTATACAACCTTTGATATCGGCTTCATTTCTAAAGGTTACCGCCAATTGATTAAACGTACCCGTAGGGATTTCAGTTTCAATGCTATTACCTTCTTCATCCACTTCTGCTTCAATTGCCGCCGCTAACGCAGCCAAGCTGATGGTGCCGCCATTGGCATTACTGATGCTAATAGCATCGCCATTAGCCGTTGATGATTCAAATAAAGTGGCTGTTTTGCCGGAGTCTTGGCTGGATAACACGATAGACTTCAAATACAAGGTCATATCATCCGGTGCACCACTGGCACCATACGATGTTTTATACGCAGGGAAATTATCCGCGTCAGAGCAATCGTTTGCCGCAACCCTAGGCTGCATCGACATGTTACTTCGATTAGCGATGAAGCTTGAGGATGCCGTACTGCTGCTTAATACTGGCTGAAAACTTAACGATACCTTAGCCTTACTATCTGAGTCGGAGTCAAAACAGGCTGCTAAGGCCAATAGGGATGTCGCGATTAATATGCGTTTCATGTTTTACCTTCATCTATGTGATACCTCTTTTTAGTAAAGCACTCGATAAAAATTAATCTGCAATACGACACCCTATTTGCCTATCAATAACGCATAAAAAACAGACGAATTAGCACCGTTAGTTTTAAATTTAACGCCATACGGGATACAAGCTATTCAATTCTTGTAACATGGTGACATCTAACGATTTTGTACGAGGCAAAATTCGCGCAAAGTAAAACTCCGCAAGCTGCACTTTCGATTGTAAAAATTGAGTATGAATACCCAGTTCTGGGCACTCAATATTCTCATCCAATAAGCGCTGTGCCTCTATGGCCATTTTCAAGTGAAAATACGCCAACACCACATAACCGGAATACATTAAAAAATCGACACTGGCTGCGCCCACTTCATCATGGTTTTTCATGGCCCTCATGCCAATTTTCAGGCTCAATTCGCCCCACTGCTTTGCATATGGGCTTAGCTGTTGTGCTAAATGTGATAGCGCAGCGTGTTCTTTATTTTCTGAACTTAATACATGAATCAATTTTGTCATGGCCTTTAAGCTTTTACCTTGATTTCCCAAGACTTTACGCCCTAATAAATCCAACGCTTGGATACCCGTCGTACCTTCATATAAAGTACCAATACGCCCATTACGGTATAATTGTTCCGCACCGTTTTCACGCACAAAGCCAAGACCACCAAATACCTGCACCCCTAGACTTGCGCTTTCTAAACCGCTTTCAGTACAAAAACCTTTTGCGATTGGGGTTAACAAGTCTAATAAGTCTTGAGTATCTTTATCGTCACTTATTTGGGTTTTATCTAATAGTTGCGCACAAAACTGTGCAAGCGCCCGCCCACCATCTGCAAACGCTTTTTGTGTTAACAACATACGGCGCACATCAGGGTGCTCGACAATATAATCCGCTTCTTGGTCGGGCTGTTTTTGGCCTGACAAACTGCGCATTTGGGTACGCGCACGGGCATACGCTAAACTTTTTTGATACGCGCGTTCACTCAAACCCACACCTTGCAAACACGTGCCTAACCGCATTTCGTTCATCATGGTAAACATGGCCTGAATACCACCATTTACATCGCCAACTAAATAGCCTTTAGATTTTTCAAAACTTAAGGAACACGTTGGGCTACTATGAATACCCATTTTTTCTTCAATACCAATACAGGTGACGTGATTATTCTCCACCCATTGTGCGCGCTCATTTTCTAACTGTTTAGGCACTAAAAATAACGACAAGCCTTTAATGCCTGC
This sequence comes from Oceanicoccus sp., assembly GCA_047621325.1. Classification (GTDB taxonomy): domain Bacteria; phylum Pseudomonadota; class Gammaproteobacteria; order Pseudomonadales; family Oceanobacteraceae; genus Bermanella. The sequence continues at coordinate 13,881 of JBLHLT010000006.1, forward strand.
TGGCGATTCTGGCAAACGTGCCAGCACTAAATGAATAATATTGTCACTGGCGTCATGCTCGCCAGATGATATAAATATTTTACTGCCGCTAATCAAATACCCATCTTGATGTGCAATGGCCTTGGTGCGAATTAAGCCTAAGTCACTGCCACAATGCGCTTCTGTCATACACATGGTGCCCGTCCACCTGCCCGCAATCATGTTAGGCAAAAAGGTATCTTGTAATTGTTTTGTGCCGTGGCTAATAATTGCGCGACAAGCGGAAATCGTCAGGGCGGGTTTCATGCTAAACGCATGGTTCGAAGAAGTGAGCATCTCACCAATGTTAGCAGCCAATGTTTCGGTTTGCGCTTGGCCACCCCACTGCTCTGGCATGGCCACGCCCATCCAACCCGCTTCGGCATAGACTTTAAAAGCGCGCTTCATTGCCGCAGGTAAGCGCACCTTACCATTAGCAAACTGGCAACCTTGTTCATCGCATTCTCTATTAACCGGTGCCAACACTTCTTCTGCAAACTTAGCGGCTTGTTGCAGCACAAAGTAATCACTTTTAACCTGCGAGTCATTTAATGAACCCGCATGAGAGTGCATCATTAAAAACGCCATATCCGCTAAAGGTGCGGTGTATTCTTGTGTTGAAGAAGCCATGTTTATTGCTCTATCTTATTTTTTTTCATTATTGAGCAATTATTTCCCGCTCACCTTAACAAATGATAAGGACGATCATTTCGACAAAATAGATACTTAACCTAACATCCAATCACTATCTGGAGTCAAAACATGAACGCACATTTTCCAAAGTTATTTCAGCCACTTGATCTAGGCTTCACCACATTAAAAAACCGCGTGCTAATGGGTTCTATGCACACAGGTCTTGAAGAAGATAAAAACGGCCTAGAGCGCATGGCCGCATTCTTTGCCGAACGCGCCAAAGGTGGGGTTGGCTTAATCGTCACCGGAGGCTTTGGCCCCAATGCTCATGCCGCTACGCACCCGCATACCAACCTAATTAAAAGCAATGAAGACGCGTTAACCCACAAAGTCATCACCGATGCGGTACACGCTGAAGACGGCAAAATTTGTATGCAAATTCTGCATACTGGCCGTTATGCGTTTAACCCTGCATCGGTTGCGCCTTCGGCGATTCAAGCGCCAATTAATCCGTTTAAACCAAAAGAATTAGATAACGACGGCATCGAAAGTGAAATTAACGACATCGTACAAATGGCCAAATACGCACAAGTGGGCGGCTATGACGGGGTTGAAATCATGGGCTCTGAAGGCTATTTCATTAATCAGTTTTTATCACAACGCACTAACCAACGGGATGATAAATGGGGCGGCAGTTATGAAAACCGCATGCGTTTAGCGGTTGAAGTGGTACGCCGCACCCGTGAAGTGGTTGGCGAAAAATTCATCATTATTTATCGTTTATCCATGCTGGATTTAGTCGAAGGCGGCAGCACTTACGACGAAGTTTTAAAACTAGGCAAGGCGATTGAGAAAGCCGGAGCGACCATTATTAATACGGGCATCGGTTGGCATGAAGCCCGCGTACCCACTATCGCCACTAAAGTACCGCGCGCCGCGTTTACGTGGGTGACGGCTAAATTCAAAAAAGAATTAAACATTCCGTTAATTACCTCTAACCGTATTAACACCCCAGAGGTAGCCGAAGAAGTATTAGAGCGCGGCGATGCCGACATGATATCAATGGCGCGTCCATTCTTAGCCGATGGCTTTTTCATGAGCAAAGCCGCCGAAGGCAAAAGCGATGAAATCAATACGTGCATCGGTTGTAACCAAGCCTGTTTAGACCACGTATTCAGCGGCAAGATGACCAGCTGCTTGGTGAATCCAAGGGCTTGTCACGAAACCGAACTTGTCATCAAACCAAGTTCTACCAAGAAAAAATACGCCGTAATCGGCGCAGGCCCAGCGGGTTTATCGTTTGCCACCACCGCCGCACAATGCGGTCATGATGTGACCTTGTTTGATGCAGAAAGTGAAACCGGCGGTCAGTTCAACAGCGCCAAACAAGTACCGGGTAAAGAAGAGTTCTATGAAACCATTCGTTACTTCAACAAGCAGCTTGAATTAAATAACGTCAACATCAAACTCAATACCCGCGTCAATGCTGAGCAACTCAACGCATCCGACTTTGATGACGTCATTATTGCTACGGGGATTGCCCCTCGCCTACCTGAAATTGACGGTATCGAACACAGCAAAGTATTGAGCTACCTTGATGTGCTTAAATACAAAAAACCAGTGGGTAAAAAAGTCGCGGTAATTGGTGCTGGCGGTATTGGTTTTGATGTGAGCGAATACCTCGTGCACCAAGGCACCGCCACCAGCCAAAACATTGAAGCGTTCATGAAAGAATGGGGCGTCGATATGAGCCTAAACGCACGCGGCGGTATTGAAGGCATTGAAGCCAATGTCACCCCTGCTGCACGCGAGGTGTATTTATTGCAACGCAAAGCGTCAAAAGTGGGCGGTAAACTGGGCAAAACCACCGGCTGGATTCATCGCAGCGGCTTAAAAAATAAAGGCGTGAACATGATTCCGGGTTGTGAATATTTAAAAATTGACGACGAAGGTCTGCATATTAAAGTGAACGACAACGTGCAAGTCTTAAATGTCGATAATGTCATTGTTTGTGCAGGACAAGACCCGTTACGGGAATTAACCGAAGGCTTAACCAAACCTTTCCACTTAATTGGTGGTGCTGATGTGGCCGCCGAGTTAGACGCCAAGCGCGCCATAGATCAAGGCATGCGTTTAGCGCTTTCGCTTTAAGTATCCCCGATAAAAGCGCACGGGGATGACGTTTGGTGAAATGTGCTGCTTAAATTTAACCAAGATTTTCTCGGTCAATAATAAAATTCATGTACAAAAAAGCCCAGCTAATATTAGCTGGGCTTTTTAAATTAAAGCAAAGGTTTACATTTAAACTAGCTTGCTATTTTTTTACGCAACCGTGACAACGACACTGGCGTGATACCTAAAAACGACGCAATGTGATATTGCGGTAAGCGCGTTGCAAGTTCGGCGTATTCTTTTAAAAACCATTTATAGCGCTGTTCACCATTACATAATAATAATTTGGCTTCGCGCTTCGCGGTTTTTAAAAACACTGTCTTCACAATATTGTTTTCTAAACGCAGCCACTCTATGTTTTCGTGGCCTAATTTAAATAGCTCTTCACTATCCGCCAGCAACACCACACTGCCCTCTAATGCTTGCACATAGTATTGGCATGGCTCGTTATTCATCATCACGCTTATAGGTGCCAACACTTCTTCGGCTTGATAAAAATGTTGATTTACTTCATTACCGGCTTGGTCAATGTAATAAATACGAAGCAGGCCCGACACAATAAAGCACATTTGCTTGGTGACATCGCCAGCTCGTATCCAGTGCTCGTCTTCTGCTAATTCACGTACGTGAAAGCAATTTGCAAACGCTGACCAGTTGCTCAAATTGGCTTGATAACGCTGATCAAACACCCGTTCAAGCTGTTCGCGGGCCGCTGCCTCATCTAACGCTGCCATAGATTACTCGCCAATAAAACCGCCGGTTTGGTGTGCCCAAAGCTGGCTGTAAATACCGCCGCTATTCACCAATTCTTGGTGAGTGCCCTGCTCCACAATACGGCCCTCGTCTAAAATTACTAAACGGTCCATTGCGGCAATGGTCGACAACCTGTGTGCAATGGCGATAACGGTTTTATCTTGCATTAAAATATTCAAGCTGTGTTGAATAGCGGCCTCGACCTCGCTGTCGAGTGCAGAGGTGGCTTCATCTAAAATCAAAATAGGTGCATTTTTTAATAACACACGGGCAATAGCAATGCGCTGACGCTGACCACCACTTAATTTCACACCCCGCTCACCCACTTGTGCATCAAAGCCTGTATTGCCAAACGGGTCAGTTAGCTGCTGAATAAAACCATAAGCCTCGGCTTTTTTAGCCGCGGCGATCACATCTTCATCACTCGCGGATGGGTGACCATATAAAATATTGTCGCGCACGCTGCGGTGTAGCAATGAGGTATCTTGTGTCACCATACCAATTTTAGCGCGAAGAGTTTCCTGCTGAACATTTGAAATATTTTGCCCATCAACGCAAATTTCACCACCTTGCACATCATAAAAACGCAGCAACAAGTTCACTAAGGTTGATTTACCCGCACCACTGCGCCCAACCAAACCCACTTTTTCACCGGGTTTAATATTCAGCTGTAACTGCTCGAACACTTTGCGCTGGTTTACGCCATTTTCATGTTTTTCGTCATAGAAAAACGCCACATTATTAAAATCAATCGCGCCCTTTTGAACATCAAGTGCTTCGGCTTTTTTCATATCTTGTACGTCTTGAGGTTTTGACAACGTCTGCATGCCATCCACCACGGTGCCAATATTTTCAAATAAACTGCTAACTTCCCACATAATCCATTGCGCCATGCCATTTAGGCGCAAAGCTAAACTGATACCCACAGCAATGGCACCCACGGTGATCATTTGCTGGCCCCATAAATACAAACCTAATGCAGCAATGCCAAACACCAAAAAATAGTTAATGGTATGCACACTCACGTTTAAGCCAACGGCCAAACGCATTTGGCTGTAAACCGTTTGCAAAAAGCCATCCATACCTTCTTTGGCGTAATCGCTTTCACGCTTCGAGTGGCTGAACAGTTTCACCGTGCTGATATTGGTATAACTATCGACAATACGGCCCGTCATGTCACTGCGGGCATTGGCTTGTGCAGTGGCCACATTTTTTAATTTAGGAATAAAAATCAGCTGTGCAATGATGTAAAACACCAACCAAGCCAGCACAGGTAAAATTAAGCGCCAGTCGGCTTGTGCAATCACCGCCAGCATCGAAACAAAATACACCAGTATATACACCATCACGTTCAGCATTTTCATCACGCTTTCACGCACCGCCAGTGAGGTTTGCATGACTTTGGTGGCAATACGCCCTGCAAATTCGTCTTGGTAGAAACTCATACTTTGTTTTAAAAGATAACGGTGCGCCATCCAACGGATCGACATGGGAAAGTTCCCCATTAACGCTTGGTGAATCACCATAGAATGCAACGCCACTAATACCGGCATACCCACTAGCAACATAAACGCTAGAAAATACAGTGTGGTGCTTTCTTCTTGCCACAAGGATTGTGGGTCTTTATCAATCAACCAATCTACCAACTGGCCCATAAAACCAAACAGATACACTTCGAACATGGCCAACACTGCCGTGAGTACCGCCATAGCAATTAAGGGCAGCGCCATACCTTGCGTATAGTGACGACAAAACGCCCATAAGGTACTGGGTGGCTGCTGCGGGTCTTGCGGTGGAAACGGGTTAATGAGCTTTTCGAAAAAAGAAAACATAATGGCAACTTACAAATGTATAAAGGCCAGCATTGTACGCTAACTAAAAGGGAAAATCGTGCCCTGTTATGTGGCTTTCATGCAAGTCTGTGTTGCTATATTGGGCCAATCGTCCAAGCCCATTGCGGGCTTGGACGCGTTCACTTTTTGCCTACTTAAGCGTTAACTTCTGCATATTGTTTACGCAATTGCTTAGCGGCTTTCACCATAAGCGTGAGCGCTTCGCGGGTTTCGGGCCATGCGCGGGTTTTCAAACCGCAATCTGGGTTTACCCATAGCTGGTCGGCGGGAATCGCTTGTGCGGCTTTTTGCAGTAACTGCTCCATCCATTGCTGGGTCGGCACAATTGGGCTGTGAATGTCATACACCCCTGGGCCAATATCATTAGGGTAATTAAAGTCTTCAAATGCTTGCAGCAGCTCCATGTTTGAACGGCTGGTTTCGATGGTAATAACGTCTGCATCTAATTCCGCAATGGCCTGAATAATGTCGTTGAACTCGGCATAACACATATGAGTATGAATCTGCGTACTGTCTTGAACCTTCGCCACCGACAACCGGAACGCATCCACCGCCCAACGTAAATACGCCTGCCAATTTTGCTTGCGTAATGGCAAACCTTCACGCAATGCGGGCTCATCCACTTGAATCATATTGATACCGGCTTTTTCTAAATCCAGTACCTCTTCTGACAGTGCCAGTGCTAACTGAAACGCCTGTTCTTTAAGGGAAATGTCTTCACGGGTAAACGACCAACACAACATGGTGATAGGACCCGTTAACATGCCTTTCATGGGTTTACTGGTTAGGCTTTGTGCGTATTGGCTCCAGCGTACGGTCATGGGTTCTGGTCGATACACATCACCCGCGATAATCGGCGGCTTCACGCAGCGTGACCCATAACTTTGCACCCAGCCATAATCGGTAAAGACATACCCTTCTAACTGTTGGCCAAAGTATTCGACCATGTCGTTACGCTCAGCTTCACCGTGTACTAGCACATCTAAGCCAATGTCTTCTTGCTCTTTAACCGCCAGCTGAATTTCATCTGACATAATCGTCTCGTAAACCTGCTGCGAAATACTGCCTTGCTTAAAGCCTAAGCGAGCTTGGCGAATCTCTTTGGTTTGCGGGAACGAGCCAATGGTCGTAGTGGAAAACAACGGCAAATTAAACTGTGTTTTCTGAACCGCTTTACGCGCTTTAAATTCGCTCACGCGCTGAAACGACTGCGGCGTTAACTCTGCAATTTGTTGTTTTAATTCAGCGCCTATTAAATCAAGTTTCGCATTCACCAAAGTGGTTTGAGCGGTATCCCTCTTGGTTTGATTCGTTTGCGAATGTGTATTCAGCTGGGCCGCCAATTGCGCTGACAGCTTAGAAACCTCGGTACATTTTTGCTTAGCAAACGCAAACTGGGCTTTTATTTGCGGCACAAGATTAGTCTCTTGGTCTAAATCTTCTGGCACGTGCAACAACGAGCAACTGCTTGCAAGCCACAATCGTTCACCCAGCGCCGCATAAAAATCATTAATAACCGGCAAAATAGATTCAACATCGGCCTTCCAAATATTACGACCATTAATTAACCCCAACGACAGCACTTTATAAGGCGGTAAACGGTCGAGTACTTTAGGTAAATCGGGTTTACCGTTAATGCCGTCAATGTGCAACCCAGCCACTGGCAGTTGGCAAGCCAAGGTGAGGTTGTCATCTAATTCAGAAAAGTACGTGGCCACTAATAATTTAAGGGATGTACTTTTTAGTTGGTTGTACGCAATCTCGAACCCTTGTTTCCAGCTTTGTGGTAAATCCAAGCCTAAAATGGGCTCGTCTAACTGCAACCATTCAATGCCTAACTCACTTAACGAATGCAACAACTCAGCGTACACATTTAACAATGACGGCAACAACTCAAGCACATCAAAGTCTTGCTGGGTTTTACCTAACCAAAGATACGTTAGCGGCCCAATCAAAACCGCTTTCACATTTGGGCTTAGGGCTTGCGCTTGTTTGATTTCGTCTAACCAAACATCGGCGTTTAAGCTGAACGTTTGTTGTTGGCTGAATTCCGGTACTAGGTAGTGATAGTTAGTATCAAACCACTTAGTCATTTCACAGGCGGCGCAATCGTCCCCTTGGGTACTGCGGCCACGGGCCATACGAAAATACGTGTCCCACTGCCAACCGGACTCATTTGCAGCAAAGCGCTCAGGCACCACGCCAAACAAGTATGAATGGTTTAACACATGGTCATACAGGGCAAAATCCCCTGCGGTGATGAAATCTAGGCCCGCATCAAGCTGCACTTGCCAATGCTGCTGGCGAATGCTCGCCGCTTCGTTCAACAATTGCTCTTGCGTGAGCTGGCCTTTCCAATAGTCTTCAAGCGCCCATTTTAACTGGCGTTGAGCCCCCATCCGCGGATAGCCCAACACATGAGACGTAAGATTAACCCCAGATTCTTTATTAATTAAATTCACGTTATTTTTCCTTTGAGTGAAATTTACTAATAAACAATGCACTCAAACTTTAAATGAATCAAACTCATTATTTTCAAATAAATGTTGAATAATTTTAATAATGGGACTTTAATTAGCACCTCATACTTTTAGCTGAAGGTCTAACGTGAATATTGAGCTTCGACACTTACGCACCCTAATGGCGCTTGATCAAACTGGTAGTTTGGTCGAGGCTGCGGCACAAATACACCTCACCCAGTCGGCGCTGTCGCATCAACTTAAAGAGCTTGAAGGCCGTTTAGACCAACCGCTGTTTTACCGTAAAACCAAGCCTGTGCGCTTTACTCCTGCGGGCCAGCGTTTATTAGAATTAGCGCAATCGGTATTGCCACAAATCGAAGCCAGCGAACGAGACCTTTCACGCATCCGCCAAGGACGTAAAGGCCGCTTAAACATCACCATCGAATGCCACAGTTGTTACGACTGGTTGATGCCAACGCTGAATGAATTCCGTGGCCATTGGCCAGAAGTCGAACTCGACATGCTGGGCGGTTTTCACTTTGACTCCATCGCCAAACTCAAAAATGGCGAGCTTGATTTAGTGGTCACCTCTGACCCTAAAAACGACGAAAACGTGCAATACCTGCCCTTGTTTAAATACCAAGCCATGCTGGTATTAGCACCAGACCACGTCCTTACGCAAAAGCCGGTGATTGAGCCACACGATTTAAGCAAAGAAACACTGATTACGTACCCTGTTGATTGCTCAAGCTTGGATATTTTCCAATGCTTTTTAACCCCAGCCGGCATCGAGCCTGGCAGCGTGCGCCAAGTCGAACTCACGATGATGATGGTGCAATTGGTGGCCAGTGGGCGCGGCATTAGTTGCCTGCCAAACTGGGCTATACACGATTATGTGAAACAAGGTTTTGTAGTCGACAAGCCACTAGGCCGTCACGGCGTATGGCGCACATTGTACGCCGCGGTGCGCGCTGAACAGTCAGAAAATGCATTTATACAAGACTTTAAAAACATCGCACAGCGTGTATGTCATCAACATTTAGAGGGCATTAAACACGCGTAACGCGGTTTAGTTACACATAAAAAAGGCGCATTTAAATATTTAAATGCGCCTTTTTCTTTTCAAATTCTGCCTAAAATAAACCCCTTCACCTCGTTGCCATCATAAAACCATTTGCAAGAAAAACACACGAGACAAACGTCAACACACCCTTAAAGAAAGGTGAATACTGATACACTCGCCCATCAATTTGTGCATAAATCTCACCGGTTATACAAACAAATAACGTTAAAGGCGTAAAAAACAATAAAGCTAAGCCCACGAACCATCTCTTTCTATATACGGGAACATCATCATAAGTTAAATCGGTTAATACAAAATTTTTAGCCATATTTTTAATGCGCTTAGCATCAGCAGCACTTAACTCTTCGGCTACCTGTACACTCTCAAGTGACTCTTTGCGGTCGACTAATCCTGATGAGATAGGCTGTATTTCAAATTCAACACCACAGGTGTACAGCAGCTTTCTATATTTCCAAACGAGGTCTTCACTGACGCTTTCGGCAACAATTGTTTGTGCACGAGACATAAACGTTTCAGCTTGCTGTTTATTAAGCTTTACATCTTTTATTAGGCTTTTAATAACATCGTTTTGAGTAAAACCATCGTGGATATTATTAAAAATAACAATTCTAAAATCTGACACTTTATGTATTCCTTGTATTCTGAATTTAATTCTATCGAGAATGATAGTATCAGATCAATTTCATGTTTTTTTAAATTTTATATGTATTTGAGCTATAGATCATAATTTGTAACACACTACGTAATACACAAAGCCCGCAGCATGTCGTGAACAACACTAAACGGTGGAAATAAGGCTAGGCTGAATTTATTGAAAAGATACTGCTAAAGCGTGGCCCGATAATAAACCCCATTCTGTTTTTAAAATAAACCCGTATTGATCCGATACAAATACACAGGTGTTTTATACAAATCATTTAACTGAATGGTTTTTACAGGCTTAAATGACGGCAACGCAAAATGATGGCTGATCACATATTCAACCTTGCCCGCTTGCCTATTTAACTTGTCTTTAATGTTTAGCATGCCTTTTGGGTACAAATAACACACCATCACCGCGGCATCACTCAGGTCGGCGTGTAAAAAGTTCTGCCGACGCACCTGCACATTCCGTAAGCCCAGCACCTTCACCCACAAAACACTTACCAGCCACGGCAACATAGATAATTCATAAGCAATAATCGTTCGTTGCGGGTAACGCTTAGCCAGCGCAACCACCATATTGCCCCAGCCGCTGCCTAATTCATAAATAGGGCCAGCTGTTTCATCCGCTATCTCTTCACAAAACCGCAGCATGGCTTGACGCGCCTGACGCGAACTGGGCATGGGAGAAATACCCAAACGTACCGTGCTCCACACAATTGAAAGCAATACAAAAATGGTAATGGCTAGCAATACGATTTCAAAAATAGACAAGGGCTCTCCGTTATTTCATCACTAAAAGCAATCAAGCTTTTTTCACAAACTTCGCCGTCACCATCATGTCGCCAGTACCATCGACTTTGCAATCTAATTGATGATCTTTGCCGTCTACAATACGTTTTATCAACGCCTTTGTGCCGATTTTAAGCACTTGCGAGCTGCCTTTCACTTTAAGGTCTTTGATAAACGTCACCTTATCGCCCTCTTGCAACAAGGTGCCGTTGGCATCTTTCATTTCAATGGCATCGGCATCGGGCTCGTCTGGATTCCATTCATGGGCGCATTCTGGGCAGATCAAATGGCTTTGATCTTGATAAACAAATTCAGATTGGCATTTAGGGCAAGCGGGTAATGACATGTGTTTAGCTTTTTAAATGGTTATTGAGTCTATGGTAATAAATTGAGGTTAGATTGGCGAATTTGGTTTTTGGGTGGGAAGACACCTTAAAGTTAATTGGAAGGTGTCCACATTATCGGGGGAAGTTCACGTCCTGCTGGCTTGACTTGTTAGATTTTGGGTTCATACGTAGGACCTGTTCAAAAACTCGATTACCGAGATAATAAGCAGTTTCAAGGTCGATTTTATTAGCGTTACCATCTGGTGAGTGCGCGACAACTCCAAGCTGGCAACCCAAACGGTTAATGCCATGATCTTTATATCCTTGCGCTGAATCTAGGCCAACCCATAACATACCATGCTGATTTGACAGGGTTACAAGGTATTGAAGAGTTCCTGTTTGATCACCATTCATCGCACTACCAGAAGTAAAGCCCGCAGCAAGTTTACCTGACCACTCTTGTTCGCACCAAAGCTCACTTGTGGCATCAGCAAAGGCTTTAAATTGCGCCGAAACACCGCCCATATATGTTGGAGTTCCAAATATAATTGCATCACATGAAGATAGTTCTTTGATGATTTCTAGGTTTGTAAATCGTCCTTCGACAATTTCACCGCCTTTGATTTGATGCTTAATAATCGCGGCTTGGCCAGAAGCACTAAGACCATTTATCAAAGATGTAGCTAATGTTCCTGTCACATCTGTTTTTGAGTAAAAGATAACTCCAATTTTCATATATACCCGACTCCATGGGATTACTGTAACTTAGAAATCTAACGCCTTTGTCATTTGCGTTTTGGTTGTAGTGAGCCTAGAACTAGGAACTAAACTAGACACCAGGAACTAAACTAGACACCCATGATAAGAAAATACTACTAGATCAAGCAAGCCTATTCTTCACTCGATACAAAAGTTAATTCTTTTTCCTGATTTTATTCACTATCTATTGCGTTAGGCTTATAACTTTTAAAGGAGAACATCATGCCTAAACCAAGGAAGGAACAGGTCAGCCTTGAAGCCACGCCCTATTATCACTGCGTATCCCGTTGCGTACGCAAAGCATTTTTATGTGGCTTTGATCATCAAAGTGAAGTCAGTTATGAACATCGTCGTGCTTGGCTTGAAAACGAGCTTTTAAATCAAGCGCAAGTATTTGCAATTGATATTGCTGCTTACGCTATTATGTCTAATCACTATCACGTGGTTTTGCACATTAATCAAAATCAAGCTAAAAGCTGGAGTTTTGATGAAGTGATTCAACGTTGGCATCAGCTCTATAAAGGTAACGTTCTCAGCAAGCGTTACTTAAATGATCCTAGTTTCTCAAAAGCAGAACTTGAGAAGCTGCAAGAGTTTGTTGAAATCTGGCGACTTCGTTTAATGGATATTGGCTGGTTTATTGGGCGTTTAAATGAAAAGATCGCACGCCAAGCTAACTATGAAGATCAGTGTACGGGTCGATTCTGGGAAGGTCGTTTTAAATCGCAAGCGTTATTGGATGAAAAAGCCCTCGCCGCTTGCATGGCATATGTGGATTTAAACCCTGTACGAGCTAAAATGGCAAAAACACCTGAAAAATCGGATCATACATCGGTTAAGGTACGCGCTGAAAAAGCAAAAACAACCTTTCAGCCTAACCACCCCAAGCAACAAGCATCTAAGTTAATGCCGTTTGTCGGCAATCCAAGAAACAACATACCTGAAGGCATACCTTTTCGTTTAACAGATTATTTAGCACTAATTGATTTAACAGGCCGAGCTATTCGTGAAGATAAACGTGGTCATATTGAAAGGCATCAACCCGAAATATTAATGCGCTTAGGTATTGAACCTAATAATTGGTTAACTATGACACAAGAGTTTGAAACAGCATTTAAAGATTTAGTCGGCAATCCAAATATTCTAGGCAAAGTAACTAAGCTACTTAGGCGAAAACGACGACCCGCCTTTAAAAATTGCGAAATGCTATTGGCTTAAATTACAACGTAAATTTTTTACTGAAACTGCTAACTCAACAGGCAATCCTCTGCCTGTTATTTAAGGTAATCTCTACTTTAAACCTTGAAACTCAACCTACCCGCGCTTCTTAATCATTCTAACTTACGTAAAACAAAAATTTAGACTTTACAACAACCCACTATTTTTTAGTGTTTTTACTTTGGGTGTTGGGTGTCTGAATAAATAATTATTGATGCTCAAGCCTTTGGAGAAGGCCAAGAACACCATACGTTAAGGCCAATTCTTGAAAAAGTGCAGGATAGGTGTAAGCGAATAGGCATCTGTGAAGGCATTTCCAAAAAGAAAACCATTGTCACCGCTGATACAGGGTTTGCTAATGAAGCGAATATGAAATATCTACATGAATCTGGCATTAATGCATACATACCTGATAATCAATTTAGAAGCCGTGATCCAAAATTCGCTGAACAAAAAAAGAAATACGGCAAGCGCCATCAAAATGAAAAGAAGGCGGGCGGTATTCGTAATGTGATTCCGCCCAGTGAGTTTAAGTTTGACCCAATAAACCTTATTTGTGTTTGCCCCGCGGGTGAAACCTTGAGTTATCAAGGCACAAGAACATCAGAATCTGGAGCACCTAAAGCCTTTTTTAATGGCCGCATTATGCAGTGTCGAAACTGCGAATTAAAAACAAAATGTATGCAGAACCCAGCATCGGCAGATCATCGAAAAGGAAGCGGGCGACAAGTATCATTTACTTTATCGCATAAGCGAAAACCCACTCATACAGATTGGATGAAACATCGCGTAGACAGTAAAGAGGGCAAACAAATATACAGCCATAGAATGTCAGTAGTGGAACCCGTCTTTGCAAACATAGGCACGAATAAAAAATTAAATCGCTTTAGCTTACGTGGAAAAGATAAAGTTGAGTCGCAATGGCAGCTGTATTGTATGGTTCATAATATAGAGAAAATCGCCAACTATGGGCAATTAAGTCATTAATTGAGCTCTATAGTACGCTCAAATTGAATATCTGACCCATTTTTGAGTTTTAGGTTGATAAATAAAATTGATGTGGCAAATTAGCGGTTAAATTAATTTTAAAATATAGGCGTATGGAAAGCTTGGTTTTGTCGGTTTTTCTACAGCCTCGTTACGCACTCAATTGAGAAGTCTCATGGGAAGAGTTGGAAGAAAAAAGAAAACGAAAGCACTAAGAAAGGCTTTGGGGGTAGGTTCAAAGAAACCTGATCGTAAAGTATTTGATCAAATTCAGCGCACAGATCACTCCCCCATTCGAAATGTTGAAGCAGATTTTGATTTTTATAATCGTTCCGCGCGACCCGCTATGGATCTAGTTAGAAATGCTATAGAAAAAGCTGTTCAGAACTACCCTGAAACAGAAGTTGATGAGCTAATTTCTCGTTTAAAGTCCCGAGATGACGTTCATTTTAAATCAGCTTCTTTTGAGTTATTTCTACATGAAGCTTTAAAAAAACAGGGGTTTGTACTTACTCCCCATCCAGAATTACCAAATGGGAGCACTTATAAACCTGATTTTCTAGTAAAAGATGTAGATGGAAATCAATTTTATCTTGAAGCAGTTTTAGCTACCGAAAAAAATGAACTAGATAAAGGCGGTGAAGCCAGAAAAGGGGCAGTATTTGATACCTTATCAAAGGCTCCACATAAAAACTTTTTTATTGCAATTCATGATAATGGAAGCCCTAAGAGTCCTCCGAGCGGGAAGAAATTAAAGGCTAAAACCCATATATGGCTAGACTCTCTTGATCCTGATGAAGTATCTCAACAAATAGAGGAATCAGGACTAGATTCAATAACACCAATGGTATGGGATCATGACGGATGGAATCTACAAATCCGCCCTATGCCTATTAATCCGGAACGCAGAGGAAAAAGCACTAATCTAATAGGTATTGGTGGTATAGGCGGAGGCTGGATGGATGCTTGGAGCCCTATACGTGATGCGGTAAAGTTTAAGGGTGGTAAATACGGTGTCCTTGATCTTCCTTTGATAGTAGCAGTAAACCTAGGCAGTTTTCACCTCGATCGAATTGATGAAATGCAGGCCCTATTTGGTGAGGAACAGTATGTGTTCACTCCCGGTGATGAGGCCGATCCTAAAATGCAAAGAGCGCCAAATGGTGCGTGGTATGGTAAGAAAGGACCTCAGTATACACGCGTCAGTGCCGCATGGATTTTTAATGATCTCCATCCTTCGTCGTTAGCTGTTAGGAAAAGTACAATTTATTTTAACCCATGGGCGGCTTTAGAAGCTCCAGATTCTTTGAAGTGCTTTCCATTTGCTTTTCCAGATAAAGGCCAAATGCAGTGGAATGAAGGTCTATCTTTCCGAGAGATTTTTGAGCTGCATGAAGAATGGCCAGAAAATGCGTAACAAGGCGCTGCTGTCGAAAAATTTTCAAATCAAGGGGTCAGAGTACTTGAAATAGAAACAGCCACACCAGAAAAACCAAACTCATTAAAAATTTATCGCGCGCAAGCGCCCTCCCACAAAATGACACACCAAGACTAACGCAAATAAAACCCGTCACGAAAACAAAAAGCGATTTCTGAACACCGCTACAACCAAAGCGCTTTGTTAATATATACGAGGCGAGCGGTGTAAAGCATGAGCAAAGAGGGGACTGGGGATCTCACTGCGTTCGAGTGCTACGCACATCAGAAAAGGAACCGTGCTAGCTTTGATTATCCAGAATGAGAAGATTTTGATACTTCACACAATCAAAAAAAACGCACTTACGCCTTTGATAGTACCACCCTTCGACTACGTTCATTCCTCACTGCTCAGGATGAACGGTGGTGCTGGAGCGCACTGCGTTCGAGAGCTACGCTCCCCAGAAAAAGAAAACCGGCTTAATTTATTAAGCCGGTTTTATATTTAAAAACACTGTTTGCTATCTAAGCCATAGTGTTATTTGAGTTTATCAAATGCTTCGTTCTCGTGTTTGATGATACTGCCAATCAAACCAATAACGATGCCACTCACACCCAATGCAAACAGCATGAGCATGATGGGTGAATCGGCAAAGGTAAAATACGCTGTGACGTTTTCCCATGTGGTAATTGATGTGCCCATAATTAAATCCCCTGTGGCTCAACGTTGGCTAGTTTATTTGGTACATCACTTTCGGTTACCGCTGGTGTATTTGACTCAGGGTAAGGTTTCGCCAGTAGCTCTACTTCATCAATACCTAAGTCTTCAGCTGATTCTGGTACACGTAATGCGTTTAGCTTTTTAAGCAATAGCGATAAACCGTAACCTGGGATAAAACCTAACAATGCCATGATCACCGCTGATAGGGTTTGACCTAAAAAGCTGATCTCTGGGTTATCGCCCATATTTGGTGTGCCACCTGCAAATACGCCCACTAAAATCACTGCCACAAAGCCGGTGAAGCCGTGTACGGCCACTGCGCCTACTGCATCATCAATGCCGCGTTTTTCTAGGAACTTGGCAAACCAAACTGCCGCAAAGCCCATGCAAACGGCAATGATGAAGGCCAAAGTTGGGCTGTATAAATCAAGGCCAGCGGCCACTGAGATAATACCCACTAAACCACCAGACATGGTCCAGAACGGATCACGAGTGGCAATGTAACAACCAATGATGCCGCCAGAAAAGCCCATCAAGGTATTAAACGCAAACGCCGATAAGTTTGTAGGGGTGTTGTAGATAGTCGTCCAACCGGTTTCACCACCATTAAAGATGATGCAGCCACCTAAGAAGCCAAAGAAACCGAAGATGATCATCATCAAGCCGATTAACGTCATAGGTAAGCTGTGTGGTGCAATGGTTTGTGCCACGCCGTTTATGAACTTACCTTTACGTGCGCCAAGGTTAATTAACACACCTAGCGTAAAGAAACCTGCCACTGCGTGAACCACACCCGATGCACCTACGTCGTGATAACCTAAGTCGGTTAGCAACCAACCTTCTGGGTGCCAGCCCCATGCGCCCGCTAAAATCCAAATGGCACTGCCTAAGAATACCGTTAGGATTAAAAACGCACTCACTCGAATCCGCTCGATCACCGCACCGGATAAAATAGAGCCCGTTGTGGCACCAAACAAAGCAAACGCCGCCCAGAAAATACCGGTGCCCATGTCAGACACATCTGGCCCCATGCTGGACGACCAAGGTAATGCCGCAGATGCATCCGTTGGAATCAAACCACCTGGGAAGGCGTTGTAAATCCACCAACCAAATAAATAGAAAGTAGGAATAATCACCGCTAAGGCGAGAATATTTTTAATACCGGCGGCCAGTGCGTTTTTACTGCGCGACGCGCCCATTTCGTAGGCTAAAAAGCCTGCGTGTATCATCATCATGATGGCGGTACACCACCAGTAGAACACCTCCACATTCATGGCTTGGTGCATGTCAAAGGTGCTTTGTTGAGCGGCAAGTTGGGCCTGCAAACTCTCAAGCGTTAGGGTTGTTTCGTCCATTGGACTCTCCTCGTTGTTTTAGTTTTGTCTAAATTCGCGAGGGCCGGTTTTTCATTTTTTATTATTGTTTGCACGTTATTTTTTGTTTTAGCTTTTATGTGTTTGTTTATTTAATTTTGCATTGGATTAGAGTTTCCTTCGGTGATCCCGCCTTCGCGGGAAAGACCTTGTGTTTATTTGTCACTCCCAGATTAATTTCTATGGATTCCCGCCTTCGCGGGAAATACGTTGTGTTTATTTGTCACCCCTAGATTAATTACCATGGCTGTCCACCTTCGCGTTCGCGCCTTCGCGGGAAAGACCTTGTGTTTATTTGTCACTCCCAGATTAATTTCTATGGTTTCCCGCCTTCGCGGGAAAGACGTTGTGTACGTTCATATTTTTATAAGAAAACAGGGTTTGAATGCTGTCTTTCCCGCGAAGGCGGGATCACCGAAGGAAATTCTAATCCACGTCCTTTTTCTCGTTTAAATTAAAATCACCTACCTCTAGCCTCTTGCCATTAGCCACAGACTAAATTCATCATTATGTTGTTTGCGTCAAAAAACTTTGATGACTCGTTAACACATTACCCGCTTCTTCTGTTCGCTCTTTTAAATTCACGCCACTTATTTTTAGCCGCTGTGATTCATCAATTAAATATTTAACCTTTTTAGCGGCACTGTCGTAACGTAAACCCGCTGGGCGAATATTGGATATGCAATTTCGCTGTGCATCATTGCAACCAACATGTGCATCATATGTTAAGTACAAACCCATGCTGTCTGGGCTAATTAACCCAGGGCGCTCACCAATTAATACCATTACTGTTTTTGCATTAAGCAATTGCGCCACATGATCACCAATGGCAACACGGCCTTGTGTACATATGGTCAGCGGTGCAAGCTTAAGGTGACTCTCACTCATAGCTGTCAATAAATATTGTAAAAATGGCAGGGTATTTTTTTCAATGGCCATGGATGACAAACCATCCACCACACAAATGGCAAGATCGTATTGGCCTTTTGCTTGCTCTAATAAATCGCAGCTGTGCTGACTTAAGCGGCGACCAAGGTCTGGGCGTTGTAAATAGGTGCCCCGATCATCTGCACAGCTACTCACCAACAACGGTGTATTATTGGCAAACAAATCGAGGGCTTGGGGGCGATCGTGTAAATTATATTTAAGGTTTTTATGCAAGGCTTCGCTGTTTAAAGGCAAATGCACGGCATCGCGGGCTTGTGCATGTTCTAACTGAAATTTGAGCATTTCATTGGTAGGTATCGAGCTGCCCGCTCGCCCTAATGCAATACGCGCATCGGTAAATTCTTTCAGTTTTTGCCAAGGGTTTGTTACCACCACATTAGCTGAAGGTGCTCTCTTCTTCATATCAAACACCCCCTTTCATATCTATTAAATGTTTAGAAAATTGACTAGGAACCTGTGCATTTAATCGAAAACCACCATCCATAATTTTCATATTAGTCAGCCAGCGTTCAAATTCTGGGGCTGGGCGTAAACCTAACAATTTACGTACGTACAACGCATCATGAAAAGATGTAGTTTGGTAATTCAACATAATGTCGTCTGAACCTGGTATACCCATAACAAACGTACAACCTGCGGTGGCCAGTAAAGTTAGCAAATTATCCATATCGTTTTGGTCGGCTTCGGCATGATTGGTGTAACACACATCACACCCCATGGGCAGACCTAACAACTTGCCGCAGAAATGATCTTCTAACCCAGCCCGTGTAATTTGTTTGCCATCGTATAAATATTCTGGGCCAATAAACCCCACTACGGTGTTGACTAAAAACGGATCAAATTTTCGCGCCACAGCATAGGCCCGTACTTCGCAAGTTTGCTGATCTAAACCATGATGGGCATTGGCGCTTAAACTGCTGCCTTGGCCGGTTTCAAAATACATGACGTTTTGCCCAACGGTGCCACGTTTTAATTCTAGCGCCGCTTGCTGTGCTTCTTTTAACGTATTTAAATTAAAACCAAAGCTGTCGTTGGTGGCTTGCGTGCCGCCAATGCTTTGAAATACTAAATCAACCGGTGCACCGTTTTCGATGCATTCAATGGTATTGGTGACGTGGGTTAATACGCATGATTGCGTGGGAATATCATAATGCTGAATCACGTCATCAATCATTTTTAATAACACCGTACACTGCTGCACGTTATCGGTTGCGGGATTGATTCCAATGACAGCATCGCCGTTTGCGTACAGTAAGCCGTCTAAAATACTGGCGGCGATGCCTGTCATATCATCAGTCGGGTGATTCGGTTGCAAGCGCGTTGAAAAATGCCCAGACAAACCTAATGTATTTCTAAACTGAGTAATGACTTCACACTTTTTAGCCACCAAAATTAAGTCTTGATTACGCATAATTTTGCTCACGGCAGCGGCCATTTCTGGGGTAATGCCTAACCGTAACGCTTTTAGTGTTTGTCCGTCGCATTCATCGCTCAATAAAAAGTTTCTAAAATCACCCACTGTAAAATGACTAATAATTTTAAACGCATTACCATCATGCTCATCAATGATTAAGCGGGTAATTTCATCGTCTTCATAGGCGACAAGTGCATCATTTAAAAAAAGCTTAAGAGGTACATCAGCTAAGCACAGCTGAGCGACGGCACGCTCTTTTTCAGTGAGTGCTGCCACACCCGCAAGTACATCACCACTTCTTAATGGTGTGGCCTTAGCCATTAATTGAGCTAGGTTTTCAAACTGAAAGGTTTCATTACCTAATACATATTTAAACTTGGACATAATGGATGTCTTTTAAACCTTAATATTCGGCACGGTGTTTGCTGTATGAGTCAAAACCCAATGTGCAAACAACCTTGATACCAAATAACGCTTGAATGAGTCACTGTTGCTACTGAGTGAGGTTACTTTAACAAGACTAACCGAAACACATTATCAAATTATGGCAAATCTTCGACTTATTAAATCTAGCAGATGGGTTCAAAATTGGGCGTGCAGCACCATAATAAAGCAGCATTCAATCGAATTTAAGGCGTATCTCTTATGATTGATTCATCCAACCTTCACAATCAAGCGCCATTTGTTAGCACCATCAGCCGCGATGCCCACGAACATGCGCACAATTTAACAAACTGGCAACAGCACTATGATCAAATTAGTGCAGGTGAATTTTATGGCGAGATTATCGAGCGCCCTTTTGAAGACTTACAAGTCTTTAAAGAGCATACCAGCCAAGCCTTGAGCCAAAGCTGCTTAGTGTGGCCAGAAAGTATTTGGCTTGGCATCCCACCATTAGAACAAGCCAGCGATTACCACAGTAAAATTAACGGTTTGGCCCTTAATAAAAACGATATTATGTGTCGCCCCGGTAACATCGAATTTGAACTGACCACGCCTAATACATTTGATATTTATGGGGTGGTGATCAGCCGCGATAAACTCACGGAGCAAGCCAACAAACAGGGGGTTGCATTAAATTGGCAAGATATTTTACATAACGAACGCCTAACCATTCCTGACAATACCTTAACCGCTATTAACTTTTTATTAGCTCGGTTATTGAATACCGACTCAACAACTCATGCGACCCCTGACCACCTTACTCAAGATTTAATTCTAATGGGCTTACTTGAAGTCTTTAGCAAAGAGTCCCCAAATCAGTCTATACAAACCAGTTATCAGCATCGTAAAACCATCGTCAACACCGCGCGGCATTTTTTAAATAACCATCATGAGCGAGCTATTACTTTAAGTGAGTTATGCGAAGCCTGTCATACCAGCCGACGTACATTACAAAATAGTTTTGAAACGATACTTGGGTTATCGCCTATTCAGTATTTACGCTACACACGCTTGAATGGCGTCAGGCGCGATTTAAAACAAGCAACTGTTAGTGAGACGATAGGCGACATCGCCGCTCGCTGGGGGTTTTGGCATTTAGGGCAGTTTGCTAAAGATTACAAAGGGGTGTTCGGCGAGCTGCCCAGTGAGACACTAAAACAATAGTCACTTCAGCTATGGGCTATTTGCAGAAGCTGGGATTATTGTGAGCTTACACTTGTTTGTTACGCCACCTATAAACCCAGCCTATTCGTCTATAATGAATAGTGCAAACAGCCCAAACACTAGGTTTTTATGGTTTATGTTCTAACTCGATCTAAGCAAATAACCAGCATCTCAGCACAGGTGCGAATTACCGCCTGCATTCTACTATCAAGCCTACTTATACATTCAGCGTGGGTGGTGGCAGAACCGTCGCCCGCTGAGCCCTTATTTGTACGCCACTATCAAGTACAAGAGCGATATGAATTTGGTGCAAAATTACTCGCACTAGCGCTGTCGAAATCCGGCCATGCGTATCAAATACAAGCGCCTAAATCACAGCTTGTGAATGAGGCCCGCGGTGAAAGCATGGTGATTGATGGCACACTGGATGTGCAATGGCAGTCTACGACAAGACAGCGCGAATCTAGAATGACGTCCATCTACACGCCTATTTACCGCGGCATTCTAGGCTTGCGCTTGATATTAAGCCGAAATGATAAAGCCCATGCCCTTTCACAAATTCGCAGCAAAGAAGACTTAAGCCATTATACCGGTGGCCACGGCACTCACTGGGGTGACTTACCGGTTTATGCTGCCAATCACCTACCGGTTAAAACCCATGTGGATTACAACTTGTTGTTCAAGTGGCTTATTATCGGGCGCATTGATTACTTTCATCGCGGGATCAGTGAAATTTGGCCCGAACAACAACGCTACGCCAAAGATATCACCGTAATAAACGAGGTTATGTTGTTTTACCCTCACCCCGTCTATTTTTTTGTATCCAAGCTACGACCGAGGTTAGCCAAACATATTGAAGCGGGACTGAAAATCGCCCTTGAAGATGGTTCTTACAAAGCGCTGTTTTTAGAGGAATATCAGTCGATTTTAACCAAGTCAAACCTAGCAGACCGGCACTTAATAATACTAAAAAACCCAGCAGCACCGCCTATGAAAGACAAAGACATGGAATGGTGGCTGCCAGTTTCTAAACTGACCCAGCCATTGTTAAAATAAGTTAATTTAATATTAACTATTTATCATGTGGAGGATGGCATATCATAAAGTCTCGAAGCCTCATTAATTCTTTACTTGTCATCACCGAAAAAAATATAAAAACAATTGAAACTAAAAAACCTAGAAAAACAATTAAATGGCTCATATATACAGATAATTCACTAATACAAACAAAACCAACACATGCCAATAGAACTGGAATAATAAGAGCACTCTGCAACCTTAATTTATCCACCTGACCAGATATATATAAATCAGCAATTCTTTTATCGTCCACCCCACGATTTAGATATTCAAACCATACATCAGTAATACTTTTATCTTCACAATTTTCATCATTCCTAAATTCATCATTTTTATTCAAATAATCAAATATCATTCCTTCAATAAAATCACCTAACATTTCAGTAACAAAAGATAAAATAAAGGCCACTAAAGTTAGAACTAAAAAAGGCTGAAATATACTTTGTGAATTTATATCTAAATCGGCCCATTTGTAGTGTACTACAGGTATTAAGAGCACCAACGCTGGCACAGTCTGCCTAAATCGATAACCCCAAACCGAACCAAAGGGTGTATTGCTGATCAACTCTTTCATTATATAGCTCCAACATTTCCTCCTATGAACTATAGACCATAAAAAAGCGCCTTACGGCGCTTTCATTTAACTCAACGTTTAATAATCCTAACACTCTAGTTCGCTAGGCTAATAACCGCAAGATTGCTCTCACTGTACGGCACAAGCTGGTAAATACCCTCTTCGCCCACCGTTGCAAAGTGGCCATTGCCTAAGTGCAATACATCTTCACATCTTACAAAATTAAATTGCTGAACCTTTTCGACCAATTGCGAATCGGTGACATCCATTTGTATTAAACCATCAACGGGATCACAAATAAGCAGTGTCTTCCCCCACAAGGCCAAGCCTTTCACATAACCAATGCTAGGGTAAAACGCTAACTCAGTGATGTTCTTTTCTGCGTCGATTTCGTAAACATATAAATCACCAGAACCGGCCATACCGTTGTTCACACTCTGCCCATATGCGCTCCACTCTCGTGTTACCACAGTTGAATAAGCAAAGTTACCATCGGTCACCACCGGATCTTTACCCCTGATTTGGCGAACGGATGTGTCAACAAAATCAAGACGGCCATCTTTGTATTGATAACTGCGTACTTCACGAGGGCTGCCAATAAACAGCGCTTCGCCATCGGTGGTTAAGGTTTCGGCATTAAAATTTAATTCAATTTCATCAGTAATAGCCGGCTGATCTGCGCTGGATATATCAATGCGTACTAGCTTATTAGATGCCAAAGAATAAACAGCACCATTCAATTTGATAAGCTGAGCTTTAGAAGCCGACACACCAAGCGAATCACCAGAGCCACCCGAACTCTCATCACCACATGCTGATATTAAATAAAACAAAAACAAATAAGAGAGCCACTTAGAAGCAGAAAAGTAAACAGGTGTCATTATCATCATCCTCCGTTTCAATTTCATAACCAACAACAACGTGGTTTGCTAAAATATTGGCTTTTTTCCAAATAACACCACGCGGTATATCAATATAATCTTCATAATTATAAAGATCATTAATACGACCCACTTCTTTTTCTTGTGAAATTGACAATACAACGAGATCGGAATATTGATTGGTGACAATTTTATCACCATCAATAATCACATCTTTAGCACCTGGGATACTGACAAAATTAGTCGCCTTAGGCGTTGATGGGTTTGTATTATCAATAACCTGTAAGCCCTCATCTTTTACGGTTGCAAACAGTACATCACCATAAGCATATAAGCGGCTATAACTGACACCCGCTAATGGCTTAGTAAGGTAGACCTCAGATTGAAGTTCGGCTCGTGGTTTTGTGATGGGAACCGCGACATCCCTTGACTCCGCGCCGCAGGCTGATAACAGCAAGCTGGCAGAAACCAAGCAAGTGGCGTTAAGCCACTTGCATTGATTAAGTGATAAGAAAGGTTTCATAGAAATGTTGTACGTCCTTGTAAAAATCAGGTGTTTCTAATTAAATTATTTTTTGACCCAAGTGGTGCCTTCACGGCTATCTTGCAGTTCGATGCCTTGTGCGTCTAAGTCATTACGAATTTTATCCGCTAGGGCAAAGTCTTTGTCTTTTTTGGCCTGCACACGTTTTTCGATCATGTCTTGAATATACGCTTCGTCTACATCAACCCCTTGTTTGAAGTATTCTTCAGGGTTGGTTTGTAGGCAACCTAATACATCGGCAAACGTTTTCAACAATGACGCTAACTTATCTTTCGTAGTGCCTTCAGCTTTATTAATGTGAGACACAAGGTCAAACATCACAGCAATAGC
The DNA here is from genome assembly GCA_047621325.1 of Oceanicoccus sp. GTDB lineage: Bacteria > Pseudomonadota > Gammaproteobacteria > Pseudomonadales > Oceanobacteraceae > Bermanella. The sequence continues at coordinate 38,469 of JBLHLT010000006.1, forward strand.
TTTAGGGGTATTAAAGTCATCGTCCATGGCTGCTTTAAACTGTGTAACAAAGCCGGTTAGCTCAGCATCCGCCAAATCTAACTTAACGGTTAAATCACAGCCTTTTAGCGCGTTATATAAACGATCTAATTTGGTTTGTGCATCTTGCAAGCCTGCTTGGCTGTAGTTTATTTCGCTGCGGTATTGCACTGAGGCCAAGAAAAAACGAATCACTTCAGCATCGTATTCTTTTAACACGTCACGGATAGTAAAGAAGTTGCCTAATGACTTAGACATTTTCTCGCCATCAATACGCAAGGCACCCGCGTGCATCCAGGTATTCGCATATTGCTCACCCGTCGCCGCTTCACTTTGTGCAATTTCGTTTTCATGGTGTGGGAATTTTAAATCCGGGCCGCCACCGTGAATGTCGAAATTGTTACCTAAACAGCACGTCGACATAGCTGAACACTCGATGTGCCAACCTGGGCGACCTTCACCCCAAGGGCTTGCCCAAGATGGCTCACCTGGTTTGGCCGACTTCCATAATACGAAATCTAGTGGGTCTTCTTTTTCTTCGGTGACTTCAATGCGTGCGCCGCTTTCTAACTCTTCTAGAATTTTGCCAGACAACTTGCCATAACCTTCAAATTTGCGCACACGATAATAGACATCACCATTAGACGCCGCATAAGCAAATTCTTTTTCGATTAAAGTGTTCACCATGGCAATAATGCCTTCGATGTGATCGGTGGCTTTTGGCTCGCTGTTAGGTGTTAGTACATTTAGCTTGGCAAAATCTTCATTCATGGCGCCGACCATGCGATCAACCAGTACATTAAATGGCTCGTTATTTTCAACGGCGCGATTAATAATTTTGTCGTCAATATCGGTGATATTACGAATGTAATTTACATCGTAACCAATGTGGCGCAAGTAACGTACGATTACATCAAACGACACCATCACACGCGCATGACCCATGTGACAAAAATCGTAAACCGTCATGCCACATACGTACATGCCAACTTTACCGGCCTGCAGTGGTTTAAATTCTTCTTTTTGACGAGTTAACGTGTTGTATATGTTTAAGGTCATGTTTTTTCCTATCACGTTTGTGCTCTCCCACGTCAATAATATTTAATCATGTGGGAGGGCGCTTGCGCGCGATTCTTTAGTACATTTGTTAATAAGTGGCTCAAACCAGCTCATAATTTTATCTTTATAACATCGCGCGCAAGCCCTCACACATTTATTAATGCAAGGTACCTGACACGCGGATATTTCTAGCTAGCCAACGACTTATCTTCACGCAAACCAATGGTTAAGTTAAACACGGGCTTGTCACTAGAGTGATCAAAACGATCCGCTACGTAATAGCCTTCACGCTCAAACTGAAAAACGGTTTCAGCTTCAATCGCAGCCAAAGCCGGTTCAATCAAACCGGTTTTCACAATTAAAGATTCTGGGTTTAAACAATCCATAAAATCTTTTTTGCCGCCATCTGGGTTGGCATCGGTAAATAAACGATCATACATACGCAGTTCGGCTTCAACAGCGTGTTTACAGCTTACCCAATGCACCACACCTTTTGGTTTTTCGCCGTCTTCTGGGTCACAACCTAGTGTGTTTTCGATTAACGATGCATTCACTTGCGTGATATTGCCTTGTGCGTCTTTTTCGAAACCATCTGCTTGAATCACATAACCGTGACGCAAACGAATACGTTTGCCTACGCAGAATTTCTTTTTGAATTTCTTGCTATATTCTTCTTTGAAGTCGTCTTGATCAATGAATATTTCATTGGTAAACGGCATCTCCCGCTCACCCAGTTCTGCACGATCTTGTAAATAAGGCACGGTTAACATTTCATCGTGATCAGCTGTCATATTGGTAATCACCACTTTAAGTGGGTTGATCACACACATGGCACGTGGTGCATTTTGGTTTAAGTCATCACGAATAAAGAACTCTAACTGTGCAACGTCTACCGTGCCGTCTGTTTTCGCCACCGCTAAGCTGTCACAGAAATTACGAATCGCCGATGCAGTATAGCCACGACGGCGCATGCCGCTAATGGTTGGCATACGTGGGTCATCCCAACCATTTACCACTTTGCCTTCAACCAATGCGCGTAATTTACGTTTACTGGTAACGGTGTAATTAATGTTTAAACGACCAAACTCGTATTGGTGAGGCTCGGCTGGTGTTTCTAGGTTAGCAATGAACCATTCGTACAATGGGCGGTGATCAGCAAATTCTAAGGTGCAAACCGAATGGGTAATACCTTCGATGGCATCCGACTGGCCATGGGCAAAGTCATAGCTTGGGTAGATACACCATTTGTCACCCGTTTGGTGATGCGTCGCTTTTTTAATACGATAAATGTACGGGTCGCGCATGCTCATATTCGGTGAAGCCATGTCGATTTTCACACGTAAGCCACACGCACCTTCATCGAATTCACCAGCACGCATTTTTTCGAACAATTCAAGATTTTCTTCAATGCTGCGATCGCGGAAAGGGCTATTTTTACCTGCTTGTTCAAAGCTGCCACGATATTCTTTAGTTTGCTCAGCTGATAAATCACATACGTAAGCTTTACCGGCTTTGATTAAATCAAGTGCCCAAGTATGTAGCTGGTCGAAATAATCGGAGGTATAACGGATATCACCTGCCCACTGAAAACCCAACCAACGTACGTCGTCTTGAATTGACTGCACGTATTCGTCTTCTTCTTTTTCTGGGTTGGTATCATCAAAACGCAGATTACACTGGCCACCAAACTGCTGCGCTAAACCAAAGTTTAAGCAGATCGATTTTGCGTGACCTATGTGAAGGTAGCCGTTTGGCTCGGGGGGGAATCGGGTCACGATAGTCTTATGCTGACCGCTGGCAAGGTCGTCGTTAATGATTTTCTCGATAAAATTAACGGGTTTTGCCTTTTCTTCTGTCATTTCTTAAGCTCAATTGAATATGGCCTTGGGTCGCTCTTTTGCAAAGAGTGGGGAGAATTCCCCCTGCCCGCTGGCTAGAAAAATATAAAAGCCGTATTATACGCACCCTTTAAACACAAGCACATAGAAAAGGTGATCCCGTGACTCAGGTTCTATTAAAAACCAGTTTTGGTGACATTAAGTTGTCTCTAGATGCAGAAAAAGCCCCTAAAACTGTTGAAAATTTCATCAACTACGTAAAAGAAGGTTTTTACGATGGCTTGATTTTTCACCGTGTAATTGATGGTTTCATGGTTCAAGGCGGCGGAATGGAAACAGACATGAGTCAGCGTCCTGCAACTCAAGGTACCATCCAGAACGAAGCGGACAATGGCTTATCAAACAAAGAAGGCACAATTGCGATGGCTCGCACCATGGACCCACACAGTGCATCTAACCAGTTTTTCATCAACGTGAAAGACAACGGTTTCCTAGATCACACAGGCAAAAACCCTGAAGGCTGGGGCTACTGTGTATTTGGTAAAGTGGTTGAAGGTATGGATGTGGTTAACCGCATGAAAGGCGTGAAGACTGGCATGACAGCTGGCCATCAAGATGTACCCGTTGAGCCAATTACTATCGACAGCACTGAAATCGTAGAATAAGCCTGCGTATGAGCACTTGGTTTATTAGCGATTTACACCTAGCGCCAGAGGAAACCCGCATCACTGCGGGTTTTCTTGATTTCATGCTAGAACCCCAAGCCGGTGATACCCTTTATATTCTGGGTGATTTCTTTAATTACTGGATTGGCGACGACGCCAAACACCCCTATTCCGATCAAATACAAAACATACTAAAAGCCACTCAAGAACGCGGCGTTACCTTGTGCTTTATGCATGGTAATCGTGATTTTTTGATAGGTAACCAGTTTTGTAAAGCAGCAGGCATGACACTGCTAGATGATCCAACCGTCATCGACCTAGACGGCGAACCTGTTGTACTCATGCACGGTGACAGCTTATGCACCCGTGACAAGGCTTATATGGAATTTCGACAAATGGCACGCAACCCTCAATGGCAGCAGCATTTCTTAAACCAGCCCATTGAAGACCGCATCGCCTTTGCCCAAAAAGCCAGAAGCGAAAGTCAATCTAGCAACAGTATGAAAGATGAAAACATCATGGATGTCACAGCCTCTGAGGTTGATACAGAGCTGACTAAGTTCAACGCCTTACGCATGATTCACGGCCACACCCATCGTCCTGCTATTCATAATTGGCAGCACGAGGGTCAAGCACGTGAGCGCATTGTTCTTGGGGATTGGTATACCAAAGGTTGGTATCTAAAAGTCGAAGCTGGCCAATACAACTTAGTTGAGTTTGATTTACCTGCCGCATAAAACAGCCACTAACAAAAACAAACAGAGGCCAGTATGATTTTACGCTTACTTATTACCGCTATGATGCTACTGGCTGTTGCCAAATTTTATTTACACGACACAAAGCAAGCTGAACAAGTTAAGCCTGCAGCTCAAATTGAAGACATTCAACATCAACTAGAAGAAATTCAACAAAAACAAGCAGAACAAAAACAAAAGCAGCTCGAGACACTTGGACTGTAGTTTTAATAGAAACCTTGCGTCAAAACAATTCTAAAAGAACAATAAGCCCCTATACTCACTTGATACGGCATATGTCTAAACAAAACGAGGAAGAGCAATATGATAAGCAATGAATTAATCAGCGTACTTGGCTACTGCGGCTTAATTAATATGGGCATACTTGCTTTTTGGTTTGCATCAAACTTATTAGGTGGCGAAACCGTTATTAATTTCCACACCCGGTTATTTGGCTCCAGCAGTGAAAAAATCATGCTGGTGCAATATCAGCTGATGGGTATGTATAAATTACTTAACTTTATGTTTTTCTTGGTGCCTTGGTTGGTTTTGACCCTATTAAAATAGGGTCAATTGCGCAGCTAAATTTAAAGCTTTAGCTGCTTTGAGATAATCTCGTTCATAATTTCACGGGTGCCTCCACCAATTGAAAGTATACGATTATCGCGATACAAGCGCTCTACTACGCTTTCTCGCATTAATCCCATGCCACCAAAAATCTGTACCGCTTCATAGGTAACAAAGTCACTGACATCGGTTGCAAAGTTTTTAGCCATACTGACTTGTTTAACCTGATCAATACCCGCATTCATATTCGCGGCTACGTTGTACATCATGGTTTTACTGACTTCTAACTTTGTCGCCATTTCAACCAGTTTATGTTTAATCACCTGATACTTACCAATGGCACGACCAAAAGCCTCACGTTCTTTAACGTATTTATAACATTCATCTAACGCAAGCTCCGCGGTCATATTCGCCATTGAGGTCAACATTAATCGCTCACTTTGAAAGTTCGCCATAATGGCAAAAAAGCCTGTATTCTCTGCACCAATTAAATTATCAGCGGGCACTATACAGTCTTCAAAAAATAATTCTGCGGTATCCGATGCCCACCAACACATTTTTTTAAGACTTTTACCCACATTAAAACCCGGCGTGCCTTTTTCGATCATAAGTAAACTTATGCCACCATAACCTTCACCGCCCGTACGCACCGCTACCGTATAAAAATCAGCACGTACACCAGACGTAATAAACGTCTTACTGCCATTTACTTTGTAGAAAGTGCCGCTATCTGTGGTGATTTTTTCGGCACGGGTTTTAATATTGGCCACATCTGAGCCACCACTTGGCTCAGTGATCGCAAGCGCGCAAATTTTATCGCCTGCAATCACACTCGGCATCACTTTTTGTTTCAGCACCTCATTGCCCCACTTAGCAATAGGTGGCAAACCAATATCGAGGGAGCCTAAACTTGAAACCAAACCCGCACTGGTGCAACGCATAATTTCTTCGGAAAATACTAGCTTATGAAATACATCGGCTTTTGTACCGCCGTATTTTTCATCAAAGCCAATGCCTAAAAAACCAGCATCACCTGCCATTTTATAAATTTCACGGGGAAAGGTATTTTGCTCTTCCCAGTCAGCTATGTGCGGCAAAATTTCTTTATCAACAAAACGTTTAATACTGTCACGTAATGCATGGTGGGTTTCATCAAAATAGGGAGGTGTAGCAGGAATCTTGGACATGAGAGCAGCCTATTGTTCTTGTTAAATTTAACTCACGGGTACAAATGGTTTACATCTGGTTAAAATAACATTCAACAAGATGCAAACAATGGCAAAAACACTCGAAAGCTTGGCCTAATCAACCATTTTATATTTATGCAGACTCAGTTTCTGGTTCTGTTTTTTCAGATTCAATTTCAACTAACAATTGTCGACCTTTCACTTGATCACCCTTGGTGACTAAAATAGATTTAATCACGCCATCGCTATCGGCTTTCATGCTGTGCTCCATCTTCATCGCCTCTAGCACCACAAGTGTCTGGCCTTTTTTAACAGTTTGTCCATCTTCAACCAGCACATCAATAATGCCGCCGTCCATACTGGCTTTGATTAAACCACTACCTGCCGCATCTGCACTAATGGCCGGAGTATGGGTCATATCTTCAATAAACACACAACCTTCGTGAGTGTTTAAATATACGCCATTATTATAAAACGCAAAGCTTACGGTCCTACTCACACCGTTTTCACTGTAACGAATGGTTTGATCACTAAAACTTTGCAACGTCACGCTGAATTCATCATCACCCGCTTGTAACAAAAAGGCTTTTTCTTGACTGTTTGCGACGTTCACGGCCACCTTGCACTTGTCACTCACGCATAACAAATCGAACCACGTAGGTGCAGGGTTTGAATTACGCCAAAAACCACGCTCTAACGCATCAGAATTTTGTTGCGCCGACTTAAGATAAAACAACCAAGCCGCTAACCCTTGCTGTTTTGACGTTAATGGATGCGGTGTTAACGATTTATCGTCGTTAAACGATGCTTCGATAAAAGCAGTGGTAGCACTACCACTTGCAAAAACATCATGTTGTAAAATATTAAATAAGAAACCTCGATTGCTGCGCACACCAAGCAATTCAATTTTTTTCAATGATGCCATTAAGCGCCGACGTGCATGATCACGGTTATCGCCATATGCAATGACTTTCGCCAGCATAGGATCATAAAACGGAGTAATGGTTTGGCCTGTTTGAATGCCGGCATCCATTCTTAAGCCATCACCTTGGGCATATTCCCAACGTAATACTTGACCCGTTTGTGGCATAAAGCCTAACGCGGGGTCTTCTGCGTATAGTCGCACCTCCATGGCGTGCCCTTTTATTGTGACTTCTTCCTGTGTTTTAGGTAAAAAGCCACCCGCTGCAATTGTTAGCTGCCAGGCCACCAGATCAACGCCAGTGACTAATTCAGTCACTGGGTGCTCTACTTGCAAGCGGGTGTTCATTTCAAGGAAATAAAAGTGACCAGCATCATCGGTTAAAAATTCCACCGTGCCTGCACCAACATATTCACAAGCAAGCGCGGCATTGACGGCGGCCTCACCCATTTTTTGTCGAAGCTCAGGACTAACAAATGGCGATGGTGCTTCTTCTACTACCTTTTGGTGGCGGCGCTGCACTGAACAGTCGCGTTCACCTAAATATATGCAATTACCGTGTCGATCGGCAAAAACTTGAATTTCAATATGGCGCGGACTAATGACCGCTTTTTCTAAAATGACTTCGTCACTGCCAAATGCATTTAATGCTTCTGATTTGGCTGTTTTTAATTGCTCTAAAAATTCAGATTCTTTATACACCAAACGCATGCCACGACCACCACCACCGGCCGCCGCTTTCACCATAATTGGGTAACCTATTTCGTTTGCGTGAGACAATAAGATGTTTTCATCTTGCTCAGCGCCTTCGTAACCTGGAATACACGGCACACCTGCTTTTAACATTTCAATTTTGGCTAAGCGTTTATTGCCCATTAGTTCAATGGCTTTTGGGTCTGGCCCGATAAAGGTAATACCCTCTGCCTGACACGCTGCACAAAAATCGGTATTTTCAGATAAAAAACCATAACCGGGGTGGACAGCTTGTGCGCCGGTTTTTTTACAAGCATCAATAATGTTTTTGATTACCAAGTAACTTTGATTCACTTGAGCAGGGCCAATACAAACAGCTTCATCTGCAAATGCAACATGCGGTGCATCCGCATCCGCTTCACTGTAAACAGCAACCGTCTCATAACCCATGGCTTTAGCGGTTTTTAATACGCGTAATGCTATCTCGCCACGGTTTGCCACTAATACTTTTGTAAATTCAGCCATGTTACTCTCCTGCCTCTCACCACTTCATATACACACGTATAATTTTTGTTATTTTTGCGGGCACTGCCCGACCTACTTACTACAACCATGTACCATTTGATTATTCACTCGCAGGTGCGAGTTCGTACATTTTTAATTGTCACTGCATTTGTACGAGGGTGCACTGCGCCCAAATCATCTAATAACACATACCGTTCGCGACTACTTTTCACTCGCAGGTGCGAGTTCGTACATTTTTCATCATCACTGCATTTGTACGAGGGCGCACTGCGCCCAAATCATCTAATAACACATACCGTTCGCGACTACTTTTCACTCGCAGGTGCGAGTTCGTACATTTTTCATCATCACTGCATTTGTACGAGGGTGCACTACGCCCGATTCACCAACAACACAGACCATTCACGACTACTTTTCACTCGCAGGTGCAAGTTCGTACATTTTTTATCATCACTGCATTTGTACGAGGGTGCACTGTGCCCGAATCAAACAAATACTAAGCAAGCTAACTTATACTCCAAGGCGCCGGTTTCTTTTGAATAAACGCCATAGTACCCGCCACCCCTTCTTCACCTTGAACAGCTGCGCTAAACGCTTTTGCCGCATCATCAATCAATTCTGCTGCTTCGTGTTCGGCCGCTTTTAAAATTAACTGTTTGGTAACGGCGTTTGCATGTGGCGCACAGGATTTAATTTGATCAAGCGTTCGCCCTAATAAAACATCAAGTTCGGCATCGTCTTTTGCAAAAAAGTGACTTATACCTAACTTCACTGATTCCTCACCACCAAAACGCTCGCCTAATAACGCTAAACGACGGGTTTGGGTTAAACCAATACGCTTCACCACAAACGGAGCAATTTGCGCAGGCGGAATACCTAAACTGGTTTCAGGCAACCCAAATTTTGCACTAGAAGTTGCGATCGCCACATCACTCACACACGCTAAGCCAAAGCCGCCACCTAATACCGCACCTTCTAAAACCGTTATCACCACTTGAGGAATGTGATTCATTTTTAGAATCAATTCACCAAACTGCTTGTTTAAATCAAAGTACGGATCACTTTCACTTTTCGCCGCTGCCGCACGTGCACTGGCCATGTCTTTAATGTCACCACCAGCACAAAAATGACCGCCTTCACCGCGCACAATCACAGCACGAACTGACAAATCTGTTTCGAGGGCGGTTAACACTTTTGACAACTCCCCTACCATAGCCAAGCTCATGGCGTTACGCGCTTGCGGGCGGTCCAATGTTAAGTGCAACACCCAAGGATTTTGCGTATCTCGTTCTAACTTAATACAGGTGTAAGCTTGATCTAACATATTTAATCCTGTTTTAATTTTTTGCGTTCGCACATATGGTCAGATTTATTTCATTTTCTTAGGCAAAATGTCCATGTACTTACAGATAATGCCCAACATAATTTCATCTGCGCCGCCGCCAATAGACGCTAAACGACCATCACGATAAACCTGTGCAACAGGGTTATCCATGGTAAAGCCCATGCCGCCCCAATATTGCAAACAGCTATCGGCTACTTCACGAATTAAGCGACCGCCTTTTAACTTACACATTGACGCAAGTTTGGTGACGTCTTGTTTTTGAATCATCAATTCGGTTGCGCGATAGGTTAATGCCCGCAGTGCTTCGATTTCGGTTTGCAGCTCTGCCAAACGAAAGTGAATCGACTGATTGTTAATTAATGGCTGACCAAAGGTTTTACGCTCACGGGTGTATTCGATGGTTTTTTCAACACATTGCTCAAGGGTAATTAAACCACTGGCTGCGCCCCATAATCGCTCTTCTTGAAATTGCAGCATTTGCAACATGAAGCCAGTGCCTTCTGCGCCAATACGGTTACGTTGTGGTACTCGTACGTCATCAAAGTAAACAGGTGCGGTATCGCTTGAACGCATACCAATTTTGTCAATTTTCTCGCCAATGCTGACACCTTTGGTATTGGCCGGCACAATAATTAATGATTTATTTTTATGGGGCTTATCATCACTGGTATTGGCCAAGACACAAAAGAAGTCAGCTTGTGTGGAATTAGTGATCCACATTTTTGAGCCGTTAATAATGTAATCGTCGCCGTCTTTTTTAGCGGTGGTTTTAAGACCAGCCACATCAGAACCCGCTCCCGTTTCAGAAACGGCAATAGCTGCAACAAATTCGCCCGCTATAGATGGTACTAAAAATTCTTGTTTAAGTTCATGGCTGCCAAATTTTGCAATGGCTGGTGTTGCCATGTCGGTTTGCACACCGATTGATAACGGCACACCACCACACGTGGCATAACCTAACGCTTCGGCTGCATAAATATTATAAGAATGGTCTAGCCCCATGCCGCCGTACTTTTCTTCTTTATTAATACCTAACAGACCTAGGTCGCCCATTTTTTTGAAAACTTCATGAGCCGGAAACACACCGGCTTTCTCCCATTCGGCGACATTTGGGTTTACTTCATTTTCAATGAAGTTTTTCATGGTACGGAATATTTCTTTATGTTCGTGTGTAATAAGCATGTCGCTGTCCTTAAAAAGAGTTAAAAATATAAATACTTACAAACGGGCCACGCCGAATGAATTAGGTTGCAATGTGCGGGCCTGTGCTTCTTTACAAATACTTAAGCAATAGCCAAGTACGCGGCGGGTATCACGTGGGTCAATAATGCCGTCATCCCATAAACGGGCGGTGCCAAATAAACTGGTCGAGCCAGCATCTAATTTTTGTGCGGTGGCTAACTCAATGGTGTCGAGCATTTTAGGGTCGGGTTCCATGCCCATTTTGCGCTGTTTATCTTCAGTCACGATGCGTAATACTTTACCCGCCTGTGCGCCGCCCATAACCGCTGTTTTGCTGTTTGGCCATGCAAAAATAAACCGAGGATCTAAACCACGACCACACATGGCGTAGTTACCCGCGCCGTATGAGCCACCCACGTTAATACTGATTTTGGGCACAGTGGCATTGGCGACCGCTTGAATCATTTTAGAGCCGTGCTTAATGACACCGTTTTGCTCGCTTTGCGTGCCCACCATAAAACCAGTGGTGTTATGTATAAATAAAAGCGGTGTATTACTTTGCTCACAAAGTTGAATAAACTGCGCTGCTTTGGCGGCACCTTTTGGTGTGATTGGGCCGTTATTACCTATAATACCCACTGCATGGCCTTCTATTTTTATGCGACCACATACGGTTTGGTTATCGTACTCATTTTTAAAATCTAAAAATTCAGAGCCATCCGCAATACGCGCTAAAATCTCACGCACGTCATAAGGCTGCTTTGCATCGGCTGGCACAACACCTAACAACTCATCAGGTGAATAAAGCGGCTGCTCGTATAAATTAGGTTTTAATGCATTCGCATCTACCTGATCATTCCAAGGCAGGCTTTGCATAATTTCACGGGCAATGCGAATTCCGTCGGCATCGTCTTCGGCTAAATATTCAGCCGTACCTGCGGTTTGTGCGTGCATCTCTGAGCCGCCAAGCTCTTCGTCGGTAGCAATTTCACCGGTAGCGGCTTTCAAAAGTGGCGGCCCAGCTAAAAACATTTTGGCCTTGCCACGCACTAAAACCACCCAATCAGATAAACCCGGTTGATACGCACCACCCGCGGTTGCGTTACCATGTACCACGGTAATTTGTGGCAAACCTTGTGCCGACATACGGGCTTGGTTAGCGAAGGCTTTTGCGCCTTTCACAAAAATATCGGTGGCGTAATTTAAATTCGCCCCGCCACTTTCAGACAAACTCACCACAGGTAAATTATTTTCTTGAGCAATTTCTTGAATACGCAAAGATTTATCTAAACCCGCTGGTGAAATGGTACCGCCTTTTATTGCGCAGTTATTGACGACGATCATGCAACGAATATTGGCCACATAACCAATACCAGCAATGATGCCGCCACCTGCTCCACTGCCGTCTTTGTCGTCATGCATTTTATAACCGGCTAACGCCATAACTTCTAAAAATGGCGAGCCTGCATCCAACAAACGATTCAAGCGTTCACGTGGCAATAGTTTTTGGCGTTGTATGAATTTTTCAGTGCTGGCTAGTTCTTTATCAATCACTTTTTGTTCAATAGCGCGAAACTCATCAATGCACTTTTGCATGGATTCACCATTGGTTTTAAACCCAACACCATGAACATCAATTTCGGATTGCAATACGGGCATGTTAGGCCTCCTGCTTATCTTTATTATTTTCTTGCAAGACATCTGGCATCACCGCACGGTGAAAACCGTTGTAAGGTGTATTATTTTTAGCTTTTGGTAATGGCCACATGCGATTACCTAAAGACGCTGCGCCATCGATGCGTAAAGTAGAACCGCTGACAAACGCAGATGCCTCGCTTAATAAAAAGCTCACTGCCCCGCTCACTTCTGATTCGGTGCCCATACGCGAAAGCGGTACCGCTTGTTCTAATTTAGGAATAATGGCTTTGAAGGCTCCTTCGTATGTGTCCATGCCGCTGGAGATAATCCAACCTGGTGCAATAGCGTTTACACGTACACCGGATTGCCCCCACTCAAAAGCGGCGGTTTTAGTAAAGTTTTCCATACCGGCACGAGCCGCACCTGAATGCCCCATACCCGGCATGCCGCCCCACATGTCAGCAATAACATTCACAATACTGCCACCGGTTTTCACCATGGACTGGTTATACACTTCACGGGCAAACAAAAATCCCCCCACAAGATTTGTACGCACCACGGTTTCAAACCCTTTTTGATTTATAGCCGCTAGGGGCGCGGGGTATTGTCCCCCTGCATTATTTAATAGGCCATGAATCACGCCGTGTTTTTCTTTGATGGCTTTCACCGTGGCTTTTACAGATTCTTCTTCACGAATATCACACGCCCAGTAATCGGCGCTGCCACCGTCTTCGATGATTTCGGCTTGCACTTTTTGCAACTTGTCTTCTTTGCGGCCAATTAACACAACATGAGCACCCAGATGACTTAGCTCATGGGCACAACAGCGGCCAATACCACTGCCGCCCCCGGTTACCACCATGACAGTATTGGTAAATAAACCCGGCTTAAATACGCTGTTATATGACATTTGGCTTCCTTAACAACTTGAACTGGGGCTTTATTTCACCCAGTTCAGACTCAGTTTTGATTCAATAAAACCACACTACCAAGCAAGCGCTTGGTTTACAATACCAAATGTTTCATAAATAATGGCCAAATATACCAATTCTTAAGGATTCAACTGTGGATTCAGTGCTAAACGAGCTAGTGGCCTCCGGTAAAATTACCGATCCACAAAGTGCTAAGGGCCGCTTGATGCGCGCTGCAGCGCACTTATTTAAAACCAAGGGCTATGAGCGCACCACCGTTCGCGAGCTAGGTGCTGCAGTGGGCATTCAATCAGGCAGCTTATTTCACCACTTCAAAAGTAAAGAAGCGATTTTGTTATGCGTGATGGAAGAAACCATCATTATCAATATTGCACGCATGCACGAGGCACTTAAACATGCCAACAGTGCTACCGATCAATTATTGGCCTTAATCACGTGCGAACTTGCGTCTATCCATACCGACACAGGTGAAGCTATGGGGGTTTTGGTTTATGAATGGCGCAGTCTTGGCCAAGACAAACAAAAATATATTTTACAGTTGCGCGATGAATACGAAAATCTTTGGTTAAGCACAATAGAGCAAGGCAAAGCTGAGGGTCACATCGAACACGATGGGTTTATTTTAAGGCGTTTACTAACAGGCGCTATTGGCTGGACAACCACCTGGTATCGCCCAGATGGCGATTTAAGTTTAGAAGAGCTGGCAAAACAAACCTTGCTGATGGCTATTAAATAATCCAGTTAAATTATTAAGGCGACTCGTTTGAAGGCTGCGCCGCTAAGTTAACAGTTGATTATAGATTCTAAAATTACCGCTTTATGTTAAGCCCGCATGTTACGGGCTTTTTTGTTTGTGTTTTGCACGATTCGCTTTATAGCCTGTGTATGTGTGATAGCGATAGCTGCGCTCTAAACACTAGCCCAACTAACCAGTAATTTATTGATTGATTTTTTGGGCGTTTTGGCCAGCTTTTTAATTTGCTCAAAACTTAAATCAAATACGCCGTAGCGTTCACCAATGTCCTCCAACATGGCCAGCCACACTTTAGCGGTCATTTCAGAGTCGTATAATGCGCGGTGAAATTCACCGCCGCTTTCGACTCTTGTATAGTTCACAAGCTCACCTAACTTATGGCTAGGTGCATCTTGAAACACGCGCCGCGACACCAGCAATGAACATGAAAACTCTCCGTCATACTGGCGATTTATGCGGGCTAATTCAGCGTCTAAAAAGCGTTTATCAAACGAAGCATTATGCGCGATTAAATTTGAGCCTTGAATGAAATCGGCAAACTCATGCATGACCTCTGCGCAACTCTGTGCGCTGGCCAACATGGCATTGGTAATGCCTGTGTAATCAGCAATGAAGCTCGAGACGCGAAAGCCCGGGTTCATCAATGCCTGAAACTTATCGACCACTTGGCCGTTTTCTAAACGAACAGCACCAATTTCTATGGCGCGGTCGCCCATATCTGGCGATAAACCTGTGGTTTCAAAATCGAGAATAATTAGGGAGTCGGCGCGCATGGTGTCTATCTTGATGTAAAAGCAGTGAGGACTATTGTAACAAACAAATTAGCAATCTACATTGCTAGAAAAATGTAGGGGTCGGCTCCTCCCCTAAATGACTCATCACATTATTTGGAGCGTGACGCATCACATCATACTTTCACCTTTCACCTTTCACCTTTCACCTTTCACCTTTCAACGTTATTAAGATGCACTCGCTCAATTCTGACCGTTGTATAATCGCCATGTGCGTATTACTACGCATCGACGAAGCACATATTTGTGCTTAACAGCGGTAACATTCTGCTTTTCAACTTGTTAAGATTGGGCCGTTTAACCTTCAAAGAGCAAAGACATGAAAGCGGCGCTATCACTTTTTATTCAATTTTTCATGTTGGGCTGCACCAGCTTTGGCGGGCCAGCAGCGCATCTGGGGTATTTTAGAACCGTCTTTGTTGGGCAGCGCAAATGGCTGACCGACACTGAATACAGCCAGCTCATTGCATTAAGCCAATTTTTACCTGGGCCCGGTTCAAGCCAAGTGGGCTTTGCTATTGGCTTAAAAAAGATGGGACTAGTGGGCGGCATATTGGCATTTATTGGTTTCACTCTGCCCTCTTTTGTAATCATGCTGGCCATGGCACTTGGATTAAGTGAGTTTACTAACGCGCCATTTGCGGTTGAATTAATAGCGGTTTTAAAAATATTTGCCGTCTTTGTCGTACTTGATGCCGTACTGGGCATGGCCAAAAACTTTTGTAATAGCACCAGCACAGTTATTTTAGCGACGCTAACCGCTTGTGCCATTTGGTTGATCCCCAATCCATTTATTCAAATTGCGTGTCTGGCCATCGCGGCCATTTATGGCAGCGTAGCATTGCAAAAAGACAACATTGATAACAACCGCACCATCAACGTTACTTGGTGGCCGTTAGCATTATTTGTTTGTGTTTTTGTTTTAATTTTAAGCGGTGTATTACCACTACCTGAATTATTTGAGCAAACATTTATTGCAGGCAGTTTAGTGTTTGGCGGCGGCCATGTGGTATTGCCATTACTGCAAGATTATTTTGCAGCTAGCATTGGCGAAAGCGCATTCATTACTGGTTATGCCGCTGCACAGGCGATACCTGGGCCAATGTTTACCTTTGCTACTTACTTGGGCGCGTTATCACACCCACAAGCTTGGTTGGGTGCATTAATCGCCACCGCGGGAATATTCTTACCCGGTTTCATTTTAATTCTGGCCTTGCATAAACATTGGCAAGTCATTGCACAAAAGCCAAAAGTTGCGGGACTTGTGACAGGTGTAAATGCCGCCGTTGTCGGGCTGTTGTTTGCTACTCTCTACGATCCTATTTTTACCTCCGCTATTCATCATAAAGAAGATTTAGCCTTAGCCACGATTGGTTTTGTGCTGTTACGTTTTGTTAAGCTGCCTATTCTTTGGATTTTGTTATTGGCCGTGTGCGTCAGTGCCGCCAAAACATGGCTTATTTAGTAACGGTTAAGCCATGAAAAAGCACATTCATAAAATTGCAATGAAGCGCCGTTAAGCTGCGCTTTTATTTTTTTGATACAAAGAGCCTTTATGAAACACCTGACCTTACTGATTAGCCTCTTTTTATCACTGCCCTTATTGGCCTATAACTGTAAGACAGATACAAATATTCCGGCCATTCGATACTTAGGTGTAGGGGCATTGGATATTCATTATCAAGGAAAACGACTGCTCACAGACCCCTTTTACAGTCCGCAGTCGTTTTGGGATATCGCAAGTTTCACCCCTTACACACCAAGTCAAACTCATATCAAAACAGCACTTGGCAGCGCAAATAACACTGTAAATACCGTGTTAATTGGCCATGGCCATTATGATCATGCAGCAGATGTGCCCGCCATTACGGGCTACCTAGCAAACGATGCACAAATATTAAGCAGCCAAAGTACTCAGTTTCTACTCGCCAGCAAAATGGATACTTCTCGCCTTACGGGGTTAACAGAAAATGATTTTGGAAAGTGGCGATTGATCGCCGATGGCTGGATACGAATCATGGCTACACCATCAGAGCATGCGCCCCAAGCGCTGGGCATTAACTTATTCCCACACAATCATGAACATGAAGTAGAAGACGCCCCTAAATACGTTTGGCAGTGGTCACAGGGCACGAATATTAACTGGATTGTGGATTTTTTAACCGCTAAAAATGGTGAAAAAGTGACACAACGTATATTTGTGCAAACGTCTGCTTCCGCTTTCCCGATTGGTGTACCTGACCTTAAAGATGGTATTAAGATTGATAAGGTATTTTTGGCAGCAGCGTCATTTGATCACGTCGAAAACTACCCAACAGGCTTAATTAAACAACTAGCGCCTGCCGAGATTATTTTTATTCATTGGGAGAATTTTTTTAAGCCGTGGTTTGAACAACCAGAAGCATTATCACTGATTGATTTTGACACTCTAATGAGCAATCAAACCCTAGCAGGCCGCGCAAAGAATGCGCTCATCGGCCAACCTGGGTTTTGCTACTAAGGCCTAATTAAGATTCGGACTGAAAATCAGCTTCTTGTTTTAATTGCTTTAATAATCGGGATGGCAAGTTCGTAATCGTCAAGCTGTTACTTTGCTGATTAAACTGGACATCGCCACCTAGCGCCATGGCTGAAAAACTCAAGGTCACATCTTTGTTTTTGCCACTGTAACGAATGTAATTCTTTAGGCTTTTACGGTCTGGGATAAATTCGGTTTTCTCACTCACTTCAATATTTGATTGCTCTGGATTCGCTTGGCGAATTTCTTGGCGTTTTTGCTGCACAAACTGCTCAAATTTTTGCGGTGCTTGTTCGTCAAGTTCGTTGGATAACGCTTTAAACTCTACCGCAGAGCCGTATTTATCTTGTTCCATACAAAACTCAACCACTTTAGTACGGGTTTCATTGGCTTTATCTTCTGGTAATTCCTTGGTGTAGGCTTCGACTATTTTCAAGAACTCTTCCGTTTCTTGCTGTACGTTAACGGTATCGTTAAAACCACAGAATTCGCAGAACAAATTTTGTACGGCTTTTTCGCCGCGACCATAACTAAAGCTCAAGTACTTCTTAGCATCACCCTGTAATAACGCAGTGGTATCTAAGCACAAAGCAAAACCTGTGTTAGAGAAGTCGATATAACGGGTTTCGGTTAATTCACGATTTTCATTCAATGCCACATTGGATTTTTCACGTAGGTGATATACATAAAAGCGATCGCCGTCCGCTAGCTGCTCAGCCATAAAGGCTAAATAACCGTCTACTTCTAGTTGGGTATTGTCGAATTTTTCACAGAATAACTTTGTTAAACGCTGAGTTAATGACACGAATGACTGTTTATTATTCAACCAATCCAGCATCAAGCCTTTAAATTGCGGCGCCTCTGACCCAAATTCACCATATCGCTTACTGGCACGGCCAATAAAAATATTACGCAGTTGAGCCATGACCTTTGCTGCATGGTCTTCTTGAAAATTATCGTTTTCTGAACATTTGCTTAAAGCCCCCGCAGCCTTAGGGTCTTTGTCGATTTGATGAGTAATAAAGTGGGTAACAGGCATAGATCACAACACACATTAAATAGGTGAGCGGATTCTAACACACCCCTTGTGGCGTGGCTCAGATATGGCTAAAGTTGGCCATCATTATTGTCTAGCTTATGAAGCCAAATATGCACCATTTATACAGCGCATTTCGTATATTACTCAACCCCGGTTATCGCAAATATATCCTTATTCCGCTTGTGGCTAATTTGATTTTATTTGTCATTCTGACGGGCATTCTCATTACCTTGTTTTCAGATGTGATTGATATTGCCTTAAATTACATACCCAGCTGGTTACACTTTATGGCGTGGATGTTTTGGCTGGTATTTGGCCTAGCGCTACTGATTTTATATGGCTTGAGCTTTACCTTTATCACCAATCTCATCGCGGCCCCTTTTAATGGTTTATTAGCCGAAAAAATTCAACGCGAGCATGGTATCCCAATGCCTGAAGGTGAAACCATAACGCATATTATTATGCGCACGCTGTGGCGAGAATTGGTTAAGTTAAGCTATTTTATAAGTTATAGCTTAGCAGTCGCGCTCATATTGTTCTTGATCAGTTTTATTCCGTTTGTGAATTTAATCGTACCGGTACTCGCCTTCATTTGGGGGAGCTGGTGCATTGCGATTCAATATTTAGATTATGGCGCAGATAACTGCCAACAGGATTTCAATGATTTAAGAAAGCTGGCCAAACGTCCTACGTTTAATACATTCAGCTTTGGCGGAACCGTTACGTTGTTAACCATGATTCCAGTCGTCAATATTTTTGTGATGCCCCTTGCAGTTGCCGCTGGCACTCAACTTTGGATTAAAGATATTTACCCACTTATAGATCAAACTCAAAAAATTGAGCAAACATAAAAAAGCCCACCATGTGGTGGGCAAACCTCAATTTTCTACATGCCTTATCTAGCCTGAGATTAACTTTTTACTGGGCTTGATACTAAATTAATAATGAGTGCCTCTTTTGGTATCTTTAAGTAAACCTTTGAGGGATTAATCGGGGTATTGATCACCACATCAATATCAACCATTTTTGTATTAGTAAGCTCAATCTCCATTCGCCCATCGGGTAAAAAAGATACTGGCCCTTCAAGCTCTAATGTTAATGGTAAGCTGTGCATATTTGTTTGCATCACTATACCTAATATTTCAGGCGCTAAACCCGGCGCGTCTAAATACACATTCATCTTACTTTTAAAATAGGCCTGTTGGTGCTCTTCATTCCAGACGATATAACCAGTATTGGGCACCGACTTACCATCAACATAATCATGACGTACTCGCATCACCTGTGGCCCGGTTGGGTTTTCCAACCAAATTAGTTTAAGTGCTTTTGCAAACATTGTAATAGACGTCGTCATAAGGGCTTGCGGATAAATAGTAACGGGAATCCAATCGTTTTCTGCGTCGTATTGGCCAATGTCTGTAGGTAAATTTCCCGATACATAAATCGCCTCATCATCAACACAGGTGCCGCTTTTACACCCTAAGCGTGCTTCACTTATCAGGCCTGTGGTCGATTGCACCCAAAGTTTGGACGCATTTTTAGCTATCGGTGTTTCACTGTTATCGAAGGTGTAATTACGGTTGACATCTGTGGTTGGCATTTGACTCATGGTACTGAACACATGAGACGTTTTAGCCGCGGCCCCATAAAACGGCATGCGCATTGCGTTACTGCCTTCTGTGCGATTACTTAGTTTTAATTTCAATGGTTTTGTATTCAGTGGCAAGCCATACACACTGCAAGGCACATCATCGCTGCCATCACACGCGGCCGTTTTGTTTGAGTAGACGGTGTATTGATACAAAGTATCTTCTTGCCAAGGCTCATTTGGAACAAACAGTAAGCGACTTTGATCAAAGTGAATAGCACCCGACACCACACCTAAACAATCACCTGACGTATCAATGCGTTCAACCCTAAACGCCCCCTGCCCGCACTCTGTTCCCAGTGTAATGGTTTGCTGATTCATAAGTTGAGTAAAATTTACTTCAATATTACGATTGCTTGGCAAAGTGAAAATATTATAAACATCATCCCCACCTAGGCCACCACTGCAGTGCCCTGCAATATCATTGGTTAAATCGGGCGCGGTTAATCGGCAGTTATAACCTGGATACACACTGCTAATCATAGGGGCGGTTAGTGACGATGTATCAACCCGTTCAGTGTTAAACGATAACACTAGAGGCTCTGCCAATGTATTGCCTGATAAATCTTGAATATTTTCACTTACCTGTACTGTGTATGTGGTATGAGCGGTTAATGCAGCATGTGGTTTAACCACCAAAACACTGCCGTCTTGAGTAATAGACACTGGCACCTGTAAACCAGAACCATCTAATAACTGCACATTTTGGTTTATCCATTTAGTAGATAGTGGCTCACTGAAAGTTAATAAAATAGGATCGCTAAGTTTTGAGCGATCAACTAATTCACCCGGTACCCAGCTGTGTAATATTGGCTTAGTGGTATCGATTATTTTAGACGGTGCGCTTGCTGGCGATGCGTAACCTTGCAAGAAAAAGCTCGCCGTTGACGGTACATTTTCAATACCCAATAAAGACATAGAAATATCACCAATCGCATCGACCACCAAAACGCCATTATCAATGACCGCAAGACCACCAAGATTAACATTCAATACATCTTGGCTTAACGTACCATTGGCTAATGGGTTAGTAGCGGTCATGGCGGTATCCATCACCATGGATAATTTGCGATTGAACCCCGCCCCACTATTATGAGGGGTTAAATATCCAACTGCGTCACTGATCAGGGTTAAATAAATATCATCCGTGACAAACCCAGCTGGAAATTGCCCACCAATATTCACATCCATCGACGACAATTTGATCACTGAGCCCTTACGAATAACAAAAGGCAACACGTCAGGAAAACTCCCGACTTGCGCAAGCTCTGCGTGATAATCTCCTTGCGCATAACTGATATTTTCGCCGATCAGTTTGGAATGCACTTCTACCGAATTTCGTGTTTTTGAGTTCACTGGAGACAGCGGACCACCCACTTCACCAAATATTTTTTGTACAATATTAAGGCGCGGCATGGTTGAAAGAGGCGTGAATGTTTTAGCTGAAAATTCACCACTATTAAGAGCAGTGCCAGATAGACTTTTAATCGCGTCTGTCAGTACCAACGTATATTGCGAGTTG
Organism: Oceanicoccus sp.; assembly: GCA_047621325.1. GTDB lineage: Bacteria > Pseudomonadota > Gammaproteobacteria > Pseudomonadales > Oceanobacteraceae > Bermanella. The sequence goes on from JBLHLT010000006.1 coordinate 60,046, forward strand.
CTATCTAAATCGGCATCGGGGTCAAAACTTATGTAACGGCCCTTCACAAGCAATGTACCTGCAACCGTTTCACTTTCATCTGCTTTCATCAAACTAAAGCTTTGATTTAACACCACTGTATTTGTATCTATTTCTTGGCTTAGAGTGAAATGAAAGACTGATACATCTAAATACGGCAAATTACCCTGAGGAAAGCTTTCGGCCACATAAAATTCGGTGACATCGTATTCAACCGGTACAAAAACGGTGTCTTCAGGCGTCACTTCGCCATCGCCATTGATATCTTGTTCGTCAGCAATAGGATCTATTGGGTCTGGATCGGTTGGGTTATTCGGGTCTATTGGATCGACAGGATCAGTTGGCCCCGGCTCAATAGGGTCTGTTGGTGTTGGATTGTTAGGATTAACATCCACCAAACTTTTTTCAGAACGGGTGGTAAACACAATGCCGGTAGCATCACTTTCAACCCCAACGATCGAAAGCAGCACTGAAAAATCTAAATAATAACGTTCACCGTATAACAAGGGTTGAAAGGGCGTTACCACCACGTTCGTTGCATCCGTTAAATCGACTTCAACATTTATCGCCACTAATTGAGCTGACTCATCAAACAGCTGAATGCTATCCAGTAATATTTCGTCAACCACCGCATCTGAAAACACCAGTATGAGTGGCTCGCCAATGGCAACCCCACCTTGCTTATTTAACGGCGAACTGTCCACCAGTTGGGTATTTTTTTTAGCAGAAAAATCGACTGACTGCTCTTGCCCACCACATGCTTGCAAGAACACAACAATCATTATTGCACTGAATATTTTTATTATTGTCATCATGTTATCCCTTATATTAGAACCGATATTGATTTCTAGTGCGTTAACTCTTCACCATTTTTGAAACCAAGGTTATTGCTAATTCTCCTTCTGGTATGACCAAATCCACATCTGAACTGCCCAGTGGTGAATCAATCACCACGCCAACATTTACCGCTTGTTTATTTTTCAATTGAATTTCCATACGGCCATCAATTAAAAAAACAATGGGGCCATTCAAATGAAACGTTAACGGCAGGCTATGCATATTCGTGTCTAACTCAATGCCTAGCATGGTTGGTTTTAAACCTGGCGCGTCTAAGTAAACGTCCATGGTTGTTTCGAACATGGCCTGCCCCTTGGTGCCGTATTCGTTATCATGATCTGGATCCCAATAAATATATCCAATACCCGGCATGCTATTTCCTTGTTCATCAAAGCGATGACGCATGCGCATAATTTGTGGGCCGGTTGGGTTTTCTAACCATAAACCCAGTGCTTTTGCATACATGGTAACGGAGGTTGTCATCAAGGCTTGACTATAAAGATCGACAGGGATCTTGCCTAAACTTGCATCAAATACGCCGACGTCTGTGGGCAGATACCCACTGACATAAATGTAATCTTGATTTGGGCAACTACCTGATTTACACCCCATTCGTGCTTCACTCACCAAACCGCTTGTGCCTGCAACGGCTAAACGTGATGCATTTTCAAGTACAACATCTTCGCTGGCATCGTGGGAGAAGTTGCGATTCACATCCCCTGCCGGTAGTTTACTTAATGGGTTAAACACTTTGGTGCGATCAGGTGCGCTGGCGACAAATGCAATGGCCATCTCGCCACTGCCTTTTTTACGATTATCTAACGTTAACGTGAGCGGATTGGTTCTTAATGGTAAGTGTTTAGCACTGCATAGCACGTGATCACTGGCATCACACAATGATGTTTCATTTGAATTTAACACCACACGGTACAGTGTATTTTCTTGCCAAGGTATTGTTGGCATAAAACGGATTCGAGAGGCATCAAATTGAATACTGCCACTAACTGGCATAATACAATCACCATTTGAATTTATTTGTTCAACTCGAATGGCACCTTCACCACAGCGCCGACCCATTACAAACGTTTTAGTATCCATTAATTGATTAAAGGTAATAAGCACTTCACGATTTTGTGGGATTTTAAATATCGAGAATTGATCGTCACTCGCTTTACCACCTTCACAGCGACCTGCAATATTATTTTCAAAGTCCTCATCAATTAAGCGACAGTTATAACCAGGATAAATAGACCCGACTAAAGGCGCTGCAAGTTGGCTGGTATCATAATTAAGCGTTGTAAAGGTTAAGTCCAATGGCGCTTCAATTGGGTTTTTCGCCATATCAACCACAGCCCCCCCAACCTGCACAATATAATGACTATTATATTTTAAGGGTTCATGAGGTTTTACTATGATGGAGCTGCCATCATGGGTAACCGTCACGGGTACTTGCTCATTACCATTACGTATAAGAGAGACTTCTTGCTGTAGATTTTCAGGGCTAAGGGGCTCATTAAATATCAACAAAATAGCGTCCGCAGGATCAACCTTGTGAATATTTTCACCCGGCAACCAACTTTGTAATTGCGGTGGTGTGGTATCGGCTACTTTTAAAGGTGCGTTCTTTTGATCTGCATAGGCTTCTAAAAAGAATGAGACAAGGCCGTTTGCTTTCTCAACACCTAATAATGTAGGGTTAATTTCACCAACGGTATCCACGACTAATACGTCATTTTCTGTGCGAGCAATACCAAACAAATTAATATGTAAAACATCTTGGCTCAATGCACCGTTCGCTTTTGGATGCTGGGCCGTCATGGCCACATCCATTACTATTTGAACTTGTTTAGGTGCGTTTTTATCATCGCTATTTTTGTTATTAATTAAATAACCGGTGGCATCAGTTATTAAGGTTAAGTAGATTTCTTCGGTGGTGTAACCTGCACTGACTTTGCCCCCAATCTCTACTGGCATTTTACTGCCTTTAATAACCGCCCCTTTTCGAATAACAAAAGGAGACGCATCAGGGAAATTAGGAATAAACGCTAATTCGGTATAGTAATTACTATTTGCATAACTAATGACATTACCCATTAATGTTGAGTTAACTGGCACCGAATTTCGAGGTAATGCTGATAACGGAGAGATATTGCTATCGGCTTCGCCGTTGATCATTTGCACCATGGTTGTTCTAGGCTTTGAATCTAAGGGGATATAGGTTTTTTCGGTGTAATCAGTGGTGTCAATATACAAACCCGACTGACTTTTAACCGTACTTGATAAGCTTAATGTGTATTTTTTTCCTGGTTTTAAATCATGCTTAGGATCAAAAATAATATAACGGTCTTTGACCATTAACTTTCCTGCTACGCTTTGGTTTTGTCCGTCTTCTACAAATTTAAAACCCGCATCTAATTTTACGGTAGAAATATCAACAGCATGACTAAGGGTTAAGTGAATAACTGAGAAGTCCATAAAAGGTAAATCAGCTGATGGGAATTCTTGGGTAACATGAAACCAAAGCGGATCAACTACATCACCATCACGACCACTGCCAATTTTTGAATCTTTTGATACACCAATCGTATTAAATTGAATGGTTTTATTAAATTCAACTTCACCTAAATGACTACTAACACCTTGGTAGCTTAGTGTATACGTTTCACCTGCTAAGAGTTGTGCATCAGGCGTAAATATTAAACTCTTATCGCTATTTTCTTGAATGCTTATTTTCCCACCAACAATCTGACCTTTTTTATCTACCAAGATTACATGGCTTTTCAAATACTCATCTTGAATATCGTGGCTAAACATTAATGTTACATTCGTTTTCACAGAAACATTATTCTGCCCATCAAACGGATAGCTATACACTAAATATGATTTTTCCCAAGCAGAAAAATCAATCGTTTGATCATTATCCACTTCACTACAGGCGGCAATAAAAGCCACTATAAAAATGATCATGCAGTATTTTAATAAGGTATTCATCATGACAATTACCCCTTAAAACATCATCGAAAAGGATAGACTCACAACATGAGCATTACCCGATGCAGTCACTGATTCATAAGGGCTCGTCGCCACTTCATTAGAAGATAATATAAAGTCACGCTCGACTAGGTGATGATACTGATAGGCCGCATCAATGCGCAGTGGGAAGGCTAAGAATTTAGTATCGCCGTATTCATACGTTACCCCTGCTCCCAAGATAAAACGGTCGTTATCAAATACGTTTACATCCGGTGATAAACCATCTTCTAATACCGACTCTTCATAACTTAAACCCATCAATAACTGGATGTTTTTTGAGTACTCATATCGTGCACCAAACCTTGGAACAATGGCGTCTTTAAAGGACAAGTTAGCCTGATCTTTAATGGTATCGTCTTTTAGCTTATTTTCTAGTTCGGCCCAATTTTGATATTCGATGGTAGTCGCAATTTGCCAACTAGGGGTTAATTGATAGCGCGCGCCCAACGATACAATCATTGGCTGATAAGCATCAAGCGTACTCACTACTAACGGTAAACCCGGATCAGGGATGGTACCCGGAATCGTTGCATTCGCGTTCACCTTGGTTTGAGTATCACTTTCACCACGATAAGAAAGAGCAAAGTCTAAGCCTTGCCACACACAAGCCGACGCGTCATCACACAACAGCGCTCCTAAATCAAAATATGCACCCAGTAATGGAATAAAAACAGGCTCGGCACTCACATCTAACTCTTCGCTATTGGTATTGCCCGCCAAATCAGATTCAAGCACCATATTCGCTTTTGCATGCAAAGTTATACGTACACCAGCGCCCAAATGAAAGCCCGGCATAATATTGGCCGCCGCAGAGACCGACAAAAACAATGGTTTTTGCCCGTACTGCATGAACTGACCTTCTTGTGAGCTATTGGATTCGAACGAGAGCATCTCAAGACCATATTTTTCAACGCCTGCCATTAACGCTAAATAAACGGGTGTTTTAAATTTTGTAAGACTAGTCAAATTAGTTTTCATGCCAAACAGCATGGTTTCGGTTTGATTAGATTCCAAAACGGTGCCACTGCGCTGTGGCGGATTCGCCCCTCCATTAGATGTCACTTCTAAGCTGGGTGTAGCTTGTAAAAAGCCAAACGTTAATTCTCCGCGATCACTTAACGCTAAACTCGCTGGATTATAATAAGACGCGCTGACTTGATCACTGAATAAAGAAAAGGACTGAGACGTCGCCATATCTTGAGGCAACAAACCATAAGTGGTGGCAATATTCCCCATACTGGCATCGGCATAATTTGCAGATAAAAGAATCGTGGTGACAACGCCACCCAACCACTGAGGACGTAAAAAACAAGATGTAATCATGATAGGCCCATTACAATTTTTATTGTTATTATCGAACAAGCAAAATAACTAGCTTGATTCATATAATTGAAATAATAAGGCTTTATAGCGCGATTACATTGCCGCTACTGACAGATAGGCTTAGCGTTACGGTCAATGGCGTAAAATGTGGCAATCTACGTCACACTTTTACACGCAATGTGTCTCGTGGATTTGTTTGCGGTATTCCATCGGCGTCATCCCTGTCCAACGTTTAAAGGCTCGGTAAAACGCACTGATCTCTGAGAACCCTAATAAATAGCATATTTCTTCAACGGGTTCTTGCGTGCGCTCTAACAAGCGCTTAGCCAAAAACGTTCTGTATTCGGAAAGTACCTGATTGAAGTTGGTGCCAATAGCGGATAACTGGGTACGCAATGAACGCGGACTCATTTCTAAAGCGTGAGCGACTAATTCAAGATTCACTTCTTTTTTATCTAAGTGCTCAATCAATATTTGACGAATTTTATACACTAAATCTTGCTTCTCGATTTTTTCAACATGTGCTTGCGCAACCTCTTGGTGCAAATCAATCAGTTCCGGTTCAGCGTGCTGGGATTGAAGGCTTAAAATTGCGGCAGGAAAAATAATGGCGTTCTTGTTTTGGTTGAATTCAACCAAGGTTGAGAAGACCCGTTCGTACTCATCTTTATTACTGGGTTCATCAAATATCAAGTGAATAGAAACAGGGGAAAATTGCTCTTGTGTTATGCTTTTAAAAAACCGAATGACACCCAGCATAATACATTCGATAAAGTGATGATCAACTTGATCACCAAGCGCGGTATCAAACACCAAACTGGCTCGGTCATTTTCAACATACAAGTAAGACTGCGCCACATCGGATAACAAACGTTGATAATTAAGCGCTCTTGTTAAGCCATCACCAAATGTTTGGCTACTTAAAAATAAATATTCCAGCACCTGCCCTTTATACAAAGGGACATGTTCCGCTACATGTAATCCAATAGACTGATCACCCGTTACCGACTCCGCCACCTGCCAAAAACGTGTATTAGCGCGATGCTTTAGCCGCGCTTTTTTATCTTGAATATGATCAAGTGTTATGCCGCACTGATGGTAAATTTTGGCCACATTGACATTCATCTCAACCATGGCTTCATGTACTAGACGTAATAAAATACTGGCGTCGCGCATCGTCATTCCGTATTAACAATGAATACTTAAGTAATTGAAAATAACATAATTTTTAAATTAATACCAAGTGACAGTTCATCATTAAATAATGTTAATTTGGCCTTTTTTCACTAAAGGATAACGATTGTCGCAAATTTGTCATGTTTTGTTTCCACAATGAAGGCCGATTAAAAACATAGCCTAGTCAGGATACTTCATGATGCATGAAACCCTACTTTCAAAACCCCCTACATTAACTTCACTATATACCCGTGCACTATTTAAACGGCCCGCTGAAAACAACCAGCCACCCTCCATTCCAACACTGGCAATAAATAGCCACATAAACCCACAACAGCTTTCGCAGTACAAAACTCTTTGCGGTGATGACTCTTCATCTGACATCATTCCCCCGTTATACCCCCAAGTACTGGCGTTTAAGCTTCACCTTGAACTGTTATTAAATAAACAACTTCCCTTCCCTGTTATGGGACTCATTCACACAAGTAACAGCTGCGAGTATTTTAGCCCTATTTATCAGACGGACAATCTCAACATTAAAGTGGGTCTTGGTCATTATGAGAAAAACACGAAAGGCATTAACTGCACCTTGTTGACTCAGGTTTATGTAAACGACACTCTTAAATGGGAAGCCAAAAGCACTTATTATTATCGCACCCCAAATAACGCCTTGAAGAAGAGCCGCTCGTCGAAAAACCTAAAGCTGATCAAGCAGCCTCAGAATTCAATAACATGGTCACTACCGGCCAACTTAGGGCGTCAATATGCAAAAATCACTGGCGATTTAAATCCAATCCACTTATTTTCGCTTAGCGCAAAATTATTTGGATTTAAACAAACCATTATTCATGGCATGTGTATGGCCGCAAAAGCCACCGCTCAAGCACAATCAGAGCCACTTACATTTCCGATTTGTATTTATATTGAATTTAAAAAACCTGTTTACTTACCTGATAAAATTGCCTTTACTCAAACAGATCAAGACTTCAACATTTACCCCATACTGGATCAAGACATCATTGATAGCCCAATGTTAAGTGGAAAAATTGAAACTAGCACGAGGCTTCAAGGCGTGAATGCCATATGATCAAAATTTAATAGAGGCACACATGAAATTTATTCTTTTAGCACTGGTGCTATGCAGCACACAATTAATGGCCGAACCATTACGTAGCCCAGAAAATATAGAGCGCGATCAATACCGCCACCCAATGCAAACTCTCGCCTTTTTTGAAGTTAAACCACACCATAAAGTGGTTGAGATCTGGCCTGGCAGTGGTTGGTATAGCGAAATACTGGCACCCATGTTATTTGCAGAAGGTACGTTAATAGCGGCCCACTTCCCAATTGACTCACCTGTGGCTTTTTTTAGTAACAGCCGTAAAAAATATGAAGCAAGACAGCTCCAACAACCTGAATTCGCCAATATTAAAATGGCCACCTTTGCCCCACCGACACTGACAAATTTTGCAGATAAAAATTCAATGGACCGCGTACTCACATTCAGAAATGTACATAACTGGATGAAAAACAAAGGAGAACAAGCCGCGTTTAAAGGCTTTTATAAAGCACTGAAACCCGGAGGCATTCTGGGTGTCGTTGAACACCGCGCACCTACCGACTTTACCATCGAACAAATGATCGAATCAGGCTATGTAACAGAGGCATACGTAATCGAACTGGCTGAAAAATCTGGATTCAAGTTACAGGAAAAGTCTGAAATCAATGCCAATAAGAAAGACACAAAACGGCACCCCAAGGGGGTTTGGACACTTCCACCAAGCTTACGTCTTGGTGAGCAAAACAAACAAAAGCATTTGAAAATTGGTGAAAGTGATCGTATGACATTAAAATTTATTAAGCCATTAAACTAATGCAACATCCAAACCTTGACGAATAAGGTTTGCTTTACAAAAATTACCTCCCGTTAGTTTGGCCACCATGTCTTCTGGGCCTAATAACTGGAGAGTAATGTCATCAAGTGTCAAACCTTGTCTACTTAACGTCTGAGCCTGCTCACACAGGCCGATAATATTATTGAGTTTCTCTTCTAACGCAGTTTTACCATTCTCAATAATGCCACCATGTGGGCAAAACAGCGTTTGAAAATCCAATTTCAACACCTTTTTGATACTATCTAATAACTGCTGTAAATTTTCATCACTGCGCAATAGCTTTAATTTTTTAGCGATGAATAAATCACCACTAAAAAAGTACCCTTGCTCAGGTAAAAAGAAACACGTCAGATCTTTTGCGTGGCCTGGAGTGTGTACAGGTATAATTTTACTACCATCCGCAAGCGCCTCTTCTTCCCTAAGTGTTTGCGTTTTCACTGGCACCAAAGAGCCCCAAATGAGTTTTTGTAAATACGGAGTCTTGTAGCCACTTGCCAGCTTTTCTTGTGCTAATTGCGGCGCACGAGGCAAAACACCATGTGTCATGGATATGCTATGGGCATTACCACTATGGTCTTCATGGTGATGTGTCAGTAATAGCTGCTCAACAGGCTGCTCAGCCAAAAACTGCTTTACATAACGCCACTGATTACTCGGCCCAGTGTCAATTACAGTTTCCCCGAGGCGATACACAATAAACTGTGTATTGATCCCTTGATTGAAACGCCCTACTTTTGCGCCTGTGACTCTTTCAAACTGATACGATTTACGGATAGGCATTCGGGTATTCCTAATAGTTATAAACAAAGCATGTCAAATGTGACTCAGATTACAATCACACAATAAACCCAATTAATTAGTAAAAGCGCTCACAGCAAAATGGCTTTTTTCTACTATAGTAAGAAAAAGCCAATCAATAAGGACTCCCATGCTTTCATTACCGAAGTCCAGCTTAGAACTGACATTTAATCTTCTACGTCATGTACAGCCAAGCATTGCCCTTAAAGTACGCAATGCAGCACTCATTCCTGTATTAACTGAATATCATGAAGACGCTTCGCTCACGTTCAGTGAAGAGGAAGTTTTCACCATCGTTAATCACCTTATGTTCATTGAATCCCAAGCTCGCATGGGCGCAAAAGCAGATAAAGGTCGCCAAATTTTAGCCAGCGCCTTAATCGCAGATTGGCTCACATTCAATATTCGACACTAAAGGAAGCTGCAATTTTATGAGCTTTCATGCTTTCACATCGAAATAGAAAAGATAACGGTATAAACTATTTACCCCATAACACACCCTAAGCGGCCATTATAAACCTCGCCGAACATAGATAACGGTATAATATATTTACTCCAAACACTCTTACTATCAACCAAGACGAATCTATTTCGTTGCAGTCACATGGCGCAAATACCACTAGAACCAAACCTTTAAGATAAAGACTAAACGCAAGCCAATCACCTAGATGTAAAAAAGGCTCTTGCTTTACAGCAAGAGCCTTTTATTCCTAATTTACTTTTATCGAATTGTTAGCGCTGGCGCGCTTAAGCGGCTTGGTGAGACGTCTGCTGGAGTTCTTGCGGCCCCCATATAACACCCTTAGCACCCTCTTCTGCCAGTTGTAGATATCGCTCTTCAACAGTATCACGTCGCACTTTTAAGGTTGGTGTGATTAATCCCGACTCAACCGTCCAAGCTAATTGCGTCAGCACAACACAATCCAAACGCTCATGATGCTCAAGCTGTGCATTTGTTGCCTGCAAGTGTGCTTCAACTAGTGAAGTTACTTCGGCTTTATCCATAGCACGAGCGGTTTCTGATAACTCAATAACCGCCAACGGATGATTACGACCAGAACCCATAACACACGCCTGCTCAACAACCACATTTGATACTAATAACCCCTCAATAGGAGCTGGCGCGATGTATTTGCCCTTGGTAGTTTTAAATAACTCTTTTACACGCCCCGTTATCCGCAAAAAGCCACCAGCATCTATCTCACCTTTATCACCAGTACGATAGTAACCATCTATAAATGCTTCTTGGGTTTTTTGCGCGTCTTTATAATAACCCTGCATCAACGCTGGGCTTTTAAACAGAATTTCACCTTGCTCACTGATTTTCATTTCATTTTGATAAAACGCCCTACCCACTGCACCAATGCTTCTTTTACCGGGTAAGCTTAATGTGCCATAACAAAGATTTTCGGTCATGCCATAACCTTCCATGACAGGTAAACCGATACTATCAAACCATTCAAGCAGTGCTTTAGGCATAGGTGATGCACCACAACCACACAAACGAGCTTTATCTAATCCCAAACCTTTTTTAATTTTATTTTTAATTAATGTAGAGACCAGTGGAATTTTTAGTAATAAATTTAATCTTTTCTGACCACCAATTTTACCTAAAATACCTTCTTGGAATTTAGACCACAATCTAGGCACTGCGAAAAACAAAGTCGGTTTAATACTTGCGATATTGCTGGCAAAACTATCCAACGACTCGACAAAGGAAATACTAAACCAACCATAAAAACTCTGGCCCTCAACAATCATACGCTCTGCAACATGTGCTAGTGGCAAAAAAGAAATCGCTCGATCAGTACTTTTAATACCGACATGCTCAACAAAATTATTGGCAGCAAAAGCAAATGCTTTATGTGTGCACACGGCACCTTTAGGCTGGCCAGTGGTACCAGATGTATAAACCAATGTCATTATTTCATCTAAATCAGCCACGTATGGTTTAAAGTCAGAGCTGATAGGTTTCTTGACTAATTCATCCCATTGGTAAGACACCGGCCCACTATAAAATGGGAAACCAATCGTAGTAAAACCTTGAGGAATACTATCAATTACCTCTTGGTCATTATCATGCTTCCCTACAAATAATACTTTTGCTTCGCTATGCTCAAGAACATATTGAACATTCTTTTTAGACTGCCCTGGATACAATGGCACAGATATGGCGCCTGCCATCATAATAGCCAAATCGGCCATAACCCATTGCGCGCAATTTTTTGACCAAAGCGCGACCTTGTCGCCCTTATCAATACCTAACAAGGTGAGTTGAAATGCCATCTTGCGAGCAACAACCTCAACCTCAGACCAAGTCAGTTCTTTATATACACCATTAATTGGCTGGCGCAGGTAAACACGATTTGGTTGTTCTTCAACAGCTTTATAAAAAGCGGCTAGCGGGCTTAGCATAGGCACCTCGGCAATTTATGACTAACTTGTTATTATTATTTTTCGAACTCAATCAATTAATCATATAGCCACACTCATGTCTAGGTTAACTACTGCAACTCTAAGACGCTTTGTGTATGCTTGACGCAATTCATCAATTGTTTAAGTTATTTAGTCGGTGTTATGAGCATATTAGAATTTTCAATTCCTTATCATTACGTGAAAGCGGCCCTGCGCGGACCTGAATCGCAAGGTATTGATCTAAAATTACTTCTTCAACGCTCAGGTATACTAGAAGACATACTGCACGAACCAAAGGCACGAGTGACTGCAAAACAATATGCCAACTTAATTCAAAATATTTGGCTTGAAATGCAAGATGAATACATGGGGCTAGGCCAGCAAGTGAGTCCACTTGGTTCTTTTGCTATGATGTGCCATGCGGTCATTCATTGTCCTACCCTAGAAAAAGCATTTCGTCGCGCCTATCGCTTTTATGGTTTATTTCTTCACTTACCAGAAATCACACTTGAAGTAGATGATGAATACGCAACGATTAAAGTAGATGAAAGTAAACTAAATGACCCTGACCGCTTTTTAATAGAATCTATCTTAGTTATTTGGCATCGGTTTGGTAGCTGGTTAATTGGTCGTCGCATTCGATTAATCGATGCACATTTTAGGTTTGATCCACCCGTTAACCACACCGAATATCAACAAATTTTTTACTGTGATATTCATTTTAATAGTGACTTTACTGGCATTCGATTTCCTATTAAATTTTTGCAAGCTAAACTTGCACAAAACGAAACCACACTTAAACAATTTTTAAAACAAAGTCCTGCTGACTTACTAGCCAGACCCGATGAAGGAAACAGCTTGGTTTCTCAAATCAGGGCCATAATTGGGTCCGATTTATCAACTGACTTACCTAACTTTGAATTCGTCGCACAATCATTACATACAAGTGCGCAAACATTACGTCGACGATTGAAAGAAGAAGGGTTGACGTACCAAGAATTAAAAGATCAGCTTCGTCGAGACAGCGCACTGTATTATTTAGAGCGTGGTGATTTAAGTATTCAAGAAGTGGCAGAAAAGTTAGGATTTTCTGAACCAAGTACGTTTCATCGTGCTTTCAAAAAATGGACAAACATGACCCCTGGCGCCTATCGCCAGGGTGAAGAAAACATACACAATGACTAATGTAATGAATAAACAATTATCCGATCTAGTTGAAGTAAAAAACAGTGCCGTACACGGCAAAGGTCTCTTTGCTAAATGCGCCATCAAAAAAGATACCATCGTCGGCACATTAGAAGGCAAGCCATGCACAAAAGACGGCGCCCACGTACTTTGGATGAACGATGGGCAAGATAAATTTAAGGTCAGCAACGACCTCAAATACATCAACCACCATAAAAAGGCCAATGTCGCGTATTACGATGACTTTACCGTTATGGCCATTAAGAACATTAAACTCGGTGATGAGCTGCTTCACGATTATGGCGATGGCTGGGATTAAACCGATACCGTTAGCACCTGTACGCTCAAAGCAAGAGGTGCATCACAGCTTCATCCTTTCGCTTTGTTATTCACCAATAGGAAAGCTAGAGTATAGGGCGAAAGGCTTAGATTTCATTGAAACGGATTTCATGGAATAATTGGACATTTTTCGACCAAAAACCGCTCAATTAAGCGGCAACAGGGTTATGCAAGGCAGTCACTCTATCAACCATTTACGCTTCCCTTTATTCTGGCAAATTTTATTGGCAATGGCGGTTACATTAAGCCTAACCATTGGCATTATTTGGGCCTATCTTGGTTATAACTTAAGTCACTTATTGCAACAGCAAACAGATACATTTGCTCACGCTATCACGCATCAAGCCGCCGATAGCGCTGCTGAAATGGTCATGGCGTCCGATAAACTCGCATTAGCCTCAATGCTGGATAATCTCGTGAGCAAAAACACCAATATCCGACAAATGCGTGTATTTGATGATCAACAAATATTATTGGCGCAAAGCCCTCCTATCGACACACTGTACAACCAAGTGGAATTAAATCATTACAGCACCCCTATTCTGTTTCATGACGTACAGGCTGGCAGCATCTCAATGGTCCTCGATAACAGCCCTATTCGAGATACACTCATTCATACCCGCAAAGTATTAGGGGTGATTGTTTTCAGCATTGGCTTGCTAGCCTTAATTGTATCGGCGTGGCTCGCTACAAACCTCAGCGCTCCGCTAAAGCGATTACAAAAGGTGGCAGCTGAAGTTGCAAATGGCAATTTAAATCCAGACCTACCCCATATTAAAAATGATGAGGCGGGAGATCTTGTTTTAAGTTTTAGTAATATGCTGCAGGGTCTGCGTGACAAAGAATCAATAGAGCACAAATTCAGTAGCTACATATCAAAAGATATCGCCAAAGGCATATTAGAAAATTTACATACCAACAAGACCCCGCTGCGTAGCGTAAATGGTTCTGTTTTATTTGTCGATATTGTCGGCTTCACGCAATTAAGCGAACGCTCTGAGCCCAACGAAATCACCGACATTCTTAACCATTATTATTTCTTGTTACACCAAGCTGCCAAAATGTACCGAGGCACCGTTGATAACTATATTGGCGACGGCGCGATGCTCACTTTTGGCGTACACAAAGAAGATCACAAACACAGTATTAATGCGATTTGCTCTGCGCAAATCTTTATACGCCTAACCGATTTAATGAACGCCCAGCGCAAAGAAAAAGGATTACCTAATTTAGATTTTAGATTAGGCCTGCATTGCGGCGAGATGTTAGCGGGTACCATAGGCTCAAGTGAGCGTATGCAGTTAACCATCACAGGTGACACCGTAAACTTAGCGGCTCGCATGTGTGAGCACGCAGGCATTAACACGCTAATGATCAGTGATGACGTTTACTACCACCCATCCACACACGAACTGGTCGTCACTGAGCCGCCTATTACACTTGATATAAAAGGTAAGGCCAATCCTGTGAATGGCCGACATGTGTTACACCTCGCACCAAAATTCAATCGATTACTGATGCAACAAGAAGCAGAAATGGAAGCCATGCAGAATGTATAAGCACGCCGTCATTCTACTATGCCTTTGTTTAACCGCCTGCAGCAGTCTTGATAAAAAAGTTTGGTTTGAAAGCACCGATTCGCTCATTGATAAACACCAATATCAACACGCTATTGAACAAGTTCAAAACACAAAACCAATTGATACGGCACTACTCAAGAACATTCAAAGAAGAGCCAATATTTATCGTCGTGACCAACTAAAGCAACTGCAAATATTACTAATACAAAAACAATGGAAAAAAGCAGATCTATTGCTGCTTAAGTTAAAATCAACTCAACCTGCACACAAACAATTTGAACGTGCTGAAAAAAAACTCGACCAATTACGCAACGAAGAACGTCTCATTTTAGCCAGCGAAGTTGCCCTTGCTCAAGCCCGTTTATTAATCAAAAAAACAGATCAGCTTTTATTCGAACGCCTCAACACACAAAGCAAACTCTACTGGTGGCAATCAAATACGCCACTACAAAACGAAAAACACACACTTGCTGAAACGCTATTGAATCTTTCAACTGAGGCCGTAGCACAAAATAATTTCATGCTCGCTCAGAAAACATACGAACATGCTCTTACGCTCAACCCACGCGATACAAGTAAAACCCTACAAGCAACCATCAACAAAGGGCTTGCAATAAAGAACGCTGCCACCATAAAACAACGCCAAACGGCGCTCATTCTGAAGCTAAACGAAGCGGTTATCGAAGAGAATTTTGAACAAATAATCAAACTACTATCAGCCCTTCCCAAGCCACCTTTTAAAGATAAAGATATCCAGCTTGCGATAACTCAAGCGCAGGATCTCTTATTTACCAACGCACAAGAGCTTGATCAACTTGCCGACAGCATCTATCGCCAAGGTGATATTAGTCGCGCCATGGCGCTTTGGCAGCAGGCTCAAGTACTGGCCCCCTCACTACCTGAACTTAAGGACAAAATTACGCGGGCACAAAAAATCAAAGACAAGTTAGACCATTTACGCCAATCTCAAAAACAATAATCACATCATGTTGGCGCTTATGCCCTAACTTATCTAAGCTGAAATGGGCAATAGCCTCATCAGATTAAGCTAGTATTAAGGTATGGGGATTTTAAGGATGACACCATGATGGACTTTACGCTCGACCCAGCCAATATTCACGCCGAAAAAGCACCAACCTTAAGGGCCCAAATCCAAAAGCATTACCTATGTGATGAGCAAGATTACGTACAAGAATTACTCGATACATTCCCTGAAACACAAGATGAAACCTTTACCCAGTCGGTCACTGACTTAATTGAGGTTATTCGTCAGTACAACAGCCACTCTATTTTGCACCAGTTACTGCAAGAGTACGATTTAAGCACAGATGAAGGCATCACCTTAATGTGCTTAGCTGAAGCGTTAATTCGCGTACCTGATAGGGCCACTGCCAATGATTTATTGATCGATAAGTTATCTGAACGCGGCTGGCAACATCACCTAAACAAAAGTGACTCGTTTTGGGTAAACGCTGCAAGCTGGGGGTTAGCACTCAGTGGCAAAGTAATTAAGTCTAATAAAACCCACCCTAGCGATGCTATTAAGGGGCTGGTCAATAAGCTAACCATCAATATCACCCGTGAAGCCGTTGAACGTGCCATTCGTATAATGGGTGAGCAATTCATCTTTGCGCAAAGCATTGAAGAAGCCATTGATAAAGGCAAACATCTAGAAGCAAAACAACAGTGCTGCTCGTTCGACATGTTAGGTGAACAAGCCCTAAGCGAAGACGATGCTCAACGTTATATGCATGCATATAGTCATGCCATCGATGTCGTTGCTGAAGGCAATAAACGCAAAGAAAAACTCACAGACAATATCTCTATAAAATTATCCGCACTGCACCCACGATATGAGCCGAGCCAGCAATATAAAGCCATGCCCATTATTATTGACCGCTTATTGCAACTGGCCTGCAAAGCACGCGAGAAAAATGTCCCCATTACGATCGATGCCGAAGAGCAATATCGACTCGACATATCATTACAAATTTTTGAAACCGTTCTCAGTCATCAAGATTTGGCAAACTGGGGGGAATTCGGCATCGTCGTGCAAGCCTATGGCAAACGCGCTTTAAGTGTATTGCACTGGTTATATGCACTAGCCAATAAACTTCAAATATCCATACCTGTACGCTTAGTAAAAGGGGCTTACTGGGATACCGAAATAAAATGGGCACAGCAACTGGGGTTAACTGAGTATCCAGTATTCACACAAAAAGCCAGCACCGATTTAAACTACTTAGCCTGTACTCGTTTTTTATTAAGTAATCGTCAAGCATGGTTAAAACCTAAATTTGCCACACACAACGCTTGGACCGTTGAATATATTCTAAGCCTACAATCGAAAGTGACATTTGAATTTCAACGCCTTCAAGGCATGGGGGAAGCGCTATACGACTTAGTGAACGAACGTCACGGCATTGCTTGCCGCATATATTCGCCCATCGGTTTACACCATGAATTACTGCCTTATTTGGTTCGCCGCCTAATTGAAAACGGTGCTAATAGTTCTTTTGTGTTTCAAGTTCATGACCCGCAAGTGCCCATGCACAGCTTAACCGAGCACCCTGCAGACAACTTGATTCAATCTTCAATCATGAACCCTAATGTGCCGCTGCCTGGCGAAATTTTTGTCGATTATCGCAATAGCCATGGCGTTGAACTGAAACACGATAAGTATTATTACCGCACCATGGATGCTGTCGTACCTTTTTTTGAAGAACACTACGAAGCCTGCCCAATTATCAACGGTCAAGAATTCAAACATACCCAGCCCGTAGATTTATTTAGCCCTGTCGATAAAAAAAGAATCGGCATATTATATGCGAGCGACGAGGCGGCAATCGAAAGCTGCTGTGAACAGCTTAAAAATCAAAAATTTAGCTACGATGACTTAGAAAATCTAACAGCCTCAGTAGAGCGAGTGGCGGATGAATTATATAAAAATCGTTATGAGCTGATTTTCTTATGCATGCAAGAAGCCGGTAAAACATTACAAAATGCATTAGATGAAGTTAGAGAAGCCATTGATTTTTGTCGATACTATTCTAGACAAGCACAAAAAAACTTTGCAGACCCTGTTATTTTAGACGCCGTAACAGGTGAAGAAAACTTATTAAAATATCGCCCACGCGGCACCGTACTGTGCATCAGCCCATGGAATTTCCCACTCGCTATTTTTGTTGGTCAAGTGTGTGCCGCTTTAGCATGCGGCAATCGCGTAATTGCAAAACCAGCCCAACAAACCAGTATCGTGGCTCAACGAGCCGTTGAAATTATGTACCAAGCCGGCATCAGCTCAGAGCAATTAATCTTCTTGCCTGGTAGCGGCGAGCTAATTTGCAAATCCCTGATTGAACAACAGCTCATCGACATGGTGTGTTTTACTGGTTCAACTGCAACGGCTAAAAAAATTCAACAATGGCTGTTAACCTATTGCGATAAATTTGTGCCCCTACTAGCAGAAACAGGCGGGCAAAATGTCATGTTTGCTGATAGCACGGCTCTCATCGATCAGCTTATACCAGATGTAATTGATTCGGCATTTGATAGCGCAGGCCAGCGTTGCTCTGCATTGCGAGTATTGTTCATTCAAAAGGATATTAAGGATGCCTTCTACCATGCGTTACGCGGTCGCCTTGCGGTTCTAAATATCGAATCTCCATTTTTAAGAGACACAGACTTTGGTCCAATCATTGATGCCCCAGCCAAGCAAAGACTTGCCGAACACATAGATTGGTTAAATAAAAATGCAAATATCATTGCACAAGTCCCCATGCCCGAAAACTTACCGAGCGATCAATATCTAGCACCATGTGCCTATGAAATAAACGACATCAGTGAGTTAACAGAGGAGTTTTTTGGGCCCATTCTTCACATCATTCCATTTGATCACAATGAGCTAGATGCAAAACTACAACAAGTAAACAGCAGTGGTTATGGCTTAACATTAGGCATTCATAGCCGCAATCAACGCTGGATTAATTACATTAGCCAACACGCCATCGTGGGGAATATATACATTAACCGAAATATGATTGGTGCTAAGGTCGGCTCTCAACCATTTGGAGGTCACGGCCTATCCGGTACCGGCCCAAAAGCAGGAGGGCCAAATTATGTTTATGCGTTTGTAAAAGAGTTTACCACGACCACCAACACCTCAGCTTTTGGCGGTAACCAAGAACTCCTTGGCTAGCAAGCCTATGTCACGAACAAAAAAACGCCAAGATATTTTCTTGGCGTTTTTTTTAAAAAAGAATGTATTACTCAGCAACCAACTCTGTCGTTTTCATTGCATTATCAATAAACGCATAGGTTTTATTTTGATATTGATCTTCTTGCACTTTCTCGTGCAAATTAGTCAAGGTTTCCATTGGAGTTTCAACCACAATCGAATTAACTAACCAATCTGGTAATGAACCACCAGGGTTGGCATGCACTTGATAAACCACTTCAACTACCCCTTCAGCTTGAGGCGTGAATGTCCAATGCCCATTGACTCTTGGCATACGCACATAATCATCATTTACATCGCCATAATCCGCTTCAGCTTTAATCGAAGACGTCACCACACCACTTGCATCCGCTGTCATCGTTGAACGAATATAAACATCACGATTTGTTACAGGCCAAGGTGCTTCATTCACCGTATAGATAACCATCTCTTCATCGGTAATACGGTCTTTCACATCAAATACAATAACGTTATGCATCCAGCTTGTGGCTTGCGGGTCATCCTTTAGTAATGCAACAAATGCACTCACATCTGCTTTGATGTGCGTAATACCTTTAAATTCTTTTAATTCTGAACCTGTCACTTCACGCGTAAAGACTTTGATATCTTTATCTTCGTCATGCGCTTCTAGTTGCCAAGGGCTATCTGCAAGACTCAATTGACTCAAAGACAGCAATACTGCACTTGCTAAAACTGTTAACCGTTTCATTTATTATCCTCATTATTAACGGTAAAGGGATCTTGAGTATACCCATCAGCCAGTGCATCACAATGCCCAAAGAGTCCAATCAAGTCGTCAAATGCGCCAACTTATTAACCTTTACCACCCATGCAATTTGGTGAATCGGGGGACGTCATCGACTCAGCCCATGTTTGCGGCGTATACGTGTGAAGCGCCAGCGCATGAACGGGTCCCGCTAACTCGTCAGCTAAAACCTGATAAACCGCTTGGTGTTGTTTCACCTTATTTAGCCCTTCAAATTCAGCCGTCACCAAAACCAATTTAAAGTGGCTTTGAGCATCTTTTGGCCCACTATGCATATGGCTTTCATTTTCTACTTGTAAAAATGTAGGCTTAAAAGCGTGCTCTATTTTCTGTTGGATAACCTGTGCGACAGTCATGGGAATCTCCTCAAATAAAACAGAAATTATACGCATTACCCGTTACAAAAACCATGTATGGATATACAGATTCACATTGACGAAGACATTTTAGGCATGTATAAATTAGCCCAAATCAAGCAAGAGGTGACAGCATGAGCAAGGCGCAATCATTAATCGAACAGTTTTACTTAGAAGAACAAGAGCGCATTGCGCAAGAATCCACCTTTACCCCTATTGATGTCAGTGTCAGCAGTGCCGATATGGCCATGATTAACACCATATCTAAACGCTTCAATAGAGATAAAAACCAACTGGTACGCGAAGCCCTAAGCCAAGCTATTCTTGATATGTTCAGTGCGCTGGAACCTGTTGAGCGAAAGATGCTAGCCAAAGACGCTGACGAATTAGCCAACAGCATCGCGGCCGAAATCGCCGAAGAACAGGGTCTTGATAGCCTAGAAGTCACCGGTACAAACTGGGTGCAACAAGACAAACAATGCATCAAAGACGAACGTAAAGCAGAAAAAGAGCAGCAAAAGCAACAAGATATGCTGGCTCAACAAATCTTGGCTGAGCAGCAAGAAACCGCCATCGAATCGAAAACAGAGACATTTGAAGCGCCTGAACTTAGCGAATCATCTGAAGAAATCGAACGATATACAACAAGCGAAATCTCTGAAGATGCTCCGTTTGCTGAAGATAACAACGAAGACAGCGGCGAACGTACTCCTAGCAGCAACTCAATTTTTGCTTAATCCCAAGCTAAATTGATGAGATTGCCTTACTTAGTAAGGCAATCAGCTTATTCCCTTTCCCCTCTCGCCATAACCCCGTAAAATAGCCAACCGATTTATTGTTACATATTTATAGGATTCATCATGGCTATCCAGTGGTTTCCCGGTCACATGCACCGAGCACGCAAGCAAATTACTGAGATGATGCCCCAGATCGATCTAGTCATTGAAGTACTCGACGCACGCCTACCCTATTCAAGTGAAAACCCGTTAGTACCCGAGCTACGCTCAGGCAAAGCCTGCTTAAAGCTATTGAATAAGTCTGACCTAGCAGACCCAACCTTTACTAAGCAATGGCTGGATTATTTCAATAGCCTACCTAACACCAGAGCTATGGCATTAACGGGCCTAGATAAAAAACAAGTAAAAGCCATCACTCAATACTGCCTAAGCATGCTGCCTGAGCGCGAAGAAAAGAAGCAATCCATTCGGACCATGATCATGGGCATCCCCAACGTGGGAAAATCAACGCTTATTAACACGCTGGCTGGGCGCACTGTGGCAAAAGCAGGCAATCTTCCTGCGCTTACGCGCCACCCTCAGCAGATCAAAATTAATGACGGCATCGTGTTATCCGATACTCCAGGAATCTTATGGCCCAAAATTCATAACACAGCCAGTGGCTTTCGCCTAGCCGCCAGCGGTGCCGTACGCGATACCGCCATCGACTACTTCGAAGTAGCCGAATTTACCGGCAATATGTTATTAAAGCTTTACCCTGATACCATTCGCTCACGCTATAAATTTACCGAATTACCAAAAACAGGCGAAGAATTGATTAGTGAGATTGGCCGTAAGCGAGGCTGCTTGCGTCCCGGTGGCGTGGTCGACATGCACAAGGCCGCTGAAATTCTTATTCACGAATTACGCTCAGGCAAATTAGGAAAACTTACCTATGAAACACCTGAAATGATGCTAGCAGAAGAAGAAGCACTCAAGCTTGAAGCGGAACGCAAAGCTGCTGAGATCGAAGCCAAAAGACTAGAGTCAAAAAAAGGCACCCGCCAGAGCAAACCAGAAGAACAACAAGATTAAATAACTGTATTAAACTGGATAAAGCCGTTTAGTCTCACACTAGCGGCATTTTACACATTGGTAGAGGCAAAACAAAAACGATCTTTGCCAGATGTTTTGGCTTGATACATGGCCTCATCAGCCCGTTTAATTTCGTAGTTTAAGTCCATTTTGTTATCTGGCTTAGCCACACTAACGCCTAAACTCGCAGTAATGTTTATTTGTTTACCGCCACCAATATCACATTCCATTTTTCTAATTGCGCTAATGAGCTTTTCAGCCACCAGAGCAGCATCTGACTCTTCATTGACAACAACTAAGAAAGCAAATTCCTCACCACCAAATCGACAATAGACGTCATCAATTCTAAATATTTGCGTTAAAATTTCTGCAATTTTCACTAACACCGTATCGCCAATATCGTGCCCGTATTTATCATTAATTATTTTAAAGTTATCTATATCCAACAAACCAAACGCAATCAATCCGCCTCGCCTCGTACTCGAATGAATCACTCTAGCTGCTTGATTAATAAAAAATCGTCTATTGGGAATATTCGTCAAATGATCAAAAAATGCAATTTTCTCTAACTGGGCCTTTGCTTTTTGTAACTCTAAGGTTCGATTTTGAACCAGCCGCTCTAGATCTAACTTCAGCGCTCTCAAATCTTGATTTTTCTTCTCTAGCTGCGCAGTTTGAAACTTACTCGCCGACACATCGCGTTCAATGGCAGCAAAATGCGTGACCTCGCCATACTTATTGCGCAATGGAATAACATTCATCTCTATCCAATACGGCCTGCCATTAACATCATAATTCAATAATGTTTCTGTCACTTCTTGATTATGTTCAAGCGCTTTATAAATTCGATTACGCCCTTCTTTGTCAGTCAGCTCTCCTTGTAATAAACGCGGAGTTTCGCCAATTACCTCTTCTTTTTTATAGCCTGTCAATTTTTCAAAGGCCTTATTTACATAAACGATTTTAGGACCGGCTGGGTACTGTATATTTTTCGCTTCTGTGACCACGACAATATCTTGTGTGTTTTCAACCACATCTTCAAATGAGAATAATTTTTTAGAATCCGAGATATCTGAAAAAGTGACAATAATGAATTTTTCTTGTGCCTCCTCGCCCTCATAATAGGCATTTATCATAAACCAACTCACTTCATCACTTGAGCTATCGACAACACCGAGAACTTCATTACTCAGTCTTTCTTTGGTGCGCTTTACTCTATTTACTGGGTACTCATCCACCAGTAAAATTTTTCCTGCATCATCCAAAAAGCTCCACTGTGGATCAAACGCATCTTTACCTATGGCTTGCTCATAAGTGAGTCTAAGTAATTTGAGCGAAGTAGGATTTGCATAAACAATAGAGGTATCCCATTTATGAATAATAATACCAATGTGGGCATGCTCAAGGAGTGCCTTTAAACTTAAATCCGCAATATTGTCCATCAATCAAGTACTCAATGAATTAGATACCTAACTATAAGATAGTAAATTACGAGCATATTGAAAGTATGCCAACTACAACCTATGTATGTGATCATACAAAGCTAGCAACTGAAGATTGTCTGACTGAAGTATTGTTCTTTTAGATTATGAAATAATAAAACCTAGTTACTTCACCAGCATCTAGGCTAATTTTTGGAGAATAATATGTATATTTACTGCGTTTTAATCGCATCACGCAGCTGTGTAAATATGCCCCATTCAACGTCTTCTTCTGCCACAATTTCGATGGGATACAATCCTGTATCAGTGGGAATTGTATTTAAGTCTGACTGTAATTGAGTGGTATCTTTTGCGTATAAAATCCACTGATTAATTCCCTGACACATAATCACCATCACAACAATGGCGTGATTATCATCCTCAACAGCGGTCATTAATTTCTGATTAAAATCATCAATCAATAACAGTTCTTTATCGCTCGGATAACCGGTGACAGTGTCGACATCGGCCGCATTCCAAGATATTTGAACACATTGATTAAATTCAGAAGATGCTTGTTCGTTTTCAAGCTCATCACGATACCGAATCGTGATTGGCTCATCATTGAGTGTGCCATCTGCTAGCACCCAGCGGGTTGAAAACGCCATATGCCTTCCCTGCTTTTATTTTTGGTTATATTTAAAGCTAGCAGAATATAAATAAAAAGCACAAGGCAGCCTGTTTTTATGGCTAGTTCCACCCAAAATCAACTAGCGTAATGGTATCTTAAGGAAGCGGCGACCATTGCCATCTTCATCAGGCAAATGCCCTGCTCTTATATTGACTTGTAAGCTAGGCAATATAAGCCGTGGGGCATCCAATTGTGCATCTCTTGTTTGGCGTTTTTCAATAAAAGCAGACTCGCTAATATTATGCGCACAATGAATATTGTGCTGCTTTTGCTCTTTCACACTCACGACTGAGCGCACAGCCCGATTATTGGGCGGATAATCATGGCAAACATGCAATTGGGTCTCATCACCCAGTGCATATAATGATTGTATCGACTGATAAAGTGCTTTTGCATCACCACCCGGAAAATCGCAGCGAGCCGTTCCCACATCTGGCATAAACAACGTATCACCGACAAAAACGTGAATCACCTCACCTGCCGCACGCACAACATAACTCAAACACGCGGGCGTATGCCCTGGAGTCTGCAATGCTTGAATAACGACATCACCAACGGTGATCGCATCACCGGCTGACAATAAGCCATCAAATAACGCGTCTTTTTCACTGGTTAACGCAAATAGTTCATCAAAATGATGCTGCACCGTTATCACTTTATCGCCAATAAGTACCCGGCCACCTGACTGTTGTTTGATATATTGAGCGTCACTTAAATGGTCAGCATGCACATGGGTTTCTAGAATAAACTTAAGGCTTAAACCCTGCTCTGTGATTCGAGCAATAATGTCATCACTAAACCCGTGACTAACGCCACCCGTATTGGCCTTGTAGTCGGCAACAGGG
Source organism: Oceanicoccus sp. (assembly GCA_047621325.1). Taxonomy (GTDB): domain Bacteria; phylum Pseudomonadota; class Gammaproteobacteria; order Pseudomonadales; family Oceanobacteraceae; genus Bermanella. The sequence goes on from JBLHLT010000006.1 coordinate 84,772, forward strand.
TCTATGAGCACTGCTTCCTTTGATTTTTCATCAAAAACAACGTGGCAAAAGGTCTGAGTATCTTGATGATAAAAGCTATCTATTTGCATAATAAACCCTGTATTTAGTGCGACTTAATTACATTAGCAAAATCTAATTTAGCTTTCATTAAATATTGTGTTAAATTTAACTAAGATCAACCTGCTCTAGAGGCCGTCATGGAAACCTTCCCCATTGCTCAAGAAATGAAAGCTCACGCAAGTGAAGCCTCTAAACTACTAAAAGCCTTAGCTAACGAAAATCGCCTAATGATTTTGTGCTCTCTCGCTCAAGGTGAAATGAACGTAACAGAACTTAACGCCCGCTTAGATTTAAGCCAGTCAGCATTGAGCCAGCACCTTGCTTGGCTTAGGCGCGAAGAGTTAGTCCATACCCGACGCGATGCACAAGCCATTCACTATTCATTACAAGGCACCAAAGCCAAAGACGTAATATTAGTACTGCAAAGCATTTACTGCGCAGATTTACTGAAATAACGATGCCTAGCTGGCTTTTTCCATGGCGACATAGCAACTGGCAATTGCGTAATGACCTGATTGCGGGATTAATTGTCGCTATTTTAATCATCCCTCAAGCCATCGGTTATGGCTTACTGGCACATCTCCCTCCCTCTACCGCATTGGCCAGCTGCATATTACCGCTGGCTGCCTATGCGGTATTTGGCCGCAGCCACGCTTTGGCCATTGGTCCCGTGGCCATCATCAGCTTAATGGTCGGTGAGGCGCTACAACCGCTGCCAGTAGAACAAGTCCTTCCGGCTGCTCAGCTATTAGCTCTACAAATAGCAATCATATTGGCCGCCATGAGGGCGCTAAATCTTGGTAATCTGGTGCATTTTATTGGCCACCCCGTAATTCAAGGTTTCACCACGGCTGCCGCAGTTTTAATTATCAGCAAACAACTGCCTCTTATTCTAGGTGAGAACGTTTTTCAGCAAGGCGAGATTCACTTAAACACAACGCTACTGGCGCTTGGGGCTATTGGATTGCTCATTGTATTTAGAAAAATTCCACATAATTTCATCAGTAAACTGGGACCACTATTTGTTGTGGCGATCGGTTGCGGCTGGGTACTGTATTTACCAAATGTGTTTACCACGGTGAATGTGGGTGAAACCAATGCCATTTTCAACTTCAGCTTTGCTATGCCGTGGCCGTTATTTGAGCAGCTATTACCTAACGCCGTTTTAATCGCCCTTATTGGTTTTTTAGAAAGTACCTCTGTCGCTAAAAACCTAGCAAAACAACGTAAAGAGAGTATCCATGCAAACCAAGAGTTAATGGGGATTTCGCTCGCGAATTTTGCCGCCAGCCTGTTTCAGGCCTACCCAGTTGCCGGTGGCTTTGGTCGCTCTATGGTGAACCACCAAGCTGGGGCTAGTAGTCCACTGGCTGGTGCTTTTACCGCTGTTTTTGTCAGTCTTTTACTGCTATTTACTCTAGATGCCATTAACTACATACCTTTAGCCGCATTGGGTGCGATCGTTATGCTGGCAGTATGGCCTTTATTAGACTTCAGCCCCGTTATTAAACACTGGAAGGTCCAGCCTAAAGAAAGCGCAACATGGTTAATTACGTTTATCGTGGTTTTATGGCAAGGCGTTGAAATAGGCATATTATCTGGCGTGGCGTTATCCGTTCTTTTTCTGATTCGCAGTGCCGCCAAACCACACATAGCCATTATTGGTCGCTTACCCAATAGCCCCTACTTTAAAAACATAAAACGTCACAATGTGATAACACAAGCAGGATTATTAGCCATTCGCATTGACGAAGGCATTCACTTTGCGAATCAAGACGCCATCAATCAATTCATTGAACAAGCCCTACAACAATACCCTGATACCAAAAATCTACTGATTGTTTGCTCTGCGGTTAATATTATCGACACCGACGGCTTAGACTTACTGCAAACATGGAATGAAAAACTCCAAGCCCAAGATAAGCAACTGCATCTTGCTGAAGTTAAGGGCCCGATTATGGACGAGCTAATGAATCGCGGCTTTATTGAAAGAATCCAACCTGGGCACATATTCCTTAGCACCAGCGAAGCATTCGATACTCTTTCGCAACCAAGCGACGAAAGCTATATAATCTAGCTTTTCATTAAGGGTCATACCATGCTGTACCTAGCCATCGCTGCCATCATTATCTTATTAATACTCAGTGCCATAGCCGGTTATTATTTATTCAAACTGCGTAAGGCAAAGCAGCTTCAAGCCAAAAAAATCCAACAAAACCAAGACGCTTGGCAAAAACACCGTAACGAACTGGCCAGCGACCTACGCTTTATTGCTAACTCAATGTTACAGGGCCAATGTGAAATAACGGAAGGCTGCTTACGTATAGTAGTATTAATGGATCGCCTAGATGACACGCTGCAGCATAAACCTGAGTTTAAAACCATTCAGTCGCATTTTGCTCAAACTATTAATATGCCAACTCATGAAGCCTATAAAGCACTGCCAAAACAAGAGCAGTTTAAGCAAGATAAGCTGCGCTTTAATCTAGAAGAACAACACAAAAAACACGTTTTGTTAGAAGCTAAAACCCTAAGCGAATACAAATTTGACATTCTGCTGCCCAATTAACCTGTTCATATAGTGAGGCTTTGGTAAAATGTTACATAGATCACATTTACCAAGGCGTCATCATGAAAAAACATATAATTGGCTTATGCGCATTAAGCTTACTTGCCGCCTGTTCTGGGCCTGCTATTAAAGACACTGCACTCATTCAACAAACCGCGTTAAGCCAAGCCCAAATTGGCGAACAAAAACCTCAAGAAACCATCGACAAAAGTCGAGAAATTCAAATAAATGCACAACAACAAGACTTATACTTCTATAGCCCAAATTATATGGGCCAAGCTGAAAAAGAAATGACCAAAGCCGAAGAGGCTTTTAAATTAAACAAACCCGCCAATATCATTATTACTCACAGCTTAACGGCACAAGCGCTATTTGAGCGCGGGCTATCCACTAAAAACATAGTAATCAATCAGCTGAAGCCCAGTTTTGACGGCTTGGATATGCTCAAAAAGATTAACAGCCATATTCTGGCTAAAGGCGACTTCAACGATATTGAAGACGATATAAAAGATCTGATTTTACTCATTGAACAAGGCAAAACCAATGAAGCAATTAAAGATCAACAAGACGTACTATCAGACATCACTCAACTAGAAATTGAGACACTTAAAATCGCCCATTTCAACCCTGCTGAAAACGCACTAGAAAAAGCAGAAGATGCCGATGCCGAAGAATTCGCCACAAAAACATTCGAAATAGCAGAAAAAGCCGTTGAACAGTTAGAGCTACTAATAGAAAGAAAATACAAAGATCGTGATCTCATTAGCAACCAATCAAAAACGACAATCCGCTTAGCCCAGCATGCTGAAAACGTTGCTAAAACCTCTAAGCCATTATTAAAACTGAATCCAGAAAAAGCCGAGCAACACATTTTATATGTTGAATCCCTACTGGCACGCGTATCTATGGCACTCAAACATGACGCCGTAAACCATATGCCACTCGATAATCAATCTATGGCACTTGCTCAAGCGGCCGAGCGTTTAAACAAACAAGCTCAAACAAACATCAATAACTCACAATGGTCGCAAGAGAAAAAACAACTTGAAACGACTATCGCCGAGCTTAAACAACAATTGCAAGATAAAACCGTCAGTACTGAAATCAACAATACTGATGAAACCGTAACCACCGCAGCACAAAGCAGCAACGACAGCTCAGAAACAACTCTACCCGCCACGACTCCAATTGTTGCAATCGAGCCTAAACCAATGACCGAACCCCTCGACATTAACAAGCCAGTCGCGCCAATTTTAAATACCGAACCAACTCCTACCGCTCAAACCGAAGAACCTGTTATTAATGATGCGGCTATTAGCGAAAATATTATTCAAGAAAAGAATGACATTAAAACAAACGATGTTAACTCGCCAGCAACCTCAACTGATTCTAATAATGAAAGCATCACGGAAGAATCAACAACTAAGACCGTCGATAACATCGCAGAGGCGCCAGTAGACAAAGCCGCAGCTATTATTGAAACGCAAAAAAGTGTTGAACAAACCACAACAGAAACAACTGAACCTTAACATCCACAAATAATCCATCCAAATACGCGACAACCAACCAAACAGGCCCGTATAATTACGGGCCTTTATTTATGGGATATTCACCTTGCCTTGCATTGCCCTTTTTGATTCTGGTGTAGGCGGTTTAAGTGTTTTAAGCGCAATTCAACAGCACATACCCAATGCGGATATCGTTTACTTTGCCGACCATAAATCATCCCCGTATGGTAATAAAGACCCTTTATGGTTAAACACACATATCGTAAATTTGGTCCGTGAGTTAGATGACCATCACAATCTTGATGCCATCGTTATTGCCTGTAATACCGCGAGTACGCTTTGCTTAGAACAATTAAGAGCACATATAAAGACCCCTATCATTGGGGTTGTACCCGCGGTTAAAACCGCCGCGAGTTTAAGCCTTAATCAGTCCATTGGCGTTTTGGCAACACCCGCCACTATTCATGGGCAATACCTGAAAGATTTAATCACCACCTTTGCATCGCATTGCCAAGTAACAACCGTCGGCTCAACTGAATTGGTTACCATAGCCGAAAATAAACTTAACAAAGCCGCCATTGATCAACAAATTTTAGCCGATACCATTCAGCCCTTTTTAAAAGCTAAATGCGATTATGTTGTATTGGGCTGCACACACTTCCCACATCTTCGCGAAGATTTGAGCGCCCTCGCGCCTCACATAAATTGGATTGATTCAGCGAATGCCATCGCTAAACGTTGCGCATCGGTAATAGCAAACTCAAATATTGCGCTGCAAACTAACTCGTCAGAGTTACATTCTATTTTTTATTCCAGCGCTCAAATAGATATAGGCCTGCAGGAAACATTAATGACAATTGGCTTCACTGATATTCACCCAATGACACAACTCGACAAACATAAGCTAAACTTCAGTACACAATAAATTCAGTGGCCACATCATGAAACAAGCAACTCAAGACATTCTCACATTTTGGTTTGGGGCTTGGCCATACGACCAAACCATAGCCAAACACCAAGCCCCTATTTGGTTTCAATCAAGCAATGCGCTTGATCTGCAAATTAAGCAACAATTTGAATCACTGGTTGAATCCGCTCTTTGTGGTGAATTTAGCTGCGACAGTATTGATGATGAAATCGCTTACATCATATTGCTCGATCAATTCACCCGAAATATTTATCGAGGCCAAGGCAAGGCCTTTAGTGGTGACCAACTTGCCCTAGATAAATGCTTACATTTAATTACCCGCCAGCAACACCTGCAACTGCCTTTAAATGTCGCTATTTTCATCTGCATGCCGCTACAACACAGTGAAGATAGCGATATTCATCAGCAATCTATTACTGTATTTAGCCAACTGGCCGACATGCATGGCGAAGCTGCCAAGGGATTTCTTGATTATGCGCAACAACACAAAGCCATTATTGACGAGTTTTCTCGCTACCCTCATCGCAATCAAGCGATGGGACGAAACACTACCGCAGAAGAAGAAACGTATCTCAACAATCACGGCCAACGATTTGGCCAATAGCCAAAGTAATACTATCGTCTCCATTTAAAGCACCACGCGAGACATAAAGGGCTCAATTACCGGCTTTCCATTAAGAATTGCATACAAATCATGACAGCAAAGACAATGCTGGTTAAAATGCCTGCCAAATAAGAATAATGACAGAGCAATTCATGGACGCACATATCTCAGCAAAGACCCGCTTATTACTTTTCATCGGTTTTCTCTTTATCTCGTTCACCAGTCACGCCGGTTACTTTGGCGCCGCACAAAACTTTAATAGCTCAGCCACATTTGACGAGCAAGATGATGGCTTTCGTATCGATTTTGGTAGCAATGTCACCCCATGGTTAGACTTAGAGTGGAGCTACATTGATTACGGCTACTCGCGGTTTAATGACCCCGACTTCGTATTAGGTGATGTGGACGATGAAGACGACAAAGACCGTTTTGAAAATATTGGCTTTGGTGACGACTCCGTTAACGAACAAACGGCAAGGTTTGACGGTCTTACCAACTTGCGCACACAGGGTGTCGCTGCCGGCTTAAAATTCAAGAAATCCGTCAATAAATGGGTACAAATTTACGCGCGCGCCAGTTTTTTGGCGTGGCATTCAGAAAGCATCAACGTCACGATCTTTGCGCCTCGCCCAGGATTTGACAGTGACGGCAACGAATTACCCGAAGGCTCAACCGACACCCCGACCAATTTAAATACTTGCGGCACAGTCGGCTACTGCCGCATTGAAGATACCGACAACAGCACAAATACATGGGCCGTAGACTTTTGGTACGGCTATGGCGCAATCATAAAACCCTATAGCTGGCTTGCCCTGCGAGCGGAGTACTCAATCGTGACTCTCAATGCTGTTGAGTTTCCTAAAGGTAAATTAGAAGGCTTTTCCACCGGCCTTGAAATACATTTCTAAACTCACGAGAGTCAAATGTACCCAGACTTGTTACTGCATTAGTTACTATGTGTTACAAGTCCGAAACATATCCGTGCTTCTCTTAACCCGTCTAACAAAAAAAACCTAGCCCGTACCTGCCATATTTAGACATTATCAACAAATGGCACATTATGTGCATTTTTATAATCAGGACAGAGATCCCATTTAAAATAACAATAACAAAAGAAAAGGATCAGTACGGTGACATCCGACTGCATATCTGTATCACTGATTAACCCTGTTATCAGCCATGTTAAATCCCTAGGATTCGACACGGTCTCTGCTGTAACACAAGCGGATATTAATCCTGACTTGCTGTTAGACCCTGATAACCGTATTACGGTCGCTAAGGTCGATGCTCTTTTCCAAGCTTTGGTAAAGGTCAGCGGCAAAAGTGACTTAGGGTTAAGCGCCGGCGCCAGCCTTGAAGCACGTACCTACAATTTATTGCAGCACTTGCTTCTATGCTGCTCCACCTTAGGTGAAGCTCTCGTATCTCTTAATCGTTACTACATCCTGTTCAGTGATGAAGCACCGCCAACATTTAGTCGCAAGGGGGATGGGAGCGTCAAGATTACGTTCCCTATTAATCAAGACATTAATGAGCAGCAACGAATCCGCATGGATTTAATGTTGTCTGTTACATGCCATTGGTTACGACAAATTTGCGGTCGTGAATTCAAGCTTACCCAACTTTTGTTGCCGTTTTCAGCGCCTAGCTACGAAACGTCTTATGAAAGATGGCTTCATACTCCAGTCCGGTTTAACTGTCAGGAAGTATCAGCAGTATTCCCTGCTTTCTGGCTTGACAAGCAACTTCATCAAGCAAACCCACACATTATGAATATGATAAAAACAGAAGTGAAAAACCTGGCAGAGAAAATCAATAATCGTGCATTGCTGAGCGATCGTATTCGTCAAGCAATTGTGCAGAACCGTATTGAATTCAGTGCCACACAAAAGGAAGTAGCCGAGCTATTCCACATAAGCTCACGCACTTTGAATCGTCACCTCCAACAAGAAGGGACATCACTCAAATCAATTCTGACGCACTCACGCATCGAAGAAGCAAAAAGTTTGTTAATGGACAACAAACAAAGCATCGAGCAAATTGCTATGAAAATTGGTTTTTCTGGACGTCGCACGCTAGATCGTATTTTTATTAAATACGTGGGAATGAGCCCCGCTCAATACCGTAGCAACCGCACCCATGAAGCCCACGAAAGCAGCAGCGAAGTCGCTTAATTTTCTGGTGATACTGTGTGGGATGCTTTGCATTCCACACAGAGAACGCTTGCTTAAGGCCTTGCGCCTTGAAGTCCGCCTGTGTGAATAAACAACACTCGGCTACCTCGCTGTATTTTGCCGTGCTTAGCTAAATCAGCCAGTGCGTAAAAAGCCTTTGCGGTGTAAACCGGATCTAATGGCAAATCTATTTCAGCTTTCACTTGATGCATAAAATCCAACAACCCCTGATTACACTTGGCATAACCAGAGAAGTGATAATCACATTCTAAACACCAGTTATTCATCTGCGGCTCTAAATACTGCTGAACCTCAGCCATCATCCATTTTGCACCTTTCAACACTGGCACCCCAATCACTTGCACACGTGACTCACTGGCACGAATAACGCCCGCCAATGTTGTCCCGGTTCCACACGCCAGTAAGATAGTATCGTACTGGGATTGATCGACATTTTTTAATATTAATTCAGCGCCTTTAACACCTAACTCACCCGCTCCACCTTCTGGCACCCAATACGGGGCTGAGTATTTTTGGCTAAGCTGCTCAACCACAGTAGAGTCTTGTTTTAATTTATACTCACTTCTTGCAATAGGCTCTAGCGCCATCCCCCAGTTTTTACAATCTTGAAGTGTCGGTGTTAAACATTCTAATTCGTGGGGTTCCGCACGAATAAAGCCAACGGTGTTAATACCCAGCTTTCGACCCACAAATGCAGTCGCATGTAGATGATTACTATACGCACCGCCAAATGTCAGAAGTGTTTGCTTGTGGTGATCTCGAAAGGCTTGTAAATGATGATACAACTTAAACAGTTTGTTACCACTGACCACATCGTCGATTAAATCATCACGTTTTACATGCAGCGAGATATCAAAAAGATCAGTGCGCTGAAAAGAAGGCACTGTTTGTATAATGGGCTTGTCGAAATTAGAAAAAAAGGCGTCCATAACGATACTGCAACACAAAGAGATCTAAGTCTCCATAATTACTAAGGTTACTCAAGTGGTTTGTGCTTATCGCAATATATATCTTTATTACCATCAAATATTTTAGGGTTTCCAATTAACGCAATTGTCTCATCACACACCACGCATTGCGGGTGGTCATGATGCTTCAACCAGACTAAATACTCAGCCTTGCTAAACGATATGTGATGCGCAGCATACGCAAGAGGGTCTTCTAAATAATCCTTAATTTGATGTGGATGCAAATTTATATGACCCGCCCCTGGGTGAAAAACAACACTCATGATTTCGTTGTTCTGCATCTGCTGTAGTAATTCAGAATCGGCTTCTGCCGAGTTATCATCTGACGACTCAACCTGTTTTACGTTTCGCAGCTTATCTAATAGAACCTGCTGTTCTCGCACCTTCATATTGAGCCGTTCGTTCTCTCTACGCAGTTCATGCTCATCTAAAGAAGAGCGCTTTTGTGTGAGTGCTGATAATTGCTTAGTAACACGCTCAGCTAATAACTTTTGTTGCTCTAGCTCCTGTTGTAACTGCTGTACCTGATTACGATAAGCGGCCTCTTCATTGCGCAGAGTGCGCTTGATACTAACCACCTCTTCATGCGTGTCTTGCTGGGTCACCTGATGAAGTAATTCACCTTGCGCCTCATCCAATGCAGCATTAATGGCAGAAAAAATAGCCGTTGAAGGGTCCCACATATTGTCTTTATAGCCAGAAATAGGGCACTGACTGCGACACGCTAAGCGGATTCGTCCCGCACCAAAGTCAGGCCCGGGGCCTGCGGTATCACATAATCGCTGCAACGGTATTGGCCAGTCTTGCTCACAATAACCGTCTTCATCAAATGGAATCACACAGCATACCAAAGCCTGGATCAACCAATCATGGTTCGCCTGTACATACACGGCTTTATATTTGCCCCGTATATCCGGCAAACCCATTTCACTATCCAGCAAGGCATCTATTTCATCCTTACCTAACACATGAGCCACCTTGCCCTCATTAAATATAAGCAAGGTTTCGATATGACTTGAAATAGGATGAACCCAATCTAAGACCGTGTTCGCCATGTTTAACCCCTTTGATCACTTCGCTTCAGTGTAGGTCAGTTAAGACCCTCAAGATGTGATAAACCTGACATTTTCACATTGCAACCTAGCCACGACGTGCCAATTTTTGTACCAGAAACAAACAAAAACACCCCTGCACTTGCGTGTCAGGGGTGTTGAAAACAACTTAAACCAAGCTAATCAGATAGCGGCAGCTAATTCAGTGCCTTGTTTAATGGCTCGCTTAGCATCTAATTCAGAGGCCTTATCGGCACCACCAATCAAATGCACTCCAATGCCGGCTTGCTCTAATGGCTCTTGCAGCTCACGCAATGGCTCTTGGCCTGCGCAGATAATCACATTATCAACCGCCAATAGCATTGGCTTCCCATTAAGTTCAATGTGTAGTCCTTGATCATCAATTTTTAGATAATCAACGTTATTCATCATCTGCACATTTTTATGCTTAAGGGTTGTGCGGTGAATCCAACCGGTGGTTTTACCAAGGCCTGCTCCCACTTTTGTTTTCTTACGCTGTAGCAAGAATACTTCACGCGGAGACGCTTCAATCTGAGCCTCAGCGGCCAAACCACCTGCATTAGTGACGGTTAAGTCGACGCCCCACTCTTTCATGAACTCATCTTTGTTAAGGCTTGGGCTTGTTTTACCGTGAGTGAGGTATTCAGACACATCAAAGCCAATTCCACCGGCTCCCATTACCGCCACACGTTTACCCACCGCTTTCTTGTCGCGCAATACATCTAGGTAGTTCAACACCATTGGGTGATCAACACCTTCTAATTCAGGCGTGCGTGGCACGATACCTGTGGCCAACATCACCTCATCAAAACCGGCATCAATTAACTGCTTGGCATCAACACGGGTATTAAGCTGTAGCTTAACGCCTGTTTTTTCAATCATTTTACCAAAGTAGCGAATTGTCTCGTTAAACTCTTCTTTACCCGGCACTTGCTTGGCGATATTAAACTGACCACCAATCTCACTGGCCCCATCAAACAAGGTTACATCGTGACCACGCTCAGCGGCCGTTGTAGCAGCCGATAAACCAGCAGGGCCTGCACCCACCACCGCAATTTTTTTAACTTTGGTTAATGGCTGCTGAATCAACTTGGTTTCGTTACACGCGTATGGGTTAACCAAACAAGACACTTCGCCGCCACTAAACACATGATCTAAACACGCTTGGTTACAACCGATACACGTATTAATTTCATCCGCTTTGCCGGCCGCGGCTTTGCTCACAAAATACGCATCCGCTAACATCGGGCGCGCCATAGACACCATATCGGCCTGACCCTCGGCAATAATGGCATTTGCCACTTCTGGGTCATTAATACGGTTGGTGGTAATCAGAGGTACCGTTAATTCTTTTTTCATACGCGCGGTAACCGCAACAAACGCAGCACGAGGCACACTGGTGGCGATAGTCGGTACACGAGCTTCATGCCAGCCGATGCCGGTATTGATTAATGTGGCCCCGCACTTTTCAATTTCTTTACCTAGATAGACAATTTCATCCCAAGTACTGCCGTCTTCGACTAAATCCAACATAGACAGACGAAAGATAATAATAAATTTTTCACCTACCGCTTCACGAGTACGGCGCACCACTTCTTTGGCTAAACGAATGCGATTTTCATAACTACCGCCCCATTCATCGGTACGCTTATTGGTACGTGTAACAATAAACTGATTAATGAAATAGCCTTCAGAACCCATAATTTCAACACCATCGTAACCGGCTTTTTGAGCGAGTAAGGCACAGGTTACAAAATCTTGGATTTGTTGCTCGATACCATCAAGATCTAATTCTTTAGGTGGGAAAGGATGAATCGGCGACTTAATTGCAGAAGGCGCAACCGCCTGATTGTTATACGCATAACGGCCTGTATGTAAAATTTGCATACAAATAAGCGCGCCCTCTACAGTATGAACCGCATCGGTGGCCAACTTGTGCTTGGCCACATCGTCTTCATTATCGTTACAAAGAATCGCACCACCTTGTACACCCACCCCTTGGGTATTTGGGCCAATACCACCTGTTACTATGATACCTACACCACCTTCTGCTCGCTGGCGGAAGTACTCAGCTTGACGCTCCCAGCCACCTTTACGCTCTTCAAGGCCGGTATGCATTGAACCCATCAAAACTCGGCTACGTGCCTTAGTAAAGCCTAAATCCAGTGGTTCTAATAAATGGGCGTACTGACTCATATCTCTCTCCAACATCAATTTTATTTTTATGTTTTTTATTTGTCTTGTGGCTAACACCTTAGTTTTCTTGTTAGTATTCGCCAATATCCTAGATGAACAATTTTCTAACCAATTAGAACAAAGTTGAGCAAATGAAATTAGGTGATATCTCAGTTAGTTATGTTCGCGCACTGCTTAGTACGGTTGACGCCCTTGGGGGTGACTCAGCAACACTGGCGAGCCAGTTCAACTTGTCTGATGCAAAGCTATCGCAACCTGAAGGCCGCATCAGTATCCCACGATTCATGCGCTTAGGTTTTGCCGCTATCGAGCAAACCGGCCGAGGTGACCTTGGCTTAGAAATGGGCAGGCGCGTTAAAATCCCATTCCTTGGACTCACTGGCTTTTTAGCCATGACGGCCAAAGACATCGAAGCCGCCTGCAAAGTTATCGCCCATTACGAACGACTATCAAGCACAAACTGTCGCGGCCAATCGAGTTTTCATTTAGAAAATGGCAAAGGTGTCGCCAGCTTTTATTCCATTAGCCCCTACAACGAATACAACTTATTTGTGGTGGACTCGGTTTTATCATCCCAGCATAAAGTAATTGAGTGGTTGTGTGGCAAACCAGGTGCTATTGAACGCGTAGAAGTAGAGTTTGAACGCCCTGAACACGGTGATGCTTACGAAGAATACTTTCAATGCCCTGTATTATTTGGCAAAGAGCGCAATGCCTTAATCATAAAAAGTGACGCCCTTAGCTGGCCGTTATTGCAGCATGATAAAAATGCCTTTTTAAACCTACAAGGGATTTGTGAAGAGCGCTTAGCAAAAGCGACTAAAGATCGCTCGTTAAGTGAAAAGGTCATGGATGAAATAAGTCCCTTATTGGAAGGCCAAACCCCAAGTATCGAACAAGTCGCTGACAGCCTTGGTATGCCACCTTGGACACTTAGACGCAAGCTGCAAGATCACAACACATCCTTTCAGAATCTACTGAATGACACGCGCAAAAGTTTAGCGGAAAGCTATATGAAGGATACCGATCTTGCCATTGGCGAAATAGCCTACCTACTAGGATTCAGCTCACCGACGGCTTTTCAACGTGCTTTCAAACGCTGGACACAAGAAGCACCTGGCGCATATCGCAGAAATCACAGGGAAAATATCGTATAGAATTTTTAAACATCAAGGGATTAATCTGGCCAAGATATCAAAGGTGGCCAGCACACGGCGACGCCGCTTTAGAATGGTAAAACTGCTCTGTTAAAGTGCAAGCTTAAAGCTCGAAACTATCATCAATGAAATCGTCATCTTCAAAATCCAACACTTCAAGTAAAAGCTCTTCTTCGTAGTCACTCATTTTTTATTTACCGACACTGACAGGCTGTTGCCCAATGCAATCCGCTTCTGTTGTGTACGTAATTGAGAATATAAGAACTAGATGACAGATTTATTACAGCTGATAATTAGCACCTCACAAATCTAAATTTGACCTTTTGTGTATCAAAACAATCAAAATCGCTACATTCAAATATTCGTAAAACTGACAATTTGAAGGTAGCGACTCTAATGACGAGTAATCAAGACTCTTCATAAATGGAATAAAACTTTTTAGCGATTCCAATGGTTTCCCATGTCCCCTGATAGCCCGCAGGTACGACAAACGCATCACCTGCCTTTATTTCTTCAGCGTTGCCTTGTGCGTCCGTTAAGATTGCCTTGCCTTCAATCATGTAGCAAAACTCATCTTCGGTGTAATTTAAATTCCACTTACCTGTAGTGGACTCCCAAACGCCACAAAAGTAGTTTTCTTTAGTATTAGTAAAGACATTATTTAAACGCTCAAGCGGTGCACCACTGATTAAACGGTCCTTTGCAACGGGGATTTGCACTTGGCCTTCTAAAGAAGGACTAACACGTAATAATTTAAAATCAGACATCGTTATTAACTCATGCGTTATTGATTAAATTTTTCATCGTTAAGGTATGCTTTCAATAGCGTTTTAATCATTAAGCTTAGGTCGTTCAAACTGCGCTTAGCTCGTTCACCTTTTTGATTCACCACCACTAAAAACAAACTATGTGTCGCTTCTAAATAAACGCGTGCTAGACGCTCTCGCTCTTTTAAGTGATGCCCAATCCCCATACGTTTAAAGACTTCGGCCATTTTTTTAATAACCAACTCATCATGCTGTATATCGAGATTACGCAACTCAGGCACAGAAAACATAGCCTGCACTAAGGTTAGAATGGCTTTTTGTTTTCGATAAACCTTTAAATTAGTATTCAGTAACTTACTAATCAGCTCATTAAAATCCATAACTTCAATGGGCCAAGCTTCAAATTCATTTAGCACAGTTTCTATTTCATCTAACCACCGCATGGCCATGGCATATAAGATAGCGTGCTTATTTGGGAAATAATGATAGAGCGAGCCAATTGAAATCCCTACTTCTTTAGCAATTAAAATGGTATTTAAATCGTCCAACCCTACCCTTTCTAACAACTCACCTGTTACATCAATAATTTGCTTTGAACGCAATTTAGAGCGCCCTTGCACAGGTGCATTCCTTGGCGTGACATCTTTGGTTTTTTCTGCATTTAGAGTATTAGATGTCACTTCTTTATTAGAGCTGGCCATATCACCTCATAAATTATTTAAACGGTATCAACCTACCGGACAATATTACACACTATTAAAAGAAACGGTCACGCATCGCGTAATACAACATACCCGCCACCAAGCCTGGGAAACGCAACAAGGTGCCACCAGGAAAAGTCGGCGTTGGCACCGCTGCAAACACATCAAACTTCTCAGCACTACCACTAACCGCTTGCGCCATAATTTTACCACCCAGTGTCGCTAACGCCACACCATGCCCAGAGTAACCTTGAGCAGAAAATACATTATCTTCGAGGCGATTAAAGTAAGGCATGCGATTTAACGTAATCGCAAGTGTACCACCCCAGCCATAATCGATTTTCACATCGGCTAATTCTGGATAATACTCCAACATATATTTGCGTACAAAATTCGGAATATCATTAGGGAATTTAGTCGTGTAGTTTTCACCACCCCCCCATAACAGACGATTGTCACCCGACAGCTTAAAATAATTAATGACAAATTTAGAATCAGCCACCGCCACATCATCGCGATTAATTTTACGACATAACTCTTCCGACAAAGGCTCTGTAGCGATTATAAAGTTATTAATGGGCATGATCTTACCAGCAATTTTTGATTCCAACCTCCCTAAATAACCATTACATGCAAGCAAAATATATTTTGGCTTAATGACCCCGGTATCGGTTTTCACATAAGCACCACGACCGCCTTTATAATCAACTACCCGGCTATTTTCATAAATACTCACACCTGCATCAATGGCGGCCTTTGCCAACCCCAGTGCATAATTGAGCGGATGTAAATGAGCGGCATCTTTATTGTACTCACCACCAAAATAACGGTCTGTGCCTAACATCGCTTCAACTTCGGGCTTAGTTACGTAGTCAACGCCGTTATAACCTAAGATATTGCGTTTATATTCTACACTTTCTTTTATATGCTTCTCATGACGTGACTTTGCCGCCACATGCAAAATTCCAGCTTTTAAGTCACAATCGATATTGTGCTTTTTTATTAGTTCTTTAACCAAGTCAACCGATTCAATGGACATATCCCACAGACTATCCGCTATTGGTTTACCGACTTTTTTGATTAATTCATCATGATCCATGTTATGACCAGATGACACCTGACCACCGTTACGCCCTGACGCTCCCCAGCCAACTTTTTCAGCTTCTAACACACTGACACTGTAACCCATTTGCGCTAGGTGTAATGCTGCAGACAACCCCGTAAAGCCTGCACCAACAATGCAAATATCAGACTCAACATCACCTTCAAGCTTTGGCAGATTAAATTGCTGATTGGCCGTCGCCGAATAGTAAGAATTTACATATGACATAAACACCTCCTGCTAGTATCAACCGCAAAGCAGCTAATCTCTTCATATAAAACCGAATAATACTTCTAATTATAATTTCTAACAAGTATCAAACTTTTTCATTATGACGCCTGCAATTGGTTGCATTTAAAGCGTCTTTAAAATACGCTACAAATCGAATAATAATTCGGTTTATTATTTTAATATCTTTAGTG
The DNA here is from genome assembly GCA_047621325.1 of Oceanicoccus sp. GTDB lineage: Bacteria > Pseudomonadota > Gammaproteobacteria > Pseudomonadales > Oceanobacteraceae > Bermanella. The sequence goes on from JBLHLT010000006.1 coordinate 101,022, forward strand.
CACCTACCCCCTACTAGGTATATGCATTCATTTTATTATCAGAGTATCGTCTTCAATCAGTTAACTATTGTAGCTCTAATATAGGTACAAGATTTGCTAATTAAATGATTTCGTCGATACTACAAAGCAGTCAACACAGACCAAAGAAGGTGATTTATGGAAGCCGTAGCCAGGTTTCTTAAAGAAAATGGCATTACCGAAGTAGAGTCCACTCTGCCAGATATGACAGGTAATGCTCGTGGTAAATTCTACCCAACTAAAAAATTCCTTGCTGAAAAAGGGGGGCGGATTCCAGAGACTTTATTGGTCCAAACCGTAACCGGTGACTGGGCCAGCAATCACGACGACATTGTCGACCCAACCGATAAAGACATGTTTTTAGTGCCCGACCCCAATACTCTTCGCGTGGTCCCATGGGCCGACGAACCCACCGCGCAAGTTATTAATGACTGCTACACCAGTAAAGGTGAACTACACCCTCTTTCTAGTCGCTCTGTTTTACGCCGAGTATTAGCGCTTTACGAAAAAGAAGGCTTACAGCCGGTTATCGCACCCGAGGTTGAATTCTACCTGGTGCAACCAAACCATGACCCTGATTACGAAATAAAACCAGCTACGGGTCGCTCTGGTCGAGCTGAAAATGCACGCCAATCTTACAGCATTGATGCGGTAAACGAATTCAACCCTGTCATAGATACTTTATATTCATATTGCCATGCGCAAGGCTTAGACGTTGACACACTGATTCATGAATCAGGCGCCGCACAAATGGAGATTAACTTCCTTCATGGTGATGCACTTAGCTTGGCTGACCAAGTATTTGTATTTAAACGCACCCTACGTGAAACCGCATTTAAACACGGCATTTACTCAACGTTCATGGCAAAGCCAATGCAAAAAGAGCCCGGTAGCTCAATGCATATTCACCAGAGCCTATTAGATGTAAAAACCGGCAATAATATCTTTGCAAATGAAGATGGTAGTTACAGCGAAATCTTCATGAATTACATTGGCGGTTTACAAAAATACACCGGCAGCGCCATTAGCTTCTTTGCGCCTAATGTAAACTCTTATCGCCGCTTTGCACCTGAAATTGCAGCGCCTATTAATATGAACTGGGGCATCGACAACCGCACCGCAGGTTTACGTGTTCCTGAAGCCGCTGCAGATGCAACAAGAATTGAGAACCGCTTCCCCGGTGCCGACTGCAATCCGTATTTAGCCATTGCAGCCAGCCTAGCTTGCGGTTACCTTGGCATGAAAGAAAAACTCAAACCAACCGAACCCACCTCAACCTCGCCCGACGACGAAGTTGAAATCGCCAGAACCCTTGAAGAAGGTTTACGTATGCTTGAAGACTGCCCAGAACTCACTGACATTATGGGTAAATCTTTTGTCGATGCTTACATTGGCGTCAAACGCAGAGAGTTCGAAACGTTCCATGAAGTAATCAGCTCATGGGAGCGTGAATTTTTGCTTTTAAACGTTTAAAAAATTAATTTGGCCTCGTGACATAATAATAAAAATCGAATAAAAATATAAAACACACAACTAAGAGGTAGACTCTATGAAAGCACTAACATTGCCGACTTTTAAAAAGTCGGCAGCGGCACTCGCATTAGGTTTAGCGACGAGCTTTTCTGCTTACGCTGACAACACATTGAACTTTTACAACTGGTCTGACTACATTGCCGAAGATACCATCGCTAACTTCGAAGCAAAAACAGGTATCAAGGTCGTTGCTGATGTTTTCGATAGTAACGAAGTATTAGAAGCAAAAATGTTAGCAGGTAATTCTGGCTACGACATCGTTGTGCCTTCAGCCACCTTTATGGCGCGTCAAATTCAAGCTGGGGTATTCCAGCCACTTGACCGCACTAAGCTATCTAACTATGCCGGTTTAGATAAAGGCCTAATGAAAACGCTATCTAAACTCGACGAAGGCAATAAATTTGGCATCCCTTATTTATGGGGTACTACCGGCATTGGCTACAACGTTAAGCTTGTTGAAAAAGCGCTCGGTAAAGACGCTCCCGTCAACAGCTGGGACTTAGTTTTCAAACCAGAAAACCTTGCTAAACTCAAAGACTGTGGCGTTTCTATTTTAGACAGTGCCGATGAAATCCTGCCTCTTGCGCTACATTATGTGGGCATGGACCCTGGCTCTAAAAACCCTAATGACTACAAAGACAGCAAAGCAACTCAGTTATTAAAAGCTATTCGCCCTTCTATTACTCAATTCCACTCTTCACAATATATTAGTAATTTAGCAAATGGTGACATCTGTGTTGCTATCGGCTGGTCTGGTGATATTTTACAAGCCATGGATCGCGCAGATGAAGCTGAAAACGGCGTAGAAATCGCGTATACCATCCCAACCGAAGGCACCTCTGTTTGGTTTGATATGTTAACTATCCCAAAAGAAGCTAAAAATACAGAAAACGCCTATACGTTTATTAATTATTTATTAGATCCAAAAGTCATGGCCGATATTTCAAACTATGTTTGGTATCCAAATGGCGTGCCTGCCTCTAAAGCACTTTTAGATGAAGAGATTTCTTCTAATCCAAGCATCTACCCTAGCGAAGAAGTGCAAGCTAAGCTATTCCCACTGACGGTTCACGGACCTAAAATCAGCAAGCTACAAACACGCTTTTGGGCAAATTTAAAAGCGGGTCGTTAATTTTATAATTAAACGCCAACCCTAAGAAGCCAACTGAGCAATCAGTTGGTTTTTTTATACTTGTTGAATCTCCAAAAATACAACCCTCTTAAATTTATTAGCCTAAATAAAATACAGACAACCATCAAACACCTCCTAAAACCGGTGCAGATAAAAAACCCTCTTAGACAAAAAATCTAATTTATATAGCTAAGAAATTGAAATTAACTAGATTAGCAATGGCTACCCGATAAAAGCACTCAAGGATGGCGCCCAATGTATTATTTTGTTTACTTACACTTTTTCTTCAAGAAAAGTTCAACTAGTAACACCCCTAATAAAGGTACCAAAGGTTGGGAGGGGGGGGGGAAACTTATTGTAACTTTTAGCTTACGCACTCTTCAAAAGTAGAAATTTATGCTCCACCTATCTAAACCAAGCAACCATTAAGCACTAAATTTTAAACATAAAAAAAGAGCAGCCTAAGCTGCTCTTTTTTTCACCAAACAACAACGAAATCAATCTTCGTTATAGGCTTCAACTTGTACTTTTAATTTTTGACCGGGTCTAAACGTGACCACACAACGGGCAGAAATAGGAATCTCCTCACCGGTTTTAGGGTTACGCCCAGGACGCTGGCGCTTTTCTCTTAAATCAAAATTTCCAAATCCAGAAAGCTTAACTTGCTCTTTCTCGGTTAAACAAGTGCGAATTTCTTCAAAAAAAACATCCACCATTTCTTTGGCTTCGCGCTTATTTATACCAAGTTCGTCAAATAGCTTCTCTGCCATATCAGCCTTGGTGATCGCGGTCATACTAACCTCGTAGTTGTGCACCTAATCCTTCAGCCAGTTTTGAGACGATATTGTCAACAAAACTGGTTATTTCTTCATCATTAAGAGTGCGTGAAGGATCCTGCCACGTCAAGCCCAAAGCCAGACTTTTTCTACCATTTTCAATACCTTGGCCACGATAGACATCAAAAAGTGTGACATCCGTAAGGCTTTCACCAGCCTGCTCACGAATAATTTGCTCTATTTGCGACCACTGCACCGTTTCTTCCACAACGAAGGCCAAATCACGACTAACACCAGGGAATTTAGAAACTGAGGTAAATTGCGGTAGCTGACCTTGTGTCACATCATCAAGTAATAATTCAAATACGAATAGCGGCGTTTTTATTCCTAATTGCTTTTGCAGCACAGGGTGCAATGCACCCACCAAACCTACTTGCTTACCGCCTTTTACAATAGCAGCACACTGACCAGGGTGCAGCGCAGGGTGCGCACCCGCAACAAATCTGTATTCAGCATCACCATTCATACCCAACATGGCTTCTAAGTCACCTTTCAGATCATAGAAATCAACTTTATCCGTGCCATTTGACCAACCCATAGAAAAACGACTGCCACAAATTAGGCCCGCTAACATAGGTTCTTGTATTAACTCGTCGCTTTTTGGTACAAAACGCAGGCCGGTTTCAAATAAGCGCACATCAGATTGCTGACGCTTTAAATTATGCTCGGCCGCCTTAATTAGACCAACCCACAATGTAGAACGCATTACAGCCATATCGGCTGAGATAGGGTTCGCTAACGTTAAGCCGTCGATTTCTGGGTCTACAAGCTTTTGTACTTTAGGGTCAACGAAGCTGTAGGTAATTGCCTCTTGGTAACCACGGCTCACCCAAAACTGCTTAAGAGTATTAATCGGTGTAATCACCTCAGGCTCGCTTTGTAGATCAAGAGCAGCCATAGGCGTGGTAACAGGCAGGTTGTTGTAACCATGAATGCGGGCAATTTCTTCAATTAAGTCTGCTTCAATACTGATATCAAAACGATAGCTCGGCACGTTTACCGTCCAGCCGTTTGCATTAGCGGTTACATTCATACCCAATCGAGTCAACATCGTTTCAATTTCTACTGCTGGTAGTTCTAGCGCTAACACATCAACCACACGCTGTGCGCGTAATTCAACTGTCGCCTCAACCGGCATTGCCGCATTATCTTCTGTATTTACAACCGGACCAGGCTGACCGCCGCAAATTTCAACGATCAATTGCGTAGCACGCTCCATGGCATCGTTTTGCAAACGATAATCCACACCACGTTCAAAACGGTGAGATGAATCCGTGTGCAAACCGTAGTTACGCGCCTTACCTGCAATGGCTATTGGGTCAAAGTAAGCCACTTCTAGGAACACGTCTTTTGTTTCGGTATTCACACCTGAATACTCACCACCCATCACACCAGCAATGGCCAATGCTTTTGAGTTATCCGCGATTACTAGGGTATCACTGCTTAATTCAATCTCTTGACCATCTAACAACGTTAATTTTTCTTTATCCGTTGCCATACGTACGTTAATGCCGCCATCCACCTTGGCTAAATCAAACGCGTGCATTGGTTGACCAAGTTCAAGCAATACATAGTTAGTCACATCGACAATTGGATCGATAGAGCGAATACCACTGCGACGCAGTTTTTCTATCATCCATAATGGCGTAGTAGCGTTCACATCAACGCCTTTTACAATACGACCCACGTATTTAGGGCACGCTTGCGGTGCAGACAAAGTAACCGGCAACGTATCGTTAACTTGTGCAGCCATCACTTCAATGTTTAATGGTTTAACATCAACGTTATTCAGTGTACCCACTTCACGTGCTAAGCCTTTTACACTTAAGCAATCGGCACGGTTAGGCGTTAAATCCACTTCAATAATGGCATCATCAAGATTTAGATATTCACGAATATCTTGGCCAACCGGTGCATCAGCTGCAAGTTCCATCAAGCCGTCAGATTGCTCTGCCATACCTAATTCAGCTTTAGCGCATAACATTCCATGGCTTTCAACACCACGCAGTTTCGCTTTTTTAATTTTAAAGCCTTTGCCATCTGGCGTCGGCAGTAGCGCACCAATTTTTGCCATTGGCACTTTTAAACCTTCACGCACATTAGCGGCACCACATACAATTTGGTATGTATCTGTACCGTCTGTCACTTGGCATAAACTTAACTTATCTGCATCAGGGTGCTGTTCACGCTTTAACACTTCACCCACAACGATTCCGCTAAACTCTCCCGCAACTGCATCAACGGCATCAACTTCTAAGCCAGCCATCGTAACTTGAGCCACAAGCTCTTCCGTTGTTAGGCTTGGACTAACCCATTCTCTTAACCAGCTTTCACTGAATTTCATTTTGTCTTCCTGAATTCTTTTCTATGTACGAGCAAGCAGCCTGTAGGAGAGCTGCCCCGCGCCCGATTCTTTTCACGATTTAAACGTGATTAATTAAACTGCTCTAAAAACTTCACATCGTTTTCAAAGAACAAACGCAAATCGTTTACGCCATAACGCAGCATCGCTAAACGCTCTACCCCTAGGCCAAATGCAAAACCCATGTACTGCTCAGGGTCAACGCCACTTGCTTGCAATACATTTGGGTGTACCATGCCGCAGCCACCTACCTCTAACCAACCTGTTTTGCTAGATGCCCATTGGATATCAAACTCAGCGGAAGGCTCAGTAAACGGGAAATAAGACGGGCGAAAACGTACACTTAAATTATCATCTTCAAAAAAGGTACGTAAAAACTGCTCAACCGTACCCTTTAAATCCGCAAAACTTACTTTTTTATCAACCAACAAACCCTCTACCTGATGAAACATCGGCGTGTGAGTTTGGTCAGAGTCGCAACGGTAAACACGACCTGGGCAAATAATACGAATAGGTGGGTTTTGCACTTCCATAGTACGAATCTGCACAGGCGAAGTATGCGTACGCAATAACTGCTGCGCATCAAAATAGAAGGTATCATGCATAGCGCGAGCGGGATGGTGCGCAGGAATATTTAACGCATCAAAATTATGAAAGTTATCTTCTACTTCTGGGCCAACCGCTACATTATAACCAGCATGCTTAAAAAAGTTTTCGATGCGTTGCAACGTGCGAGTAACCGGATGCAATCCACCGGCTTGCTGGCCACGACCCGGCAAGGTCACATCAATACTTTCTGATTTTAGCTTTTCAGCCAGCGCGGCATTTTCTAATTCGGCTTTTTTAGCACGAATACCATCTTCAACTTGCTGCTTGGCTTCATTAATTTTTGCACCGGCTGCAGGGCGCTCTTCATTACTTAGCTTACCAAGGGTTTTAAGCTGTGCCGTTAGCACACCTTTTTTGCCTAAGTAATCGACACGCACTTGATCCAGCACTTGCACGTCTTGCGCTTGATCGACTTTTGCCAGTGCTTCGGTTACCAAATTCTGTAGGTTTTCCAATTTTCCTGCTCCAAATAACACGCTCACACGTGTTGTTTATTTAGGCCTTAAGCCACTGCCACACAATGACAATATTGAGGGCGATACAGATAAAACATTTGAGACGGATGACGCTTCAGCCAAAACACGGCTTTGCTCTCGCCCTGTGTTGTCATTGTTTTATTTATCAATTTTTCAAACAAAAATAGGGAAAGTGCCTATGGCGCTTCCCCTATTCGAGACAAGACAATTTAAAACTAAATTTCTTGTAACTGTCGATCTTTAAAAGACCGAAATGTCAGCTGGTGCTTAAAGAGAGGCTTTAGCTTTTTCAACTAATGCCGCAAAAGCGCCTTTTTCATTAACGGCTAAATCAGCTAACACCTTACGATCGATCTCGATAGAGGCATTTTTCAGACCGTTAATAAAGCGACTGTAAGACAAACCGTTGATACGTGCACCAGCGTTGATACGCGCAATCCATAGAGCACGGAATTGACGTTTACGCTGACGACGGTCACGGTAAGCATATTGACCAGCTTTGATAACCGCTTGCTTAGCTACACGGAATACACGTGAACGTGCACCATAATAACCTTTAGCTTGCTTTAATACTTTTTTATGACGACGGCGTGCTACCACACCACGTTTTACACGAGCCATATTGAACTCCTCTTAACCAAATAAATTATTAAACGCCAGGTAGCATACGCTTGATTAGCGGTACATCAGATGCGTGAACTTGCAACTGAGAACGCAATTGACGCTTACGCTTGGTGCTTTTTTTGGTCAAGATGTGAGCACGGTGTGCTTGACGGTGTTTGAAGCCGTTACCAGTCTTTTTGAAGCGCTTTGCAGCACCGCTATGACTTTTAATTTTGTTAGACATGCTAATAAAATCTCACTCGCATTGGTTTAATTAACAGCAGCAGGCGGCTAAATATCAAAAAGCTTAAATTAATAAGCCTTTTGAACTTGGCACTTGATAGTGGCCTAACTACTTCTTTTTAATGGGTGCTAATACCATGGTTAGCTGACGACCTTCCATTTTAGGACGCAGTTCTACGTTAGCGATTTCGCTGAGATCATCTTCAACACGCTTCAATAGTTGCATACCCAATTCTTGGTGAGCCATCTCACGACCGCGAAAACGTAACGTAATCTTGGTCTTGTCCCCATGCTCAAGGAACTTAGTCAGGTTGCGAAGTTTGACCTGATAGTCCCCATCTTCAGTACCAGGACGGAATTTAATTTCCTTAACCTGGGTTTGAACTTGCTTTTTCTTTGCAGCGGCTTTTTGCTTTTTCTCTTCGTAGAGTTTTTTGCCAAAATCCATGATCTTACATACGATCGGATCACCATCTGCAATTTGTACTAAATCGAGTACGGCTTCTTGAGCAAGCTTAAGGGCTTCATCCATAGGCACTACGCCCAGTTGTTCCCCGTCAGCACTAATTAGTCGGCATTCCCGAGCTTTAATGTTTTCGTTGATAGATGCCTTTTCAGGACGAGCTCGGCTATTTCTATTATCGCGTCTAATTGTTATTACTCCGTTTTATTAAAATCTACTGTCCGCGCTTGGCTACATCATCTTGTAGCAGCTTGGCAAAGTCTTCGATACTCATTGATCCAAGGTCTTCACCAGTACGTGTTCGTACGGCGACAGCATTAGAAGCCACTTCTTTGTCCCCTGCTACCAATAAATAGGGAACCTTCTGTAAAGTGTGCTCACGGATTTTAAAGCCGATCTTCTCGTTTCTCAAGTCCGATTGCACTCTAATACCGTTTTGAGCCAAAGTTTTTGCAACTTCTTTGATATATTCAGCCTGATTGTCCGTAATATTGAGCAAAATAGCCTGAACAGGTGACAACCAAGTTGGCATACTGCCCGCGTACTGCTCGATCAAGATACCAATGAATCGCTCCAATGAACCCAAAATCGCACGGTGAATCATCACAGGTGTTTGGCGATCACCGTTTTTATCAACATATTGAGCACCCAAACGACCAGGCATCGAGAAGTCTAGCTGGATTGTACCGCACTGCCACTCACGACCTAAGCAATCTGTTAAGGCAAATTCGATCTTAGGCCCATAAAAGGCACCTTCTCCCGGCTGATAAGTGAACTCTAAATCACTTGATTTCAGTGCATCCGCCAATGCTTGCTCTGCATTATCCCAAGCTTCCTCACTACCAATACGCTGCTCTGGGCGCGTAGACAATTTAACTGCGACATCTTCAAAACCAAAGGTTTTGTAGGTATCTAGAATCATGGCTATACAACCATTCACTTCTTCTAAAATTTGCTCGGTCATGCAGAAAATATGCGCGTCATCTTGCGTAAAGCCGCGCACACGCATTAAACCATGCAACGCACCTGACGGCTCATTACGGTGACAGCAGCCAAACTCAGCCAAACGTAATGGTAAATCACGGTATGACTTCAAGCCTTGATTAAAAATCTGAATATGCCCTGGGCAATTCATTGGCTTAATGGCGTATTCACGCTTTTCAGATACCGTCGTAAACATGGCATCTGCAAATTTATCCCAGTGACCTGAACGCTCCCACAAAGAGCGATCCATAATCATTGGTGCTTTTACTTCGTCATAGCCGTACTCAGTTAGCTTTTGACGAACAAATTTCTCAAGCTCAGTATAGATAGTCCAGCCTTTGCCGTGCCAGAACACCATACCTGGCGCTTCTTCTTGCCAATGGAATAAATCAAGAGTTTTACCCAGTTTACGGTGATCACGCTTTTCCGCTTCTTCCAATAAGGTTAAGTAAGCTTTAAGGGCTTTCTTGTCTGCCCAAGCCGTACCGTAAACACGCTGCAGCATTTTGTTATCAGAATTACCACGCCAGTATGCACCGGCTACCTTCATTAGTTTAAAGTTTTGGCAAAATTTCATATTCGGCACGTGAGGGCCGCGACACATGTCAATATATTCTTCGTGGTGATACAGCGCAGGCTGATCATCTTTAGATATATTTTCATCTAAAATTTCAATTTTGTATGATTCACCACGCGCTTCAAACGTATCGCGCGCGACTTGCCATGAGCCTACTTTTTTAACCACTTGATAGCTGGTTTTCGCCAGGTCCATCATGCGTTTTTCAAGCTGCTTTAGTTCATCTTCGTTAATTGGGAAGTCGGCATCAATATCGTAGTAAAAGCCGTTATCAATGGTTGGCCCAATAGCCATTTTAACATTCGGCCAAAGCTGCTTAATGGCGTGACCCAAAAGGTGAGCACATGAGTGACGCAGAATTTCAAGACCTTCACTGTCTTTTGCGGTGATAATACGTAAATCCGCATCTTCTTCAATTATGTCGCAGGCATCAACTAATTTGCCATTAACAGCACCCGCAATAGTCGCTTTTGCTAAACCAGTACCAATGTCGGCAGCCACATCCATTACAGATACGGCTGCATCAAATTCGCGCTTAGAGCCATCAGGCAAAGTAATAACAGGCATGAAACATCCTAGTTCAGTGGTGGGGCCTACAAAGCCATACATGGTTTTAGCTCGACACTTTGCGTGCGAGATGCCGACTTCGCTTGCTTATGCAGCAGCTGTTGTACCTACCAAGTACCGCCAACTACATCGCCCAGCGAAAACATCCGAGCTTATGAATAAAATTAAGCGCAACATTAAAGCAGATTTCAGCTTTTAGGGGAACATTTGAGACAACTGGTGCAAGAAAAAAACCAGTCTCAAGAGACACTTAGCTTGCAAAGAGGTAAAAAATACGTAAAATCCAGCGCGCATCACGAATTAAGTTATAAGTGATCGCATTTTAGTCGCGTAGCTCAGTTGGTTAGAGCACCACCTTGACATGGTGGGGGTCGCTAGTTCGAATCTAGTCGCGACTACCAGAATTCAAAAGCCCAGCTTGTAGACAAGCTGGGCTTTTTTTGTGCACTGCATATATAAAGCATCGCGCGCGAGCACCCCTCCACACGACAAACAGACAAATCCAATCAACTATTTTTAATTAATTGCAATTTAAGGCGCTCTAGCTCATCACGATAACGCGCTGCCTCTTCAAATTTAAGCTCGCGAGCCGAGGCCAGCATTGCATCCTCAACCTTGGTTATGCGCCTATCAATTTCAACAGCACTCATAAATTCAATAGCATCATCCACGGATTCAGCAGACGCTTTACTGCGTTTTTTGCCACCAACTTTCTTGCCTGGCGTGACCGCACCCTCAAGAATATCTTCCACACTCTTACGCACAGATGTGGGCGTAATACCATGCTTAAGATTATAAGCTACCTGGGCTTCACGGCGGCGATCGGTTTCGTCGATGGCTCGGCGCATAGAGTCGGTCACCCTCTCTGCGTATAAAATAGCTTTACCTTTTTCATGACGGGCGGCACGGCCAATGGTTTGAATCAGAGACTTATCCGACCGCAAAAAACCTTCTTTGTCGGCATCAAATATGGCAACCAGAGCCACCTCAGGAATATCCAGACCTTCACGCAACAAGTTAATACCCACCAACACATCAAACTCACCCAAACGTAAGTCACGAATAATCTCGATGCGCTCTACCGTATCAATATCACTATGCAAGTAACGCACACGCACGCCGTGCTCAGCCAAAAAGTCAGTCAAATCCTCAGCCATTCGTTTGGTTAAAACCGTAATTAAGATCCGCTCACCTTGCTCTGCACGCGTGCGAATCTCACCAAGCACATCATCTACCTGAGTCGTCGCCGGGCGAATTTCAATAATAGGATCAACTAAGCCCGTCGGGCGCACCAACTGCTCGATGACTGCATCTTGATGAGCCGCCTCATACTTGCCCGGTGTTGCCGACACAAAAATGGTTTGCGGCGAGATTGCCTCCCACTCCTCAAACTTCATGGGCCGATTATCTAGCGCGGAGGGCAAGCGAAACCCAAACTCAACAAGGGTCTCCTTTCGAGAGCGGTCGCCTTTGTACATGGCGCCAAATTGCGGAATCGTCACATGACTTTCATCAATAAACATCAATGCATCATCAGGCAGGTAATCAAACAAGGTTGGTGGCGGCAAGCCAGAGTCACGCCCCGACAAATAGCGAGAGTAGTTTTCAATGCCATTACAGTAACCTAACTGCTGGATCATCTCTAAATCATAAACTGTGCGCTGTTCAAGGCGCTGCGCCTCTACTAACTTATTATTACTGCGTAGCTGCTCCAAACGTGGTTTAAGCTCAGCTTTTACTTCATCAATCATATCCACCAAAGTCTCTCTTGGCGTGACATAATGACTTTTAGGGAAAATGGTCACACGTGGTAATTTACGCAAAACCTCACCAGTAAGCGGATCAAAAACACTAAGTTGCTCGATCTCGTCATCAAACAATTCAACCCGTACAGCTTCTTTTTCAGATTCTGCGGGAAAGATATCAATCACATCACCGCGCACACGGTAAGTAGCACGATAAAAATCCACATCGTTCCGCTTATATTGCAACTCAGCTAAGCGACGCAATAGGCCGCGCTGGTCGATAACATCACCCTTATCAAGATGCAGCACCATTTTCAAATAAGACTCAGGATCACCCAGGCCATAAATGGCAGAAACAGTTGCAACAATAATGGTATCGCGGCGCTCCAGTAGTGACTTCGTAGCAGACAAACGCATCTGCTCGATATGTTCATTTACGGATGCGTCCTTCTCTATAAAGGTATCACTAGAAGGCACATAGGCCTCAGGCTGGTAATAATCATAATAGGAGACGAAGTATTCAACCGAGTTATTCGGAAAGAACTCCTTAAACTCACCGTAAAGTTGCGCCGCCAGGGTTTTATTATGAGCAAGCACGATAGCAGGACGCTGTGACTGAGCAATCACATTAGCCATTGTGAATGTTTTACCGGACCCAGTTACACCCAAAAGCGTCTGCCGAGCCAAGCCTGAATTCAAACCATCCATTAATTGCCCGATAGCTTTAGGCTGATCCCCCGCCGGGGCGTATTTACTTCTTACTTCAAACGCTTTTGACATAAATCTTCGCGAGCAGTACCCAAAACATTCACTATGTTAATGGGGCATGCTACCTCGCTCCTACCAAATCACAAGCCAACCAGTTTACGAGCGCTGAATAGTGAATACAACAAACTAACAAGAAAGCACACGCTATAGCTAAAGGCCAACGTGCAAAATAACCCCAAACCTATCTCATACAAAAAAGCAAAATCCACCATCTGGGCCACTTATTATAGACTCACTCCCAGCGCATTAAGAGCAACATATTCTCGCAATACAAAATAAGATCCGCTAGAATGTCGCCGCTTAAACCCTCAGGGTAAGCACTTTTTTAAACCCACAGGGTTAATTCTAGCTAATTAGAACACCCTCTTTTGTTAAGGATGTGGCCTTGAACCTGCAACTTTCTGATCGTGTTCAAAGCATTAAGCCCTCACCTACTCTAGCCGTAACTAACCGTGCTGCGGAGCTACGTGCTGCTGGGCAAGATATTATCGGCCTAGGTGCCGGCGAACCAGATTTTGATACGCCAGAGCATATTAAAACCGCAGCTATTAATGCTATTAACTCAGGCTTCACGAAATACACCGCCGTTGACGGCACACCTGAACTTAAAAAAGCCATCATTAACAAGTTTAAACGCGACAACAACTTAAACTACGAAGCAAATCAAATTTTAGTTTCTTGCGGTGGCAAGCAAAGCTTTTTCAACTTAAGCCTTGCCCTACTAAACGCAGGCGACGAAGTGGTAATTCCAGCACCTTACTGGGTAAGCTACCCAGACATGGTGCTAATTGCAGAAGGTGTACCCGTGGTTATTGAAACCAACGCTGAGGCGCGCTTCAAAATCACAGCAGAACAACTAGATACTGCAATCACAACCAAAACAAAATTAGTCGTACTAAACAGCCCATCCAATCCATCTGGCATGGCTTATACCAAAGCCGAGCTAGAATCCCTTGGCGCTGTATTACGAAAATACCCAGATGTATTAATCGCCACTGACGACATGTACGAACCGATTTTATGGACAGAAGAGCCGTTCAATAACATATTGACCGTCAACCCTGACCTGTACGACCGCACCATCGTATTAAACGGCGTATCAAAAGCCTACAGCATGACTGGCTGGCGCATAGGCTATGCCGCCGGACCTGAAAAGCTCATTGTCGCCATGAAAAAAATTCAAAGCCAAAGCACCTCAAACCCAACCTCTATTGCTCAAGTCGCAGCACAAGCCGCGCTTGATGGCGACCAAGAGTGCGTAAAGGACATGGTCAAAGTCTTTAAGCAGCGCCATGACTACATGGTTGAAGCATTAAATGCTATTGATGGCGTGGAATGCTTAAAAGGCGACGGCACCTTCTACTTATTCCCGGACTTTTCTGGCGCACAGAAAAAACTTAACTGTGACACAGACACTGATTTAGCTGAAAAACTACTAGAGGCAGGCGTAGCGCTTGTTCCAGGCAGCGCATTTGGCACACCCGGCCACATGCGCATCAGTTTTGCTACCAGTGAGAGCAACCTTAAAAAAGCAATTGAGCGCTTACAGAAAGCACTTGGTTAACACCCAAGCTTGCAATTAACAAACAAAAAAACCGCCTAGGCGGTTTTTTTGTTTGTAGCGCCAAAATAAACTGTACGATCAAGCACAACCCATGGACATAGTGAATGTTTGGGTACTGCTCGCGCTAACAACCTACCCCAACAGTACGAACTCGCATCCAGCGCGCCCCGCGAACGAAGCAAGTGTTTTGGGTATGCGAGTAAAAAGCAACTTAAACGGCATTCGCGGGTGAGAAATTTGAAGAGTGGCCTACAAGCTACCCCTCCATAACCTCACCAGTCACAACCCCCCTGTGAGCATAAACCTGCCCAGCAAAAGCAGAGATCACGATAGTAAAAAACTGATTAAATACATTATGCTCAAACAGCGCCACACTCAGGCCTGCCATAAAATACACCACCAAGATAATCAAGCCACCAAAGGCAAAGTAAGCAACAGCGTTATTGCCTTTATTATTTCGATAGGCTGAAATAAACAAATAAGCACAACTTGCAAAAATAGCGATAAATGTTGCCAGACCAATCAAACCCTTCTCAACCAATACCTGTAAGATTTCGTTGTGCGGATTACTCCACATACCCACCTCATGACTCATACCCGGTGTAGCAAGACGGATTTTGGCAGCCTTCTCACTATAGCTATTTAAGCCATGGCCAAACAATGGACGCTCTTGAATCAAAATCCAAGCTGCCTTAAACATGTCTAAACGAGCACCTAGCGCACTTTGCGAATCACCACTCAAATATCGATCAATTGACTGCTCAGTCCTATCCCAACGACTCTTCACATGATCCTGCTGACTCAGCACTCCAACCCCAACAGCACACAATAATAAAAAACCCAGCAAAAGCTTTTTACGCCCCATATAAAACAAAACAAACACATAAACACACAGCATTACCACCAAGGCCAGCCAAGATCCCCGTACCTGTGTTAACATACATGCAACAGCAGCACACACAACAGCTCCCGCAAGCAAGAATTTAAGAGCCAAGGCCTTGCGCCGCACAAATAGTGCAGCATTAATAGCAAACCCCATGAAAATCAAACTAATTGCGGCATAGCGCATTGGATTCACCCCTCCACTAGGACGAAGCCAAAACTGCGCCATTCGACTTCCGGAGGTAAATACATAGCCACCTTGCGTCTTCATATGCCAATATTGATACAAAGACAAAAAACCCAAACCTATGGCGACAACGGCAAACACAATAATTAAATGTGTTAAGTTCAATTTAATATAACGCATCAAAAGAAAGAGGGGCAAAACAAGTAAAAAGGCTAGGTAATCCTCAAAGTGATAGTGAGCCACCTTAGTATAAGGCCAGTAAATGAAACTAATTATGGATACAACTGTAAAACTAGCAAACGCCCACATAAAGTAACGCTCAAAACAATCGAGACTTTGAACATCACGGTTTTTAAGGTGAAGCACTCCACCATAAAAGCCAGTCAATAACAAAATAATGGCAAACGCCTTTGCCGCTTCAGGCACAACCAAAAGTGAGACTAGAAATAGCGAAAGCACAATAAATACAACAAGTGTCAATATATTGGAGTAGACAGGCAAACCAGATTGAGAATACAAAAGAAGCAACACCTATAACAGCAACCTTGAAAGAAATGATAATAGCAAATTCATGCACGACACCAATACAATTATATGAATATTTAAAGCACAAAACATAAAGCTCATGAATTTCTGTTTATCTACAAAACAAACTACAATTTAATAGCCTACACTTGACAATAGTTTAGAAATCAATAAGATACACTTTAGTTGTTCCTCGATAGCTCAGTTGGTAGAGCAGTAGACTGTTAATCTATTGGTCACTGGTTCGAGTCCAGTTCGAGGAGCCACTTTCAAGCTATACTGAGTCTCAGAAACGAGATGAGGCACACCTATGCTACAACCTCTGCTTAATGCACCGCGTGTAACCAAACGAATTATTACACTAGCTTACGATCTTTTTGTTATCCCAATAGCTATTTATTCCGCTTTAGCATTGCGGCATGGTGAACTTTTAATCACTCTAAACTACCAATTGCTGGTAGTCATGCTAAGTACAACACTAGTGACTTCTGCCATATTTATAAGGATGGGCTTATACCGAGCAGTCGTTCGCTTTATGACAACCAAAGCCTTTAGCAGCCTAGCGATAGGCATTAGTGTTTCGTCACTCGTATTGGCAAGCTCGTCATTCATCAATCAAGCAAACTTACCCCGATCAAGTATTGTAATTTATTGGTTTACCGCCTTCGCATTACTGGGATTTCCGCGACTATTTATTCGCAGCCTAGTTAACCAGCTAAACAACTCTAAAAAGGAGTCTGTACTTATTTATGGTGCAGGCCATCAAGGTGTCGCGCTTGCGAATGCTTTAACAAATAGCCAACTATACAGGCCGGTAGCCTTCTTAGATAATAACGGTAAAAAGCTGAAGTCTGTTATACAAGGCTTAAGGGTTCATAGCCCAAATGAGACACACCTGTTAGCCGAGCAATTTAATGTTAAAAAGATACTATTAGCTTTAGGCAATACAAGCACCTCAAAGCGCAAACAACTGATCGAGAACCTAGCCGACACACAATTAGAAATTCTAACCACACCCGCTGTACAGGACATTATCAGCGGCAAGGCAAAAATAGAAGAAGTTAAAGAGGTAGAAATTGAAGACTTATTAGGACGTGATTGCGTAACACCCAACACAACACTCCTTAGCCACAACATAAAAAATAAAGTGGTACTGGTCACAGGAGCGGGGGGCAGTATCGGATCTGAGTTATGTCGCCAAATCATTATTCAGCAACCTAAAAAACTAATTCTGTTAGAGCTCAATGAGTTCAGCCTTTACAGTATAGAACAAGAGCTAAACCAGTACTGTCAAAACCACGAACAATGCCATTCGGAAATCATTTCTATTTTAGGCTCAGTACAAAAGCAAAACCGCCTAGAAACTATATTCACCACCTTTGGCGTCCAAACTATTTACCATGCAGCCGCATACAAACATGTACCTATGGTAGAGCACAATGTAGTTGAAGGTGTACGAAACAACGTGTTTGGTACATGGTACTGCGCAGAAGCCGCCATAAAAGCAGGCGTTGAACGCTTTGTCCTCATAAGCACAGATAAAGCGGTGCGCCCTACCAATGTTATGGGTGCAAGTAAGCGCCTTGCAGAGCTTGTATTACAAGCCCTTGCTAAACGCCAAAATAACACACTATTCTGCATGGTACGCTTTGGTAATGTGCTAGGCAGCTCTGGCTCGGTAGTGCCGCTATTTCGTAAGCAAATTAAAGATGGGGGCCCTATTACTGTTACCCACCCTGACATTATCCGTTATTTTATGACGATACCAGAGGCCAGCCAACTTGTGATACAAGCCGGCGCCATGGGCAAAGGCGGCGATGTATTCGTGCTAGATATGGGCGAGCCCGTGAAAATCGTAAGTCTTGCACAAAAAATGATACGCTTATCAGGCCTAACCGAAAAAACACACACCACCCCTAATGGTGATATAGCCATTGAATTTAGTGGCTTACGCCCTGGTGAAAAACTCTACGAGGAGCTTTTAGTAGGTGATAACGTAGAAGGCAGTGATCACCCAAGAATAATGACTGCAAATGAAGTACATCTTAGCTGGCCTGAAACTCATAACTTACTCAATAGACTTGATAGGGCTTGCCATGACTTTAAAGTAGAGGATGTAATCAATTTATTGCTAGAAGCCCCTGCATCCTTCAACAAGCAAGGCCACAACCCAGACTGGGTATTCAATCAAACCATAAAAAATGGCGCTAAATAGCGCCATATCATCGTCATTCTCGCGCATGCGGGAATCCACTTAGTCTAATCCTCAACCCGATCCCCAGCCCCTGCACCTAAAACCGTCTGAAAAATAAGCTTAAAATAATTTTTAATATTCATTTCAGAAATCATTTTTGCATCGGTATTCGCTAATAATTCAGGAGTAGACATATCAATATCATTCACCTGAGCCAAACCTGTAATCCCAGGTCTAACGTCAAGCACACCCTGCGCCTCACGGACTCTAGTTAACTCATCCTGATTAAACAAGCCAGGACGCGGCCCCACCAAACTCATCTCACCTTTCAGCACATTCCAGAGCTGAGGTAGCTCATCAAGTTTTGTTTTCCTTAAAAAACCACCCATTTTAGTAATAGAAGCCGTAGAGGCTAAATGGCTAGCAACCGAAGCGGTGTCAACCGACATGGTTCTAAACTTAACAAGAATAAAAGGCTTTTTATTACGCCCTACACGCTCTTGTTTAAATACTGGAGAGCCAGTATCAAACAAACCAATAATATAAATAACCAACAAAACAGGCGAACCGAATACCAAGCCGAACAAAGAAAATACAAAATCAAAAATACGCAGCACGTTAATTTTTCCTATTATTAAAATCTAAAACGGTTGCCGCAATACCTTGCTCAACAGTGTACGGAGGCGTCCAATCTAATAACTCACGCGCCTTAGAAGAATCAACCTGCAAATTCCCGACTAAACGATCAACTACGCCGCTTTTTCCTGTTAACTTACCCGCAAGTTTAAACAAACCTACTGGTACAGGTAACAACAAAGGTGACTTCCCCATCGCCTTTCTAATATAAGTAATCAAAGATTTGAGCGATAAATCTTCACCATCGGAAACAAGAAACGTTTGATTGGCCGCATTAGGGTGATCGATACACCGAATAATAAAATCAACCAAGCTTCCTACATAAACCATACTGCGTTTATTATTGACTGTACCGAATGGAAGAGGTATTGAAAGAGTAGATAGCTTTAATAGGCTGAGAAAATTAGCTTTAACACCAGCACCGTACACAAGAGGAGGTCGAATAATAACAACCTCCATTCCAGTATCAGCTGCGACCTGCTTCAACACTTCTTCGGCTTCATACTTCGACTGGCCGTAAGCATCTTCTGGAGCTGGCTTCATTAATTCAGAATACGGCGACTTAGCCGTAGTACTTTCACCCGATACTTTTACCGAACTAATAAATACAAAGCGTTTAACCCCTGCCGCAGCCGCTTGCCTTGCAAGGTTTTCAGAGCCCTCAACATTAACTTTACGATATTCAGCTAAAGGATCACTAGATTCATCGCTCATCATATGAGCGCGAGCAGCAACATGAATGACAACATCCACGTCACTTAAAGCCCCATTGTAATCTGTATTGCCATCAATATCACCAACTTCAATGGCATTCAGAGGAGAGTCGTCTTTAAGGTAACGAACAACGGGACACAACTGATAATCAGAGCTTTTAAATTGCACTGTAATAACCGAGCCAATGAAACCGGTAGAACCTGTGAGTAAGATACGCTTAGTCACGAGATAATAACTCCTGATAAATATCCATATGCCTCTGTACAACATGTTCAATAGTAAATGCTTCTTCAGCAAGTTTTCGGCCTGCCGCTCCCATAGCCATTCTCTGATCTGGGTTCTCAATAAGTTGCTCTATTGCATCCGCAAGCGCCGCCGAGTCTTTTACAGGCACTAGCAATCCTGTGATATCTGGTGTTATCGCATCTCTACAGCCTGCTACATCCGTTGTTACTACTGCTCTTCCACAAGCTGCAGCCTCAATTAGCCCTTTTGGTAAGCCTTCACGATAAGAGGGTAAACAAACAATATTTGCCTGTCTGTATTGTTCTGAGATGTCTTGGCGGTAGCCAAGCATTTGTACTAACCCTTCAGCTTTTAATGTATCAAACTCTTTCTGCGATAAGCTGGTGTTATTGCCGGGGTCAACCGAACCTATTAACCGAAACTCTACCTCAACACCGCGCTTATTAAGTATACGGGCAGCATCAATAAATTCATGTACTCCTTTATCAACCAACAAGCGAGCAGCCATAACGACTTTAGCCTTACCAGCAGGCTCTTTTTTAAAAGTATAGCCCTTAAGCGATACACCCGATCCTCTAATAAGCGAAGTATTACGATTCGGTAAGCCACTTAATTCGACAACCGTATTTCTATCATCTGGGTTTTGAAAAATTGTCATAATATTCTTATGCTTAAAAGCGGTACGATATAAAGCTTTAACAAGCAGCAATCGTAACTTGGCAAAAAATGTATCAGAAACAAAAACTGTCCCTAATCCAGATACTGCTGCTACAACAGCCTTAACTCCCGTTAACCTGCTCACTAAGCCACCGTATAGAACTGGCTTTATGGTCACTAAGTGAACCAAGTCTGGTCCTTCATTCTTAAAAAGTTTGAAGATTTCCCACAGAGTTAAAAGCTCGCGTAAAGGATTCAGACCACTTCTTGAGAAAGGGATTTGAAAGTATGTGAAACCAAGTTCTTGGATTTTTTTAATACCAGAAGAACCTCCTGCCGCAATCAAGACCTTATACCCACTTTTTTTCGCAGCAATTGCTACAGCCAAACGATGGGACAGAAAAAAATCTACATCATTGACTAAAAATAATATTTTTCTCATTTAAACCTTATAGTGAATATTGCGGTTACTAAGTTCTTTAATGTAAGCTTTATGATATAAAGACCAAGTTATTTCAACTGAATATTTTTTTAAAACAATGTCTCTATTTCTATTACCATACTCTTCTAGTTCTACTTTTGGCATTTTCAAAACATGCAAAATTTTTTGTGATAATTCAGCTTTTTCCGCTGGTTGAACAACCATATCAGAAGCGCCTAATATCGAGACAACATCGCCAACATTCGTTGCGATACATGGCAAGCCTGCCATCATCGCCTCGAGAAGTACATTTGGGAACCCTTCAGATAACGAGGGCAAACAAAATAAATTAGCATCACGCAACACTTCATAAACATTATCTAACTCCCCTCGAAAATCAAATAGATTACCAAGGTTATAATTATCGATTAATAATTTAATCGATCGTTGCATTTCAACATCTCTACCTACAATGATAAACTTTACTTTGTTTTTAAATAATTCTTCTTTTATTGCACCGGCAGACTCGAGCAAAACCTCGTACCCCTTAATTTTACTGTAACGGCCAATACAGCAAATTAAAAAATCACTACCTTTTTCTTTATTTTCAAGACTAACGGGTTCAATAGCATTGGGTATATAAACGAAATTATTTGGGTTATAACCCACGCTTGTATGCGACAATTCACCACTTTTAGAATTACAAAAAATAGTTATATTATTATACCGACTTATTTTCGCACAAAGTTTAGACAAAATACCAGTTAGACCGGATGGTACTTCTGTCCTACGGATATTCCAAAATACTGGTATATTCATACCTATAGATGCAAGCCAACCAAAAAAATTACCGTGATACATCCAGCACTGGATAACTGTATCGTCACTTTCATATTTACTGAGAATCATGCGAAGCTTCAAGGGAAGTAAAAACACCGACCAATACCTGAAATTCAAGAATAATACTGTTACCCCTTTTTTCTTTAGTCTTATTGATAAAGGCGTATTTATTGACTGTAAAGAAATAACAATATGCTCTGTGCTTGGCGTCTCATCAATAATCAACTCCAATTGACGCTCAGCCCCCCCTTGATACAAAGCATTTAAAATATGCAAAACTCTCACTACTTTACACCTTTAAAAAGATAATTTTTAAAGTATTGAGTCAAAGTAGGGTGGCTCCATAATTTTGATTGACAAGAATACCCAGTTAAAACCGCGCCCCCATGCAATATGCTAGGTATAACTTCAACTAACCTTTCAACTGCTTTAACTTGTTGCAAAATAGGGTAAGTTACAAAATTATCTACAGCTTCAGGCTGGCAGTGAACATATGAGATTACTGAACCTGTATCTATTCCAGAATCCACGTAATGTATCGTAGAACCGAACATATCTACATCATTATTGGCTAGTGACCAATAACCACCATGTACCCCCCTATATGCAGGTGTTATACCTGCATGAATATTTACCACTGGTGATGGTATAAACTTATTAAGAGTATCATTCGATAAAATTCTTGTGCCGCATAAAAGAACCATATCATAGTCAATGTTCTGTAAGTCCAGTTTATTTATTTCATTAATATTTGTAAAAGTTTTAACAGGCTCAGAATTTTCATAGCAATCATTCTCATACTCAGCTAATCTTTTCTTTGAAAAAATATTTAGCAACTTTTGAAAGATTTGAAAAGCTACTTGATTCAAAACATAGAACAAACCAAATTTTTTTATTCTTTTTTTTATAAGCTGTAATTTATCATCCCTACGTTCTTCAAACCATACTACTTTAAAACCTCGTTTCCCTAAGGTTGATAATGTTAAACGTGTTGAAAGTGAATCTCTTCCCAGTAATAAAACACATAAGTTCATATTACACCTCTCGAGATAACAAGCTCAGCGATATCATGCATATTCGCTGATTGTATCCCATACTTTTTACGCAGTTCTTTATAATAAAGAAACAACTCTTCTAATTGGGCCAAGTTCTCTTCTGTATTTCTTGAAAAATTATGAGGATGCCACCACAAATGAAAAACTTCTCCGCTCTGGGCAGATTTTTTTAAAGAGTACTTAAATCTCCATACTTTTAGCTTTTCAAAAAACTTTAATGTAGGGTTATAAGGTCGAAAAAATAAACTAGCAGGTATATTTATCAATCCAGTTTCAGTATTCAAGCTTGCTTTATTGCCTAAAGAACCAGAGAGGGGAATGTAAGAATCAATAAGCCTAAAAATACGCTTATGTAAATCAAAAGTAGTTCGTGAACTTGGTGTATATGCCCAATGTTTAGGATTACCTCTATATGACTTGAATCCATTATCTCTACAAACTTTAACAGAGTCTGAATCAAACTGATTCCTAGGAAAGACTAAACTATACCCTTGCTTATCATCAATATACTTCTCGGCCATATAACGCCAAGCTTTCAAATCAGAGCTAAATTCATCCAGTGTTTGACCGCTTTCTAAACAATAGTAATGAGCATAAGTATGTGAAGCTAACTCCTGCCCTTTAGACTCTAGAATCTGCTTAACAAGATCTGGTCCAAATAGAAGTTTTCTATTCAGCAGTTTTAACTTAGCAAGACTAGAATAAGGGCTTAGTGTTTTATTAATATAACTTGGCTGTAAAACAGCCCCCCCTTTCACAAACTCATCATAGTCATTTGCCATAACCGCACCAACCGTAGCCCATGTACAGTTTATTTGATATTTTTCGAACAATTTCAGTATTTTAGGAATTACGATATGCACCTTCTCAATAGATTCAAAGTATTCTTCGCCTCGACTATCAAGCACCCCCCAAAGGAGTTCAAAATCAAGAGATATCACAAAATGTGACGTTTCTTTATTCATTTTTCTACCTCAAGCCAAGCCTGAAACATTATGACACTCCAAAGTTTTAATGCATTATCAGCCTTTCCATACTTATGCTGAAGCCAAGCTTTTCTTATTGGTGCAGGGTTGAAGTAGCCTTCCGATATTAAACGCTTCTCAGAAAGAAGCTGTTCAGTCCATTCTAGTAATGGACCACGTAACCACTGAGCTAAAGGAATAGAGAAGCCTTTCTTCGGTCGATCGATCATTTCTTTTGGAACATGCCGATACAAAACTTCACGTAAAGCCCACTTACCCACACCATCTCTAATTTTCATATGCAGGGGTAACTGCCAAGCAAATTCAAAAACGCGATGGTCTAGTAAAGGTACACGAGTCTCTAAGCTATTCGCCATCGCCGCACGATCTACTTTTACAAGAATATCATCAGTCATGTATTGGCCAGCATCCATCGCCATCATCCAGTGTTCAAAACTATCAGTAGATGGCCATTGATGTGGATCAGAAAGAAACACATCGGTATTTTCTGAACCAATAACAATATCGGTCGCGTTAGTCCAATGACTCATCATTAACTGATAAAACTGGTATTGATCTTTCGCTGGAAATACCGATAAAAGCTTTTGAAATTTATCTGGCAATGGCAAACCTGCAAGAACTTGCTCTGCTAGTTTTCTTAGAGGCGCAGGCAATAACTTGATCTTGCTCCATATTTTTGGTGCAAACTGATAAGGGTTATAACCTCCAAACAATTCATCACCACCATCACCACTAAGTGAAACAGTAACGTGTTGTTTCGCCATCTGACTAACCAAAAATGTAGGTAGCTGAGAACTATCAGCAAAGGGCTCGCAGTAGATACTTGCCAACTTGGGCACCAAAGCTAACGCATCATCAGAACTCACATATAATTCTGTGTGTTCAGTGCCTAAATGCTGCGCAACTTCCTTAGCATAAACGGCTTCATTATAACCTGGCTCATCAAAGCCGATGGCAAAGGTTTTTACTGGCCTAGGCGATTGCTTTTGCATCAGCGCCACAACCGTACTACTGTCTACACCACCACTAAGGAAGGCACCTAATGGCACGTCCGCTAACATTTGATCACTAATGGATTCTGTTAGTATTTTTTCTAACTCATTAACTGCCTCAGCATCACTGCCACTAAATGGTTTCTGAATTCCACTCTCAACTGCTTGTTTAAAAGACCAGAAAGGTTTTGGTTCAACGTCTTTGCGGATTTGTCCTTTAGAGATCTGTACAAAATGCCCTGCTTTTAACTTTTCGATCCCCTGATAAATACTATGTGGTGCAGGGATATAGTTATAACGCAGTAATAATGCAAGTGAGTTGCGATCTACCTGAGCATCAAATTTTGGATATACTTTAAGTGCTTTAAGTTCAGAACCGAATAATAACGTATCATTATTCCAGCCCCAATAGAGTGGTTTCTCACCAAAGCGGTCACGGGCTAAGGTAAGAATTTTCTCCTGCTTATCCCACAAAGAAATAGCAAACATACCAACCGTTTCTTGAAGAGTTTGTTCAACCCCCCAAGCACTGAAACAAGCTAACAAAGTTTCTGTATCAGAATGACCACGCCAAACCGGAGCTTGATTTTGTTGCTCAAGCTGCTTGCGAAGCTTTTTATGGTTATAAATCTCACCATTAAAAGCGATGATATAGCGATCGCATGCCGATGGCATGGGTTGATGGCCCGCAGGAGATAGATCGATGATGGCCAAACGCGTATGAGCAAGACCAATCGTTTGACTGTCATCAATCCAATAGCCAGTATCGTCAGGGCCACGATGGTTAATTTGAGAAGTTGAATCTTCAAGGTCTGATATAGAAAAAGATTTATCTCCCTTATTATTAAATGATGAATAAAACCCGGTAAAACCACACACTACAAACACCTACCATTACTATTTTGAATAGTTTTGACTCTAGTTCTTAACAAAGTAACTATAACAACCATGTATAACATTAAGTTCAGATACGCTCCAAACCAGCCATGAAATAAGTATACCAATGCAAAAGAAGATAGAACTAACGATATCTTTTTTCCACCATATTTAGAAATGTAGTATTGAGGTACTACAATAAATAGAATGATATATAAAAGCAGAAATACATTATATTCATTGAGTATAAACACCCAACCAGTTAACCCCGGATTTGTATTCCAAGTTGGATTTTCTACACCCCAAAAATAACTAACCAAGAAAAAATTCAAACTATATTTTTTTGTTTCATCAACTGACAACTTATGGTAGAAAGCTTGTGGTAACCCATCCTCCCAGTAGCTTGAAAAATGGCCCTCATCATAATTTTGATGCAACTCATTCGCACTCTCAAAAATAATAGCTCCATGCCCAACATGCTGAAACCTGTTCAATAGATACCCTAAAGAATTTTGGTATTTTTCCACAGTAAAAGACTCAGGAATCGAATGTAGAAACTCATCAAAAGACACGTTTGATCGAAAAGCCCACTTAGCATCATATAGCATAGGTAGCAAAGCCATAATTACGATTAATAAAAAACTACAATAAACAGCCTTAACAAATGAAAGTTTAATAGGATAGTACCTAATTAAAACTACAATCATTCCTATAAATACACCTCCCATCCAGCCTCTTAAAAAAAAGGAGATAATAAAAATAAAAACATTAATCCAAAACAACCTACTATTGACCAATAAAACAGAGGTAACTACAAAAAGTATATCTGGCTGGAGTAAAACAAATATATAATTTAGAAAAGAACCACCAGACAATCTTTTAGATGATCCAGCTACATTTACCTCCATTATTAAATTAAAGACAATATAAGAGACTTGGATAAAAATTAAAACAAAACCCCACCTCCACCCAAGCATTAACACTTTAAGATTCGATATTGGATTAAACTTATGGTAGAGCAAGAAAAAAATAGCAAGAAAGAAAACTTGCATGAAGAATGATGAAACAAAACTTGTCCATAGTATATCGAAGTAGTAATTCTCTAATTCCATACCTCCCATAGAAACCCCAAGCAATGCAGATAACAAGTTAGAAGTAAAATAAAGAGCCAACAGAAGAATAAATGGATTTAATATCATACACAAAAATATTCTTCGTCAAATAAAACATCTCTAAGCACCAATGAATCTACAGTACAGCCTGAATTTTTTATATCATATTCTTGATCATTAACGATTAAATCTAATTCAAAACCATTAAATCGTGATAAAGAGATTATAATATCTTCATTACTTCCTACTAGACAAATGGCACGCGACCAATTATCTTCATATTTATGTTTAGAGCCCATTTCAATATCAATTTGACTCAGAACTGCCCTACTTTGATCAGATACAACAATTCCATTAACTTTATTTTCAAATCCTGCTGCTCCAACTCCTAGCTTACAAACAACATTTTCCACTAAATTAGCATAACCTTTAAGATTATATACTGAATCACCCTGCAGCAAGACACCTGTAATCGCAGTATTCGGAAAAAGATGTACATCTATATTCCCTTTTAAATCCCTAAATGAACAATTTTTAATTGAGCAATGACTAGCGCCCTTATCAATCTCAATACCCGTCAACCCCCCTGAATAAACCTGACTACGATAAACATGAATATCAGTTGTATTTCTCCCTAATATTTCACAAGCATTCCAATTAAACCCATCAAATTTACATCCAGAAATCTCTCCACCCTTAATACCATATTGATCCTGCACTATAAATTCTGAATAAACACGAATCCCAAAATTAAGTGTGCGATCACCACCTGATCTAAACCTAGAGTTCAATATTCTAAAATTAGCACTATCACCTTCGACTATATTTTTTTCACTAGATTGAACTGATCCCCGCTTCCCCCCGCCATACAAAAAAAGAATAGTAGAGCCAGGTACAGGCATTAAACCATCAGATACCCCAAAGCAATCGAAAGTGACATCACTTATTGTAACATTCTGAAAATTTGATATATTAATTTGATGCTTTTTTCTATATGTATCTACTTCATTTTGATCCCTAGTAAATTTTAAATTGCTTAGTTTGAAATTCTGTACACCTCCAAAACTTAAGCTACTATTGACAATGACTATTTCACTTGCATCACCATCACCAAAAATTTCTATATTTTCAAATTCCGAAAAAAGGCCAAATTCAAAATCTTTGTTAAGAACGTACTTAGCAGAGGGCAAATAAAGTTTTCCTCCACCACATTTCTTTAAATGACTTAATGCATTTTTAAAAGCTAAGGTATAATCATTATTAATGACATCATCCCTGTACTCATCTATAGATAAGAAATTTTTAGCATTAGAACAACCCTGTATTGAAATTGGAACAAATAAAGCTATTAATCCTTTTAAGAAACCCCTTCTTTTCATTTTAAGCTCCGTGTTCTTGCAGGAACACCAACTGCTAAAAACCCCTCCTCTACATCTTTTAGAACGACACTATTGGCACCCACTTTTGAATTATTCCCAACAGTAACATCACCTAAAATCTTTGCTCCTGTTCCGATAACCACATCATCACCAATTACAGGATGTTTATTAACCCCAGCTTCCGTATCCTTATTACCTAGCGTTACACCATTCATTATTTTACATCTTTGACCTATAATCACTTCACTCCCAATTACAATATCATGCCCATGAAGTATCATTAGACCAGGGCCTATCTTTGACTTAAGTGATATATCACTAGCATAAAAAACCCTAATAAAATACTCAAACAAAACACGAAACACCACCCCAACAACAGGTAGCCGCCCCAACTGACTTCCAACCCTTATTGCAATAACCATATGAAAAGCATGTGAAACAATAATAACTTTCAGCATATCAATTAATGAAGCATTAGGTACATATCGCAATAAATCATCTTTTAAATAAGATAGCACTACAAACTCCTGATGATTTTATAATTACGGATGAAATCAAATATAGATAAAGGGTGAAATGTAAAAATATAACATTTAAAAAATAAAACAGCAGTATCCCGCCCATTGATTAAATCCTTTAGAAAATACGTCAATACGGCAGTATTAATGTTTCTTCTATATTGTGGATATTTCTCACTAAAATATCTAAAGCTTTTATCCAAAATTAATCTTGTACCACTCCCTTCAGAGGAAACCCCAACACCAACCCTGTAAACACCATATGGCTCAACCGAAGAAAATGAAGAAAACCCTTCACCTACCTGTTCAACATTTGCAAAATAATCCACAACATCAAACCCGGGCCAGTTAAACTCTCTTACAGTTTTCCTGTACATTTTTGAACAGTTTGCTCCGATGGAAATAAACCTCAATATATCTTCTCTCTTATACTGCTTATAAAAGAGATTATTATTAATGCCTTTAAGTTTCAGTTTTCCATCTCCCTTGTCCAGCAACACAGGATGCCATACTAAGTTACAACCAATATGAGAATCCAAATAATCTGCTTGAGATTGTAACTTACCTTGCAAAGCATAATCGTCTCCATCCATGTGAGCTATATATTCACCCTTTGCCAAAGCATGTGTCTCAATATAGTTTCTTCCTGCTCCAATATTACCCCTCCTAATCACAGGTTTTATAATGTCTGGATAGTTCCTCGAATACTCCATAATAATATTAGCAGTACTATCAGTTGAGCAATCATCTGAAACTATAACATCAAAATTAAAAGTAGTTTTTTGGTCTACTAAACTTTGCAAACATTCTGCTATATATTTTTCTTGATTATAAGTAACCACACATACTGAAACTTTAATTTCACTTATCATTATTAAGCGCCTTAAACCATAAAAACATCATTCTACGAGCTACATCAGATGAAAGCCCAGCCACAATCAGAGCCAACAACCCCAGCCCTACTAAAACAGTAATAATCAGCAAACGACTCTCAAATTCTGGTAAATATAACCAAAGCAAAAACATGGTTAGACTAACAGGAATATATATCAGTAAAATATCCCGCAATAACCATGTTACATGAAGGTCTGGCACAAGTTTATGATGAACATAACCAACCCAGGTTATTAAATAGAGTGTATTTATACCCAGCCAAGCCCATCCCGCACCTTCCGCGCCATAATATGTTGCAGCCCAAACTATTGCAGGTATCAAAATGATTGCTGTAATCAAGTTGCCTATCAAGTGATACTTTAAATTTCCGAGTGCATATTGAAGATAATAAGGGAAAGCTGCAATTGCCAATACACCATAACCCAATACATATAAACGCAATACAGGGGCTGCGTTGTCAGCTATTTTAACATCGCCCGTCCAAGCATACAGAAGCTGTTCTGCAAAAAACGCAATAACAATGGATGCCGATCCTGCAACCACACTGACCAGTTGTGTAGTATTTCGATATATCTGAATCATTTCATCATACTTACCTTCAGCATACAGTCGCGCCATTCGTGGCATAACAACAGTACTTACTGGGCCACTGAGAATCATAATTCCAGCCGCTACCATGACAGCTAATGTGAAAAAACCGTATTCGCTCAAAGATAAAATACCCGAAAGAATAAGCTTGTCAGTTTGCGTTACTAATACCCAAATAGACGAAGTAAATGCAATCGTTAACGCGAACCTCAATACTGGTTTAATAGGCTCAACTGACCAGCCAATTGGTTGTACAAGTTGCTTTTTTACAGGTAATAATGAATTTCCCATTCGATACAACCCCACCAACTCAAGCAGGGCAACTAGCAGTTGATGCCAGAAAAATACGGTTGGCGTAAAGCCGTAAATTTTCATACTGATAAATACAGCAACGAATCGTAAAGTGGCGATCACTATATTGAAAATACTTAACCAAACCAGTTTTTCTGTTCCAGTTATCACTCCTCGATACAAGCCCCCCATCCAGCGCATTGCAACACTCACAGCCATAATCTTGACTGCCAGCACAACTTCTACCATGGTAAGCTCTGAGACATTCAGCCATTTTTCAGCAATGGGCCCAGCCAGCAACCATAAAGTGAGTCCGCCAGTAACTGCTATACCCAAAAAGATCAGGCTTAATGCTCGAAAGAGCTGCCTATACTGCAATGCCGATATAGATCCGCCGCGATAGCGTGCAGTTTCACGGCCAATGGTTGGAGTTAGACCTAAATCCAGCAAAGCAAACCACGCCTGTAGCATGCTAAAAAAGCCAACCAAACCATAAGCTTCTGCCCCCATGTATTTGATATACAAAGGGAGTATTAATATGCCGATGCCCGCGGCGTATATCTGGCTGACGTAGTTAGCAATTATATTTTTCTTTAGCGACACTATACGAAATCATCCATTAACGATGCTCTCATTAAATATTTAGAAGCCTTTTTTTGATTTTCTTGAAATCCAAATTTCTTATATAGGGCGATTGCATTTGAATTATTAGATTCAACCTCAAGCTCACAGAATTGAAAGTCACGAGTTTTGCAAATACTCAAAACATCTTCAAGCATTATAGAAGCTACACCCATTCCCCTATAATCCCTAGCCAAAAGAACAAGTGTAATAAATGCTGATTGTTTACCTGGATCGTTACAATAAAAAGCTATAAATCCAGATAAAACCCCATTAGTATAATGTGTCACAAATTCTGCACGGGTCTTTAATTTTCTAATATAACTATTAATTTCAACTTCTGAGATGAACTCTCCGTTAGAAATCTCTTGCTCAGATCGAATCAATCTTTCAATTGCTATTACTTGATCCATTCTCATATCCACTACTCTGTAATAACACGAATATCATTTTCCATATTATCAACCATATCCAGCATCACTTCTAAGTTTGGATACTTCATAATCATGGTTCCTAGTGTGTCATGAGAACCGCTATATTTGTGAACCTGATCACCCACTTTAACTTGCATATCTTGCTCAACGATATATTTCTGTGCACGCTCAGATAGCCATAATTCTTTAAACTTTCCTTCCTCTAAAGAGTGTACCATATAACTAGACCAGTACCCTTGAGTAGATTTCATTTCTAGCGCTGAACAATCCAAACCTAATGCGGCATCCACCGTATATTTAATTAAATCGATATCTGTGGAATAGCGAATTACTTCTGGAATTAAGCAACCACCATTGCGCGGCCCTAGTTCAAGAAAATAAAATCTCCCATCATCAGAGAACAAAAAGTCAAAGTTTAGAGCGCCTGTTTTCATATCAAGAAGCGTTAATAATCTTTGAGTTTCTATGTGTGCTATATCTAATAGATTTTGATCATGAGAAGTCGGAAAGGTTTGGCCTATGGGTACTAATCCATTGCATAATTTATCAAAATGTTCATCTGCCCAGCAGCGAAATACCAATTCCCCATCAACAACAAAACCATCTCCTGCAACCTGATAGCCTTTACGAATGATTGCTTCTTCTACAACTACCTTCTTTTCGCGTGAGAATTGAAGTGCATGGGCAAACGCTTCGTCAAAACGACTTTTATCTTCAAGCCCGGTTACGCCCTTGCTACCAGATGAATCCACTGGTTTGATAAACGCAGGCACTCCAATCTCTTCTAACCAAATTCTAGCTTCCTCTATATCGTAAAAGGATTGTGAACGAGGGGTGTTAAATTCATGCTTTTCAATAAATGCTCTGAATAAATCTTTACGCGCTAATATTTCAACTGAATTGTACGGATTTCCAGGTAAACCTAACTTTTCTGATACGTACGCCGCCGCTGGTGCAGATGGGTCTGATGCATAGGCCACAACACCATCTATGTTTAATGTTTCAGCTAATGCGAGCACTGCTTCTTTATCTGTTGTTGAAACATTGTGGTATTCATGAGCAAGTTTATGCCCTGGATTTTCTGGTAAGTAATCACAAGTAATTACATAATACCCCTGCTCTAACGCATACTCAATGGGTGGAATCTGTGTCGGTGCCCCACCTAAAAACAAAATACGTTTCATAATTAATTCTCTTTAATACAATCAATAATTCGCTGAATAGAGCGTTCCTCTAGACTAGGATATAGAGGTAAACACAAAACCTTATCTGCTATATTATTAGATACCTTTAAATTATTTGTATCTGCTGAGGAATATTCTTTAAAGGGTTCTGCATCACTAATTAACGGATAAAAATAACGCCTTGCAAATATATTTTCTGACTTTAGTTTTTCATTAAGCTCATCTCGGCTTAACTGGTAATCATCTTCTATTAAAATTGGGAAATATGAATAATTACATTCTAAACCTTCAACTTTATCAACTACCGTCAACCCTTTAATACCAATTAGCTTTTCACGGTATAACTCATCAATAATTTTTCTTTTTAGCAAGGCTTCATCAACATGCTTTAGTTGCAGCAAACCAAACGCAGCGTTTACTTCACTCATTTTGCCATTAATGCCTGCGTCAGTAATTGTTACTTCATCGACAATGCCAAAGTTTTTAAGTTTATCGATGCGTGCTTTCATTTCCTCGTCATGGCAAATAACTGCACCACCTTCAAGCGTGTTAAATACTTTAGTGGCATGAAAACTTAAGACGCTTAAATCACCATGATTTAAGATACTTCCACCTGCATCATTTACCGCAAAAGCATGGGCTGCATCGTATAACACTTTTAACCCGTGCTTATCAGCAATCGTTTTTATTGCATTGACATCACAACTATTGCCATAGCAATGCACTGGCATAATCGCTGTGGTTTTATCAGTGATCGCGGCTTCAATTTTTGATGGGTCTAAATTCAAAGATACAGGGTCTATATCAACAAACACCGGTGTTAAACCATTCCATACAATGGAGTTAGCTGTAGCAATAAAAGAATATGGTGTAGTAATTACTTCACCACTTAACTCAAGTGCTTGCAGTGCCGTTAATAATGCATTGGTACCATTATTAAATAAGGCTACATATTTTACACCTAGATAATCAGCTAGTTCTTTTTCAAGCTGCTGGTGCATAGGGCCATTATTTGAAAGAATTTTACTTTCCCATATTTTCTCTAGATAAGGAATAAACTCATCCAATGGAGGCAGCGTTGGCTGCGTTACATAAATGGGCGACTTACTCATACTTCACCTTTTGCAAGTACCAACAAATATTGCCCGTATGAGTTTTTACTCATTAGCTCACCCGCTTCTTGAACTTGCTCTTTGCTTAACCAGCCATTGTTGTAAGCAATTTCTTCTAGGCAAGCTACTTTATAACCTTGGCGCTTTTCAATTGTTTCTACGAACTGAGCGGCTTCTAATAGGCTTTCATGAGTTCCTGTATCTAACCAAGCAAAACCACGGCCTAGTACTTCTACATTTAGCTCATTCTTTTCTAGGTAGGCATTGTTAACACAGGTAATTTCAAGTTCACCACGGTCAGACGGTTTTACGTTTTTAGCAATTTCAACTACTTGGTTATCGTAAAAATATAAACCTGTCACTGCGTAGTGTGATTTTGGTTTTAGGGGCTTTTCTTCAATAGACAGTGCTTTGTTGTTTTCATCAAAATCAACCACACCAAAGCGCTCTGGGTCTTTTACTTGATAACCAAATACCGTTGCGCCTTTTCCCTCTTTTGCTGTATTAACAGCTTCTTTTAATTTCGGCGTAAAGCCTTGTCCATAAAAAATATTATCGCCAAGCACTAAACAAACATCGTCGTTGCCGATAAATTCTTCGCCAATA
The DNA here is from genome assembly GCA_047621325.1 of Oceanicoccus sp. Lineage (GTDB taxonomy): Bacteria > Pseudomonadota > Gammaproteobacteria > Pseudomonadales > Oceanobacteraceae > Bermanella. Next base: position 135,452 of record JBLHLT010000006.1, read on the forward strand.
ATAAAGGCTTGAGCTAGGCCGTCTGGCGATGGTTGCTCGGCGTAGGTTATATTTACGCCAAACTGGCTGCCATCTTTTAATAAACGCTTGTAACCCGCTATATCATCGGGTGTTGAGATCAATAAAATATCTCGTATACCCGCTAACATAAGCACTGACAGCGGGTAAAAGATCATTGGCTTGTCATAGATAGGTAACAACTGTTTAGATACGCCCATAGTGATTGGGTATAAACGTGTACCAGACCCACCGGCTAAAATTATGCCTTTCATGTTATTAATTTTTTCCTGATTGGCTTTGACCCTGACCTAAACGTTCACGCTGGTAACTGCCATCTTGTACGTGTGCTACCCATTGATTATTTGTTAAATACCATTCAACCGTTTTACGAATTCCACTTTCAAAACTTTCTTCTGGCTTCCAGCCTAATTCTTTTTCGATCTTGCTTGCATCTATTGCATAACGAACGTCGTGGCCTGGGCGATCTGTTACGTAGGTAATTAATCCCATAAAGCCTTCTTCACTGCCGCCAGCTATGGAGTAGCTATTTTCTGGGGCAAGTTCTTCTAATAACTTACAGATTGTATGAACAACTTCGATATTTTGTTTTTCGTTATGGCCACCAATGTTGTAGGTTTCGCCAATTACGCCTTCTGTCACGACTTTATAAAGGGCACGTGCGTGATCTTCTACATAAAGCCAGTCACGAATTTGGTCGCCTTTACCGTATATTGGTAAGTCTTTGCCTTCTAGTGCGTTTAAAATGACTAGAGGGATTAACTTTTCAGGAAAGTGATACGGGCCGTAATTGTTTGAGCAGTTGGTAATGATTATTGGGAAACCATAGGTGCGCAACCAAGCGCGCACGAGGTGGTCTGAGCTTGCTTTGCTGGCCGAGTAAGGCGAGCTTGGGGCGTAAGACGTTTGCTCGGTGAATAGTGGAAGGTTTTGGTTATTTTCTTCAAAATCACTTGGGTGGGGTAAATCACCGTAAACTTCATCAGTTGATATATGATGAAAACGGAAAGCTTGTTTTCTTTCTGTATCTAATTCATTCCAGTAAGCACGAGCAGCTTCTAATAAGTTATATGTACCGATAATATTGGTTTGCATAAACTCAGCAGGGCCATCGATAGATCGGTCTACATGGCTTTCTGCCGCTAGGTGCATAACCGCATCTGGCTTGTGCTGTTTGAATACACGGTTTAATTCAGTCCGGTCGCAGATGTCTACCTGTTCAAATACGTAACGTTCGTTATCGCTGACTTCTAGCAGGCTTTCTAAGTTACCTGCATAAGTGAGCTTGTCTAGATTGATAACTGAATCTTGAGTATTTTCAATAATATGGCGAATAACTGCAGAACCAATAAACCCTGCGCCACCTGTTACTAATATTTTCATTTTTTTACCCTAAAAAATTTTTATACCAAGGCATCGCTTTTTCGATACCTTCTAGGATTTTAAATTCTGGGCAATAACCTAATTTTGCTTCTGCTTTGCCTATATTAGCTTGAGAATGACGAACATCACCTGCACGAAATTCACGGTAAACAGGTTCAGCATTCAAAGTAATATCATTACTCGCTAACGCAGTTTTAATGGAAGCATATAAATCATTAAGCGTTGTACGGTCACCAACAGCAACATTGTAAACTTCATCTTTTGCTTCATCGGCTGCTGTTGCAGCCAATAAATTCATTTGTACTGTGTTTTCGATGTAACAGAAATCGCGACTTGTTTCGCCATCACCGTTAATGAAGACGTCTTCGCCTTGAATCATTGAAGCCGTCCACTTCGGAATCACTGCCGCATAAGCACCGTTTGGATCTTGGCGTTTACCAAAAACATTAAAGTAGCGTAAGCCAATGGTCTTAAAGCCGTATGTACGAGCGTAAACGCCTGCGTATAATTCATTAACGTATTTTGTTACTGCATAAGGCGATAACGGGTTACCAATGTTTTCTTCTATTTTTGGTAATACTGGGTGATCACCATAAGTAGAACTGCTAGCAGCGTAGGTGAAGCTTTTAACGCCAGCTTCTTTTGCCGCTTGTAGCATATTTAAAAAGCCAGTAATATTGGCTGAGTTGGTCAAGATTGGATCTGCGATTGAGCGCGGAACAGATCCTAAAGCCGCTTCGTGCAATACGTAATCGACTCCAGCTACTGCCTTTTTGCAATCTTTATATTCGCGAATATCGCCTTGAATAAAAATAAAGTTTTGCCATTGTTCTTCAGAGACTAAATTTTGAACTTCATCCAGATTGCGTTGATAACCTGTTGAAAAGTTATCTAGACCAACTACCTTTTGATTCAGCTTTAATAAGGTTTCTAACAAATTCGAACCAATAAAACCGGCAACACCCGTAATCAACCAAGTTTTTGGTTGCTGCAATAGCTCTTGTTTAATTTTTTCGTACTTATTCACAGGCATTTCTCATGATTTGATTCTTAGTTATCAAGGCTTATATATTAAAGACGGATATCAACATCTTTTTTATCTAGTACATACTTCAAATCATATAAAACATGATTTTCTTTTCCTAAAGCCCTTAAAGCTACTACTCCTAGTTTTTTAAATTCGTCATGACCAACAGCCAGAATCATTGCATCATAATGTGATTTCTGCAGATCGCTCGTTAAGGTTAAGCCGTATTCGTGCATTGCTTCTTCACCTGAGCACCACGGATCCATTACATCGACATTAATATTGTATTCTTTCAGCTCGCTAATTATATCTACAACTTTTGTATTACGAAGGTCTGGGCAATTTTCTTTAAAGGTTAACCCCATGACTAAGACGTTAGCGCCATCGACTTGAATTCGTTTCTTAAGCATGGTTTTAACCAACTGAGAAACAACAAACTGCCCCATACCATCATTAAGACGTCGGCCTGCTAGAATCATTTCTGGGTGATAGCCAACTGTCTGTGCTTTATGGGTAAGATAATATGGATCTACACCGATACAATGACCGCCAACCAAGCCAGGACGGAAGGGTAAGAAGTTCCACTTAGTACCAGCTGCTTCTAAAACTTCTAGCGTATCTATACCTAATTTACTAAAGATTATTGATAGCTCGTTTATTAAGGCTATGTTTACATCGCGCTGGGTGTTCTCTATTACTTTAGCCGCCTCAGCTACTTTTATTGAAGATGCTTTATGTGTCCCCGCGGTAATAATTGATTTATATAGGTCATCTACATACGTTGCAATTTCTGCTGTAGAACCTGAAGTTACTTTTAATATATTGGTTACTCTGTGCTCTTTATCACCAGGGTTAATTCTCTCTGGTGAATAACCTGCATAAAAATCTTTATTGTATAATAAACCCGACACCTTTTCGACAATCGGCAAGCACTCTTCCTCTGTAGCACCCGGATAAACAGTAGACTCATATATAATCACATCACCTTCTGATATCACTTCACCTAGCATTTCACTTGCTTTTATTAATGGCGTTAAATCAGGTTGCTTGTACTCATCAATAGGAGTTGGCACCGTCACTATATAAACGTTAGCCTTTTTTAGTTCATCTGCATTAAAAGAGTACTGTAATTTTTTTGCTTCTTTTAATTCATCTACACTTACCTCTAGGGTTGCATCCTTCCCTGAGATCAATTCTTTTATGCGGTTTTGGTTAATATCAAAACCTATGACGTCATATTTTTTACCAAATTCAACAGCCAAAGGTAATCCTACGTAACCCAGGCCAATGATTGCGATTTTTGTCTCTTCTAATTTCATAAATTTTCAACCAATTATTAAACTTTTTGCTTGCAAGCTACATTCAAAAATATTTTTATAGAACCTAATTTACTGCAAGGATCATTGCACGATCGCTATCATTCGAAACCCCTTGGGTTCTGATCCTGCCAGTGCCAAGTGTCTTTTACCATGGCGTTAACATCAAGTTCAGCCTGCCAATTTAAAAGTTTTTTTGCTTTACCTGCATCAGCGTAACAAGCAGCTACATCACCCGATCTACGCGCTACAATTTTAAATGGTACCGGTTTTGCATTTTGCTCTTCAAAGGCTTTTACCAGTTGCAATACAGATAAGCCATTGCCTGTACCGAGATTAATAGCATTTACGCCATTTAAACCACCCAACATAGCCTGCACTGCTTTTACATGCCCTTTCGCTAAATCAACCACGTGAATATAATCACGAACACCTGTGCCATCGACCGTTTGATAGTTACTACCAAATACACTTAACTGCTGTAATTTACCGATCGCTACTTGTGATATATAGGGCATTAAATTATTAGGGATTCCGTTAGGGTCTTCACCGATCAAACCACTTTCGTGTGCACCTACTGGATTAAAATATCGCAGCAGAGAAATAGCCCAAGGTGAACTTGAGTCTTTTAATTTATCGGCAGCTTCTAAATCACGGTAAATATTTTCTACCATCAATTTACTTGCCCCATATGGGTTAGTCGTTGAAAGTGGCATATCTTCTGTTAGTGGCAATTTTTCTGGGTCACCATATACGGTGGCCGATGAGCTAAACACCAGTTTTTTAATGTTCGCCTTTTCCATTTCTTGCGCAAGCACAATGGAGCCATACACATTGTTATCGTAATAGTTTAAAGGCTGCTCACAAGATTCACCGACAGCTTTAAAGCCCGCAAAATGAATAACTGCTTCGATTTCGTGGCTTTCAAAAATAGATTGTAAACAAGCACGATCACGCACATCGCCTTCTATAAATGCAATGGCTTTACCTGTAATTCTCTCTACACGACTTAAAGATTCTGTCTTGCTATTAGATAGATTATCCAACACTACTACTTCAAAGCCTGAGTCCAATAACTCAACGCAAGTATGGCTACCAATGTATCCTGCGCCGCCTGTTACTAATATTGTCATATTCACTTTACCTAATATTTAAACACTTGCTTTTAAATTATCACTTATATGCAAGAGCAGATCGCGTGCAAGCACCCTCTACTGTTTTTATGTCGACTGATGTACCTTACTAAATAGCCTTTCCATCTATCAATTTGTCACATTACTGTAATCATATATCCATATTATTCAACAGACTGCCACTTTCTATTTAACTGGTATAGATGAATTAATACTCGGACATTTGACACGCAATAAAACCTGTAAGTTTTGCTTATCTCCCCATGGATCAATTGAATCAGGGAAGGTTTTCGCCGTATCCATTTAACAAGCCTGCGCCCCCTATATAGGAACTACAACCATCCATCGTATATATTTCGGCCTTTATTGTTGTTTTTCCACGAAACATGACCATAAATAAACCACTTAGACCACACCTTTGCATTTTAGGCGCGCATTGTACCCGATGCTTAACGCCCTAGAAACTAACAATACGTCCATTCTATTTTTTTTGATCACATAATCAATAATAAGCAGCTATTCAAGCAAGCCAACTTCAACACCCCTAATAAAAAGTCGGGCAATGCCCGACCCAGTATGATCATCTCAGCAGTAAATGTTACCGCCTACTGCCAGTTATGAATCTATGCGAACCTTTCTCTTCGGTCCTTTATTCTTAGGCCCTGCTTTTTGGCGGGTTTTCTGGCGATTCATTTCGCGTTCGTATTTTTTCATTTCTTGCGGGTCAAGTGTGGCCACTGGTACTGATGGTAAATCAACCAATTTGGCTAGCTCGTCAGTGTCGCGCTGATCGAGTTCTTTCCACTTACCTGCTGAGATTTTCTTAGGTAAAAATACGCAACCATAACGAACACGCTTTAGGCGTGATACTTTTAAGTCTTGGCTTTCCCATAGGCGGCGCACTTCGCGGTTGCGCCCTTCCATAATACAAACGTGATACCACTGGTTGAATCCATCGCCATCAAAGAATTGCACGTCGGTGAACTTTGCCATGCCATCTTCTAATACGACGCCTTTTTTCAGGGTTGCGATTACTTCATCCGTTACATCACCCGCCACACGCACTGCGTATTCACGGTCAACGGTTTTTGTACTTGGGTGCATCAGCTTGTTCGCTAATTCACCATCGGTAGTGAACAACAACAAGCCGGATGTATTGATGTCTAAACGACCAACCGCAATCCAGCGCTCGCCTTTTAGGGTTGGCAGTCTATCAAATACGGTAGGACGACCTTCTGGGTCATTACGCGTACATACTTCGCCTTCTGGCTTGTTATAAGCCAATACACGGCGAGCGGTTTTTACAGCATGATCAATGACTTTGCCGTCTACTCTTATTTCATCTTTTGCGCTGGCGCGTTCGCCGAGCTTAGCCACTTCACCATTTAGCTGAATACGACCTTGTTCAATCCAACGCTCCATCTCACGACGGGAACCTAAACCTATTTGGGCTAGGATTTTTTGTAACTTATCACTCATCAACTGTCTCCGTTTCTGAGTTGTAACCGCTAGGCGCAGCTACTCTTGGATTTTAATTAAACTTGTTAGCCAAATCAGATAAGGTTTTTTCACCTTCTTCTCGACTATTTTCAATCTCGTCTTGCTCAGCCTGTAGCTGGGCAATCATTTCATCTTCCATGGCAGCCAATAAATCAGCGTCATCTTCATCAAGAATAGACACCTCTTCGCTTATTGCCTGTTGATCTTGTGCCTCAGTAAGGCCTGAATCTTGTTTTTCTGTCCTTGCTTCGTGCTCTGGCACTGGTTCTTCTAAAGAACTGAGTTGAGCTGGAAACACAGATTCAGCTGGTGACGTCATAGTTTCTTTTTGGCCAAGCAAGCGCTCTTGCTCCGCGATCATTCTGGCAATCGTCGCCTCGGCAATGTCTTCTTCAGTTGCGTCTTCTGGTAAACCTAGCGCCTGGGCTTCTTGCTCTTGATCCTGCTCAGATTCAGTTTGCGCCAAGGTGTCATCTAGCTCTGCAATTTGCTGTTCGGCATCAAGTAACTCTCCAAGGTCGCTCGGTGCTTGATTAGCCTGAGCTTCTGCTTCTTCGTCTTCTTGTGCTCGTTTAAATAAATTATCTTCAACTTGCTGCACCAGCGCGTCAGCATCTTCCATATCTTTTGCTGCGCTAATTAGATTTTCGCTATCACCTAGCTCTTGCTGATGATTTGAAAAGTCAAAATCACCCTCTTCGCTTTTGTCTTCTAATTCAAGCGCGTGATTGGCATCGGCAATTTCTTGAATCTCTTCTAGCGTTGGCAGTTGGTCTAAACTTTCTAAATTAAAATAGTCTAAAAACATTTTTGTAGTGGCATACATGGCAGGACGACCCGGTACATCTCTGTGACCCACCACTTGAATCCACTCGCGCTCTACCAAGGTTTTAGTAATATGCGAACTCACGGCCACACCGCGTACATCTTCAATTTCACCACGGGTAACTGGCTGGCGATACGCAATAATAGAAAGGGTTTCTAGTAATGCACGACTATAACGCTGTGGTTTTTCTTCCCACAAGCGACTCACCCATTTTCCTAAATCTTGCTTTACTTGAAAGCGATAGCCCGTAGCTACTTTTTTAAGCTCATAACCTTTGCTCTCACATTTTTCACCAATGCGATCTAAGGTAGCCTGAATTCTCTGTTTTTCTGGTTCGAAGCCCTCATCAAATAAGGCCTGGATACGGTCAACACTTAAAGTTTGGCCAGAGGCCAGCATGGCCCCTTCAATAATTTGCTCTAGTAGTACGTCGCTAATCATCATGAGGTTTTTGCCTTCACATGAATCGGCCCAAACGTTTCGTTTTGCACGATCTCTATTAATTGTTCTTTTATGAGCTCTAACGTGGCAAGAAAGGTCGTTACAACACCCGAGCGACCTTCTTCTACAGTAAATAAACGCGTAAACGGAATAAAGTCACCAGTTTGCAAACGGGCTAAAATATCACTCATGCGTTCACGTGTTGATAGTTTTTCGCGATGCACTTCATGTTCAGTAAACATATTTGCCCGGTGTAATACATCACTAAAGGCCAACATTAATTCTTTAAATTCGACATCAGGATGATTTTTTTCAGCGCTGTATTCTGGCGGCTTAATTTCCACTTCGAAAGTATCTCGCCCTGTACGTGGGAGCTCATCGATATCTTCGGCGGCTTTTTTAAAACGCTCGTAATCCTGCAAACGACGAATTAGCTCGGCACGAGGATCTTCTTCCTCTTCGGCCAATTCTGCTGGGCGCGGCAACAATATCCGACTTTTAATTTCAGCCAGCATAGCAGCCATCACTAAATATTCACCCGCAAGCTCTAAATGCACAGTCTGCATCAAATCAACATAGAGCATGTATTGAGCTGTAATTTCAGCCACGTTGATCTCAAGAATATCGAGATTTTGCTTACGGATTAAATATAACAGCAAGTCCAACGGACCTTCAAATTGCTCAAGAATCACTTCAAGTGCATCCGGTGGAATATACAGGTCTAGCGGCAGCTGAGTGAATGCCTCACCATGCACAAGCGCAAAGGGCATTTCATGCTGCTGATTCTTTTTGTTCGTTTTAACGGCAGCCTCTGACTCAGGTTGCGCTTGAGCAACTTGAGCTGGCACTTCAATTTGAGGCGTATCAGAGGCTTCTGTCATAATATTAACGGTACGCTAAACCCATGGCATGACGTACGTCTTCCATGGTATCTCGAGCCGCTTCGCGGGCTTTTTCGCTACCATCATGAATGATGGATTTCACAAGATCAGGGTTTGCTTCATATTGCTTCGCGCGCTCTTGAATTGGCGCCAGCTCGACTTTAATAGAATCAATAATCGGCCCTTTACAATCTAAACAACCAATACCTGCACTGCGACAGCCTTTTTGCACCCAGTCTTTTACTTCGTCATCACTGTAGACTTCATGAAGCTGCCATACAGGACAGTTTTCTGGATTACCAGGGTCATCACGACGTACACGAGCAGGGTCGGTGCGCATGGTGCGAATTTTACGCTCAACTTCGGCAGGCTCTTCACGAATACTAATAGTATTGCCGTAAGACTTAGACATTTTTGCGCCATCTAAACCCGGCATTTTAGATTCTGGCGTTAACAAGGCTTGAGGCTCAGGCAGAATCACTTTGCCGCCCCCTTCTAAATAGCCCATTAATCGCTCTTTATCACCAAGGGTAATATTTTGCTGTTCCTTTAATAATGCTTGAGCTGTTGCTAGGGCTTCGCCATCACCGCCTTCGGTGTAGCGCTTACGCAAGCTGCTATAAAGCTTGGCGGCTTTTTTGCCCATTTTTTTAACGGCTGCTTCGGCGTTTTCTTCAAAACCCGGCTCACGACCAAATATGTAATTGAAACGGCGTGCCACTTCACGAGTAATTTCAACGTGAGCAACTTGGTCAGCACCAACCGGCACCATGCCCGCACGATATAGCAGTATATCGGCACTTTGTAATAACGGATAACCCAAGAAGCCGTAGGTCGCTAAGTCTTTTTCTTTGAGTTTTTCTTGCTGATCTTTATAGGTAGGCACACGCTCTAACCAACCTAATGGGGTGATCATAGAAAGTAACAAATGAAGTTCGGCGTGTTCAGGCACCTTGCTTTGCAAGAATAAGGTTGCACTACCAGGGTTTACACCAGCTGCTAGCCAGTCGACAACCATATCCCATACGCTACGCTCCATAATACTAGGATCGTCATAATGGGTGGTTAATGCGTGCCAGTCGGCAACAAAAAAGAAGCACTCATATTCGTGCTGCAACTTAACCCAGTTTTTAAGCACACCGTGATAATGGCCTAAATGTAATTTTCCAGTCGGGCGCATGCCAGAAAGCACACGTTGCTGAGAGTCAACAGAACTCAAAGCCTTCTCCTAATACAACAAAGTAAAGTTCGGAAGTTTACCGATGACGAAGGCTAAAAACTACTGATTAACAAGAAAAAAGCCCTCCAAGTGGCGTTAACTTGAATGCTTTGGGCTTTCGAGGCGAGGTTTAGTCTAATTCGTCCATCTGACCTACCCCTTGGCGGATTATTTCATAGGTTTCGCCTGTCATATCCACCACCGTGGTCGCCTCAATACCGCAGTAGCCACCATCAATCACCAAGTCAACAGCATGCTCGAGCATTTGGCGAATCTCATAAGGGTCTGACAATGGCATATCATCACCCGGCATAATAAGCGAGGTTGATAAAATAGGCTCACCAAGCTCTTCTAACAAAGCACTTACGATATTATTCGCTGGTACTCGAATACCTATGGTGCGCTTCTTTGGGTTCATCAATCGCCTTGGGACATCACGGGTGCCATCTAAAATAAAGGTGAAGGCGCCGGGAGTGTGAGCTTTAAGCAAACGATAAGCGGTGTTATCAACCCTGCCATAAGTGCCAATTTCGGCCAAGTCTCGACAAATCAACGTGAAGTTATGCTTATCACTTAACTGACGTATCTGCTTAACACGCTCTAATGCACGCTTATCTTCAAGCTGACAAGCTAATGCATAAGCGCAATCCGTCGGGATAATTGCCAAGCCACCGCCACGTATAATTTCAGCGGCTTGCTTAATAAGACGAGCTTGGGGGTTATCTGGGTGAATCTGGAAAAACTGGCTCATATTGGCATCCTTGGCTGCATTGTAAGCTTAGTCGAGTCATCATTAGGTGCTTGGTTTATTGCCAATGAGTCCACACGGGCGTAACTGATTTAGCCATAGGAACAAATTTACCCAGCTCAGACCAAGGTCTTGGCCCATGGAAATCACTGCCCTGACTACCCAAAAAATTGAACTCATCACACAACTGGGCCATGCGCTTGCTAAAGCTCGACTCCATACCGCCCGTTGTGACTTCTAAACCGTTACCACCCGCCTCACTAAATGCTTTTAACAGTATTTTAAGCTTGGTGCCGGTTAATTTATATTTATCAGGGTGCGCCACCACTGCAACACCGCCACTATCACGAATCCAGCTAACTACTTCGCTCATTTCTGGCCAAAGAGTTTTAACATCACCAGCTTTACCAGCACCTAGGTACTTTTTAAACGCTTGGGCCATATTATTCACTTTACCAAGATCAATAAGCGCCTGAGCAAAGTGAGGGCGACCGATTTGCGCACCATTGGCAATCTCAACCGCTTTATCCCAAATACCTTCTACGCCTTGCTTTTCTAGCTTTTGAGCAATGGTTTTAGCACGTTCAAACCGGCAATGCTCTTGGCGCTCTACGGCTGCTTGCATAACGGGGTGCTGCTCATCAAAACCCAAACCTACAATATGAATACCTATGCCATTCCAAACACTAGAGAACTCAATACCACTGACAATTTGCATGCCGTGTTTCTCAGCTTGCTCGCGCGCCTCATTCAACCCAGAAAGCGTATCATGATCAGTAAGGGCCAACATGGTGACACCCTGTTCGGCAGCACGATCCACCAAATCACTAGGGCTCAACTGGCCATCACTCTTTAAACTATGACAATGTAGATCCGCTAACATACAGCACCCTCCAATGGGTGATTAACATTATTAGCTAGCATTTATTGCTCAACAATAACGTCTTCAAGGCTCAGCCCCGTCAGCTTTTTAATACTGCGGAATAAGTAAAACAATGCTGCCATCATCACAATCGTAGCTGGGATCGAAATAACTGGAAAGCTAAGCGCCGTCATCTTACCCAACTCTTCGTTAAACGCAGCAGTGCCAGCTGGGCTTACAATAATCCACTTAGCTAGCGCATAATTCAAAAATGAGGACAAAAAGAAAGAACCTGCCACCAACCAAGATGCTACTTTTAAACTCTGCTCAAACTCAGACTGAGTTTTATGCTCTTCAAGTGCATGTGCGATACGGTCAACACGTAAAATTTTATCGTTATACAGAAAGGTCTTAACCAATGGAAAGCGGGTTTTAAGCGACAACACTGTCACCAACCCTAAAATACCGGGAATCGCTGCCTCCTTAATCGCAATATACTGAGGATCTAACTGCAGCAAACTAATACCACCCGTTAATAAAATACTGAATACCCCAAGGGCCGAGAACACATTAACCTTGCCTGCCCGCCTAAAGTCATAGAACCCGTATAAGATGGGAAACGCCAGCGCCACAACGATGGCAAGCTGAATACCATGAGCCTGATAAAAGCCACCCAGCCCCCATGACATTTGAGCATCGATACCTTGCAACTGGGCTAATAACCAAGGGCTTTCACTGCCTTTCATCAATATAAGGGTTGGAATGACAATGTTAAGCAACAAATTCGCTAACATGCTTTCTTTTTTTACTGAGGTTTGCTGACTCATAAATGACTACTTTGTATGCGTTATTACCGCTATTTTAAGCTTTAACGCCTTGATGTCGAGCCATGATTAAGCAGCAGTTGGTAATTATTATTTTTCGAGGTACGATTGTGGGCAAATTTCACAGTGATAATAATAAATTTCATGTTATACGCCATTATTTCTAAAGATATTGCCAACAGCCTAGAAAAGCGCCTTGCCGCTCGCCCTGCCCACCTTGAGCGCCTACAGTTATTACAACAACAAGGCCGTCTTATTTTGGCAGGCCCGCACCCAGCAATCGACAGCGAAGACCCAGGCCAAGATGGATTCACTGGCAGCCTAGTTGTAGCCGAATTTGAAAACCTTGAGCAAGCGCAAGCATGGGCCGATATTGACCCATATATAAAAGCAGGTGTTTACGAACAAGTAACCGTGAAGCCGTTCAAGAAAGTTTTACCTTAAACCCGTAAACTACATTGTTTACACTTAACGAATTAAATCTGACAGGAAGCGCAAAGTGAAACGTATTACACTTTTTATACTGACATTATTAGTACTGTACCCAGCAGTCGCTGAAAAACGCTACATCAGCGATGAATTATGGATCAACCTACGTAGCGGTCCTGCTAATGACTACAAGATTCTTAAAATACTAAAAAGCGGTACTCACCTTCAATTTATTGAATCTGACGAAGAATCAAAATTCTCAAAAGTTATCACCGACAAGGGCCTTGAAGGCTGGGTGCCAACTCGCTTTATTCAAGATGAACCCATTGCTCTTGAAAAGTTAATTCTCACTCAACGTGAATTAGAAAAAACAAAAACCGATTTAATCGAAATTCAAAACAAATACAACGAAACCAAAAAAGCACTTGCAGAAACCAAGCGCACTGCTGGTGATCTAAGCCAAGATAAAACAGAGCAAGAAAAAGAGCTTGAGCACATCAAAAAAGTCAGTGCTAATGCGATCAACCTAGACAAGAAAAACCAAGAATTACTTGAACAAGGTGAGCAATTAAAAATCACTGTTGACACTCTACGCGCTGAAAATTCGCGCCTGCAAAACAGCAAGGACGTCAATTATATTCTTGTTGGTGGTGGCTTAATCTTACTAGGTCTTTTCCTTGGCTGGTTATTTCCTAAATTATCAGGACGTCGTAGCGACACCTGGGCATAAAATTAACCATCTAAAAGTCAATACTGCCTATTAATAGGCACACAGTACTGGCTTTTCTTTTATCTATCTGGAATTTGTATGAATCGTTTGTTTTTAAGTATTGCTCTTCTTTGCATCGCGAGTTTTTCTTTCGCGCAAGATGCCCTTCAAGCCGAGCCTGCACCAACCATCAGTGCAGACATTGCTAAGCCTTACGCAATCATCGTCACAAACCAAGGTAATATCACGTTAGAATTATTACCAGAAAAAGCCCCCATTTCTGTTGCCAACTTTTTAAGTTATGCCAACGATGGCTTTTATAACGGCGTTATTTTTCACCGAGTAATGAAAGACTTCATGATTCAAACCGGTGGTTTTAACGAATCAATGACTCGCAAAGCGGTTAAAGAATCCATTAAAAATGAAGCTGACAATGGTATTTTAAACAACAGAGGCACCGTGGCCATGGCTCGCACAGCACAAGTAAACAGTGCGACTAGCCAATTTTTCATCAACGTTAAGAGCAACTATTTCTTAAACAACGGCTATCGTGACTTTGGTTACGCCGTCTTTGCGAATGTTGTTAGTGGCATGGAAGTGGTTGACGCCATTAGCCTCGTTGAGACTACTCGCAAGCAAGGTATGACCGATGTGCCGGTCGAGCCAATTATTATTAAAGAAGTAAAAATCAGTTACACAAAACCATAAATACAACCCACTAGCCATCGGCCTGACGTCATTCAGGCCAATGGCTAAATAACCTTCTAATGTAAATACCATTTCTCTGCTAAAATCACCCCACTCGCAGTTTTAGATAACATTATGATTAAGCAAGCTGAAATCCAGTGGTCCGCTGGCACACCTATTTCGACTCAATTCGACGATGTGTATTTTTCAACAACCAATGGTATTGATGAGACTGGCTACGTGTTTTTGCAGCACAACCAGTTGCCACAAAGATGGATCGGAAACCCTACGCCTACTTTCACAATTGCAGAAACCGGCTTTGGCACAGGCTTAAATTTTTTATGCGCTTGGCAACAATGGCTAACGCACAGCCAAAAAAATCAAACATTACATTTCATCAGCGTAGAAAAATTTCCACTAAGCCATCAAAGTTTGCAGCAAGCACTGCAACAATGGCCACAATTTAAAGAACACAGCAAAGCCCTATTAAATAGCTACCCACCCTTGGTGTCTGGCTGGCATAACGTGACCCTGCCTCGCTTAAACCAAACTACTGGCGAGATCGTGCTGCATTTATATTTAGGTGACATTAAAGACTGGCTAAGCCAAGTGACGGCTCGGGTGGATGCTTGGTTTTTAGACGGTTTTGCACCATCAAAAAACCCAGACATGTGGGGCAGCCATTTGTTTCAATCAATGGCGCGCCTGAGTCACCGCCAAACGACCATGGCAACGTTCACTGCCGCTGGTGACGTGCGCCGTGGCCTGCAAGCCGCTGGATTTAAAACACAAAAGGACAAGGGTTTCGGTAAAAAACGAGAAATGCTTTATGGCTACTATAACGCTAGCCAAGGCCCAATCGCACCGGCATGGTTAAAAGAAAAGCCCTGGTTTACCTACCCAAATACACAACCAAAAGAAAAATCGGCCATTGTTATTGGTGCCGGCATTTCAGGCTGCGCCAGCGCCTACGCATTAGCAAAACGTGGGTGGAATGTGACACTAATAGATCAACACAAAACCGTTGCTGGTGGTGCATCTGGTAACGCGCAAGGCGTGTTATATGCAAAGTTATCTAGCGACATGAATATTCAAAGTGAATTTTATTTAGCCGGCTACCTCTACAGCTTACAGCTACTTAAACACATCATGCCAAATAAAAAACATTGGGCTAATTGTGGTGTTTTACAATTAGCGTTCAGCGAAAAAGAATTAAAGCGTCAGCAGCAGTTTTGTGAAAAATTTAATTTAAGTGACGTACTCATACCCGTCAACTCAGAACAAGCCAGCGAGCTTGCGGGCATCACATTAGAAAATAGCGGCTTATTCTTTAAAGATGGTGCATGGGTCTATCCAGCCGCTTGGTGCGAAGCACTCATCAACCACCCCAATATTACTTTTTTTCCTGAGCACCGCGCACTAAACATCACTCAGCATGCGCAACAAGACTGGCAAGTTGAAGCACAATGCACAAATAGCTTAAAACTTAATTCTTTTACCGCGCAGAATATTATTATCTGCAACGCCCACGATGCGCACAAACTTCAACAGCTATCGTTTTTGCCGACCAAGCCAATAGCCGGACAAGTTTCACAATTTAAAAGTGACGGCATACAACTTAACACCGTTTTATGTGGCGACAGTTATGTCACCCCTACCTACAACGAACAACTGAATTTTGGTGCCACTTACCGCTTAAAGTCTGAGAGCTGCAATGTAAGCCAAGAAGATCACGCTTTTAATTTAGAGAAGCTAGCTGAAAACTTCCCTGCAGTGGCTCAACAGGTTGACCCACAGGCAAGCTTAAATGGACGCGTATCTGTGCGCTGCACCACACCCGATTACGTGCCTATCGTAGGGCAAGTGTGTGATGCACAATTATTCCTACAACGTTTTGCTAATTTAAGTAAAAGTAAGCACTGGAAATTTTATGAGGCAGCCCCGTTTATAACGGGACTGTATGTCAATATCGGACACGGGTCTAGAGGGTTAAGTTCGGCACCATTATGCGCAGAGCTCATTGCCGCGCAAATAAACAATGAGCCTTGGCCAATAACAAAAACTCAAAATCAAATGCTCAGCCCAAATCGCTTTTTAGTCAGCCAAGCGATTAAAGGCTAATCGCTTAGGCCTGATCGTTGGCAGCCTGATCTCTTGGCTGCCCAATGGGTAAAACATGATTTTTTGCCGTCATCCGATTTTGCCGAATAGCAATCATCACTTCTGATATTTGTTCGCACTGTTTACGAGTAGCCGCTAACTGAAGCTGTAGATCATCGGCACACGCAAATAGATCCTTTATTACCTTGCCGAATTTGTACGCATGTAAATGTGTCATGCCTGCCTCCTTTGTGGCCTTCCTTTCAGGGTAGTCCTGAAACACTAAGGCACGCCAGCAGACATAACTAAATAGGCTAACTAAGCTGATCTTTATGCAAAATTGATACGGATTGACTGTCGTGATCAAACACAATGACAGCCTTACCTGATTTGATTTGTGCCAAAACCTGCTGATACTTTTGATCATAGGTGTATTCGGCTTGGCCGTAATCTGTGCCTTCACGGCTAATAAAGGCCTCTATCACGCCATCTAACGCATCTTGGCTGAGCTGGGAATAAGATATTGAGGTGTACTGAAAACCATCACTCATACTGCACCTTGGTGGGTAAAACGATTACTTCATGAACGCCGCTTCGCGCTCCCACTCACACTTCACACGCAGATCACCGCTATTCGGCACGTGACAGCCTCGGCTCACAGGTTCCCAATGGAACGTATGCTTGCCGCTTAGCTCAGTCTCTAAATGCACGGTGGCACTCACCCAATACATTTGACCAAGCAGCTCTTCAAATTTTTGCATCCAGCGCTCCCACTCATACTCTACTGCACGATAAGATGCGCCAAAGTGAATTAGCTGAGTATGGTATGAACCGCTAAATATATCTAAGCCCGGCAAGGTAAACATATCACCGCATAAAAACGGAGAACTCACATCAAGGGTTTGTGGTAAATCAAGTAACGCACCACTATTCACCATGCGTCGCTTTTCACCGTCGTGCTCAGGTGCCGACGGAACATCCTTGATAATGCCATAAACGATAGACTCTTGATCCACTACCGATCCCTTTTATTAATCACTAACTGCGCTGCTATTAAATACCAAAATTAACAGCAATGCGACCCATCTCTATTCAACCAAAAACCGAACGCCAAAAGCGTGATTCATCTAACTCTTTTTGACAATTACGCAGTTGAAAGCGATACATTTCACTGCGTTTTTTTACTTTTCTGGCAATCCTCAACAACCACGGCTTGTTTTTATAAGTGCCTCGAGAAAACCCGCCTTGCCCTTCGTGATAAGCTAAGTACAAACTGTAAGCATCGTTTGGGTTTACCTTATTTCGAATAAGGGTTTTATGGTTATACCAACCAATAAAGTCCACTGCGTCTTCAAAGTCATCACGGTCTGCGCCCCAGTTTTCTGTTTTTTCTTGGTACTCGTACCATGTACCATCTAAAGCTTGGGCATAGCCAAACGCACTCGACGCGCGGCCTGTTGGAATAATCCATAAAAACCACTGCCAAGGCGGACGAGCGTCATCAATAAACTTTGATTCCTGATGAATAAACGCCATCGTTACATGATGTGGTATCCGCCAACGCTCATACACAGCATCTGCCGCAATATACCAGTCGTAATATTCATCATACATTTCACATACATTGTTAATGTTTTTTGGTGGCGCGGTTGTACAAGCAGCCAGCCCTAACACCAAACTAATTAACATCAGCCTAACTAGCATGATCAATACCATGCTCGCTTAGTAATCCAAGAAACGCCTCTTCATTAAAAATCGGCACCTCTAAATCTTGCGCTTTAGTTAACTTAGAGCCTGCTTTTTCACCCGCGACTAAACCATGGGTTTTAGCACTCACACTGCCCGCCACCTTTGCACCCAAGCGCTGTAAATATTCTTTCGCTTGATCTCGCCCCATACTGGCTAACGTGCCAGTTACAACAAAGGTTTGACCAGACAAAGGGAGTTGTGACGAATCTTTTTTCTCAATAACGGGCCAAGTAATACCAATATTTAATAAACCATCAATGATCACTTGATTATGCGGCTCGGAAAAAAAGCTTAAAACATGTTCAGCCACAATAGGACCAACATCGTCTACTTCGAGCAATGCATCCAAGTCAGCTTTCACCAGTACTTTTAAATCAAGAAAATGGCTTACTAAATTTTGCGCGGTGGCTACACCCACCTCACGAATGCCCAAAGAATATAAAAATTTTGACAACGTGGTTTGTTTACTGCTTTCAATTGCCGCTAATAGGTTTTGAGCGGACTTTTCACCCATACGCTCAAGCTTCATTAAGTCTTCAAGCTTTAATGTATACAAATCGAGAAACGATTCGATTAAACCTTCGTCGACTAACTGTTCAACTAACTTATCGCCCAAGCCATCAATATCCATAGCTTTGCGTGAAGCAAAATGCTTAATGGCTTCTTTGCGCTGCGCTGCACACACCAAACCACCACTGCAACGAGAAACCGCTTCGCCTTCAATGCGCTCAATATGTGAGTCACATACTGGGCAGGTTTTAGGAAATATAATATTCTTTGCATCTGCTGGGCGCTTATCCATAACCACACTGACAATTTGAGGGATAACATCGCCAGCACGACGAATCACAACCGTATCGCCGACCATTACACCTAAGCGAACCATTTCATCCAAATTGTGCAATGTGGCATTAGACACCGTTACACCACCCACAAATACAGGTTCTAATCGAGCTACTGGCGTAACAGCTCCGGTACGGCCTACTTGAAATTCAACGTCTTTTAATAACGTCATTTCTTCTTGTGCAGGAAATTTATGAGCAATGGCCCAACGGGGTGCGCGAGATACAAAACCCAATTGCTGCTGCAAATTAATATCGTCTACCTTAAAAACAATACCGTCTATTTCATAAGCCAACGAATTACGTTTTTCGGCCAATTTATCAAAATATTCAAGGCAACCGTCTATACCTTCAACCACTCGCATCTCAGGGTTAATTTTAAAGCCCCAGGCCGAGAATTGTTTTAAAATCTCGCTATGCTTAGCTGGCATACTACCACCCTCAGCACGCCCTAAACTGTAACAACAAAACTCTAATGGCCGAGCCGCCGTAATTTTAGAATCTAACTGACGCAGACTACCTGCGGCTGCATTACGCGGATTAACAAACGGTTTTTCATCGCGGGCCAAAGCTTTTTCATTAAATTCGTTGAAGCCTTTTTTTGGCATATACACTTCGCCACGCACTTCTAATACATCTGGAAAATCAGAGCCTAAAAGCTTTAAAGGAATACTAGGAACCGTGCGGATATTTTGCGTGATATTTTCACCTACTGCCCCATCGCCACGAGTGGCTGCACGTACCAGCAAGCCATTTTCATACAACAAACTTACCGCAATGCCGTCAAGCTTAGGTTCACAGGCATAACATACGATATCCGTTTGCTTTAATCGATCACTCACACGACGATTAAAGTCACGCATGTCTTGCGCATCGAATGCGTTATCCAAACTGAGCATCGGCACTTCATGTGTCACCTGCTCAAAATGAGGCAGAGGTTCAGCGCCCACACGTTGCGTGGGCGAATCTGGTGTTAAAAGTTCAGGTTGGTTTGTTTCAATATCTTTTAAGCGATGAAATAAGCGGTCGTATTCCGCATCCGGCAACTGGGGATCATCCAAAACGTAGTACTGATAATTCGCTTGATTAAGCTGCTGATGTAATTGTTGAACTTCAGCCGTTAACGCCGTATTTTTAGGACGAGCAGAAGATGACGAGTCATTCTCTGGCTCGTCAAATAAAGAAGGTTGATCAGACATATTGAATTCTCGCTAAACTACTTTTTATGCGACAAATGTTTGCGGGAAAACTCACGAACACGGTTACGATAATGCTCTAGTGTTTGTGGGGTTAAATCGCTGTGCGTATCATCATGCAAGGTTGCATCAAAGTTACGGGCAAATACCAACGCCACTTCGGCCATTGCATCAAATGCTTCCATTGGTTTATCCGGCCCTGGCAGGCTCATAAACAAACTAATTCCTGGTGTCACCAATTCATTCATATGATGAATATCAAACGTACCTGGCTCAATGGCATTGACTACACTAAATTGAATTTTGCCTTGTGCATTGGCTTTTTCGAAGCGGTGATAAATATTCATTTCACCATGACGCATATCACATACTTTAAATACATGATGAAGATCCTGCCCACGCAAACCTTTGCCATCTTGCTTTAAAATATTGATCACAAAAATTTCTTTGGCGGCTTCACGCTCAGAAAGTTTTTCGCCTACCGGTAGCGCCTGTACATCTTCGATATATTCCATCAGCAAATCGGGCTTACTTGCCTTTATTGCAGGCTGACTTTCAACTGCGTAAACCGGCTCATCTTGTAATGTTTGCTGAATAAGTTCAGGTAACACTAATTCGTGTTGTTTTGGCGGATTAGGGTCTACTTTTTGCCCAAGCTCCACAGGCTCCATCAAAACAGGAACGGGCTCTTTATCATCCAGTTCAATTTCTTCTGTTTTTATGACAGTCTTTTCAATTGCAGGCTTGGATTCTTGCTTCACCTTAGCCAATTGTACCGCTAACGCTTCCTTACTGATTCTTTGAGGTACTGGCTTGGTCTGCTCAGTTGTTTTCTTTGCTAAAACGGTAGATGCCCTCACCACTTGTTCAGAATCTATTTGATCCTTAGCATTGGCGCTGACCTGAGTACGTTTGGCAACTATTTGATCACTGTCGTGCGCGGCAAGTTCATCATCACAGGCCGTAAAGTGCTCAAAGCCATCATCCTGTGCCTGAGTCGTTAGCTCTTCAGCAATAGCAGCAACAAAAGGTTTCGCCTGAGACTCTGGCGACTGCGTTTTAATTTCAGGCGACGCCAAAATTTCAAAAACAGGAGTCGAGGTACCTTCAATATCGTCAACCGAATCAGTCAGTCCTTCGGGGACTGGGGTTTTAAGCGCTGGTTGAGCATTTAATTTCACCGACGAAAAAGATTCACCGTACTCTTCAGTCAGTGCCTGCTGTAACAATTCATCTTTAATCTCTAAATCATCAAAGACGGGCAGGTCTTGACTCTCAGATAACATATCTAAGCTGTCATAATTTTCTAGTGCAGGGTCAAGTTGATTCGCACGTGCAGCACGTACTTTCTTAACGCCATCCCAAACTATAAAGCCGATGACGATGACACCAACCACTAGGATAAAACTGTGTAAACTAATATCCATGTGTTAATTTCTATTCACTATGTGTTTAAAATTTAATGTTCAGTTAACTCTACCGCTTCTTCCATGTTCACCGAAACAATACGTGATACGCCCGGCTCATGCATGGTGACACCCATCAATTGTTTAGCCATTTCCATGGCAATTTTATTATGGGAAATATAAATAAATTGTACCTGCTCACTCATGGCTTCAACTAGGCGAGCGTAACGGCCCACGTTTGCATCGTCTAATGGTGCATCCACTTCATCCAGCATACAAAATGGTGCTGGCTTCAATCGGAAAATCGAGAACACTAATGCGATAGCCGTTAATGCTTTTTCACCACCTGACAATAGGTGAATGGTGCTATTCTTTTTACCCGGTGGGCGCGCCATAATCGCAACACCCGTATCAAGCAAGTCATCACCCGTTAATTCTAAATAAGCATGACCGCCGCCAAACACTTTAGGAAACAAGTCTTTTAAGCCACCGTTTACTTTGTCGAACGTTTCTTTAAAGCGCGTACGGGTTTCTTTATCTATTTTACGAATCGCGTTCTCTAATGTTTCGAGGGCTTTTTCTAAATCAGCATTTTGCTTATCAAGATATTCTTTACGCTCAGACTGCGTTTTATACTCGTCAATCGCAGCAAGGTTAATCGCCCCTAAACGGGTAATGCGTTGCTGGATTTGCTCCAGCTGTAACTGGCACGCCTCAACACTGGCGTCATCAGCCAATTGCTCAAGTACATCATCTAATTCAACTTCATATTCGGCCAATTGCTCTTCGATACCACCACGGCGAGTATGAATGGTTTGATATTGCATTCGACTTTGTTCTAATTGCGAACGCACACCTTGCGCTTTTTGTTCAAGCTGCTGACGGTTCTGCTCAACTTCACGAATTTCATTTTCGATTAATTCTTTTTTACTGCGCGATGCTTTCATGAGTTCTTCAACGTCTAAACGCTGCTGCATCATTTCTTCGTATTGTGCTTTTAATTCTTCAACTGGACTGTCGCCTTGATCTTGCTGCTCAAGTAGCTGTTGTTCACGCTCTAGCAGCTTCTGCTTATCTTGCTCATGGCGACTGATGGCATCCATCAATGTTTGACGCTGATGCTGCAGTGTTTGCACTTTTAATTGTTGCTGATGCGCTTGATCTTTTTGATGACGGGCTTGCTGGCGAATCTGATCAAGTTGCTCACGGCACGCATCGCGCTTCTCTAATAATTGCTCGCGCTCTTGCGTATAGTGTTCCATATCCTGTAAGGCGGTTTGCCATTGCAAGCGCGCTTCCTCTAGATATTCTTGCTCTAATGCTTTCGACTCTTTTTGTTCTGTCATTTCGCCTAGCAATTGATTACGGCGACCCACTTGCTGTTCTAAACGTACTTTTTCAGCATGAATAGTCGACTTGTGATCACTCAATTGTTGCGCAGCAAGATTCACTTCACGCTGAGCATTGTTACGTTGCTGCTCAAGTGTATTAATCCGCAAAGACGTAGATTCTAAGTCGGCATCTAGCTCTTCTACCAAAGCATCTAAGTCATCTTCTTTGGCAATCAGTTCTTCTAATTCTTGCTTACGCGCAAGTACGCCAGACTGGTCATCACCAGAACGCTTAACACGAATCCAGCTTGCTCCCAGCCAAATACCATCTGCGGTAATCACACTTTGATTACCTTGCAGGCGTGTACGCAAAGCCAATGCAGCCGCTAAATCATCGGCGAATAACACATCATTCAGCCAAGGCACACTCGCGCCAGACACTTTGCTGGCTAAACTGCCCGCAACTGAATTAACAGACGCACGACTTTCATGTTCAACCAACGTCATTTGACCCTGGTTAAGTTGCAATAAACGCTCTGCGTATTGATCAATAGACGGAACAACCACCGCTTGTAGCTGTTCGGCTAAAACAGTTTCAACCGCTAACTCCCAACCACTTTCAACTTGTAAATGGTCTGCTAAGCGTTTGTTTTGATGCAACTGCTGGCTTTGCAACCAACGACCCGATTCTCCATCTGTGCCTAATGCGGCTTGCTGCAATGCCTCAAGTGACGCTTTACGCCCCATTACGGATTGCAATTGACTACGAGATTCATTTAATTTTTGCGACAAGTCTTGCTGTTGCTCACGGGCCTGCTCAACTTGTTGCTGATATTGCGCAGAGTCTTGCTGTTGCTGCTCAAATTGCAATTCTTTTTCAGACAGCTGCTCATCAAGCATGGCCAACTGCTCTTCTGCTTCATCACCAATTTGTAATGATTCGAGCTCGCGCTGCAAACGTTCGATGCGCTGCTGGATACGAGAAATATTCTGTTCGAAGTTTTGTATTTGGGTTTTACTCACTTCGGCTATACGCTGAGGTTCGGCGCTTTTTTCGTTGAAGCTATCCCACGATTGCTGCCAATTTTGCATGGCATCTTCGGCTTGCATTAACGTTTCTTGACTCGATTCTTCTTGCGCCAGCATTAATTCGTTTTCTGGCTCAAGCTCCATTAGTTGCTCATCGAGTGCTTCTAATGCTAACGCATCATCTTCTTCTTGTTGGACAACCATTGATTTTGAATCGATGATTTCTTGCAGGTCGCTATTCAACTGTAACGAACGCTGACTTTGAAATTGAATACTTTGTTCTAACCGGCCAAGACTGCCGCCAAGTTCATAAAACTGCGTTTGGACTTTTTCGAAGTCATCCGTTAAATCCACCAGCAAAATGCGTTTTTCTTCAACCTGGCTTTCGTCTTGAACTTGCACCGTGAGCACTTGCTCTAGTGCCAGCTCTTGCTCCGCAATAACTTGGTTGATTTGCGCAAGCTCTGCGTCCATGGTGCGCCAGCGCATAGCAAACAACTGGGCACGTGTTTGACGCTCATCTTCTTTGTAATTTTTATACTTTTCAGCGGATTCAGCTTGTCGCTGTAAGCGACCAATTTGACGCTCAAGCTCATCGCGGATATCACTTAAACGTTCAAGGTTTTCGCCTGTGCGGCGAATGCGGTTTTCCGTTTCACGACGGCGCTCTTTGTATTTTGAAATACCCGCAGCTTCTTCGATATAAACACGCAGCTCTTCTGGCTTTGATTCAATGAGCTTTGAGATCATGCCCTGTTCGATAATGGCATAACTACGCGGGCCAAGGCCGGTACCTAAAAACAGATCGGTTACATCGCGACGACGGCACTTAGTACCATTGAGATAATAGATAGATTGACCATCACGGGTCACTTTACGTTTAAGGGAGATTTCGCTGTATTGGGCATATTCACCCTGTAGCTTGCCTTCGCTGTTATCAAATACCAGCTCTATACTGGCTTGGCCTACAGGTTTGCGCCCCGTTGAGCCATTAAAGATAACGTCTGTCATGGCATCGCCACGCAGGTTTTTAGCGCTACTTTCACCCATTACCCAGCGCACAGCGTCTATGGTATTCGATTTACCACAGCCATTGGGGCCGACAATACAGGTCAAATTAGTAGGAAATGGTATCTTGGTTGGGTCAACAAACGATTTGAACCCAGCAAGCTTAATGGACTTAAGTCGCACACGCGCCCCTTTTTATTATTAGTGCTCTAGGGCATCCATCATGATGCTTAGCAAATGATCGCCATATTCTTTTAATGCTTTTTCTACTTTGGGCACATCACGTTTAACCACGCCTTCAAGCAATTGCCCAAAAAACGTCATACTGTAACTTAACGCATTATTATCAACGGTTAAAGCCATATGATATGCACGATGAATAGCTGGCTGTAAATCTTCTAAGATGCCTTCTAGATATGGGTTTTCAGCTAGAGGGTAGGCCATTCGCATCAAATCAAAGCCAGCTTTAACCACACGTTCGGGCGCTTCTGGATCAGTACTATTGGCGATGGCACGCATCTTTTGTAATTGCTCGATAAGCGGGTCTAATTGCCCTGGCTTCCACGTATTCGCTACTTTGGATGCCAGAACGATCAATAGAATAATGTAGGTTTCATACAAAGCCGCCACATTGGATTTATTCATCTCGGCTACCATGGCGCCACGACGAGGCATAATATCAATCAGGTGGCGACCTTCAAGAATCAACAGTGCTTCACGCACAGAGCCACGACTAACCTCTAAATCATTGGCTACTTTGAGCTCTTGTATCCGCTCTTTTGACTTTAATTTACCTGCGATGATTTGATCACCAATATGCTGGGCAATTTGCTCAGATAAACTTTCCGGTGCTTTAAAGCTCATGTGGCCCAAAATCCTGTATAAAATACAAACAGCGTTAACCTGACCCGCAAGGATCAAAGGGCTTAGTGTACCACATAACATGTAATTGACTACGGCTGAGCAGGCCTGTTTGTGATGCAGTAATGCCTTCTATTTATTCAATAATAAAAGCCTTACGTTTGCTTAAAAAACAAACACAAGGCCTTTATTAACGACAAATTTGAGCAATTTAGTTGATACTGACTCTTATAGGACTCGGTTTTTCATACATCACCTTTGGAATATCCACCTCCAAAACGCCATCATTATAGCTTGCTCTAATATTTTCAGGGTCCGCATTATCAGGCAGAGTAAAATTACGCACAAATGAACCAAAGCGTCTTTCTATACGATGTACTTTAGCATTCGAATCTTTATGCTTGCTTTCACGCTGACCCGCTAACGTTAATATATTCTCGTTAACACTGATGTTGATATTATCCTTACTCACCCCAGCCAATTCTGCATGCACATGAAAAGCAGCTTCACTTTCACTCACATCCACAACCGGATGCCAGTCGGCTTTTGTCATGGACTGAGTGATCGCATTGGATTCTTGAGGGCGATAATAATTTAATACGGTTTCCATTTCTGTGAATGGGTCCCAGGTTGATAATTTCATGTGAGCCTCCTATTCATTTTCATTTCGCTCACAACTGATATATGTTTTATCTAGATTTTTTCAAGGTTATTTTTCGACTAAATATTTCGATCACTCATCCGCATCAAGCTTTAATTTTTTAAATACATGCAACCTATCCACAACAAGTCAAATTCAGCGCCTTATATACAAATGGTTTGTCGCCATTTGCTCCTTAATATGACCTTTAACACCCTAGTTCCAAACTTGAGGCTTGCTACACTGCCTGCATCTAGCAAAAGGTGACAACATGGAAACGCTTATTAACAGCCAAGGGCAAGTGCATTTTGGGGTTTTACCAACTAGCCCAAAGCGTATTAATCACTTAGATTTTGATTTACGCAACAATATGGATAACACCATAAACGGCCTTAGAAAAAAAATGCGGTTTAACCAATTTCAATTTATTGGTTTAACGGGTGACGACCTTATTTTTGGGGTCGCTATAGTGAATCTTAAATGGGTCAGTAATTGCTTTTTATATCTGTACCAACCCAGCACACAAACCTTTAAAGAATATTCATGGCTAAAACCCTTTGCGTTAAACACACAAACCGACACACAACCTAACAACGGACACTGGTCATTTAAAAGCGGCCACAACCAGATTGAAATCATCAGCCGTCAACATCAACGCCACCTAGTTGTTAACTGTGGTAACGAGCTGCAGATTGATGTCACGATTAATGAAACACAACCCCCGCTCGATGTGTGCTGCCGCGCCGGTTACAACGGTTGGGTGTACACGCAAAAAAATACAGCGCTGCCGTTTACTGGGCAAATTCAGTGGCAAGGGCAAGACATTCCCTCGCAAGACTTACTCGCCAGTGTCGATTGGTCATGTGGCTATATGCGTCGCGAAACATTCTGGCTTTGGGCGAGTTTAAGCCATAAAACGAATAGCGGTGATGTGGTTGGCTTTAATTTAGCAGCCGGTGTCAATGAAACCAGCCACACCGAAAACGCACTTTGGATTAACGGCGAAATGATTAAACTTGATCGCGCTGAATTTATTTTTGATCGCAAAGATCGTATGGCGTCTTGGCAAATTAAAACAAGCGACGACTATATAGCCCTGACATTCACCCCTGCTGGTGAACGTAAGGAAAAAATAAACGCAGGTTTAATCGCATCAAACTTTACCCAAGTATTTGGCCGATTTAACGGCACGGTTAAGAACAAACACGGGCAACTCATTGAAATACGCAACGCCAGTGGCTTTTGTGAAGATCACTTTGCTAAGTGGTAAGGCCTATTAATCACCCAAATAAGTAAGGGGGGCTACTCCCTACTTATAACTACCCGTTATTACTAGCACAGCTAACTAATCCTTCAGCGCTTGTACGATTTTTACCTCTTCCCAGAGCGACTCAACTCCTATATATTAGAAAAACCTAATTTAGATAAAGCTTAACTTAAATATCACATCTAACGCCCTAGCCTCTTCTACACTTAAAAGGCACTGCACAGGATACCAATATGAAATACTCACACTTACTTGCCAGCTGCTTAGCAATAGCTGCCTTTTCATACCCTCAAGCCTGGGCCGGTGAGGTTGCGTCTTTGCAAGTAAACGTTAAAAGCTACCCAAGCTGGTTCACCTTAGAGGCCGAAATTGAAGCTGTGAATCAGGCCACTATTAGCGCACAAACCACTGGTCGAGTGCAGTCGATCGAAGTGGACGTAAACGACTATGTTCAAGCCGGTGATTTAATTATTCAGCTGCGCAACAAACAACAAAAAGCCGCTGTCGCCCAAGCCACGGCAGGGTTAAATCAAGCTCAAGCGTTAAATACAGACGCTCAATCTCAACTAACCCGCGCCACCCCTCTATTCGAACAAGGTTCGGTATCTAAAGGCCAATTCGATTCGATTAAAGCCAACGCAGCATCGGCCGCCGCACAAGTAAAAGCATCGCAAGCCCTTTTAACGCAAGCGCAAGAACAATTATCTTATACGCAAATACGCGCACCCTATGCGGGCATTGTAAAAACACGGTTAGTCGAGGTTGGCGAGTCAGTGAACCCTGGTACGCCTTTAATGGTAGGACTTTCACTTAATCAACTAAGAGCCGTTGCCCACTTACCACAGCGTTTTATCAGCCAAATAAATGCACAATCACAGCTGCAAATCGTACATAACGAGCATGCGTTTTTATCAACTAAAGTAACCATTTTCCCTTTTGCAGATTCCAATAGCCGCAGCTTTAAAATACGCGCAAATATTGAAGCAAAAAACGCCGGTTTATTTCCCGGCATGTGGGTGAAATTAAAAATACCTATGACTGAGCAATCATCAATTCGTGTACCCATGAATGCCATTATCCGTAAAGGCGAAGCCAGTTATGTTTACATCAAAAATCAGAATCAATTTCAATTAAGGCAAGTGCGCCTAGGCGAACAACATTTACCCGTCGGAGAAAAAGGCACATCCGTTTGGGTGGAAGTATTAGCGGGCATTAAGGACGGCGATGAAATCGCCATAGATACAGCCGCGGTCATGGCCGCTCAGGGGATTTAACATGACTGAGCACACACCAAACCAGCCTAGCTCGCTAGGTATTAGCGGCCGCCTTGCCAAAACATTTCAAAATAATGCGATTACACCGTTATTGGCATTATTCGGTTTATTGCTGGGCTTTTTTGCCATCATGGTCACGCCTAAAGAAGAAGAACCTCAAATTGATGTGACCTTTGCCAATGTATTTATTGCGTTTCCCGGTGCATCTGCAAAAGAAGTGGAGAGCTTAATTAGCATTCCCGCCGAGCAAGTTCTCAGTGAAATAAATGGTGTCGACGATATTTACAGTGTCTCGCGCCCGGGCATGTCGGTATTAACTATTGCGTTTGAAGTGGGTTTAAAACGCGAAACCGCTATCTTAAGTTTATACAATCAAGTGTATAGCCACCAAGACTGGTTGCCGGCTAATCTTGGTGCGTCACAACCCATTATCAAACCACAAGGTATTGATGATGTGCCCATTATGTCACTTACCTTATTCAGCGACGACAAAGCGGTTTCAACTCAACAACTCACGGAGTTGGCTCATGTATTGGAAGTCGAATTAAAACGCATTGACGGCACCCGCGACATTTACACAATAGGTGCACAAAATGACGCAGTGAATGTTCGCCTCGACCCTATTCGTTTAAGCGCTTATGGCATCACCATTGACGATATCGCCAATACCTTATTAAGCGCCAATGCCAGCGCACCTGCGCGTAATGTTTATCAGCAACAAGCTTACATTCAAGTACAAGCCGGTAATTTTTTAACCAGCGCGGCCGAGATAAATCAATTGGTTATTGGTCTTGCAAAAAATGGCAGCCCCATTTATTTATCCGATGTAGCTGACATTATTCATGGCGCTGACATTCCTGAATCACACGTCTTGCATTTTGAAGCAGGTGGTAAGTCAAACCACACAGCAGTAACCATAGCCATTGCCAAACAACCCGGAAAAAATGCATTTGATATCACCAGTGATATTGAACAGCGTTTAGAGCAATTATCTAACATTGTCATCCCCGACAACATACAAGTAAAAGTCACTCGAAATTACGGCGATACCGCAAAAGACAAGAGCGACAAACTCATTGCCAAGCTCTTGTTTGCCACCGCAGCCGTAGTCGTTTTAGTTTTACTCACCATGAGCTGGCGTGAAGCCATTATTGTGGGTGGTGCAATCTTCATTACGCTTGCCATCACCTTATTTGCCAGCTGGGCATGGGGATTCACCCTTAACCGTATCTCGTTATTCGCGTTGATATTCAGTATTGGCATTTTGGTCGATGACGCCATTGTGGTGGTTGAAAACATTCATCGGCACTTGCATATGGGCGGCAAAAAACTATTAGATATCATCCCAACGGCAGTTGATGAAGTGGGCGGGCCGACTATTTTAGCTACCTTCACCGTCATAGCGGCGTTAATGCCAATGGCTTTTGTCAGTGGTTTAATGGGGCCATACATGAGCCCTATTCCAATTAACGCCAGTACCGGCATGTTAATTTCATTGGCTATTGCGTTTATTGTCACACCTTGGTTATCGTATAAATTGCTCAAAAACCAAACATCAAATGAGCACAACCAACACGGCGAAGATAACGTCAAAGAAAATAAAATTTACAAACTGTTTGATCGCATTATGCGCCCGCTCATCCAAGGGCAGCATGCCGCTAAAAAACGCCTAAAGATGCTGGCACTGGTTATCAGCTTAATTCTGCTATCGGTGTCGTTACCTGTGATGAAAATGGTGGCCCTTAAAATGCTGCCATTTGATAATAAATCTGAATTTCAGGTGATTGTTGATTTACCTGAAGGCACACCAATGGAAAATACGTTAGTGGTATTAGAAGCTTTAGGTGAAGAATTAAAAACCAATCAATACGTCAAAGATTTCCAGTTGTATGCAGGCATAAATGCGCCGATTAACTTCAATGGTTTAATTCGCCAATATTACTTACGTAACGAACCCCACACGGGGGATATTCAAGTGAACCTTGTTGATAAAGAACAGCGTGACCTACAAAGCCATGATATTGCACTGCAATTACGTCCCGCATTACAACGCATTGGCAAACAATTTAATGCCAACGTGAAATTAGCCGAGGTGCCACCGGGCCCACCCGTAATGGCACCCATTGTGGCCGAGGTGTACGGCATCAACTATGAAGAGCAAATCAAAACCGCACAAAGCTTACGCACACTATTTGAAGGTACGGCCGACATCATGAACGTCGATGACAGTATTGACGCGGCACAACAAAAAACCATTATCAACATTGACCGCCAAAAAGCGGCTCAATTTGCAGTACCTTATGCCAGCATTGTTAGCGCATTAGATATCGCACTAGGTGGTAAAGACGTGAGTTATTTACACTCGCAGCATAATAAATACGCCACACCTATTCGCTTAGAATACAACGACAGAGACAAAGCCAACTGGCAAACATTGCTCAATACCAAAGTAAGAAGTGTAAACGGTCAGCTCGTGTCTATTTCTGACATGACCAGTACGCAACACAACACCATTGATTACACCATTTATCATAAAAATTTATTACCCGTGGTATTTGTTAACGCCGATATGGCAGGCCAATTAGACAGCCCTCTGTACGGCCTGTTTGATATGTCATTTGCCATGGACGATGCAGCAAACAGCGAAAACGGTTTTAGCCCGGAGCAATTTTTCATAAACCAGCCACAAGTTACCCATAAACCCTCTATAAAATGGGACGGTGAATGGCAGATCACTTATGAAACCTTCCGTGACATGGGCATTGCGTATGGCGTAGGCATGATCTTAATTTATTTATTAGTCGTGGCTCAATTTAAAAGTTATTTGGTACCGTTAATTATTATGGCGCCTATTCCGTTAACCATTATTGGTGTCATGCCTGGGCATGCATTGTTTGGCGCGCAGTTTACCGCCACCAGCATGATTGGCATGATTGCCTTGGCCGGCATCATCGTGCGAAACTCCATATTATTAGTGGATTTTATCAATCAAGAATTAGCAAAAGGCGTCGACCTTGTAGAAGCAACCATTAATAGTGCTGTCGTTCGTGCCAAGCCAATTATGCTCACAGGCGTAGCCGCCATGACGGGCGCGTTCTTTATATTAGATGATCCCATTTTTAACGGCTTAGCCATTAGCTTAATCTTTGGCATTTTAATCAGCACACTGTTTACGCTGATTTTAATTCCTATGTTGTATTTTGTTTATAAGAAACGGAATGCTTGATGGTAGACGGGGGACGGGGGACGGGGGATCGTAGGATGGGTTAGCGCGTAGCGTAACCCATCATTCAATTCAAACCATACCTGATGGGTTACGATTTTCACTTCGTTCAAATCTAACCCATCCTACGTCCTATCAAAAATTCAAAATCGTACGAACCCGCACCTGCGGGTGAAAATATTTTAGAAACCTCTTCAGTTTACTCTTAGCAATGAGAAGCAAACGACAATCGAAGGGTACATAACTTGACTGCCATATTAGTTAACGACCCGTCTTTAAAAACTGCCAACTCAAAAGACAACCCCTGCCTGTCATTGATAGATGGCTCTAAATCCTAGCCTATAAATCTTATTTTCACCCTCTTTGGTAATCCCCTCTTTAATCTAACTCATACTAAGAAATACTCATTTTTGATAATTAAGGAATTTGACGATATTAAAATATTTAAACGGTGCGTCCGAATTATTGCGTATTGCGAGCAGAAAAAAGGGATCTCGCTTTTTTGCGCGTGCATAAATTTCAAATGAACAAGCAAATCACTCTACTGGATTACAGCTATGATGATGGAAGTTTGATCTTGGAGTTAATGGCACTGGGTTCCCATGAGAATTTCTATCGGGATGTGAAGTGGTAAATTGTTTGGTTATTAGATGAGGAGTGCGAGATAAGAGGTTAGAGATAAAACGCAGCTGGGGCTGCGTTTTTTTGTTTAAATTGAACAAATTATTCTATGCTCGTTGTACTGATTTTTTCCGTTTATCTCTATCGAATTTTTCAAAATTTGCTATTTTTCTCTGTTTTTCAGTTATATTGGCTCCCGACAAATTAGTAATATTTAATCTCGTACCTTCAAGTTTCGCATTTTTTAAGTTTGAATCAGAAAGGTTGGCAGCCCTAAAATCGGACTTAGTTAGGTCTGCCTCTTCAAAATTCGCATTAATACAAGTAGAATTTCTAAAGTCTGAAAAGCTCAATTGAGCCATTTTAAAATTTGAGTTATCAAAAGAAGACTCAAACAAGCTTGAATCTCTCATTTTAACATTTCTAAAATCAACATCGTCAAAATTTGAATAGCTAGCACTGACACTATTTAAATTAGCATCCTTAAGATTTGCCATACTAAAAATAGTATGATTTAAGTTCGCCTCAAAAAGGTTCGCTCCTTTAAGGTTAACTCCTTTAAGGTTCGCCTTCGATAAATTTGCTCCCTGTAGATTAACTCCTTGCAAATCAGCTCCTTGAAGATCAGCCCCCTCTAAATTAGCCATTTTCATATCAACACCATTTAACAAAGCGTTTCTTAAAATAGAAGAATCTAATGATGCGTAACTTAAATCTATATCCTTTAATTGATTATTATTGGTAATTTTAAAAGACGACAACAAACGACCTTTTTTTTCATTATAAAACAGACCAAATTTTCTTTCGTTAACCGTCTTAATAAACGACAACATCTTATCTGTTTTATTAAACGGATCATTATCATCCACAAGAATTCCTAATTCGATACCATATACAATTAGAAACTCTCTAATACTTAAATGAGAAAAACGAAACTCACCAAACGAGTTACGATTGAGAAGTGAGTTTGTACCAATATCAATATGATCTATACCCTCAACAACTCGATCAGCTGAATCATCCAACAAAATGATATTATATTTATTATGGCATAACTGAGTTATATGCTTTAAAGCAACCGTATAAGTATTTTGTCTCTGCATTGTCTCTGCCAACCAAATGCATGCCTTAAGCAGATCATCCCTTTTAACTTCTCTATCATGGTATTTTCGTAATTTGATCACCTCACGATTCAGCCAAGTTTCAACAAGACCTTTATAGAGGTCATATTCTGTTGCTCCCTCCCTATGGCTTTCTAACAAAGTATCAACATGCGCTAACAAAAATGGACGAAATTGCAATGAATCTATACTTTTAATTGCTTGTTTTGCATCATATTGCTTTTGATCTACAAATTTATTAAATATAAATTTTAATCTTTTTGGATATCGCCTCTGCAAATATTTATCTACCTGTTGATCAGTAAACAAAGAAAGATATATTAATGGGCACTCATAATTATTAAATGATATTTTACCTATTGTATTGAAAGCAGATTCAGCAGTCTCAGGAAAAAACTGTGTCCTGCAAGTTATGATAACTCTATAAAAACAAGTTGTAGCCTCTAATATCTTAGTCAACCTTTCAATTGTACCTCCTTGCTTACACTGAACATCTTCATCCAATGAATCCAACAAAAGAATTGTTTTAGACTTATTATTTATTTTACTTATATCACTCAAAGTATTAGAACCCAACTTTAAGAGCTCACAATTATACTCCTTTGGCCAAAACGCCATTAAATGACTCAATTTCAACATCATCATTAGCGAGGTTTTTCCCATACCTGCATCAGCAAGTATAAACATTTGACTTCCACCATCTTTATTAATAATTTTTCTATCGAAAAAGTTATTAATAGTTTTAAAAACTTTCGCCCTTATAGAAGATATAGTTTCATCTTCAATTTCATCCGCTGGGTTTACTTGTTGACAATCTGGTTGGATGTAAAATTTAGCAAGTGATTCACAATCACCAAAAATATCATTAATATTTATCAGCTCTTTATTTCTACTATCTGATCTATTTTTTAATATTTTCGTTAATCTACCTAACAAACTAGAAGCAAGCTTAGTAGTAATAAAACTTGTCCCTTCCATAATCACCACCATTCCACAAATTTTAGCCCGTAGGTCGGAAAAGCGTAGCGCCTTTCGACATTAAATTATTTAAAAACCATTACTTTCAATGCTTCTAAATATTGACCATAAATCATATACAACATCACAATTGACATTAAAACATAGGAAGGCACTACCCTTTTCGATCTGCCCAGCCCAATTTAATACAAAAGTGACCCAGTACCAACCGAAAACCAAACCCGTTTCGATAACAAAATGCGGCATTTACCAGCCACTACAACCAAATCGTCCCGATCATCCCATAAGAGACGAGCGGCTTGTCCGGCGCCGCGAAGCAGGGCCCGGGATGCAATACCGAGAAAGGAAAACCGTACTAGCCTTAATTTCCAAGTTTGCAAATACTTCTATAATTCTGACTCTAAAAATAACGCACACAGAGTGTCCCGAGAACGAGGTGAGTGCCTTGGGTATGCGCTCAATATCACGCACGAGTATACCCCCACAAGTCTAGCTTATACACCCCATACTCCACCCCAAAAACCGGATCGATATTTTTAAACTTCTCAAACCCCATACGTTGATATATAGCCAAAGCAATTTCCATAATCGGGCTGGTATGTAAACCAATGGTTTTTACCTGTGATTGCTTTGCATGTTCGATACAGGCTTCGGTTAATGCCCTGCCAAGACCTTTACCGCGAGCTTCTGTCGATACCACTAGCATTCGGATAGCGGCCCATGTTTTATCAAAATGGCTGCTAGGATTATCATTAGGTGGCACCAACGCCACACCGCCTACGATATTACCATTATCTTCTGCTACAAATAGGTTGGCCGATTCTGCAAGGTTAGCCATTTTGCCTACGGCCGTGATTAACGAATGCCAATCTGAATAGTGGTGTTCAAATTGCGAAAAGGCTTCAACCGCTACTTGGTTAAGCGGCCCTGAGTCTTCAGGTTTGAAAGGTCGATGTGCATTTAAAGTTTAAGTACTTTTAATTTGACCATTTAAAGCTGGTTCAATTGAGTTTCATTGTTTTTTTCGGTTACATCTAGAATTTCACGCACGGCATCTATTAGACCATAAGTCAGTAATGAATTTTGCACTCTTGCTTCAGGGTGAACATAAATAATAACAGGGTTATTTTGAGTATTTAAAAACCACTTAATACCTCTTGTAGTTGTAAATACTTCTGATTGATTTAACCCTAATACATGGCGTAAAGCCCACCCAGTGCCACCACAAATGGTTAAATCTGGCTTATAGAGTTCATATTGCTTTTTGATAAATTGCTTGTCTTCCTCTACAGCTTTATCAAAACTTGCTTTAACCGTCGTATGGGTGCCGGGAGATTTTTTTAAATTCATGGAGCAAATTGATCTGAGTGTTTCTACACGATCATCGTGTGAAATAGATTCAAGTTCACTCCAATTAATGTCTTCTTGATTGTTTTGGATGCAATTTATCCAGCGAGTGATATTGTCCCATGTTTGTGGCCTTGCACCATCACGAATAAATGCGCGTAAATCCCAACCACCACCATCTAGATCATTAACCTCTTTCAACACGAAGCACAATTTAATATGGGAGTTTAAATATTCCGTTTCTGAAACCACACCATCTGATACAAAACCCGTTCGACTGCCACGCCATTCTTCAAATAATTCTGATTCTTTTTGACTTATCCCCATAATCCCTCAACATATTTGTGCATTCCTAGGTAAGTCATACCAATCTAATACAAAAGACCAATCAAGCCAACCTGAACGGTTATTCATCTGAGTATTCTTTGAATCCTTCTCTATTTGAAAACCCTTTTGTCATTCCTATGATTCATCAGTATCCTTAGCCCCTCTTTCACCTATTGGTTAACTGCTTTGTTGCGTTTATTGGTTTTATTCATTGGCACTTGGATAGGCTTTGGCTTGCTGGCGTTTCATTCGGCACATGCCGAAAGTGCTGCCAATATTGAAAGCGCGCAACAATCCATTGAAGACTTACCCGAGTTGAATCAAGCTGAGCACTCTCTCGTTACTCAAGCTAATCAGCAAACAAACTACTTTTATTTTGGCCAGCGATATGGCTCGGAGGCGCAATTTGGCCCAATGAATGTTTGGACAAATGTCGGCCTAGTCGTACCAGGACGATTGGGTACACAACCCCAGTTAGATGAGGTCAATTACGCCCAAGGTTGGAAACAATTAAAAAGCAGCTTAACTCATCAAGATGATGTATTTGATGAATCCGGTGGTACCGAGGCGTCGTTAAAAAAAGAGTTTATTCCTTTTGCTCATCCATCTGGTGCTTGGCTGCCCAATTATTTTTTGCACTTGCTAGGCGAAGGCATGCTTTCACGCAAACTGGAGGAATATTACTTAAGCCAAGACAACACCACACCGCTACAGGCTAAAGTAAAAGCCATTGTTACACTGGTAGCGGCGCAAGCAACAAACGAAGTGGTTGAATATGAATTACCATGGGAGCAACGCTTAGATCCATTAGCAGACTTTTATTTTAATCTAGCAGGCATCATTGCCTTTTCATTTGACGAGGTGGCGCAATTATTTAGTAATGACTACCTCGATTATTACTATTGGCCCGGGCAACCGATAATTGACGTGCAAGATGGCGCGATATTTAACCAAGGTGAACAATATTATTTTCGAAGCCATTTGGGTTTTAATACGGATGCAAGCTTGGCCATTATCAGTGGCATGCCCGCTACAGGCTTAGGTGTTTCATATCCGATAAATCACGACGATCAGATCAGCGTATTATTCGCAACCGATGTCATCGTCAGTCATCCCCATGCAACCGTTGAGCAGCTAGAACGCGGCACTGATTTCACGGCCCGCGAAATAGCAAAACTATACAACCAATCATTAAATGCCTACTGGGACCGTAAAGGCTCACTCATGGGCAGCCTCGCCGTCAGCTATGACCCTATTTATCAAATAAGCCTCAACCTCTACCCTCAACAATACCCACACCTGAGCATTGGCGGATTTTCTCTCGGCGATGTCGGCATTGGCGGCTATTTAATCGCCTCTCAAGGGGGGGCAAATAGTATTGGCATCACCTTTAGCTTCGCCCCTGTTATGCTTGGGTTACGCCGTTAAACAGTGCTTTATGCCTAATATTTTGATAGAAGCGCGCCCTTCATAACTTCTAAATATATATAAAATATCTCGATTCAGCCTGCCTTATGCAAAGCCTTGTCTATACTAAACAAAGGAAAGGAAGGGGGAATTATGTGGTTATCACTGGAAAAATGGGTTGCCCGCTATCATGCTTATCAAGCAAGAGCACATTACAAACGCCAACGATATGCATTGTGCTTACACTATCTGCATGCATTATCGAACTGGGATAAGCAATTCTTAAACAACCCAATGTACGCAGGCTACATGGCCATATGTCATTATCAGTTAAAGCATTGGGACAACATCACAGAAGAAGTAGAAACCGCGTTATTTTTGCTACGCCGTTATGTCGATGACGATAAGGATGCATTAATTTTATGGCAAGATTTAAAAAGCCACCTTGCGGACTTACGCTACGTAACCCCTAACAATTTAGGCTTAAAAAAAGTTGGCGGTATTTTATAATAAAAAACACGAGATTTTTTCGTGTTTTTTTATTTGACTAACCGTGCAGCACTGGCCAGCGAGCGCTAAGCGCTCCATTTTCATATACTAAAATATCACCAAACTGTAATAACACTGATTCAGATTGCGTAGGCCTTAAAAAAATATAATCATCCTCTTGTAACTCAATACTCACAGAGCCGTTATACATTTCTTGATTACTTGAACGACCATATACAGGATTCAAAGTTAACCCTTTTGGTGACACGGGGTTCGCTTTCCAGTAGCCCCCATAAGCAAAAAATGTCTTTTGCCAGTTTTGATTCCACAAAGCCATCACTTTACCCAGCCCAGACACACCGGGAATGTGCGTTTCATTGAGTATTTTTAAAACAGGACTAGCAATAAATACCGCAGGGGTATGATCCATTAGTGTTGGTAAATCAAAATCAGATGGTTTCACCAAACACGAACCGGCACTTAATTCGTTCATGGGCCAGCTGGTTGCGTCACCTTCATTATAAAGCTGATACGTTGGGCTACCCGCTGCATTTAATGTTAAATCTTGCACGCTGCGCTTTAAATAAAGCTCGGTTAAATTAATGTAATGTTGATAGCTCGCCATGGCGTCATCACGATGCCCTATGGCGTCGCCTGGCACTTTACCAATATGCGGCTCATACCCCATAAAACCAGACAGTGTTAAAAACGCACTTTTTTCAATCAGTTCTAACATCGCGATCAATTCGTTATCATTGTTAACACCACCACGATGCAAGCCCACATCCAATTCAATATTTATATTTAACGGCGTAACACTTGTACGAGCAAAATCTTCATATTGAACTAGTCGCTTTTTAGAATCCAATAGCCACTGTAATTGAGC
Organism: Oceanicoccus sp.; assembly: GCA_047621325.1. GTDB lineage: Bacteria > Pseudomonadota > Gammaproteobacteria > Pseudomonadales > Oceanobacteraceae > Bermanella. The sequence goes on from JBLHLT010000006.1 coordinate 174,557, forward strand.
TTGAGGCTTAAAAGTCGATTCTGTATTCACAAGGGTTTTATAAAAAGACTTAACCGCTGCTATAGGCATGGGCTTGCCCATCAAAACATCCGCATCTTGGATATCTCGCACAATAGCCGTTAAGAATGGCTGATGAAATACCATTATCTTTTTCGTGTTGGCCTGCGCCATTGTCCACTTTAATATCTCGATTGACGGCAGTGATTTAGCAACAATACGGTAGCCGAAACGGCCGCTTAAATGAGTCGTTACTGTTTTAATGTTTTTCGCCATTACGGTTTTATCAACCACCAGTGACGGTGTCGATACATCCTGTAAATGCAGTGCCTGACTTAACGCTTGAAAGTACGCATTATGATTTTTTTCACCCATGTCCTTTGGCCTTACCCAAGCAAGACCGCCTAAGGCTATTGATGCCACACCGACTTTCATTAAACTGCGTCGTGACAAACCTTTACTAGAGTCCTGACTCATAGGTCACCTTTCAACTATTATTTTGATTTTAAGCGTTAAATAATGAAGATAAATAAGGGTTTAAAAACTGGCCGCGAGGATCAAGCCGCTGTCTAACGTCTTTAAAGTCTTGCCAGTGTGCGTAATGCTGTGAAAACTGCTTAGCGTTCATTGTATTCAGTTTCCCCCAATGTGGGCGCCCATGATATTTTTGCATAATGGGTTCAATGGCGGCAAACATGCCTTGATACTCTTCTTTATGATAACGATGTACCGCTATCGAACAGGTTTCGCGGCCATTAAATGGACTTAACCAAATATCATCACTTTTTATAAAGCGCACTTCGAACGGGAAAAATACTTCAGGAAATTGTGATTCAACCACATGCCGAATCTCTCTAAAAGCTTGAATCATGTGTTCGCGTGGTAAGTGATATTCCATTTCATTAAAACGGACATTGCGTTCGCTGGCATAGTTTTGCCAGCTATTGGCCACATTCACTTCCTTGGGCAAGGTTTTCATATACGTACCCAGTACCAATTCACGTAGTTTTGGGCTCCAGCTTAAAATATCGCGCGCCGTTTTCAAATCTTCAGCGCCATCGTTTTGATCAAGCTTTTCAACGCTGGTTATATCTTCATCAGTAATATTTTGTACATCAATAAAACCCATACCCGTAAAGGGTAAAAAATAAAACTCAAAATTACGATTATTATCTGCAAGGGATTCTGCATTTTGTAAAATTTCTTCGATGGGCAACCATGTGGTTTCGCGCTTTAACTTGTATCGAGCTTGGTTTTGTAATGTCACTTGCGAAACAATACCCAGTGCGCCTAAATTAACGCGGGCGGCATTAAATATATCGTTATTTTTTTGTGAATCGCATTCAATCACTTCACCATTGGCTAACACTAGCTGCAAACCTGTTACGTAATTTGACATGCACGCCAATTGTGCTCCAGTACCATGAGTGGCCGTTGCAATGGCCCCCGCCAAACTTTGCTCATCAATATCGGGCATGTTAAGTAACGCCTGACCTTGATTTGCTAATGGCTCACCTATATCACCTAACCGTGTACCTGCCCACACGGTCGCTTGTTGCTTAACATTATCGACTCGAATTAAACCCGATAATCGGCTCAACGATACAATGGTGTCATCGGTGGGTACTAACGGCATAAATGAATGCCCAGAACCCACGGGGCGAATCACCCCTTTGCTTTGTTTTAACAAGGCTTGCAATTGCGACAAGTCGGCAGGCGCACTGCGCGTATTGGGGTAACAAATTTGCGAACCCGACCAGTTTCGCCAAGGCAACGCGGTTTGATTTGCGGCTAATAAATGCGGTGGCAACGCCATTACGGCTGCGGCCCCCATTAATTGATGTAAAAATGTGCGACGTGATTGCATAGTATTTTTATTATTACAGTAATCTTATTTTTTTTGTTGCGCCATGAAATCAATCAAAGCATTAAATTGTTCAGCATTACAGTCCATACATAAGCCAAAAGGTGGCATTCCACCAAAACCACTTATGACATTATCGAGTAAGACTTCTCTGCCTTTATCTAAGCGCACTTCCCATGCGTAAACGTCGCCAGTTAAAGGGGCTTTCGTGCTTTGTAATATATGGCAATTACGACAACTTCGTTGATAAACTTCATTAAGGCTTGCGTCAACTGGCTGCAATATTTGTGCATTCGCTAAAAGCTGTGCATCACTTGGGCCTTGTTCGCATGCACTGAGGGTGACGATTAACAACAAGAAAACGAACGATCTAACCATGATACACCTTGATTTTATTATTATGTTTAAGGGTGCGATTATTGATGAACAAGGTCAATTGTCAATTTGGCCAATATCAATACTTATTCAAGTTGTTTGGGTATTAATATCTGCACACTAAAGCCCTGTCCTTTTACAGGAAAAAACAGTCGTCCTTTTAACGCTTGGCACACTAAGTTATATATCATATACAGTCCCAAACCAATATGCCCATCCGGCCCTGTTTTAGTTGTAAAGAACGGCTTGCATAAGCTTTTAATCCATTCAGGTTTAATACCTTGCCCGTTATCTGAAAAGCTAATCATAACTTGGTCTTTCTCATCCGCGGCAATACGTATATCAATCCTAGGGGTTTGCCCCTCATCCGCATGGCTATGCAGCAAGGCATTATCAATTAACTGTGTAATGATCGATGTAAGTGCCGCTTTATAAGTGTAAATTTTAAGCCCTGAGTCACATTCAATATTCACTCGCCACCCAGCCATCCGCCAGCGTTGACTGTTAACCACATCCTCAACCAAATCTAAAACGATGATATGGCTAGTCTTCAACCCCAACTGCCAAGAAGACACCTCTCTAAATCGCTTAACCACTTTTGTCATACGTTTTTGATTATTACTCAGTAACTCTAACGATTGACTAAATGTCGAAATTAATTTTTTACAAGAGAGTTCATTTTCGCCTGAATTCTCTTGTGCTCTTATCATATCGGCCACACTCTCTCGCATGAATGTTGTTGTTACCACATTACTACCCAAAGGCATGCTAATTTCTTTTGCGATACCTAAAGAAAATTGTTCCATGATAGTTAAACGTTCTTTATCTAGCTCTTCTCTTAGTTTTTCAGATAACTTACGTTCCGTTATATCCTGTACAGTGCCTTCGAAACCTGTTTCTCTGGATGTGTGAAAATAGCGTAAATCAACCCTAACCCAATGCTCTTCTCCTGTTTCACTTTTAATGAGAAGCTCATTATTAATACTGCTTTCCTCTTCACGAGCCTGTCTTACCATTTTTTGAAAATCAACAAAACTAGAGCGTAAATAATCCCTAATATCCTGTACTTTATCTAACATATCTTGTCTATGATCAAAGCCAAATATATTAGCGCACGCTTTATTAACACTGATTAATTTATAATATTGATTAGCTTGAAAATTACCAATAGGTGCATTGTCATAAAGGTTTTGATAACGCTGTAGCACCCTTAAATTATCATCTTTACTTTTAATCAATGCTTTTTCAGTTTCAATGCGTTTTTTTGTAGATGACGAAATACGATCTGCCAATGAGAAGGCTAAAAATAAAACCTCAAGCATTGATCCAATAAGATAACCATATGTACTCAGCCAATTGGTTTCACCAATGCCTAACCCCCTAAAATTAAGCAGCAAAATACCAAATAAAAACAACGCCCAAGCACAGGTAAAATACCGGGCGGCTGTATAGCCTTTAAACCAAAGATAAGCGCCCGAAAAGAGCCCAGAAAAAATGGACAGAATGCCCGTTAAAATGATAATCGGCGTTGCAGTGCTGTAATCTAAAAACAGCAAGCTAACTAAATTAAATACAACAACAACCCTTAAGCCTACAAAGTATTTGTATAATTTAGGGCTACTTTTAGATAGCCGCAGAAAGGTCGACATAAAGGTTAAAACCGCCAGCTGATACAAGCTATAGGCAACCGGAAAACTGAAGTGGTTTATCTCAGGGTGATTAGGCCAAATCCAAGCAAAGCCACGACCATCAAATGATAATTGCAACAATACAAAGGCAGCCACCGTTAACACATAAAATAAATAACCACGTTCCCTAATCACTAAAAATATAAATAAGTGGTAAAACGCCATTACCACTAACACGCCATAATACCCCCCATAAACCGCTTGTTCGATGGACAGGTGCTCGGCATAGTCAATTTCACTCCACCACTTAATTGGCAGCATCATGGTGCCCTTAGTTTCAATACGGGCAATCAAGCGAAAATTTGTCGGCTTCTCATTTGACATACCTAACACAAAATCGGGAACCTGTACCAAGCGATCAGAAAACAGGCGCGCATCGCCACTGTGAACACTGCTCACTAGCTGATCGCCACGAAATAGGTATAAATCGAGGTAATCCAACAAGGGATAAGGAATTTGCACAACCCAGTCGCCTTTGCGATAGGCCTGAATATTTTGCATGACCCAAATAGTCGCATTAGAGTAGCCGAAATTAAGCTCACCTTCGCTAACCTGCCAATGAGACTCTTCCAACACTTGATTGATTGAGTGAGGCTCGTCTTTAGGCTCAATCCAGTAATACAATTTGGACGTGACTAACCCAGCAACAGACTGCTCTGAGGCCTGTACTGGCAGAAGCCAAAATAGGAATAAAAGAATAAAAAGATATTTCAACGTTCACCATCCAACCTTACTCTTTTATAAGCTTAGCAGCATTGAAAAAGTCTTCACTGGCATATATGGTTAATAGACAACAGTGGCCAAGTCTGACACTCATCATAATGTGCTATATCGCAGTTTTTAAACTGGCTGATGGATGACAAGATGAGCAAGGGGAGCGAAACAGATCTAAAGCCTCTGCTACAGCCCGTATATGAATGCGGCCACTGGCTTACCATTCCTCTGCTAATTGTTTATTGAACATAAGCTGAGGCATAAGCCAGCTAACACTAGGTGAATGCTCCTATCAGTTACGACTGAAATGGCCTGAGGCCCTGCCAAGCCTAATGTATAAACCTCGCTCCCCTACCTTTTTCTGCATTTAGGTGGTTTTTTGCTACGCTCTAAGTACAACCATTGCAAAGGAATGGATATGGCCAAGCGTGAACCTGAAGGGCCTAATGGCTTTAAAGCAAAATATGACCAACTCAACCCTAACATCAAAGCACTGCTCAAGTTTCTAGCGGTGGCTGTGGTGTTAATTACTATGGGCGTTATCTACCACACCAAAACAGACCAAGGTATGGAAAGCACGCAGAGATTTCTTGAGCAGCGTAGAGGAATGAGCGATTCTGAATTCCAGCAAGAAGAACCTGAAGAACAAAGCGCAAAAAAACGGGCAGAGAAAAATATTTTCTTACAAAAATGAACAACCGAGGAGCGACCTCCTCGGTAATAAACAGTTCACATCAACAATACTAGCCTTTTTGACGCATCAAGCCCTCTTGAGCCACGCTCATCATTAATTGCCCATCTTGATGATACACATGACCAATATTCAAACCACGCCCACCTGAAGCCGCTGGGCTTTGCATGCTATAGAGCATCCAGTCGTCAATTCTAGGCTGATGATGGAACCAAATAGCATGATCCAAACTCGCTACTTGCATGCCCTTTGTAGCAAACGACACCCCGTGGGGTTGTAGCGCCGTACCCACTAAATGAAAGTCTGAACTGTAGGCCAATAATGAATAATGCATAGCCAAGTCTTGTGTACTCCAATCGTTAATAGGCTTAAACCACACATCTTTTTGTGGATCGCGCTTATCTGGCATAAAAATGTTAATTGGATTAATCGGTCGGCTTTCTACTGGTTTGTCCGAAGTATATTTATCACGAACGGTTTCTGGGATCATCTCGGCAAATTTACGCGTAATGTCTAATTGCGACATAATGCCATCAGGGCCTTTTACCTTGGGCATGGGCATTTGGTGCTCAAACCCTTTTTCAGGCACCTGGAAGCTGGTGTTTTGAGTCAAAATAATTTTGCCGTCTTGAATGGCATCCACCCGTAACGCGGCAAAACTACGCCCGTGACGCAGCACCTCAACTTTATAATCCACATGGCCGTTTACATGGCCAGGCAACAAAAAGTAAGCGTGCATAGAATGTGGCAGAAAACCGGCTGGCGCCGCTTGCATTGCAGCATTAAGCGACTGCCCCAGTATTTGGCCGCCAAATAAATTACGGAATCCAAGGTCTTCGCACTCACCGCGATAAATAAACGTTTGTGGCCCCTCATGAAGAAACTTCACGCTCAATAAATCAATTAAATGCTGGGTAACCGCGTGCATTGGCTCGTCCTTTTTATACTGCTTTTCATAAGTTTAGATCAAACACTCTAGCGACAGCATATTCAAACACCCGTTTTAACGCAAAGTTATCGGCAAAAACACACTGTCACATGAAACGTGCCATTGGTGACGCCCAAGCTTTACCCTATAATGCGCGGCTTAATAGATATCCAAGGTAGTGGTTGCATGCATCAAGTGGCACCAGAGCAGTATTTAAGCTTATTGGCAGAGAAACAGCAGCGAATCGAAGAGCAGTTTGCCTCGTTTAATATTGGTGACATCGACGTTTACGCGAGTGAGCCAACGCATTTTCGCCAGCGTGCAGAGTTTCGCATTTGGCACGAAGGCGATGAATGCTTTCACGCTATGTTTGAGCCTGGCACTAAGTCCAACCCTATTAAAATTGACCACTTCCCCATTGCCAGCCTTGCTATCTGCGAGCTGATGCCCAAATTAATGGACGCCATCAATACCCAGCCAATATTGAAGCATAAGCTGTTTCAGATTGAATACCTTAACACCCTATCCGGTGAGATGCTGGTGACCGTTATTTACCACAAGCAGTTAAACGACGAATGGCTTGCCGCGGCCACGGCCGTCAAAGAAACCCTTGGTATTCACCTAATTGGCCGCGCTCGCAAAATGCGCTTATTACTTGACCAAGAATACGTAATGGAGACCCTAAACGTCGATGGCAAAGCTTTGCAATATCAGCAAATCGAAGCCAGTTTTACTCAGCCCAATGCACGTGTGAATGAAAAAATGCTGAGCTGGGCGCGCAGCTGCACCACCGCCGGGGACGCTGATTTATTAGAACTGTATTGCGGCAATGGTAATTTTTCGTTAGCCCTCGCCGACCAATACCGCAGCGTATTTGCCACAGAGATAAGCAAAACATCAGTACATGCGGCCAACTTTGCCAAAGAAGCCAATGGCATCGACAACGTGACCTTTGCTCGCGTAAGCGCAGAAGAATTTACCGAGCACATGAACGGCACCACAACCCGTAAACGATTAGCAGGCTTAGGCTTAGAAGACGCCGACTTCCAAACGGTATTAGTCGACCCGCCAAGAGCTGGCCTTGATGAAGCCAGCTGCGAGATGATCAGCCGCTACCCTAATATCATTTATATTAGCTGCAACCCAGACACCTTAGAGCTAAACCTTCAACAGCTAAGCGCCACCCACGAAGTGAAGCGTTTTGCCATGTTTGACCAGTTTCCATACACCCATCACATCGAATGCGGTGCCTACTTGCAGGCTAAATAAACCCCTCCCCTTAGTCATCAGATTAAGGGGATTATTCTTTGCTTACACTCCATTACACAATGACAACTGAGTATAGCCTTAGATTTTTGCATAATGGCTAAAATCTAGTACAGAAGTACACACTATGCCCGCACCCATAAACTACCCCTTTTTCACATTAGTGAATGACCAGTGCCAAGCCGAAGCGGCCCTAGCGGCTATTGAATGCTTTGCTGAACGTACTGAAAGGTTATATTTCAAACCTAAGGTGTCACAAATCAAGCGTGATTTTTTTAATCAAGACAAAGAAATTTGTTTGGCGCACAGAGTCAACACATTGATTGCAGACTATATTGAAAACATAGGCGAGCTGAGCGATCAGTTAATGATCTTTATCAGTAAAAGTTTGCATCACAGCAAATAAACCAAGCCGTTAAAAACAACTTGGTTTATTTATTTTGGTTAGGCCACCTTACTACGAGGTACATCGGGTTTAGCATGGCGCTCATGTAAAAAGCGCAACACATCTGCACGATACTTGTTGTACATTGGATCATCCGCCAACTCTAAACGGTTACGCGGGCGTGGCAAATCAATATCTAATATTTCACCTACCGTAGCCGCAGGGCCATTACTCATCATCACAATGCGATCACTTAACAATACGGCTTCGTCTACATCATGTGTAATCATCATCACCGTATTTTTTAAATCTCGTTGAATCTCCATCAGAGAATCCTGTAAGTGTGAACGAGTAAGCGCATCCAATGCACCGAATGGCTCATCCATTAGCAATACCGTTGGCTCCATCGCTAATGCGCGCGCAATACCCACACGTTGCTTCATACCGCCTGAAATTTCATCCGGTTTTTTATGCAGAGCATGACTCATGTGCACCAGCTCTAAGTTATGCTCGATCCACTCTTTCATTTCAGCTTTGCTTTTTTTACCTTTAAAGATTTGCTTAACCGCCAATTCAACATTTTCATAAGCGGTTAACCACGGAAACAATGAATGATTTTGAAATACTACCGCACGTTCAGGGCCAGGTTCGCTCACCTCTTTGCCGTCTAATACAATGCCACCACGAGTTGCCTCATACAGGCCGGCAATAATATTCAGTACCGTTGACTTACCGCAACCAGAATGACCAATGAGTGATACAAACTCGCCTTTTTTAATTTTTAAACTAACATTTTCAAGCGCAGTAAACTTCCCGCTTGGTGTATCAAATTCCATGCTCACATAGTCAATATTTAAATGTGCACTCATAACAACCTCTCATAGTTTTTGGATAATCTAATCATTTAAAAATAAAACACTTAACGACTTACTGCTGATTTATCCCAACTGAAATATTTTTGTAACTGCAACATCATCCAATCTAACAAGAAACCAATCAAACCGATGGTCAAGACCGCAACCATAATACGGCCCAATGAATTAGAGCTGCCGTTTTGAAATTCATCCCAAACAAATTTTCCTAAACCTGGGTTTTGCGCCAACATTTCGGCAGCAATCAACACCATCCAACCCACACCTAATGACATACGCATACCGGTGAAAATCATAGGAATCGCCGACGGCAATACTACTTTAACAATTTTTGACCACCAGCTTAAACGCAGTACTTTTGCTACATTTAATAAATCAGAGCTAATGGTAGAAACACCTACCGCAGTATTAATTAAGGTTGGCCACATACAGCACAACATGACGGTAATGGCAGAGGTAACAAATGATTTTTCAAACATAGGGTCATCACTCACATACACCGCAGATACCACCATCGTCACAATCGGTAACCAAGCTAACGGTGAAACCGGCTTAAAAATTTGAATAATCGGATTCATTGCATTATTTAAAGTCTGGCTTAAGCCAGTTAAAATACCTAATGGCACCGCAATCAGTGACGCCAAAAGAAAGCCGGTAAATACCGTATATAAACTGGTTAAAATTTGTTGTGGGTACGTTGTACGCCCACGATAATCGCGCCATTTCACTTGCGCGTCTGGATTAGCGGCAAGCTTTTTTGCATTACGTTGTTCTTGGCGTTCATAAAACGTTGCCTCTTTTACTGATTCGGCTTGATATTCCTGCCACAAGCCTTTGGCTTGCTCAAACACTTGAGATGGCCCAGGCACTTGACCAAGTGATGTCACCACACTTTTTGCTGCGCTATCCCAAATACCTAAAAACAAAGCAAATGCTAAAATCGGTACGCCTATTGTGCGCAATAAAATATTCACTTGCTCACGACGATTCTCTCCTTTGATGATTCGAACCCAGGGTGCAAACATCCTAAAGTCTTCCATTTTCGAAACTACATTCATCATATTCTCCCTCACTCAGTAATCGGCTGCGCTAAGCGCAGCCGCTCAATACCTTAAACTTTGTCTTTACCTTTTAGACCAATGTTGAATTTTTCAAGGTACTCGTTTGGTTTTTTACCGTTATAAGGCACTTGATCGATAAAATCTTTTTGTACTGGCTTAAAGCCGTCTTCTTTATCGAAGTTAGGAAACTCAGAAGCACTCATCTTACCTTCAGCAATAAGCTCTTTAGCTGCCGTTGCATAAATATCAGGACGATATACTTTTTTCGCAATATCCATGTACCAGCTATCAGGCTTATATTCTGATACTTGGCCCCAACGACGCATTTGCGTTAAGTACCAAATAGCATCTGAATAGTAAGGGTAGGTTGCGTTATGACGGAAAAATACGTTGAAATCTGGAATCTCACGCTTATCGCCTTTTTCATATTCAAACGTACCCGTCATAGAATTTGCAATAACATCGTAATCGGCACCAACGTAGTTAGATTGCGATAAAATTTTCACCGCTTCTGGTCGATTACCATTGTTTTTATCATCTAACCATTTCGCGGCACGAATCATCCCCTTCACAACAGAAATGTGTGTTTCTGGGTATTTATCAGCCCATGCTTTTGATACCCCAAATACTTTTTCTGGATTGTTCTTCCAGATTTCGTAATCGGTAATAACCGGAACACCAATGCCTTTAAATACCGCTTGCTGGTTCCAAGGCTCACCTACGCAGTAACCATCAATGGTGCCCGCTTCCATAGTAGAAGGCATTTGTGGTGGTGGCGTTACCGATAACAAGGCATCCGCTTTTAATGTACCGCTTGTGTCGCCTTTTTCAGGTGCATAAAAACCAGGGCTAATACCACCCGCGGCTAACCAATAGCGCAACTCATAGTTATGGGTCGAAACTGGAAACACCATTCCCATTTTAAAAGGCTTACCTTCATCTTTATATTTTTCGATAACAGGTTTTAAATAATCCGCTTTTATTGGGTGAACTGGCTTACCATTTTCATGCGGAATGTGTTTTTTCATTTCACTCCACACATTGTTTGAAACCGTAATACCGTTGCCGTTTAAATCCATAGAGAAAGCCGTAATGATATGCGCCTGCGTACCAAAGCCAATAGTCGCACCAAGTGGCTGCCCCGCTAACATATGCGCACCGTCTAGCTCACCTGTGATGACACGATCTAACAATACTTTCCAGTTTGCTTGCGCTTCTAATTCAACAAATAAACCTTCGTCTTCAAAAAATCCTTTTTCAACCGCAATGGCAAGCGGTGCCATGTCGGTTAACTTAATAAAACCAAATTTCAATTCTTCTTTTTCAGGACTACCAGCAAAAGCAGATGAACTTAATACCGTGGCTGCAAGCCCCGCTCCTAGTGTCACGCTCTTTACTGTGCGTTTGATTGCTTGGGATAACGTCATTGTTTTTTCCTTCTAAGTTTGAGTTTCAAATTTACTAATTTAGAAAACAAAATGATTAAAATAAAACGGGCCGCGTTCTTTAATTTCTAATTTGTTATCTCAAACTTTGTGCCAGAAAATTCTATTTTATTTTTTTTATGTAAATTATTTTGAATTGACCGCTTTCTCATTATTTTAGTGCACTGTTTTCAGTTTCTAGCACCATTAAAAATCCATTGGGTTTAATAGTGCGCACGAAGCGCACCAGAATGGAATCGAAGGTTTTTAGAAATGGTAAATATATGCACCACAGAAGAGCAAAATCACAACCTCACAGACTGTTCAATACTTAACCAGCCCCTCACCTTTATCAAAAAATGACCCACGGCGGCACACAAACCCACTCCCCCCCTGACCAAATGAGTGCACTTATACCATCTAAACAACCGCGATTAAGCCCATTCAGCTATGCCAGCAGTAACATCACAGCAACGGAATATCATCACCCGCCACAAAGCTATCAGTGGTGGTACAGTGATTTGGGGCAGGAACTACGAGACAGCAACCAAGACACTCATGATTAGAAAATAGTCCTAGTTCATCTAGGATGACCCTTCTTTCATGGTTGAATGAACAACTACATTCGTAATTCTCTTTTTAATTTAAAGCGCATGGTCATATCCAACAAGGAAGTCTGTAGTGGTACCGTCATCATGCCAAAACCAAGGAAAGAGCACGTCTGCTTAGAAGTCACGCCGTAAAACCACTGTGTTTCACGCTGTGTGCGCAAAGCTTATTTGTGTGGTGCTGATATCATTACCAATGAAAGTTATGAACATCGCCGTGGTGGCATGAGAATTAAACAAACACAAATATTTACGATTGATATTGCCGCCTATGGGATCATGTCGAATCACTACCACGTTGTTTTGCACATCAACAAAGAAATTGCTAATAACTGGTCTTTTGATGAGGTGATTGATCGTTGGCATCAGCTTTATAAAGGTAATGTACTTAGCCAGCGCTTTCGGGCTCGTATTGCATTGTCAGATGCTGAGCTTGATAAACTTTATGAATACGTAGAGTTATGGCATGAACGTTTAATGGATATTAGTTGGTTTATGCACCGCTTAAATAGAGGCTGTAAATAAATTTGTATCACGACAAGCTAATTATGAAGATAACTGCACGGGTCATTTCTCATCTTCGCACCCTTCGAGCAGCCTAACGGCTGTGTATATTGTTCCTACAATTTATGGGTAAGCCACTTTAAATCTCAAGCCTTACTCGATGAAAAGGCATTGGCCGCATGTTTAGCCTATGTGGATTTGAACCCTGTAAGAACCTGTATGGCGAATACCCCTGAATAATCTGAATTTACTTCAATTAAGCAACGAGCAGAGAAAGCTAAAACCACGTATTCCGCTAATCACCCGAACCAACAAGTTAAGTATTTAATGCCGTTTTCTGGCAACCCAAAAGAAGGTATGCCGTTTGGCTTACGGTTTAAATTAACTGATTATTTAGGATTGGTTGAGCTGACTGGGCGAGTGATTAAGGATGATAAACGTGGCAGTATTTCAAAGACATTACCGTCTAGCTTACAGCGTTTGAATATTGAAGCAGATAGCTGGTTAAAATTAACCACGTCATTTGAATCCAGCTTTAAAGATTTAGTCGGCAACCCAACTGCTTTAGGTAAAACAGTTGAATTTCTTGATCGTAAGCGACGACCTAACCTCAAAAATGGCCAAACCCTACTGACTTAGATTTCACATCACAATTATTCTAATACGCTATTCAATGGCGGGATGACTGCTACACAACTTTTCAAAAACAGATAACAACTAAACTTAAACACAAATAAATGAGGGTGATGCCTCACCTTTCACTTTCAACATTTAATGGGTCGAAGATTAAAACTAGCGCACCTCAGCTTATATTATTAGCTGAGTGTCTTGGATATTTGTTCCTTGAGAAGCATAACGCCGCAAACAGCTGCGTAGCAATTTGGCGCAACTTTTACGGCTTTTTGCAAAAGATGTGACAAATTGCGGAGTCCGCTCTTTGCCTTGTTATGCGATTGCATACTTCATTTTATAACCACCTGTGATTTCAAAGCCGTTAAATTTATAAAACTCTACTGTACGGTCAAATTCTGGAACTGGCGGTGTACATAGCTCAAGACGCTTCCATTTTTGTTGTTTGGCAAATTCTACTATTTCTTGAATAAGTGATTTACCCACTTCTTTGGAGCGATACTCTGGCATTACGTAAAACTCTTGAATAATGCCAAACGAGCCTTCTGCGTAAAGTGAATGGCTTTCACAGATAGCGCCAAAGCCTATTATTTCATCTCCATCAAATGCAGTCATAACATGATAAAGGCCATTTGATACATAATTTTCACATAGGTTAATGGCTAGAGGGATATCGACATCAAAATGCTTAATACCTGTACGCTCAATAATTTCATTCGTTAGACACACTGCCAATTTGGCAATTTCTTCCGATTTAGACTTATCAATAATCTTATATTTCACGCGATTTCGAATCCTTTTACCGCATAACGCCGCATTCAGCGGCTTGTCCGCTGCAATGCTTTGTTATGCATTTTGTGAAGTTAAGCTAACTAGCTGATCGAACAGCGTAGCGAAGTTTTCAAAATCACTTTCATTCAATCCATCACATGAGTTTGAGAAGTCATTTTTATTGCCTGAAATCTCAAAAACCTCAGTGTCAAGTATATGTTCACCTTTAACATTATTAGCTTCTAATATTTCGTTAGTGAAATAATGCTCAATCACAAAATAACGCTGTGTAGGTGAGTTTTCAACAACAAATTTTTGCCTGAAAGCTGGTACTGGTAAGCATAATCCATAGATATCTTTCGTTAAATGCTTTCGACTATTTTGCCCCCACTGATGAGGTGAGAATATATGTCGATTCAATCCTTTGAACTGCTCACGTCCTTCTCGGTCATTATCAAATAATCCAACAATTACTTTATCTGTTAGTGTTGAGATATATTCAATTGCTCTTCGTACAGAATCTGCATTCCCTGTCCTAGTAGTCTCATCTATTTGGATTCCTGATGAAATTATATTAAATGGTAGCGGCTGCTCTGGGTATAGTTTTTCCCAAGCAATAGTTAATATCTTCTGATCTGTTTTTCCTTCCGTTATAATTAGCGGAAGATCCGTGTTTTCTTCAAGGCTAGACAGGACACTGGCGAGACCTTCTCTTACCAATGAAAAATTTTCAACATCTAGCGCTGTTAAAATTCCGCTAGATTTTGCTGTTGAATTCAAATAGTAAAGCTCACCTTCACCTGCCTTATTAACCAATCTATCATTGTGTGAAATTAAGAAAATCTGACTGTCAACATGCACCCTTAACTCATCAATTAGATGGGATTGTAAATCAGAATGAATGTGTGAGTCAGGTTCGTCAATTAGAATAAGGCAAACGCCATCAGAATGTGATTCAATGTATTCTAAAGTTGAAAATATTTCTACGACCTGTAGAAATCCACTTCCCATCATTGATAGGTCTAGCTCTTTTTCATCTTGATGCTGCACACTTACTCTAATATGCTCATCATCTTGTCGGTTTTTATTTTTAAATCGTATCGAATACCTTTTTTGTAGAACACGTTCAAGTCGGGATTCTAAGCTATTAAACCTTTCGGAAACCCTAGCGGATGACACCTCGGCCTTTAATACTTTATTTCTGAGGACGTCATGTGACTGCCCTGTGCTAATTTTCTTATTTATTTGTGCGTTATTATAAAACGGTTCATTTTTTCTAATTGTTGATATAGGCCTAGTTTGATAAATGAAAATCGCATTTACTAACGAACATTGCTTTCTTTCTATATGATCAGAAAAACGTACAAATTCATTATAATTTTCATTATTAAAAAGCCTGAAATAAGTGTTTTTTATTCCAGGCTTAACAAGTTTAATAGTTAAGTTAAACTCTTCTTCACCATCAGCCAGTAGAACCGAAATAGATAACTCTTTATCTGATGGTCGAAAAAATATATCGCTATCATCTACGAGTCGCAATAAAAACAGATCATTAAATGACAAGTAATAGCCTGTATTTGCGTTGTAGAACTTTTTTCCGTTATCTTGGATTAGGGTGTCGTACGCCCACTTCCAAAGCCCAAGTGCTTCGAACAATGTCGTTTTACCAATATTATTTTCACCAACAATCACGTTAAACGTTTCATTACACGTAATCTCAAGCCTTTCAAATGCTTTAAAATTCACTAGGGTTATCTTTTTAATATGCATTATTTGACTCTAATTTATTGTTATATTTTCTGCATAACGCCGCAATAAAAGACGGGCGATATTTCATTACCTTGCTATGCATTACTACCCACGATGTATTTCGGGTATTCTTACATATTCCTTTGCTCGTCCGCATACACCAAAAAAATACTCCTGAGGTTGAAAGTCAATCAATGGAGCAACTCTAAGGTATGAAACGAGCTCATAAGCCAGTTCAATTAAAGGTGGCGTATAAGTCTCTGCTTCGGGATCAGATATTGCAAAAGCTACAGCATCTTTAGGGATAACTATGACATGCTCATTTTTTGATACATATCGAAAGGATGAGGCTCGTACATCTACATACATATTAGGCCACAAGCTTTTATCAGTATTTTCTTCGAAGAACTTTATGAAAGTTTTTTTTAAATTTTCACTAGTCAATGATTTTTCTGTCAAAATAGCCCCAAACACTTGATGACGAAATTCATCTTTATCGAATTTTTCTCTTGGAAATACAACTATATTCTTACCATTATTTGAACGATCGAGTGTTTTTACAGACTTGACATTATCAAAAGCTTGATTCAATGTTTTAACATTGGAAATAGACGCTTTATTTTCGATAACAGCAACAACTGACTCAACCATGAAGTGCTTAATATTTCCGACCTCTAAGACAGAGTGATAATCATCTCTATATATAACAATATCAATTTGATTACTTATTCCGCCTATAGCATCAATTACAAAACCAGTGTCAACAGAATATTTACTGGGTAATATTTTACGCAGAAAATTAGTAAGGATTTGTTCTCGTGCTCTGCCATTTTCTCCTGGGTGTTTAATAGCATTAGAAAGATCTAGTTCCTCTAGAACCCCTTTATTCAAAGATGTTACAATTTTTCTAATAATCGATGGCATGTGCATCCCTGTATTGCATAACGCCTTGCTCACCGGAAAATTGGGAGCGAAGCGAGTAATTTTTCCGCGTGCAGCAACTTGTTAGTGTTCTATACATCTGCTTTCCAAATATGATAGATGGATTTTCGACGATTAAATGCCTCGGCTCCACCCTCCATTACTTTCACGATCTTTTGTTGAGATACTTTATTGTCAATAGACCCAATATGCAGGTCAATTTTGTTGTCGCTTAACTCACATGAAACAAGCTGATCAGAATCACCTAGTACTGGAAAATTTGCATTATGAGTAGCGAAAATAAACTGTTGATTAGGCTTCATCTTTCTAACAAGCTTCACCACATCTTCATAAATTGTCTGATTATCAAGATCGTCCTCAGGCTGATCAATGAGTAGTAAATCATTTTCATTCTGGCTCAATATGAACAGCATCATAGCTGAAGCACGTTGCCCTAATGAATGTGAGCGGAGAGCTTTCCCTCTATAAGTAACATCATATTTGTTTGGTATTTGGCATGTTAAAAGATCTTTTATACGAGCTAAAAATTGAGCTTTAAATTCCTCACTTTTGCTTTTCGCTTCCGTTTTAGCACTATCTATATCCTTATAAACTTCACAAAAATCAGAATATTTTTCGGATATGGAATCGTATGTATCTTTTCTTATACTATGACCTCTCAAGAACTCTTCAAGCTTTGTTGAAAAGAAACCCTTATCACCTTTGAATATGGAATTTATAATCAGAGATTCCTGAGCGCCATTTATTCTGCCAAGTGCTTTTTCAATTATTCTAAATTCTTCATGCCAAGCGCTATTTAGTTCACTAAGTGCTGTCAGCAAAAGATTTTTCTTATCCTTTAAAGTACCTGTTTTCTTTTGTAAATCAACAATACTAGTTTCCAACTCTGACTTCTTGTTTGAAAGCTCTAGATATTCATTTGGTTTGACGGAGTGCACGCCCTGTTCTTCAAGTTCTTTCACCAAGCCCCTTTCGATTTCTGCAAAGTCTTCTTTCAAGCCATTCTTTTCTTTGTCTAGCAGATCTTTATCGTTTGATATTTCACGTAATTTCGATTCAAAATTTTCAAAGCTTGGTGAAGCATCATTCACAACTTTCTTTAATAAAGAAATTTTGTTAAAAAGTTCATCTATCTTGGATTGGTTGGTTTTAGATTCTTTCTTTTGCACTTCATCTAAAGTATTCAGAAGCTCATTTCGTGCTTCTATTAATGAATCTATTCTTTCCGAAATATTTTTCTCGACTTCACCGAAGTATTGGGAGTCATTTTCATAATCAACTTGCTTGGTAAGCTTTTCTTTAATTCCATGCTTGTCCAATTGTTCTAGCTTAAACTTTACAGTTGCCAGCTCATTCGTATCCTTATCTAGCTGCTCTGCGTCTTCTTCAATTGTAGACAGGCTCTCAATGCACTCTGTTACGTTAGTCTGTTTTTGAGCGATACACTTTCTGACATTAATCAATTCATCTCGTACTATTTTTTCGACTAAATCGTGCCCAAAACCGTCACCAGCTGATGCCATGTCTTTTTGACCGAAATAAAGAGGGTTATTAATAATAGCTCCTAGTATTTTGATATCTGGAATATGTTTTCCATTTTGATAAACATCTGGCGTGCTATTTAATATCCTAGATATTTCATAGGTCTCCCCATGTTTATCAACTGCTTCAATCGTTATTTTTCCACCACTTTTTAATATATGCGGAAGAAGCGAATCTTTATACTTTTTATCTTGAGGGGTATCTCCCATGGGAATATCAAGACCATAACGCAAGCTTTCTAAAATTGAAGACTTGCCACTACCGCGTATACCAATGAGACAATTAAGACCCGATGAAAGTGGAATTTTAACACCGTCTAACAAACCACCGTCGTAACTAATACTCTTAACATAGGAGTGTCTAATATCTTTATCTTCAAAAGAAACTCTATGGTCATGATCTGATAGTGCATATCGAACTGCATCAAAGGAAAAGTCACCTATATTTATATAACAGGCTTTACCTCTTCCAATTTCATCTATTTTTTTGGGGTCAGACCCCTCTAGCTCCGCAGGATATGACACTCCCCACCATGAAGTAACCTTTGATTTATTTACCTTATCTGGATTGTCAATCGTTCTGACTTTCTGGAAACCTCTGCAATACTTTTTAACTAGCGGCTCTCTAGCTATTTCCTGCATTTTTCCACCTGAAACCTCGTTCCAAAGGCCGCTTGGTGCTTCAACATGTGCGAATATAATGAAGAAGCTTTTGTTATAACTTTCAAGTTTCTTAAGAGTGGCTAATAAATCATCATTAGACCGAGCATTTTCCTGCTCGTATTGGGAGGGGGTTCTTCCTGAGAATGTAACATTGAGAAAATTATTAATATAATCCTGACCGTCTGAAATCCATTCTTCAGAAAATACGACAAGAACATGGATTCCATTTGCACCATCATTAACAGAAAGTTCAACGCCTGGAAGAAGCCCAATATTTGATTTCTTTGCTTTCTTTTTTAATGCCTTAAATTCATCCAAAACGAACTTGTTGTGGTTCGTTATTACACCTAATTTAATTCTATTCGAATTTAATTTGTCGATATATTCCGTGACAAAAGAGTTTTCCTCTCCATCATACTTAAACTCTTTATCTGATTTAGTATGAAGATGAAAATCAGCCCTTATCCATGTATTTCCATTTACAAAAGAGTTTATTTTTACATCTTCCATAATCATTCCTATTGCTTTCTATAAATTTTATTGGGGCTAGGCACACTTGAACACTAACGCCTCGTTAAGAGGCAAATAATTGTTGGCTAAAATAAGCGACGCAGGAGCAAAAGCCAACTGTTATTTGTCCTTCTTTAACGACTTGTTATGAGTAAATTTCACGAATAGCATCAATTAGCCCATATACAATTAGTGGGTTATCCACTCGTGCTTCTGGGTGACAATATGCAATTACATATTTCTTAGGGGCTCTCTCGTACCACCAAATTCCGCGGCTAGTTCTCTTCCATTCAAAGTCATTAAAACCCGCAACGTCTTTAAAGAGATCTCCTGTCCCGCCACATATCGTTATATCTGGATTATAAAGAGCAAATTGCCTTTCAATAAAGTTGCGATCTTCACTAGCAACTTTATTAAGAGAAGCTTTGTTTGTTGTATGAGTACCTGGTGATTTTTTTAAATTCATCGCACATATAGATTTAAGAGAGGACTGTCTGTCTTCTTCATTAATATCATCAAATTCCTTCCAAGGAATATCACGTTCTATATTTCTAATTCCATTCACCCAGCGGGCAACATTATTCCATGTTTGAGATCTTGCTCCATCGGCAATAAACTCTCTCAAATCCCACCCGCCACCATCTGGGTCATTAACTTCCTTCAGCACAATACATATTTTGGTTTTTGAGTTTAAATAATCTAGTTCAGAAACCAGACCGTCCGAAACGAAACCGACTCGATTTCCTTTCCACTCTTCAAATAGATTTTTTTCACTAGCAGTGATCGACATAAGTTCCCTTTACTCATAACATTTTAATCATGCGCACGCTCGTTTTTGCATTTTCTTAAAACCTTAAAAAACAAAAATAAATCCATATAAAACAAGACATTAAAGGCTTTTGGGCGACAATCTTGCCTGTAAAAACGCGCGTGCAGTTTTTCATCGAAATAACGGGGTCCCATTATTTCGATTACCATTTTTATAAGTAATTGAATTTAAAGTATTTCCCAGTGATTAACTAGGCAAAAACGAGCACTTTTTTCTGATTTTTTGAGCCATGGCCGTCTGATTTCTTGCATTCCCGAAAATATACTGTTTATTTATGGCTCCTCCCCTTATTTAGTGGAACGCCATATCCAACCCACCAAAACGGAAAAATATTGAAGCCTTATACCGCTCAAGATTTCTATAACCCCTTGATTGCCTTCCCAAGGCTTTAATATTGTTGTTTAGGGCT
>JBLHLT010000007.1:0-182776 GCA_047621325.1 Oceanicoccus sp.
AAAGGAGGGTTATTTCAGCGACCAGAGATAGACCAACACCAGATAAGTGCTCGAAATAGGCGACGGTCAATCAATATACGGCAGGGGTGCTTGCCTATATGACTATTTATTCCGGACAGCAGTGCGCCTTCGCGGGAAAGACGTCCTGTACGAGGGTGCCCCGCGCCCGATCTAATATTTGTCGGGCGAGGCGCACCCTCATACAATTAAGTTACACCACCTGCAAATGACGCACTATTAATTGCACATTTTCTTGGCCACGAAATTCATTCACATCCATTTCAAACACCACATGGACACGCAGCATATTCACCACAATGGCTGGTGTAATACCATGACGTTCAATGCCAAATAAAATAGCGTCCACCGCCAAGTGACTGTTCGGTACTTGCAGGGTTAATTTTAAATGGTTCTTATCCACGCCCAATAAACGATGATTTATCACTGTAAAAGTGTCATCAAATAACGGCTCCGGGAAATTTTGCCCCCAAGGGGCCATAAAACGTAACTGTCGCGCAAGATTAATATTAAAATCTTGAGCCACAGGCGCACCGTCTGTCACCACTTGGTTGACTAATAACTCAGGTGTTAACAAAGTTTGTGATACTTGTTCAAACGCCGCTTCAAATTCTGCCAAGTATTTTTGCTTAATAGATAAACCCGCCGCCATAGCATGGCCGCCAAACTTGTTTAATACATGGGGAATTTTTTTAGCCACTAAATCCAATGCATCGCGTAAATGAAAACCGGGAATCGAACGACCGCTGCCTTTTAATTCAAACTCACCGCTTGCCATGTCTGCGTCGGTTAAACCATCTTGCGCAGGGGCAAACGCAATCACCGGTCGGTATAGTTTTTCTTTAATGCGCGAGGCCAATAAACCAATCACACCTTGGTGCCATTGAGCTTGATACAAACACACACTGACATTACCATCAGCCTCCACACTCAGCTGCTCTAAATGCTTTAACGCCTCTTGCTGCATTTGCCCTTCTACTAGTTTGCGGTCTTGGTTTAGCTCATCTAATGATTGAGCAATCATCAATGCTCGATCTAAATTTTGCGCCAATAAACATTCAATGCCCACGCTCATGTCATCCATGCGACCCGCCGCATTTAAACGAGGCCCAAGTGCAAAACCAAAATCCTTACTGGTGAGCTGTTGCGGGTTCTTTTTTGAAACCTGCAACAACGCTTGAATTCCCGGACGCGCAAACCCAGAGCGAATTCGGCGCAAACCTTGCTCCACCAAAATTCGATTATTTTCATCCAACGGCACCACATCAGCTACCGTGGCCAGTGCGACTAAATCTAAATACTGCGCCATATTGGGTAAACTATCAGCCGCCCTGCCTTGTTTAATTAACGCCGTGCGTAAGGCACACATCACATAAAAAATCACCGCACAACCGCACGCTGATTTTGAAGCAAACCCACAACCGGGTTGATTTGGGTTCACAATAGCATCGGCTACGGGCAAAAAATCTGCGGCCAAGTGATGATCCGTGACCAACACTTTCATACCCAGCGCTTGCGCTCGATTCACGCCATCAAAACTGGAGATGCCGTTATCTACCGTTACGATTAAATCCGGAGAAAAATGCTGATAAGCGTAATCCACAATTTCCACCGACAAGCCGTAACCAAATTCAAATCGATTGGGTACAAGATAACTGACGTTTTGCGCGCCCATTTGACGCAACGCATCCACCGCCAATGCCGTACTGGTCGCACCATCAACATCGAAGTCACCAAGGATTAAGATCTTTTGTTGTTGATTAATAGCGCTAACCAATAAATCGCAGGCATCATCTAGACCTTTTAATGCTTGGATATCCATTAAGCTTTTTAACGAGAACTGTGTGTTCGCTTCATTTAAGCCACGGGAATGGAAAATTCGCTCTAATAAGGGCAGACTGGTATCGGATTCACGACGTATAATTTCTATATTCATGGCGGCAATTGTACGCAGTCGCGCAATAACGAGAAAGTAAAGATTATGACCCAAGCCAATATTCACCTACTGCTCACCGGTGACGAAATCATGAGCGGTGACATCATAGATAGTAACAGCGCCATGATCGCCGACCACCTTGTCACACTTGGATTGCGCCCACGTAAAAAAGTCACTGTGGGTGACTTATTAGAAGACCTGATTAACGAAATGGAACAGCTAAGCCAACAGGCTAATGTATTAATTGTAAACGGTGGCCTTGGCCCAACCGAAGACGACAAAACAGCGGAAGCCTTAGCGCAAGTAATCAACTCGCCCTTATGTGAACACCCAACCGCCATCGCCCAAATTGAAATATGGTGTAAAAAACTCAATTACCCAATGAACGATGCCAACAAAAAACAAGGCATCTTACCGAAAGACGTGGGTATTTTAGAAAACACCAACGGCAGTGCCCCCGGTTTTTATTGTGAACACAATAGTTGCCTAATGTTTTTCACCCCTGGTGTGCCCAGCGAATTAAACGCCATGATGACCCATAGCATTTTGCCCATGCTAGAAAAGCGCTTTACTAACATAGAACCTCACACCACCAAACGCTTACAAGTATTTGGTATTGGCGAGTCGTCATTGCAATTAAAATTACGCAAGCACATTCCAGATTGGCCCCATGACATTGACATGGGGTTTCGTGCCGCTTATCCACAAGTGGAAGTGAAACTCACCGCCCACTCTAAACAAGCAGAAGAAAAAATAGACGGCTTAACCCAGAAAATTAAACAGGTTTTAAACGGTCACGTCATAGGTGAAGGTGATATTCAATTACCAGAAAACCTTGTGCAATTATTAACTGATAAACAACAGACTATCACCACAGTAGAATCTTGCACCGGCGGCTTGATTGCATCCAAGATTACATCCGTAGCGGGTTCGTCCACAGTGTTTGGCGCAGGCTTTGTTACCTATTCTAACGAAATGAAAACCGCCATGGTGGATGTTAGTGAAAGCACATTAGAAGAATACGGTGCCGTATCAGAAGAAGTGGTAATAGAAATGGCGCAAGGTGCTCTTAACAAAAGTGGCAGCGATTGGGCCGTAGCCGTAAGTGGCATTGCAGGACCTGGTGGCGGTACTGATGACAAACCCGTTGGCACAGTTTGGGTGGCTTGGGGCAATCACTCAGAGATTAAAACGGTTAAGTTATTCTTTCCGTTCTCGCGAGCGCGCTTTCAAGAATATGTGGCCAGTGCAGGTTTGGATTTGATTCGTCGGGAATTGTTGGCGATTGAGGAAAAACCGAATTATTTTCCAAAAGACTAATTCCACGCAGAACAATTACCACCGTCACCCCGGACGCGAGGAACGAGCAGATCCGGGGGCCATCTCAAAAGATAGCATTCCACTCTACCTTCAAATTCACCCATGAAACGTTTAATTAAGTTTGATTCAACAAGCGCGAACCTGTATAAAAAGCGCTCTTTTTTACATTCGTTTCATTAACGGCATTTTATTCAAGGATTATCAAATGCTACGCCTATTTACAATTATCACACTTTTTCTATTAGCCGCTTGTAATCCATTTAATTCTGATGATGACTCAACAATCACATTAGAAGGTACTGACCAAAATGGCACCTCTATCACTTTTGTATCAGAAAATGGCTATCATGCTGTCAAGGTAAACAGCAGAAACTGGGCAAAAATTACAGATCAAATTACATTATCTAAATTAAGCGAGAACGACACCATTGAATTTATTGAACTTTGCGTGCCTGACGAAGGCTTCCCCAATGGAAAAGGTGTCAGCTTTAAATTTAAAACAGGCAACATTCCAAAGTATGGTATAAGCGAAGATAATAATATTTATTCATGCGACACTAGCCATTTGACAAGTAAAAACAACACACCTAAATCTGCAACTATCTATAGTGAACAAAGCAATGATGGCATTAATATCTTTAATGGCACAATGACTTATGCATATATTAATTTTGACTCACCGGAACCTAAATTAAATGGATTCTCTTCGAAAGTTGAAAATTCGATCCTTCTTATAGGAAAAGATAATAGAGACGATTCTTATTATGTATATAGGAACGATAAATTCACGTATGAAGATAAAGAAACTATTTCTATAGATTTTTATAGCGAAAACTCAATGAAAGTCGATTCGATTGATCAGTTTACTGGTGGTTTTTTTGAATACTCTAGAACATATTCAGATGATAATGATTGGTTATGGCTTAATTTAAGTTATGAAAATAACTCAATACACTTAACGATACCTGATAAATTTAGAAGACCTCAAGATACATATAATGAGATTTGGTCTAATTACAGCTGGACCAGTGGTGTCTATGCAAGATACACCGTATCTAGCAGAGACATTAAAAAAGAAAACTTACTTGAGTATATTTGGCAAACAATAGAAGCAATCACTGTAGATAAAAGTGGTAACCAATATGGAAGTATACAGCTCCCTGATGATGAACTTTTTACAAGAAATAGTTTAACAAAAAATACTTTTCTATATTATAAAGACAATATTATTATTCAACATATTGATTTTACAATAAACGGTAAAAGACAGATAAATAACGAAATCATTGAATTAAGCTCACTCCCAAACATACCTGAATATTTCAACCTTTCAATTGAAAGTTTAAACAGTACGAATTTAATGCTTAATATATTTAATAACCATAAAAACGATATAACTGAAAGACTTGAACTACAACGATATTTTGAAATAAACCAAAACAACTAATATTCATATCATCAATAAAGTATTTTTAAAAGATTAGATCAGGCTTGATTCTAATTCCTAAATACATTATTTTTTTGAAATTTGAATACTAATAAAAAAGGCGCAGCATCTTTCGATGCTGCGCCTTTTTTATTGATCAACACAGAGCAAGCGTCTTACGTCTCTCGCTCTACGTCTCACATACTTACTTAAACGTCTTCTGCGCAATAAACTTATGTACCGCTTCTAAATCTGCTGGCAATACATCCAAACGCTCTTCACGATCCATTAGGTCCGTTAAGTGGTGTGGTAGTGCTGGCATATCGAAGCCTGCACGTTTAACCGCATCTTCAAATTTCACAGGGTGGGCAGTGCCCAGTGTTATCATTGGGATGTTGTTATTACGGCGAGTTTCACGCGCAGCTTTTACACCAATGGCTGTGTGTGGGTCTAACAGGTAACCGGTTTCTTCAAACACGTCTTGCATGATTTTAACGGTGTCGTCTTCACTCACTGCATAGCTATCGAAAAGTACACGGGCTTTAGCTAGTTTTTCTTCGTCCAGTGATACCACGTCTTTTTTCGCATTCATGCGGCCCATTAGTTCAGCTAAGGCAGCGCCGTCGCGGTCGTAAAGGTCAAACAATAAACGCTCAAAGTTTGAAGACACGGCAATATCCATTGATGGCGTAATGGTGTGTTGCAGAGGATGCACTTCGTATTGATTTTTGCTCATTAAGCGATGTAATACATCGTTGCTGTTAGTGGCAATTACTAATTGATCAATTGGTAGGCCCATTTTTTTCGCCATGTAACCGGCAAAAATATCACCAAAGTTACCGGTTGGTACTGAGTACGCCATTGGACGTAGCGGACCACCAAGGTTTAGTGATGAATAGAAGTAGTAAACGATCTGAGACATGATACGTGCCCAGTTAATGCTGTTTACTGCAACCAGTTTACGCTCGCCTTTTAAGAAACCTTGATTACCAAAGCTGGCTTTCACCATATCTTGCGCTTGGTCGAAGTTGCCTTCGATGGCGATGTTGTAAATGTTATCGCCTTTTACGGTTGTCATTTGACGGCGCTGTACTTCAGACACTTTACCGTGTGGATGCAGGATAAAGATGTCTACATTTTTACACGCTTTGGTGCCTTCGATGGCAGCCGAACCGGTATCACCAGAAGTAGCACCCATGATCACGACTTTTTCGTGACGACGCTCTAAAACGTAATCTAATAAGCGACCAAGAGTTTGCAATGCGAAATCTTTAAACGCCAGTGTTGGGCCGTGGAAAAGCTCCAACACGTATTCGTTGTGGTCGATTTGCTGCAAAGGCGCAACGGCTTTGTGAGCAAACGCACCGTACACTTCGTTTAAGATTTTTTGTAGTGCATCGCTATCAACACTGCCTTCTACGAACGGGTAGATAACTTTGTGCGCAAGCTCTGCGTACGGAAGGTCACGCCAAGATTCAATTTCAGCTAGTGTGTATTGTGGTACGTCTTTTGGTACATACAAACCGCCGTCTTCTGCTAGGCCAGTAAGTAGTACTTCTTCAAATGTTAACTCCGGTGCGTTACCGCGAGTTGAAATATATTTCATCATATTCATATATCCTGATAGTCAGGTTTAATATTTAAAATCTGTGATTAATTTAATTCTTCAACACGAATGCGCGTAACCGCACCGTTGATTTCAGCCAGCGCTTCAATTTCAGCAATGGCTTCATTCATGATTTTTTCTTGTACTTTGTGAATCAACATAATGATCGGTACAAGAATTTCGTCATCTTTTGGCTCTTTCTGAATCAAGGCTTCAATGCTGATGCCTTTATTGCTTAAGATCGTTGCAACCGTGGCCAGTACGCCGGCTTTGTCCAGTGCCTGCATACGTAAGTAATAACCTGTTTCGATTTCATCGATTGGCAATACTTTAAGGTCTTCAAGGCTATCAAACGATAATGCTTCTACCTGAATACCACGGGCGATGTCGATAATGTCGGCAACCACAGCCGAGGCTGTTGGGCCAGCACCCGCGCCTGGACCACAGAATAAGGTGTCTTTTACTGCACTGCCTTTTACTGCAACCGCGTTCATTACGCCGTCTACTTTGGCGATCATGTTGGTTTCAGGAATCAACGTTGGGTGCACGCGTAGGTCGATGCCTTTTTCATTGCGCGCACTAACGCCAAGGTGTTTGATACGGTAGCCAAGTTCTTCAGCGTATTGCACGTCTTCACGGGTAATTTTGCTGATGCCTTCTGTGAAGCAGTTTTCAAACTGCAACGGAATACCGTAGGCAATTGAAGATAGAATCGTTAGCTTGTGCGCAGCATCAATGCCTTCAACGTCGAAGGTTGGGTCAGCTTCGGCGTAACCGAGCGCTTGTGCTTCGGCCAGTACGTCATTGAAGTCACGACCTTTGTCACGCATTTCAGTCAGGATAAAGTTACCCGTGCCGTTGATAATACCGGCAACGCGTTCAATTTTGTTTGCTGCTAAACCTTCACGTATGGCTTTGATTACTGGAATACCACCAGCAACACCCGCTTCGTAACCAACACTTACGCCTGCTTTTTTTGCTGCTGCGAAAATTTCAGTTCCGTGCACGGCAATTAGGGCTTTGTTTGCAGTGACCACGTGCTTGCCGTTTTGAATGGCTTCAAGCACTAGCTCTTTCGCCACGTCATAACCACCAATTAGCTCAACCACGATATCGATTTCGGGATTACGCACAATGTCGAAAATATCCGTGGTCATATTGGTGTTACGGGTGTCGCAAGCAGGGTTTTCGCGACGAGCGCCTATCTGCTCAATAATAATGTCACGCCCAGCACGACGCGCAATCTCTGCTGCGTTCTCTACTAATACGTTAAAAGTACCGCCACCGACAGTACCAAATCCACAGATGCCCACTTTAACCGGTTTCACTATATGGTCTCCGTTATATAAATGCCTGACTATGCGTCAGAAGTGTAAAAAATTTGGGCGCTAAATGTACCACAATCAACCTGTAACAGGCAGTGTGAATTTGCTTAAAATCCCCTGTTTAAGCCCCACAAACACAAAAGCCCCAATGCTTTCACATCAGGGCTTCAAGGTACAACCGAGCTTAGGTTATAGGCCGATCTTTTTAGCTAATTCATCCGCTGGCATGTAGCCCGGTAACAGTTCACCATCTTGTAAGATAATGGCTGGTGTTCCGCGTACGCCAAACTCACTACCAAGAGCGAGTTGCGCCTCGATTGGGGCTTCACAATTTAGGTTTTCTTTAATAAACCCCGTGGCTTTTGCTTTGTTCATAGCCCCTGGACGGTCAGCATCACACCAGACGCTTTTCAGCTTTTTGTATGAACCAGTGAACTCGGTACGCTTTTGATCGGCATATACGCCAGCACGCGGGTAAGCTAAATATCGTACGGTAATACCAAGCTCGTTTAAGCGTGGCACTTCGCGGTGTAGTTTACGGCAGTAGCCACAATCGACATCGGTAAAGACATTAATGACGGCTTTCTCTTCACCTTTACTAGCGAACACCACCAAATCTTTTGGGTCTAATTTATCCATTAACGCTAGGCGTTTTTCATCACTGCGCTTGGCCGTGATATTAACAAGCTCGCCTTGGGTCGCTTGAAATAAAGAACCATATACAAAGTATTTACCATCTTTAGTACTGTATAAAACTTCACCACTGGTAAGCTCAACTTCGTATAAATCTTGCCCCGGAACTTGCTGGGCACTAAGTAATACCAGTGACGGCTGCGCGGCGCGTAATGATTTAGCGATGGTTTCTTCAACGCTAATCTCTTCAGCCGCCGCTAGGTTGGCCAGTAAGATCAAGGCACTAGCACCTAGAATTCGTAAAATTGCCATGAGATATCTCTATTTAAATTTGTAGAGCAATTAGAACACTGATTACGGGGAAAGTTCCAGAGGGGATTTGGCAAATATGCATGCAACTGGCCGCTTAGGCTAATTAAAGCTTCTGGTTTTTAATCGACATCAGCACTCACCGATTATCACGAGCTTATCGAAAGGCCTAACCGCATAGTGGATTATTCTAGCTTCAGAGTTAGTTAGCCTCCCATATCTGATACATAAGCAGCTGATTTACGACGCCCAACATCAAAGTCCAAAACGCAAAAAACCCGCACAAGTCGGGTTTTTCTGAAAAACTATTTAGTAACGAATTACTTAGTAAGCTTTTCTTTGATACGCGCTGATTTACCAGAACGCTCACGTAGGTAGTAAAGTTTCGCTTTACGAACATCACCACGACGTTTCACTTCAATGCTATCGATTAAAGGGCTGTGCGCTTGGAAAGTACGCTCAACACCAACACCGTTAGAAATTTTACGTACAGTGAAAGCAGAGTTTAGGCCACGGTTACGCTTAGCGATAACAACACCTTCATATGCCTGAAGACGTTCACGTGTACCTTCTTTTACTTTAACTTGTACGATAACAGTATCACCAGCACCGAATGCAGGGATATCAGTTTTTAATTGTGCAGACTCAATAGCCTGGATAATTGGGTTCTTGCTGCTCATGACTAAGCTCCTAAGTAGTTTCGGATAGGTTCAAGTATCACTAGGATCTTGAACGTCTCGAATAAATTCGTGCAAAAGGGCTTGCTCATCATCGCTGAGTGGCCTTTTTGCCAGCAAATCTGGCCTGCGTTGCCAGGTGCGCCCTAGCGCTTGTTTAAGACGCCAGCGCTTAATTTTTTTGTGGTCACCACTAAGTAACACCCCAGGTACCGGCTCGCCGTTGTAAACCTCAGGTCGAGTATAGTGTGGACAGTCTAATAAGCCATCGACGAACGAATCTTCAACAGCACTCATATCATGTCCGAGCACCCCTGGCACCAATCGGATGATGCTATCCATCATCACCATTGCAGCCAGTTCACCACCACTTAACACGTAGTCACCTATGGACCATTCTTCGTCCACCTGCGCTTGAATCAAGCGCTCGTCTACGCCTTCGTAGCGGCCAGCTAAGAAGATTAAACCGTCTTCTTTCGCTAGAGACTCCGCCCCCGCTTGGGTTAATTGTTGCCCTTGCGGTGACAGGTAAATTACTTTGCTGTTTGGGCCCAATTTCGCTTTCGCTGCGCCTATGGCTTGCTCAAGCGGAGCCACCTTCATCAACATGCCCGGACCACCGCCATAAGGGCGCTCATCCACGGTCTGGTGCCTATCAGTGGTGAAATCACGAGGATTCCAACACGTTATATCGACCAAACCTCTACTTACCGCCCGCCCAGTGACGCCGCTTGCAGTAAGCGCTTGGAACATCTCAGGAAAGATGGAGATGATGCCAAACTGCATGATTAGAATTCCGGATCCCAATCAACTTGGATAATGCGTTTTTCAAGATCAAGGCTTTGAACGCAGTCATCGCTATACGGCAACAATCGTTCACGACCATCAATACTGTCTTTGGTAGCCTTCACAACGAGTACGTCGTTCGCGCCATTATTAAACAGATGATCTACCTGACCCAAAATCACATCGTCCGTGGTAACCACCAATAAATCTTTTAATTGGTGGTAATAGATCTCGCCTTCTTCGGTCTCTGGAAGTGCATCCATTGGAATCGCAATATCACATTGGCAATACTTTTGTGCCAGAGTCCGATCATTACAATCGTCAAGTTGAGCAACAATGCCGTTACCATGGGTACGCCATTCGCTCACCTTAACCGGCGTCCATTGGCCGTTCATATTTAACAGCCAATCACCGTACGAGAAGACGCTTTCTTTGAGCTCAGTATGACTAAATACCTTCACCCAACCTTTAATGCCATAGACACCGGTCACTTTGCCGATAACGGTTAAATTTTCTGGTGTTTTATTCATCAAAGTGTCTTATTACCTGCCCAATTAACCAGCAGCTTGTTGCTTTTTAGCATCTTTAAGAAGCTTAGCAACACGATCACTTGGCTGAGCGCCTTTGCTCATCCAATATTCAATGCGTTCAATATCAACACGTAGACGTTCTTCTTGACCACGAGCAACAGGGTTAAAGAAACCTACGCGCTCAATGAAGCGACCGTCGCGTGGAAAACGCTGGTCAGCTACAGATAAATGATAAAAAGGACGTTTTTTAGAGCCACCAAGGGCTAATCGAATCACTACCATGCGACAGTTTCTTCTCTTTTATGGGCCGGTTTTGGTATCACCCGCCGTTTAACAAAGCGTCTCGCTCACCTAGATTAATACCTAGAATAGCCAGACACACTATAAGGGGCGCGTATTGTATAGGAATTAAACGGCAGAATAAAGCAGTTAATTCCGCCAACCTAAAGCACCCAAAAGGCCCTATTCAACAATAAAAAAGCCCTAATGCTTTCACATTAGGGCTTCTTTTATCTTACGCCTTTAAAGGGCGATTGATTACTCTTCTGGTACAACGTGTACAGTAAGAGAAGTCGTCACGTCAGCGTGTACTTGCAGAGTGATTTCGAAAGTACCAGTAGTACGTAATGGACCATTTGGTAGACGAATCTCAGCTTTAGTCGCTTCGATGCCAGTAGAGCCAATTAGGTCAGCAAGGTCACGAGTACCGATTGAGCCGAACAATTTACCGTCTTCGCCCGCTTTAACCGCTAGAGTCAACTCAAGTTCTTTAAGTTGCTCTGCACGCTTCTCAGCGTTAGCTAGTTTAGCTACAGCTTCTTTTTCAAGCTCAGCACGACGAGTTTCAAACGTTGCAACGTTTGCAGCTGTTGCTGGAACCGCTTTCTTTTGAGGAATTAGGAAGTTACGGCCGTAACCAGATTTAACGGTTACTTTATCGCCAAGAGCACCTAATTTAGCCACTTTTTCTAGTAGGATTACATCCATCTTTAAACACCTTACAGGGCAAGACTTACGTCTTATATGTTAATGGCCCAAACAATTGGACCTTGAATTATGCCGTGTCTTTTAGTCGCTTACGAAAGTCAAAAATGACATCCAGTAACGCCACAAAAATTAGTAACGCGTACATATATGGCAGAAAGAACACAAAGCTAATGTAAAACGCCATCAACCACTGCTTGCTTAACTGCCCCATGGCTATAACACCATGAACCAAACTAACACCCATGATAAACAAGGGCACCAGAATCACCGGCATCAGACTCACCCAAGATGGGTCCGACACACTAATAAAAAACACCCCTAAGGCAATCGCCACGTACCACAAAGGTAACCGCAGGGTGTGGAATTCTGCTTTAAACCCGCTAGGGTTATATAATTTTGCCTGCCAATAACGCCCCAACAATAAGCCACCTATGGAAAACAGCTGCAACATGGCACTGATTCCACCCAATAACATGGGGAAAACCCAAGGCTGAAAGGCTTGTGCAGCCTGTACATCCATTCGACTTTCAAGGGCCTTACCGTATTCCTGCGCTCCTTGCTGCAACAACTCGACCCACTGAGGGCTCAACAATGGCAACAACCAAACACAGGCCAGACCCGCTAATGCGGATAAACTAATGGCTTTAGGCAGTGACGCGCTCACTCTAATAACGCTGGCCATCCCGGCACTGCCTAAAATCACTATAATTGCAGTGATATCTTGTTGCGCTGCAAACCAAGCAATACCTGGTAATAACGCCGCCAACATCACATTTAAACCTTTGTTGAGGCCTTGGCTTAAAATCACCAAGGCCACAACCGCCGCACTCACCCAATACATCAGAGGAATAGCGGCGAATAGCACAGCCATAAGCGCTGCCTGACGAGGTCCCTGCATACTAAAGCGTGCAATGGCTCCCATAACAGCGCTACCGATTACTTGTGAGAATCAGTGTATGGCAATAGCGCTACGTAACGAGCACGCTTGATAGCAGTTGCTAGCTGACGCTGATACTTAGCTTTCGTACCAGTGATACGGCTAGGAACGATTTTGCCAGTTTCAGTTACGTAACCTTTAAGAACTTCAAGGTCTTTGTAATCGATCTCAGCAACACCTTCAGCAGAAAAACGACAGAACTTACGACGACGGAAAAAACGAGACATAATCTATACTCCTATTATTCTGCAGCGTCATCTGCATCAGATGCAGTGTCAGCGGTTTCAACTTCAGCAACTTCAGCATCTTCACGACGTGGACGATCGTCACGACGGTCTTGACGGCTTTCAGCAGCTTTAATTGCAGAATCGCCAGTTACAGCATCTTTAGTACGAATAACCATGCTACGAATAACAGCATCGTTGAAACGGAAAGTGTTGTTTAACTCAGTTAGAGTTTCGTTGTCGCATTCGATGTTCATAAGAACATAGTGTGCTTTGTGGATCTTTTGAATTGGGTAAGCCAGGTGACGACGGCCCCAGTCTTCAAGACGGTGGATTTGACCACCTGTTTCTTTGATAGAGCCAGTATAACGCTCGATCATTGAAGGTACTTGTTCGCTTTGATCTGGGTGTACCAGAAATACGATTTCGTAATGACGCATATAAAATGCTCCTTATGGGTTAATAGCCTTTTATCAGTGCAGAGCGCTGTAAGAGGCAAGGAGTCCTATTTACCCAACAATAGATAAATTAGGGGGCGCGCATTATGCACAAAAAAACATCAAAAAACAAGAAAATAACCATAGGAACACCATAGCCTAATACGCCAAAATTTATTCTCACTCTTGGCATAAAAGGCCACCTCAAATAGCCACTTTCACCATTGGCGAAACACCAAAATACGGTAAGCTCACTGCACACAATAAAAACAACAGGTGATTCATGTCATTAGGCAGGGCTTTAGGCCGTACATTAACCGGATTCGTCGTCGTAGCAGTGACTGGCGCCGCCATCTTTCATACCGAAATTCACCAGCTTTACAACACCGTGCGCTTGTTTGATGCCGATGTCATTGTTGAGCGCTTTTCTCACATGGACGCCGTTGCACCCGTTAAGACCCTAAAAGCCAATGATAATATGCGTACTTTAACCCCTGCACTATCAAACTTGCCGGAGACATTTACTTACCAAGGTGAAGTGCGCAATCTGCAAGATTGGATGACTGATTCCAGCACCACCGCGTTTGTCGTGATCAAAGGCGACAATCTTGTTTTTGAAGACTACTACCAAGGCACGCACGCCACCGACAAGCGTATCTCTTGGTCTATGGCAAAATCCTTTTTAAGCGCTTTATTTGGCATCGCCATAAGTGAAGGCAAGATCACTGATTTAAATGCTGCCGTTACCGACTACGTACCCAGCCTAAAAGGCACTGGTTACGACGGCGTCACCATTAAAAACGTTTTACAAATGAGCAGTGCCGTTTATTTTGACGAAGACTACAGCAACTTTAACAGCGACATTAACCGTTTTGGCCGCGTTATGGCGCTTGGCGGCAGCTTTGACGATTTCGCCGCCTCACTGAATAAAGACCCCAAGCATGAGCAAGGCACGTTCATGCATTATGTGAGCATCGATACTCACGTGATTGGCATGGTACTGCGCGCCGCCACTGGTAAAACCATCATGGAGTACTTTCAAGAAAAACTATGGAGCAAATTAGGCAGCGAACAAGATGCCTTTTACATCACCGACACCACAGGCGAACCAATGGTTCTGGGCGGGTTGAACATGATAAGTCGAGACTATGCACGCATGGGGATGTTGTATCGTGACCACGGCATGTATAACGGCGAACAAATCGTACCTGCACAATGGATAGAAGACAGCATCACCCCTGATGCCCCACATCTAACTCCCGGCAAGCGCGACACCGCCACCACTCGCTTTGGTTATGGCTACCAATGGTGGTTACCAGAAAATCCTGATCAAGAATTTTTGGCCATTGGTATTTATGGTCAATACATATTTATTGATCGTAAAACCAATACTGTGATCGTAAAAAACAGTGCTGACCGTAGCTTTATGGAAAACGACTACGAAAGTAAATACTTAGCCGTGGCCGCATTTCGCTCAATTGCAAGAAGCCTGCAAACAACAGAGCTAACTGCACAAACACAATAATTAAACGGCATTAACATCACAAAAAAAAAGCCCTTTAAGAATGATCTTAAAGGGCTTTTTGTTACTGCTATTTTTATTACCAATAATTATTGTACGTTTAAATCACGCACTAATTTTTTGAATTTTAAACGTTGGAACGGATTCGCCGTTAAATTCACATCAATCGGCACAATGGTCACATTACCTTGTGCATAAGCTGTTGTATCAGCGTGATGTTTTTCGTTTACATTTTCGATAACGGGCGTACCGGTAATGCCGCCATAACTCACACTGCCCACTTCCGCATTCACGCAATCACTGTAACAGCCAACTGGTAACGCAATCGGTAATCCACCTAAAGACGGCAACTTACCTTGTACGTTTAACGTTACACCGGTGATTTCTTCTAAATAAGAATACTCAGGGTCGCCTGCTTCGTCATAGCCAGAGATTATATTGGTAGGGTAGTTAATATTTAGCGCAACACCTTTAGGTAAAAGCTGATCTTCATAACCTAACCAGCCCGGTTTTGTTTCAAGCTGCGCTACAAAACCCACCATCCAACTTGCCACTTTTTTAAAGTGCTTGTAATTAACGTAAGCACAAGACGCCTCTTTGCCTTCTGGGCAATAACGCTCAGGAATCACCTCGTCAGTACTAAACGCAATGGCTGGCACCGCAACACCGTTTGCATAAGACAATGCATGCACAACTGCACCCACCGTACCGGAAAGATTCGTCATAGCACCCACATTACCGCCCGCGTTTGTGCCCGAAATAAGAAGATCAACAGGCTCACCATTTTGTTGCGCAATCGCAATCGCCACTTGGCCAGCCGTTGCAGGTTCAGCACCCGTACCGTCTGCCAGTGCAACAGAGTATTCATTGGCTCCTGTTTCGCCATCTTTATCCGCCTGCTTAGTGATACGCAGATTATATTTGCCTAAATTAATGGCCGCGCTAGAACCACTTTGGTTTTCAGACGAACCCGCCAGCGTCACCGTATGCCCTGCACCAACCAGTGCTTTTTTAAGGGTTTGAATACCTGCAGCATCCCAACCATCGTCATTGGTTAATGCAATGTTAAGTGCTTGGCTCGCTTGCGCTGATAACAACAGCGGAAAGCTTAATGCTAATGCGCCTAGGGTGAGGTGTTTTTTTACAACGAAATACTTCATATATTCATCCATGTATTTATTATTAATTTAATCGCCACTCAATCTGAATACAGCTGAAAACAGATTGATTATTCATAATGACGCGAGGAGTCTAAACCAATCATTAGACAGATAGTATGTGAGAGGAGGGGTCAAAAAACACTCAAACTAATCGCTTTTCTGCACTCTAACGCTAATAAAACTCATCATTTATTTAAAAACTATGAAAATTATTTTTCAGCTAATAAGCTATGCAAGCATGTTGTGGCTTTAAGAGGCAATATTGTCTAATCACAATAATTGAAGGAAAAACAAACATATCTAATAAAATTGATTAAAAGCACTGGCAAGATAAAACAATAAATGGCAATGAACGACTAATTAAAACCTTAGCTATAGATGACACCCTAAGCACTAAAGAGGAAAATCTGCCTAAGACTTTGAATAAAGCTGCTTTATTACGGCTCCCATTAAAAAGCGTAGCCAATGAAGAACCAAAAATTATTAACAATAGAATGTGCGTTGATTCGAGTATCACCAAGGTAAGTCTTATCTTGAGGCTGAAGATATTTACGAATAGGCACTGATATATTCAACGTCAAACCATCGATTCCTAAATGGTTAATATCAAAATAACCAAACCCAATACCCAATGAATTACTTTCAAAATCTAACTCATCATCTAGCACAGTATGCTGGTATAAATGCCTAAAGTGACCTGCGTTGACACTTAGATACCAGCTCGATGAACCTAAAAAACGATCATAACTCAACTCCCAACCTTGGAATTTACCCTTTACATTATCGCCATCAACTGCAGAAGCTTCAGAGCCTGATAAATGCCGTTCTGTTAGTACGACATCCATGTAAGACAATCTCATTTGATCTTGTTTTCTAAATCGATAACCAACCTCTCCAGCAAACTTATTAAATTCATTAAGAACCATTTCATTTAATTCGTAACCCACAAACACGCCATTCTTTTGATCGTCAGCATGAAGCCCTGCACTGCCTAAAGCGACATAGCATAAGCTCAGAACAGCCCAGAAAATATTTATATTATTTTTCATATCGTCCTTGATCCTGTATTTCAATTCGCTGGGAGACTTGTTTTATTAGGCCTGCATTCTACAACGGATTGGTAATCCGCCCAATCTATAGAAACGCTCAAAGTGAAATCAATCGAAATTTATGACTTTGTCCATATGGATTTATAAAGCTGTTGAGGCAATCGCAGCCTACATTGTATTTGAGAGTGTAGGCCAGTTTTAATTTGCGGTGAGTTAGCGGCTTAATTAGCCGATTGATCACTTTCTACCTGTGCCTTACGAAAATGTTCTTTTGGTAACGTACCAGTTAATGCTTGCGCGAACATCACCCAATCTGAGGCAAAGCTGTATAGCGGGTATTGAAATGTCGCTGGTCGGTTATGCTCATAAAAAAAATGCCCCACCCAAGCAAAGCCGTATCCAATGACGGGTAACAACCAAAGTAAGCTGTATTGTGCGGTTACTAAACCATAAACCAGTAACGTCAATACCAAGGAACTACCAATATAATGCAGCACACGGCAGGTAGTGTTGCTGTGTTCTGCTAAATAAAACGGGTAAAACTCTTTAAAACTGTTAATACGCGCTTGATCTGTCATGGAAGCCCTCTCTTACTTTTTATTATGGTTAAGTCGATTATGCGCCTTAAGACAGAAAAACCCAGTTGCATTTAAAGCCTGATCGTTACTGA
Source organism: Oceanicoccus sp. (assembly GCA_047621325.1). GTDB lineage: Bacteria > Pseudomonadota > Gammaproteobacteria > Pseudomonadales > Oceanobacteraceae > Bermanella. Next base: position 17,553 of record JBLHLT010000007.1, read on the forward strand.
AAAGCGCCATGTGATCGATTTTGAAGGGACGTACGGAACATTTATCGAAAATACGAATCATAATCAGCTAATTTTTGCCGTTTATTATCGATTAATCTGCATATACTCTTAGCATAACAACGAATTACAGGGTTTTTCCATGAATCAGTATCAAGTTTCACAAAAATGGCTACATTGGGTGAGCGCCTTTTTGATACTCGGCTTATTTGCACTGGGTGTGTGGATGCGTACTTTAGGCTATTACGATTCTTGGTATCAAACCGCGCCTAACTGGCACAAACAAATTGGTATTGTATTGCTCTTTATTATGGTAATTCGAATGACTTGGCGTTTTATTGTTAAAACACCAGACCCCCTAGAAAATCACAAACCCTGGGAGGTCATAGTCGCTCATATTACGCATTATGTTTTATATTTTGGTGTATTTTTAATTATGGCCAGCGGTTACTTAATTGCGACTGCAGATAACCGTCCTATTGATGTATTTGGTCTGTTTAATATGCCAGTGCTATTCACGCCCTTCGAAGGCCAAGAAGACATCGCAGGCTTGATTCATGAATACGGCGCTTATGCATTAATGGCATTGGTTGCCCTGCATGTGGCAGGTGCTATTAAGCATCACATGATCGACAAAGATTCAACCTTAAAGCGCATGCTGTAAAACATGCGTGAGTAAACTGACATTCATCAACCTAAAACTAGTAACCAACAAAATAACCCATAAGGAGATCAACATGAAAAACTCAATCAAAGCATTAGGTGCAGGCCTTGTTTTAACCCTTAGCAGTTCTGTATTCGCCGCTGAAGATTACGTAATCGACACCAAAGGCATGCATGCGTTTGTTGAATTCAAAATTAAACACCTAGGTTATAGCTGGTTAAAAGGTCGCTTTAATGATTTTGAAGGTGACTTTTCTTATGACGAGAAAAACCCAGAAAAATCAAACGTAAACGTCACGATTAAAACCGCTAGTGTTGACTCAAACCATGCCGAACGTGATAAGCATTTACGCGGTAGCGACTTCTTAAACGTAAGCAAGTTTCCAACTGCGACGTTTAAAAGCACTAAAGTCGTTAGTAAAAAAAATGGCGCGGCAGATATTCACGGTAAGTTCACATTAAATGGTGTAACAAAAGACATCGTAATTAATGCACAAGAAATTGGTGCAGGTAATGACCCTTGGGGTGGTTTCCGTCGTGGTTTTGAAGGTACAACTGAAATCGCACTTAAAGATTACAACATCAACTTTAACTTAGGCCCAGCCTCTGAAAAAGTTGAGTTGATTCTAAACATCGAAGGTGTGCGTAAGTAATTTAACCAACTTACTAACGTAGTAAATAAAAAAGCCCTGCTTAATGTCTTAGCGGGGCTTTTTTTAGCGATTAATAATCGTGTTACGCCGCTTTATTTACGTCTTTATTCTCATCAGTATTTATATTTGAAATCGTAGTATCACTTAAGCTTGGTAAGCATAAATTTAAAATAATAGCCGATAAGCCACACGTCGTAATGGCTGAGCCAAATACATTTTGCACAAGCTTAGGCATTTCTTTCAAAGCATCCGGCACCATGGCCACACCTAAGCCCAATCCAAATGACACCGCCATAATCAACATGGTACGACGATCAAGTTCTAGGCTTGCCAATATACGAATACCCGCCGCTGCTACTGTGCCAAACATAACAAGTGTCGCACCACCTAATACCGGTTTTGGTAATTGCTGAAACAGTGCACCAATCACAGGAAACAAGCCTAAAATAATGAGCATTCCCGCCGTCCACAAAGCCACATAACGTGATGCCATGCCCGTAAGCTGGATAACCCCGTTATTTTGGCTAAAGGTTGTATTAGGAAACGTATTCATAACCGCAGCTATCAATGAATTAACACCGTCACCAAGCACACCGTTTTTAATTCGCTTGGTATAAACAGGGCCAGTAATTGGTTCTTTAGAAACCATTGAGGTGGCCGTTAAATCACCAGCACTTTCAATGGCCGTAATAAGGTAAATCAATGCAACAGGAATAAAGGCCGCCAAGTCGAAAGACATGCCATATTTAAACGGTACCGGTAATGTGAAAATACTCACACTAGCTAAACCTGAGTAATCAACTTTCCCCATAAAAATAGCGGCAATAAAACCCGCCATCAAACCAAAGAAGATAGCCCCGCTGCGCAAATAAATATTCTTAAATTGATTAAGCACCACGATTAAAACCAGCACTGACAAACCAAGACCAAGATTAGCAAGGCTGCCAAAATCGGGGGCTTTAAAGCCGCCCGCTAAATCAGTCATACCCACTTTAATTAAATTAAACCCTATGGTTGTAATGACAATACCAGTCACTAACGGGTTGATGAAAAACGTTAACTTATGCAAAAAACGGCTTAAGAATATCTCAATAAAAGCCCCTAAAAAGCACACACCAAAAATCAAACTGAGTATTTCTTCTGGGCCACCGCCTTTGCCTTTAGCGATAAACCCCGCCGCCAATATAGAACTTAAAAACGCAAAACTGGTGCCCTGCAAAGACACTAGGCCCGAACCCACTGGGCCAAAGGTTTTAGCCTGAATAAACGTCCCCACGCCTGATACTAATAACGCCATACTAATCAAATAAGGAATCTCGTTGCCTAACCCCAACACTCCGCCAATAATCAACGTAGGCGTAATGATTCCGACAAAACTGGCAAGCACATGCTGCAAGGCGGCTAATAATGTTGGGCCAATCGGCGGCTTATCGTTTAAGCCATAAAGTAAATTATCTGTGGATGGCATTGTTGTCTCCATTATTTTTAGTAATGGCTCTCCTATGCAAAAACATAACCAACTGGTCAAATTAATTAAACTCAGTAAATGCGGTCTTTTATGGCGCTTACTTAACAAAAAATGCACCAGCTAAAGCCAGCTCGCACCATTTGGACACACTCAAGTTAATTGATGGGAATGTCAGTAACACCCGTGACGAAGGCAAACGGCTTTGATACCATGCCCTCTTGGCAGATTAACACGCAAGTCACTGCCATGTTCCAACTACCCTTGGTGCATGGTCCGCGTAACATTTAAGCCGCATGCATCATTCTTTTTAAGGAATACTGACATGCACGCCAAACCCCTCTGGATCAAATCACCTCTGGCCACATTTAGTGGTAAAGCACAACACAACACCCACATTGCTAATGGTATTGTTATCGACAAGGGCATCATCATTGAATGCCTCGCCAGCGGCCAACAACCTTCAAGTGCACAATACGATACATTTGACGCACGCGAACACGTGTTAATGCCTGGATTGATCAATACACACCATCACTTCTATCAAACCCTCACCCGCGCTTGCCCACCGGCTCTTAATAAAAAGCTCTTTCCTTGGCTGCAAACCCTTTACCCTATCTGGGCAGGCTTGCAACCAGAGCAGCATGCAGTGGCCACTGAACTCGCCATGGTGGAACTATTATTAAGTGGCTGTACAACCGTCAGCGACCATCATTATTTATTTCCGCAAGCCCTAACCCACGCCATAGATACTCAAGTGAACGTGGCGCAATCACTGGGCATACGCGCAACTTTTACCCGTGGCAGCATGAGTCTAGGTCAAGACCAAGGCGGGCTACCGCCTCAATCTGTGGTGCAAACTGAGCAAACTATTTTAGACGACAGCGAACGTCTTATAAAAAAATACCACCAAAAAGATACGCTAATCGAAATTGCACTGGCCCCTTGCTCGCCGTTTTCGGTGACGACACATTTAATGCGTGACAGTGCAACACTGGCTAAACAATTCAATGTGAATTTACATACTCATCTAGCCGAAACTGAAGACGAAAATAATTTTTGCTTGAAGATGTTTGGTATGCGCCCGCTCGACTACTTAGAAAGTGTTGGTTGGATGCACGAGCACACATGGCTGGCACACGGCATTCATTTTAACGACGACGAAATTAAACGCTTAGGGCAAGCAAAAGTGGGCATTACACACTGCCCGTCGTCTAACATGGTATTGGCATCTGGTATTTGTCGTATTAACGAACTAAAAGCAGCAGGCGTGCGCTTAGGGTTAGGCGTTGATGGCAGTGCCAGTAATGACCACAGCAATTTGATGCAAGAAATTCGACAAGCATTGCTGATTCAACGCTTACGATATGAAGCAGATGAGTTCACTCACGAAGACGCTTTAGAACTTGCAACATCGGGATCAGCTAGTGTTTTAAACCGACATGATATTGGTGAGTTGGTCGTCGGTAAAAATGCAGATATTGCGCTGTATAAACTGGACGAACCGCGTTTCAGCGGCAATCATGATCCGGTTGCGGCACTGGTATTATGTGGCGCCTATAAAGCAGACGCAGTGATGATTGCAGGCAACTGGAAAGTAAAAGACGGTCAATGGCTAGGAGGCGATATTCATGCGCTTATGGCAAAACACACATCATGCGCAACAGAACTGTTTAAACAATATTAAAACCTGACACTTAAGAGTCAGTCACAAAAGAAATGTCATTAAACGAGTGGTAAAACGGGTTATGGCATTGAACGATACTTTAGCAGTAGCTCGATCACTTCGTGGTCGCTGTTGCTGCTAGAAAGTGCATCATTCATTGTTGGTCTTTGAGGTAAACGGATATTTAACTGTGTTTTTAGAGCTTCTTCAATTTGGGCGTCGGAATTTGGATCAAGCTCCTTGCCAAAAAAATTACAAATTCGCTCATGTAAAAATGTTTTCATTGTCATAAATCGCCTCCATATAAAGCATTCATTCTAAATACCTTATGAGTACTTTATTTATATAATCAAATTACCTGCATAAAACACTATCAAATCATAAATGACAGGCAATAAAAAAGGGTAAACCGATTAGGCTTACCCTTTTTTAGTTAAACAACGTGCAATTTAGATAGCAACGATGTTTTCTGCTTGAGGACCTTTTTGGCCATCAGTAACAGTGAATTCTACTTTTTGGCCTTCAGCTAAAGTTTTGAAACCTGAGCTAGTGATGGCGCTGAAATGTGCGAAAACGTCTGGACCAGATTCTTGCTCGATGAAACCAAAACCTTTAGCTTCGTTGAACCACTTAACTGTACCGGTAGTTGTAGCCATGATAATATCCTGAATTTTTTAAATAAGTTATTGCCTTAAAAAGGCATGAATTGCATAAAAATTTTGACTGTAACTTAAAAACTGCAGGACGGAGAGTAATACGAATAAAACTGCGAAATGTAGATTGTAAATATATAGACGTTCTTTCTAGCTGAGACAAACTTTATAGTATCAACACCCAGCTGTCTACTTATTAATTCAATTATTTTTAATGGGTGAATACACCCATTAAAATACGACACATCGCCTTATTTACTCTCGCTGGCCCAGCGTATCAGCTGGGCACGCTCTGGTTCGGTCATGCCAGTCATGTTCGCTAGCGGCATATAGCCACTTTGTACAGACTGTAAAATACGAGGTTTGCTTACGTTTAGCTGCTCAATATTTTCTAACATAATCCCTGCTGGGGCAGCTGCAAAGCCTGATTGTGTAGGCTTAATACTATGACAGGAGGCACAACGCTGCTGCGATATCGCCACGGCCTGCGCATCTGTAATGGCATCGTCTGTCATATCCACCGGCTTTGGCAGCATATAACCAATTATGGCAAACAAGAAAACCAAGCCCGCTACCAATATCCATGGCTGGTGTTGCCCTTGATGCTTTAAATTAAAATAATGACGCACAAACGCCGCATTAAAACTGATCAAAGCTAAAATTAACCACGCCTGTTCATGGCCATACGTCATTGGATAATGATTACTGATCATGATGAAAATCAACGGCAGCGTAAAATAGTTATTATGAGTAGAGCGCAATTTAGCAAACTGAGCTGGCTTAGCATCTGGCTTCTCGCCAGCTTCAATGGCCCGTACAAGTTCACGCTGCGCGGGCATAATGCCAAACAATACATTCCCCGTCATGATGGTGCCAATGAGTGCACCGACGTGTAAATACGCAGCACGATCACTAAAAATTTCACCTAAGGCATAAGCCGCAAAAATCAAACCTGAAAATAATATAGCACCAAATATTTTGGGGGTTTTCTGTAATGGGCTTTTAACTAATGCCTCATAAAAAACAAAACCACCCACTAAAAAACCCAAACTAATGCCAATGGCTTCTAGCTGTGTCAACGCCATTTTACTTGGGTCTATCAGATATTGGTCTGCACCCCAGTAATACATAATGCATAACAGAGCAAAACCAGTTAGCCAAGTTGTGTAAGCTTCCCATTTAAACCAATGTAGTTTTTTAGGCATGGCTTCTGGTTCAAGTTCGTATTTAGCAACCTCATAAATACCGCCACCATGAATGGCCCATAAGTCGCCTTTAATGCCTTTATCTTGCTTCCATTGCGGCGGCGTTCTTAGATTTAAATCTAACCATACAAAATAAAAAGAGGCCCCAATCCAAGCAACGCCCGCAATCACATGAAACCAGCGGAAAAATAAATTTAACCAATCAACTAAATACGCTTCCATAATTTTCTCTGTTTATGCTCATTAATAACGTCAAACCATTTACGTTTATACTGGTTACAACTATTTTTTATACACAGATTTACCGGCAACATAGGTTTCACTAATAGCACGATCATCACCTAGAATCATCAAACTGAATAAAACCTCATCTAGGGTATGACATGTGCTAATTTTACGTGCCATTAAATCGGTACTGGCTAAGTCCATCACAATGAAGTCGGCTTCTTTACCGTTTTCAAAGTTACCAATTTTGTCATCTAGGCTTAATGCCTTTGCGTTGCCCAAGGTAATCATATAAAACGCTTCACGCGCTTGCAGACCATGGCCTTTAAGCTGGCAAATTTTGTAAGCTTCATTCAGGGTTTGCAGCATAGAGAAGCTCGTGCCACCGCCTACATCAGACGCCACACTAACAGGCACCGTGTGTTGCTGAGCTTGTTGTAAATCAAATAAACCGCTGCCTAAGAACAAATTAGAGGTTGGGCAAAAGGCAATGCCGCTTTGGGTTTCGCTTAAGCGTTCAAAGTCTGCTTGCTCTAAGTGCACACCATGAGCAAACACACTGCGCGGGCCAAGCAAACCATAATGATCATAGACATCTAAATAACTTTTACGCTCAGGAAACAACTCTTTTACAAAATTAATTTCATCTTTGTTTTCAGATAAATGGGTTTGCATGTAAACCGTTGGATTATCTTTTAATAACTGCCCGGCTTTTTCTAATTGCTCAGCCGTACTGGTAATCGCAAAACGAGGGGTCACCGCATATAATTGACGACCATTATCATGCCATTTATTGATCAGCTCTTGGCTATCGTCAAAACTGGTTTGTGCAGTATCGCAAAGTTCATCTGGGGCGTTGCGATCCATCATCACCTTGCCGCAAATCATGCGACTATTATATTGCTGACTGGCATTAAAAAAAGCATTCACTGAACTTTTATGGACTGTGGCAAATACTAGTGCCGTTGTGGTGCCATTTTTAAATAATTCGTTTAAAAAGAAATGAGCCGTTTGACTGGCTTTGCCTTCGTCTTTAAAACTGATCTCAGTAGGAAAGGTATAATTATTCAGCCAGTCTAATAACTGCGCGCCGTAACTTGCAATCACATCGACCTGCGGAAAGTGCACATGAGTATCAATAAACCCAGGCATGATGAGTTTATTCTCATAAGTCGTCACCTCAATTTCTGGGTAATTAGCTATAACCGCTTTTGCCTCGCCAACCGTTACGATTTCGCCACTAACATCATCAACTAATAATGCGCCATCATTGAAATACTCTAAGTGATCTTGTGCTTGAAAATGTAATATTTGTGCACGGTAAATATGTTGAGCCATTGGATCTATGCCATCTCTTTAATTATTGCGTTTACAGCTTCTGCTTTAATTTCGATTTCGCAGTCGCTTGAAAAATGTTTCTCTTCTAGATTATTGCCTGAACCAGATCGGTCAACTACCCAAAATACATTCACATGATCTAAGGCTAACAATGGGTGGTGCCAAGTATTAGCGTGATAATTCACCCCTTGCCCTTTTGCTACAAACAGCTTTAGTGTCTCAGGTTCTGGTGCGTCTTTGCCTTCACACACCAAAACCAAATACGGCGTATCATTACTGGGTAAAAATGCTTGGCTGCCTAACGGGTGACGCTCCATCATGGCAATATTCATCGGCAGCGTGCGTGGCTGTGCTCGAAAAATACTCATAATGGCTTGCGCCTTTTTATCTTCAGACCCTTGACCATTTAACTCAACCGTCGCCAACTTATGAAAGCGCTCAGTGGTGCCTTCATTAATCATAATTGGCTTTAAACTGGTATCGGCATCATCAATATGAATAACGTCCCCAAATACGGCAAAGGCATCTTGACTAAGTGGTTCTGGCGTTAAGTGAATGACGTTCGTCATTAAGAACCTCGATAAGTAGAGTAGCCATGTGCCGTGATTAATAATGGCACATGGTAATGTTCATCGGGGTGCTCTATTTTAAAATCAATACTCACACTCGGATAAAAACAATTTTCATTTAGGCTTTTAAAGTAACCATCAGTATCAAAGGTAATGCGATATACTCCCGCCTCACGCTGTGCATCTCCCATCCAATCGACAATACGCCCATCACTATTGGTTTTGCCTTCTGCTATTTCAATATGATCGCCATACTCTATTTTATATAAGGTAACCGCGACATTAACCGCAGGCTTACCCAGATTGACATCTAATATGTGTGTCGTAATTGGACTTTTCATCATGATCCCTATTTAACTAAACCCAATAATTTATCTAACCTAAGCGCTGTGATTTTACTTTGTTCGATAGCCGCGTTTTGTATTTCGGTGGTTCGATCATTCGCTAAACGCTGATTTAATATTTCTAACATTTGAACAGCACTTTTGCCTGTGGCATAGACAATAAAAATAAAACCATTTTTTTCAAAGTAAACATCATTGGCACGGGACAAATCTAATAAGGTTTTTTCATTAGCACTATTCACACCACTCTGCTCATTAGACGCAAGCCCTTTTGTGCTTGCGTATTTTTTTCGCAAACTATTTACATCACCAATTTTTGGATGCCCTTCAAATGCTTGTAAGTAATCAGCCTCGGTTAAGTCATTCCAGATATCTAACGCCATTTGATGCATTGCATCATGGTTTAAAAATGGGCGCGCATCTGCTATCCCATTGATCCAGCTTTCGCTGGAGCAACAGCTGGCAAACGCTTGTCGCGCTTGCACTGTTTCTAATTGATTAATCTCGTCGAGTGTCATATTAACCTCGTTGCGGATAGCCAATAACACGTAAACGGCTAATGCCACCATCAGGGTACATATTTAACCGAATGTGGCTAAAATGCTGCCCTGCACTCACTACCTCGTCTTTATAAAAATGTTCAGCATCGGCGCTTAATTTGGTTTGATTAATGACGGTCTGCCACTGAGTAGTATCATCCGGTGACTGGCCCGCTTCTAACAATACCGCTTCTAAGGTAAAGCTATCAGGGAAATTGCCTTTAAAGTGCGCGGTATCGACCACTACTTTTTCAATGCTACCCACCGCGCCTAGCTTAATAATGATCCAATCACATTCACGCCCACCACGACGACGCTTGGTTTCCCAACCGTCACCCATGTTTTTACCACGGTCTGGCATGATTAAGTTTTCCATGGATGAGAAAAACATATCACTGCAGGCAAGTGGTCGCGCACCATTTTTTATGTACGCTAAATCAATCGGTTCATTCGGTAAAAACCAATCCCAATTAATACTCGGCTCACCATACACGCGTAATCGTGCAACGCCGCCATCTGGAAATATATTCAAGCGCACATGAGTCCACTCGCTTGAGCTTTCTATATCAAAAAAATTATCGCTATCAGGCTTAACGTCGGTGGTTTCTAAAATAGTCACCCAGTTGGTGCCTGCTAAAGGAGCACCTTGAATGGAACATGCTTCGATGGATACCTTTTGGGGCGCATTACCCGCAAAATGACGCGTACATACATTCACGCCATGTACGATACCTTGTGCACCTAATTTAATAATGCACCAGTCATAACCCACCACACGCTTGCGGCGACTTTCCCAGCCATCCATCCATTTTCCACGGTCGGTATATTTATCAAAGATAAAGACCGGCGCATCTGGTTTTAGTAGGTTTTCCATTTCAGCAAAAAAATCATCACTGCAATCAAGTGCTTGCCCACCAAGGCGACGACTAACTAAATCGATCCAAGTATTATACGGGTGTTGTTCGATGTTCAATTTTATCTCCTGCCATGTTTTTTTAATGGACTTAATTTTGTTCAATAGCGTTAACTATTTATTTCACTTTATTGGGTTGGGCCGATGTCGCTGGGCCTTTTATTAATTCTTGTTTAATCGTTTGCCAGCTCACCCCTTGGCGCGCGCTCTCTACGACTGTGCCCTGAGCCATATGTTTAATCAGTTGAGCCGAAATTGACACTGCAACTTCCATAGGTAATTTACCTGGAATATTGATATCACCAACTGGGCAAATTAACTGCTCTATGGTTTTTTCATCAAAGCCTCTGTGCTGCAAACGCATTTCAAAGCGCTGGGCTTTCGTATCGGAGCCAATGCAACCTACATAGGTTAAATCACTGCGTTTTAACGCGCATTCAACTAAATCAAAATCCAATTGATGGTTATGTGTGAGTATTAGCACTTGGCTACCCGTAGGAACGCCCTGCATTACATCAACGGGATGTTCACTGTGAATCATTTCTATGTTGTGATACTGCTCAATTGGAAACATGTTTTCACGGCTATCAACCCAACGAACCTTTCCCGGTAACTGCGACAATATATTCATGAGTGCTTTGGCCACATGGCCCGCGCCAAATACGGTCAGGTTCAACCCTTTGGCTACAAAATTTTCAAACAACACACTGACACTACCACCACAACATTGACCAAGGCTTGCGCCAAGTGGAAAATGTTCGACAAAATTACCGCTCGATTGGTCTGCTAATAATTTCTGCGCATGTTGTACTACTTTATATTCAAGGTGACCGCCACCTAATGTGTCGTACTGCTGTTCAGCGGTAATCACCATTTTACTGCCTTGATCACGCGGCACCGAACCTGCCGCTCCCATGACAGTAGCTAACACATAGGCTTGACCTTGTTGTTCGCACATTACAACCGCGTCATACCAATGCTGTGATCTCATAATGCCGCCTTATGTTTTTGCGCAAACATAACAGCATTCAATACACGCTCAGGGGTGGCGGGTGTATCCAACGGTGGTGCAATTTTGTAATCCGCAACACTTGCGGTGGCATCACGCAATGCCAACCAAACCGACATACCCAACATAATGGGTGGTTCACCTACCGCTTTTGAGTTGTAAATTGTTTGTTCATCATTAGGGCGATCAAATAATGTCACATTAAAAATGGACGGTATGTCACTTGAAGTGGGGATTTTATAACTGGCTGGGCCGTTTGAAATTAAGCGCCCGCTTTCATCCCAATTTAATTCTTCAGTGGTCAACCAACCCATTCCTTGAATAAAGCCACCTTCAATCTGACCAATATCAATAGCGGGGTTAATCGACTGACCCACATCATGCAAAATATCAGTACGTAATACCGAATACTCACCCGTTAAGGTATCAATCACTACTTCACTGCAAGCCGCGCCCAGCGAAAAATAAAAGAACGGGCGGCCAGTAGCATTTTCACGGTCATAGTGAATTTTAGGGGTTTTATAAAAACCGGTACTTGAAAGCGATACTCGATTTTCGTAAGCCATTTGCACAAATGGGCCAAACCCAAACTCTTCCGTTCCTGCGCTTGTTTTTACAATCACATGGTTATGTTCAAAACAAATATCTGCACTGGTTACTTGGAATTTTTCGCACGCAAAGTCAATTAACCGCTGTTTAATGGTGAGGCATGCATTTTGAGCCGCCTTACCGTTTAAGTCAGTACCAGAGGATGCCGCGGTTGGTGATGTGTTAGGGACTTTTTCAGTATTGGTGCTACTCACTTGTACGGTGTCTAAATCCACATCGAATTCATTCGCCACAATTTGTGCAACTTTGGTAAATAAACCTTGGCCCATTTCTGTGCCTCCGTGATTCACATGAATACTGCCATCGGTATAAACATGCACTAATGCTCCTGCTTGGTTTAAATGCTGTGCGGTAAACGAAATACCAAATTTTACCGGCGTTAATGCGAGGCCGCGTTTTTTATAGCTATGCAGAGCATTAAATTCAGCAATACTTTGGCGACGACCGCGATAATCACTTTCGTGTTCAAGCTGCTCGATTAATTCAAGCATATGATAATGCTCAATGGGTTGCCCGTAATGAGTTGTATCACCATTTTTATATAAATTAATCTTGCGCACATCTAATGGATCTTTACCCACGTTACGTGCTATATCATCCATAATTAATTCCGCAATCATAGTGCCTTGCGGACCACCAAAACCACGAAACGCAGTATTAGATACCGTGTGGGTTTTACAACGATGTCCCACTACTCGTGCATCTTGTAAGTTATAGGCGTTATCACTGTGGAACATGGCTCGATCGACAATCGAACTTGATAAATCAGGGCTATAACCACACTTACCCGCGACCATAATATCGCTTCCGATTAACTTACCGTCATCATCAAAACCCACCGTGTAACGATTTAAAAAATCGTGGCGCTTGCCTGTCATCACCATATCATCTTGTCGCGCTAATCGAGCTTTTACAGGTTGCTGTAAGCGGTTCGCTAGAATTGCGGCCATGCATGCCCAAGCGGCAGACTGCGTTTCTTTACCTCCGAAACCACCACCCATACGACGCACTTCGACTTGCACATAATTAATCGGTAAATCAAGCACCTCTGACACCAGCTTCTGCACTTCACTTGGGTGCTGGCTTGAAATAAATACTTTCATACCTTTGTCTTCAGTTGGCACAACGTAGCTGACTTGAGTTTCTAAATAAAAATGCTCTTGGCCTTTAACATACACTTCACCTTGTAATTGGTGCGGTGCGTTTTTAATGGCTTGCGAATAATTCCCTTTACTCATGGTGTGAGTTGGGTGTACAAAAAATGCCTGCTGTAGCGCATCTTCAATTTCTAAAATAGCCTGATGTTTTTTGTATTCTACTTTTGCTAGTAATACAGCACGCTTGGCCGCTTCAAAACTGGTGGCCGCAACTGCAAATAATGACTGACCAATGTATTCCACTTTTTCTTTAGCAAATATAGGGTCGCCCTTAAAGACTGGACCGATGTCGGTTTCACCAGGTACATCATCAAACACGATGACATCCACCACGCCTTCTGCGGTTTTGACCGCGGACAAATCCATCGACAAAACATCCGCATGTGCTTCGCTGCTTTGCCCTACCGCCATATGTAATGTACCGGCAAGTTCGAGCATGTCATCGATATAAATAGCATCACCAGTTACATGTTTGTCTGCACTTTCATGCTTTTGAGCCTTACCGATTTTACCTTTAGCGGGGCGCTTTCTACGTGCCGAGTAAGGCTCAAGCTTTGACGACATAAAACTCATATTAAAGCCCTCCCAAACATTCAAGACCGGTTTTGATGATCAAGTTTTTTGCCACATTTAAGCGATACTCTTTTGTGGCTCGTACATCTTTTATAGGGAAATAATCCAATGCGATTTGATCGCTCGCCGTTTCAAAACTGGCTAAGTTAAACGGTTTACCTATTAACGCTTTTTCGGTATGCACGGCATGTAATGGTGTAGCGGCCATCCCCCCGCAAGCAATGCGCACATTTGTAATGGTTTTCCCATCATGTTCGATCATGGCCGCCATTAATACCGCCGAAATATCATCGTCTTTGCGCTTGCTAATTTTGAAAACATGCAGGCTTTGTTGCGTTGATAATTTTGGAATAACAATGGCTTTCAAATATTCACCGGTTTTTAAATCGGTTTGTTTATAACCATGATAAAAATCTTGAATCGCAATTTCACGCTCACCATTGGCGTCGGCCAAAATTAAGCGCGCATTCAGTGCAAAAAAGACGGGGGGCGTATCACCAATGGGCGAACCATTGGCCACATTCCCCCCTAATGTGCCCAAATTACGAATTTGGCGTGAGCCAATGCGTTCAATAAGTTGGACAAACGAAGGAAAATTATTTGCAAGTACCTGCTCACTTTCACTGTATGTCAGCATGGCACCAATACGAATTTCTGTTTGCGAATGAGTAACGGCTTTTAATGATGCGATTTGATGCAGGCTAATAATGCAATCAAACTGCTTAAATTGCTGAGTAATGTCTAGGCCAGCGTCTGTGCCACCTGCCCATAATTTAGCATCTGAATGCTCAGCTAATAATTGTTGTAAAGCTTGCTCTGATTGCGGCACATATAAGGCACGACCGTCTTTTTCTAAGCAAGGTGTGTGGGCGTGAGTGTTACTTTTGGGATCAAATGTCATAACGACGGCTTGATTGATCACAGCCGATTCACTTGGTGCAGGGTAATCAAACATGGCATGAGCAGCGTCCATAATGGATTGGTAACCCGTGCAGCGGCACAAATTGCCTGACAAGGCGATGTGAATATCGTGATCGGATACTGTGCCTTGCATATTATGCAAACGATTAAAGTGCAAAGCCGTTAATGCAGAAACAATCCCGGGCGTACAAAAGCCACATTGTGAACCATGTTTGTCGACCATGGCTTGCTGCACAGGATGCAGTTGTTCTGCCTCTTTAAGCCCTTCAACTGTCACGACATATTGCCCATGCAAGCTGCCTAGTAACGCAATGCAGCCATTGATGGCTTGATATTCAAATGCACCGGTATGCGTCTGTTGGCCAACTAAAATTGAACATGCGCCACAGTCTCCGCCCGCACACCCTTCTTTGGCAGCGAGAAGCCTTTTATTGGTGCGCAGATAGCGCAGCACGGTCCAATTTGGATCAATAGTGTGCTCTTCAATCCAGTTTCCATTTAAGCAAAAGCGAATCACGTTCATACCTCTTTGCTGCCCCGTCAGCGTGTTTATCAGGCTCTGCCCTATACTTATAAGGAGAGCAACTGTGGGCGTGGGTTAATTTGACCATAACTTAAAGCAAATACCTGACCATTTAGTCAGAATAATATTCATTTGTCCAAAAATAAGTGAATACAGGTATTTTGGCAAAGTATTTGCTAATAACAACCTGTCTAAGTAGTCAGCTTTATAAAAAGGGTTTACATGTTTCAGCAATCTATGGTTTTAAAGTAGTATGAATCGTTTGGCATTAACAGGTATTTGCAAACAATACCCCGGCTGCATGGCCAACGATGGTATTAACCTCACGGTAGGTGAAGGTGAGATCCATGCGTTGTTGGGTGAAAATGGCGCTGGTAAAAGCACCTTGATGAAAATCATTTACGGGGTTGTAAAACCTGACGCGGGTGAGTTTCTTTGGGAAGGTAAAGCCATCACAGTTAGCGGGCCATCCCATGCGCGTCGCCTTGGCATCGGCATGGTATTCCAGCACTTCTCATTATTTGAAACACTCACCGTTGCCGAAAATATTGCACTTAGCTTACCAATAGAACAAAGCCGTGATATGACGGCACTAAGTAATCGAATCAAAGAAATTAGCCAACATTATGGTATGGCACTCGACCCTCAACGTTATGTACACACGTTATCAGTCGGTGAGCAGCAACGAGTGGAAATTGTGCGCTGTTTACTACAAGACATTAAATTACTGATTTTAGACGAACCCACCTCCGTACTGACTCCGCAAGAAGTAACAGGCTTATTCGCAACCCTGAATCAACTAGCCAGTGAAGGCTGCTCTATCTTATTTATTTCACACAAATTAGATGAAGTCACCGAGCTGTGTCATAACGCAACGATTTTACGCCAAGGTAAAGTCAGCGGTGATTGTGACCCGCAACAAGTAAGCAGCCTTGATATTGCACGTTTAATGGTGGGTGACGACACACCATTAAATCAAGATTATAAAAAAGTAGAAGGCGGTAGCACGGTTTTAGACATTGCTAACCTTAACTTTAAAAGTGAAGATCCATTCGCTTGTAGCATTAATCAATTAAATTTAAAAGTGAGGTCAGGTGAAATCTTGGGGATCGCTGGGGTTGCTGGTAACGGCCAAGACGAACTCATGCGTTTATTAAGTGGCGAAGAAACCACAGAGGATGATGCTATTCGTTTGCTCAATACAAACATCGGCGCGTTAAATCCTGTAGCACGCCGAAAATTAGGCTTTGCTTTTGTACCAGAAGAGCGCTTAGGGCGAGGTGCGGTACCGGATATGTCTCTGGAGCAAAATACACTTTTAACCAGTGCACATTTAGGTTTGGTTGATCGTGGTTGGATTAATTTTGAAAAAGTGAAACAGCTTGGTCAACATATTCTGAATAAATACAAAGTAAAGAGTGCAGGTCTATATTCACAAGCTAAAAGTTTATCCGGTGGCAACTTACAAAAATTCATTCTTGGGCGCGAAATAGAGCAAAACCCAACACTACTGGCATGTTCTCACCCGACTTGGGGGGTTGATATTGGCGCAGCGGTTTTGATTCGCCATGCACTAATTGAGCTACGCGATAAAGGTGCCGCCATCATAGTGGTATCTGAAGACATTGATGAGCTTTATCAAATTTGCGATCGACTATGTGCCATTTGTGACGGTGAATTAAGCCCCGTTAGAAATACTCAAGAGGTCAGTATTGATCAACTTGGCCAGTGGATGACTGGACAGTTTAATCGGGACAAGAAACCAGCAGTAACAGGTGAGCCCGCATATGTTTAAATTAGAAAAACGCCCTTTTGATTCAAAAGCAATGAGCTATTACTCACCATTAATAGCACTAGGCCTAACCTTATTTTTTGGTGGGTTACTGTTTTTAAGCTTAGGTCACAATCCATTTGAGGCTCTTTATACCTTTTTTATTCTCCCTCTTAGTGATGCTTATGGTTTAACTGAACTGGGTATGAAAGTAGCGCCTCTATTATTGTGTGCCATGGGTTTGAGTGTGTGCTTTAAAGCAAAAATTTGGAACATCGGCGCGGAAGGCCAGTTCATTATGGGCGGCCTTGGTGGTGGCTTTATGGCACTGCAGTTTTTAGATGCGCAATCAAGTTGGGTGCTCGTGCCGATTTTAGTATTTGGCGCACTATGTGGTTTAGCATGGGCGGCGCTGGCTGCCTTGCTTAAAACAAAATTTCACGCCAATGAAATTCTCACCACTATCATGCTTAATTACATCGCACTGAATGCTTTACTATGGGCCGTACACGGGCCACTTAAAGACCCTGACGGTTTTAACTTTCCTGAATCAGCCATGTTTGCTGATGCGGCTATTCTGCCGTTACTTCATCAAGATTATCGCTTAACCATTGCTATCTTTTTTGGCCTGTTTGCCATGGTCGCCATTTGGACGTTGTTATCTCGCAGCTGGCTTGGCTTTCAAATTCAGGTGCTAGGTGAAGATAAAGCAGCCGCACACTATGCCGGTTTTAAAGAAAATAAATTGGTTTGGTTTGCTTTATTGGTATGTGGAGCACTTGCTGGCTTAGCCGGTGTAAGTGAAGTGGTTGGGCCTATAGGCCAGCTTATACCTTACATTTCGCCGGGATACGGCTACTCCGCCATTATCGTGGTGTTTTTAGGACGCATGCATCCACTGGGCATCTTATTAGCCAGCATGTTAATGGGATTAACCTATATGGGTGGTGAAATGGTGCAAATAGAAATGAGTTTACCAAAGTCCATTACGGGTTTATTCCAAGGTATGTTGCTGTTCTTTTTACTGGCCAGCGATTTATTAATTAGTTATCGAATTATCCGAATAAAAAAAGGTAAAACCGATAAACCATCAGCCATTGCATCTGCTGTGTAGCTAACAACGTTCTTAAGGTTTTAAACATGGATATCGATTTAATAACGAATATTTTGTACGCCACCATTCGCACAGGTACACCACTGATTTTGGTGGCGTTTGGTGAAATGATTTGCGAGAAATCTGGAGTCCTTAATCTAGGGCAAGAAGGCATGATGTTAATGGGCGCGGTTGTTGGCTTTGCCGCTGCCGTGGTGTCTGGCAGTTTGATGATCGCAATATTAATGGCCATTTTAGCGGGCATTTGTATGTCTTTGTAATTTGGATTTTTGTCGATCACCTTAGTTTCAAATCAAGTGGCCAGCGGTTTGGCGCTCACCATTTTTGGTGGCGGCTTAAGTGCCTTTATTGGTGCGAACTATGTGGGTATCGGCATCGAGGGTGTGCCTTCAATGTCAATTCCATTTTTAAGTGACCTACCCATTATTGGCAAAGCATTATTTCAACAGGATATTTTGGTGTACTTCTCCTTTTTAATGGGCGCTATTTTATTTTATGTTTTGACACGTACTCGCTTAGGTTTAAAGCTGCGCGCTGTCGGTGAGAACCCTGAAGCGGCCAATAGTATGGGCATCAATGTGCATGGGATTCGCTACATGGCGGTTATGTTTGGTGGTGCAATGGCCGGCTTAGCCGGTGGCTATTTATCACTTGCCTACACACCACTTTGGAGTGACGGCATGACGGCAGGTAAAGGTTGGATCGCGCTGGCGCTAGTAGTATTTGCTAGCTGGAAAGTCGGTCGCATTATGCTCGGTGCCTATTTATTTGGCATCGCCAGTATCATGCATTTGATTTTACAAGGAACGAGTTTTGAAATATCGCCCAGTATTTTAGCCATGCTGCCATATGTCGCCACCATTTTTGTATTAGTACTACTTTCAAGTAATCAAGGTAAAGCTAAGCTTAATGCCCCTATGTCGTTAGGTGTAGCGTACCGCCCACAACTTTAAACAGAATTTTTTGCACACGTAAAAAATACATAACTTAGAAGAAAATATTGGAGAGCAATATGAAAAAGACACTACTAACATTAGCCAGCGCGGCACTTTTAAGCACATCCGTTCAAGCTGAACAGTTTTGGGCCGATAACAGCGTGTCTGTTCTTTATGGTTCAAGTTACCTTGAACCTTTTGTTAACGGCCCTGATGATGAAATGACATACACAACCCTGACACTAGAACATGCATCAGGACACAGTTGGGGTGGCTTGTTTTACTTTGTAGATCGTCATAGCGGTGAGGGCTTCTCTGATACTTATATTGAATTTAGCCCAACCTATACTCTTGCTAAAATGGATGGTGTAGTTTCTAGTGTGAGAGCCGCATACACATTAGAAAGTGGCAGTGGTTTTGATAACCACTTAATGGGTGCAAGCGTCGGTCTTTCTGTACCTGGTATGGATTACTTAAATGTGAATCTTTACCGTGCTATGAATGACAGCATAGGTATTGACAAAGGTGATGATAATTTATTCTCGGTTATTTATGGGTATTCTAACGGCAACCTTACTATTGATGGCTTTATGGATTACCGATTTGGAAATGATGGTAATCAATTTGGTGATATTGAAGACAGTATGAATCTAACCCCTCAGATCACTTATAACTTAGCACCAATGCTAGGCCTTAAAAACAAACTAAAAATCGGTGTTGAATATTCTTATTGGACGAATAAATTCGGTGTAGATGGTGCAGACCAAAACGCCGTTAGCCTACTACTAAAAGCTCACCTTTAAGACAAATACAAAGAGCCATACCCAGTATGGCTCTTTAGTTTTTGGGATTAAGTTTTGCCCTTTATGTCGATCGTTGTATCATGGACAAATGGAACTAGGAAGGCTGTACCCTGTGACAACTCAAGACGCACCAAAAAAAAGCAAGATCCGTGAGCGCAATAGTCAGCAAATACTCAAAGCGGCTGAAGATGAATTTGTGTTACACGGCTATAAAGGCACCAGTATGCAGTCAATTGCTGATCGCGCTGGACTACCCAAAGCCAATATCCATTATTATTTTAAAAATAAAGCGAATCTTTATCAGGCTGTTTTAGAAGATATCATTGGGAACTGGAATCAGATCCTGGATGATATGTCCCCTGAAAGTGACCCCAAAGAAGTGTTAACGAGATTTATTCGCAGTAAAATGCAAATGTCTTACACCAACCCTAATGGCTCGAAGATCTTCGCGATGGAGATTATTCAAGGTGCACCGCATATTAAGCAATACATCAGCAAAGATATGCGTATATGGGTGAAGGAAAAAACCAGCGTTATTCAAAGCTGGATTGATCAGGGTAAAATGAAAGCGATTGACCCTACCCACTTAATTTTCATGATATGGGCGACCACACAGCACTACGCTGACTTTAATACTCAAGTACTTGAGGTGATGAATCGCCGCGAGTATGAAGTCGATGACATTGTTCATATTACTGATTTTTTAACCAATATGATTTTAGCTGGCTGTGGATTGGATTAATTTTAGCGATGTGACCCATAAAAAAGGTGAAGCTTAGCTTCACCTTTTTTATGTCTGAACTCTTAGGCTTGTGCGGTTGACTCAATACCCTTTTTCGATTTATTAGCTAATAGCATTGCGAATACAGCACCTGTTAAAAACATGCTAAGACTATAGCAGGTGGCTGCAATCGCCATCTCTGTGTTTTCTAGTAATGTAAGCGCAATCACAATGGCCAGTGTGCCGTTTTGAAAGCCTACCTCAATACCGATTGCTTTACTTTGTGCTTCATTAAGTTGAGCCACTTTCGCAAGTACATAACCTAATACCATGCTGGCAATATTTAATATGATGGCCGCCAAACCGGCTTTAGCAAAGTAATCCGCCATGTTGTGCAGGTTTTCGAAAACAATGAGCGCCACAATAAAAAACAAAAAAAGTATCGAAAATATTTTTACCGGCTTGTCTGCTTTTTTAGACCACTCCGGTTTTTTATGATTGATGAACATACCAATAGAAATCGGCAGTATGGTAATCACCACTAATTGAATAATCGTCTTTATAACGGGTAAATGAATATATTCTTCTTGGCCCATTAGTAGGCTCATAAACATAACGATCATTAGAGGTACGGTAAAAGGTGCAATCAAGCTAACCAACGAGGTAAGTGTCACCGATAACGCAATGTCACCTTTCGCAAGATAAGTATATAGATTAGAGGTCGTGCCACCGGGACATAACGCCAAAATCATCACGCCGACCGCCACCGCACCCGTCATGCCAAATGCTAAAACAATAAGATAAGCCAAAATAGGAAGCATGAGCATTTGGGCTACTAAGCCAAGCGCTACGGCTTTGGGTCGCAGCATAACCATTTTGAAATCAACGGGTTTGAGTGCTAGGCCCATGCCCAGCATAATGATGAACAATGATAGCGGTAAGACCACTTTGACAAGAACACTTGCTTCCATAACACCCTCAATACATTTTTATTTTTATGTTTTGAGCATACTCATAACGGGTTAAACTGCCAAGGACTTAGGTCAGCACTGACCTAAAAGGCCATCTTTGTGTCTTAAATGGCGAACAGTGTCTAACGTGTCATTTTCTTTACAAATACCACCACAAACAACGCAAGAGTAAAACTACCTGTAAAAGCTTCAATGGCGGCAAGCGTTCGACTAAAGCCGATAGGCACAAGATCGCCATAACCTAGGGTAGTGAAGGTGACTACACTGAAATAGAGCGTATTGCCAAAATGAGTAAGGTTTTGTGTAAAAGTAGAATCATACTGAAAACTCACTAACTGGTTGCCATCTGTTATGCCAAACAACCAATAAGCAAACCCAAAGAAGGTTATTATGCTCAACGAAAAAGCCACGACTCTTACTGGTTTCTCCCCATAACCACAAAACAAATCCACCGCTTTTGATATTAAGCGAGACCATGACCACTTTGGCATCTGACGGCGACGATTCACCATTTCCTGAATAAAAAAATGTCCGGCTAACTCAAATAACCCTTCATATTCACTCACTTTACGTAAATGTCGACTCACCTCTTCAGCTTGTTCAAAGTACATAATGGCTTGCTGTGGTTTTTTTTGTATATCGGTTTCAAACCCTAAAGCCTCGTGGTACATCGACTCACCCCAACATGCATTTTCTATTTTGGCATTATCAAAACGGGCACCTAATAAATTCGCTTTTTCTAATTTTGCATAATGTAAATTGGCTTCCCTACAATCTGCTTTCATTAATGACGCACCAGATAAATCCACCTTGAATAAATGCGCATGGCGTAAGCTTGCATGAAACAGATCGGCTCTTGCTAGACTGTAACCTTCATCACTACCATGGCGAACTAGGTTTAAACCGTCTAAATTTGCATGAGCCAAGCACGCACCCTCCATCGAATGCCCACCTTTTACTAACTGAGATAACGTTTCTGCCAGCACCTCATTATCTTTTTTAACCGTTGGGTCATGCCAATAGCACAGTCCCTTACCCGCGTCTTCTAATTGGCATTGCTTACCATCTTGAAACCGATACACGCACATACAAATAACTCCTTATTGAGTTAAGTGTAGTTCAGTTCTAGCGGTAAATTGGACACAAAAAAAATGGCAAAGTGATTGCTCACTTTGCCATTTTTTGAGTGGTTCAGCCGTATTAGTGCTGGTGACCACCTTCGCCATGTACATGGCCGTGTTCTATTTCTTCTGCACTTGCATCACGAATCTCTTTTACTTCACCAGAGAACGTAAGTTGAATGCTTGCAAGAGGATGGTTCGCATCAACAGTAACAACGTCACCTTCAACTGCCGTTACTTCAACAACAACTGGGCCTTCAGCACCGTCAGCGGTAAACGCCATGCCTACTGCTACATTCTCAATACCTTGGAATGCTTCCATCGGTACTTCTTGTACTAAGCTCTCATCACGTACGCCGTAACCTTCTTCAGGGCTAACCGTTACGTCATAACGATCACCAACCACTTTACCGGTTAGTTCTGTTTCTAGGCCTGGTACTAAATTATTAAAGCCGTGTAGGTAAACTAATGGTTCTGACTCTACTGACGTTTCAATTACTTCACCAGTCTCTGCATTTTTAACAGTAAACTCTAGAGTGACTACTTTATTTTCTGCGATTGTCATGGCTATTCCTTTTTGGTTTCGCCCAATTAAGCAATGTGCTTAATGTGAATGTCTTATACAAATAAACCCACTTAAACATCAAGTAGGTTTATTTTCTGAACTAGGTAAGCCACTTAAAATATATTTTCAATATGGCTTAAACCGTTCTCAGCGTTGTTAATCAACACTGAGAGATTGCCTAAACAGCTTAAGCTTCGATGCCTTTAAGGGTAAGTTTGATACGACCCTTGTTATCAACATCTAATACTTTAACTTTAATTTTCTGACCTTCAGTTAAGTGATCAGCTACGTTCTCTACACGCTCATCAGAAATCTGAGAGATATGCACTAGGCCATCTTTACCAGGCAAGATGTTAACAAATGCGCCGAAATCAACGATTTTGTTTACTTTACCTTCGTAGATAGTACCTACTTCTGCTTCAGCGGTTACCGCTTCAAACATACCTTTGGCTTTTTCAGCAGCAATTTTAGTTAATGCAAAAATGCTGATAATACCTGTGTCGCCGATATCTACGTCTGCGCCAGTTTCGTCACAGATACCACGGATAGTTGCGCCGCCTTTACCAATCGCTTCTGCGATTTTGTCAGAAGGAATCTTCAACGTTAGGTAAGTTGGAGCATTATCAGGCATTTCGTCGCGGTGCTTAGACATCACTGCATTCATTTGCTTCAAGATAGTCATGCGAGCTTCAAGAGCTTGCTCTAGTGCAATCTCCATGATCTCTTCAGTGATACCTTGGATTTTGATATCCATTTGCAGGGCGGTAATACCCGCTTCAGAACCGGCTACTTTAAAGTCCATGTCACCAAGGTGATCTTCATCGCCCAAGATGTCAGTCAGAACGGCGAATTTTTCGCCTTCTTTTACTAGACCCATCGCGATACCAGCAACAGGTGCTTTAATCGGTACGCCCGCGTCCATCAATGCAAGTGACGCAGAACAAACTGACGCCATTGAAGATGAACCGTTTGATTCAGTAATTTCCGAAACAACACGCACTGTATACGGGAAGTCTTCTACTTTAGGCATCATCGCTTGAACACCACGACGAGCTAAACGACCATGGCCAACTTCACGACGACCAGGGGCACCCATACGACCACACTCACCTACAGAATACGGAGGGAAGTTGTAATGGAACATGAAGTTATCTTTAACAACTTCGTGTAAGAATTCAACAGTCTGTGCATCACGGGTAGAACCCAATGTTACCGTACCGATAGATTGCGTTTCACCACGGGTGAACAACGCTGAACCGTGAGTACCTTTAAGAACATTGGTTTGAATGTTCAGGTCACGAACCGTTTTATTATCACGACCGTCAATACGAGGTTCATGATTTACGATACGCTCACGTACTACTTCTTTTTGCAGTTTTTTGAACAGTTTAGAGATGTCGTCAGAATTATCTTCTTCGCCATCTTTCAAAAGTTTTGCTTTGATATCCGCGTTAATTGCATCTATTTGCGTGTAACGAGCCATCTTGTCACTTGTTTGGTAAGCGGCCGTCATAGCATCAAACGCAAGTGCTTTCATTTCTTCATAAAGCGCAGTGTTGGTTGCTGGAGCAGTCCATTCCCAACGCTCTGTGCCGTCAGCCGCTGCAAATTCCTTAATGGCTTCGATCACACATTGGTAACCTTCGTGTGCAAATAAAACACCGCCTAGCATTTCGTCTTCGCTTAGTTCTAATGCGTCCGACTCAACCATTAGTACTGCGTCATTAGTACCAGCAACTACCATGTCTAGCTCAGAGGTTTTAAGCTGTTCAAACGTTGGGTTTAGAACATAACCACCGTCGCGAGTGTAAGCAACACGAGCCGCGCCAATAGGACCATCAAAAGGAATACCAGAGATAGCCAATGCAGCAGATGCACCGATCATCGCAGCGATATCAGGATCGTTTTCAGTGTCCGCTGACATAACTTGTAGAACGACTTGTACTTCGTTCATGTAACCCGCAGGGAAAAGAGGACGGATTGGACGGTCGATTAAACGACTGGTCAAAGTTTCTTTTTCGCTTGGGCGGTTTTCACGCTTGATGTAACCACCAGGGATTTTACCTGCAGCGTAGTATTTTTCTTGATAGTTAACCGTTAGTGGGAAAAAATCCTGACCCGGCTTCATGTCTTTCTTGCCGGTTACCGCTGCAAGAACTTGAATATCACCGATAGTAACTAAAACTGCACCGCTTGCTTGACGCGCAATACGTTGAGTTTCTAGTGTTACTTCTTGATTACCGAAGGTAAACGTTTTTGTTACTGGAGTAAGATCTAACATATATTTCCTTTTTTTATTTAACTGGAAACCTGCTTTCGTTTTCTGTACTTCCAAGCATTAGCCCTTTCTCTACTTGAGACCAAGCGAAAAGGCGAATGGGTAGAAACACAGAGTTTGATAAACTAGGTTATTCCATTTGTATGACTGTTTAAATAAACAGAATGCTTATGACACCCTCACTTGCTGTAAGTGCAAAGTGTCACAAACAAATAGCAAAAACCCCCGTTAGGGGGTTCAAGCAATCTTAGCGACGTAGAGCTAAACGCTTAATAAGAGAAGCGTAACGAGAAACGTCTTTGCCTTTCAAGTAATCCAACAATTTACGACGTTGGTTTACCATGCGAATCAAGCCACGACGTGAGTGGTGATCTTGCTTGTTGGTTTTGAAGTGATCTTGTAGACCGTTGATGTTGTGCGTCAACAATGCTACTTGAACTTCAGGAGAACCAGTATCGCCTTCAGCAGTTTGGTATTCTTTAACGATGGCAGCTTTCGCTTGTACATCTAAAGCCATGATATTTTCCTCATAGGTATATGCGTTCATTTAGGTTAAGGAAGATAGCCACCGTGCATATAAACAGCGGTATCCACCTGAAAGCGCCATTAACTATCAAAAAGAGCAGTTAACTGCGGCACCTTCACAAGACGTTTCAGAGCAATTACGCCATCAGCGTCTATCTCGCCAATTCCCACAAGATGGTCTTGCTGGTCATGACAAAGGCGTAATTGTACCTGAGGCAGTGGCTTGCCACCAGCATCAGGGACACGAATTGCACGCCCGAATTGTAAATCACGGGTCTGCTCCAAAGTCACCTGAATAATAGGCACGCTTTCAATCGCTGTATAGGTCGGAAGAAGCCGATCATCAAGGGCGCTACAATCGTCTGAACCCTCTGGTTTCAAGGCTATCAGCTCATCAAGTGTGATCATCATTTCTGGCTTATACGGGCCTGCGCCTAGGCGTCTCAGCACAGCCACATAGCCCAATGTGCCTAGAGCTTTTGCGATATCTTCTGACAGGGATCGAATATAGGTGCCTTTCGTACAGGTGACATCTAATTCGATAAAATTTTCACCAAAATCAAGCAAGATTAGCTTTAAAATAGACACCTGACGCGCTTTTTTCTTGATGTCGAATGCTACCCCTTCACGGGCAAGCTCATATAACTTGCGCCCTTCATGCTTCAGTGCACTATACATGGGAGGAATTTGCGTAATTTCACCGCGAAACTGAGCTAATACTTGCTCAATCGACTCCGCCGTAAGAGCAGGGATATCAGTGGTTTCAAGGACCTGACCTTCAATGTCGGCCGTATCTCTTGATTCACCAAGTTGCACACGAGTGGTATAGCGCTTATCGCTTTCCAATAAACGTTGACTGAACTTGGTCGCCTCACCTAAACAAATAGGCAAGACACCCGTCGCGATAGGGTCTAAAGCACCTGTGTGACCGGCCTTTTGGGCCTGGTATAGCCATTTTACTTTCTGTAAAACGCCATTGGAGGTCATGCCGGAGGGCTTATCAATAACAAGAATGCCGCTAATCTCGCGGCCTTTTCTTTTGCGGTTCAAAACGTCTCTCCGCTAATTAGATTGAGCAGGACTACTTGTCTTCGTCTTTATTACGACTGGTATCTTCACGCATAGCTTGATTGATCAAATTCGTCAATTTATGACCTCGATCAACTGACACATCATAGTGAAAGCGTGGCAATGGTGTAACACGAGTCTTCATGATCTGAGATAGCTCTGTGCGTAAAAAACCTGACATGTCATTTAACACTTTTTCGGTTTCTTTAATGCTATCTGCATCTGCCTCAACCATACCGGGTTTCATCACGGTAAAGTAAATATCAGCATATCCTAAGTCAGAAGCCACTTTCACTGCATTCAGTGTTACTAAACCTAGACGCGGGTCTTTTACTTGAAACTGCAGCATTTGAGCAAGATCACGTTTGATTTGCTCGCCCAAGCGCTGGGTACGACTGTAATCTTTCGCCATTTTAAAATTCTCTTAAAACAAACAATCCCCAAGAAGCATGCTTCCTGAGGATTTGGATCTTTCCTTCAGAGTATGAAACCCTGAAAGAAAGTTTAATGGGCCGCTAGTATTAAATCGTACGAGCAAACTCTTTAACATCAAAGACTTCGATTTGATCGCCTTCTTTAACGTCATTGTAGCTCTTAACTGCGATACCACATTCGGTGCCGGTACGAACTTCTTGCACGTCATCTTTGAAACGACGTAGAGATTCAAGTTCACCTTCGTAAACCACCACGTTGTCACGTAGTACACGAATTTTCTTGTTACGGTGAACGGTGCCTTCAATAACCATACAGCCTGCAACCGCACCAAATTTAGGTGAACGGAATACATCACGTACTTGTGCGATACCTACGATCTCTTCACGAAGTTCAGGCGCTAACATGCCAGACATAGCTTGTTTCACATCATCAATTAAATCGTAAATGATGCTGTAATAACGCATATCCAGACCGCTGTTTTCAACAATACGCTTCGCTGCTGCATCGGCACGTACGTTGAAACCGAACAGAACCGCATTCGATGCAGAGGCTAAGTTCGCATCAGTCTCAGTGATACCACCAACACCACTTGATACGATGGTTACTTTCACTTCATCAGTCGAAAGTTGTTCAAGCGCACCAATCAATGCTTCAAGCGAACCACGAACGTCCGTCTTAATCACTAAGTTCAAGCTAGAAGCCTGCGCTTCACCGCTCATGCTAAACAATGCATCCAACTTGGCTGCTTGTTGTTTCGCTTGGAACTGCTCTTTCTCTTTCGAAGAACGAATGCTCGCTACTTCACGCGCACGTTTTTCGCTTTCAGCTACTAAGAACTGATCGCCTGCACCTGGAGGCGCATCCAAACCAAGAATTTCAACCGGAATAGACGGACCTGCTGATTCAATCGGCTGACCGTTTTCATCAAGCAAGGCACGAACACGACCGATAGAAGTACCCGCTAAGACGATGTCGCCTTTCTTCAGCATACCGTTCTGAATAAGCAATGTAGCAACAGGACCGCGACCTTTATCAAGACGAGATTCAACAACTACGCCTGTTGCAGGGCCATCAGCAACCGCTGTTAACTCTAGCAACTCAGCCTGAAGTAGTAACGCATCAAGCAATGCATCAATACCTTCACCAGTGTGAGCCGATACAGGTACAAACTGTACGTCACCGCCCCACTCTTCAGGTACGACTGCTTTCGCTACCAATTCGTTTTTAACACGATCAACATCGGCAGACTCTTTATCCATTTTGTTGATAGCAACCACAATCGGCACACCAGCTGCGCGAGCATGCTGAATAGCTTCTTCTGTTTGTGGCATAACGCCATCATCGGCTGCAACCACAAGGATTACGATATCCGTAGATTGAGCACCACGAGCACGCATAGAGGTAAACGCGGCGTGTCCAGGTGTATCTAAGAAGGTCACCATGCCTTTGTCAGTTTCTACATGGTATGCGCCGATATGCTGAGTAATACCACCCGCCTCACCAACGGTTACACGTGTAGAGCGAATGTAATCAAGTAGTGACGTTTTACCATGGTCAACGTGACCCATTACGGTAACAACTGGCGCACGAGATACTTGCTTACCTTCGTATTTAATTTCTTCTAAGAAATTATCTTCAACCGCGTTATCACTAACCTGCTTGAACTTGTGACCCATTTCTTCAATTACAAGAATCGCTGTATCGATATCAAGTATTTGGTTGATGGTTGCCATCACGCCAAGCTTCATTAGCTCTTTGATCACTTCGCCGGCTTTAACTGCCATGCCTTGTGCCAATTCACCAACGGTGATCGACTCACCTTTTAGCTCAACTTCACGCACGATAGGCGCAGTTGGTTGCTGGAACGCGTGTTCACTATCTTCACGACCACGACGTTTAGGTGCGCCACGACGACGGCTGTCATCCATACCACCTTCACGACGACGGCCTTTACCGCCTTTGTTCTTATCGCCAAAGCGCTTGTCTTTATCTTTGTCTTTGTCTTTGTTGCGAAACTCTTTTTTCTTAGTGCGATCTTCTTTATCACCTTGTGGCGCAGCCGCTGGAGCTGCTGCTGGTGCATCAGAAGGTTTACGTGCAACAGGTTTAGCGCCTTTTGCATCTGTAGGCTTACGCTTAGGCGCAGGCTTCGCATCTTTCTTCGCTGTTTCGTCTTCTTTAACAATCGTACGTTTTTTGCGTACTTCAATGTTAACCGCTTTTTTACCCGCACCCGTGTTTAAGGTAGTGGTCGTCTTGCGCTTTAGCGTAATCTTTTTAGGACCGTCCGCTTCAGTGACTTGCTCACCATGACTTTTTTTCAAGTAGGTTAACAAAACAACTTTTTGTTCATCGTTTACTTTTTCATCACCACTTTTATGTGGTAGACCAGCTTCGTTCATCTGAGCGACTAAACGTTCAACTGGTGAGCCGACTGCTGCGGCTAACTGTTTTACCGTGACTTCTGCCATTCGAATACTCTCCTCCCGCCTGCTGCTGCCTATTCGGTTTCTTCAAACCAGGGCTTACGCGCGGTCATAATTAGTTTGGCGGCCTTCGCTTCGTCGATATCTTCAATACCAACGATATCGTCTACGCCTTGCTCAGCAAGGTCTTCCATTGTGCAGATGCCACGGCTTGCCAACACTAAGGCCAAGTGTTGGTCCATTCCTTCCATATTCAGCAAATCGTCTGCTGGTTTTGCATCTTCTAGTTTTTCTTCACTAGCAATGGCTTGTGTTAGCAAAATATCTTTTGCTCGAGACTGCAATTCATCAACGATTTCATCATCAAAACCATCAATATCTAGCATCTCTTCACGTGGCACATAGGCAACTTCTTCAAGGCCTGTAAAACCTTCTTCTACCAATACCGCAGCTACATCTTCATCAAGATCAAGTGCCGCCATTAGAGTTTCTACTAATGATCCCTGCTCTTCTTCTTGTTTTGCACCTGCTTCTTCTTCGGTCATTACGTTAATGGTCCAGCCCGTAAGCATAGATGCCAATTTAACGTTTTGACCGCCACGACCAATTGCGATAGGCAGTTGATCTTCTAGCACGGCCACGTCCATGGTATTAGTTTCTTCATCCATTACGATAGAAGCCACTTCGGCTGGGGCCAATGCATTGATAACTAGCTGTGCAGGATTATCATCCCACAACACAATATCCACACGCTCATTGCCAAGTTCGTTAGATACCGCTTGTACACGAGCACCACGCATACCCACACATGCACCAATTGGGTCAATGCGCTGATCGTTGGTTTTCACTGCAATTTTTGCACGACTGCCTGTATCACGAGCGGCCGCTTTAATTTCAATAACATCTTCGCCAATCTCAGGCACTTCAATGCGAAATAACTCAATTAGCATTTCGTTTGAAGCGCGGCTTAGCATCAGTTGTGGACCACGATTTTCTGGATTCACAGACATTAATACACAACGCACACGATCACTGATGCGGAAAACTTCACGCGCAATCAACTGGTCACGTGGTAGCAAGCCTTCAGCGTTAGCACCAAGATCAACAATAATGTTGTCGCGAGTCACTTTTTTCACGGTACCGTGAAGCAACTCACCAATACGATCAACATAAGCCGCTGTAATTTTAGCCCGCTCAGCTTCACGTACTTTTTGCATAATAATTTGCTTAGCGGCTTGAGCTGCGATACGTCCAAAACCTGGATTATCAACTTGCTCTTCATAGACATCACCTTCTTTAAGGTTCGTGTCTATGTCTGCTGCTTCTTGCATGTTTAATTCAGACCCCAAGGCCGGAACTACGTCATTACTTACAATGACCCAGTTACGGAAGGTTTCATAATTACCGGTACGACGGTCAATAGAAACTCGAATCTCAGGCTCTTCGTCTTCGTAACGTTTTTTCGCCGCTGCCGCTAAAGCTAATTCAATAGCCTCAAAAATTACTTCCTGCTCTACGCCCTTCTCGTTAGAGACGGCCTCGGCAACTAGCAGTATTTCTTTGCTCATAACCTTGCCCTCGGTAATCCTATTTACCCTTGTGATCTTGAAATATTAAGCTGGCTTTATCGATAGCATCGATAGGCAACAAAAACTCATGGTCATCTACATGCACCACAATATCTTCATCATCTTCAATGCCAACTAGCTTGCCTTTAAACTTACGACGCCCTTCAAAGGCATATCGTAATTTCACTTCAACAAACTCACCAACATAACGCTTATAGTGCTCTAATGTGAACAATGGACGGTCCACACCGGGAGACGATACTTCTAAGTTATATTCAGAGGAAATGGGGTCTTCGACATCCATTATTCCACTAACTTGACGACTAACTAACGCACAATCATCTACATGAATGCCGTTTTCACCGTCGATAAATACACGCAGCACGGAGTTATTACCTTGGGCAATGTACTCAATACCCCAAAATTCAAAGCCTAGTGCTTCAACAACCGGCTTTATCAAATCGATTAATTGCTGTTCTTTACTCGCCACACGCGCTCCACAGATATAAAAATTGGGCTAAAGGATGAGCCAGTGTTTTACGACCAGTCACCCGAGCCCAATCTTTAGCATTTAAGTACTATGTACTCTAATAAAAACTGCTAAATGCTGATAACACTCTCGCCACCAACAAAAAACCCCTTATCGGATCCACTTTAATATTCTTTAAAGCAGCTCCACAGGGGTTTTAATCATCAAACCCTAAGGCTTGGAAATAAAAACAAGTGGCTTAGCCACCTAGTAAGTTGATACTAGATCAATCTCACTAAAAACGAGGGATATATGCACAATTAGCACTTACCACCTACTAAGCAGTGATTCGCTTAGCTATCTGCCCTTAGTATAAACATCCAAGCGACACATTTAAAATCTTACTTTTTGGTTGCGGAGGCCGGATTTGAACCGACGACCTTCGGGTTATGAGCCCGACGAGCTACCAGACTGCTCCACCCCGCGCCAATATTTGTGCACATTATAGAGACATACACTTTCAGCATCAAGGGAAGTCTTACTTTATGCTTTGCCGCTGAGGAAGCTTGCAATAAAAAAACGAGCCAGGCTCGTTTTAAATTTTGGTGCGGATGGAGGGACTTGAACCCTCACGCGCTTTCGCGCACAGCGACCTCAACGCTGCCTGTATACCAATTTCAGCACATCCGCAAAATCGTCTTAGTCGATTGTTGGCACTTCAGAACCCTGAGCAGGCTCGTCAATCATCGGCGCTTCACCATCAAACGCCTGAATTTCTTGCACTTGCGGAAGGCCTTCATCAGCCAAACCTGTCGCTTTTTCTTTTGCATAATAAGCAAGCGAGAAGCTAGAAGCAAAAAACAATACAGCTAGAAATGACGTACTACGAGTCAAAAAATTACCAGACCCTTCACTACCGAATACAGTCTGAGAGGCACCGCCACCAAAGCTTGCACCGGCATCAGCGCCTTTACCTTGCTGTAGTAATACCAAGGCAATAATAGCCACGGCGATAATAATGTGAGCAATTACAATCAAGCTTTCCATAGTATTTCTCTAACCTGCTGCGTTACAGATTTTAACAAAATCATTTGAGTTTAAAGAGGCACCCCCGACAAGGGCACCATCCACATCTGGCTGAGCAAAAATAGCATCAGCATTATCTGGTTTCACACTACCACCGTAAACAATTTGCAATGCCTCGGCGATATCGGCGTCATATCGAGCAAGATGCTGTCGAATTGCTTTATGCACTTCTTGAGCCTGCTCTGGCGACGCTGTTTTTCCTGTGCCTATGGCCCAAACTGGCTCATATGCAACAACTGCATTGCTAAAACCAGCAATGCCTGTTTTAGCCAATACAGCTTCAATCTGTTTTACGATAACGGCCATTGTATCGCCGCTCTCACGCTGAGCAAGGCTCTCACCCACACACAACACTGGTACAATCGAGCTATCTAATACTGCAGCAAATTTACTCGCAACAATACTGTCACTCTCATGAAATAACTCTCTACGCTCACTGTGCCCAACCAGTGCATACTGGCAAGCAAAGTCTTCTAACATAGATACGGATATTTCACCTGTGTAAGCCCCGCTGTCATACTGGCTTACATCTTGCGCGCCCCAATTAATACCAGAGGCCGCTAATAAACTTTTACACTGAAATAAATAAGGCGCTGTTGAAAACACAGCCACATCGATCACTTCATTGTTTTTCAACGCGGATACCAATTGCGTCAATCTGGTTTGATTTTCGGCCAAAGAGCCGTGCATCTTCCAGTTTCCTGCGACCAATTTACGACGCATAATTATTCCTCTACTTCAGGAAGGTGGCGATACTACCTAAGATAGTGATATCTAGCAAGTCAAGGGCCCTTGCTAGTCGCTTACTTTATTATAAATCACGTTTAAAAATAAGAAGTTAAGGCCAAGCATGCGATCGCTTTTGGCCATACGCTGATTTAAGCCGCATTTCCTACTACGTCAACTAAGCGGTCAACCAGGCTTTCAACTAGCGCCATATCTTCACCTTCGATCATCACTCGCACGACAGGCTCAGTTCCTGATGGGCGCAACAACACCCGTCCACGACCAGCAAGCTCTACTTCTGCCTGAGCCACAGCCTGACGCACACTCTCATGATCAACCACGGATTTATCCGTTACGCGCACATTTTTCATAATTTGCGGGAATTTACTCATGCCTTTTTTGTACTCATGCAGGTTCTTCCCACTACCAGCTAAGGCTTTTAGCACCTGCAAGGCCGCAGCAATACCATCACCCGTAGTAGTGGCATTAAGGCACAAAATATGACCTGAATTCTCGCCACCTAATGCCCAGTTATGCTCTTGCAACAACTGCATAACATAACGGTCGCCTACATTAGCTCGCACAAAAGGGATACCCATATCTTTAAGGGCTAGTTCCATCCCCATATTACTCATTAGGGTTCCAACCACGCCACCTTGAAGCGTGTCGGTATCTTGCTGGTGACGCGCGATCATGTAAATAAGCTCATCTCCATCAACCAGCTCGCCTTTATGATCAACCATTACAACGCGGTCACCATCGCCATCAAAAGCAATACCAAAATCAGCTTCTAATTCCAGTACTTTTTGCTGTAGCGCTTTGGGTGAAGTCGAACCCACTTGCTCATTAATATTCAAACCGTCAGGCTTATTGCCAATAGTGAACACCTCTGCACCCATCTCAGAAAACACCGAAGGTGCAATTTGATAGGTTGCACCATGGGCACAGTCCAGCACAATGCGCATGCCTTTTAGGCTTAAACCAAATACGGTACTTTTACAAAATTCAATGTAGCGACCCGCCGCATCCTCGATACGCTTGGCTTTACCAAGGCGGTCAGAGGCGACAATGTCCATTGGCTGATCGAGCAGAGCTTCAATTGCGCGCTCAGTTTCGTCATCAAGTTTACTGCCCTGAGCAGAAAAGAACTTAATGCCATTATCATAATACGGGTTATGCGATGCACTAATTACAATACCGGCATCCGCGTGGAATGTACGGGTCAAGTATGCGATACCGGGGGTTGGCATCGGACCAAGCAACCCAATATCAACCCCAGCCGCTGACAAACCGGCCTCTAAAGCCGACTCAAACATGTAACCTGATATACGCGTATCTTTACCAATTAAAATACGACGCTTACCCTGACTGGCAAAAACCTTGCCCGCTGCAAACCCTAGCTTCATGACGAAATCTGGGGTAATTGGCGCATCACCCACTCGACCACGAATACCATCTGTTCCAAAATATTTACGAGACATCTTTTTATTCCTACGGCGTCTTGTGTACGTTTAACTTAATAACTAAAACAATTGTGCATTTTACAACTGAGCTACCGTCGCTTGCACGACTTTTAATGCATCAACGGTTTCTTTCACGTCATGCACTCGAATAATGCGCGCACCATTCATGGCCGCAATTACCGCACCAGCCACGCTGCCAGCGACTCGCCCAGCAACAGGGGCATCATTTAATACCCTCGCAATCATCGACTTACGCGACAAACCAATCAAGATAGGTACACCCAAAACAGCGAGACTTTCAAGTTTTGCCAGCAAGAGATAATTATCTTCTAACGTTTTACCAAAACCAAAACCTGGATCTATGATGATCTGATGATTCTCTATACCCGCATTAAGGCAAGCCAAGATACGAGCCGACAAAAAATCTGACACCTCCTGAATAACATGTTGATAATGCGGATTCTTTTGCATAGATTTTGGCTCACCCTGCATATGCATTAAACAAACAGGTAAACCTGTTTGCCTTGCCGCTTGCAAAGCGCCTGCTCGCTGCAACGCACGCACATCATTAAGCATATGCGCACCTGCTTGCTTAGCCGCAACAAAAACCTCAGGACTACTTGAGTCAACACTAATGCAAACATCTAACTGGGCGTGAATTTTTTCTATAACAGGTATAACGCGATCAAGCTCTTGCTGCACACTAACCGCGGCAGCTCCAGGGCGAGTAGATTCCCCCCCGACATCAATAATCGACGCGCCTTGATCAACCATGATCCGCGCATGATTCAAAGCGCCTTCAATGGTATTAAATTTACCGCCATCGCTAAATGAATCTGGTGTGGCATTCAATATACCCATCACCTGAGGCGTAGAAAGATCAATGGATCGATCACCACAAATAAACGTCATTAGAGGGTCCTAAAATGGAAAAAGGCAACACAGCAGAGCTGTGTCGCCTTTAAATGTTTCAACAAGAATAACTAGTTACCGCTTGCAGGATCCGCAGCAGGTTTGATGTCAGCATTATCATCAGCCACATCAATATCTATATCTTCAGCAACTGGAGCTGCGCCACCATGGTCATCATCGGACCAAGATTGAGGCGGACGAGGCTTTTGTCCATTCATGATGTCATCAATTTGCTTACTATCAATGGTTTCATACTCCATTAATGCGTCTTTCATCATCTCTAACTTATCGCGATGCTCAAGCAAGATTTTCTCTGCACGCTCATAACAATCCTTCAATAAGCCTGTCACTTCAGCATCAATGGTGCGAGCCGTTTCGTCAGAAAGGTGCGCCATTTGACCCCCACCACCGCCACCTAAGTAGCTGCCTTGCTCTTCATCTGTGTAAAGCTGAGCGCCTAATTTATCGGACAACCCCCACTTGGTAACATAGTTTCGAGCATACTGAGTAGCACGTTCGATATCATTTGACGCACCAGTGGTGACACCATCCTTGCCAAGAGTCATCTCTTCAGCGATTCGGCCACCATATAAAGAACAAATATTACTTTCGATGCCGCGCTTACTAATCGAATAACGATCTTCTTCTGGTAAAAACATGGTCACACCCAATGCACGACCACGAGGAATGATCGACACTTTATAAACAGGGTCATGTTCTGGCACCACACGCCCAACAATTGCGTGTCCTGCTTCATGGTAAGCCGTGTTCTCTTTTTCTTTGTCACTCATGACCATGGACTTACGTTCAGCCCCCATCATGATTTTATCTTTTGCTTTTTCAAACTCTTCCATAGAAACCGTTGTACGGCCACCACGGGCAGCAAATAGCGCCGCTTCGTTTACTAGGTTAGCCAAGTCAGCACCCGAAAAGCCCGGCGTACCGCGTGCAATTACACGAGCATCGATGTTTTCAGACACCGGCACCTTACGCATGTGTACTTTTAATATCTGTTCACGACCACGAATATCAGGAAGGCCAACCACCACTTGACGGTCAAAACGACCCGGACGCAACAATGCAGGATCTAATACATCTGGGCGGTTAGTTGCGGCAATAACGATAATACCGTCATTGCCTTCAAAGCCATCCATTTCTACCAGCAACTGGTTAAGGGTTTGCTCACGTTCATCGTTACCGCCACCAATGCCAACACCACGACTACGACCTACCGCATCGATTTCATCGATGAATATAATACAAGGAGCCTGTTTTTTAGCTTGATCAAACATGTCACGTACACGGGATGCACCTACACCTACGAACATTTCAACAAAGTCAGAACCTGAAATTGAGAAAAAAGGCACTTTCGCTTCACCGGCAATGGCTTTTGCCAATAATGTTTTACCCGTACCTGGCTGACCTACCATTAAAACACCGCGAGGGATCATACCGCCTAAACGCTGGTATTTAGCAGGGTCACGTAAAAACTCTACCAACTCTTGAACGTCTTCTTTTGCCTCATCACAACCTGCAACATCGGCAAATGTGGTTTTTATTTGATCTTCGCCAAGTAGCTTGGCTTTTGACTTACCAAATGCCATTGGGCCACGACCACCGCCACCGCCACCTTGCATTTGACGCATGAAAAACATAAATACGGCGATAATCACGAGAATAGGGAATGACGCCACAAGTAACTGCGTCCAGATGCTTTGCTGCTCTGCTTTTTTGCCAAGCACTTCTACTTTGTGCTCAAGTAGGTCATCCATCATTTTAGGGTCATGACCTGGGCGAATGGTCTCAAAAAGCTGGCCATTGCTGAATTCACCATCAATAGATGCCCCTGCAATGGTTACCTTTTTAACTTGGCCATTCTGCACGAGCTCAATAAATTGAGAGTAAGCGATTTCTTGATTTGAAACCGGAGAATCAAGCTTTTGGAAGACTGTCAGTAAGACAGCGGCAATAATGAGCCATAAAATTAAATTCTTTGCCATTTTAGTAAAGGTCCAACCCCTAATTTATTGATTCTCAGTAGCCTTAACAGTACTACATATTCACAGTAATAGTCACTTTCAGTTACTGAGTTTGGCAAGCAATTGCCCATGACTCCAGTAAAAGTGATTTATTTTTTACGGACTCAACCGATTTTTGGTTTACCCGGACGAATGCTTTTGCTGGCACAGCCCATTTTCTTTCAAACAAATTGTGCAGATAAGCCTCCTTATTGGGGGCCATATCGTCAAATACAAGTCAAAAACATTGAATTAATCCCAATTTAAGAGCCTAGCCAAGCGAACTGGTTCCCTTACTTCACGAATCAATCCATCAAAACACACCTTTTATTAGTGATTAACCGAGTAAATACAATTTGCCGTTACTGTGGTCCATTTGAGCTGTTATAATGTACAAATTAGACGACCTTGTCGTATTACCCCTCAATTCAGAGATTTTTACATTAATGGCCCTCTCTCAAGACCGCAAAAAAGCCCTCCGCACCATTGGGCACAAGCTGAACCCTATCGTTATTGTTGCTGGTAACGGCTTAAGCGAAAACGTTCTAATCGAGATCGACCGAGCCCTAGAAGACCACGAGTTAATCAAAATTAAGTACTCTGTGGGTGATCGCGACCTTAAAAATGAGCTTATCAAGCTAACTGAAAAAAGCACTCGCTCTACCCTTATTCAAAGCATTGGTAATGTAGGCTTATTTTACCGTGCAGCAAAACAGCCAGACCCTAAAAAGTCTAATCTAGCTCAACGCTATTAATACTTTGCTTTATTAATAGCAGGAACCAAAAAGGCCGCTCATTGAGCGGCCTTTTTATTGGATGTTACTGGTACTTGGTTATTTACACCAAGCACGAGCATTGCGGAACATACGCATCCAAGCGCCGTCTTCGTTCCACTCATCCGGCACATAGCTGTTTTGTACCGCACGGAATACACGCTCAGGGTGAGGCATCATGATGGTCACACGACCACCTGCAGCGGTAAGGCCGGTAATACCATCAACCGAACCGTTCGGATTCGCTGGATATTGCTCGGTTACTAAACCAAAGTTATCCACATAACGCAGCGCCACTTGGCCTTGTTTGGTTACTGATTCAATATCAGCAGCCCCCGCAAATTCTGCATGACCTTCACCGTGAGCAACCGCGATTGGCATACGAGAACCCTCCATGCCTGCTAGCATAATCGAATCACTTTTTTGCACTTCAACCATGGCAACACGGGCTTCAAATTGCTCAGACTGGTTACGCACAAAGTGCGGCCAATGATCAGAACCTGGAATTAATTCGTGTAAGTTAGATAGCATCTGACAGCCGTTACACACACCTAAGGTGAAAGTATCTTCGCGCTCAAAGAATGCTTTGAATTGTGTGCGTGCAATGTCGTTGAATAAGATGGATTTCGCCCAGCCTTCACCCGCACCTAATACATCACCGTAAGAGAAACCACCACAAGCAACTAAACCACGGAAGCCATCTAAGGTCACACGACCAGACAATACATCACTCATATGAACGTCGACGGTATTGAAACCGGCTTTATCAAACGCGGCCGCCATTTCGATCTGACCATTCACTCCCTGCTCACGCAAGATGGCGACACTTGGGCGATTACCGCTGGCGATTAAGTCAGCCGCAATATTGTCGTTCACGTCGAATGATAATTCAGCGTGAAGACCTGGGTTGTCGGCATCTAATAAACCATCAAATTCTTGCTTTGCGCAATCAGCATTGTCACGCATGGCTTGAATTTCATAAGAGGTACGCGACCATAGGCGCTGAAGATTAACGCGAGAATCATTGAACAGACTCTCACCATTCAACTCAACCACAACCGTATCTTCATCATTCAAGTTGGCAACCACTGCGGCGCAATCACCAAGACCGGCTGCATTTAATTGAGCCAATACAAATTCAGTGTCGTCTTGACGCACCTGAATCACTGCACCTAATTCCTCTGCAAATAAGACAGGAATAACGTCAGCTTGTGAGTCAGCCAATGCATCTAGCTTAATGGTTAAACCCACATGACCCGCAAAACTCATTTCGGTTAACGTGGCCCATAAGCCACCGTCTGAGCGGTCATGGTAAGCCATGATTTTATCGTCTTGGTTTAGACCTTGAATCACCGCGAAGAAGGCTTTTAAGTCTTCCGCATCATCCACATCTGGCACTTCATTGCCTAATTGACCAAATACTTGAGTTAAAGCCGATGCGCCTAAGCGGTTTTGGCCGCGACCAAGGTCAATCAAGATTAAATCCGTTTCTTCTTCATCACCGCGAAGCTGTGGCGTTAACGTTTTACGTGCATCAACAACAGGGGCGAAACCCGTTACCACTAATGACATTGGCGAGGTAACGGTTTTTTCTTCACCGCTTTGCTCATTCCATTTGGTTTTCATGGACATGGAGTCTTTACCAACGGGAATGGTTAAGTCTAACTGCGGGCATAATTCCATACCCACCGCTTTAACGGTTTGGTACAGTTTTTCATCTTCACCGGGGTGGCCAGCGGCGCACATCCAGTTAGCCGATAATTTAATGTTACTTAATTTTTCAATGCTAGAGGCTGCGATGTTCGTAAGCACTTCACCTACGGCCATGCGACCAGAGGCCGGCGCGTTAATTAACGCAGACGGCGTGCGCTCACCCATGGCCATGGCTTCGCCAGTATAACCATCGTAAGACGCTGTCGTCACCGCAACGTCAGCAACTGGCACCTGCCAAGGGCCAACAAACTGATCACGGGCAACCGTACCGGTAATTGAGCGATCACCAATGGTGATCAAAAAGCTTTTGCTCGCAACCGCAGGTAATTGAAGTACACGCTCTGCGGCTTCTTTTAATGTAATGCCATCTAAGTTGACTGCAGGCAGATCAAGATCAAAACGATCCGCTGTGCGGTGCATACGTGGCGCCTTACCTAGCAGCACTTGTAACGGCAAATCCACAGGATTATTTCCAAAGTGACTATCAGAAACCGTTAGGTGCTGCTCTTGCGTGGCTTCACCAATCACCGCAAACGGACAACGTTCGCGCTGACAAATTTCTTCAAACAGGGCTAAGTTTTCTGGGGCCACCGATAACACGTAACGCTCTTGCGATTCGTTACACCAAACCGCCAATGGACTCATGCCTGGCTCGTCGTTTGGTATATTGCGCAGTTCAAACTTACCACCACGACCTGCATCGTTTACCAGCTCAGGGAAGGCATTGGATAAACCGCCTGCACCTACGTCGTGAATGAAGACGATTGGGTTGTCTTCACCTAGCTGCCAGCAGCGGTCGATGACTTCCTGACAGCGGCGTTCCATTTCTGGGTTACCACGCTGTACTGAAGCAAAATCTAGATCTTCGTTTTGCTCACCACCATCAACCGATGATGCCGCGCCACCACCCAAACCAATTTGCATGGCAGGGCCGCCCAGTGCGATTAATTTACCGCCCACTGGAATCTCTTTTTTCTGTACGTGCTCTTCACGAATATTACCGTAACCGCCGGCAATCATGATTGGCTTGTGGTAACCACGTACGCCATCGCTGGCTTTACCTTCAAACGTACGGAAATAACCGCATAAATTTGGACGACCAAATTCATTGTTAAATGCCGCGCCACCAATTGGGCCTTCGATCATGATATCTAACGCAGAGGCAATACGCGCAGGCTTGCCGTATTGGCTTTCCCAAGGTTGCTCGTAACCAGGGATTTTCAAATCAGAAACCGTAAAGCCCGTTAAGCCCGCTTTAGGTTTAGAACCAATACCGGTTGCGCCCTCATCACGAATTTCACCGCCAGAACCTGTTGCTGCACCCGAAAAAGGGGCTATCGCCGTTGGGTGGTTATGGGTTTCAACTTTCATCAAGATGGCCATTTGCTCTTGATGGTAACGATATTCTTTTGTGCCCGCTTCTGGGAAGAAGCGACCCGCTTCACTGCCACGAATAACAGACGCATTGTCTTTGTAAGCCGACAATATGTTTTCATTGTGGTGTTCGTAAGTGTTTTTAATCATTTGGAACAAGGATTTGTCTTGCGCCTGACCGTCGATATCCCAGCTTGCATTGAAGATTTTGTGGCGACAATGCTCCGAGTTTGCTTGAGCAAACATCATTAATTCGATGTCGTTAGGGTTACGGCCTAACTTTTTGTAATTCTCAACAAGGTATTCAATTTCGTCTTCAGCCAGCGCCAAACCTAATTCTTTATTGGCCACTTCAAGTGCTGCGTTACCGCCAGCTAAAATATCCACTTGCGTCATAGGGGCAGGTTCAGCATGACTAAACAAAGCCTGAGCATCATCAAAATCCGCTAAAACGGTTTCGACCATACGATCAAACAAATGCGCTTGGATACCTGCAACATCATCACTGCCTGTTACCCAGTAAGCCACGCCGCGCTCTAAACGCTTAACATTGCTTAGGCCACAGTTTTTAGCAATATCCGTCGCTTTTGAAGACCAAGGGCTAATCGTACCCATTCGAGGTACAACCAGAATCATCTGGCCTTGTGGTTTTTCCGCTTGAGCTTTTGGCCCATAACGTAAAATACGCTCAAGAACAGAATGCTCTTGATCACTAAGATTTTCTAAGGTTTCGGCAAAATGCACAAACTCCCCATAAACAGAAGTCACTTCTGGGTGGGTGGTTTGAATTTTTGCTAGCAGCTTTTCACGACGAAAGGCAGAAAGTGCAGGAGCACCGGACAGTTTGAGCATTGCTGTTCAGCCTACTGTAAGTAAGGAGTGGAATTTAAGAGGGCGTAATTCTAATGGAAAGGGGCCTGTGTCACCAGCCTTAAACATGGGTTTATTTGCACTGTTGTTGCGCCATACGAAGAGCTGTCTGCACTAAAAGTAATACTTTATGCGTATATAACTAAATGATCTAAAATTTAGTTCATCAACAATCATGCGGCCTGAAGGGGATTTATGTGGATTTTGATCAATATTGTCAGACAGCAATGTTTGGAGGTTTTGTTGTCTCAGCTTAAAATATGACTCAGGTCACATTTTCCACTCAACACAATTAAGGGGGCAAGCATGCAGCAACATTTAGTACATAAACAGCAATGGTTATTAAAAGCCAGCTTTGCCCTATGCCTTTTATGCATCGTTATTGTACTGGTCATGAGCTCTGGCAGTCGCCATGACTATGATGACATCATTAAAAAGGGCGAGCTGACCATCATCACCCGTAACAGCCCAACCACTTATTATCAGGATAAAGACCAGCCTTCCGGCTTTGAATATGAGCTTGCTCAAATGTTTGCCCAATACCTTGGGGTGAAGCTGAATGTTGTCGTAGCCGATACTTTAGATGATCTTATCTCTGAAGTTGAATCGGGTAATGTTGCCTTCGCAGCAGCGGGTTTGACCGCAACACCTGAACGTAACGACCGGGTTCGTTTTTCCAGTGGCTACTTAGATGTGCAACAAAAACTGGTTTATCGCATTGATCAAAAACGCCCTAAAAAATTAGAACAACTACTAGGTAAAACCCTAGTCGTTACCGCTGACTCCAATCATGCCCAATATTTACACCGCCTTCAGCAAAGTTCACTGCCTCAATTAACATGGATTGAACGCAACGATGCTGAAGTCTCTGAGCTTGTTCAAATGGTTGAAAACGGTGAAATAGATTACACCATTGTCGACAGTAACGAATTCGACGCGCTTGCAGGGTTTTATCCGAATATAGGCAGCGCCATGAATATTGGAGCACCAGAACAATTAGCATGGGCGTTCTCACACTATTCTGATAACAGCCTACTGAATAAGTCCCGTGAATTCTTTCAGCTTGTGCGCGAAACAGGTTTGTTATCTCAGTTAGAAGAGCGTTACTACGGCCATTTAAACCAAATTGATAATGTGGGCACACTGACTTTTTTACGCCAAGCCGATCAGCGCTTACATCGTTATCAAGCGTCATTTCAAAAAGAAGCGCAAACCCATGAGCTTGATTGGCGTTTACTTGCCGCCATTGGTTACCAAGAAAGTCATTGGAAACCACGTGCGCGCTCACGTACAGGGGTTCGCGGACTCATGATGCTAACCCGCACAACCGCAAAAGAAATGGGTATTAATAATCGCTTAAACGCCGAACAAAGTATTCAAGGTGGCAGTGCTTACTTTGCAAAACTTAAAAAGCGTTTTGAACACATAGCAGAACCTGATCGCACATGGATCGCACTGGCCGCTTATAACGTGGGCGCTGGCCATGTAAAAGACGCACAAAAGATCACAGAGAAACGCGGTGGTGACCCTGAGCGCTGGATGGATATCAAAGAAAGCCTGCCATTACTTGCACAGAAAAAATATTACAAGAAAACACAATAT
Source organism: Oceanicoccus sp. (assembly GCA_047621325.1). Lineage (GTDB taxonomy): Bacteria > Pseudomonadota > Gammaproteobacteria > Pseudomonadales > Oceanobacteraceae > Bermanella. The sequence continues at coordinate 61,882 of JBLHLT010000007.1, forward strand.
GGTTTTGCTCGTGGTTATGAGCCAGTTGAATACGTGCAGAATATACGTCGCTTTTATGACCTATTAGTGTGGCGAGAGCAGCCTGAACCCAGTTACAGTTTGAATACCGCAGAAGGCGAATCCTTCTTCACCGCCGATAGCGGATTCACAACGATTCCACCTTTAACCGTCGTGAACTAATCACGATTAAAGGTAAAACCAGTTGACCTTTTTACCGGCCTAGGCCGGTATTTTTTTACCTGCAGTTTCTGTATTTTCACAATCTATTGTATTTGTTGCGCGCGCTTTAACGCTTTTTTCTCATCCCGTCTGCGCTGAAAAAACGCCTGCATGACATCACTACACTGTTCAGCCATCACCCCAGCTAGTACGCCAACCGTGTGATTAAAATAAGGCTCTTTAAATATATTCTGCTGGCTATGTACAACACCGGCTTTAGGCTCACTGGCACCATAAATGACACGGCTAACGCGGCTATGAATAACGGCACCCGCACACATTGTACAAGGCTCAATGGTGACGTATAAATCAGCGTTAACTAATCGGTAGTTTTCAACCCGACTGGCCGCATCTCTTAACGCCATAATTTCCGCGTGCGCGGTTGGGTCACAGCTACTTATGGGCTGATTAAAACCGCGACCAATAATTTCGCCATCTAATACCACTACCGCACCTACTGGCACTTCATTTTTAGCATCGGCTAGTTTTGCTTGAGCGATGGCTTCGCCCATAAATAATTCGTGTTCGTTCATGGGTACTCTGGTAATTCATGGTCAGCAATACGAGCATTCAATACATTGATCTGCCAGAATTTTTGCAATAAGTCTGCGGTCACCTCTGGCACTTCTAGCATGGGAGCGTGGCCTACATTAGGCAAAATTTCAGTTTGAACTTGAGGGGTATGTTCTAGGAATTTTTCAACGCTTGAAACATGCAACACCCTGTCTTGCTCACCCCACAAAACATACGTCGGCATGGTTAATTTCTCAAACACATAACGAAACCCACCCGAGTATCGCGCCGTTTCTGCCTCTTCATGGATGTGTTTAAAAATCTGATCGTTCGCTTGCTCACGAGCCATTGCCCTATCCGCCAATACATCGGTTGCAGGCCAAGGCAAAAATGGCACCTGCTCCATGGCAAACGCCATCAATCGTGACATATCTTCTGTGCTACGCACAATTAATGGGTTGGGTTGATTATTATTAATTAACGTCTGTAGTTCACTGTCTTCATCACCATAAAATCCCACTGCATCAATTAAGGATAACGAGCTCACTTGAGCCGGATGACGATAAGCGTATAAAGCGGCTATTGCGCCACCCATACTATTACCCACTAAGTGAAAATGGGTTAGGCCCAATGCATCAATAAAATCAGCCAGACGTAAGCTTTGTTGATCAAAGCCATAAAAATCATTCTGTAAATACGTACTTTCGCCATGGCCTGGTAAATCTGGTGCAATCACATGATAGTCGCCTAAGAAACGCGCCATGCGAGTCCAATTATCTTTCTCTGCCGCAAAGCCATGCAACAAAATAACCACAGGTTTATTTCGCGGGCCTTCTGATTCTAAATACACCCACTTATAACCATTTATATTGATTTCTTTACGATCAAGGTCAGACAAACTTCGTTCCACCCCGACCCCCATATCAAATAAAGAATGCTTAATGGTGGTGCACGCTGTCAGCAGTACGCTAAATAAAAGGGTTATTATTATTTTCATGGGACTCTCCTAATCTGCGCTTAGACTAGCGACTGCAAAGGCTTCATGCAACATTGATTCGTTTGGCTTAAGAGTTGCTAATAACACACTAGGACACATTCAAAGTAAAATGAGGACGCACATCATGGGTGCAATGAGTTATCTCAGTATCATTGAAAGCTACCAAGACTATAAATCGGTCGTGCATGATTTAGTGGCGTCCATTTTATCTGGTGCAGCCCAAACACCCCTTTTCACCAATGAAAACTCTATTTTAACCACACTCAAAAGAATTGATGTGCACTATCCATTCGTCGAATTACTCTACACACTCGATAAACATGGCATGCAAACCAGCGAAAACGCCGCATCCAGTAAAGACGGTATATCTATCATTTCAGGGGCAAAAAACACCGACCGTTCGCAACGCCCCTACTTTAAATTAGCCACTCATTCCGATGATATTTCAGTAACAACACCTTACATGTCCAGTGCAACTGGGCATTTATGTGTATCAGCAGCCATGAAATACGAGGATGAACACGAAAAGATATCAGGCTATCTTGTGGTCGATATAAACTTAACTCGAATAATTGAATTTTTACGTGGCGATGAGCTTCGCCGTAAAACCGTTCCGTTTTTTTACGCTGTTTACAGTTTAATGGTATTAGGGCTAATGTCAGTTGCAGGTATCATGCTGTTTATCGCATTTGAGGATCTTTTTTCACTGGTGTTCAATGAGTCATCACCCGACAGCCCGCCTTATAAATTATTTGAAATTATTATATTCATCACTCTTAGTCTCGCCATTTTTGACTTGGGTAAAACCATTTTAGAAGAAGAAGTGTTAATGCATAAAGACGTATTTAGACACAGCTCAACCCGCCGAACCATAACTCGATTTTTAGCCGCTATTTTAATTGCTGTATCGATTGAAGCTCTGCTTACCATGTTTAAAGCATCGTTGGGTGAAGTTGAGCTAATGAAGTCTGCGGTTTGGATGATGTTATCGGTCGTAGGGTTATTATTAGGACTAGGTGGCTACGTCTATCTGGGGGCAAAAGCAGAACGTATTTTATTAAAGAACAGAATGCAGTTCGGCAAAATTAATATGTAACCTTACTGCTGCCCCGCAAATCAATTTTGACTTATATCAAATTAAAAAACGTCATCCCCGACGCGCAAAGCGCTTTGATCGGGGATCCACTTCTACTTTTTTGAATGATTTGAGTGTTTCTGCTTCAAGTTTAAGGAGTTGGCGCCCCGCGTTGGCTATGCCTTTCTTCGAGTCGCGGGAGATGTTGAATTTAAGTTGATTTTCAAACTATGGGACAGGAATGATGTAACCTATAAAAAAGCCCCTTAATACAACGGTATTAAGGGACTTTGCTTTGATCTAACAATTAAGCGTTGGCTGCCGCCGCTTCAATTTCAAACTGCTTAAGTAAACCGGTAATTTTTTCTTCGAATGCTTTTCTCTGCTCACTTGCCACTGATTTTTCTTGCTGTAATGTGGCATTCTCTTGCTTTAGCTCTTCGTTTTCCATATTTAATAACTCTATGGTTTCTAGCGCTAAGATGATTTTCTTCTCTAACTGATCTAACAATTCCATAACTACCTCTAATACAGATGGAAAAAGAGGCGCGATAATAAGCGCCTGTAATTACAGACGCAAGTAGATTACAAATAGATTTTATTCAGAGCTCTCTTTTAACTCAGACAAACGCAAAAAAACCGCTTTTTCAATACGAGTTAACGCTTCTAACAATAGCGGCCGCTGACAACCAAAGTTCAAACGCACATAGTTATTATCGCCAAATTCACTGCCAGCAGACATGCCGACTCCATGTGATTCAAAAAACTTCTGTGGATTATCGAGCTGTAATAATGAAACATCCAACCAGGCAAGATAGGTGGCTTCAGATGGCCTCATTGAAATGCCATTCATAGCAGCCACTTTATCGACTATTAATTGATGATTGTGTTTTAGGTATTCAATTAACGCTAAGCGCCAAGGTTCGGCATATTTAAAGGCCGCAGTCGCCGCCGCGATACCCAGAATATTTACATGCCCCACTAAGCCGTCCATGAGCTTTGAATATTCGGTGCGCATTTTGATATCTGAAATAATAGCGAATGCCATGTCGAGTCCCGGCACATTAAAGGTTTTACTGGGCGCCATTAAGGTAATGGTGCGCTTTTCGATCTCATCATTTAACGACGCAATGGGAACATGCTTTTTACCATTAAGAATAAGATCACAATGAATATCGTCAGAACAAATAATCAAATCATGTTTAATACAAACATCAGCTAAATCTTGTAACTCATCGCGAGAGTACACTTTGCCTGTAGGATTGTGTGGATTACACAGCAACATCACACCTACATCATTACTTAACGCCTGTACCATTTCAGGTAAATTCAACGCCCAGCTATCACCATCAGCTTTGACATGGAACGTATAATTATCAGTGTCCAAAATAGGTGCTTGGCGCATTAAATGTGGATACACCGGCAGTGCGGTAATTACAGCCGGTTTACCTTTATTCGTACTCATAGCGCGGGCTAAATTAAGACCCTTTACAACACCTGGGGTAAATACAATCCATTCTGGCTCGATGGCCCAATCATAATGTTGCTGGCAATGTTTAACAATTAGCTCACGTAATTCAGTGCTATCTGAGCCATAACCCAACACCCCATGATCCACACGTTGTTTAATTGCATTGAGAATTTCTGGCGCTACCTGAAAATCCATGTCAGCGACCCACATTGGTAAGATATCCTTACCTTTGTAACGCTTCCACTTAATAGAATCTGACTCATTGCGGTTAATCTCTGGGCCAAACAATTCATGCACGTTCATGTTCTACCTCTATATTATTTATTATGCTTACCACTTTAGCAGCTAACTTTTTAACGAGACAGGTACAATTTTAAAAAACACCCACAAAAAAGCCGATACAGTCGTATCGGCTTTTCATTTTTTGCGCTATTTGTAATACGCACTAATAATCACCTAATTATTGTTTTAAGCTCTCTATTTGAGTACAAATTTCAGCAAAGTTAGGTCGCTGTAGTATATCGTCATTCATAGTCAGCTTACTTATTCGTACTAATATATCGTATAGCTGATCTTTTATTACCACCAACGCCAGTAAGTCATCCATAAAACAGCCAAAGGCGCGTACCTCTATCCTCTGCATTTTTTGTTTCTGGTCAGGATTAAGCGTTTCAAGATTAGTGGCTGCACCAAAGTCTCCAAATAAGATTTTCGACTCTGAATCAATCATCGTATTATGCGCATAAATATCACCATGGCTCACTTTCTGATCATGCATGTGTTTAAGCGTATCGGCCATTTGGGCAACGATAGACAAAACATCAGTGCTACTCAAAACCAAATTTTCTACAAAGGTATCACGGGTGCACGTTGCCAAACTTGGCGGCAGACCTAGATTTTTAAATTCAGATGAGATTAATTCCATAACAAGACCTAATTCATTGGCATCATCGATGTGTGATAACACCTTAATTAAATTAGGATGCTCACCAACATTTAAGCAGCATTGAATTTCATCTTGTGGGTAACCATCACTGGTGACAGCGCCTTTAAACAACTTAACCGCAATAGAAGAACGATCTGTTGTTTGCTCATCACGTTTAGTCCAGTCAGCATGATAAATCACACCTGACGCGCCCTCACCAATTTGATGATTTAGCTTTAATGAATTTAAGGGTATTTGTGGAATTTGAGCCTTCACGGTATTTACAACTTCAAGAGCCGGATTACCTGAGAACGCCAACCAAGATAATTTAGGCAAGCCTAACAACCAATCAGGAATAACGGTGAGCTGGTTCGCAGACAGCCTAACCAGCTCTAACTGTGTACACGCCGACATACTGTCAGGTAACGACGTAATCTGGTTACCCGCCAATGCTAACTTTCTAAGTTTTGTTAATTTACCCATTGAAGTAGGTAAGTGTTTGATTTGGTTGTTGGTTAAAATTAACCAATGAATATTATTAGGTAGACAATTTTCTTCGAGCGTTTTTAATTTATTTGATTTAAATGCCACCATTTCTAACTTTTTACATTGCGATAATACAACCGGTATATGTTCAAAATGATTATCGGTTAAAAAAAGTATTTTAAGATTTTTAAAACGATGGAAGTCATCAGGTAAGGCAGATAACTGATTGCCACCTAGATCTAGAATTTCAATATGATCAGCCAATCTAAAGAGTTCACGAGGAAATTCCGTAAGGCCTTCGGCTAACTTAATACGCTTATCAAGGCCAAGTGTGTCTGGTGTAATCACACCTATTTTAAGTTGTTGCAGAGTAATCAAAATATATAACCAACTAATAACAATACATACTATTTATAATTTAAATAGCGCTTATATACAGGTAACGCTCATAAATTAAAGTGACACAACTGCACCTATAAACTTGCTGAAACAGGCGCCGCAGCCATAGCATCTTCTACTTTTCCACCACCAGACTCCAGTAACGGAGCAACATAAATAAGCACCTGATGATTCAAAAAGCTATCATCACAACTACCCTGTTTTTCTAAAAAGTGCACGGTATTACCAAGCAAAACAAATGACCCTGAAACAACTGTCGTTGCACTTAATACAATTCCCGATATCACCAACATACCTAATATATCTTTTGGATGAGCAGAAGGTGCTTTAAATCCGACATCTCCTATTTTCAAACTATACTCTCTGGGTATCAAGTCACATCGTTTATAGTCAGCGCTCCTCACTTCCTTAGTGATAAGCCACACATGCCTGTAACAACGTATAAGCTAACATAATGGTTATTATTTTTATCATCCTTGATTCCATACTTAAGCTTAAATAATCACACATAAAAAAGCCGATGCAAGCATCGGCTTTAATCAGGTGCGGGCAACCACTATAACTTAAAAGTGATTATTCCCACTCAATCGTAGCCGGTGGCTTAGACGAAACATCATAAGCCACACGAGAAATATGCTCGATCTCGTTGATAATACGATTCGAAACTTTCTCTAATAACTCATACGGTAAGTGTGCCCAACGTGCCGTCATAAAGTCGATGGTTTCAACCGCACGCAACGATACAACCCACTCATAACGACGCTGATCACCCACCACACCTACCGACTTAACCGGTAAGAACACAACAAATGCCTGTGACGTTTTGTGGTACCAATCAAAATTGTGTAGCTCTTCGATGAAGATGGCATCCGCTTCACGTAATACGTCAGCGTATTCTTTTTTCACTTCACCTAAAATACGCACACCAAGGCCAGGCCCTGGGAACGGGTGACGGTAAACCATGTCGTATGGCAAACCTAACTCAAGGCCAATTTTACGCACTTCGTCTTTGAACAATTCACGTAATGGTTCAACTAAATCCATTTTCATATCGTCAGGCAAACCGCCTACGTTATGATGGGATTTAATCACGTGCGCTTTGCCCGTTTTAGAGGCAGCTGATTCGATCACGTCAGGGTAAATGGTACCTTGCGCTAGGAAGTCTACATCTTTAATTTTGGTGGCTTCTTCATCAAATACTTCGATGAAAGTATTGCCAATCACTTTACGCTTGGCTTCTGGGTCTGACACACCCACCAGCTTGCCCAAAAATAAATCAGCGCTGTCAGAACGAATTACTTTTACGCCCATGTTTTTTGCAAACATGTCCATAACCATGTCGCCTTCGTTTTTACGAAGCAGGCCGTTATCGACAAATACGCAGGTTAGTTGACTACCAATGGCTTTGTGCAACAGTGCTGCAACAACCGATGAGTCGACACCGCCCGACAAACCAAGCAATACCTTTTTATTGCCGACTTGTTCTTGCACACGTTTGATTTGGTCTTCAATAATATTAGCAGGGGTCCACAAACCTTCACAGCCTGCGATGTCTTTAATGAAGTGCTCAAGCATACGGCCACCTTGCAAGGTGTGCGTTACTTCTGGGTGAAACTGCACACCAAAAAAGTTTTTCTCAGCGTGGTACATACCTGCGATTGGGCATGATGGTGTAGACGCCATTAGCTCAAAGCCTTCAGGCATTTTTACTACTTTATCGCCGTGGCTCATCCAAACGTCTAGCAATTTCTCGCCTTTATCGTTTACATGATCAGCAATATCTTTAAATAATGCACTGCTGCCTTCGGCTTTAATTTGCGCATAACCAAATTCACGAATGTCTGAACCTTCAACTTTGCCACCAAGCTGTTCAGACATAGTTTGCATGCCGTAACAAATGCCAAAAATAGGTAAACCCATGTCGAAAATTTCTTGCGCGGCACGAGGGCTATTTTCTTCATGAACAGATTCAGGACCGCCCGCTAAAATGATGGCTTTAGGCGCAAATTCTTTGATTTCATCAAAGCTCATATCCCAAGCACGAATCTCAGAAAACACACCCAGCTCACGTACACGGCGGGCAATAAGTTGAGTGTATTGTGAACCAAAATCTAGAATTAGGATTTTTTGAGCATGAATGTCTGTCATAAAGACCTCGTATCTATAAAACTAAAAAACCTGCTGCCTTAGCAACAGGTTAAAATTCTGTTTGTTGGGTATCACCTGCAGCGAACCCAACTTAGTTAGAGCCTATAAAGAAACTCTATGCTTAAACTGATGATGAACTAGAAGATTTAACCCTCTAGATCACGTTCAGCAAACCACCTGAATAGGATGGTTAGCCCATACGATAGTTAGGGGCTTCTTTGGTTATTTGCACATCATGCACATGAGACTCTTTCATGCCCGCACTTGAGATTTTTACAAACTCAGGCTTAGTGCGCATTTCGTCAATGGTGGCACAACCGGTATACCCCATCGCACTACGCAGACCGCCCATCATTTGATGCACAACATTGCCCATTGGGCCTTTAACCGCGATACGACCTTCAATGCCTTCTGGCACTAACTTGTCGTTACCCGCTTTAGAATCTTGGAAATAACGATCCGCACTGCCTTGGCTTTGACCCATAGCACCTAACGAACCCATACCACGATAAGACTTATAAGCACGGCCTTGGAACAATTCCACTTCGCCCGGCGCTTCGTCGGTACCGGCTAATAACGAGCCGGCCATGATCACATACGCGCCAGCCACAACTGCCTTAGCCATGTCACCAGAAAAACGAATACCGCCATCGGCAATTAACGGTACACCAGTACCTTCAAGTGCTGCGGCTACATCAGCTACTGCGCTGATTTGTGGTACACCCACGCCCGCAACAATACGAGTCGTACAAATAGAACCTGGGCCAATGCCCACTTTAACGCCGTCAGCGCCAGCATCCGCTAACGCTTTAGCCGCGGCGCCAGTTGCAATGTTGCCACCAATCACTTGTAACGCAGGGAACGTTTCTTTTGCCCAGCGTACGCGATCAATTACACCTTTGGAGTGACCATGCGCGGTATCAATGATAATGACATCCACACCCGCTTTTACTAACGCTGTAATACGGTCAGGGGTTTCAGGGCCAGTACCAACAGCGGCACCGACACGTAAACGGCCTTGGTCATCCTTACAGGCATTAGGGTAGGCAGAAGCTTTATCGATGTCTTTAACAGTCATTAAGCCAACTAGCTCAAAGTTATCGTTAACGACTAATACTTTTTCAATACGATATTTGTGCAATAAGCCCTGAACCACTTCATTGCTTTCACCTTCTTTCACAGTGATCAGCTTTTCTTTGGGGGTCATGACACTTGAAACAGGCGCATCTAGATTGGTTTCGAAACGCACATCACGGCCTGTCACAATACCCACCAGCTCAGCACCATTAACAACGGGTACGCCTGAGATATTGTTTTGACGAGTGATTTCTAGCAGTTCACGAATAGAGGTATTGCTTGGAACAGTAATTGGGTCTTTAACCACGCCACTTTCGTATTTTTTAACTTTACGAACTTCAGCTGCTTGCTGATCAATGGTCATGTTTTTATGGATAATGCCTAAACCGCCTTCTTGCGCCATAGCAATTGCTAAGCGAGATTCGGTTACGGTATCCATAGCCGCTGAAATAAGGGGAATATTAAGTTCTATTTCACGGGTTAATTTAGTTTTAAGGTTCACCTGATTGGGTAAAACTTCACTATAACCGGGAACAAGAAGTAGATCGTCGAACGTTAATGCGTCTTGGGCAATTCGCAACATGATAGGACCGCCATACCTGAATAAGAATGGCGCGTAATTCTACCTTAAAGGGGCCAGTGGCGAAATCAAAATTTACTTAAGTTTGTATGAATTTTAGACCTATTCGCTTAATTAGGGTCTTTTACCGGTATTTGCTGCATGAACGCCAACATGCGCTGCCGGTATTCACTGTATTGAAACGTCCGAATATGTGGCCCTTGCGTCGCCACCCACGTTTTAGGCTCAAGAGCTTGAGCAAACAGACGCTCACCAGATGCATAAGGCACCGTTTGATCCTCTGGACTATGTAACATGAGCAGCGGCTTTTCACCCCACTGGCTAATCCATTTTGCAGGGTCGTAATCACCCGTTATGGCCAACGCGGGTAATTGTAGCAACCACGTGAGCCAGTGCCGAGACATGGCCTCGGCTGCCATACCAGAATAACTATCAAACGCGGCATCCAGCACCACTGCATCAATCTTGTCTTTTTGTGGATAACTCGCCAACCCATACACCGCCAGCGTGGAGCCCATACTCTGCCCAAACAAAACCGTGGGCAGCTGGTTGTCTTGTGCAAGCACCCAATCTAAACCGGCGTGCACATCCATAAAAATATCAGGTAGCATGGCTTGGCCTTCGCTTTGACCGTATTGGCGATAGCCCAGCATGAATACGTTATAACCCGCATTAACGAGCCAATGAATGCTAAATTGGTGGTAACTGATATTTTGCGCATTGCCATGCAAGAACACCACATTGCCCTTGGCATCCCCTTGCGCGGGCACCCACCAACTGTGCAGTTGCGTGCCATCGAACGCCGCATGCTCAATTACTTGGAAATCAAAACCTAACTGAACAGGGGTTGCTGGGTATTTTTTTAGTGGGTAAAACATTAACGACGTCATGCTGGTACAACTGCTTAATATAAGCACCAGTAAACTCAATATAATTAGCCTAGTGATAAATAGCATACGTCAGCCTGATTTCATCTTCTTCGAGTTGTCGCCATTGCTGTTGTTGCCATTCAAGCCTTATTTGCTGGTCTCGCCCAAGCGGTACACTTAAGCCCACTTGGTAGGCTCGACTTTCGCCAGATTGAATTACACTGGTAAGATGCTCGACTGACAACCACACACTAAATTGATCCTTTTGAATCAAGTAGCCCAACTCAGCACCTACCCCTAAACGCCAATCATTTTTATAACGGTCACTATTTGCTAGTTGTGTTTGTAAAAAAGCATAAGCAGTACCTGGGCCAGTTTCATAGCCGTGCCCGCCACCCAGTGTGATTTGCCATTGCCCAGCATCATCACTTAACCAACGCTCATACCCGCCATTCACTTGCCAACTAATCGGCTGACTAAAGCGATTACGGGCACCCAATGAACGAATACTGATCACATCAAAATGTTGCAACTGTAAATGGGACTCATCGGCACGGAATCGGACATCACCCATTTCAATTTGTGCGCCTTCTCGATAGCCCGATAAATTATCGAGCCAGTCATGGTAATTAATGCGAAAGCCAATTTCTAAAAAGTCCTCAGTCGCACCAATACTAGAGCGTAACGTTTTATGGCCATGCTCATCACGCACCAGTGGTTGAATTAACGCTTGATACGCATCCCCTTTAAAATCAATTTTTGAGCGCAGCGACAGTAATTTTAAACTGCGCTTTAGTAAGGTAGGATCGGTATCTTTTTTCTTTAAATTCAAATAACGGGTATAACCGTAAGCAATATCAAGCACTTGTGCTTTTTCTTTTTCTGTTAAATTTAAAAAGCGCTCATCCCTTGCCATCGTATAAGGGTCATCTGCTAACGCTCGAGCAATGGTGCGCAAACTATCATCCAACTGTAAGCGCTGGTGGTCTATAAGTGTGGTTTTTGATGGTCTAAACGTCACCTCTCCAATCAAGCCTTTTTGTTCAAGTGCGCGAATGGTATCGGTTGGTACCGTACGAGAAGTAAATGGCGCAGCTAATTGCCAGCTAGGTTCGACTGCGTCCAATAATGTCAGTAAACGGTACGAGCAGTTTTCGTCAATAAAAAAGTAGTCAAAACGAATTTCATTCAACTCCCAAATATGACGAGTAAATTCTTGAATTTGTTCATTACTTAATTTTAATTGATACTCCCAGATATCTCGGCTTTCGATGTGATTATATTCGTTTACTTTTTCATAATACGGCACAAGTGAAACATACCCCGGATAACCACCACTTAAACCTTTAACGGTAAACGTCAGCTCATCATCATTGACGTCGGTAAACGCTGCAAAATTAATCGCAGACGATAATAATTGATGCCCCTGCTTGCCATCTAAACGAAACAAGGTATGACCAAACATAGAAGATGGGCTGTTAATATAAGACGATGGAAAAATTAAAAAAAGTGCATCCCCTTTAACCTTTGAATACCAATCATCGTATGCTGGACACGAAATATTTTTCAGGTTTTGCTCTGGCAACATTTTCTGCAACCATTTTAAACGAGCAGGAAAACGACACTGTGGTGATTCATCCCCTTGCTGTAATTGTTTAAACGCTTTAACCGTGGCACTGAGTTCAGCCAACGCATCGTACTTACCCGCATTCGATAAAAAAAACCGATCGTCATCGACTTCACTAAACTCAACATTATTCAAACCTTGAGCTTGGTAATGCAAAAGTGCTCGCCATTTAGGTAATTGTGACAATGCAGAAAATTGAGACGCCGCGAAAACAGAAAAGGTCGCACCCCATAAAAAACTGACTAGGGTAATAAATCGAAAAATAGACATGACTTTTATTCTTAGAGTGTTCTGGTACAAAAATAACAAAGGGGTGCAAAGCACCCCCTCTTAAAATCAACTAACGCTAGGATTAACCTAGGTATTTAGCCAATTTATCATTACCAGCCATCACACTAACTAGCGCGCCGTAAGCTTCTTCAGAAGACGCTTCAGTGCTTACAAAGATAGAATCGAAGTTGGCTTGAATCTCTTTAGAGAATTCAGCTTTATCAGCTGCATCAACACCAATTAAAGATGTTAGTGCGTCTAGTGACTCACCTTGACCACGTGCAGAATCAGCCGCAAGTTGTTCCATGTTTTGATCCATGAATACACGAGCTAACTTAAGTGGACCATTAGCGCCTTCACAGCCTAAAGTACCAGAAGTCATACCAAAGGTTTGGTTACCAGAAGAACCGTTAGTAGTCGCAGCCATTACGTGCTCGTACCATTCGTTTGCATCTGGGAAAACAACCGCAGTACCCAGACCACAACCAGCAGGGGCCGCAAAAGAAGAAGAGGCAGCTACAACAAGTGCCGCACCAGCGATGAACTTTTTCATGTATAATTCCTTATCCGTTGGAACAATTTAAAAAGCAGTTGAATCAACTACTGGCCACCAGTATAGCCATCTATCCTAGGTTTTTGTCTAGCATTTTTTGACATTGGTTCACACTATTAGGTATCTATGAGTAATTTTTCACAAAATAATAGCATCATTAGCGTCAGCCAACTGAATCGCCAAAGTAAAGAATTGCTTGAAACCTACCTGCATCGCGTACAAGTAAGCGGCGAAATTTCTAATCTAGCCCGCCCTAGCAGTGGTCACTGGTATTTCACGCTAAAAGATCAGCGCGCTCAGATACGTTGCGCCATGTTTAAAAGCCGCACCCAATATTTAAAATTTATTCCTAAAGAAGGCGACCAAGTGGTGGTCACGGCATCGGTCAGCTTGTATGAGGCGCGTGGTGACTATCAATTAATTGTCGATGCCATGCAAAGCGCGGGCGAAGGTGCCTTACAACTTGCCTTTGAAGAATTGAAACAGCGTTTGTTCAAAGAAGGATTATTTGATGCCCAGCACAAACAAGCCATTCCGACTCACCCTAAACATTTAGGCATTGTGACCAGCCCTACGGGGGCGGCAGTTAAAGATATTATTTCAGTTTTAAAACGTCGCTTTCCGAGCTTACCCATTTCAATCTATCCAACACAAGTACAAGGCCAGCAAGCAGCACAGCAAATCGCCAATGCCATCGAACAGGCCAATCGCGATAATATTTGTGATGTATTAATTGTGGGGCGCGGCGGTGGCAGCTTAGAAGATTTATGGCCATTCAATGAAGAGGTTGTGGCGCGCGCTATTTTTAATAGTCACATTCCCACCATTAGTGCGGTGGGCCATGAAGTGGATACGTCAATTAGTGATTATGTGGCCGACTTACGTGCACCAACACCTTCTGCCGCGGCCGAACTGGTGAGCCCAGATCGTTTTGAATGGCTGGGGCGCTTTGAGCAATTAGAGCGCAGCCTAATGCGTGTTATGAAAAACAAAATCGGCCAGCAAAATTTTCATCTGTTGCAATTGGTAAAACGACTGCGTCATCCAAAAGATAAACTGAACGAGCACATGCAGCGTTTAGATATGGCCGAAATGCGTCTAAAAAATGCCTTAACTGCACGCTTACAAACCCATAAAAACCGCCTGCAAATTTGCCAGCATTCATTAGCCAGTTTCAAGCCCGATAAACAACTGGCTCTTATGCAGCAAACGAATCTGCAGTTGCACAAGCGTTTACTGAAAGCCATGCAGGCCAACCTTAACCATTGGCAACAGGCACTTGGTAAGCAAGTTGAGGTATTGAATGCGGTGAGCCCTTTAAGTACGCTAAGCCGTGGCTACGCGATTAATACCACCTCTAGTGGTGAAGTTATCCACAGCACAAAACAAGTGAAGGCGGGAGACACCATTCACGCCCAACTTCATCAAGGCACATTACGTTGCACAGTGGACGAGTTACATGATGAATAACAAACACACCTACTTATTTTTTTTGCGTTCATGTCTCGCAAGCTTCATCTGCGTGATCACACTAAACGCCAACGGTTTACCCGCTTCAGCCAATGTACCTGGTGGCATCGCCATTATAAAATTGGATGCCCCACTTGAAAGCCAACCCCAAGCGGCTTATCAAAAACAGCCGGTTTCGGTGGTGCAACACGATAATGCATGGCATGCCGTTGTAGGGCTTAACTTAAACACAAAAGCTGGTGAACACTTTATTGTCAGCCAAGGTAAACGCTACCCATTTAACGTGAGCGCCAAAGATTACCCAGAGCAACATATTCAGTTAAAAACCCGCAAACATATCGACTTATCCGCAGAAGACCTTGCCCGCCACAAAGGTGAAAAAAAACAAGCTAATGCGGTATTCAAAGTATTCGATACCCAGCAAGCCCCCGACTTAGACTTCATTAAACCGGTAGTGGGCCCTTACTCCAGTCCGTTTGGATTAAAGCGTTTTTTTAATGGCGAGCCACGTAATCCACACAGTGGATTAGACATTGCCGCCGCGACCGGCACGGCGATTCAAGCGCCTACTGCGGGCAAAGTGGTCTTAACTGGCAACTTCTTTTTTAATGGCAACGTGGTGTACATGGATCACGGCCAAGGCTTAATAAGCATGTTTTGCCACCTTAGTGAGATCGGCGTCAAAACCGGCGACATATTAGAAAAAGGCGCGGTTTTGGGCAAAGTTGGCGCCACAGGTCGAGTTACAGGGCCTCACTTACATTGGTCGGTCAGCCTGAATAACGCACGTATTGACCCTATGCTGCTGCTTCCAAGCGAGGAAAAACAGCCATAAGCGAACACCCATTTGGGCTGACTTGCGTATAATGACCACCGTTATCAATTAACTCTTCAATCAATACAACAAAAGGGGCGCCACAATGGATGATTTTTCAGAGTTCAAAAACGCCGTTGGTGATGTTACCCCTCTTAAAATTGATGAGCGCGTTAGCCTAAACAAAAACCAACAAGACAGTCTTGCTGTGGCTCAACGTCGTCAAGCGGCGGTAACCGATATTCAAGAAGACCCCAACCACCTAAGCGATAACCATGTAGAGATGGTGAAACCGTACGATATTATTCAATACAAAAAGGATGGGGTACAAGAAGGGGTTTACCGCAAATTTCGTTTAGGCAAATACGAAATTGATGCTCGCCTTGACCTGCACAGGCGAACCGTTCAACAAGCACGTGAAGAGGTCTACCGCTTCATTGCAGATGCCATGAAATACGATCTACGTACGCTTATTATCCTGCATGGCAAAGGCGAAAAAGAGGCCACTCCCGCGTTACTAAAAAGCTGGACCAATAAATGGCTAAGAGAATTTGACGACGTCATCGCGTTTCACAGCGCCCAACCTCAACACGGTGGTACAGGCGCGCTTTATGTGATGCTAAGAAAAAGTGAGCGCAAAAAGCAAGAAACCCGTGAGAAACATCGAATTAAATAACGAGGTATCAGCATGAGTCGATCACCCGGTACTGCCAACACCATGCCTGTTACTGGTGCTGCTTGCGGTATTAAACCCAGTAAAGAGGCCATGGAGGTCGATTTCAGCATCGATTTTTCACAGGCTAAACAGTTCCTAAACCCAGCCCGAGACGAACCATCTGGGAATGTAAGCCAAGACACGCCAGATAATCCCCCTAAGTCATAGTATTCACTTGTCACACCATGATGCTGAGCTAAAGTTAAAAGACATTATACAGTTTGGTAATACCATGGGCTTATTCTCAATCGCAAACAGCGGGAAGCTGGCTGAGCGTGATGCATTAATTGCCTCACTACACACCCAGATACAAACGCTTCAGGATAGCCTTCGTAATGCAGAACTCAGTCGTCTAGCCTCTGAAGAATTACAAAATCACATAGGTGAGATGGCCACAGAGCAAAACTCAATGAATGGTTTATTGTTTAAAACGGTTCATAGCGTCAACGATATCCGTAACCTTGTTAGCCAAAACGCAGAAGCCTTAGGTGCAGAGCGCTCTCGCTTAAAAGACAGTGAAGCCACTTTTGGGCAAATTACCGTCATTTTGAAGCAAGTAGGCCAAAGCTTGAATCAAATTGATAGCCGGGCCAGTCAAACCGGCGAAAATATGGTGTCGCTCAATCAATCCGCCGCCAAAATAAATGATTGCGTAGTAAAAATTGAAGGCATCAGTGATCAAACCAATTTACTGGCACTTAATGCCGCGATTGAAGCCGCAAGAGCCGGTGAGCAAGGCCGCGGCTTTGCTGTTGTAGCGGATGAAGTGCGAACCCTTGCTGGGCAAACAGGCAATACCACCAAAGAGATTTCTGACATTATCCAAGCGACCACCAGTTTTATTCAAAAAGTCGACAAAGGCATTGAAGACATTCAAAAAGATGCAACCAACTTAAAAGAAACCACATCAACGATTGAGTCCTCGGTTAAGCTGATTACAGACTTAAGTAAAGATATGAATATCATCATTAATCGCAGCACCAACGAAAGTTACATACAGGTTGCGATGCTAAGTCTGTTAGCGTTTAAATCTCGGGTATATGAATATATCGCCACAGACAAACACGATGATGAAACATGCCAATTAATAAAAGATCACAAAGACAACGGCATTGGTCATTGGTATTTTCATGGTTTAGGTAAATCAACATTTGGTCATTTAAAAAGTTACCGCAGCATCGAACAACATCTCGAAGGCCTGCATAAGAATGCCTACTCTGCTCTCATTGCCGCTAAAAATGGCTCAAGTAAAGAGAAACTTAAACGCCTTAATAAAATGGAAGACGATAGCCAAATCCTTATTCAGTATCTTGAAGGTCTTAACGACGATCTGCAAAACATGGCTAAAAAAGCCATGGATAGCGCCGAAAATGAAGATATTTTATTTTAAATTAAAATAAACACATCCTTCTGCCAATTAAACAAAATTGGTTATAATCCATTATTTGGATTCTGCACATGCTCTCCCTATGCCATGTTAACGATATCAATGACAACCAAAGCAAAGGCTTTTCGATTGAAGGCCGCTCAATATTTGCGGTTAAAAAATACAATGAGATTCATGTTTACCTTAATAGCTGCCCTCACCTTGGCGTACAAC
Source organism: Oceanicoccus sp. (assembly GCA_047621325.1). Taxonomy (GTDB): domain Bacteria; phylum Pseudomonadota; class Gammaproteobacteria; order Pseudomonadales; family Oceanobacteraceae; genus Bermanella. Next base: position 79,690 of record JBLHLT010000007.1, read on the forward strand.
TTGAAATGGTGCCGGATCAATTTCTTGATAGCAGCCGCAGCTTAATTATGTGTGCCATGCATGGTGCGTTGTTTCGTATAGAGGACGGCTTATGCATCAGCGGGCCTTGTTTAGAGCAGTCCCTCAAAAGCATTCCCTTTAAGATCATTAACCAACACATTACCATTTCAAAAACAGCCTTAGTGTAGTCTTTCGTCTAGTTGCCTTTGTCTTTTAGATAAGTAAGGATAAGGCAGCGATTTGAAAGGCACACCATGGATAAGCAACTACTACTGATTCTCGTTACCGCCTATGGTGGCTTATTATTTTTCATCGCTTGGTGGGGCGAAAAATATGGCAGTACCATTCGCCTGTCTTGGTGGCGTCCACTTGTTTATAGTTTATCGATTGGTGTTTATTGTAGTTCTTGGACATTTTTAGGCGCGGCCGGTCATGCCGCTCAAAATGGTTGGCACTACTTGCCAATTTATCTTGGCCCTATTTTACTGATTATTTTTGGCTGGCCATTTTTAACTCGCTTACTCACCGTAAGCTTACACAACAAAGTGACCTCCATTGCCGACTTTATAGGATCACGCTATGGAAAAAACCAAGCATTAGCCGCCATTGTTACCATCGTTTTAGTCATTGGTACCCTGCCCTATATTGCACTGCAACTCCGTGGTGTTTCGATTGCATGGAGCAGTTTAAACTGGCAAAGCCAAAACCCCATATTTAATGATACATCCAGTTTTATTGCGGCGCTGACTATGGCATGGTTCGCGATTTTGTTTGGAACTCGCGTCATTGATGGCCCGGATCGATTACGCGGCATGATCACCGCAGTAGCCACAGAATCCGTCGTCAAATTAATTGCGTTTATTGTAGTGGCCATATTAGCGATTGCATTAATGAATACTGATTTATCAGAGATGAAAAGTGCTAATTTACATTTATCTCAAATCACCAGTCCGCTTTTTTTTACTGAATTATTATTAGCCGCTACCGCTATCATTTGTTTGCCTCGGCAATTTCATGTCATGGTCGTGGAGTACCAAGGCGCAAGAGATATTCAATATACCCGCTGGTTAGTGCCGCTATATTTAGGTGCGTTTGCTTTATTGGCTATTCCGCTTGCTCAAACAGGCGCACAATTATTTGGTGATCTTGATATTTCACCAGACAGTTATGTTTTAACCCTTGCCCGTTTTAGCGGCGATGAGTGGATTCTCGCATTAACCTTTATTGGCGCAATCTCTGCTGCCACGGGCATGGTCGTTGTGGCCACCATTACGTTATCCATTATGGTTTCTAACGAATTAATTGTGCCCACATGGTTACGGTCCAAAAATAAAACTGGGTATCAATCTAAAGATTTAGGCCGTTCACTGCGATTCATTCGACGCGGTGCCATTATTACTATCTTAGCGTTGAGCTGGTTACTAGAGCGTCTAATGAGCCAAAATGAGGGGCTTGCCAGTATCGGGCTTATTTCATTTGCAGCATGCGCACAATTATTACCCGCCGTACTAGCTGGTTTGTATTGGCCAAAGGGGCACGCCAGTGGTGTCATTGCAGGTTTGTTAAGCGGGATGGCCATTTGGTTTTATTGCTTGCTGCTGCCTACTTTGTTGCCCAATGAACACCCATTACTCATTCAAGGTTTATTTAATATTCATTGGTTAACGCCCAATAATTTATTTGGATTAGGATTTTTTGATCCATTAAGTTTAGGCGTATTACTCAGCCTTTTTGTTAATACGATTACGTTTTATTTTGTGTCACTTAAATCTCCGTTTTCATATTTAGATTTACGCCAAGCTCAGCGTTTTACTCACAGCCATATTAAACATGACGACACGCAACTGGATACCACACTGAGTGCCGTAGAGGTTCGCCAGCTACAATCGTTAGTCGATCCATTATTTGGTGCAGAACGAAGCCATGCCATGTGGCGCAATTTTGAACGTCAAGTGGGCCACCGTTTACTGCCCCATGATCACGCTCCTAACTTTGTGATTGCGGCCATCGAACATGAGCTGGGCGCGATCATTGGTGCAGTTTCGTCCCATAAAGCCATGACGTTTCTGTCGAGTGAACAACCACTAAAGCTACAGGATTTTGTGACACTCGTTAGCGGCAGTTCAAAGCAAATTCAATTTAGCCAAACATTATTGCAAACCACACTTGAGACTATCCCTCAAGGCATCAGCGTAGTGGATAAAGATTTAAAACTGGTAGCATGGAACCAACAATATCAAAGTTTATTTGAGTACCCTAAACGCTTGCTTTACATCGGCTGTGATATTAAAACCATTTACGAATACAACGCGCTGCGCGGTTACTTAGGCAATGAAGAGCGTAATCAAAAAAAATTAGTGCAACGTCGCCTGATGCAATTAACAACCGGCAACCCATATCGGTTAGAACGTGAATTACCCAATGGTAAGGTCATCGAAATACGCGGCACACCTCTTAAAAACGGCGGTTATGTGACAACCTATACCGACATTAGTGATTACCATGACATACTCACAGAACTAGCCCAGTCAAAATCATTGTTAGAAGAAAGAGTTCACCTGCGCACACAAGAGTTACAAAATGTGAACAAGTCATTGCAACGGGAAAATGCGCTGCGCGCTCGCACCGAGCAAGAATTATTACAAGTACACGCCAGCAAGAGCCGTTTTTTAGCCGCAGCCAGCCATGACTTATTACAACCGGTGAATGCCGCTCGTTTATTTACAGCATCGATTCAAGCGCAAGTGAAAAGCATGCAGCCCCATAACGATTCACTCAATACTACATCTCAACATTTAGATGATGCTCTCACCCAAGCCGAGCAATTAATCAGCTCACTACGGGAGATTTCACGTTTAAGTTCAGGTAAAGAACAAGCAAGACGATCCCATTTTTCATTAGATAATTTACTGCGTCCACTGGCCAATGAAGCACACGCCATTGCCAATAAAAAAGGCATTGAGTTTCATTGGGTGCCTTCAAGTGCTTGGCTCTATAGTGACTTGCATTTGTTACGCCGAATATTACAAAATTTTGTATCAAATGCGCTGCGGTATACTCAACATGGCAAAGTGTTGATGGGTGTGCGCCGTAAAGGAAGTGAATTTAGCTTGCAAGTGCTTGATACTGGCCCCGGCATCTCTAGCAGTGAAATGGAGCGTATATTTGAAGAATTTGAAAGGCTACCCGGTGCCGTTAATACTCAAGGATTAGGGTTGGGTTTATCAATCGCCCAGCGCATATCAAAACTATTGGGTCATAGCATTGAAGTTGAATCAAAAGTAGGTGTCGGCTCAATATTTTCAATCTCGGTGCCAAAAGGCAATGTTCAAGCCACACCAATACAAACTCACACACAAGACCCAAACCTTGCCGGTATTCATATTTTATGTATTGATAATGAACAACGTATTTTAATCGGCATGCAGTCATTGCTTGAGCAATGGGGTTGTCATGTGATTACCGCTATCGACTTGGGCCAAGCATTAAGCTTTTGGAATTTAACACGCGCACCGGATTTTATTTTGGCTGACTATCATCTTGATCACGAAACAGGCATAGATGTCATTGAGGCATTACGCTTACATTGGCAAACCGATATTCATGCCATTATTATTAGTGCCGATAACAGTGATGAAATACGTCAAACCGTCAACCAAAAAGACTGTTTGTTCATGGCAAAGCCTGTTGCTCCAGCAGCATTACGAAATTTATTGCGCCAGCAAATAAACCTTAAAAAACAATCGCATTAATTTATAACGCTGTTTGGTTGAGTAATGGTTGCACCGCAAGCTCACCCATTGCCTTAACCACTTGGGTGCGTGAATGCAAACCAAGCTTACGAAAAATTTCAGTCATGTGCGCTTTTATGGTGGCCTCTGTGACACTCAGTTCGTAAGCAATTTGTTTATTTAACAAACCTTGGCTTACCATACTGGCCACACGAAATTGTTGTGGGGTTAATTGAGCTAACGCTTGCGCAAAATTAATTTCACTTAGGTTACTTCCACTGCCATCTGAAAGATTTTTAGGCATCCATACACCGCCGTTTAATACTGTTTTAATGGCTTCAGCCATATCGTCCACGCTGCTGCTTTTAGGTAAAAAGCCACTTGCACCGTGGTCCATCGCACGACGGATAATATCCGCATGGTCATGGGCTGAAACAATCATTACAGGTATATGGGGGTAATGGGCAACTAAGAATACCAAGCCACTAAAACCTTCGGCTCCGGGCATGTGTAAATCTAACAAAATGAGTTGTGCGTTGTTGTTTTTTTCAACTTGTAATTGCAAGCTAGACAAATCACACGCTTCAAAGATATCAACATTATAAATTTCGCGTAACAAGGTGCCACTTAAGGCATTGCGAAACAAGGGGTGATCGTCTGCTACTATAATACGACAAGCGTCCGACATAGATATCCGTTATTGTTATTTTTGTATTGTCTTAATTTACACCATTATCAGTTTTATTCCATGTGTAAGATCACGCCAAACCCCTTACTAACCATAGGACTAAGTTTATTAGTCCTATGGTTTACAACTATTTATGCCACGTTAAATATGGCTTTATGGTTTTCAATCAATGCCTCAACCACACTTGGGTCTGCCAGTGTCGAAATATCCCCTAATGTATCGAATTCATCCGTGGCAATTTTACGTAAAATACGACGCATAATTTTACCGCTGCGTGTTTTTGGTAAACCCGGTGCCCACTGAATAATATCTGGCGTGGCGATTGGGCCAATCTCTTTGCGTACCCAAGCGATTAAATCTTTCTGCATTTTTTCACTGGGCTCTTTGCCATGATTTAACGTCACGTAAACATAAATACCTTGGCCTTTAATATCATGAGGGAAACCCACCACCGCCGCCTCGGCCACGGCTTCATGTGCCACTAGCGCGCTTTCAATTTCAGCGGTGCCCATTCGGTGGCCCGATACATTTAATACATCGTCTACGCGCCCTGTAATCCAGTAATAACCGTCTTCATCACGCTTAGCACCGTCACCGGTAAAATAGCTGCCTGCAAACGTTGAAAAATAAGTGTCGATAAAACGTTGATGATCACCAAATACGGTTCGCATTTGGCCTGGCCAGCTGTCTTTTATAATTAAGTTACCACTGGCAACGCCTTCAAGTTCATTGCCGTTTTCATCAACTAGCGCAGGCTGAATACCAAAAAATGGGCGCGTGGCTGAACCCGGTTTTAAATCGGTCGCACCCGGTAGTGGTGTGATCAAAGCCGCCCCCGTTTCGGTTTGCCACCACGTATCGACAATCGGGCATTGGCTGCGACCAAAGGTACGGTAATACCAACGCCACGCTTCTGGGTTGATCGGCTCACCTACGGTGCCTAGCAAACGTAAACTCGCAAGGCTTGCACCCTCTACTGGCTCATCACCTTCTGCCATCAATGCACGAATCGCGGTAGGGGCTATGTATAAAATGTTAATTTTGTATTTATCTATGATGCGCGCAACGCGGCCGCAATCTGGGTGTGTCGGCACACCTTCATACATAATGACGCTCGCACCATTACACAGTGGCCCATAAACAATGTAACTGTGGCCGGTTATCCAACCCACGTCGGCAGCACACCAATAAACATCACCGGCTTTGTAATCAAATATATATTCGTGTGTCATGGCCGCATACACTAAATAGCCACCACAGGTATGCAAAACCCCTTTTGGTTTACCGGTACTGCCGGAGGTATACAAAATAAATAATGGGTCTTCTGCATTCATTTTTTCAGCCGGACACACATCACTTTGTGCATCAACTAAGGTGCGATAATCCACATCTCGTGTATCGACTTTGTTTGTTTGGGTGTCGGTATGCTGTAGCACCAATACATGTTTGACTAAACCTTGCGGGCATAACTTGATGGCTTGATCAATATTGTCTTTTAACGGTATGGTTTTACCCGCGCGTAAGCCTTCGTTCGCTGTAATGATGAAGTGACTATTACCATCTTCAATTCGCCCTGCTAATGCTTCAGGTGAAAAACCAGCAAACACCACTGAGTGCACCGCGCCAAGGCGAGCGCAAGCCAGCATGGCAATCGCCGCCTCTGGCACCATTGGCATATAAAGCGTGACCACATCCCCTTTTTTAACACCCAGCTGTTTTAAACCGTTCGATAATTTATTCAGTTGTTGTGACAACTCTTTATAAGTAATTACACGCGACGCCTCTTTCTCGTCATCGGGTTCCCACAATATGGCGGTTGTATCAGGGCTGTTTTTGGCATGACGATCAACGCAGCTTTCAGTGACATTCAATTCGCCATCTTCAAACCACCGAATATGCAAATCTTGCTTGGCATACGAGACATCTTTTACTTTACTAAACGGGGTTTGCCATTGAATACGCTGCGCGTGTTTGGCCCAAAATGCCTCAGGCTCGGCAATCGATTCTTGATACATGGCCAAATACTGCTCGTTGGTCAGTAATGTATTTTGCCCGGGTTCTACTGGATATAATTTTTGTTCTGACATGATCTGCCCCTGTAGATATTCGTGAATAAGCCCAGTGTCTAAGTTCACACTTAAAAACACCATTAGACTTTTGTCTAACTCTAAAAATACACATTGTGAAATATCAAGGGATAAAACACTAGACTTTAGTCGAGTATATACCAAGGGCTAATAGGCAAGCGTACAAGAAAGCGACTTACTGCAGGTGGAACACAAATAATCATAGCAAAAAGCATTTTCGTTATGGTTATTGCATCCTAATCACCTGGAGGGAAGACCATGAGAAAGCCCATCTCATTAAAAACCAATAAAAAAAATGCCCTTGCCCTAGCCTGCACACTCACCTGTGCCTCTTTCGCAAGTTCAATCACCCACGCTGACACCCAATATACATTTGGCGGCTTTATTAAATTTGATGCCATCTTTAGCCAATATTCTGATACTCAACGCGCTGGCAATGTCGGCGATGACTTTTTAGTCCCTTCCACTATCGCAGTGGGTGATGGCTCTGGTAAAGGCGATATGGTATTTGACTCGAACGCAAAATTTTCACGTATTAACGTTAAAACCACCACCGTTACAGACGTCGGTGACGTGGTGAGTTTTATCGAAATGGATTTCAACGCAGCCAATGATGAACGCCTCACCAATCAAGCCAGTAACGGTTTACGCCATGCTTTTTTAGCGTGGAATAAAACCGATGGCCGTTCGATTACCGCGGGGCAAACTTGGAGTACGTTTTTTAATGTCGGCGCATTACCTGAAGCCGTGGATTTTGTTGGCCCGACCTCCGGTACTCTTTTTGTACGCCAACCTCAAGTGCGTTACACCCAGCCATTGGCGGGTGGAAAAATAATGATTGCAGCAGAAAATCCTTCAGCAGGATTTAACGACGACCGCGCAGTTGCCACTGTCAATTCCAATCAAATTGACGACAACACCCTGCCCGATTTAATCGGCCGTTATGACGCTAGCGCTGGCAGCCTCAGTTATTCCGCCGCACTCATGTTACGCCAAATTGGTTATAACGATGGCAGCCAAGACGAAAGTGAATTGGGTTATGCGGTATCCCTAAGCGGTAAATACGCCATGAGCAGCGGCGATGATGTGAAGTTTATGTTAAGCAGTGGCGCACTTGGTCGTTACATTGCCTTAAACGCGTTTCGTGATGGCGGCATTGAAGCCGACGGCAGCATTGACTTAAACACAGTCACCGGTGGCTTTGTGGCTTACAAACACATGTGGAATAGCCAAATGCGCAGTACCGTGTCTTATGGGTTTTCCCAAGCCGATAACTCCAATGCCATTACGTCTGATATCACTAAGTCCATTAACAACATGTATGTGAATCTCATGTATAGCCCAACCAAGCAATTGTCGTTTGGCGGTGAATACATGATCGCAGAACGCGAAACCGAAAGTGGTGCAAGCGGTGATTTATCACGCATTCAATTCACCAGTAAATTAAGTTTTTAATTTTTATCCATGATCTTTCATGCTGCCACTATAGACCTATGTCTAATGGATTATTAACCGCATGAAACGTACAACAAAAATTAAATCAACGGAGAAAGCATCATGTCATTTAAATCACAAAGCGATGCCAAAGCGTATTGGAAAGAAAACCTCACTCTTATGGTCAAACTGTTAATCGTTTGGTTTGTAGTGTCATTTGGCTGCGGTATTTTATTAGTCGATGTACTTAACCAAATTCAAATTGGCGGTTATAAATTAGGATTTTGGTTTGCTCAACAGGGTTCCATTTATACATTTGTGTTTATCGTTTTTTATTACACAAGAAAAATGGGTCAACTTGATCGTAAATATGGCGTCGACGACGAATAGAGGTGCATCATGGAATTACAAACACTCACCTACATTGTCGTAGGCATCACATTTGCTATTTATATTGGCATCGCAATTTGGGCACGTGCAGGCTCAACTAAAGAGTTTTATATTGCAGGGGGCGGCATTCATCCGGTAGCCAATGGTATGGCCACCGCAGCAGATTGGATGAGCGCTGCGTCTTTTATTTCCATGGCAGGCTTAATTGCCTTTATGGGTTACGGCGGTTCTGTATTTTTAATGGGCTGGACAGGTGGCTTTGTTATTTTAGCCATGTTGCTTGCACCTTATTTAAGAAAATACGGAAAGTTTACTGTTCCTGAATTTATTGGCGATCGCTTTTATTCACGTACCGCACGAATCGTAGCGGTTATTTGTTTAATCATTTGCTCGGTAACCTATGTTATTGGTCAAATGAAAGGCATTGGCGTGGCGTTTTCTCGCTTCTTAGAAGTCAGTTACGACACCGGCTTGCTGGTAGGTATGTGCATCGTATTTTTCTACGCCGTATTAGGCGGTATGAAAGGCATTACTTACACGCAAATCGCACAGTACTGTATTTTAATTTTAGCCTATACCATTCCGGCTATTTTTATCTCACTGAGCTTAACTGGCAATCCAATCCCACAGTTAGGGTTTGGTAGTACCTTGAGTGGCAGTGATGTGTATTTGCTCGATCGGCTTGATCAAGTGGTCACCGAATTAGGCTTTGCTGAATACACGACCAATGTACGGCTCAGTACCGTGAATATGTTTGCTTATACACTTTCATTAATGATTGGTACAGCAGGGTTACCTCACGTCATCATTCGGTTTTTTACGGTGCCTAAAGTAAAAGACGCACGTTCTTCAGCTGGCTGGGCTTTGGTGTTCATTGCCATTCTTTATACAACCGCACCGGCTGTTGCGGGCATGGCTCGTTTAAACTTAATGAATACCATTGAACCGACAAGCGGTGAAAACTTGGCTTATGAAGAACGCCCACAATGGTTTAAAAATTGGGAAAAAACCGGCCTGCTTCAATTTGAAGATAAAAATGGTGATGGTTTGATTCAATACACAGCAGATAAAGACACCAACGAAATGGTGAAAGTGGACCGTGACATTATGGTGTTAGCTAACCCAGAAATTGCACAGCTACCTAATTGGGTAATTGCGTTAGTGGCCGCCGGTGGTTTAGCCGCCGCACTATCAACCGCAGCCGGTTTGTTGTTGGCGATCTCGTCGGCCATTAGTCATGACCTACTCAAAGGCGTGTTCATGCCAGATATCACTGAAAAGAATGAGTTATTGGCATCGCGTATTGCCATGGCAGGCGCTATCGCATTAGCGGGGTACTTGGGTTTCAACCCACCTGATTTTGCGGCGGGTACGGTTGCACTGGCATTTGGGTTAGCGGCTTCTTCTATTTTCCCCGCATTAATGATGGGTATCTTTAGCAGTCGCATTAATAAAGAAGGCGCCATCGCGGGCATGATCGCTGGTATTACTGTGACCTTGCTTTATGTGTTCCAACACAAAGGCATTATGTTTGTGCCTGGCACCGAGTTTTTAGGTGACATGCCAAGCAATTGGTTCTTCGGTATTGAACCAAACGCCTTTGGTGTCATTGGGGCCGTGGTTAACTTCACTGTGGCATTTGCCATATCCCGTGTGACCGCCGCGCCGCCACAAAATATTCAAGAGTTAGTGGAGCATATTCGTGTGCCTACCGGCGTTAACACCGCACAGGAGCATTAAATATCCAGTTTTAATATAGCCTTCCGATTCGGGCTTGGCCCCGGTATATTTTACCGGGGCACTTTTTATTTTTATGATTTAGCAACGACCTAGGATTTATTATGTTCAAAAACAAGCACGTAGTGGTGTCGTTAATTGTGGCGCCTATATTGGCCATTATTAGTTATTTTGCGATTGATTCCATTGTGTCAGAAACTCCGCATGCCGCAAAACCTGGTGAACGAGTTGCACTGATTGAAAAATCTAACTGTCGTTACCCAAGTGGACGTTGCGACTTAAAAAATGGCGAGTTCGAAGTACACGTCGAAGCTAAGTGGACAAGTGACGTGCAAGTCTCACTCACACTTGAATCTAAATACCCGCTAGATGGGATTATCGCTGCACATGTATCCGATAAAGCTGAAAATATGCCGCCCATCAATATGCGCCAACTTGATGATACAGGTATGAAATGGTCACTTAACTTAATTAATCCAAACTTAAAAATAGATCGCCTGCAATTAGCTACATCCGCCAACCGCACGCTGTATTACGGCGATGCCTCTTTAGCCTTTATAAATTATGAAACCAGTTATGATGAAGACTTTAGAAAGTGATACCCATTTAAAACCCGAACTTAAGAGCATTCGTGATTTTCTTATAGAGTGTATTCCGTTTGACGAGTTACCTATTGAGCAGGTAAATCAAGTCATTAATCACATTGAAATAAGCTATCACCGTCAAGGGACGGTATTTCATAAGAATGAAGATGAAGCCGGTTTACGCATTGTAAGAAGCGGCGCGGTTGAAATCCGCAATGACGCCGACCGTTTACTTGAGCGTGTGGGCGAAGGTTTTAGTTTTAATTTAGTAGGGCTTAATAAAGAACACCCCGGAATTTATGCCCTACTGATTGAAGATTGCTTGATTTATTATTTACCTGAAACGTTTTATCAAACGCTGCGCTCGGACTTTCGCTACTTTGATCGATTTTTTAATTCACAACGTTCTCGTAGATTACGCCGCGCCGCTCGTCATGAACAAAACCCAAGCGATATGATGCGTCCCATTAGTGACATTATTAATGGCCATTTATTTACCGTCACACCCGAAACATCACTGCAACAATGTGCCACTTACATGAGCGAAAAGCGTATATCCTCGGTATTAGTATTGCAAGATAACAAACTGATCGGCATTGTCACTGACCGCGATATTCGCTCACGCGCTGTGGCGCAAGGGTTAGATTTAAACGCACACGTTTGTGTCATTATGACCGAACACCCAAACACCATTGAACAAGAGCAAACCTTATTTGATGCAACGCTTGCCATGACTCAACAAGGCATTCATCACCTGCCTGTGATGAACAATAAAATACTCACTGGTATTATTAGTGCATCGGACTTAATGCGCGCGAAACAAGATGACCCTGTTTATCTAGTCCAACATATTAGCCGCCAAACCGAGTTAGCACCTTTAATTGAAATTACAAAATCGTTACCCAGTTTATTAGTGCAATGGGTTCACGCTGGTATTCGAGCCCATCATGTCAGTCATATTTTTACCGCCATTAGCGATGCCATTACACAAAAATTAATTCACTTTGGCGAACAAAAATTCGGCCCCGCTCCGGTGCCCTATTGCTGGCTTGGATTCGGCTCTCAAGGCCGAGCCGAACAATTATTAGGGGCCGATCAAGATAATGGTTTAATCATTGATAATAGCTTACAACCCAAAGACAAAATTTGGTTTGAAAACTTAGCGACGTATGTCTGTGATGGTTTAGATGCCTGTGGTTACGATTATTGTTTAGGCAAAGTCATGGCCACCACCGATGAATGGCGACAACCGTTACACGAATGGCAAGTAACCGTGGACCGCTGGACACGCAGTCCAACCGATGACGCCGTCATGCGTGTGAGTATTTTTTTTGATTTACGCTGTATTTATGGCGATCAATCGCTATGCGAAAAACTACAAAATTACATGTTAGAAAAAACCAGCAGCAATAGTATTTTCTTAGCGGCACTCACGCAAAACGCGATAAGCAATGTGCCACCACTGGGTATATTTCGGCGTTTTGTGGTTGAACAAAATGGTGAACATGAAGATCAAGTCAATGTAAAAAAACGCGGTATTATCCCCATTATCGACATCGTACGTTTACATGCCTTGGCTCACAACGTCACGGCCGTTAATACCCTTGAACGCTTACAGGCACTGGTAAAATGCAAAGCCATGAGCATTGTCGATAGTCGCAACTTACAAGATGCGCTTCACGTGGTGATGCAAGCACGTATTGAAAGCCAAGCGCAGCAAATCATACAAGGTAAACCACCTAATCATTATTTAAACCCAGACAACATGAGCAAGTTGCTACGCAAACAATTAAAAGATGCCTTTAGCATTGTGAAAGATACGCAGCTATCGGCTAAAAACCAATATCGTCAAGGGCTCGGTTAATGTGGCGTTTACGATTTAAACGCTTTATTGCAATTTGGCAGGCACGATACCAGCAGCAGCCAATTCACCCTTGGTTACTCAAAGCATGGCAACAATCTCGTCATGCTGACAAACAATCTTGGCAACATGCCAAGTTGTTGGTGGTCGATATTGAAACCACCAGTCTGTCGCCTCATGGTGGTGAAATGGTGAGCATCGGCTGGGTGGCGATTCATAACGCTAAGATTCAATTAAGCAGTGCGCAGCACTTGTATCTAAAGAATTCAAATACGGTAGGAGACAGCGCCACAATTCATCAAATTCGTGACTGCCAACTAGAAAACGGCATCTCCTTAGAACACGCACTACTGGCATTATTACAAGCCGCCACTGGCCATGTTTTAGTGTTTCACCACTGCCCAATGGATTTACGATTTTTAAATTATTATTGCCAAAAAATATTATCAGCACCGTTATTCATGCCGGTAATTGATACCTTACAACTTGAGAAAATCTACCTTGATCGAATTGGCAAGCCCATTCAAAATGGCGACCTTACTTTAGCCAGTATTCGCATTCGCTATCGTTTGCCGCCTGCCCCAGCACATAATGCATTAACCGACGCCATCGCCACCGCTGAATTATTACTGGCACAACTCGCCCATAAAGACCGCCAATTAAACATCGCAAAATTGCTTTAGCATTATCAAATGTACATATTTTTATAATGGCATGGCTTTTGAATTAGTTAGCGTAAACCCTATCGGCTTATGTCATGTTGATCATACAAAGCATTATTATTTTTATTTTATCTTGGCCACTATGGGCTGCCGAAGATGAGCAAACTGCACCTGCGGATACAACAACACCCGAAGCCAGCTCAGAAGGCACCAGCGATGCACCAGAGCAAACTCAAATCACACCCTTAGTTTACGTTACCCCAGACAAAGCCAAGCAACGCATGACTGAGACACTGCGTCACTTAAAAATATTTCAACGTGAAAATGAAATCATCGAAATGAACGGCAATAACGGCCCCTTTGCCGGATTATATTTGCCGGAAAACACCGGTAAGCCACAAGGTGGCATTTTAATTTTGCACGACATCGCCCAACATGCTCATTGGCCAAATACTGTCTCACCTATTAGAGAATATTTACCGGATTACGGCTGGAATACCTTAAGTATTTTCTTTGAGAACTACATTCAAAAGCCGTTTGCCGTCATCAGACCGCCTGCTGCGCCAACACCAACGGATGAAGCGGAACCAACACGTGAGGCCGATAGCAGCCCTGATGTACAAGCAAGTTCGGTATCAAATGAAAATGTTACGTCCGATCTTGCAGCAAATGCACCTGAACCCCCGCCACTCGAACAAGCGGCTCCGGCTGACAATCCGGCAGCGGATGCACTGGATAACATTGCAGGCGCTTTGGACGAAGTGCCCGATTTTAATCCGGCTATCACACCCGAAATATTATCCCAGCCAGCAATACCGATTGAAGATGTTTTTATTGAAAACATGCTGCTGCGCGTAGAAGACGGGCTAAATAAATTAAACGAACTAGGCCAATATAACTTGGTGGTCATCGCCAATGGCTACAGTGCTAACTGGGCAGCTAAGGTGCTTGAAAAACGGCTAGAAGGTAATAAGGTCGGTTATGCATTGATTTTAATTGATGCCAAAAGCAGTGAATATCCTAATATTCCATTGAACGACAACCTCTCAAAACTTGATATTCCTATGTTGGATATTGTTACCGATCATTCAGCCGAAAACGTACACAGCATCAAAGTACGAAAAGGTGCCATGTTAAGAAATCAAAACAAAAAGTATATGCAGTTACTGCTACCCGCAGTCAAGCCCGACTTGACACAAACTAACAATATGATTTCACGACGCATTCGCGGGTGGCTACTCACACACGCCGCCGGGGAAGAGATCGCCGTAAAAGATAAAAGTAAACTTTAAGCTTTTGCTTTAAGTTGCCAAGTCGTTGCTTGAGCCTGTTTTTTACGCCATTGAATAAGACCAATCATGCTACCGCTCAAGATAAAAATACCCACCTCATCAAGTGGCCAATTAAAGGTATAACGAAACAACGCCAGTAAACCAAAATAGCCAATGACACTAAATTGCAGCCATAAAACATAGGCCATTATTACTACGTTATTTTTAAGAAGGTGCATCCATCGTTTACCACAATAAAAACTAACGACACACATAATAAAAATTAAAAAACCGACCCATAAAAACGAAAGCCAGATCATCCACGTTGACCAATCCAGTACTTGAGCCGACTTAGCTGGCCCTGACCACAACGCATCCCAGCTTACCGCCAATATCAGCCCGATGCTGATCCAAGATGCACTATTAGCTTGCAGCTCATTGTTTTGAATTAACTCACCATATAAAAAATGCGCCACTAACAAAAATGCCGTTACACCCACTAAGGGTGCAACTAAAGGCACATACTGAACACTGAGGTAAGCCATCAAATAACCTGCCATTGGAAATAACGTATGTGTCGCCACCACGCCGCCTATCCAATAGGCCGATTGCCAAGGTTCTTTTAAATAGCTGGCGCGCACAAAGGTTGCCAATGCGGCATCAATACCAATACCCAATGCCATTAATGTACTGGCACTTATAAATATTATATAGTCATCCGCAAGCAGCATCACAATCTCCTTTTATTGCTTTGGCCAAGTTAAACGGATATCCCAAGCGTAACGGTGTCGTTCTTCCAGTGGCGCGACTTCCGTATTGATTTCTTTAAATACATTTTTATTTGGGGTTAACACGGGGTCACGACCAAACAAAAAGCTTTGCTCTTTGACGATGGTTAAATAGGCTTTATTAAGCGCTAAAGCTCGCGCTTTTGATGGCGTTATTAATTCATAAATAGACGGTAACGCTTCAATATCAGCGTACTTTAATGAACCGTCTTGATTAAACCAACGTTCAATCATTTCAGAGTTTTGTCTGAATTCATCACCACCTTGAACGCGCTCCATATAGGTCAAAAATTCACCTTTTTGTTCACCGCGATTTGGCGCATCAATTAATTTGGTTAAATCAATGTAACCCCAACCATCAGCACCGGCTAATTTACGTGGAAAGGAAAAGGTTTGGTCAATGGTTGTGCCAATGGTTTTATGACAACCAGCACAAAAAAATTGCTCTTCACGTGCTTGTTTTCGTAATTGACCTTGCTCATCTTCAATGAATCCCCAAATTAACCAACCAAAGTCGTTAGCAAAACCGCGATCACCAAAGTAGGATACGGCAGGTAAATTACCAAAGTGTTTTTCTTTTGATTCACCATAATAAACTTGGCGAATTCGTGATTCTGGAAAAAACGTGTGTTTTTTCATATAACGCAGTTCTTTTAAGCGAGCAGATACTTTTACCGTGCCATCATCGTTCAACCCGACATAGCGCACACTGTGTAAAAATTCAGTGCCCTGTGGATAAAGCATGTGCTCTAGTTCGATACCCTGAGCGTCCCCTACAAAGTGAGAACGCCTTTTTACTTTACTCACACTGCTTTCAATGACACCGTTGCCATTGATATCAACATTAATCTGTTTTTCATTCACTGGCATGATCGTGGTTTCATCTAGTTCAAGAATTGAAATCTCAATTAACGCTAAGTTAATATAATACACATCAAGATTACGTTGCCCTTCAACTTCATAAAACGCGCTAGGTAACCTAATCATCACATCGTCGGTGGAGCCATTCGTTGGCCAAAACATACTTGGCATGGGTTTGTAGTTAAATGCTACCCACATACTGCCATCTTTTGCTAAGCCGTTTTCATCAAAGGCTTCGGCCCCTTTTGAAAAGTGTTTAATTTCAGGAATAACACCGCTCCATTCATCGCTTTTCATCCATTTAATGAGCGGTGAATAATTATCTTCATTGATGTACTTTAAAATGGTGTTGTCACTAATTGCCGCAATTTCTTCAGTACGGTCAGCAAATAAGTTTTTCCAGCTATTCTTTAACCCCACATCTGAAAAATCATAACTTCCTTGTAATATGCCATCACGCATTTGGTTAGAGTGTTGTTTGTCATCGTACGACTGGTGACACACATAACATGGGTTATGCTTGCCCTCGGTTTTGGTATAGCACTGCGGAGGAATGACCGCTTCTGGATTGTAGGTCTCACCGTGTTCAACATACGCCATTGCGGGTATTGTATCGGCCTGTGCAACTTCAAATAATTCGGGAGAGGTACCGTCTTCACTACATGCGGCTTGCAATAAAAACAAACTGATAAATACCAAGCGCTTCATAATATTCTCATTATTCTATTTATAAAAAGGGCAGCCTAAGCTGCCCCTTTTACAATTTAATGACTAACTAAAAATAGTTACCTATTAATCATTCACTTTTGGGTTATATAACCAAAGCGTATTATTTTCTTGGAAGCCATCTTCACCTAGAAGAATACGACCATCGTCCATTACGATCACGTTGTCTGGTTGAGACAAGCCGTTCACATCACAACGCTCAGCACCACTCAAAGATGAACGATACGTTGAACCCATTAATACAGGCTCAATACGCGATACATCATAGTTAGCTTCAAGTTTCATGCGATACACGCCACCGCAATCTTTAACTCGGGCCGATAACTGCACATCACCAACGCTATCAATTAAGCCACTCGTTAAGTAAGAGATTGCAAAATAGACATAAGCATCTGTCACTACTTCACCTGCAATTAAATCTGTGCCTTCGACCGCTTCTTCTGCACGTTTTTGGTTAATGTATATACCTTCTAATTTTTTCCACTCCGCCGTCGCACCTTTAGCGCGTGCCGCCTTACGTGACTCTAAAAACGCAATTCGATCATCCATGACGCTCTCTGCCGTCACTTTGCCGCCGCCATTGGCAATTGTCGGATAATTTGCATTTCCAGCGGCCCATGCTGTCGCATCGCTATCGGTTAGATAACTTGTATGCCCACCGTTATGGTATTCAACCGCATCATACTCAGCTACCCAACTTTCAATCTGAGTATCATTACCATATGCAAGTGCAATCCAAGTAATATTAAAGCCTGTGGTAGATGGCTCGTTGCTACCAATATCTTGTGTTAACTTGGCGGCATACAGAGTACCTTTGCTTAAATCTTCTGCGCTATCGGCTACAAATTTATACATGACACCATCCGTGTCATCTTGAGACAAATAAACCGTTTTACGGTCAGGCATCACAATGGCATTTTCATGTTCGAATCGACCCATAGCATAACGCTTAATTGGTGTAGGGGTTGCTGATGTTGGGTTTTCTATTTCAACGATATAATGTAAACGGTAGGTATTAGGAACGACATTTGGCGATGCATTAGTTGGGTCCATATAGGCTTTCAGCGCATCACGATTACCGTATTTATCGGTCGCACTGAGGTCATCCCACAAGTGAGTCGCATCCCCAAAGTTACCCCATTCTTCTGATGTTAACGGCGTGCCCCAAGGAGAAACAGAACCAAAACAGTTGGCAATTGTGCCCCACATGCCAAAATCTAACATCATCACATCAGTAGAATTTACTTCCCAGCCTGCATTTGTTTTTGTTAACTTCAAACGACTCATGCCACCAGGAATCGATTCCCAATTTGTAAACAAGTAACCTTCGTTGTTACTGGTTTGAATAAAGCCATTGAAATCAGGATCATCAATCGTTACTACTGGTGCGGTACCGTCTTTATCATAAATAACACCAAGGCCATTTGGTAAACCACCGCTAAACGTATCACCAGTTTGTGCAATCACTTGATATTCACCATATGCACTCATGACCGTTTGACGTTCTTGATCTGTTTTGGGTACAGGGGATGAAACTAAGTTCTTAGGCAACATATTCATGTTAACGCCTTTAAGAACCCCAATCGTACCTTTATTAAATACCTTACCGTTTTTATCTGACGCTTCATTTGCGTCTGATGGATGTTGCACATTAAAAAATAAATCACCATCTTCAGTTAGATAAGCACCGGTTACTTCCGCGCCCGCTGGCACAGTGGCTAAACGAGTAAGGCCTGCTGTCATTAAGCCTGCATCTGTTCCGTTGCCGCCATCTGTCCCATTTGCACCAGCAGCACCATTTGCACCGGGTGCTCCATCTACACCGCTTTTACCCGCTGCGCCGATTTCACCATTTTTGCCGTCATCGCTACCGCACGCAGTCAGCATTCCTAGCGTTGCAATTAACATTGCATTGATCAGTGGTTTTTGTATAAGTCCCATCAGGCTGCCCTTCTAATTATTTGATCAGGAGTGATTTCCTGTGCGACACGGTAGTAAGCAAAGATGACAAACACATAAAAACTTTGTGAAGAAAATAAGTACGTTTTATGAATTAACGCACACAGATGGAATTTAAATGTGAATGAATACCAACAAAAAAGCAGGCCTGTATGACACAGCCTGCTTCAAATATTTTTGTTTTAACTCAGATTAAGCGTATCGAATCAATCGTCTTGATCCGCCTCGTCATCATCGTCGTTCATACGATCACGCTGTACATGCTTTTTATTTTTCTTAGCATGTTTAGCTAACATGGCTGTGAATTTCTTTTTTTGTTGATCATCTAACATCGCATACAGTGCTTGTTGATGCTGCAATTTCGCCAACACTCGCGACTTGTGCATCGCCGCTATTTCTTCTGCTATTGCTTCGGCTTGTGCTTCGCTGTAGTTCGTCAGCAATGCTTGTTTTTTCGCATGTATGGCCTTCATATTTGCTTTTTGTTGCTGTTTATCTGGCTTATTGCTTTGTCGCATACCTTTAAGTTGTGTCACTTGCGCCTCAGTTAAGTCCAGTGCTTTGGCTAAACGCCCTTCATGCCCACTGGGGCACGCCATAACGGTCATTGACAATAAACCACTTAATGCAGTGACCATAACCAGTTTGATTGTTTTACGACGTATACTCATTGGAATCTCCTGTTGTTTTCAATGAAGTCACAAGCAGTATATAACCGACAATATTAAGTTGGGCTAAGGGAGCGTAAAGTAGGGTAAAGTGGCCTTAACCCACTTGTATCTTTTAATTGAAGACACGAAAATAGCCGCATGAATACAATACTATTAATTGATGATGATCAGGCTCTGTCAGAGCTGCTTTGTGAATACCTCGCTGCAGAGGGTTTTGCCGTTGAGGCCGCCTTTAATGGTACCGATGGTTTGGCCATGGCCAGCATTAAGCACTACCAGCTTATTATTCTTGATGTGATGCTGCCTAATATGAATGGCATCGAAGTGTTAAAAAAAATGCGCCAAGCCAGCATTAATACCCCTATTTTAATGCTCACCGCCAAGGGCGATGATGTGGATCGTATTTTAGGCTTGGAGCTGGGTGCGGACGACTATGTACCTAAACCTTGTAATCCCCGTGAGTTACTTGCTCGCATTAATGCTATTTTACGTCGATCGCAAAGTGTTGAACGCAGTACCAAGGACAATTTTGTGATTGATTCGCGCAGGCTTGAAGCCAGTTACCTATCGACCTCACTTAAACTCACCGGCGCCGAATTCAAAACGTTAGAGTCACTGCATCAGCGCCTTGGCATGATTGTAACCAAAGAGATTCTATGTGAAGAGGCATTAGGCCGCCGCCTGACGCGCTATGACCGTAGTATTGATGTGCACGTGAGTAACCTAAGAAAAAAACTCATTGAAGCCGGTGCCAGCGCCGACATCATTATCAACCAAAGAGGAAACGGCTACTTACTTAAGCCGGAATAACATATGTTGCAGCACTTTGGTTTAACCGGTCGTATACTTTTTAGCTTTTGGCTCACCCTTGTTTTAGTTGTGCTGTCGATGGTGCTGATATTTATTAGCCAAAAAGACGACGACCAAGCTATACATAGCATGCCCCCCATTAAAACCGGTGAAAGTCTTACCCTTAAATTACTGAGTAAACAATATCCAGACGTCGCCGATTGGTTTAGCCAGCAAGACCCACAAGATACTCGCCGAATATTTGTCATGAATAATGGCCAGGAGATTTTAGGTCGTCCATTACCCAAAATACTTAGTCGTATTAACAATAAGTTATCCACTACCCATCCATTTATTCATCGGAAGCGTAAAGGCTTTATTATGGTGGGTCGTTATTTATTATTGCCTGATGGCCATAACGTCAATATTTTAATTCGCAGTCACGATCACAAGCCGCCTATGCACAACATTATTGCTGATCAATGGCTAGTGTTTGTTCTTTCTGCCATTTTAATCAGCGGTTTAATCAGTTATTTGTTAGCGCTTTATATTGTTAAGCCAATTATCGTATTGCGTAATGCGACTCAAAAATTGGCATCGGGTGATTTATCGATTCGAGTTCAAGATGATATGAAAGGCAACCATGGTGAAGTCTCATTACTGGCCCATGATTTTGATCACATGGCCGACCGCTTAGAAAAAACCATCTCATCACATAAACACCTCATTCAAGATATTAGTCACGAGCTGCGTAGCCCTGTGGCACGCTTACAAATAGCACTTGAACTGTGTAAAAAGCGCTTAAATATTAGTGATGATCAAATTGATATTGCTCGCATTGAAAAAGAATGTGAACAACTCAACGCCATTATCAATACCTTATTAAACCTGCCTGCTTATGAACTAGACCCCTCTCTAGCGTTTCAAGATGATGTGGATATCACACGCTTACTTAGCCATATTTGTGATGATCTGAATTTTAGTCACCCTGACCACAAGATTGCGCTATCCATCGACACGCAAGCACATTTAAGCCTTGTGGCGAACGAGCAACTATTACGCAGTGCTATTGAGAATGTATTAAAAAATGCTCAATACTATCACCAAGGCCAAGAGCCTATCGAAGTCAGCATCACACAAGAGTTTCCCAATATCGTAATACGTTGTAGTGATCGTGGTCCCGGCGTAAGCCTGCAGCAACTTGAAGAGATATTTAAACCTTTCTACCGCATCAGCGAGGCAAGAGAACGCAGCAGTGGCGGTCATGGTCTAGGTCTTGCCATTAGCAAGCGTGCTATTGAGCTGCACAGCGGAGCGATTATGGCGCACAATCAAGACCCACACGGTTTATGTGTCGTCATAACGTTGCCTATTGAGCCATCATCATAGCGCTTAAAATAAAGCCATTCTCAGGTATACTCACCATGCGGATCCATTCATTTCCATAGCCGCTTTAAGGTGTTGCATGCTGCGCGTTTATTTTGTGTTTATCTTTGTCTTATTTTTGTCTGTCAGCAGCCATGCAAGGCAGTCTTGTGATTGGCCGTTTAGGACCAGTGTCAATATTAAAGAAAATAGCGGCACGAGCCTTACGAACTACCAAGTTAAATTAACCTTAAACAGCAGCAGTTTTGACTCTCGCTATAACTGGAGCAGTGGTGGTGTGGACCTGCGGGTATATGACACCAATGATTCAACCGCTTTACAGTTCTGGATAGAAAACTGGAACCAATCCGCTAAAACAGCCACCGTTTGGGTTCGCTTTCCCACCCTTAGCGCTAACGCTAATCGTGGTATTTTCTTATATTACGGCAACACCTCTGCACCCACACTAGCCAATGTACCGTTCACGTTTGTTCAACCCGGTATTAAGTTTCACTCTCGTCGTGTCACACAAAATCCAAATAGCTTAAGCAACGCTCAAAGTTTGTTTAACAACAGCAATGATACAACGAGTGGTTATGGCTGTACTTTTATTACCAATTTCACCGGCATTACAAATGGTGCGTTATTCGGCTCTAAAAATAACTTTATCGCCTACAGCGAAACCTATTTTGAAGTGAAATCTGGCGAGACAGGTAACTGGGCATTCCGTTATGGCGCCGATTTTGGCTGGGGGGGCGGACTATATGTAAACGGGTCGCCTTTAGATGAAAAGTGGAACACTGATCTGTGGTGGGCAAATAACTGGAGTAATACCAACGAAATATTACAGGGCACGATCAATTTACCTGTGGGCTATCATAAGTTAGAAATCATCGGTGGCGAGCCGGGAAATGATGGCGGTATTACCGTTCAATATCGTAAACCAAGCGGTAGCTGGACAACCTTTTCAACCTCTAATATTGATATACGGTCACGTGCTTGCCCAGTGACAGAGCCGACCATTACCTTTGGTGCACACGATGTATGCGGAGTTGATTTAGAACAACAAACCACAACCCCTACTAGCAATTCATGGGCGGTCAACTCAACTCAAACCCTGAGCTTTAGAGTCAACAATATTGATGCCGCGACAAAATCGGCGGCTCCTAATACGCGTACAACCATTATTTTACCCAATGCCTTTACGCTAAATAGCGCAACAGGCACAAATTGGAGCTGCTCAGGAACGGGAACAATTCAATGTAATTACAATCAAACGCTCAATAGCGCTCAAGCAACGTCTTCTTTATTAACCCTCACTGTCACCGCAAATAATGCTACAGCTGGAAACAGCACATCCATTAATGCAACCGTCAGCGGTACTGGGCTTGATTCAAATCTAAATAATAATACTGTAACCATTAGTGTGAACTTTTTAGAAGACCCAGGCGCACCCGCCAGTTGCACATCCCCACAACCCGGATTACTGGCGAGCTTTTTTGATATATCAGGATACGGCACCACCAACATTAATAATGCTGCTGCGTTTCAAGCATTAGTTAATGCTCGTGCTAATCAGACATATTTAATGGGGCAGACAATTGTAAATCGAATTAATAAACCCAGCAGCAATAGCGGCAATGTATTTGATGCAGGCAGCAATGATAATTTTCTAATGATCCTTAAAGGATATGTTTACGCCAGCACACAACGAAATAGCAATTACTTCGGCATTGATGGTGATGATGCCGTTGAGGCGTTAATCAATAATAATGTCGCTACTGCCTATTATGGCTTACATGGTGCGGCGAATAACCCTCGAGGTACTGGAACATTAACACCGCTGCCAAAAGGGTTTACGCCTGTTGAATTTAGGCTACAAGAATACACTGGCAGCGATGCATATTTCTTATATTGGAGCAGCAGTGCGAACACTGGTTACTCAATTATTCCAGCTGCTAATTATTTCCACTGTGCGGGCAACGCCAATATTCAACTTACGTCAAATATCAACGTTATCAATGACCCTATTAACGGCACCGCACAACCAAAGGCTATTCCGGGTGCCGTACTGCAACACACGGTCAATGCTCAAAATATTGGTAACATCAGCACTGACCGAAACAGCACGTCTCTCGTTCAAGCAATTGATAGTAAAAGTAAAATGTATGTAGGGAATTTATCGGCCGGTAGTCCTATTATTTTTAATAATGGGGCAGGAAATCAAGCCAGTGGTTTAAGTTATATGTTTACCAGCCTAGCCAGCACCACAGATAGTATTGCCTTCAGTATTAATGGGACAAACTTTACCTATACCCCTGTCGCGGACGCTGACGGCTATGATGCAAACATAACCCATTTTCGCTTAAATCTTGGTGGCAGTTTTAAACCGACATTCTCAGGTGTAACGCCCACTTTTAATTTTATATATCAGGTAAAAATAGATTAAGCCGTCACAAGCGGCTTTCTATTTTTCATCACCAACACTTCCGCGCGGCTGCTCACGCCTAACTTTTGATAAATATTTTTCAAATGCCATTTTGTGGTACTCAGTGCAACATCCATTTCATCGCTGATTTTTTGGTTACTTAAGCCAACCAACAACAACTGATAAATCTTTAATTCTTTTTCGGTTAACGATGCTAAATCAAATGAAACAATAGGTTTTATGTGTTTAAAAAGATCACTATAAACGTCTAAAAAGGTATCCGGTAATTCGTAGGTGCCGCTATTGGCAAGTGCCGTCAACACTTCGTTAATGCCTGGCGCTTCATCAAATAAATTGCGCGAAAAAACACTTAAACTGTATTTTTGAAGTAATACATTTAATTGGCTCATACTCTGCTGTATCTGCCCAGCGCGGTACGCCATAGCAATGGCATTGCATTTTGCAATCATGTACCGACTAATCAAACCCAGCGACAGTAAGTCCGATGCTAATGCGGTTAACTTTGTGTGTGCCATTGAAAACTGAGCATTAAGTCCATGACCATAGCAGGTGGCTAAAATATAGCGCTCCTGCGTTTCGTTAAATGACCCCTCATGAATGACACTCGTACGGTCGTCTGATAATAGCGAGCATGAATGTTCACTTAATAGTTTCTCCATCATAATATGATCTCCACTTACATAACATTGACGAGATAGCTCACATAAACTTTGGCTTTTAAAACGAGGGTATTTACCTAATATAAGAATTCTATTTAGCTGATCTAGCACGCCTCTTGCTGACTGGGCATGGCCTAATTCAAACTGCAGTCGTGAAAAATAAAGGTACACAGTCGCAATAAGCTCAGTCACACAAGCATGGTTAACATATGGGAAAATGCTTTCACAAAGGGCATACGATCTTTTAAGTTGATTCTGTTCGTACGTCACCACCATCATGGCCACGTTCATGCATAGCCAAGGCATACTGCCTTGAATCATTTTTGTTGAACTATAAACTTTCGATATATATTGAATCGCCTGAATACCACGCCCCGTATAACGATCACACAGCGCTATAATCATGTCGGCATAACATTGAAAAAAAACATAACCCTTGTGCTGCAATATAGTTTTTGCATGATGTGCCAAACGTAAGGCGTCATCTAACCTTCCATTTTGCATTTCAAAATATGCGGCTATAATCATTGAAAAAACTCGATTTTCACTCATATGCGCTTGAGAAAAAAAACGATCAACCGTATTTCGATCCAGCACATCGCTGTCTCGTTGAAACAGTTTTAAGCTCAGTTTAAAAAATTCTAAATCATCTTTATATTCTTTAGAGAAACCCGTACCATCCATATCATCTATTAGTGATAAAAAGTATTGAGCCTGATGAAAGCGCCGAGAAAAAATAAGCGCGTAAGCATAATTTAAAGACAATTGGTTATGACTCATCACGGCGCTTTCACCTAATGAATCCAACCACTTGATCACGCTATTAAACTCACCTATCTTAAGCCAATGCACACAACACAACGATAATGTAACATCGGTGAATTCAGCATTCTTGGTTAATAATGCATGATGAGCCGCCAATTCAAACTCGCCCATTTCAAGGCAAACAGATGAACTCAATTCATGTAACGTCATCAATTGTTTACTATTATTAAGCTGTGATAATTGCTTCGTCAAAAAGTCGCTTAATAATGAATGATAACGATACCAACCTGGTCGATTACAATCGTTTATTATGAATGCAGATCGATTCATCAAATAGTGAATTATTTTTCCCGAATCATGTCGATCAAGAACTCGATCACACAAAACCTCACTAAAGCTTTTAAAAATAGCACTAAACAAAAAAAACTGTTTTCCCTTATCTGACAATGACCGATAAATGTCATGAAAAAAACAATCCATCATATCTAATCGTTCTTTTTCTAAATTTTTAATAAAATCTAAACCATGTTCATTTATCGCTAGCAATGTAACTTTAACACCTGACAACCACCCTTCTGTTCGCTTGGCGATCAAACCAACATCATAACCCGTCAACGAATAATCACACATAACCTCAGAAATACGATTAACCTCAACATCTGTCAAGGCTAAATCATGGCTATCTATAATCACCACATCATCACGTAATTTAAGCGCAACCAGATTGATTTTCGGAATAGATCGACTAGAGAATATAAAATGTATATGAGGTGGCAACTTTGCCATAAGATTATTTAGAATATTACTTTCATTCGGAAATTTTAAAAACTGAAAATCATCAATAATGAAATACATAGGATCATCAATCGTTTCAAACACTTGAATTAACGTATCAACAAATAATCTTTCATTAATTAAAACATCATCAGTAAAGACATTTAATAATGGAGCCTGAATAACATTCGTCTTTTTTCTAACTTCTAAAAGAATACTATTAAGGGCCATTATGATATTAAAATTTTCTTCCGGCACATTAAAACGTGTAACAGACAAATCATTTCGACTTTCTTTCCATTGATTCAACAGCGTTGTTTTACCATAACCAGAAGGTGAAACAACCAAGGTTAAACGGTGATTTTTAGCACGATCAAGCAGTGCAAGCAGATCGGGTCTAGCAAGTATTGATGTCATTATTATATTTATTTTCACATCACTGAACGGTACGTTTCATACTGATAAGGCTTTTCAGATAGAGCAAGGTTTATTACGCCAGCTTATTACAATTGATTACGTGTTAACACTTTCTCATGCTACTGACTGATTTCCCCCTCCCTTGGGAGGGTATGAATATCAACGGCTCAGATTTAATCTAAGACCCTAGCTCATCACAGAGTGAGCCTGTAATAAAAAATAAGGAGATAAGATATGAGCACTTCAGTTTGGGTCACGTGGCCCGCCCTGACTAAGCTTGGTTCATTAGGCATAATAGCTGGACTATTAACCTTAGCACTCGAGCGCGAAGCATTATTCGAGAATAATTTATTTGATGTCGAAGATTACGACAAACGTAACGCGCAGATTGTGTGTGATGAACGCAGTAAAACCGCGCGAACCGAAGACGGCACTTGTAACATTTTAGAAAACCCCGCCGAAGGTTCTGTCTACACTCGGTTTGGTCGTAACGTCGATCTTGAAAGTGTGGCCTACGAACAAGATGAAGCCACTCTGCTAGAGCCTAACCCTCGTGAAATAAGTAATGCTTTAATGGCCCGAGACGAATTCAAACCAGCGACCACTGTTAACTTTATTGCGGCTGCTTGGATTCAGTTCATGGTTCACGACTGGGTAGATCATGGCGGCAACGATGCAAGCAATCCTATTGAAGTGCCACTACCCGACGGCGATGCACTAGGCAGTGGCACGTTGAGTATCGACCGTACACAAACCGATCCTACTCGTACCGTTGAAGAAGCCCATTTACCTAAAACGTACCGCAATGTGAATACTCACTGGTGGGATGGCTCGCAACTATACGGCTCAACGGCTGAACAAAACCAAAAAGTGCGCAGCTTCATCGACGGAAAGCTCGCAATCGAAGCCGATAACACCTTACCTGAAGATTATTTTACGGGCATTCCCGTCACCGGTTTAAATAATAATTGGTGGGTGGGTTTAAGCATGATGCATCAACTGTTTACCCTTGAGCACAATGCCATTGCTGACATGCTAAAACAAAACAACCCCGGTAAAAATGACCAATGGTTATACGATAAAGCGCGTTTGATCAACGCTGCGTTAATGGCAAAAATTCATACAGTCGAATGGACACCCGCCATTATTGCCAACCCTGTTACTGAGCGCGCCATGTACGCAAACTGGTGGGGACTAAGTGGCGAACGTGAAGGCCGTGATAAATTTCAAGCCGAATACCAAGCACTGATAGAAGACATTGTAAAAAAAGATTCTTTTGTCAAAACCATTTTAGGTTTTGACCCTAAACTCAGAGACGCGTTAGACAATGCATCGTTCATTGAACATGCCATAGGCGGTTTAGTTGGCGCAAGCAAACCTGACAATGCAGGTACGCCTTATACGCTTACTGAGGAGTTTGTTGAGGTCTATCGTATGCACCCCCTCATGCGAGACAGTGTTGAAATATACGACATTGGTTCCAACATGGTCAGCACATCCATTAAGCTTGAAGACACGCGCGATGGGGCAGCTGAAGACATTCTAGTCGATCAAGGTGGCGATCGCCTTTGGTATAGTTTCGGTATTACTCACCCAGGTTCACTGACACTAAACAATTACCCAGAATTTTTACGTAACTTGGACATCCCATTAGTGGGCAATATTGATTTGGCCACGACCGATATTGTACGAGATCGTGAGCGCGGTGTGCCTCGTTATAATGAGTTTCGTCGTCAAATTGGTTTAAAGCCAATCACTAAATTTGAAGACCTCACTACCGAACCGGTTTTATTAGAAAAGCTAAAACGTATTTACAATAACGACATTGAAAAAATTGATGCGCTTGTAGGTCAGCTAGCCGAAACCGTTCGCCCTGAAGGCTTTGCGTTTGGTGAAACCGCTTTTCAGATTTTCATCATGAATGCATCGCGCCGCTTAATCACCGACCGTTTTTATACCAAGGATTACACCCCAGAAGTTTACACTGCGCAGGGTATTGATTGGGTTGAAGAACAAACCATGGTTAGCATTTTAAATCGTCACTTCCCACAGCTAAATACCAGTTTGGTAGGCGTTGATAATGCATTTAAACCTTGGGGTTTAAATATTACTGATGATTATAAAAATTGGGCGGCATGCGATAAAGAGCAACACCTATGGGTTAACGGTGCTATGCGTACGCAATATTCAGCGGATGCCATACCTGAATTAAAAGACGTCAATATTGGCGGTCTTATCGACAGTATTTTATGGACAAAGGTTAAACGCAGTGATGACGTTGCCCCCCTTGGTTATGAGAAACCCATTCATGCTCATGGCGCTATGGCAACAGTGGCATTTGATGCGATACCTAGCCAACCTTACAGTGGTATATTCAAGGGCTCTGAGTGTGGATTATTACGCTTAAGTGTCACAGGCACACCGTCTGATCGCGGCTTTGCGCCCGGTTTAGCTTGGAAAGCATTTGTAGATGGTAAAAACTCACGCAATGTATCTGCTTTGTACACGCTTTCTGGCCAAGGTGATAACCATAACTTTTTTGAAAATGAGCTATCACAATATGTTAGCCCTGAAGTAAATGAAACCCTTGGTACAACAGCCTTGTTTTCACTGGTTACCTCTAAGCCTACTCGTATCATGACCACTAAGATGGCAAAAGTAACGCAAGAAGGCTTAGTTGAATCAGAAATCGTGGCGCCGACTCAACTTTATTTTGTACCCACAGCTGAAATGAAATCACGCTTCGCATCCGCAGAGCATGACTTTAGAAATGACCTTATCAGCTTACCTGAAGGCACAATTCTCTATGATGTGTATGGCACGACCAAAAATATTAAATATTCTATTATCCCCTACTTTAATAAACGCTATGCTAAAGACAGACGAAATAGCGCCGTTAAAATTGGGCAAATACGCTTAACATCAGAATTTAATCTTTCAACATTTGGCGATGGTGGCGTATTCTTTAGACACCAACGCTATGAAGATTAATTAATCTCTTTATACATTCATAAAAAAGCCCGATTGAATATTCAATCGGACTTTTTTATAGCGATTACGTTCACAAAATTGTCTTTATTGATTTAACACTACTGGCTAAGTTATCTTTCTGTAATTTAGTATGGAAATCGTCTACTAGTCCGTCAGTCGCACTAATAACTGCTCGCCAATACGTTTCACGCTCGACATCCGTTAACGCATTAAAATCTTTACGGTCTGGAATTTTCCCATACGGTAATTTCGCAATAAATTCGTGACTAGGGGCAATCATGACCACGTTATCATAATTTTTAGCTTTGGCTTTACGCCAAGGCACCGCTTTATCAAACCAACCCGGTACAATTTTAGGGAAAAAGTGTGGATAAAACACCAAGCCATCTTCTGCCGGAAACGGGCCTGAAAAATGGTAATCCACCATACCACCATCCCAGTGCCAGCGATCTTTACCCCCTTCAACTTTAGCCGGTTCAAGCATCATCGGTATCGCACCTGATGCGACCAGCGCTTGTTTTAAATTATTCACGCCTAGCTCAATTACCTCTGGGCGTTTATGGTAAGGCGCATGACTCGATTGCTGCGAAATAAGCACCCGAGGATAAAGCGCTTCCACTATTTTTCTCGAAAATAGATTCCCCGTAGCCGCGGCCAATAAACCCAACGCTTGGCTTATATTGTGTCGTCCATTAAGCAACAAACGATTACGAACCGCGACGATGTGTAACTTGCGTTGTGGGTTATCCACAATATGTTGCGCGCGCTCATCATTAAAAAGTTCGCCCAATACTTTATCGACAAACACCGTAATTTCATCGGCACTTAACGTGTCGTAACGTTGATTTAAATAGATATCTTCAAACTGCTTAAAACTCGCCAACGGGTCTTGTTGTGCATGACATGCCATGCGCCAAGAACCGATACTAGACCCCACTAACGAAATGGGCTGGGTGGCTTTTGGTAAAAAATGCTCCGCCAGATATTGATCTAAACGAGACAGCATCAACCATTTTGGACCACCACTGGCACCCACCATTAATTGGATGTCTTGAGGATTCAAACCCTGCTGTTGAATCTGCTTGAGCGCCTTGTCTCCGGCAAGAATTTCAATGGTCATAAAAGACTCTATTTATTATAAAAAGGAATATGGTGCCAAAGTAACAGATATGCGCAACAAATCGTGCGCATTAGCATTCGCAACACTGTGTACTAGAAAAGGATGCAATCAAATAAAGGTAAAGTCTTTGCTGTTTGGTCCGATAACTATAGTAGGACCAAAAAAGACGGTTAACTTGCAGGAGCAAACATCATGTATACGGGAAAAAATTACGTATTTACCAGCGCGATTGAACAGCAGGCGTTTCATGAAGGCCTAAAAGCAACCGTTAGCAGTCAGAATCCTTATTCCGCCGCAAATAGCCCACACGCTGCAAGAGCATGGGGCAAGGGGAATCAACTCGGCTTTCGTCTTAGTGCCCGCCTTGGCGTTCAATACTTAAATGCCGCCAAGATTTAATCGCGTTACACTGCGCATGCCCAAGTAAGCTTGGGTATGCTGGTTACACGTCAAAAGACTTAATATTATCTTTAATTCTGACCGCCACATTACGCACAGATTCCGATACTGACATAACCCCCTGCAAACGCTGCGCATTATCTTGACTCATTTCTTGCATATCATTGGCATTTTTAGCGACGCCGTTCAGTACCGACTCTTGATCTGATGTGGCTTGAGCGATTGATTGATTCATGTGCAAGATCACTCCCATCGCTTTTGCGACACTTTTTAATTCATTATTAGTCGCATCATTATCAGCGATACATTGCGACATGGTAGATTGACTGCTGGACATATTGTTCACCGTCTCTTTACTGGCATGTTGCAATTGCTCGATCATACTTTGAATTTCTTGCGTGCTATTTTGGGTACGCGATGCAAGGGATCGAACTTCATCGGCTACCACCGCAAATCCACGACCCTGTTCGCCTGCTCGTGCGGCTTCAATTGCAGCATTTAATGCTAATAGATTTGTTTGCTCTGCTATGCCACGAATGACATCAAGCACCGAGCCAATATTCTCACTATCTTTAGCGAGTTTAGAGATAGCCGTCATTGATTGATCTATTTGCCCACTGAGCATACTCATATTTCGCTTTGAGCTATCACTTTTTTGATTGCAGCTTTCCACCGCTTTTTGTGACTCATTGGACGACTCCAATGCATTACCTGCATTGTCGGCAATCACTTGCATCGCTTGCGATAAATCATTCACCGCTGCCGCAATGGCCTGAGATTGTGAAAGCTGACGTTGAATTTGGGTGGAATTTTTTTGGACTAAATCCGTTAATACATGACTGTCTTTATCTAAACTTTCGCCAAAACCATCTATCGTTACAATCACTTTTTGTATTTTATCTATAAAGTGATTAAACACGTTTGAAATGTCACCTGACGTTTGGCAACGATGAGTAAGGTTTAGTTTCCCATTATTACTGATGTCGCCTACCGTATCTTGCAAATCATATGCAGACACTTCTTGCTTATGTAAATTAACCGACATAATGACAAGCACAACCGTTTCTACAATGACATAACCGGCATGTAAAAATATAACGCCCCAACCTTTTTCTATCGTATCTAATACAAAAATTGGACTGCCTTGCGTTTGAAAATAAAATAACCCCACATGGTGAACCGCCACCAACCCTGCTGACGCCACTATTGGCCGCCAATCATGGTAATAAAGTAACAAGGCTAAAAAAGCAAAAAAACCAAAATGCATTTCAATCATGCCATGGGCTTGATTAACATGCAGAGCCGTGAGCACCATCAATGCAAGCCCCATAAATATACGGGTCATCACATATCCAAAATAATATTTAGCTAAAACCGTTGCGACAATAGCCGTGCCTACGGCGAAAAAAATAGCTTGCCCCCACGTGTCATGCATACCGGCTAACGCTAAACTATAGGCACAAGCCAGATAGACCAAATACATCATAGTCTTATCAGCTTTAATGTAATGTTCACGCTCTAACTGCATTATTCCTTCCTCATACTATGGGCAAAAACAACCAAATCCCTGATTATTCACCCACTGCGGGTTATCATTCTTAGCCAACTTATCGAGCACCATTTTTATAAAATCAAATCCTTCTCCACAGGTCATTCCACTACTGTACGGCCCAAAATACGCTAATTCACCTTGTTGGTTCCAAATAGCCACCGCAGGAAAAGCTGGAATCATTACCCCCAGTAACACACTATCATTTCGGTTTAGTGTTACCTGTTGTGCCTTTTCTAACATAGGTTTAATCGTGGCTATATGCACTTTACGATAACGCTCACACGGACAATCATCATCTTTAAAATGCACAATGAATGGTTTATTAGGCGCTACTTTTTTCAGTATAGGATATAGATTACGAATAGGCTGACTCTCAAATTGAATTAACTGCTTATCGTAAGCACCCCAGTATTGGTATTCGAACCACCAGAAACCACTCGCACAGGCAATTAACCAGACGCTGATGATGAACGTTAATACAATGGATTGTTTGGGCATCACGTTATTTACTGGTATGTCGAAAGGTGCCGTCCCACTCCGGCGGCAATATTTGATGCTTTAAGTCGGCAATACGCTCAATATAAACCTCATATAATTTCAGCGGGTTGTGTTTGAACAAGTTTGAAAACGCATTATGGGCCTCATCCCACTCTTGCTGTAAATAAAGTTGATATGCCATATCGTACTGTTTCATTTCATCCAGCACACTTTGCTCAACCTTGCCTTGCAAACCTAATGGTTCATAAACACGAATGGCCTCTTCTTTGCCTTTCACTTGAATACGATCCATAAATCGGCACACAAAACCATCTATGTGATCGAAGGTATCTTCACCAATTAAAATTTTTGCGCCATAAAATTTTGTAATGCTCTCTAATCGAGAACCTAAGTTAACCGCATCACCTAATACAGTATAAGAGCGACGATAACTTGATCCCATGTCGCCCACATTCATTAAACCGGTATTCACCCCTACCCCAATATTCACCTCTGGCAAACCTTCTTGTTTAAACACCGCTTTTAATTCTTCTGTGATGGTTTGCATATTGAGCGCCGCTAATACCGCGTTACCACGATGATTCGCATCATCTATCGGCGCACCCCAAAATGCCATGACCATGTCACCTACGTATTTATCAATGGTGCCATTACGATCGAATATTTCTTTCGTAATCGGGGTGAAATAACTATTAAGCATGTGTTTTAGTTCTTGCGCAGTTAAGGTTTCACTAATATTTGTGAAGCTGCGAATATCACTAAACAACACCGTGAGTTCTTTACTTTCTCCGGAAAAACTATACGAGTCAGGGTCGGCCATCATCTTATCAATATGGGCGGGCGGTACGTATTGATCGAACATACCCTTCAACATTTTTTTGCTGGCATTTTCTTTTAAAAAGCCATCCGTGATAAAAGTAGCGGTTAAAAATACGGTAAGAATCAATGCGCCTGCCATGGGCAAATCTAATCCCATTGTCCACAGGTAACCATTAAACATAATCACCATGCCAATTATAAAACCACCACCCACAAGCATGACCGCAGGGCCTAACATAGGTAAAACAATAATCATAAATAGGGCGATTAATACCAGCTGTAAAAAGGTCGCTCCTGCTTGCCATTCAGGCTTGTAAGGAAAACCGCCACTCAATAATGCGTGTAAAATATTGGCATGCACTTCTACACCTGGATATTGCGGCCCCATAGGTGTACTGCGTAAATCGGATAAACCAATGGCCGAGGTGCCTACAAAAACAATGGCCCCTTCTAATTCGTTGGGCTCTAACTTATCACGCAGTACATCGGTGGCAGGATAATAAGGAAAGGTAAAAGCTGGGCCTTGATAAGGCACGGTCACGAATCCAGCAGGGCTGGTAGGTGCAGGAAAATCACTGACGGCCACTTGCGTCAGCGCCAGTACATCACCCACTTCCACCACTTGAGGTTCAATCACATCAATAAACAAATAACGCATGGCCGCACTTAATGCCAGCGAGGGGTACAGTTTATTCTCATGACGAATTAATAAGGGCGCTCGGCGGACGGTCCCATCAAAATCGGGGAACATCGTCACAAACCCGCCCCCACCCGCTTGGCTTTGTAGATCAACAATATTACCGGTATAGCCAGGTCGATCCGTCACCACCAATTTTTCTTGCCATGGTTCAGGCACATCAAACACAGAAGGAGGCAGCTGACCATTTTGATATTCGGATTGGTCTTGAAAAAAGAACCCCAACACCACATCGTGTTGAGAAATGGCGGATGCCATCACTTGATCGGCATCCGCCATGGCCGAAATAGATTGCCAATGCTGCTTAGGTAGCTGATTAAACAGCGCGTCGGGCACCGCATGACTAATGCGTTCAACTGGGTTCATTTCTTTTTCGCTGAACACCACATCAAACGCAATAACCAATGCGCCCGCTTCACCCAGCTTTTGAATTAAGTCTGCAATTTTTTGCCGACTCCATGGAAAACGCCCCTCATTAATAATAGAGTTCTCATCAATATCAATGATGGCTATTTTGTGGTCACTTTGTGTTTGTTTGGTGATAGGGAGGAATAAATTAAAACGCACGTCATACAGCAGATACTCTATGCGTGTAAAAAAAGAAGCGCTACTGCCCTGACTCAGGGCCGCCCAAATAATAACAGCCGACACGAAAGCGGCCATGATGCGGGTACTGTTCTTGTATAACTTTTTTGATAGCGCCATAACTATCAAGCATAGCCGTTTTCATCAAAAATGTGAGCCTAGGTCTAAGCGACCACTTGGCCTCGGTAGATACGCTTTGGGCGTCCATCCGTTGCATGCAAAGGTGCATCCGCAATCGGCTGGCCACGATACATCCTTTTAGATGGTACCGCCTCAACCTGCTCTGAAGATCGGCCCATGAGCTCAAGCCCCATCATGTCTTCTAAGTCGGCAAATAAAAGCTGTGTGCGTTGATCATGACTTTTCTTAACGCACTCAAGAATGCATTGCACAATATCGGGCTGGCTGAGTTTCAGTTCGGTCCCAAACTCACTGCGTACGCGTTTGCGTAACTGCTGCAGTATATCGATCATATCTTTGGATAAATTAGGAATCATGAGGACTCTTTATAAGCGATGGGTATCATTTCTCTTGATCACAGAGCAAGCCTTATACCAATGCGTACTAAAGTATTTAAATAAACGGATTAGCCGTCACGCCCCATTATTCCGCCACTCACGCGCTATCAAACACCACTCAAATTCTATGTATTTATTTAGAGGCACCAAATTGCATCCTGCCTACTAAAAAACGCACCACTTTAAAACAGATGATTTCTAATCAATAGACCAAATTTGACTATAAAATAATCTAAATAAATAATAAGCCTCTAATTTGCGCCTTGTTCGGGCGATTAAAGTGCGGATAGAAGCCATTGGATGTATTCAAAAAAGTTGGCAAGGAAACTGCAATAAGGAAGATAGCGAGCTCACATATTTAGCTTGCAAAGCGTAGATTCATGTCGAAAGACTCAGTTTTATCGGGGCCAATTAATCTTGCACGGGTTAGTTTGATTTAGCTGATTGAATCTACGCTTTTTTTTCGTTTCAAAAATAAATTACGATTTAGCCTTAGCGGGCAATGGCAATAATTCTTTGGTTTTTTCAAACTGCTGAATTCGTTTAATCGCAAACTCTATTTCTGGTTTCATCAGTTTCTGTTTATTCAAATACGCGATTAACTCCTTCACGAACAACTCATCTGTCCACTGGTCTCTTGTGCGTGAGCGTACAAAGTCACTGTATATACGATGCCCTAATCCTTGAATTAATTGTTTATTGAGTTGCTCCATTAAATAGACGTGAATCGATTGATTAATTAATCGCTCAACCTTATCAACTTGAATGGCATCAAAATTGGCGGCACCTAATTGGGCCAACAATAAATCTCGCCACTGTATTTTTTGCAGAATCGATTTTTCATTCTCTTGCGAACTATTCTGACTCAACAGTTGCAACGTCATATCCAGTTGCACCTGAGTAAGCTGACCAATCACAGCCAGCTGTTTGTCCATATTAATTTGATGTGACTGATCTTGATCACGATGAAGGTAGTAAATTTTATCTAAACTTAACAAGGCATAATCAAACACCGTTAGCAGCGCAATAACAGCAGCAAAGACAAGAGGGGGAATTTTATTTATATGCAGTAACACCGTCAGTAAGGCTAAAATACCCATACTGAACAGCAGTACAAAAATGGTTATGGCCATGGTGGCACCTTTTACGTCATCATCCGTGGCGCCACACTAACAACGGCAATAGATTTGATCAAGCGACGCTGTCACCCCCTCCAGGAAAAAACTCATCTTTTAATGCCTGACTAAACGAATTGCACGCATCCGAGGCGGTAAACACGCCCGCTAATTTGCCTTGGCGTGTCACTAATACGCAGTCTGCATGGGCGTCGCTCATATAATCCAATACCTCGATTAACGAGGTGTAAAGATCCACGGTGTAAACGTTTTCTGGGCATAGGTCTGCAACAATTAACTCATCGAAGTCAGTATGCGAATGACCCGGCAACGCCATTTTCTCTAACTCGCGCTTCGACAAAACACTTAAGGTGCCGTCCGCCTGCTTAACCGGTAAGTGACCCACGCGATGCTCTTTCATCATCGCTCTCGCTTGGTTCATACTTGCACTATCGGCGATCGAAAATGGAAACGCGCTCATGACATCTTTTATTCTTGGCATGCGCTTCATGGTTTTCCCTCACATCAATGATTAAATGCCCATTTTTCCAAGTACATCCATAATGTCACGAATCACCGCGGAAGCTTTTGGATGCTGACTATCAAACTCAACAGCCTGCTGCTCTAAGCGATCATTAATACTGACATCAGCAGGCTCACCCGCTAAAGCGATCTTAATATCGATCTCTAGCTGCTTTAGTAATTCGCGACTTTCATCGTCTAATGAGTCCGTACTGCCTAGCGTTTGTTTTAATTGGGCAAGTTTGTTTTTTAGCTGATCATGCATGACGTGACTCCTAGTCAAAAACGGTATCCACATATTGCCACTGTATCAATATAGATCAAGATAACAAATGAACACCATTGCTTTACGAGACAAACCATCAAAACATCAGCACCCGAGCCAGAAAGCTCGGGGAAAAGAAGGGAATATCGGAGGGAAAATAGGGGTTAAATCCCCATCGTAATCTTTAATACACCTTTAATAATAAAGCCAACCATGCCAAGACCAAGGGCAAAAAACAGCACCGCCATGCCAAATTTACCAGCATTAGATCGCTTACCTAGGTCATAAATGATAAACATCATAAAGCCCATCAGAGCGGCCAAGCCAAGCATTAAGGCTACATCTTCAAACTGCTCAAAATCCATAACACCACCCATTTTTAAATTGGGCGCATTATAACCAATATTGAATTTAATTCGAGACTATTGGCCCAAGTGGCCAGCCAACCCCTACCCATATAGTCAATAGACTGCCCCACACCAACAGTAAAACCAGCGCATATGGCAGCATAATAGTGAGCAACCGCCCAACAGACAGATTGGCTTCATATTTATGTGCATACGCTAATACCAATGGGAAATACGGCATTAACGGCGTGATTATATTGGTGCTGCTGTCAGCCACACGGTAGGCCGCTTGCACCGATTCGGGCTCAATGCCCAATAAATAGAACGCCGGAATAATAATCGGCGCAAGCAGCCCCCATTTGGCAGAAGCACTACCAATAAATAAATTTAATACCGCGGTAAATAACATTAATGCGACCATCGCAAACGGGCCGCTAATGGAAAGACTCTCAAGTATTCCAGCCAGCTCAACGGCCAAAATCAAGCCAAGTGCACTCCACTTAAACCATGCAATGAATTGCGCCACTACAAACATCAATACTAAGTAGGGCGCGATATCCACAATACCTTGCTCTAACGCTTTTACCCACTTCGCCCACGCATTCAACCGACCTTGTTGAATACCGTAGATCGTCGCCAACATCGCGACGCTCAATGCGATCATGGCCACCAACGACCCCATGAATGGGCCCTTTAATAGTCCGCCTTGTTCATTCTGTAACACCGCCCCTTCAGGCAAGGTTAAACCCAGCCACAGCAATACAATCACCGCCAGCGTAAGATAAAAAACCACCCCAAAGTGAGTCTCCCCTTTTTCGCCCTCAACCGTTTCCGCTGGCCCGCGGGATAATTCGTTTAAAGGGGACGTGGCAAGCAAGTAAGGCTCAACCCAGAATCGATTAACCACTACACAACTCACCACCACCACAAACACACTGACCACTAAAAAATAGTAATTCGCAAGAATGCTCACATCGCGATCGGCCACCAATGACAGCGCCTCAGAACTGATGCCCGACAGCATGGCATCCACTGGCCCCACCAACAAATTAGCGCTAAAACCACCTGATACACAGGCAAAACCCAACGCTAATCCAGCAATAGGGTGTCGCCCTGCCGCCCAAAACACGGCCGCACACAGTGGCAACAACACCACATAGCCCGAATCCACGGCGATACTCGACATCACCCCAAGAAAAGCAATGGCCACCGCAAGGAACCCAACAGGAGTGCGGCGCGTTAATTGAGTAATCAAAGCCGGTAATAACCCACTTTTTTCAGCCAGTGAAAACGCCAAAGCCATTAAAATAACGGGGCCAACCGGAGCAAACCCCATAAAATTTTGAACCAAGGAGGTCAGCATATAGACCAAACCATCGGCTGAAGCCAAGCTGTTTATTGTTAGCCATTCACCACTAGACGGATGCAGAGCTTGCCAACCAAAAGCCTGCCCAATTGCACTAAGCACCACCACTATGACACAAAGATATACGAACAAAGCCATTGGGTGCGGTAGACGATTCGCCACCCTCTCTATGCGATGCAATAACTGACTCATAGCTGAAAATGTTCCGTTTTGAGGATAATTAGTGTATTTACTTTAAATCTGGCGATTTACAGCCAACCATTAAAAAAGGGTTAATATTCAAGGCTCTAGCGATTACTACCTGATCCAAAACACTCTTTTTTCGAGTCTTTAATAGCAAAACGATACTTTTGTACTAGAAAAAACTGTTTTACACACTAAAATGGCGCCGTATCTTATTTTTAGGGAGCTCACATGGCTTCATTTCAAGCTGTACCAGCCCCGTCGACTAACGACAGCAGTGCCGTCATATCCACTATATTGCCGGCTAATACTCCGATGCCATTATGCTGCGATGCCTGTGACCATGAACAAAATTACACCATGACACATTTACGTCAATTGCCTGTGATTATCTGTGACGATTGTGGTGACGCTCGCCAATTCAGCGCGTTTGAATTAAACATACTAGAAAGCACCTTAAATACCATGGGCTATTTTTTACAAAAACGCGCTTAAATCACACAAACATCGCTCTAATAAAAATAATAGATACAAAAAAGGAGACTCTAGGTCTCCTTTTTAATGACTTAATATCTCTATTTAGTCTTCTTTGGGCACATCAATTTTAAGAATCAATGATACTTGTCTTTCAAGCAGGTCACGCTGGGCTTGCTGATTAATTTCTTCAACCGGCACAAGTAACGCTTCGTATTCTACTCGACGTAGCGTACTGACCAGAATTTGCGCATCTTCTTTTGGATGAGAGCTGTGCACTAGGTTTAAAAACTCAATCAGTTTTTGCTCCATGGCTTTTGCGTGCTGATCCGCCAGCCCGCGTAAATTCTCATTTAATAACGCTTCATATCGGAAAGCTTGATCGGCGACTGCCATCTCACGATTATGTGTGGTTTTTTCTAAGACATAAGCCAATAGCTGATCTACGATCACTTCAACCAATTTTGGCCCAGTGGTGAGTTCCGCTAATTTTTTACCATCTGCATTTTCGAGCGGCTCATACATCTTGCGCGCAAACACATTGACGATAGATTGAGCTTTCTCAGCATAAAGCATGAATGTATCGCTGATTAATTCTTGGATATCTTTAAAATAATACGTTGTGGCTGCCAATGGTACGTCTGCTTCTTTTGCCACACTGCGATGACGAATGGCACGCACACCATCACTCACGACGATTCTTAATGAAGCTTCTAAAATGGCTCTTCGACGTTGTTCGCTGCCGGCTCGTGAGGTTTTACGCCCTCGGTATTGGATCGTTCCCGGATCGGTCGCACGGGCATTCTGAAGTGCTGTCATTGATGACGTCCTAACTTATGTAGCGCTATTTTATTATTGTTCTTATAGCTATTTATTTTTATATGTGGCCTAAGATTACTGATTCCATCGGCAAAAGCAATCGCCAAAGCAGGCAAGTCCTTGCCCTTTTTAGAGTACTTACTCCACAATTTTCTTCAATTATCAACTACTTATGGGGTTGGCTCAAATCTTGATTACTTAATTACAACGGTTTTTTTGAGTATGCAAAAATGATGGACATCCTAGGTTTGCCCAAACGCATGATGCAGCAGTTTGAGCAAATGACACACGTCGAAAGTACACCGACTATCGCGCCAAAAAAAGAACCGGCATCATCCGATATGGCGCTGTCATCAATGGGCGAGCGCATCAATTATATTGCCAGAGAATTTGATGTTAAAGCCCTTGAGATGAAAGATATCCTACCACTGCAAACCGCTCTCACAGAATATGGCGTTATTCAAAGCCATCAAGTTCGAGCACAAGGTTTACTCACGCAACTTGCTTATCAGCACCAACAAACAGGGCCGATGAATTTAGAGCAATCACTTGAAACCCACCTTGATCAACTAAAAGGCAAGCCTGCCGTTTTAGCCGATTATCAAGAAGGTAAACATGTTTTAAACGTAGTGCGTAATCTTGCCAGCGCCCGTGACCAACAAATGCATGCGGCATAAAATATGTTAAAGTTACGTTTTTCATCATTCGAATAACACTATGACTCGTCTATTCTTCATTTTACTTTTCTTAACCACGCAATCAGCTTTTGCGATTACCAACATTGAGAGTCAGCGCCTCAACAACGCTGAACCCGGCACATCCGGTAACATCAGTTTTACCCTTGATGGTGAAGTCGGTGATAGCGATGAATTTACTTTGGGCTCAGCCATTACCTTTATTCGTTCTTATGCACACGATGAATGGATTGTATTACTTGATCGCGAATATTCAGAAATCGATGATGAAGTAAATACAGATGAAACCCTGTTACATATTCGCCACTTAACTAAACACAGCGATAACTGGGGACACGAAGTGTTCACCCAATACGAAGAAGACTTATTCTCTGACCTAGCGAAGCGCATCATATTAGGCGCAGGTGTTCGCTATACGCTAAATGCCGACACTAAACTAAAAACCGCCAATCACTTTGGTGTCGGCGCGTTTTACGAAGATGAAGAATACGCGGCAACCATCCTTGAAGATAACGAACAAAATGTACGTTTAAATTTGTATTGGGCTTACCGTAATAAACTGGCCGATAATATGACCTACACCAGTACATTATATTTTCAGCCAGACGTAGAAGACTTCGCGGACGACAAAGGTTTATGGCAAAACGCCGTCACTATTTCAGTTACATCAACTATAAGTCTAAGTGTTATTTGGAATGTGTCTCACGACACCAAAGCACCGGATGGCAGTGAAGATACAGAGCTAAATTATAAGAGTATTATTATTTATAATTTCTAAGGGAAAAAGTAAAAAGATGCCTGACGTTGAATAACGTCAGGCGACAAACAAACATTAAGCGCTCGTAGTAAGCAGTAATCGTTCAACCGTTTCTTGCAGTTGTTTTTCATCAGCGGGTTTAATCAAATAATCACTCGCCCCCTGACGTTTGCCC
This sequence comes from Oceanicoccus sp., assembly GCA_047621325.1. Taxonomy (GTDB): domain Bacteria; phylum Pseudomonadota; class Gammaproteobacteria; order Pseudomonadales; family Oceanobacteraceae; genus Bermanella. The sequence goes on from JBLHLT010000007.1 coordinate 122,255, forward strand.
CACATGATGTCAGTTTGTTGATCTTTAGAGGTCACAATCACCACGGGTATATGCTTAGTGGCTGGATCTTTGGTGATTTTTCGGGTCGCTTGAAAGCCGTTCATGTTCGGCATGACCACATCCATCAATATTAAATCCGGTAGCAGCTCAAGGGCTTTTGCTACGCCTTTCTCACCATCTTCTGCACTGTGTACCGTATGACCTTGCTTCTCAAGAATGCGCTTGTGCCCTTCCATCATGGTAGCGGAATCATCCACAATTAAAATCGTCGCCATGTAGCCTCTGTTTATTATAGTGAGAGTGAGTGAGGACTGAGCCTAAGCCCTTCGTAGATCAGTACAGTTTGCCCTCACTTGTGGGTTGCGTCCACTGCCTATTACGACCGCATTCCCTCAATGTTAAAGCGTTCTCAATTCAGGTGATTAACTTCATGGTTTCTTCGGCCCATTGTCTGGCAATCGCACCTGGCATGTAGTGCTCCAAGGCATCAATATTAAACCGAGGGCACAATGACTGACCTTGCAACTCAAGCATCAGCTGCTCCATCGTAGCGCCAGCCTGACAATAGGTGGCATAACTACTGTCTCCCAACGCCACAACGGCAAAGCGCTTGACAGGAATCAATGGCGATAAGGCTTGAAGTTGCTCATAGAGGGGTAACATAGAGAAGGGGACATTCCCTTGACCGGTACTTGAGGTAACAATCACGAGGATATCAACCTGCTCACTTATCACATCGTCAATGGTGGGGTTCAAACACAGCTGCACACAATGCTGTGATTCAAAGATGGCAGCAATGGCCTGAGCGGCATCAAGCGCCTTGCCGGTCACGGTACCCACTAATACATTGATATTCGCCATAAGACCCTACACCACATAAATAACAAGGGATTATGCCGTAACCAGAGACAACACTAAATGCCAGAGTCAGACACTAGGTGCAGTATAACTTTTCCACATACACCCAAAACGCTAGCCCTAAACTCACAATAGCCGCCAATATGAACACCACCAGCGCACCATGCTTTGACCAAAATGAAGGCTTGGGTTCGGCGGCGTGTAGTAGGTCACGCTGAGCTTCTAACAATAATTGAGTGTCTTTGCCTGCATGCTCCATCAAGTGCCATGCAGCCTCACGCCATAAAGAATGGGTTTTACCTTGACGCAATATCAAAATAGCTTCTTGAATACGAAAACGGGGTTTGTGTTTAAGGGGGGGTTGATCGGGCTTGGCGTTCATTAATCAACTTTCCTTGTAAGGTTTGCATCATCCGTTGCAGGTCAAACCTCCAAATTTGCTTTGCTTGCATCATATCAATCGTGTCGAGCAAACTGCGCTCCAATAACAGGTTTATAGTGATATTTGTGCCCACCTTTGTTGATGGTTCGCCCTGATATTTTAATATTTGTGTAACTAACAAACCGGCCTGCCGCACAAAGGTATCTTGATTCGTCACACTACCTTTGGGCAGTTGCGCATCTATCAAGTTAAATTCCTCTTGCGCCTGTAATTCAAACTGCTGATACCACCACTGAAGTGCCACTTGCTCAGACTGCTGATGCATAGAGGCTTCCGCTGCCGCAAATGCGGCATCAATAGACTGCGCCATTTCATACTGAGTTTTTCCCTCAATATGCATGTATTTAGGCTGACTATCATCTTGGGGGTTCGCCATTTTTTTCCCCTATACTATTCATTGACCTACTTAGTTTTAAGCAGACTTCATTAAAGTTGTCGAGTTTTAGGCCGATATAAGTCTAAAGGATTCTGTTTTATTTAGGCCTCTATTTTGCTTTTTCAAGCATAAGGGATAGTGTAAACCGCTTATGAGTGATGCCAATTTACCCAGCCCAGGTGGCCCGCCCAAAAAAGCGTCCGCAGGCCCAGTCGACCTTGAGACTTGGGCCAATGTCGCCCTACAGAAATTATTTCCGGTTTGGTATAGCGTGCGTTATGTCGCTGAAATGCCAATGGATATGATTGGCGACATCAATCCTAAAAGCTTTCTTTGCCACCGCTGGCTGTCTGTTTCTGCTGCCAACACCGCCGCGGCCAACTCGTTAGATCAAGCAGGCGATCAGTGGAAAGACTGCGCACAGCTACTACGAAAAATTTATAAAACAAAACGTTATAAGCGCTATCTTTCCCTGCGCAACATCACCGCGGTTGAATCCAGCGTGGTCGACACTGACTATCAAGACATTCTTGAATACGCAGAAAACGAATGCAAAGACATCCCCAAGCATCATGCTGAGCATTTCGACCAACTCAGCTATGACGTATTTGGAGACAAAGGCAAACACTACCCTTTTGCGTATCGCGAATGGGATGGCCGTTATTACTTTTGCAACGAAGATGAACCCAGAAACTTCTCCTCATTATTAATGCATTGCCGCGATAAAGGCCGTGATCTCACCGTCAAAGCTGACATTGAAATTCAGCATGTGGATATGCGCACCATCGAAATCATGCGCAGCCGTTACTGGGTGCTGCTCATGAAACGTGAATCGGCTTACCAAATAGCCTACCTCATTCGTGCGGCTAAAATTCCCTGCCAACTCGCTGAATTTGAATGGCGCCGCAGTGACTTGGTTTTTTTAGTCCTGAAAAAAACCGACTACCGCACCGCCCAAATTGTTGAAGCCCTGTTTCATCGACACTTCCCCCGTGGCGTCATTGAATGGGGACGTTATCTTTGCACCCACAATGTGCCATTTCGAAATCGCTAAACCATCGGCAAATACTCAATATTCTAACTCGGTATTTGCCCTTATGGTTTAGCTCAGTACAATAGCCCCACATTTTTTATAATAAGTATTCGTCATGGATAAAAACGCCATCGAAGCCGCCGTTATGCGCCGCTTTTTAAAACACCTTGATACCCGCAAAGATGTCCAAAATATCCAGCTTATGACCCTTGCCGGATTTTGCCGTAACTGTTTAGGTAAATGGTACAAAAGCGCCGCTGAAGACGCTGGTGTGACGATTGCCGATGGCGCTGAACGCGAATGGGCTTACGGCATGCCACAGGATGAATGGAAGCAACAATATCAATTCGATAGCAGCGCACTTGAAATGGCACTATTCAATCAACAACAAGCCCTGCAAAAAGATATGACTCAATTTCGTTCTCGTTTAACAAGCGGCGAAAACCAATTTAGTGAGACCCTTGAACTGGTCGAAAAATGGTACGAGCTCAACCCAACGGCCTTTAGTAATGGCTTAGATGAGAACGCCGTCAAAAATGAGCAAGGTAAAAACGAAGGCAGCCTAAAAGTATTTGCACTAGGTCGCTTAAATGGTTTCACTCCTGAGCAAGCTCTGCAAAGTTTTGGCGAACATTACCGCGATGTACTGGCAACACCTGATGGCAGTGATCATCAAAACATTCGCCAATTCATGCGTCACGGTTGGGCAGGCATTCAATTTGAGCAAGCCCCTTTAAGCCTAAAAGCCGTTGAGGCATAAGACACAAAGCAGTAAAGTAAGTAGCCAGTGATCGCACTGGCCTATTTCACGCGTAAGGAACACAATCATGGACGCGGCCCGAAACACAACACCCGTTTTACAACTTAAAGCCAGCCTGCACCCATTTACGTTATTGCAGCTTGAAAGCTTAGATATTTCGGCCATTACGTTTGATTTACAACAACGTTTAGCCAAAGCACCTCAGCTGTTAAAAAATGCGCCTGTGGTCATAGAATTACCCAGCCAACCTATTTCCCTTGAGTGGAGCACAAGCCTAATAGAGGCGCTTAAAGCATTGGCCTTTATTCCTGTTGGCTTGCGCTGCGATCAAGATCAGCATTTAGTTGCTGAACATCTCAACCTGCCACTTTTTAGCGACAGCCCAAAGACGCAAAAAAAAGCAGCTGCCATCGCGCAACCGCAACCAGCTAAATTTATCAAACAAGCCGTGCGCAGTGGTCAGCAAGTTATCAATCCAAACGGCGACATTGTGGTGTTTGGCAATGTTGGCCAAGGGGCCGAAGTATTAGCCAGTGGCAATATTCATATTTACGGCACCCTTTATGGGCGCGCATTGGCCGGTATTAATGGCGACATCAACGCCAGCATCTCCTGCCAAAAGCTAGAAAGTGAATTACTCGCCATCGCAGGGCAATACCAAGTGAGCGATGACTTAGCCAGCGAGCATTGGCAGAAAACCTGCCACGTACATCTTAAAGACGAACGCTTGATTATAGAAAGCGTTTAATAAATACTCACCTGACAATAATTAATAAAAGCAGACCTCATTCACTGCTTAAGCGAGTTCAAGCACATGTCTAAAATCATCGTTGTAACATCCGGCAAAGGTGGCGTGGGTAAAACCACCACAAGCGCAGCCATTAGTACGGGGCTTGCTCTTAATGGCTACAAAACCGTGGTCATCGATTTTGATGTAGGCCTGCGTAACCTTGACCTTATTATGGGTTGCGAGCGTCGTGTGGTGTATGACTTTGTTAACGTCATTAACGGTGAATCTAATCTCAAACAAACACTGATTAAAGACAAACGCACCGAAAACCTCTACGTATTACCAGCATCTCAAACTCGCGACAAAGATGCCCTAAACCGTGAAGGTGTTGAGCGTGTATTGAATGAATTAAGCCAAGACTTTGATTTTATTATTTGTGATAGCCCAGCCGGTATCGAGCAAGGCGCGCAAATGGCACTGTACTTTGCCGATGAAGCCATCATCGTGACCAACCCTGAGGTTAGCTCCGTACGCGATAGCGACCGCATTATTGGTATCTTGCAAAGCAAGAGTCGCAAGGCCGAAAACGGTGAGCAAGTGAAAGAGCATTTATTACTGACTCGTTACAACCCAAAACGTGTCGCAGACGGCGAAATGCTAAGTGTTAACGATGTTGAAGATATTTTAGCCGTCGAATTACTGGGCGTTATTCCAGAGTCGCAAGATGTATTAAAAGCCTCTAACCAAGGCACCCCGGTTATTTTAGAAAGCACAAGTGATGCAGGCCAAGCCTATAGCGATGCCGTAAAACGCTTAATTGGCCAAGACATCCCTCACCGATTTCTAGAAGCCCAAAAGAAAGGTTTCTTAGCACGCGTGTTTGGAGGCTAACATGGGACTACTTGGATTGTTTAAAAACGAAACGCCCAAAAGCGCATCTGTCGCAAAAGAACGTTTACAGATTTTAGTCACCCACGAGCGCAATCAGCGCAATGCACCTGACTACCTGCCAGCACTGCAACGTGAAATTATGGCGGTGGTTTCAAAATACGTGAACGTAGGCGATGAAGACATCAATGTTCAAATTGATAATCACGATCAATTATCAATATTAGAGCTCAACATCACGCTGCCAAACTAAGCCGTGATTAAGCAAAAAAAAGGCCAGCTACATTGCTGGCCTTTTTGTTTTTCAGTCACCCTCAAATACTGAGTGTTAAGAAAAACTAGCGGGGTCGATCCACTTACCAAGAGAGCGACGATCAAGAATCAAACCATCGGCATGATCAACAAATCGAAATACCACCATATCACCAATCGCCACGCCTAAATCGGTGCTATCACTTTCATAGCGATATTCTTTGCCATCAATGGTTAATTTATGGCGAAAATATTCAGGTTTACCTACCCACTCAATGAAGGGGCCTTCGCTGGTAATGGCTTGAAACTCACCCTTACCTTGTTGCTTTTGAACTTTGTTGCGACGAAATCCACCTCGAGCCATGTACTTCCCCTAATCCTCATGAACTTTACTGGCAGTTACTACTACCCTGTGGGCGACGCATTCTACCTACTTGAACCCAGTGTTAATAGTCTAGACTGTAAATCAAATGTGCGGAGTAACGTCATGCAAGCCAAACATATTTTATTAAAAACCCCATTGCTAGTAGAACCCATACTCGAAGCCCTTAATCAAGGCGCCGACTTTGCCCAGCTTGCTCGCGAGCACAGCGCTTGCCCTAGCGGTGCGCTAGGTGGTGACTGGGGAGAACTGGAGCAAAGTACACTGCCATTAAGTATTCTAGACGCGCTCAATGAGGCTGACATTGGTAATGTTATCGGGCCGATACAAAGCCGTCACGGCTTGCATTTGATAAAGCTAGAAGCTCTGTAACACCAAATTGCTCCCATAAAAAAAGCGAAGCACAAGCGCTTCGCTTTTTTTGTACGCTGTTGTACTTGTGACTTACTTTTCTAAATCATCCAAGTAACGCTCGGCATCCAATGCCGCCATGCAGCCCGTACCTGCAGAGGTAATGGCTTGACGATAGACATGATCCATCACATCGCCCGCGGCATACACGCCTTCTTTACTGGTCAGCGTGGCATTGCCTTCTAGGCCGCTTTTCACTTTAAGGTAGCCGCCGTTCATTTCTAGCTGACCCTGGAAGATCTCAGTGTTTGGAGTATGGCCAATCGCCACAAACACACCGTCTAACTTAAGCTCTTTCAAATCACCTGTTTGGCTGTTCTTGATGCGAACACCTGTCACGCCCATGTTATCGCCTAGTACTTCATCAAGTTCATTGAACCAGTGAATTTCAACGTTACCGTTAGCCGCTTTTTCTTTTAGCTTGTCAGCCAAAATTTTCTCACTGCGGAAACTGTCACGACGGTGGATAACATGTACCTTGCTTGCAATATTAGAAAGGTAAAGGGCTTCTTCAACCGCGGTGTTACCACCACCAATCACACATACTTCTTTGTTGCGATAGAAGAAACCATCACACGTCGCACACGCTGAAACGCCTTTGCCTTTAAAGGCTTCTTCGCTTTCTAGACCTAAGTACTGGGCAGAAGCACCGGTACAAATAATCAACGCATCACAAGTATAAGTACCTTGATCACCTTTAAGGGTGTAAGGCTTTTTGCTCAAATCAACATCGTTGATGTGATCAAATAAAATCTCGGTATTGAAACGCTCAGCATGCGCTTTCATACGCTCCATTAGCGCAGGACCTTGCAGGCCTTCTACATCCCCAGGCCAGTTATCCACTTCCGTGGTCGTGGTCAGCTGACCACCCATTTGCATACCAGTAATAATGACTGGGTCTAGGTTTGCACGGGCTGCGTATACCGCGGCGGTATAACCCGCAGGGCCAGAACCTAGGATCAAAAGCTTAATGTGACGAGTAGACATGATGACTCCTTAATCAAAACAATTTGGCAATAAAATCGTTATTCCAAATTGCTTTACAACAATTTTGAATGAGCTTAGCAGAACAAGGGCGGCACTATAGCAAAAAAACCCGTAAAGCTTGAGCTTTATCACTATATGGGCTGTTCCATAAAACACACCATTGATTCTCACTATTGGTCTATTAGCATTTTCATATTACGCACTAGCACAATTGTGCCCCATAAAATGCGGACACCCCAAAAAGATAAAAACCCCTTACAGCACAATGACTTATGAGAACTGGCTATTAGGTCACTACAAGGTGTCAATTACCCGAGCTTGCGAGCCACCGCGACCCCAACCAGAATCAAGATACGTTTATCACTTGTGCTAATGGCGCTGACTCCACAGGAAACACCATGATCGAGCAAAACCAAAAAAGCCGCCTTGGGTCGCTATTAATCAAAAAAGGATTAATCAACCAAGCACAACTTGATGCCGCCCTTAAATCCCAGTTCGCAAGTGGCTTACGTCTAGGTGAAGCCCTCATAGAGCAAGGCATACTCACCGAACGCCAGCTGAAAAAAGCCCTAAAGAAACAAAATCGACACCGTTTATGGGCCGCCCTGATTGCCATGCTGCTTGGGCCCATGTCATTTGGGGCATTTGCTAGCCAATCTTCGTCTTCTCAAAGTGACACCCCTAGCGCGTCGCAAATGAGCGAATACCAAGGCTTAAAAGCACTGGATGACACAGAGCTTGCCAGCATTGACGGCCAAGGCTTTCAATCGGCGCAAGAAGCGCTAAACGCACTCATCAACCAAGCACAAGGTGAAGAAGTCATCGACACCAACAAGCTAGGCGCACTCGATGAATTAGTGGCCTTGCTAAACCCCATCGCCAGCGTCCTTGATGCGGATATCACCGTTAAAGGGGTTAAGCAAAATACCAGCAAGCAAACCACACTGAATGCCGATGGCAGCATCGAATTGGCACTACCAAGCGAAATAGAAGAAATTGCATTTCGTAATCTTCGTGTAAAAGGCGATGAGTCGGGGCGCACCTTAGGGGATGTTGTGGTCAGCAATGTTCGATTTTCGGATCAATCCAGTATTCGTATTCGCGTTCACTAGACATTATGCCGTCAACAAAAACCGTATTTGGCGAGTAATTTCCAAAACCATTCACCGTTAATAACGGAAACCAAAAAAGCGAAAAAAATCGTTGCCAACCAAGACAAATACCAGTTGAATGGAAGTGCAAGTTCATTTCGAACTCGCAGTGGCTGCTTATACCAAAGGCCCACACGCCTAGAGCAGAAGGAAGTCGCTTACGGTATATGCATAGCCTGCGCGTTCGCTAAAAGGAGTGCTGAATGCCCAACCACCGTCGTACCAAAGCTTATGTTATTGATACCAACGTTTTAATTCACGATCCCTCCGCCATATTTAATTTCGAAGAAAACCACGTGGTCATTCCCATGACCGTACTTGAAGAACTCGATCACCTCAAACTTTCAAAATCCGGTGTTTCTATGGAATGCCGCCAAGCCATTCGCAACATTGACAAAATTTTAGGCGAAGCCAGCCCAGAAGAAATCAGTGATGGTGTGGCCATGCCTGCCGCAGGCGAGAAACACGGTTATTTAAGTATATTAATGGATAAACCCGTTCAACAAAGTACGGTTTTACCCAACGACCTAAATGATAATAAGATCATCAACAGTCTTATTTTCTTGCAGCAACAACGCCCTAAAACTCAAATTATTCTCGTCACCAAAGATATCAACATGCGCCTGAAAGCGCGTGGCTGCGGTATCGCCGCAGAGGATTACCACAACGACCAATTGGTCAGCGATATTGATTCTCTAACAAAAGGCTTCCATGAATTTAAAAACAGTTTTTGGGACACCATCAATAAAGTCGAAACCGCCCACGAACCAGGGCGAACTGTGCATAAAATTGCCCGCGAAGAATTAGCCAAAGATATTTTTATTAATCAGTACATCTTAGATGAACAAGGATTTGTGGCGCGCATTTGTGATATGGATGACAAAATTGTCACACTATGGGACCGCTCCCGTGATCACTTAATGCAACAACAAGCATGGGGGTTAACACCTCGAGATATTTACCAAGCCGTAGCGCTTGATTTACTGCTCGACCCAGATATTCATTTGGTTAATCTCACCGGCGCGGCAGGCTCAGGGAAAACCATTTTAGCGCTGGCTGCCGCCATCGATATGACGGTGTCACAAAACCGATACACTCGCATCATCGCCACCCGAAGCGTACGCGGGCTAGATGAAGACATTGGCTTTTTACCCGGCACAGAAGCTGAAAAAATGGAGCCATGGCTTGGCGCCATTACCGACAACCTTGAAGCGCTGCACATGGAAGATGAAAGCACCAATGGCAGTATCGACTACATATTGCAAAAAGTGCCCCTGCACTTTAAGTCACTCAACTACATTCGTGGGCGCAGCTTCCAAAAGAGCCTCATCATCATTGATGAAAGCCAAAACTTAACACCACACCAAATGAAAACCATCATCACCCGTGCTGGCTCAGGCTCTAAGGTGGTGTGTTTGGGCAATTTAGCTCAGATTGATACGCCGTACCTCAATGCCATGAGTTCGGGTCTTACCTACCTTAACGAACGCTTTAAGGGCTTCTCATTAGGTGGCGGCATTGAATTGCAAGGCGTACCAAGATCAGCCTTGGCGGAATACGCTGAGACCCATTTATAACATCACCCTTTTTCGTCATCCTTAATACAGCCTGTAATGAGGATGGCGAAAATCGCCCATTTGACGAAATGCCCTTCTTTACCTAAATTTCAAATAGGTATAACTGCCAAGGATAATAAATATGAAGGGAATATGGCTTTTCTTAGCCCTCTTAAGTACTTCAGCACTGGCAGCTGAAGGTAGTGAGACCATTTACGAACTCACAGTCTCAACTGACAGTAGCTGGACCAGTATCGAGATACGAGATGATGCGGAGTGGGTCAATGCCCCACCCGGCAAGACCATTAGCGTAAATGGCCGTAGCGGCATTAAGTCTTACACGCTGTCACCTAAAAAAATGCACCTGCGCACCATGGGTCGCGGTGAAATCACCTTGAACTTGTTTGTGAAATCGAAGAACTCCGTTTTAGGCTTAGACATGTGTAAAGGGAAATCTTCAAGCTATATCTGGATTAAATCCAGTCAAAGCAAACAAAAGAACGACACCAAACAAAAAGATTACTGCGAAAAAGCGGCTCTCGTACTGCAATTGCACTAAGCCCTCGCTGTTCACTTAAAACCCAGCCACGGCTGGGTTTTTTAGTCGCTATCGAATACAAATTCAAACCTATTGTAAACAAGAAGAGCTCTCTATTGGTTCCCGTCAAAGCAATGTATCCCGACAATCAACAACCGCTGTAACCGGTAACACTGCATAATTTAAACACGCATAAAAAAGCCAAGAACATGTCTTGGCTTTTAATCAAACAACTGTTTTAAACTTCTAAGCGGTTGGCGTAATGTTTTTAACCACTCGTGATGTAAAGTAAACAATACCATCTTTTAAGTCAGCGACTTCGATCTGGTTTTGGCCAAACGGTGAAAGCTTCACTGAGCTAATAGCAAGCCCTTGAGCGCTAATTAAATTGCGATCCACATCATTGAAGTGTGGGTGCATAAAAGCAAAGCTCTGACGTTCGTTGTCACGTTCAAGTGTAACAACCAGTTGAGGGTCTGCTAATTCATTACCACGATAATAATTAACATAACTCACTTCAAACGATGCATCGAATTGAAACAGTACCTGTGCACTTTGTTGCTTGCTTAGACTCATATTAATCAACCTAGTAAATGAAACCCTATAATAAATATTTAGTCCGGTTTAACTCGGTTTGCAAAGACAAGGTCCATAAAAACTAACAAATAATTAAAGCTGTCATACTTATAGCTAATTCAGCTAAATTCTTATGCACACCTGCCTTGCTATTCTTAAAATCTCACTTACAACCTGAAATTTGTTTCAACTTCATTAAACACCAAGCCTTATTCACTTAAAAGATAAAAAATAGACACAACCCGTCAATTATCGAATATAAATAGAAATGTCAGTGAAATAAGTCCAAACCCTTATGACGTGCGTACACATACACAGATAAATAAAAATAGACTATGGTAATCGAAAGATAACCCAAGCATCCGGAGTGGCACATGAGTATTAAAGTTGGCATAAGCGCCTGCCTACTAGGTGAAAAGGTTCGATATAACGGCGGCCATAAGCGATCAAGTTATTTAGAAGACGTATTATCACAATACTTTGATTACACCCCTATTTGCCCTGAAGTAGGCATTGGCATGAGCGTACCCAGAAAACCCATTCGCCTCATTACCACCTCAGGTAACAACGAATCTGGCATTGAAGCCGTACTCAATGATGACAACAATGTACGTTTTACCCAACAACTAAAAGATTATGCAAAACAACAGGCAGGCCAATTAACCGATGCTAGCGGCTATATATTCATGCAAAAAAGCCCAAGCTGCGGCTACACCCGTGTAAAGCTTTATCATGAAAACGGCAATCCACTAGAGGTATCTCAAGGTATTTATGCCGCCGAATTGGACAGGTTACTGCCTTTAATACCAAAAGAAGAAGCAGGCCGTTTAAGCGACGCCATGATTCGTGAAAATTTCATTACCCGCGTAATGGCGTTTAATGATTGGCAGCGAAATGTAGAAAATAATTTAACCTCTAAAACACTCTTGGATTTTCATGTGCGTTATAAGTATTTACTCATGGCACATCACATTAAAAGCTACCAATCACTTGGCCAGCTTTTGAGTAATTTAAAAGCAAAAGCACTAACTGAGATTGCAGATGATTACATTGCTCAATTTATGACGGCCCTAAAACACACGGCTAACCGCAAAAAAAATACTAATGTACTGCAGCATCTACAGGGCTATTTGAAAAATGATTTAAGCAAAGATGAAAAAGAAGAAATGCAAACCTTATTCGACCAATATCGAACGGGTCTAGTGCCCATCGTAGTACCGTTAACCTTGCTCAACCACCACATTAAAAAGCATACAACGGACGACAATTACTTACGTAAACAAAAATATTTAAACCCACACCCTTATGAACTAGGTCTGCGTAACGCAATTTAATTTATTAAATATTGATGAACCGACCAGTAAGGCGTTCTTTCCTTGCTGGTTTTTTGTTACAGTCTGCACAAAATAAAAACATAGCAGGATCGCTATATGAATCGCTCTATATTGTTAACGGTAATGTCGTTAACTACCTTGTCTGGTTTGAGTCACGCTGAAGTGTCTGGCGCGGATGAAGACGTTGCCGAATTATCGACCATTAATGTTCGTGGTAGTGAACTAAAAGGCCCGCAAATTTCGACGGATAAATTACTCAAAGTGCCCGGTGCAGGTAATGACCCATTAAAAGCCATTGAAGCGCTGCCTGGGGTAGTGCTTGGTGGTTTTGGCCCATTCAGCGTGCCCGCTGTGCGCGGCTCTAGCCCTAATGACAATATTTATATTACTGACTTTATGCCCGTTGGTTACGTATTTCACAATGACGGCGGCAGCACCTACAATGACAACATCATTGAAGATTTCAGTCTAAAAGCAGGCGCGTGGGGCCCAGAATACAGCAACGCCATTGGCGCGGTATTAGCCACAAAACTACGCGACCCGTATCAAGAACCCATTCGTACTACCATTGATGCCAGTTTTTTACGGGTTGGCGGCTTAGTTGAAGGCGCCGTCACTGACGACAGCGCATTCTACTTATCTTATCGCCAAAGCTTATTAGAATATTATGTTGAAAACTTTGTTGATGAAGACGAATTAAAATTCACTGAAGTACCCAAAAACAGTGACTACCAATTTAAATATCAATGGCGCTTAAGCCCCGTCTCAAACTTACGTTTCATCGCCACTGGCGCACAAGACAGCGTCGGCATTGACTTTGGGCCTGAGTCCGATGACTTAGCAAGAGAGCCAAGCCTAGCCGGAGGGCTCGCTGCCGATACCTATTACCATAATCAAGGTATTTTATTTGATACGGTATTATCAGGCGGCACCGCCACTATGCTTTCGTTAAGCCGCAAAGAAGAAGATGTAAGCTTCTCAGTAGGCAGCTTATTTGATCTCGACGCCATCAATTACGAACACCGCTTAAAAAATTATTACTTCACCCCCCTTAATAATGGTGACACCTTCCGATACGGTTTTGACTTAAGCAACACCGAAATAGAATACACCTCTAGCGGTTTATACTCTCCGTGTAATGAAGAGGTAGGCGATAGCTGCCCCCCTGCGTCGCTTGGTACGCCGTTTAATAATGAAGACACTCTCAGCATTAACGGGCTTTATACGTTTGTCGCTTACGACTGGCTTGCTACAAAAGACCTTGAAATCACGCTAGGTTTAGGTAACGGCTATAACGACTTCAACGAAGAATCACTGCTGCAACCACGTATTGCTAGCCGCTATGCATTAAACGACAGCTGGACACTCACCGCAGCCGTTGGTCGCCATAGCCAGTTTATTCGCGAGTTCCGTTTTATTGCAAAAGAACTGGGTAACCCAGATTTGAAACAACCCATCGCCAATCATTATGTCGTGGGCTTTGAACATCAGCTGGACGAATCACTCAGCACCAAACTTGAAGTCTATTACAAAGATATTGATAACCTAGTGGCCGCCAACCCTGCGCTGGCCAGCGCCCCTGATTCCGTTCCCTACTTAAACAATGCGAACGGCACGGCCTACGGCTTAGAGCTACTCATCAACAAAAACTTAACCGAAAAATGGTATGGCTGGTTCAGCGTGGCTTACAGTAAAACCAAACGTGAGAATGAAGATACCGGCCAAAAAATTGATTATGAACTGGATCGCCCTTGGGTAGTAAACCTAGTGGCCTCTTATAAAAAGAATGAAAAAACCACCTATGGGTTTAAATGGCGTTACCAAAGCGGCAGCTTAATTACACCTATTACAGGCGCAACCCCTTATTACGCTTGTGGAACCAACCCAGACGGTAGCGCTAAATACTCTACAGACTCCACCGGGTGTGACTCTAACCCGTATGTCTATGATCCAATTGAAGGCAAACCTAACTCGGAACGTTTATCCGCTTATCATCGTTTAGATTTCCGAATTGACCACGACCTATCACAGCGCAGCACCTTGTACTTCGAGATCATCAATTTATATAACCGTGCAAACGTAAGTGATATTAGTTACAACAAGGACTACACAGAAGAAGAAGACGTAACCTCATTACCGACCATATTTTCTGTCGGCACCAAGCTTGTCTTTTAGAAGCTAAAAGCCAGTTGAATGTCACTGTCGGCCTAAAGACCGACCTGCTTATTAGAGTATTTAATGGTAGGTCAACCTTTAGGTCGACAACAACAAACCGCTGTATCGCGCAAAAATCTTAACGACTCACCCATGCCTGCATGCGCGTATCCATACTGAGGCGCAACATACGCAACCCTTCATTCATCACATTATAATGCGCATCAATAATTTGCGTGCTTAACGTAAAAATTTCATCGGCACTGGTAACAATATCGCGGCCACTTAATAAATCGTGCATCACAATACCCGTTAAGCGCTCTAATTTGGGTTCACACAAAAGCGCATCTATTAACGACGACGTAATCTCTAATGCTTCTTGGCTCAAGTGCTGCGCTTGCTGCTTCACCTTAACCTGCTGCTTTTGTAACTGCCCCATTAAAAACTGCAGACGCATTTCACACGCATGATCCATAATCCCCACTACCGCAGTGGACGTGCCCAGTGCTCTGATTTGCCCAAGTAGTTCTATAAAGGACGGCACATCGTTCAATACATAATGACTGAGCGCTTGGTGCTGGCTACCTGTTTCGATTAAGTCTTCGACTCTATTGCCTAAAATTGAAATATACGTCAGTAGCTGTTTAACCAAATGACTATGCAATTCAAAATTTTCAATAATCTCATCTTGGCGCCACTGTAAATGCACCGTTTGCCATGCGTTACGAATGTCAGCCCACTGGCGGTCATCGATCACATCAAGACAATCTTCTTGCTGGCGCTCTAGCTCTTTAAAACGAGAGTTCACCTCTCGGGCCAAAACCCGTGTCTTGCTTTCAAAAAACGGATTACCGGCAAGCGCTGCATTCGTCGCCGCACGATGCTGCTGCACAACACGCACCTGCTCGAATAACGACTTCACTAAATCTAACGCCTTAATCCGTAATTGCTGGTTTTGATGCAATGCGGCTAGGTTACTCATATCGGCTTCGGCGCTGTACATAGGCTGCTTCACTTGTGTGCCACTATATAAAAATGATAATTGTATTTAGCAATACCCGTACCAGTTTTATATTTCAATAAAATCAATAGCTTAGCCATAGATCAAAGACTCTAAACACCCTGGCCGCCCTGTGCTTGTGCATAGAGGCATGAAAACAGAGCACAAAATTAATGCGTATTTCGTCTAATTTTTTACCTGCACCAAAAGAAAGCGGCACATCCTACTCGAAAAATCTTTTTCTCATAACATAATGATCCGCTACTCAATGAGAATTTAGGACGGTAATAGATAACGTTATTTATTGCATTCTTACGCTGTGGGAGGGCGCTCGCGCGCGACAAACTAATATATGAATGTCGCGCGCATACCCACAAGGGGCACGCCGAGTGCCCTCCCACATGCATCACCCTGTAACAAAACTTAGGGGCATTGCTAATACAAAAATAACAGGCAAAAAAAAAGCGCACCCCAGCTAAGCTAAGATGCGCACAAGAGACAACTTGTTTAAATATTTAGAACTTGTAGTTCACCTGAGCAGACAGACCAAATACGTCGATTTCGTATTCACCCGTTACGCTTGTTTTGCTAGAAGTTGGGTTGTTATCAAGATCTTTGTTTACTTCTTTAAGGTCCATTGGGTACATGAACAAGTAACCTGCCGCTACGTCAAAAGAAAGATTTTGATCAACCGTGTAACCGGCACCCAGTGTTACCCACTGACGGTCAGAAGATGGAACACGAGCCGTACGGAATTCATCACGAACTGGCGATTGGTCGTAAGCATAACCTGCACGCAGTGCTAGTTTGTCATTTAGCTGGTAAGTACCACCTAGAGCAACAGCCCAAACATCTACCCAACGCTCATCAATGTGGCCGATATAGTTATCATTCAACCCGTTAAGAATTTCTGAGACATCTGAGATATCTACACCATCAGCTAAACCTGCAGTGTTTTCAGTTGCGATTACATCAAATGATTTAAATGAAGACCAACCCGTCCATGTAGCACCAGCTTGTAGCAACAACTCATCATTAAATTGGTGAGTTACCGCTAATGTTGCAGATGCTGGAGTCGTTAAGGGTACTTTAGATGCTTGAGGGCGAATATTACCAAATGTCTCCATACCACCTGCGCCATCGTTAGCACTTGGATTGTAGTATTTAAACTCTTTCTCAAAAGTAGAATCACCTTCTAGTTCAAATTCAATTTCTGAACGGTAAGTGAAACCAAGTGTAGTCGCTTCGCTTAACTGATAATAGGCACCAAAATTCCAACCAACACCCCAGTCATCGCCTTTCACTTCGTAATGGTTTTCAAAACCATCGTTTAGTAAAGGAGAGTCCGCTTTCAAACCGCCAACAGCAGCTTCTGCTGCAGCTGTTGCTTGAGCCTCTGTAGCGCCACCTGCGATATTGCCATCATATGTGGCCTTATAACCCGCAGCCGCAGCAGCGATGTAAGGAACAGTATCAGAAAACTTTGAAAGTAAGCCTTCCATATAAACGATATCGATACCACCACCAATGCTTAATTGGTCGTTTACTTTATAGGCAAAAGTTGGCGCAATTTCTAAAGAAATTAGTGAAGTTTCATCTGCAAAGCCACCACCAACAAAGTCATCTTCATAATTTGTTTTGGTACCAAACGGTGTAAATACACCAAGACCTACAGACATTTTTTCATTTATTGGACGTGCATAATAGAAAAATGGAATGAATGATTCACCTAAATAGTTACCACCATTAGAGTATGCATCACCATCATCAGCACCTGTAATAGTTGCTCCAGCAACATCTGTTCCATCACCCGTAAACTCACCCGTACCATTAATATAAGTAAAACCAGCGGTCAATTGAGCGCGGTCTAATTCTGTCATGGCGGCAGGGTTGTAGAATACAACCGAGGCATCTTCAGCCATGGCTGCGCGGCCAGCGTGAGCCGTACCCATACCAGCAGCAGATTGTTCGTTAAGTTTGTAACCAGAGGCCATTGCAAGAGATGGCAGGATAGTCGCTGCCACGATCGCTGATCTTAAAGCTATTTTTTTGTTGATCACGATTTTTACCTTTATTAACAAGCTAGAGTACGCCGTAATCAAAAAACTGTACGGCCCGTTTTCCACTATTATTTTTATAATTGGAAATAATGCGCCGGAGTATGCCAATGGACAAAAGAGGCCACCACTAGAATTTTACTAAAAACGCACTGTTTTATGCGATTTTGTACATAATTCAATCAGGCAACTGTTTTTCAGTGTACAAGTGTACCAGTAAAAATAGCTGGCCAGATCTCCATTACTGTTCCACAATAGGAACAGTAACCGATTTAAAGCAGGCATTACCATGGAACAATTCGATCTTAATGAGATTGCCATTTTCGTCAAAGTAGTCGACGCAGGCAGCTTTACTGGGGCAGCCAAGTACCTTGGCCTACCCAAATCTACCGTGAGCAGAAAAATTACACAGCTTGAAGAGCGTCTTGGCGTACGGCTTCTACAGCGAACAACTCGTACCCTTAGCCTGACCGATACCGGTAGTGCGTATTACAACCAGTGTTCTCGTATCATTGGCGATGTAGAAGAGGCAAACATTGCGGTCACCGAGATGCAGTCAACGCCAAAGGGGTTACTGCGTATCACCGCTCCCATGTTATTTGGTGCAGAAGTGCTAAGTGACTTGGTGTCAGAGTTTTTACAAAAAAATCCAGAAATTCAGCTGGATATCGTGCTGACCGACCAGCCACTTGATTTAATTCAAGAAGGGATTGATGTGGCATTCCGAGTGGGTCATTTAGCGGATTCATCACTCATTGCTCGATCATTGGGCAGTGTTCAAACGGTCACTTGTGCAAGCCCGGCCTATATCGAAAAACATGGCTCCCCTTCGCACCCGAAAGAATTACTGGATCACACTACAATCGGTTGGAATGCTCGAAATACTTGGGAATATGACACGCCAGAAAGCGTAAGCGTTGACCTAAAGCCTAAAGTACAAGTGAATGATGCTTTAAGTAAACGTAAAATGGCGTTAAATGGTTTAGGTATCTCACGTTTACCTGCATTTATATGCGCTGAAGATATTAAAGCTGGACGCTTAATACCGTTACTCTGTGATTGGTCCAATACCAGTACGCCAATCCATGCGCTGTACCCAAGTAACCGCCATTTAAGCGTGAAGGTTAGATCGTTTGTCGATTACATTGTTGAAGAGTTACGTTCTGAACAGCCTTGGAATGTGGATTTTTCTGACATGCACGCTTGTGGGGCTTTAAACCGTTAAACATTCACAGTCAGCTTTCACTAATAATACTTAATAATTTTTTACGCTGCTCGGCGCTGAACTTCACCTTATCATTCGATAAGAACACGCCGAGTTCCTTGATCACATGCTGAAAATTCTCATCCAGTTTTAATCCCTTAGAAAAAACCATATTCGTGGTTTGCAAACCATATTCCATTACTTTTTCTAGGGCGCGCTCTTGGTCTTCGTGTAATCCAAGATTCACAATCACCTCATTTATACCATCGGACATGCTCTCCACCACATCCGCGATATTTTTCATGACGTCTTGATAACCCTCATCAATTTCTTCCATCATGGTTTGCATTTTTAACGATAGACTACGCACCATCTTTTGCTGATCTTCAACTTGCTGCACGTTTTCTAATGCTTTTAAGCGGGCATCTGCACCCTGTAACAAAGAGAACAAGTTATCCTTTAGTGCACCATATTTTTTCTCATCATCCACAGGCATATCTTTCACTAAGACCGAAACATGTTCGTAGTTCATTACACTGCGTTTACCAAAATCAATATAGCGGCCATCGTGTTGCAACTCCCACATCAACTTTGATTCAAGCTCTCGTACCATACCTGAAGCATCCATATTCTTGGTGCCTATTTCACTGCGCAACTGCACACTGGCTTTTAAGCCATAAGCATTCACCGCTTGTAATAAGCGCATACCCAATTCATCTAAATTGCTGCATTGATGCACTTCAAGTAAAAATTGAATGTTAATGCCTAAGTCAGAGGTATCCGACATGGCAATGAACGCAAGCTCAGTGGCTTGTTTTACTTGCGCTTGTAGTTGATCGCTGGCGATTTTATTGAAAATGAGCTTTTCACAGCGCAACGCTAACTCATCTTCATTGGTGTCCACGTCGATAATATCATCGCAGCCCATCTCAAACGCTTGAATACTAGAACGCTGCAGGCTGGCCCCTTGCAGGACAATAATAGGAACTTGGTCTAAACCCTCTTTGCTACGAATACGCTTAATTATCTCAAGTGCCTCAGGGCCTGATTGTGTGAAATCTAAAATGATCAGCCTAGTTTTAGGCTCAAGGTGACTAAATAGCTGAGCTTCGATGGGGTATTGTTTAAGCGTATAGCGCTTACCGAGGCTATCGTGTAATAGCCTTGGGCGCTCACTTAGAATAGAAATTAAATTTTCGCCATCCATGATCTTTAAACCTATGATTATTATTTAGGTTTAGTTCAAAAAGGATTATTTGCCAAGTGCATGAAGTGGAATTAAATAACGCCCATCTCGCGGGCTTTAATAATCGCTTGCGTGCGGCTTTTAACGGCTAGTTTGCCATTAATACGACGAGCATGAGTCTTTACCGTATGTAAGCTAATAAATAACCGCTCTGCAATTTCTTGATTACTTAAACCTTCAGCGATTAACTTGAGTACGGCTAACTCTCGCTGGCTAATAATGCTTCGAATTTGCGCAAACGCTTGGTTATGATGCCCTTGATCATTTAGCTCAATATTACTCAAAATGGTTCGAATGAACTCTTTCTGTTTTATATTGGTGGGTAGTTTTTGATACAAAGCCGCCATGCCTGGGCTATATTCGATAAAGGGCATAATACAAAAGTTTTTTTCAGCCATCGAAATCGCCTTACGGAAATCCTGCAAAGCGTTGTCTTCTTGACCTAGTTGATATCGCAGCAATGCACGCATTAAATAGATGAAAATCAACGAAAACCCTTGCTGATCTTGGGAGTTCACCTCTAATTTTTTATCCAGCTGTTTAAGTGCCGTCTTGTGCTGCCCTGCGATTGATTTAGCCCGAACCGAAAACACTTCAACCAAACCTTTTAAGTCAGGATAATGTTCCGGCGACAAACTGTATTCGTTTTGTTCAAGTAAACCTTGCAAGTACTTTAAATTTACAAGCGCAGTATCTATTTTATTTTCATCTATTAATAAATTGACACGCATAGTAGAAAGCCAAGGCTGATAAATAAAACCCGGCACTGACCAATATTGTAAAATGGCTTCTACTTTAGATAAATAATCATACGCTTTTTCAATTTGACCGCGCTGTCGAGCAAGGTTATTCAATAAAACATAACCCATAATGATATATGAATCATGACACTGTTCAGATATCTGAATGCCTTGTAATAATAATTTTTCGGCCTCTTCTTTACGATTTCTTAGCCAAACAATATAACCCTTATAGACTAATAAGCGCCCATAGGCAGCGGCTTTATTTCGATTAGGTAAGCGCTCAGATAAAAACAAACCTTCATTTAACAATTTTTCAGAAAGATACAAATTCCCTTTTACTTGTTCAATTCGAGCCTGCTCATGCAACGCCAGCATCTCTAAATGTATACTGCCTACTGCTCGAGCCGTTTCAAATGACAAGCGATTATAGTGTCGAGCTTCACTTACCTTATTAAGCGTCATGTAAACATTTGACAAGTTAAAATAGGTAATCGACTTTGCCACATAATTACTGTCGTCTAATTTCTCTAGCGCTTGTTTACACAGTTGTATCGCATTATTTATTTTGCCACGACAGCGAGCGATATAGGCACGAATGGCAAATAATTGCCCTGATACACCTTCAGTAATGATGTCTGACCCTGCCACTAAAAATCGATCCATTTGAGCCATGAGTCGTTCAGCATCATCTAATTGCTGTGCAAGTGCCAACGTCCAACTAAAAATAACCACTAGTCGAGGGGAAACCGTAATGACATCGTCGGGCAGTTGCTTTTTCCATGCCAGTAACTGAGCAATATCTTGTTCTTCTAATATCGCTTCTGCTGTAATTTGAAGTAATTGAGCCGCTTGTTGCTTATTGCCCGCTTTTAACGCCATCTCAACGGCTTCTACATAAAAGCCCTGTTGATTCAACCAAACACTTGCTTTTTCTAACTCGGCTATTCGGCTTAATTTGTCACTTAAACTGGATAAATATAACCCCAACAACGGGTGCAAATGGAACCAACTGTTTTGGTTTTCATCCACAATTACTAACGCATGTTTTTTATAGAGCGCGTTTAAAATTACTTGGCTATCGCTTGTTGCGTAGACCGAATCTAAATACAAGCCATTTGCCTTACCTAAAAGTGCTAATTGAGTACAAATAGCAAATTCTTCTCGTGTGATTAAAGGCCGCCACTGCTCTTCAAAGTAATCCACAATGATGAGTTCATCACCATTGATTTTAGTTAGTTTATCGCTTTCAAATAATTGCTTGATTAACACTAAGCCCGTAAACCAACCCTCACTTTGCAAATACATAGTATCCAATTGCGCAGGCTCTAATGGCTCTTTAATTGAATGGGATAACCATTGCTGTGTTTCAACTTTGCTCAGTGCTAAATCATGTTCATTAAAATGTACGCATAGCCCTTGGCCAACGGCACGAGACATGGCAATTGGAAAAACAGATGTTGCAGTAAAATAAATATGTAAATTTGACGGCCCATGCTGCACAAGCTGTTCTATTAATTCTAAGCTTTCGGCACTATTTATGTGGTGCACATCGTCTAGTGCCAAATGTATAACATGAGGAGTAAGCGCAAGCTCTAAATGCAATAACGTAACAATTTCATCAATTGGTTTGGCATCTTCTAATGCCTTAAGCGTCTTTTTCACACTTTTAGTATCAGCAGAATGTATGGCACAGATTAAATACGTTAGTAATCGAAGAGGGTCGTTTTCTTTGGGATCAAGACTCAGCCAAGCAACCGCTTCTTTATGTATTTTTTTTTGATGCAGCCACTGCGCAAGCGCCAGCGACTTACCGTAACCGGACGCTGACTCAAATATGTAAAAACGTGCTTGTGAGTTTTGCTCTAATTTCGCCATGACCGAGTCTCGGCGAATAAAATGCAGGGGTAATAGTGGCAACTGTAACTTCATTGCCAAAACCCGAACGCGACTTTCAGAGAGTGTTTTAACTACAGAGTTTTCGATGGAAAACACAACTTAGCCCCTGATATTTTTATTATTTTTAATCAATGCTGCTCAGACTGGATACGCCAATTTGAACCTTGCATGAGAACACTTAGCATTAACAAGATCAAGACTTGATTTTGCTTTTAATAGATTGGCGCAATAGGTCTATCTGGTCATTACCGACTACATCAATTAACCCCTTACTCATGCTCTTACAATTCAAAACCCAATTGGCTCTCAGTTACACATAATTAAAAAATCTAAATAATGTTAGATTCTACGTCCATAAAAAAAGCCCTTGTCCAAAGACAAGGGCTTCTTATTTTGCTAACTAACCGTAATTAATTAACGCACACCCGAGCGACGAAGCGCAGCTGGTGTGTAATCTGTTTCACTACGAGTGAAACCAAAGTCATATGGCTTGGCTTCTTCGTTATCTAGGCCAAGTGCCAAGTAACGACCAGACTGTAGATCATACAATGTTTCAATGGTGTACCAAGGCACTTTACGATCATAGAAGAAGATGTTGTGCGCTTCTGCTACACGCCATAGTTCGCCACGGCCATCGAAGTGATCGATTTCAGTTGCTTGCCAAGTATCTTCATCAATGTAGAAAGTACGCTTACCATAGATATGACGCTGACCTTCTTTCAGTACGGCTTCAACATGCCATACACGGTGTAACTCGTAACGAGTTAGGTCTTGATTAATATGACCCGCTTTGATGATTTGATCATATTTCAAGTCACCTGAGTTTAACTTGTAAGAGTTATACGGAATGTATACTTCTTTTTTACCGACTAACTTCCAAGTGTAACGATCTGGTGCGCCGTTATACATATCGAAGTTATCGGATGTACGTAGGCCGTCAGATGCGGTACCAGGACCGTCATATGCTACCTGTGGTGCACGACGTACACGACGCTGGCCAGCATTATAAATCCAAGCCTTACGAGGCTCTTTTACTTGGTCTAATGTTTCATGAACAAGTAGCACGTTACCCGCTAAACGCGCTGGCGAAACCACATCTTGCTTAAAGTAAAACAGGATGTTGTTGTCTTTCATCGTGCTAGCATCGTAATCAGACAACTTGTTTTTAAAGGTAAATTCATCTTTAAATTTAACCATTGTATAACTACCGTTAGCTTGTGGTGTTGCTTGACCCACAACTCGACTAACACTGCCGCCACGGTAACGCACAATGTGATTCCAGATCACTTCAAGACCATCAGCCGGAATTGGGAACGGCACACCAACATCATAGTTAGACATACCATTACCACCGCCAACTAACTTAGTGGCTGTCGCATTTTCTTTGGTTTTGTCATACACATTTTGTGGGTACGCTGAACTACGGCGAGTTTGATAAACCGGCATTTTGTAGGTTTCAGGGTACTTTTTAAACATAGCAATTTGACCTTCGGTCAAGTTTGCTGCGTATTTAGTGTAATTTTGCGCAGTGATCGTGAACTGCACTTTGTCACCCTTAAATGGGTCAATGTGCTTATCACCCACTTTAAAGCCTGCAGGTGATTCAATACCACCAGTCCAAGCTGGGATCGCGCCACCATTACCGTTTTTCTCAGCACCCATAGGCGTAAGGTCTTTACCTATACGCGCCGCTTCAGTTGCTGAAACTGCGGCCAGTACGTTACCGGCCGCCAGGGTCAGCGCAATGGCTGACCCGATTAGAGTTTTCTTCATTAACATATCTATTCCTTAACAATTATGAGCTTACAAAAAAGTGTAGCAGTTAGAACGTCACTTTAAGATTTAAGCTAACATTGTCGCGATCTTTGGTTACGTTGTAATCACCGCCATCAAAGATGTTGTAAGCAATGCCGCCACTGTAAGTATTCAAATAATCAAAGTTAAGACCTAAACCGACTTGCACTCGGCCATCAACAAACTGACTACCTGGCTCTGGCCCATTGTTATGGTCATAACCAAGAGCTAGAGTTGGTGTCATATTGATGCCCAAGAAAGCATTCGGATAGCTAAGTGAACTACGGACACGAATACCAGCAGAGGTTTCATCTACATAGCCATCATTTGTACAGTTTGCTGGGGTTTCGTTAGTGCCCTTATCCCCGTCGACACCAGCTGCAACCGAATTTTGCTCACTCGCATCACAGGTATAAAATGCACCGGTACCGTTATCAAGTGCAACAGGGTCAAAAGAACCAACGCCATAAACTCCAGAACGACCGTAACGAGCGTCATCCTTGCTTCTTAGATCTACAACATGTGTCATGCCAATCTCAGTTGCGAGAGTAAGACGGGAAGCGCCTAAGATTTGATCAAAGAACTTAATGAATGTCATTTGAGCCTGAACAATGTCATATAAGTCATAGCCCTCAAGTGCTTCACCAGCTAGAGCAGCCTTAGCGGCCGCAACTTCGGTTGCATTATTAACATTTAAGTCACCACCAGTCGCTTCATCATAACGCTGCTTAAACATTTTACTGCTTGGTACAAGGTTACCAGCTAGTAACAGCTCAAGAGAGTTATGCTGGATTGGTCGATCCTGAGTAACGCTGACCTCACCACCTAATGACCAACCACTGTCGGTAGTTCTACTAAAACTAATACCGGTAAGCTTGATATCTTCAGGGAAGATAATTGCATAGCTAGGGAATGCAGCACCAGGATTGCTAGCGTTAACAGGTGTATCACCAACGCCATCATTATCACTATCCTGTAATGGGTTAGCTACCTTACCTGAAATAAGCGGAGTACGACTATGGATATTCATATGGTAAAAGCCAAACTCAGTATCACCAAGTGCTTCCGAGTACCAACGTAATGCTAAACCAAATTGACCATCATCGCTCGGCTCAATATCGTTCATACGCTCAGCTATTGGCGCACTACGATTAGCAGGTCCAATTATACCAGCCGCTATTTCGTCTTCACGCAACTCAAGGAATGCTTTTTCACCAGCAGTACCACCCAGAAAAACAGGGCCACAACCGTCGGCTACAAAGTCTACGGTTGAGAAAAATGTGCCACATGGATCAATACGCGTTTTTTCCCACTCCAATTGATAAAACCCTTCTAGCGTGATGTTATCAGTCAAGCCTATTGAGGCATAAGCTAAGTTCACAGGTAATAGAACTTCTTTAACCTCAACACCCGGCTTACGTGCAGCAGATGCATCAATCGGGTTTATTGAGTTAATACCACCTTGAATAAAGGTACTCTCACCCCAGCTAAGCACTTGACGACCAAGTCGCGCTGATACCGGCGTATTGCCCACGTCAAAGTTGTACCATACGAAGGCATCTAAAAGATCATAACCGCTACCGGCTGCATCCTTAGCCGCGTCATTGAATGGCTTCCAAGCTGGGTCTTCATCCATAATGACAAAGTCATGAAATGCCTTTCCACGCACTAAGGCACCAAATTTTTGGTAAGAAAGTTCTAAGTCAACGTTGGCTTTAATGACGTTGGTATAGGCATCGCCCTTCTCAAAGTTTAAGTTACCATCATCAAAGTTATAAGTAGAACCTGAAGCATTATCGACTAAATCCGATGTTCCGTATTTTGACACTAAAGTTGAATCAGGGTCTTCTGTACGGAATGCAATACCGTAGCTGATAGACGTACCCAATTGTAAATTTAAATCACCAGCGCTGAATTCCAAACCCTGCGCGCTACCTGCTGTAACAGCAAGCGCTAATGGCAAAGGTTTAAAGCACTTAAGGAATGTTTTTCTTATCATAATTTCCTCCAGACCTAGCCTGCATTGAGCAAGCTAGGTTAATTAATTCTTATTATTAAGGTGCAGTTTGCACTACAGCAGTATTTGTAACGGTCACATCCTGACCAGCTGAGCTGATAAATGATATAAGCTGAACCATCATTTCTGCGAAAACACCCTTAGTAGCAGCATCTGATCCGGCAAATGAACTGTGCTCACCCTCTGTGTACTTAACAACTGCATTAAGCGCAGCAGAAGTATCTTGAGAAGTGCTTACTTGAGTTTGATCCAATGCCGTTATTAACGGATCAGAACCTGACAAGTAAGAAGGCAAAGACGGGTACGTTTTAACTGATGTAACTGTATTTCCAGGCAATGTATTTGATGGAATTGTCTGATCAGAAGGATTATCCGTTGTACCATCACCTGCAATTTGCAATGTAAGTATTGGAGTACCCGTTGCTTTTAATTGCGAGGCAAAGTTAATAGAATCTCCAGAATCAACTGTCGCTTGGAAAACATTTTTGGTTAGCTCAAATAATGACGAACCTTGGCTTAAATCTAGGCCAGCACTTGTGCCAAGCGCTTCAAGACCACCTACAATCGTGCCCGCAAATGATCCTGAGTTTTCCAGTAGTGCTACAACACCCGCTCCTGGATTCGCGAGAGTTGCTGTTTTAATAACCGGTAGCGTTACATTACAAGTAGTACAACCAGAAACACCGGAGCCTACAGCATTATTAACCGCTACAAAGTTAGCACCCAAAACAGCACCCAAAGAGTGACCAATAAAGTGCACGTTAGTCGTATCAAATGAATCACTTCCGTCACCATTAAAATCCATAAATGCAAGAGAGGCATTAAGATTTAATAAGTCCATAACCGCTTGGCGCATATGATCACGCGTAGACTGGAAAGACTCTAAGTTAATGAAGAAGTCGCCTCGCTTATCTGCTTGAGCCTTAGCCGCCGTATCTGCAGCATCAACCGCAGCATCCGCAGCAATAAGGGCATCACCAGACAGTGAAGCTGCATTTGCAGCTTTCAAGCCTGCTGTCACCATGCTCATAATTGTGTCATCCATTGGGAATGGTTTTGAGGCAATGCCTGTAACTCGCTTTAAACCAAAGTGACGTTGACTACTTACTGTTTCCCCTGATGCAGCAAACGCACTTAAAGTCACCGCGCTGACAGCACTGATAGTCAAGTCATTAGTTAAACCATGCATTGGTAAATCAATTGCGACTGTAGCCATACAATTATCCGCTGCCGCTAACTGTGCAGCAGGCATAAAGCTTGACGTACGGTCAGCTGTAATACCGTGTTGAAAAATAACAGGTTTATAAACATTACCCGTACAAGCCGTGTCATAAATAACGCTTACTGGTACATCTACATACTCAACCATTTCAGCCAAAGGAAACAAACGAGTAACGTTAGTGGATGGTGCAGTTACCGCAGTAGCAGGTACACCTGCCGCAGTAAGAATTGCAGAAAGATCTGTTCCTAACGTGCCATCAGCTTTCCAGAAATCAAAGACGTTAGCACCTTTAGTTGAGAAGTTCGCTAGGTCACCAACTAGGTCAACAGTCCCTGAATAATAAGGTAGCTTAATTGTACCGTTAGAGACTCGAATAGTACCTGACAGACCTAAATTTGTGCCTATAGCGCCAGCTAAAGTTGAACCTAAGTCAAGTGCGGCGCCACCTGTAGTAAAATCACTAGTACGCGGCGCTGGAGAAGGAATTGCTTTGTGGATTGTAGCCAGGCCACCAATGGCTGTCTGCTGTGCTGTCGCATCAGCACCAAGTGCCGCTAACGTTCCAATTGCTACTGCATCTGAGCCAGCTGCTTCTGTAGCAATCTGAGTATAAACTGCCGTCACTGCAGCAGTAATTCCACCATCAGCATCACCCGAATTAGCTTGTAAAGAAGCTTCCATCGTATAGCGGTACTTAGCTGGCAATGTAATATTAAATGCTTCTCCTGTCGCCTGATTCACTGCGCCAGCTACATAGTTAGCAGGAGCTGCCATTGAATTTAGTACAGCTGTTGTACCACCTGTCGTAAACGAGAAAGAAAACACAATGTTGTCAGCTGTATACGACATACCAGCGGCACCAAAGTAACCCGATGCTAATGCCTCATAACCTCGGATAGCGGTTTGCAATGATGCCCTAGTTTTGGTTCCAGCATCTTGGCCAGTCAAAAAATTAGCTGAAGAACTTAATACACTATAAAGAGGTGATGGTATAACTGACTTACCGTTACTATCTTTGATAGCGTCTGTTAATACAATTACATAGCGAGTAGCTGGATTAAGTGGTGCAGTTGGAGATATTCGTAAAACATTACCAGTACCAATAACAGAAGCAGACGTCGACGTGGCAAATGTAATAACTGACGCATCAATCGCAACAGGTGCACCTGGTGTTGGAGACTCAGAGGTTAATAATGGATCTTCACCTTCTGGGTAAACCAGAGGAATAACAAATACTGTCGCACCTGAACCTGAACCAATAACAGAAGAGGCGTCAATCGCAGCGCTAAATGGAATATCCATTTGAGCCGACGTACTAAAGCCATCCAGATCCGCGACAGCAGAGAAAATTGGGTTATAACCCTCAGCGCCTAAACTAGCATTACCTTGCTTCAGTGGAATTGTGCCATCCGTAGTGGGTTTACCATTTGCATCACATGAGCCATCTGCATCTGCATCAGTACAGTCAGCATCTGCACCACCCTTAAAAAGTAAGTCTAAAGTAACAGGTGCTTCAACTAAACCTGTAGGCAAGGTCTTAGCTGGATTAAATAACGGGTACGTTGTCCCTAAAGTAGCCGCATTTTCTTGAATATATTCAGGCGTCCCTGACTCAAGAGGTAGCTGATTAATTTCATTATTATCCGCTGTACTGCTTATATTACAGCCTGCAAGTCCCACCATCGAGGCTGTGACGGCAAGGCTTAAGAGGGATTTTTTAAGCATAGGAGTAGTTTCCCTTGTTTTTATGATTGTTAGGACTTGCTTAATTATTGAGGCCATAGGCCATTGAACAGCCCCGAATATAACGAAGGGGCGCACAAATAAGATCACACTAAAGTATGATTAACCCCATAGTAGAGGGCTTAATTGGCGAATAAAATCAAACAACCGTTTGAATGAGGTACGCCTGTTCTACTATTAGAGTGATTACACTAAGCGCGCACAATATGAATACTATTCTTAAGCTCAGCAAGGATATTTTGTAGTTATTTCATACATTTGCGGTCAAAAAGGGTTATTAGTTTGTACTTACTCTTAAATCAAACCGCTAATCGTGTTGATCAACCTTGTCATGGTGGCTGATGGCGAAGCTTGGTACAATTTGCGCCCTTTATTCTTGTCTCTATGTTTTAGAGTCTTCCCCAGGGCACGCCCTGATTCAGTATGAGGTTTGTTATGTCTAATCAAGATTCTGTTGTTATCGTAAGTGGTGTACGTACGCCGATGGGCGGTTTTCAAGGCAGTCTAGCTGATGTTTCTGCCACCGACCTTGGCGCAATTGTTATTAAAGCGGCCGTTGAGCGTGCCGGTTTAAAGCCAGAAGATGTACAAGAAGTGATCATGGGCAACGTATTACCAGCCGGACTTAAGCAAGGCCCTGCTCGTCAAGCGATGCGCAAAGCAGGTTTGTCTGATTTCACCGGTGCAACCACCATCAACAAACTGTGTGGCTCTGGTATGAAAGCCACCATGTTTGCACATGACCTAATCAAAGCTGGCACCAACACCGTCATGATCGCAGGCGGCATGGAGAGCATGTCTAACGCGCCTTACATTTTGCCTAACGCACGTAAAGGTTATCGCATGGGTCATGCTGACCAAGCAATGGACCACATGTTTTTAGATGGCTTAGAAGACGCTGAAACAGGTCGCCTAATGGGCAGCTTTGCACAGGACGTTGCCGATCAAAAAGGTTACACCCGTGAAGATATGGATAACTATGCGATTCAATCTTTAACTCGTGCAAAAGCCGCTATTGAAGCGGGCTTGCTTAAAGATGAAATTGTTCCGGTTACAGTGACCACGCGTCGCGGTGAAACAGTTGTTGAGCACGACGAGCAACCATTCAATGCTAACATTGAAAAAATTCCAACCCTTCGCCCTGCTTTCAAAAAAGACGGCACCATTACAGCAGCTAACGCGTCTTCAATTTCGGATGGTGCATCGGCTCTTTTAT
Source organism: Oceanicoccus sp. (assembly GCA_047621325.1). Lineage (GTDB taxonomy): Bacteria > Pseudomonadota > Gammaproteobacteria > Pseudomonadales > Oceanobacteraceae > Bermanella. The sequence continues at coordinate 152,821 of JBLHLT010000007.1, forward strand.
TAATGAGCGAAAGCGAAGCAGCTGCACGCGGCCTTAAGCCACTAGCACGCATTGTTGGCCACACCACACAATCGCAACACCCAAGTGAGTTCACGATTGCGCCCGTTGGCGCGATTGAAAACTTGTTCGCAAAAACAGGCTGGACCAAAGACGATGTGGATTTATTCGAAATCAACGAAGCTTTCGCTATGGTTGCGATGATGCCGATTATTGATCTAGGTTTAGACCCTGAAACTGTAAACATTTTTGGTGGTGCGTGTGCACAAGGCCATCCTGTAGGTTCTACTGGTTCACGTTTAATCGTGACATTAATGAACGCGCTTAAAGTGAAAGGCAAAACCAAAGGGGTTGCTGCACTTTGTATTGGTGGTGGTGAAGCGACGGCTATGGCAATTGAATTAATTTAATTGCTAGACGCTAGACGCTAGACGCTAGACGCTAGACGCTAGACGCTAGACGCTAATTAGAAACCGTTTGTGCGCACGTGCAAACGGTTTTTTTTGTGTATAGCACTTAGATGCAGGCAATTCGAGGCTGCATAAATATGATTCGCAATCTTGCGCGCGCAAGCGCCCTCCCACAGCAATCACACATCAAAAAATGTACAAGGTTGCCCGCCACCGATTAACCATTAAAACAAGATATTATAAAAACTATTTTAGTTAAGATTCTAATTCACTGGCGAATTTCTTAGTCATGCCTCGTAAAAACACACTTGGAAATATTCTATAAACAATTGATGCAAACAGCGTAAATTTATTTGGAAACAACCTTTCCTTGCCTTGTGAATGGGCTGTTATAATCTCGCCCGCTACCGTATCTGCCGACCCCATACCACCAACGATTGAGCGAGTGTGCATGGCTTTATTCCCGTCATGCCCCAGCGCATTAGTTTCAATTGGCGTATCCAAAAAACTTGGATATACCATTAATATTTTCACACCATGATGACGTACCTCACAACGCATCACCTCAAAAAATTGGTGTAATGCACTCTTAGCGGCGCAATAACCTGCGCGACCTAAAACAGGCATCCAACCCGCCATTGAGCTCACATTAATAATGGTGCCTTTTGAGGATTTTAATAAATCTAACAAGGCTAAGGTCAATTCTACGGGCCCTTGGTAATCAACCGCCATTACTTTACGAAAAACATGCGGATCTGTTTTTTCAACCAAAGATCGATGGGTGATGCCCGCATTATTAATAAGCACATCTAAGCGGCCAAATTGTTGCTGTACGTGCATTGCTAAGTGTTCAATTGCTTTTGCATCGGTAATATCACAGTCCGCACTGAAAACGGTATCAGGGTTGTTTAAGCTGAGCTCTCGCTCTGCCAACAACTTAACCTGAATATCCACCATGACTATCAAGTACTCTTTAGCATGATACCTCTGTGTTAATGCCCAACCTAAGCCGCTGGCCGCTCCGGTAATTAATATAACCTTTTGCATTGGTTTATTCATGGTCATGCCTGATGCTTTTAGGGTGAATAAGGTACCCCAGTCAAACAAGGTAATCTTGACTTTTAAGTCTTTGGCTTGGCGCACAGAGTAGATTTAACGTAAATAGTAGGCAGGAGAGAAAATGGTAAGACTGGTTTAAAATTTTATTATTGCATCAACTCAAACAAAGTAAGTTACTTATCAGCGACGGCTAAAAAAATTAACTGACCTTCACCTTGCTCTGCAGATTGAACCGTCAGCACTAATCGTTTTTCTTTTGAGGTTGCGCCGAGTTTTATCAGTTGCTCTGATGGTTTATCAATGATGTGTACGCCCTTCACTTCAAGCGGAGAGTCTGCTGCTGAGCCATGAAAAAGGACACTCACCATGCCCATCATTTTTTTTATTCGCGTTAGTTGTTCATCACCCAGCATCTTATTTTTAAGAATTTCTTGTGCGTAGCTTTTAGCATCCTGTTCAAGGGCACTGGTGACAATGGCAACTGCGCGCACATCCATAACACACAACGCCTTAATTGAAGCATGATCGTGTGTGCAAAATAAAACCACAATATAAGGAAGGTGTTCGTAATTAATCGTAAAATCACTGGCCTGTTCGACTGAAATATCGTTAGAAAACATACCTTTGATTAATTTATTTAACGCGGCAACATTAGGTAACTGTAAGGTTTTATTGGGCTGATTAGTGTCTGTATTGCCGGTAATTGACTTAGTTTCAGGATGCCTTTTCTCATCACATACCAGTTTCATCGCTTCTTTAAGTTCATCAATATCAAATGGCTTATGCAAGACGAACAACGCGCCAGCAGATTTTGCTTCTTCAATTAATTTAGGATCGGTCTCTGTCGTTATCAACCCAATATTAATGTTAAAACCTTGAAGCTGAACCTCAAGAAGTAACTCTATACCGGTCATGTTCGGCATATGCCAATCCGTTATGACCACATCCGGATGCCACTCTTCAATCATTTTAAGCGCTTGTTTACCATCCGCCGCCGTCTGAAAGTCATGACCAGTGTAACCTGCTTTCCCCAGATTGATTCTGATAATCGTCTGCATGGCTAGACTGTCATCTACGATTAGAAACTTCATTAACGGCAACATCCACGAAATTAGACTTAAATGTAAGTATAGATGCCACTATTCATTTTGTTGTATTAAAACCAAAGAACCTGTCGAATAGCGTATTTTTACTAAAGACATCATGAAATTCTCGTAATCCATTGATTTTAAGGTGAAAAATGACAACCGAGTTATTTATAATTTTAGAACTCTGTCTATTACTGGTTGCCATCATTGTTATAAGCGTGATGATTTGGCGCGGTCAATCCAAACACATTGATGAATTAACTGAAATAAATCAGGCCTTAATGAGCCAACTAAATGACACTCACACGGTATTAGATGAAACACAATCAATACAAGAAGCCATGACTAACGAGTTCGAAGACTTAGGCGACGCTGTCGATATTCAGGTCAATAATACCATCGACTTTGCCAATGACAGCATCAATGATATGACAAACCTAGTAGCTGATCATATGAAACTACTAAAAGATACCGACTACTATTTGTCACAGGGCAAGCCAGATATTGAAAGCGCTCGCAAAACAATAAATAGCTTAAAAGACCTATTAAGTGGCACAGAAAAAAACATAATCAAAAGCAAAGACAAACTCGCCAAAGCAGAAGACAACATTAATAAACTCAAAGAAAAAATGCGTGAGCTTTCCAAACAACTTAAAACATTCGATAGTTTAGAGGTCAGTGAGAGCCGTTTAAAACGAGACAAAATACGATTAACTGAACACATAGAAAAACTTAAAAGCAAACACGAAAGTCAAAAAGTGACTGAAAAAAATTTAAAAAATGAACTTAAAACAAGCTTTCGCGCAAGTGAAGTGCAAGCGATGCGTGATGAACTAAAACAAACTGAAAATAAATTGCAACAAGCGTTGGTCGAAAAGTCATTTATTGAAGCGCATTTTTTAGAACTCACCACGTTTGCCGACCCCAAAGAACTTGACAACGAACTTCGGCGGGTCAAACGCGAAATGCGGCAACTCGAGAAAGGGATTTTGGATATGTCCAACGACTTTGACAAGCCCAATTAATACACGTACCAACATACGATTTTAAATACTCCTCACTGCCCCATTGTCCCGCCCTAAAACAAAAAAGGCCCACCGAAGTGAGCCTTATATTCTGAAAGCATGACCGCTATGGGCGGTCGTCTAATTCTTCCTCTTCTTCTGGTGGCAACAAGTCTTCACGACTAATTTCCATGAGCAACAAAATATTTGCTGATACATAAATAGAAGAATACGTACCTACAACCACACCAATGGTTAATGCCAACGCGAAGTTATGAATTAATTCACCACCCACCCAAAGCAAAGCAAGTAGCACTAATAACGTGGTTAATGACGTAACCAAAGTACGACCAAGTGTTTGTGTTAACGAACGGTTAATCACATCAATTGGTTGCATTTGACGAATGATCCGAAAGTTTTCACGAATCCTATCGGCCACAACAATAGTATCGTTAAGTGAGTAACCTATGACCGCCAACAATGCTGCTAACACCGTCAAATCAAACTCAACCTGCATCACACTAAAGAAGCCCAGAATAATAATGACGTCATGCATCAAGGCCACAACCGCGCCTACCGAGAATTTAAACTGAAAGCGCGCAGCGACATAAACCATAACAACCGCAAGCGCCAACAATAATGCAAGGCCACCTTCGTCGCGTAGTTCTTCACCTACTTGTGAGCCTACAAACTCAGCTCGACGTAAGACTACTTCTTCTGCCGATGCGTCTTGCAACACTTTTAAAACTTCATCGCCTAGGTCTGCGCGATAAGATTCTTTCATGCGCACAAGTACGTCTTCTTCACTCCCGAAGTGCTGTACGGTGACGTCTTCGTAGCCAGAGGTCTCGAGAGTTTTGCGAATATCATTTACATTCGCACTGGTCTCATACGCGACTTCGATTAGGGTGCCGCCGGTAAAATCTAACCCAAGCTTTAGCCCTTGAATCGCAAGTGAGCCAATCGACAACAAAATAAGTACGATCGAAAAGGCGGCGGCAATTTTACGCACGCCCATGAAGTTCATATCTTTAATTTCATTCATGGTTAAACGCCCCCAATAGATAGTTTTTCAACACGACGACCACCATAAATCATATTGATCATGGCGCGCGTTAATACAATGGCGGTAAACATAGACGTAATAATACCGATGCTTAACGTAACCGCGAACCCTTTCACCGGCCCGGTACCCACTGCGAACAAAATAACCGCCACAATTAACGTAGTAATGTTGGCATCTAAAATCGTTAAGAAGGCTTTATCGTAACCACTATGAATCGCTTGCTGTGGGTTTAAACCTGCTTTTATTTCTTCACGTATACGCGCAAATATGAGCACGTTTGCATCCACCGCCATACCAACGGTTAGTACGATACCGGCAATACCTGGCAACGTAAGCGTGGCACCAATCACTGACATAACCGCCAGCAACATGGTTAAGTTAAATGCCAATGCAATGTTCGCAACCAAACCAAATACACGGTAGTAAACCAGCATAAAGATCAGCACCATGGCTAAACCAATTTGCACACTGTTCACACCCAGTTGAATGTTTTCTTTACCTAGGCTTGGGCCAACGGTACGTTCTTCTACAAAGTACATTGGTGCGGCTAATGCACCTGCGCGTAGTAGTAACGCAAGCTCAGAGGCTTCTGGGCCTTCTAAACCTGTAACTTGGAATTTGCTACCAAACACACCCTGAATGGTGGCGAGAGAAATGATTTTTTTCTCGACGTATTTATCTTCAACCGCCACTTCTTCGCCGTCTTGGTTTTCATAGCGAGTACGCACTTTGTGCTCAACAAATAATACAGCCATGCGACGCTTTAACGATTTTTTGGTCACTTGCCCCATCATGGCACCGCCAGTACCGTCTAGCGTAATTTCAACCATTGGCTGACCATTTTGATCAAAGCTTGGTTTCGCATCGGATACGTTATCGCCGGTTACGATAATCGCTTTTTCTAAGCGGGCATTACGACCACGGGCTGAATCTTTAAAGGTATATTCTTCGCTGCTAAAGCGGCTTGCACTTGAAAGCGCTTCTAAACGGAATTCAAGGTTGGCGGCTTTACCCAAGGTTTTTTTCGCAGCGGCAGTATCTTGTACACCCGGTAGTTCGATTACGATGCGGTTACGGCCTTGACGCTGCACTAATGGCTCAGCCACGCCTAACTCGTTTACACGGTTACGAATGGTGGTTAAGTTTTGCTTGAGTGCATAATCTTCAAATTCTTTGATCTTGGCGGCGGTAAGCTGAAGCTCTAACCAAAAGCCGTCTTCTTTATCTTGCGCCGTCGTTACGAATTCTGGGTATTCACGACGAACAAAATTTTCGGCGTCGTCACGAATTTGGGCTTTGTTGAATTTAACATTAATGCGGTGTTCATCACCTGCGACAACGCGCTTGTAACGTAACTTTTGCTCACGGAAATTACGCTTTAAAATATCGCGATATCCGGTGACACGTTGGTTTAAAAATTCTTCCATGTCCACTTCCATTAAGAAGTGCACACCGCCACTTAAATCCAAGCCTAATGTCATTGGGCCTGCGCCAATATCCATTAGCCATTGCGGCGTTGTTGGCGCTAAGTTAAGTGCCACAATAAAATTGTCACCCAGTTCACGTTGGATCAAACCTTTTGCTTGTAACTGAAGGTCGGGGTCTTGTATGCGAATAAGCGCTGTTTTGCTTTCTTGCAGCTCTTCACCAAAATACACCACGCCACTTTCATCTAATGCTGCTAGTGCTTTGTTTAACGTGTATTCATCAACTGCATCGCCGCTTTTAGCGGGTGTGATTTGTACGGCCGCATCGGGTGGGTATAAATTTGGCAAGGAATAGATGATTCCTAATGCGCACACCATGGCGACGAGAAGATATTTCCACAAGGGGTACTTATTGAGCATAAGTCGATTCCTGACTGACCCGACTCGATAACGAGTGGATCAAATGACATTTATTGTTTTAAGTTTTTGTTGGCTCTTATACACACATCCCCGCAACTTGGCGGGGATGATAGACCATTTGAATAATTCGATTATTCGCTAATGGACTTGATAGTACCTTTAGGTAAAACAGCAGAAACTGCTTGTTTTTGTACTGGAAGCTCAACGCCTTCGGCTACTTTGATGATGGCAAAATCATCCGTTACTTTAGTCACACGACCAAGAATACCGCCAGATGTTACAACTTCAGAACCTTTCTCTAATGAGCCAAGCAATGCTTTATGCTCTTTTGCACGCTTAGATTGTGGACGCCATAGTAGGAAGTAAAAAATTAATACGAAACCGCCTAAGAAGATAAGCTGTTCAATACCAGCACCGCCAGCAGCGGGTGCACCTTCGGCAAATGCCGCGGCTGGTAGGAATGCCGCTAATAGTAGAGTCAATTTAGACATGGTGTTTTTCCTTACTCGTATCGAGTACTGCTTTTATTAAAATCTAATGCCCCTTAATAAGGGCTAATCTTTTCAATTTAAAGGCAAAGAGACACATTCCCTTTATCTTTTAGTATTCTGTTTGTTTTTTAATCAGCCAATGGCGGTACGGGTAAGCCGCGCTTGGCGTAAAACTCTTCAACAAAGGCGCTCAATGTACCTTCTTCAAGTGCCTTGCGCAAACCAGCCATCACGGTTTGATAAAAATGCAGGTTATGAATGGTGTTCAATGTACTGCCTTGAATCTCTTTACACTTATCTAAGTGGTGCAGGTAAGCACGGCTGAAGTTCTGACAGGTATAACAGTCACAGGTTTCATCAATTGGGCCGTGATCGGTTTTATTCGCCGCATTACGCAGCTTTAACACGCCGGTATCAATGAATAAGTGGCTGTTGCGCGCATTACGGGTTGGCATAACGCAGTCGAACATGTCCACACCGCGGCGCACACCTTCAACTAAATCTTCTGGTTTGCCCACGCCCATTAAATAACGTGGCTTGTCTTCTGGCATTTTGTGCGCAAGATGATCAAGAACACGGACCATATCTTCTTTGGGTTCGCCGACTGACAGGCCGCCAATGGCGTAACCATCGAATTCGATATCGGTTAAACCTTCAAGGCTCACATCACGTAAGTCTTCATACATGCCGCCTTGAATAATGCCAAACAGCGCAGACTCGCTGTCGCCATGAGCATCTTTAGAACGCTGCGCCCAACGTAGGCTCATTTCCATGCTGTCTTTGGCTTCTTTGTGCGTGGCTGGGTACGGTGTGCACTCATCAAAGATCATCACAATATCACTGCCCAAAGCCGCTTGAATTTCCATAGATTTTTCTGGGGTCAGCTCCACTTTGTCACCGTTTACTGGGCTACGAAACGTCACACCTTTTTCAGTGATTTTGCGCATCTTACCCAAGCTGAATACTTGAAAGCCGCCGCTGTCCGTAAGGATTGGTTTATCCCATTGCATAAAATTATGCAGGCTGCCTGCGCCCTTAATAATGTCGATACCTGGGCGCAACCATAAATGAAAGGTATTACCTAAAATAATCTCAGCGCCCGTGTCTTTCACATCACGTGGCAACATACCTTTTACACTGCCGTAAGTGCCTACTGGCATAAACGCTGGTGTTTGAATCTCACCACGAGGAAAACTCAAGGTGCCACGACGGGCCTTGCCTTCGGTTTTCTTTAAATCAAACTTCATAAAACTCATAACTGCTCCAGAATTAGCTTGAGCGCAAACTGCTCAAAAAGCCCTATGTCACCTCGGGCAGGTATTATTAATTTTCTATTAATCACTATTTATGTGCTGGGCTGCGCCCAGACACGTCTATTTCTTTACTGGCCATTTGTCATACCAGAAGCGAGGAACGAGCTATCTGGTATCCACCACATTGGATTACCGCCTTCGCGGCAATGACGAATACAAACCTATTCGCACCCTCGCCGTCATACCAGAAGCGAGGAACGAGCTATCTGGTATCCACCACATTGGATTACCGCCTTCGCGGTAATGACGAATACAAACCTATTCGCACCCTCGCCGTCATACCAGAAGCGAGGAACGAGCTATCTGGTATCCACCACATGGATTACCGCCTGCGTGGTAATGACGAATACAAACTTATTCACACCCTCGCCGTCATACCAGAAACGAGGAACGAGTTATCTGGTATCCACCACATTGGATTACCGCCTGCGTGGTAATGACGAATACAAACCTATTCGCACCCTCGCCGTCATACCAGAAGCGAGGAACGAGTTATCTGGTATCCACCCCATAGATTACCGCCTGCGTGGTAATGACGAATACAAACCTATTCGCACCTTCACCCGTCATATCGGAAGCGAGGAACGAGCTATCTGGTATCCATCCTATGGATTACCGCCTGCGCGGAATGGCGAATACAAACTTATTCACACCCTCGCCGTCATACCAGAAGCGAGGAACGAGCTATCTGGTATCCACCACATTGGATTACCGCCTTCGCGGCAATGACGAATACAAACCTATTCGCACCCTCGCCGTCATACCAGAAGCGAGGAACGAGTTATCTGGTATCCACCCCATGGATTACCGCCTGCGCGGTAATGACGTGGGTAAAATCACTGATCCCACAAATCTTTGGCTTTCACGTTCTTGGTTAAAAACATGGCATCGCCATAACTGAAAAAGCGATATTGGTTTTTCACCGCTTCGCCGTAGGCATTCAATACTGGCCCACGGCCCGCAAAGGCGCTGACCAACATGATCAAAGTGGATTCTGGTAAGTGGAAATTCGTCACCAGTGCATCAACCGTTTTAAATTCATAGCCAGGGAAGATAAAAATCTCGGTCTCACCGGAGTAAGGCAAAATTGTGCCTGCCGCTAATGCTTCAGGTGTATTACTGGCGCTTTCTAAACTGCGCACACTGGTGGTGCCCACGGCAATCACGCGCTTACCGGCCGCTTTGGTTTGAGCAATAACATCGCATGTAGCTTGGTCGACCTCTAACCATTCGCTGTGCATTTTATGGCTGTGCACATCATCGACTTTAACCGGCTGAAACGTACCTGCTCCCACGTGCAAGGTAACAAAGGCCATGTTGACGCCTTTGTCTGTGAGTGCCGCTAAAAAAGCATCATCAAAGTGCAAACCCGCAGTAGGCGCGGCAACGGCGCCAGGCTTTTTGTTGTAAACAGTCTGGTAACGCTCGCGGTCGCTCAACTCGTCTTCGCGTTCCATGTAAGGCGGCAACGGCATGTGACCCACTTGTTCTAACCAATCAACCAAGGTGGTTCCGGCGGGTAATTTAAAGCTCAGCTCAAATAACGCATCTTGGCGACCTGTAACTTCAACTTCTAAGCCTTCTAATAAAATAATGGTATCGGGCTTAGGTGCACGAGAGCATTTGATATGACTTAGGGCGGTGGTGTCAGAGGTGACACGTTCGATCAAGGCTTCTAATTTACCGCCACTTTCTTTTTGACCAAATAGACGTGCCGGAATCACGCGGGTGTTGTTAAACACCATCAAGTCGCCAGGCTCTACTAGATCAAGTAAATCGGTGAATTTTTTATGGGCAAGCTGGCTATCTTGCAAACACAACAGGCGACTGCTCGAACGCACAGCCTGTGGATAACGGGCAATGAGTTCATCGGGCAAATCAAAGGTAAAATCACTGGTTTTCATGGACAGCACAGAGGAGACAAATAATGGTCGCAAATTATACCTAAGTGGCTCAGCCATGACCATTGCGATTCTCACCCTATCGGGCGCGGGGCACCCTCTTACCGGTCTAATTAGGTTACTTCTCAGTATTAGGGTGCCCCGCGCCCGATGCCTCATTAACTAAAGCCATAAAATAGGCGCGTAAACCATTGACTCATAAACACTTACTGGTATGATGCCTGCCACTTATTTCAGGCTTGCGTGCCGCTTCCAATGCGAAGAGAAATAAGTAATTGCTCTATCTTTAATAAGATTAAAGAAAGGCAAACAGGTAATACAAAGCCTTTAAATATTGTAATGCAGTGCCGGTGTGGTGAAATTGGTATACACGACGGATTCAAAATCCGTTGCCTTCGGGCGTGGCGGTTCAAGTCCGCCCACCGGTACCACGAATTTTAAGAAGCCCCTTTCAGAAATGAACGGGGCTTTTTTATGCCCATGAAAAAGACGACGGCAGTCTGTTATTGCTCACCATATAAATGGCAATGTGAGACCTTCAAGCACGACCGATAGGCACTTCGCTACACCCTTACCGCAGCGATATCCAACGGAATCGCTTGATATTGGCCACTCATACTTATGCGCTCATAAACACGAATATAGTTCGCGGTGTTATTCGTTTGGATCGCATCTTTTAAACAGACCATCGCGTGACGCCACTGCTCATCGTCGATATCTAATCGGAGTAAGCCTAAAACAGCGGCGGTTTTTGCTTGCCCATCGGAGTTAATATTAAACGCGCGATCAACTAGCCCTTGTACCAAATGACGACCGCCTTGAGTGCGTTCTTTAATGCACTGCGTAATGAGTGCTTTAGCGGTTTCTAGCTCTGGCGTAAATGACATTCGATCCGCCACACTCAGCACGACCTTATATCGGCCGTCGTAACTAATGAGATTAATATTGCCTTTTTCACCCCCAATTTTAATTTTAAATTTCTCGGCTGCGATGGCGACAAAATCGGCAATATCGTTGGATGAGCGCCGCTTAAAGTTGGCGAGGTGATTGTTTAACAGCAACGCTTCTTTAACGAGATCCATCACTACTTGATTTCGAAGCTTGTCTTGCTCATGCACTTGATCTTTAGGAATGGCATGCCCGTTAATATTGATCATGATGTCGCTTTGAGTGTTGCTATCCATTGCTCATTCCCTTTATTCCTTTTAATTGATTCACATACTCGGGCTGTATCCAGATCACATCACAATGATGAAATTGACTGATCATCATCTCGACTATTTCACCATTCACATTTTGCAGGCCACAGCTGACACCATTTAAGTTTTCACATTTTGTTTGGTATTGAATTTCAACTTGTGGACGGTTATCCGTAATTTGTACGCCTATAACCGTTAGCCCCGTATCGATCAGTTTTGTTACGGCACGCTGTGCTTGGTGTATTTGAGTGGATATGTCTTTATTTTGGGCCTCTCGTATTCGCCTATTTGAAGGCTGTGCGTTTATTGGCTTTGCTGAAGGCGTCTCTTTAAGTCCTACCTTCTGCTTTGTATTCGTTTGTGTGGTTAGGCAATGAATACTAATTTCGCCAACAAGATTTATAACGCATAGCGACGGCCAGATATCTTCTGGATTTCGCCCAATGATTCGCTTAGCTTTTGTCCATGGTTTTGACGAGACAGCCATGAAGCTATCTTGATATATACCGTCCTTAGTCTTTTCGCTCATTCATACACTCCGTTGCAACGCAAGAACCTGCAATAAAATAAAACAAGCCACTCAATGTTGCAAGTTATCGTATTGCAAGTTCTAGCTCTTAATTCTAATAAATACCTTAAAAAGCAGAAACTTGCAACCTTACTTGTAAAGGTTTTAGGGCTTGGATAGCATGAACCGCAACTATTTGGCGGTTGTTGTAAATGCCTAGAATTAATCTTACAAAAGAACAAATTGCGGAGAATATCCGCGGTATCGTGATGGCCTATGGTCGCGCCGAAACAAGCAGTGGGGCATCGATACCTCCACGAACGTTAGACTCCTATTTATCAGGCGAAAGTGAGCCTAAAGTGTCTAAAGCCTTGGCGATTGCTAAAACGGTTAATACTACCGTGGAATATCTCGTCCTTAGAGAAGGGCCGACAACACTCGACGAGTCATTTAAAAAATCCAACTCGCTTAAATCTGAATTTTCGATTGAGGAACCAAAACAGAACTACTCCTCAGGTACGTTAAACGTCTGTGCAGAACTTCACTCAGCGGTTACTGCTCGATTATTAAAAGAAGATCTATCGCCCGAAAACATTTTGATGGTTAAAGTAGACAGTGATGAAGTGGCGTCGTTTAAAAAAGGGGATCTCGCATTGGTGAATACCGCCAGTACCCAGCTCATTAGTGGAGGACTTTTTTTATTCCACTATTTAGGTAATCAGCTTATTAGAGAGGTTCATTTGGTGCCTGGGCAAGGCTGGCTACTGAAAACCAATAATACCCACTCTCAAGATCACATTATTGATATTGACGGCATGCAAGGTGACCTTCAAATAAAAGGCCAAGTCATTTCTGTGTCGACGTTTTTTTGATCTAAGCGTTTAATTGAGCAACGCTATTCGTGAATAATCAATAGCGTTTTCAACGACTCTGACTGAGGCGAACGATCTGTGTACCCAATAGCATGAATATTATTGGCAAGGTGTACAAACAATTCGTTTTCTTGTTCAGCTAGATTTAATGGTAAGACACGACCTGCAAAAACAAGACGAGCCCAATAAGCGTCGAACTGCCGTTCTCGCATTCCCAGCACTGAACGAATAAAGCGCGAACGCAACTCGGCTTCTTTTCTCTCATAAACGGTGGCCTTTTCACCAATTGGCAATGACTGGCTTCTTGCTAAATACAAATCTCTTAGCTCGCTCACGTTAAGCGTCTGTACTGGGTTATTTCGGTGCGTGACCACATAGATATCCGCTCGGCAGAAGCCTGCGAATAGAATCAATATCACGAGTAGCGCACCAAACTTATTCATATCCGTCAGAACACCACATTTAAGGCGAAGCTAAACACATCCACCGTGGTATCGTCCAAAGCCCGATCATTTGAATGGGCCCATAAGGCAAATTTCTCCTTTTCTATATATGTTCTATCCCATTGCGCCTTAAGCGCCATTTTAGGGGCAATGTCCCAACGCATTCCAAGAGTATAAGAGGACTGTTCAATCTGAACGCCATTTAAGATGGCAATAGCTGAATCTCGAAGTGGCTGATACCCACTTGCAGACCAGTCTACGTCGCTTACATAAAGGTCTTGGTCAGAGTCAAAGCGTGCATACACGGCATATGGGGTGATGCCATCAAAACGGTGACCGATGCTTACATAGCCCGCTATGCCTGTGGGTATGATCGCGTGAGCCGTGGTGATTTTGGCAAATTCGGTATCAATCAACCAATCCCCGTTATCGTAACCAACCGATATTTGCGTATAGCGGGCTTGCGCGCCTTCAGCATCGGAAAACGTTTTTGCCAATAGCTTCGCCTCATCACTGACAGGCCCCGACACCAAAGCCCCTGCTTGGGTTAAACCACTAATAAGATCAAGCGCAGATGACTCCGGTGACGCTTGTGAATAGCTAAGACGCATGCGCCATTCATCAATGCCTAAAGTGAGCGTGCCGACTAAAAAATCATTAAATTTCGTTTCGATTAGTACCGAGCCATCCGGGTATTCCAGTGTTGGTTCTGAATTACCGTACTGTAGCTTGATGCGCCAAAAACGTGTATCTCTGGAAAAACTATACGCTATATCTCCCCCATCCAGAGCTGACGGTAAGATCCACGCATAGACCTCGGTGGGTGGGCGCGCCCAAAGGTTAGCGTAGTCAACACGGCGATAATCGGATAACTGAAACATATCAACCGCCACACGACCCAAGCGCAGATCCAAACCGGATACCGGTTGGTAAGCTAAAAAAGCCAGCTCTATCGCTTCATCCAACCGATAGCGCGGTCGGTCACGATAAACAACTTGAGTGGTTGCACGCCACTGATCTGCGAATGATGAAGACAGTTGTACACCGGCGCTAGAGTCCGGAAAAACACTCAAATCTCGATTTGGGTGCCTAGACTGGCTACCGTCCCGCAGGAAACCTATATCGCCTTCTTTTTCTGAGGTTAGCCCTAACGTCGCAAAGCCTGAAAATTGAAAGCTGCTCTGCGCCTTCGCCTGAAAAGACACCAGTACAGCCACGACCAACACGCTCAGTGCCAATAAATGATGCACACCTGTGCGTTTGCTTAGGGCTCTGAATACAATGGGCTTAATTGGCAAAGATAAAATCATTTTTCCCCTTTATTTTCACCTGATACATCGCTTCGTCAGCGACTTGCATTAAATCTTCGAGATTATTGAAATTCGATGCAAAGGCAATCCCAATACTCACGCCAACCTCGACAGCCTGCCCTGTACTTAACAAAATAGGCTCCGCCACACTGCGCAGTATCTTCTGCGCCACTTGCTCAATAAGGTCGCGCTGGTCACTCTTCATTTTTAAGTACACTAAAAATTCATCGCCTCCGATGCGGCCAACCAAGTCCACATTGGCACGCACTTCACCCTGTAATCGGCTTGCGATGGTTTGCAGAACGTAATCGCCAGCCGCATGCCCAAACTGATCATTAACCGGTTTAAAGTTGTCTAAATCTAACAGCATGACCACCAAGTGATCTTTGTCTTTTGGCTCGCTCAACCACTGTTTAAGGTATAACTCACACCCTCGACGATTGTGCAGTCCGGTTAGCGAGTCTAGTTGCGCTAATTGTTTGGCTGTATTGGTTTCTTGAATTCTGCGGGTAACATCATGCAGGACACATTCAATAATTTGCTCGCCACTGCTTTCATCTTGATTAACCGTCAAGATGCAATGCACCCAGCAGGGTTGATGCCACGCGGTCGCTAAAAGTAGGTCGCCCTCTACGGTTGTTTGGCTTGAACGCGCGGTATCGATCAGCGCCCAAACCTCTTTACTGTCGGCAAAGGCAATACTAAAAATATCTTGCTGGGGTAATGATTGGTATTGGGATTCATCGAGTTTAATAATGGATTCAAGCAGAACGGGGTTGTGATGCAGCAACCTCCCTTATTCGTCCACCACCATGATGCCCACGCGGGAATTAGCAAAAACATTGCTGAAGTGTTGATTCATACGCTCAATTTGCATCCGCAACGCCCGCTCTTTATCGATGGCTACACGGGTAATCGATAAAAAGCCGTTCACACTGTCAGTGACCAGTCCGATTTCATCGTTCAGATGTATGTTATCCACCTCTATGGCATACGACTCGCCCGGTTTAGCCAAGGTCACCTGATCCGCCAAGCGACGCAGTGGCGTCGCAACTAATATATTGGTTGCAAATATGGATGCGATTGCCAGTAACAATGTCAAAACCACCATCGAGGTAATATTTTCAAACACGATACTGGTGGCGCGCTCCGCAATAAGCGGGTCATTCGACCACACGTTGATTTCGCCAATCACGTCTTCACCATTGACCGGAGAATAAAGCGGATAGCGACTCATCCTATGCTGCGATAACACTGCCGTGGGGCTATTAGCGCTTTGTGCGTGCTTAGAAAAACCGCCTTGGCCTGTAATGTTTGCGGCTAAAATTTCATCGTCTTGCAGCAGCCCATTGAGTACTTCTTCGGCTATTTCTTCATTCGAGACAAACGTTGCAATGGCGGCAGAGGTGCTCAACACACCGACTAGGCGCACTTGTTGTGCCTGAGCACCCTTTTGGTATGACTCAAAACTGAGGTAACTGATAATCGGCGCACAAATGGCAATAAAGGCTAAACCACACAGGGTCAGCACGGCATTGAGCTTACGTCGAATATTCCAGCGGATAATCAATACGTTGCCTTCCTAAAATCTAACTATTCTCATTAGAATAGTACAATCACTCGGTTAAAGAGCAGTTTATGCAAAGAATGAAAGGGCCTAAAACCATGCCCATCATGGACGCATGCACTCGCCCTGCATTCAAATATCCCCTCATGTTGGTCGGCATTTTTTGCTTAAATCCACACCTGCATTCGTCAGCCAATGACCGTGCAAACACCCTATTACGCCATGAGCCACTGACTTTTTATTGCCGAATCGTTTGAGCATCACCCACCAAGCGTGCAATTAAAGTCTAAAATAAGGTGAGCCATTGTTATTAAGGGATTATGTTATGCGCTGCGCGGCTTTTCTGACAAGATCGGTGTTATTTGGCACATTGTTTCTTTCTGCTTGGTTTATTTCTGTCTCGGCGCTTGCTAATACCCTAGAAGATGTCATCTACAAAACAGACGGCAGCGTGCTGCGTGGCACCCTAATTGAACAGGACTTTGCTAACGGTAAATATAAGATTCAGCTTAACGGTGGCAGTGTGTTTAGTGTGAATAAAGATGATATTGAAAAAATAAGCAAAGAAGCCCCCATCACAGGCAGTGGTCATCAATCTGGTGTGAACATTAACATCAACAATAGTCCGGTGATCAACCAAAACCCCCAAGTAGAACAAACCGTTAGTCAAAACACAGACTTTGAGCCGCCCCATAAAACCCTTGGTACGTTCTATATTGGCACCATGAGCCATTCGCTTAAAACAGTCAGCACATTGGGGGAAAGCACCTTCACCTATACTGGCTTAAACCTCGCTGCACAATTCAACGCCAACCAGCATTTTGCGATTTATAGTGATTTTAATGTCGGCTCGTTTAGTGAAAAGGAAGAAACCGATCGCTTTGGTCATACCACCACGCTTTCTGGTAGCGACCTGAGCGATGAAAATTACAGCAGTTTTCAAATAGCGGCTATTTTAAGTACGAACCTCTATGCAGGCTGGCAGTTCTTCACAGGCTTAGGTGCATTTACTGAAAGCTACGCCACCGATGCCGATTCATCCACAGCCAGTGGCTCAGATTTTCAGTTAGGGCTGGGTTATAGCTGGCAAACCTTACAAGTACTATTACGCGTAAATGTACTCAATAGCTCAGACTACTCGGAAGCCGTGGACAGCAGTACAACAGGGCATTTGCAGCTAGGATTCAACTTTTAGCGAGCTTACTCGCTTATTTGCGGTGATTTGTCATGTATAATCCGCTAACGGGTACTTATAACAACAATAAAAGGTCTTTTATGCGCGCATTGCTTTTTGCTTTAGGGCTGTCATGCATCGCTTTTAACGCGGCTCACGGGTTTGACGACGTCGTGTACACAAAAGACGGATCGGTATTACGTGGTAAACTGATCGAGCAAGACTTTGAGAATAACCGCTACAAGTTTCAAATCAAAGGTGGCAGTGTGCTGGCCATCGCCACAGAAGACATCCGCAAAATAACCAAAGAGCCTGCCGCTCAATTACCAGCCAATGACTCACCAAGTGAAAAAGCCACGCCTGAACCGAATACACTCACGACACAGGGCAAAATACACAACGTAGCGCCAACAAAACCAGCCACCTTTAATACCGTGTACTTTGGTCGGGTCTACCATGAAACCTCTGAACCATATAAAGACCACTTCTCTAACAATGACTACACCCAATACCATAACTATCGAGGTTTAAGGGCGGCGTATCAACACGAACATTCCGAGCATATCGCCACACTGTACGCACTAGAAACCGCTAAGCTCGACACCATCACCATTGAAGATAAAGACCGTAACGACACCATTTATAATTTAAATATCCCAGAGTCAGTGCGTTATCTGGGGGTTAAATCGTCAATTATTGCCAGTACCAACCTCAACAAAGGGTGGCAGTTTTATCTTGGCGGCGGCTTGTTTTATGACACCTATTTTCAAGATTCAGGCAACCGCAATAACGCAGGAATACGCTATGATTTCGGCCTCGGCTATTCATGGTACACTTGCCAAGCCATGCTGAGATTCAGCGGTGATTTAACTAACAACCAGTCAAACTCAAAAGCCGAGTCCGCCGAAGCGGTGATTGATTTCGGTTACAACTTTTAAGAATTTTATGTCTGATCAACAAAATACGTTAACTGTCACCAACGCAGGTTTGTTTGTTCGCCTAGCGGCACTACTTTACGATGCACTACTCGTGCTTGGCCTTTGGTTTGCCATTGGTGTTGTTTTTGTTATTGCTAACGGTGGTGAAGCAGCTAATACCCATAATCCGTTTTTACCCAGTGCACTGTTTATTGCCACTTTGTGGTTCAACATGCACTTTTGGCGCAGAGGCGGCCAAACGTTAGGTATGCGTGCATGGCGCTTACGCTTGCTTAATCAAAACAAAGGACCATTAACCATGACGCAATGTTTATTGCGCTTTGTGGTCGCAATTGGTTCTTTAGGTTTATGCGGCATCGGGTATTTGTGGATGTTCATTGATAAAGACGGTTTCACATGGCACGACAAATACAGTGAAACCCGTGTGATTCGCGAGCCAAAAAAAATCACAGCTTAACCATAAACGCCCCTTTCAAGGGGCTTTTTATTACACACTATCATCGCGTAACCACTGCAAACTTAATCCTCTTCAATGAACAATAAAGTGTCGTGACGAATAATAAGAGTGCGTTTAACGCCTTTTATTTTATTGAATAACATTCCGCTCATAAAAAAAATGCCATACGCTGACTGACACGTCATAAGCAACCACAAACAAACACATTTATTTTTCGATAATATTTTTGTGCGTGTTAAATCACACTTGCGCACCAAACCAACACACCGCATTAGTTCGCGCACCACTAAAACGCATAATTTATTAATCGTCATTCACTTTTTCTGATAAGTAGCACTGTTTTCAACAAAATTAATTCTGGCATCTAAATTGCTATAACTTAGTACAGAATAATCTTGGCTAGTAACATTTAGGTACTCGTCCACAGTCTGAAAAATTTGCAATGGTATAGCTAGGGTTCCGACTTTTTTAAAAGTGACTGGTCCGAGAGCTATCGACCTTCCAAAAAAATCTTAAGTATTTTTTGTAAGGTTACACGGCGGGATAAAAGCCCGGGAGAATCGACTGGCATTGGCCAAGATTACTCATGTGTAACTTTTAAATACTTGGGAGAACCCAATGAAAACATTTACATCTCGTTTATTGCTTAGTGCATCTATTGCGCTTAGCACCCTTAGCGCTTCAAATCTTGTACAAGCAAAAGAAGATTTCAAAGTGTGTTGGTCTATTTATGTAGGCTGGATGCCTTGGGAGTACGGACATGAATCTGGCATCGTAAAAAAATGGGCTGACAAATACGACATCAACATTGATGTGGTGCAGTTTAATGATTACGTTGAATCTATGAATCAATACACTGCCGGTGAATTTGATGCTTGCACCATGGCAAATGTGGATGCTCTAACCATTCCAGCTGCTGGCGGTGTTGACTCTACAGCGTTAATTGTTGGTGATTTTTCTAACGGCAACGATGCCGTTATCCTAAAAAATGGTAAGTCTATTAAAGACGCTAAAGGGCAAAACATTAACCTTGTCGAATTAAGTGTTTCTCACTACCTATTAGCACGCGGCTTAGAGAGCGTTGGGCTTTCTGAAAAAGACGTAAAAGTTGTTAACACTTCTGATGCCGATTTAGTCTCTGCTTATACCACAAGTGATGTCACTGCCGTTGCCACTTGGAATCCACTGGTAAGTGAAATTTTAAGCATGCCAAAAAGCAATAACGTTTTTGACAGCTCTAAAATCCCTGGTGAAATCATTGATACCCTTATCGTTAATACAAAAACCCTTAAAGAGAACCCTAAACTAGGTAAAGCCTTAGTGGGCGCGTGGTATGAAATCATGGCAAAAATGAAAGCAGACAAAGCCGTACGCGAACACATGGGTAAAGCATCCGGTACCGACCTTGCGGGCTTTGAAGCTCAGCTAGATTCAACCAAAATGTTTTATGACGCAAAAGAAGCCGTTGATTTTGTAAAAAGCCCTGCACTTAAAAATACGATGCAATATGTTGCTGAATTTTCGTTTGATCATGGCTTATTAGGCGAAGGCGCTGCAGACGCAGGGTTTATTGGTATCGAAACACCTACAGGTGTATTTGGTAATAAAGACAATATCCAATTGCGCTTTGATCCAAGCTACATGGAAATGGTTGCTAACGGTAGCTTGTAAAACCGCTTTATAACAATAATAAAAAACAACAAGGACGTTGTTTACTACCCAAGCCCCATTTTTAAAAGAGACCATTATGAATCGCTGGATAAATAAAAAGCCATCTCAGCCTTTGGCCATTGCATTGGGAGTGCTACCATTTATCTTGCTGATGGCCCTTTATCAATGGGGTTCTGAAATACGTAAAGCGGAAAACCCTAACGATAAATTACTACCAAGTGTCAGTGAATTTCAAAGTGCCATTGACCGATTAGCCTTTACCCCAAGCAAACGCACTGGCGAATACTTATTTTGGCAAGATACCAAAAGCAGTTTACAGCGCCTATTAACCGGTGTTGTGTGCGCTGCGATGATTGGTTTATTGCTTGGGCTCATTACAGGTGCGATTCCGTTAATTGGTGCTAACTTAAACCCAATTATTACCGCCATATCACTCATCCCTCCCATGGCAGTATTACCGTTATTACTGATTACGTTTGGCTTAGGTGAGTTATCAAAAGTCATGTTGATTGTTGTAGGGATTACCCCGTTTTTAATTCGTGACTTATACCAACGCACCAAAGATATTCCTAACGAACAACTGGTTAAAGCACAAACACTGGGTGCAAATTCATTTCAAATTATTATTCGTGTGTTATTACCGCAAATATTACCAAGGCTGCTTGATGCACTGCGTTTAAGTTTAGGCACCGCATGGTTATTTTTAATTGCCGCAGAAGCCATCGCGGCCACCGACGGTTTAGGGTATCGCATATTTTTAGTCAGACGTTATTTATCAATGGACGTGATTTTACCCTATGTCATGTGGATAACTTTATTGGCATTTTTTCTTGATTGGTTACTCATGATGACCAGTAAAAAAGTATTCCCTTGGTATCACGCGGCGAAGTAGAGGTCACTATGTCTGATTATCAAATTGAATTTCGCCACGTTGAGAAATCCTATGGTGAAAACTTAGTGTTAGAAAATATTAACTGCCAAGTTAAAAAAGGTGAATTTATCACCATGGTAGGCACCTCTGGCTGTGGTAAAAGTACCTTTTTAAACATGTTACTGGGCACAGAATCCCATACACAAGGTGACATAGTATTAGATGGCCAACCCATTTTGGCTGAGCCTAGCCCTGAGCGCGGCATTGTGTTTCAAAAGTATTCCGTCTTCCCTCACTTATCTGTGCGTGACAACGTCGCTATTTCAAAAGAATTTGAATCCAGTTTTATTGGCCGTCTTTTTGGCAAAAAACGTAAACACGCATTAGACGAAGCGGATGAATGGCTAGACGCCGTTGGTTTACTAGACGCTAAGCATAAATACCCACATGAACTTTCAGGCGGTATGCAACAACGTTTAGCCATTGCACAAGCGTTAATTAAACACCCAAAAGTATTATTACTCGATGAGCCATTCGGGGCACTTGATCCTGGCATTCGTAAAGACATGCACGCATTAGTATTGGATTTATGGCAAAAATATAAGCTGACTATTTTTATGGTGACCCATGACTTAGAAGAAGGCTTTTATTTAGGCACACGCCTATGGGTATTCGATAAAACCCGATACGACCCACACTCCCCCAATCGATTTGGCAGCACCATCACCTTTGATTTACCTGTGGGTAAAGTCGACAAAGACAGTTTTATAGAGATTGAAGAATCACTATCACCACACGCACTATCGGCGTAGTGAGAGGCATAAAAATTATGACACACACATCAAAAACCTATCATGCATTGGTTAACGATAAGACCTACCAAACCACCGTCAGTGGTGCAAGCCACTGGTCATTCATGGCACGCAAAGGCACGCAACTAACCCTTAAAGATATCAACGGCGGCGCTAACGTCGGCATGCTGTTTTATAACCCATATCAACTGGGTGAAAAATACAACGCACCGGACACATTAAAATGCCAACATACATTTAAACTCACCCAAGGCCATTGCTTATACAGTGACATGGGGCGAATTTTTTGTTCAATCATTGACGATAGCTTTGGCTGGCATGAAAGTGTCTGCGGCAATAGTCACAGCACACACATCGAAAAACAATTTGGTCAACGCAATTACCAAGACGACCATAATCTTTGGCTACAAAATGGTTATGACAGTTTTTTAGTTGAGCTTGCAAAATATAACTTAAAAGCCCAAGACATGGCCGCTAACGTCAATTGGTTTAGCCAAGTGAGCAGCGACGATGAAGGCAAACTTGCGCTGACTCGAAACAGTCAAGCTGGTGATGCCGTCACACTTCGCTTCGAAATGGATACATTAGTGGTGATGCATACCTGCCCACATCCATTCACCAAAGCCAGTACCTACCCAATGACCCCTATTGAAATCACATTAACCCAAGCGAATGCAATTGGTGTAGATGACCCATGCATGAATCATTGCCCTGAAAACCAAAGGGGTTTTGAAAATAACGCCTTGTATCATTTTGGTTTGTGAGAATAATCATGATTAAAGAAAGTCTATTAAAAACAGAGAACGCACAGTCATCTGCAACCGTGGATGCTGGTGATTACTATTTTGGCATTGTTAAAGCCGGTGAAACTATTCGCATTGTCGATCTTAAAGGCAATCAAGCGGCGGACACCTTATTTTATAATGCCAACGACGTAAGCGAACGTTATAGCGCCATGGATACGGTACGCGAACAAGGTGCACTATATCTAACCGCCGGTACCATGTTGAAAACCAATTTAAATAACGACCTATTAGAAATTGTCGCCGACACCTGCGGCCGTCACGATACGGTGGGCGGTGCCTGTGCAACCGAATCCAACACCGTTCGTTATGACTTAGAAAAACGCTGTATGCATGCGTGTCGCGATAGCTGGATGCTCGCCATTCAAGAACATCCAGAATACAAATTAAATAAAGAAGATATTACTCATAATATTAATTTTTTTATGAATGTGCCGGTCACAAGCGATGGCAAACTTACCTTCGAAGATGGCATTTCGGCACCAGGCAAGTACGTAGAGCTCACCGCTAAGATGGATACCTTGGTATTAATTTCCAATTGCCCACAACTGAACAACCCATGTAATGGTTATGACCCAACCCCAGTTGAAGTATTCATTTGGTCGTAAGCGTTATCAAAAAAATTTAAGTGTTCGCACTTCGAAATCAGGACGACCTGAATTCGCTATTCATCATCGGGACGACCCGTCAGTTTGGAGCCGTTTATGTTTAACACGGTCTTAATTGCAAACCGCGGTGCCATTGCCACACGCATTATTCGCACCTTAAAAAAACTCAACATTCAATCTGTCATCGTCTACCACGAAGCCGACAAAGATTCCCTGCATGTGCAAAACGCCGACATCGCCGTTAGCTTAGGTGAGGGCTCGGTTGCCGACACCTATTTAAACATTGAAAAAATCATACACATTGCCAAACAACATAATGTGCAGGCCATTCATCCAGGTTATGGTTTTTTAAGTGAAAACACCGAATTTGTAAAAGCCTGTGAAGATAACGATATTGTGTTCATCGGCCCAACGGTTGATCAAATGAATTTGTTTGGTTTAAAACACCAAGCCCGTGATGCCGCCCTTGCCGCTGGCGTACCGTTAGTACCTGGCTCACCCTTATTAAATGAATTAGACGACGCCATTAGCTGGGCCGAGGATGTGGGTTATCCCATCATGTTAAAAAGCACCGCTGGCGGTGGCGGCATCGGCATGCAGGCGTGCCATAACAAAGATGAACTCATAAAAGCATGGGACAGTGTGAAACGTTTAGGTGCCAGTTATTTTTCTAACGATGGCGTGTTTTTAGAAAAATTGATTCAACGTGCCCGTCATATTGAAGTTCAAATTTTTGCCGACGGCCATGGTCAAGCCATAAGCCTAGGTGAACGGGACTGCTCGGCACAACGTCGCAACCAAAAAGTCATTGAAGAAACCCCAGCGCCTAATTTATCACCAGCATTGCGCGAACAATTACACACAACCGCCGAGCGTTTAATGGCGTCTGTTAACTATCGTAACGCTGGCACTGTGGAATTTATTTTTGATGATGATGCTCAAGCGTTTTATTTTTTAGAAGTAAACACCCGCTTACAAGTAGAACACGGTGTCACCGAACAAGTTTGGGGCATTGATCTGGTTGAATGCATGGTTAAACAAGCGGCGGGAGAATTAAACGACCTTGCCCAATTAAAAGCCTCACTCAAACCTAATGGCCACAGTATTCAAGCGCGTATTTACGCCGAAAACCCAGCACAAGACTTTATGCCCAGCAGCGGTTTGCTATCCCATGTGAGTTGGCCGCAACATGAAAATGCCACTTATCAAGGGGGTAACTGTCGTATTGATACATGGATCGAATCCGGCATTGAAGTGCCGTCATTGTTTGACCCCATGTTAGCCAAAGTGATCGTTACTGAAGCCAGCCGTGCACAAGCCATTGCCAAGCTGGATAGCGTATTAGATCAAAGCACTATTTATGGCATTCAAACTAACAAGCCTTATGTGCAAAATATTTTACGCGCCCCCATGACCGCACAGGGTAAAATTTTCACCAATAGCTTAGCTGAATTTTCAGTACAGCCATCGACGTTTACGGTATTAAGTGGCGGCACACAAACCACTATTCAAGATTACCCAGGTCGTCAAAATCATTGGCACGTGGGTGTGCCGCCGTCGGGCCCCATGGACGCCATGAGTTTTCGTTTAGCCAATGAGCTACTTGAAAACAATGTATATGCCGCGGCACTTGAGATCACATTGAATGGCCCAAGCTTAAAATTTAACGTGGCCTGTGATGTGGCCATTGTGGGTGCTGAATTTGCGCTCACGCTCGACAATGAACCTGTGCCCATGAACCAAGTGATTCATATAAGCGCAGAGCAAACCCTCACCATAGGTAAATTAAAAGACAAAGGTGCCCGTTGTTATTTAGCGGTAAAAGGCGGCGTGCAATGCCCTGAATATTTAGGTTCAAAATCCACATTTACCCTTGGCCAATTTGGTGGGCACGTGGGCCGCGCATTACGAACCGGCGATGTGATTGAACTTGCCAAACAATGCAGCGATACACGCGTAATTGAAAACATACGTCCAACCTTTGATAACTACAGCCAACTGGTAACACCGGATCTGGTGAAACTACGGGTTATTTATGGCCCCCATGGTGCTCCTGATTTTTTCACCGATGCTGACATTCAAGAATTTTTAAATCACACATGGGAGGTGCATTACAACTCGTCGCGAACCGGTGTGCGTTTAATTGGCCCAAAACCAAAATGGGCACGCAAAAGTGGCGGCGAAGCGGGCATGCACCCATCAAACATTCACGATAACGCCTACGCATTTGGTACGGTGGACTTCACTGGCGACATGCCTGTGATTCTTGGGCCCGACGGCCCGTCACTAGGCGGCTTTGTTTGCCCTGCCACGGTGATCAGCGCAGATCTTTGGAAGTTAGGCCAGCTAAAAGCAGGCAGTAAAATTCAGTTTGTGCCAGTCAGTCACGAACAAGCGGTTAAACTTGAGCAAGCGCAAACCCAAAACATTGCACAACTCAAACCTGCTCACATTGAAGCCAGCGGGTTTGATTTTGCAAACTTGCCAAACCCAATCATTCATCAAACAAAAATCGGTGATGACAACATCGTTTGTCGCCTAGCCGGTGATCACTTTTTATTAGTGGAACTTGGCCCACTTGAATTAGATATTGCTCGTCGCTTTAAAGTACACGCCCTCATGTTGTGGTTAAAAGAACACAAACTGGCCGGCATGAAAGAACTCACACCAGGCATACGTTCACTGCAAATTCATTATGACTCACAAAAAGTCACGCTACTTGAATTAACCCAATTGATTGATCAAGCCTGTGAATACGTGGCCACCACTGAAAACCTAACGGTGCCATCGCGCACCGTGTATTTGCCACTCAGTTGGGACGACGCCGCGTGCCAGTTAGCCATTGAAAAATACATGCAGTCTGTGCGCAAAGACGCCCCATGGTGCCCAAGCAATTTAGAATTTATCCGTCGCATTAATGGCCTTGCGGATATTCAAGCGGTTAAAGACACCGTCTTTAATGCCGAGTACCTAGTCATGGGATTAGGCGATGTGTACCTAGGCGCACCGGTTGCCACCCCGCTGGACCCAAGACACAGATTGGTCACCACTAAATACAACCCAGCAAGAACCTGGACCGCGGAAAACTCCGTGGGCATTGGCGGCGCGTACATGTGTGTTTATGGCATGGAAGGCCCGGGCGGCTATCAATTTGTTGGGCGCACCTCACAAATGTGGAACCGCTACCATCAAACCCATGACTTTAAACAACCTTGGCTACTGAGGTTTTTTGATCAAATTAAATTTTATGAAGTGAGTCCAGAAGAGCTTACCCATATTCGCGAAGCCTTACCTAAAGGGCAGGTCTCATTAAAAATTGAAGAAACGCAATTCAGTTTAAATGAGTACCAAGCGTTTTTAGAGAAAAACAAAACGGAAATTTCGAGCTTTGTAGAATCAAGAGAGCAAGCGTTTGAAGAAGAACTGACCCGCTGGAAAGAAAACGGCCAACTGACGTTTGAGCCGATTGAAGCCCAAGCTGACGAGAGCGATGAGTTTCAATTACCCGAAAACTGTCAAGCCATGGACAGCCCAGTTTCAGGCAGTGTTTGGCAATGTAAAGTAAATACTGGCGATACCGTTGCAGCGGGTGATGTATTAATGATTTTAGAGTCCATGAAAATGGAAATTGAAATCTACGCCACACAAGCGGGCACCGTAAACAGCGTATTAAAACAACAAGGGCAATCGGTTTCAGCGGGCCAACCCTTAGTGATTATTGAAGAACACGCAAGCGAAGAATTAACACCAGCATTGATATAAACATTTTTATTAAAACAGAATTAGGTAACAAACATGTTTAACTTAAATATTACCGCCCTTAAACAGGCCTACACAAAAAACGACATTACCCCAAGCGAATTAATTTTGGCACTGCGCGAACAAGCCCTTACGCAACAAGATCATAATGTGTGGATCACATTGTTAGACGAAACCAAACTGAATAAATACCTTGCGTACCTAGACGGTAAAACCCCAGAGGATTTACCCCTTTATGGCGTGCCCTTTGCCATCAAAGATAATATTGATTTAGCCGGCGTGCCCACCACCGCCGCTTGCCCTGACTTTGCTTACACCCCCACACAAAATGCCTTTGTGGTGGAGCAATTATTAAAAGCCGGTGCCATCCCTTTAGGCAAAACTAACCTTGACCAATTTGCCACAGGGCTAGTGGGCATGCGCAGCCCATACGGTGAAGGTAAAAATGCGTTTAATACCGATTATGTATCCGGTGGCTCCAGTGCTGGCTCCGCGGTGAGTACCGCCCTTGGCCAAGTGAGTTTTGCATTAGGCACCGATACAGCAGGTAGCGGCCGTGTACCTGCTGCATTAAATAATTTAATTGGCCACAAACCCACAAAAGGTTTGTTCAGCAATACAGGCTTAGTACCTGCGTGTTTAAGTTTGGATTGCATCACGGTGTTTGCATTAAATACACAAGATGCGGCCTTGGTCACCAGTGTGGCTGGTCAATATGACAAACAAGACAGCTACGCCCGTGACAATAAACCAGATAACTTATTACGTTACTTTGAACCAAAATTGCCTGAGCAATTTACCTTTGGTGTGCCATCAACCTTAGATTTTTATAACAACCCAGAAACTGAGGCCTTGTTTGAAAAAACCGTGGCACAGCTTGAACGCCTTGGGGGTAAAAAAGTCGCCGTGGATTTTGCACCGTTTATTGAAGCGGCCAAATTATTATACGAAGGCCCATGGGTTGCCGAGCGCTGGTTAGCGGTGCAAGACGTTAAACGTGAATCCATGCTGCCTGTGATTCAAACCATTATTGGCAGCGCCGAAGGCAAAACCGCCGCCGATGCCTTTAGCGCCCAATATCAATTACAAGCGTTCAAAAAAATCTGTGATGAACAAGTAAATGCCGTCGACTTTTTATTAACCCCCACCTGCCCCACACAATTCACCCGTGAAGAATTACGCGCAGAGCCCATCAAATATAATTCCATTTTAGGTACCTATACCAACTTCATGAATCTACTGGATTACACCGCCACCAATGTGCCGGTGGGTTTAACCCAAAACGGCGTCAGCTGGGGTGTGACTTTATTTAGCCAAGCCTTCACCGACATGAAATTATTAAGCTACTCAGGGGCATTACATCAAGCGTTAAATTTACCGCAAGGCACCAGTGAGTTTGCACTGCAACCTTTTGAAGGCAACGCCGTGCCACGCCCAAGTAAGCACATTAATGTGGTGGTATGCGGCGCCCACTTAGAAGGCTACCCATTAAATTGGCAATTAACCGAACGTGGCGCCACATTAGTAAGCAAAACCCAAAGCGCCTCCAGTTATCAATTGTACGCCCTACCCGATGGTAAACGCCCCGCCATGATTCGTGACGATGAAAACGGCAGTAACATTGAGGTCGAAGTTTGGTCCATGCCCATGGAATACTTTGGCTCATTTGTGGCCGGCATTCCTGCCCCCCTTGGCATTGGTAAAGTAGAACTGGCCGATGGCACATGGCACTGCGGCTTCATGAGTGAGGGGAACGTAGTAAGTGATGCAAAAAACATTACTGAGTTTGGCGGGTGGAAGGCCTATTTAAATTCGCTTGTTTAATAAATACTGGATGACGGCACCTGACCTTTTGGAAGGGTGCTCAGTTATCGTATCGGAGGATACGCTTTATGCTGTAATAGTTTCACTGTACGAACCCGCACCTGCGGGTGATCTTATTCTTATTATATCTTAATTGTTTGCCACTACACCCATCGTCGCTGCGAGGGTATGATTAGCTGTCTTACCTAAACCAATAAGGATTGAAGCCAAAGAGAACAACTGTACAATGCTATTGCTTAAATCAAAAAATTACTCAGTTCCATTTCTCAATCTTCATGCTTTTCCCGATTATGGTCTTAGAAAAATAGAGAAGCATACTAGCAAACTGTCCTTCCCTTAACTTCGGTTTATTACGTGACCGAAATTAGTGTGCCACTGCAATAAATCAGTTTAAGGAATTTACATTGTAATATTCAACAACCATTGGATATGCACCTTTATTCTTTTTGATTATACACCTTTCGACTGTAAAGATGCCCACATCCATTAGGGCAAACTGGTGCCCCATAGCTGGAATGCGTCCATTGAACATTACAGTTAATACATTGGTAGTCTTGTGGCACTAATGGAGTAGCTGGTGCTATTGTTTCCTTATATATCCATCAGCTTCAAACTTATCTAAACGAGCAATCCGTACATTTATTACTAAGCGTCATTGATGCTATCGCCACTGGATTCGCATGCTCAATCTAGAGCTATACGTTAGTTCCGCTAAGTAGTGATAGCATTATCAAGTTGAAAAAAGCCATCACAAATATAATTACTATTTTTAAAAAACCTAACGGGATCGACCAATTGCCTGTTTCATAGCAATAGAATACTTTCGAGCAAGTAAACGGTAATCCCCCCATAAATTAACAGGTCCCAAAAGTAGAATTTTTCTCGTACACTAAACGCAGGAGATCTACATGAAAACATCACGCTATTCTGACAGCCAGATTATGGCCATCCTTAAGCAAGCAGA
>JBLHLT010000008.1:0-170646 GCA_047621325.1 Oceanicoccus sp.
TTGTTTGGCTCTAAAGCTTATATTCAAACGCCACTTACATTTGACCTAACCACTCTTGAACAACTATTAAACGAAGCAGCTCTCGGTTTAGCCGGTAAACAAACCGCCATTGGCGATGCCATTGGCTTAGGGGTTAAGCGCTTACAGTCGTTACCCGAATCGAATCGTGTATTAATTCTATTAACCGACGGGCAAAACACCGCAGGTGAAATAGAGCCAGCACAAGCCGCCAAACTCGCCGCACAAGCAGGCGTTAAAATTTACACCATTGGTATCGGCGCGGATGAGTTAATCAAACAAGGTTTTTTTGGCCCACGCCGAGTAAACCCTAGCCGCGACTTAGATGAACCGACCTTAATCGACATTGCAAAAAGTACTGGCGGTCAATATTTCCGTGCGCGTAACTTAGACGATTTAAATCAAATTTACGCACTACTTGATGACTTAGAAGAAATTGAAGTACAACAACAAATGATACGCCCTGAAAAATCGTTATTTCACTACCCGTTAGCCATCGCACTGCTTTTAACCTTAATGATTTACGCTTATCAGCAAGGTTGGTTGCGTGCATTTAATAATATGATTACGGGTCAAAAGGAGAAAGCCAATGTCTGACTTTCATCTACTGCGCCCAGAATGGATTTTACTGATACTGCCACTGGCTATTTTGTTTTTCTTTAAACAAATCAAGCCTCTAAAAGCGGGCAACTGGCAATCGGTGATTTCACCAACATTACAGAAGTATGTATTACTTAACGCCCCCGAAAAAAGCAGCCAGCGACTCACCCAATCTGCGTTATGGCTTGGCGCTTTGCTTGGCATTCTTGCATTGAGCGGCCCCAGCTGGCAAAAGCAAAGCTCTGAAGTGTATCGCTCAGAACAAGGCTTAATTATTGGCTTAGATTTATCGCTATCAATGACATCTCAAGACATCGCCCCTTCTCGCGTACAGCGCGCAAAATATAAAATTTTAGATGTACTAAAAAGCGAGCGCGGACAAAACATTGGCTTAATCGCTTATGCAGGTGATGCGCATGTGGTTAGCCCACTCACCCAAGACACCAATACGGTAAAGTCATTATTGCCACCTCTTGACCCTTACATCATGCCAAGCCAAGGCAGTAACCTAGTTGCTCTTGCACAACAAACCGTTAATTTATTTGAGCAAGCTGGCAGCTCCCCTCGCACATTGTTACTCGTCACCGACGGCGTTGAGAGCCGAGACATTGATATTGCGGCCAACTTATTAAACCAAGCCAATATTCGACTTGCCATTTTAGCCGTGGGCACCGAGCAAGGCGCGCCAATGGTGCAACCAGACGGCCGTTTTTTCAAAGACAGTAAAGGCCAAGTCATTATGCCTCCACTAGAATGGGATAACTTACAAGCGCTTGCCCGTGCCACATCCGCTAAAATTGAACGCCTTGGAAATAGTGATCGTGACATTAGTTCATTACTTGCCAGCTTCAAATCGGCGAACCAGTTTAAAAAGGATGATGATGAAAAAATGCAGTTCGACCAATGGCTAGACAGTGGTTACTGGTTAATACTGCCGCTGCTTTTACTGTGTTTAGGTGCTTTTAGAAAAGGCGTAGTGTTAAGTGTCACTTTGCTCATCATGCTGCAACCTAGCGACAGCTTTGCTCAAGTTGATTTACCTAATGTATTTTTAAACGGTGATCAACAAGGTGAAAAATACTTCGAGCAAAACCCAGCTAAAGCCGCCGAACATTTTAACGACCCAAAATGGAAAGCCAGCAGTTTATACAAAGCAGGTGATTACCAAGGCGCACTGGATATTTGGCAGCAATTTAATGACGCACAAAGCTTATACAATCAAGGCAATGCACTAGCGCAGTTACAACAAGTAGACAAAGCCATTGCCGCCTATGATGCCGCATTAAAACAGCAACCAGATTTTGAAGACGCAAACGCTAATAAAGCCTTGTTAGAGCAGCTAAAACAAAACCAACAAAACAACCCACAACAAAATCAAGATTCATCTGA
Organism: Oceanicoccus sp.; assembly: GCA_047621325.1. GTDB lineage: Bacteria > Pseudomonadota > Gammaproteobacteria > Pseudomonadales > Oceanobacteraceae > Bermanella. Next base: position 2,008 of record JBLHLT010000008.1, read on the forward strand.
CTCTCAACAAAATGAATCTGACCAACCGCAATCGGGTGAACAATCTGAGCAAAATCAATCCCAGCAAAGCGATTCACAACAGAGCCAGTCGCAAGATGGCAAAGAGTCTGATCAACAAGGCTCACAAGGTGAACAAAGTGATCCGCAACAGCAAGAAGGATCAAAATCTAGCGAACAACAAGCAAGCGACAATCCATTAGAACAAGCACAAACCGAAGCCGAAAAGCAGCGCCAAGAAGAAATGGAACAACGCCAGCAGCAAATGAATGCACAACAAGGCAGTGAAGAGCAGCAAGGCGATCCTGCCAATATGCAGGTGCAACCTAAAAGCCAAGAAGATTTAGAACAAGAACAAGCCATGAAGCAGTGGATAAAACGCATACCCGATGACCCGGGTGGTTTACTGCGCAATAAATTTTTATATCAGTACCAACAACGCCAAGGCAACACCGAACAAAATGGGGAGCGTAAACCGTGGTAAAACACTTATTTTGTATTTTAATTTTAAGCTTACTAGCTAGGCAGTCTTACGCGGTGGCGTTTGAAGCCAGCGTCGATCGTGCCAACATTGGTGAAGGCGAGTCGCTCATGCTCACCCTACGTTACAACAGTAATGTGTTTACGGGTGACCCTGACCTGTCACCGCTGGAACAACAATTTACGATTATCAATCAACAACGTAAAAACAGCTTCCAATACATTAATGGCCAAAGTGAATCATGGACTGTGTGGAGCGTTGCGTTATCGCCTAAACGTAAAGGCAATTTGGTTTTACCTTCAATTGAATACAAAGGTGAACGAACGAAACCCATTCAAATCATGGTAAGTAAGCTTGACCCTAGTCTACAAAACCAACAACAAGATGTGTTCTTTCATACCGAAACCGATGTGAAAACCAGTTATGTACAAGGGCAAATTGTCTACAGCGAAAAACTGTATTTTGCGGTGCCGCTTGATAACAGCCAATTAAGCGACGTTGAAGTTGAAGATGCCGTAGTACAACCCCTAGGTGAAACTAAGCAATACCGCACGCAACTGAATGGCCGAAGCTTTGATGTGTATGAACGTCGTTATGTGATTTTTGCGCAAACCAGCGGCGAGTTAATCATTCCTGGACCAAGATACACAGGCGAAATAAGTAATGGTCGCTGGCGTGCGGGCCGCCCTGTTTCAATCAGTCAGCCACCGATACGTATTCAGGTATTACCGCAACCTGCCAATTACCCACAAACGTCTACTTGGTTACCCGCGCAAAATGTGAGTTTAAATTACCGCTGGCTTGGCAATACGCATGATTTAAAACAAGGTGAGCCAATCACGTTAGCTTTAACTCTAAAAGCAAAAGGTTTGAGTGCGGCACAATTACCCAAGCTTGTATTAAATGATGTGCCACAACTTAAATATTATCCTGAGCAAGCCCAAAGCCAAGACATCAATGATGACAACGGCATTACCGGTATCGTTAGCCAGAATATTGCCATTGTGGTAACGAAAAATGGTGACGTACGTCTACCCGAAATACGTATTCCTTGGTTTGATATTAAAGCGGGGCGTATTGAGTATGCGATTATGCCAGCGCAAACCTTAACGGTTTCTGGTGCGATTACCACGCCCCAAAATACCATTAACGAGCAAACACAATCTAACGACATCAATAATGATGACACTGACCAAACACACAGTAACGAGATGAGTGTCGCGCTTAATCCAGCACCTCAAAGCAACACTGCAAAGTTATGGCCGGTACTCAGCTTGATCTTCATGTTGTTGTGGTTAATTACCAGTTATTTTTTATGGAAAAAACATCAATTAGTGCCCACTGACACCCAGCAAGATAAAACGAAACAGCTCAATTTATCGGCACGGTTAAAACAGATCAAACACGCTTGCCGCGCAAATGACGCCAAAGCGGCCCGCCAAGCCATTATTGCATGGGCACACGCACAAGGATTTGTATCCGTAGCCAGCCTAGAGCAGGTCGCCACACTCATTGACAGCATCGAATTCAAACAAGCACTGCAAGAGCTGGATTACACCCTGTACTCTTCAACTGGGAATAGTGCTTGGCAAGGTGAGTTTTTATGGCAGCTCATTCGTAACTATAAGCCAGCCAAAGAAAATACAGCGTCATCATTACAACCTTTATATCCTAGTTAGTTAATACACGATAAGTAACGAGAAACTCATGACTCAAGAAGATGAACTTTGCCCATGTGGCAGCGGCAAAGCATTCGATGAATGCTGTAAAAAAGAATACGACCACACCAATGCAGCCAGAGAAAAACTCAAACAAGCCATGAGTGATCCTGAAAAAGCGAAAGAATTAAAAGAACTGCTTAAAAACTTAAAGAAAGACGACTAAACATGTCACCCCTTTCTTTAGGCCTGCAAACCGTATTAGCCCTACTTGCATTTGCAGGCAATAGTGTGCTGTGCCGCTTAGCATTGAATGACAGGCTAATAGATGCCAATAGTTTCACCATTATTCGTTTAATCAGCGGTGCCGCTATTTTATTTGCGCTGTTGTTTATCATGAATCGCAAACACGCTGTCATTGAAAAGCCCAACAAACCAAGACTAAAACAAGCCGCATATTTATTTATTTATGCCGCCTGTTTTTCAATTGCTTACTTAATGCTGGGCACCGCAGCTGGCGCACTGATTTTATTTGTCAGCGTTCAGTTAACCATGTTGCTCGTGCAATACATACAAGGGCGTCGCAGTACTAAGCTTGAAATCACAGGCTTGTTACTCGCCCTTGGCAGTTTTGCCGCGTGGATGCTACCCAGCGCACAACGCCCTGAAATGTCAGGCGTATTCATCATGGCCATTGCAGGTATCGCTTGGGGCTTTTATACCATCAAGGGAAAAGCCAGCCAAAACCCACAAAAAGACACCGCACAAAATTTTTTATACAGCGTGTTGTTTTGTGTGTTTTTGTTGCCGCTTTATTGGCTACATGCATCAATAAATATAACCACTCAGGGTATTTTATTGGCGGTATCGTCAGGGGCTGTTACCTCTGGCTTAGGTTATTGGTTATGGTACAAAGTGCTGCCGGCCTTTACATCTTTAAGTGCCGGCGTTATGCAGTTAAGTGTGCCTGTACTGGCGGCTATCGGCGGCATCATTTGGAACAATGAAGCAATCACATTGACGTTTGCACTTGCCAGCAGCGGTATTTTGGCGGGCATTTTCTTAGTGCTCCACAGTGGCTACAAGCAAAGCATGCAATCCTGATCACGGGTATACTGTGATCTTGTTATCGCGAGATCATTATGAATAATTGGTTAGAGCTCAACTACGTTCAGGCTTTTCAACAGCTGCCCAACATCCTATACAGCCCAGTCACCCCGCAAGCGTTATCCAACCCAAAGCTGGTGGCCTATAGCCCTGTTTGCGCACAATTATTTGGTTTAAATGCGTCGTCTATTCACGACGAAACCACATTACTTTTATTATCTGGCCAAAGCTTATTAAGTAATTGGCAGCCCATTGCCATGAAATACACAGGCCACCAATTTGGGTACTACAACCCAGACCTAGGCGATGGTCGTGGCGTATTGCTCACTCAAGTAAAACATGAGAACAAAATTTGGGATTTACATTTAAAAGGCGCAGGCCGCACCCCTTATTCGCGCCAAGGTGATGGCCGCGCGGTTTTACGTTCAAGTATCCGTGAATTTTTATGCTCAGAAGCATTAGCGGCGCTGAAAGTGCCAACCTCCCGTGCGTTATGCGTGGTCGATACCGATACCCCGGTTTATCGTGAACAAGCTGAAACTGGCGCCACGGTACTGCGCGTTAGCGAAAGCCACATTCGCTTTGGTCACTTTGAGTATTGCTCGTTCACACAACAACCCGAACTCCTTCAATCTTTGTGTGATCACACCATCAAATACCATTTCAGTGAGCTGCTAAACCAAAACAGTGATAATATTTACGCCGATTTCTTTCAAGCCGTATTAACTCGCACCGCGAATCTTATGTCCCATTGGCAAAGCCTTGGTTTTGCCCATGGCGTTATGAACACCGACAACATGTCCATTATCGGCGACACGTTTGATTTTGGCCCATTTGCGTTTCTTGATGATTACAATCCACATTTTATTTGCAACCACAGTGATCACCAAGGGCGCTATGCATTCAATCAGCAACCTAACATTGCTAACTGGAATCTTGCTGTGTTGGCCCAAGCGCTTTTACCTTTGGTTGAAAAAGAAAAACTCGTTGCCATACTTGAAACCTTCCCTGATATTTTCGAGCAATATTATTTAGAAAAAATGGCACTCAAATTGGGCTTAACCGGTAATGCAAAACAACACCAAAGCATTATTGAAAAAACCGCCGCCATGATGGCAACGTGCAAACTAGACTTCACCTATTTCTACCGACAACTATCTCGTATTTATCAAACACAAACACACACCCATTTACGCGATATGTGTTTAGACATCTCTGCATTCGATGATTGGTTTGACGCTTACGCAAAGAGCCTAGCCCAAAATTCTCAAGCGCTTAATAGTGAACATGACAGCGCAAGAGAGCATCGAATGAATCACGTGAATCCAAAATTTATATTACGTAACTATCTTGCTCAAAATGCCATTTCGGCTGCACAAAATGGCGATTACAGCGAAGTACAAAAATTATTTACGATTTTACAAAAACCATTCGACGAACAAACTGAATACGACGCATATGCCAACTTGCCGCCAGACTGGGGGAAAACACTCGAAATAAGTTGTTCATCATAATTATTGGCATTTTTATCTTCTGCTTATGACCTTTTCTTCCAATTAAACTGACCGTTTAAATCTATTTAACACTAGGGCCAAATTGGCCCTATTGCCTATTCAAAGTTAGGGCTAGACTGAATTCACCATAATAAAAATAACAATCGGCACTAAAAAATCACTTAGTGTTATTTGAGGTGAATATGAGCACTCAGCCACTACGATTTGTCACCGCTGCCAGTCTCTTTGACGGTCACGATGCTGCCATTAATATCATGCGCCGCTTAATTCAAGACAAAGGCGTTGAGGTCATTCATCTTGGCCATAACCGCAGTGTTGAAGATGTGGTTAACGCCGCACTACAAGAAGATGCTGACGCCATTTGTTTAAGCTCTTATCAGGGTGGGCACATTGAATATTTCCAATATTTAATTGATCGCCTAAAACAAGAAGGCGCTGAACATATTGCCGTATTTGGCGGCGGTGGCGGCACCATCACCCCAGCAGAAATCAAACAGCTCCACGATTATGGCGTAGAGCGTATTTTTCATCCCAACGACGGCATGAAAATGGGATTATTAGGCATGATTGATGACGTTGTCATTCGAGCCGAAAAACGCCGTCAGCACATTGCACCCACCGCCACTCAAACCTCAGCGATAGAAATAGCCCGAGTACTCAGCGCATTAGAAGACAATGCGTTCAGCGCAGATGAATTAAATAACTTACGCAACCAATGGCGCGCGCAAACACCCGCACCTGTACTGGGTATAACCGGTACAGGAGGGGCCGGTAAATCAAGCCTAACCGATGAGCTACTTAATCGCTTTTGCCAATACCTACCTCAATTAAACATTGCGGTACTCGCTGTTGACCCGACTAGGCGGCGCACTGGCGGCGCCCTATTGGGTGACCGCATTCGTATGAATAGTTTGCGCAACCCACAGCTCTTCATGCGTTCAATGGCAACTCGCCGTCAGCATGCTGCCACGAATGTAATGCTCGGCGATGCCATCAGCTTTTTAAAAAGTTCAGGGGTTGACCTTGTTATCGTAGAAACCGCGGGAATTGGCCAAAGTGACAGTGAGATCGTCGACTATGTTGATGTCTCAAGCTATGTCATGACCAGTGAATTTGGTGCGGCCAGTCAATTAGAAAAAATCGACATGCTCGATTTTGCCGACTCTATAGTCATCAATAAATTTGAAAAAGCAGGTAGCTCTGATGCGCTACGTGATGTCAAAAAACAATGGCGTCGTAATCATAATGAGTTTACGTTAGCCGACGAGAACGTTCCGGTGTTCCCGTGTATTGCCAGCCAGTTTAATGACCCAGGAGTAAATTGGTTTTTCGAATCATTGGTTCATCAACTACAGCACGCTAACGAAACCTTTGCGCAAAAAGCTCGCTATACGTCGCATTTTAATGCAACCGAACCAAAAGGCACGGCTATTATCCCCGGCAGTCGCAGCCGCTACTTATCTGAAATTACTGAAAACGGTCGTAAGCAAGAGTCTCTTATTCAGCAACAAAGTATCAGCGCCACAAAAGCACAACACTGTTATGAAGCGTTATACGAACTAAGCGATTCAGACTTACCAGCGCCGTTAGAACCTTATTCTCCAGCCGCGTTATTAGAGCACAATGAATTCTCTCTGCTACGCCAGCGCTATCAAAGTCATTTGCAGAGCATTGAACCTGCATTACTAAACGCATTAAAACACTGGCCACAACTAAAAGCGTCGGTGACCGCCGAGCAGTATGAATATCAAGTTCGCAACAAAATACTCAAAGGCAATAACTATCAAAAGAGTTTAAGTCAATTAGACATTTGTAAAGTAGCAGCACCACAAGATAATAATTGGGGCAATTGGGTGCTATTTTTAGGCAAAGAAAATTTACCGGGTTATTACCCTTATACCTCAGGTGTCTTCCCCTACCGTCGCCAGGGTGAAGACCCTATTCGTATGTTCGCAGGTGAAGGCACCCCCGAACGGACTAACCGGCGGTTTCACTATTTAAGCAAAGGCCAAGACGCTGCGCGTTTATCTACCGCATTTGATAGTGTTACCTTGTATGGCGAGAACCCAGCAGCCAGACCCGATATTTTTGGGAAGGTTGGTAATTCGGGTGTCAGTATCGCCAGTGTCGATGACATGAAAAAACTCTACAGTGGTTTTGATTTATGCTCGCCAACCACATCGGTGTCGATGACGATTAACGGGCCTGCACCTATTATTCTCGCGTTTTTTATCAACGCAGCCATCGACCAACAAGTCGAAAAATATTTAAAAGAAAATGATCTTTGGCAACAAGCCCAAACCACCATCGACCAGTATTTTAAAGATAAAGCCAAACCCGTTTATTCTGGCGAACTTCCTGAGAACAATAATGGCCTTGGCTTAGCTTTGCTTGGAATCAGTGGTGAATGGTTAGTCGATAAAAACACTTACGATACTATTAAAAAAAATACCTTAAGCACCGTACGCGGCACAGTTCAGGCTGATATTTTAAAAGAAGATCAAGCACAAAATACCTGCATTTTTTCTACCGAGTTTGCCATGCACATGATGGGTGATATACAACAATATTTTATTGATCACGAAGTAAAGAATTTTTACAGCGTTTCAATTAGTGGCTACCACATCGCAGAAGCCGGAGCGAATCCCATTAGCCAGTTAGCATTTACTCTGGCCAATGGTTTTACCATTGCCGAATACTATTTAAGCCGTGGCATGCACATTGATGACTTTGCACCTAATCTCAGTTTCTTTTTTAGTAACGGCATGGACCCAGAATATGCCGTCATCGGACGCGTGGCTCGGCGCATTTGGGCAAAAGCCATCAAACATCGCTACCAAGGGAATGAGCGCTCACAAAAGCTGAAATACCATATTCAAACCTCTGGCCGCTCTTTACACTCACAAGAAATTCAATTCAACGACATTCGCACCACATTACAAGCCATGTACGCGTTATTCGATAACTGCAATAGCCTGCATACTAATGCCTTTGATGAAGCTATTACTACGCCCACCGAAGACAGCGTGCGCCGCGCCGTCGCCATACAATTAATCATCAATCGCGAGCTAGGCATGAACATGTGTGAAAACCCGCTGCAAGGGTCGTATTTTATTGAGCAGCTTACCGACCAAGTAGAAGAAGCGGTTTATCAAGAATTTGATCGAATAAACGACCGCGGTGGGGTATTAGGTGCAATGGACACCATGTATCAACGCAGTAAAATTCAAGATGAATCAATGTATTACGAGCACAAGAAACACGATGGCAGCTTGCCTATAATAGGCGTGAACACCTTTTTAGGAACTGACAGCCAAGATATCAGTGGCAACCTAGAATTAGCGCGCTCAAGCGATGATGAGAAGCATCAGCAGATCAATAGCATCAAGCAATTTCATCAGCAACATCAAAACAATACCGAACAAGCCCTGCAAGCATTACAAGCTTGCGCAATAGACAGGGGGAACACCTTTGCCAGTCTCATTGAAGCAGTTAAACATGCCTCACTTGGGCAAATAAGTCATGCCTTATATATTGCAGGGGGTGAATACCGTCGAAACATGTAATCGCCTTACCCCACTTGTATTGCAATTATATGACCACATTTACATGAACAGTGGTTTTTTTCTATTTTTAATGATCTCTGTTCTAGCCTGGTAAAACAGAGGCCATCTGTACAAAAAAGTAGGTTTTTTTACACATTTTTTGTTTTATTTGAAAACATTTGGGTCTAATATAAATAACGATTTATCGAATCGAATGATTTAGATAAGTCTTACCGATACAGGCACTCCACTCATGAAGTACCTGTAGTTAAACTGCCAACCCAGTTGGCCTGAACGAGAGAAGAAAGAATGTCACGTGTTAATGGAACCGTTAAATGGTTCAACGACGAAAAAGGTTTTGGTTTTATTGAGCAAGAAGGCGGCAAAGATGTTTTTGTTCACTTCAGTGCTATTAATGCATCTGGGCGTAAGAGCCTAGTTGAAGGCCAAAAAGTTACCATGACAGTGACTGATGGCGCTAAAGGCCCTCAAGCTGAAGACGTTATCCCTGATTAATCAGGCGAAATTGAAAGTGGCTACTAGCCACTTTCTTTTTATATAAACCTCACAAATTTGCCATGTGTGTTCTACCCCTGCTAACGTTAAGAGCATGGGTCACCAAATAAGAACGCGTCATGAATAAAATACAAATTTACGGTTGGGATGTTAGCCCTTTCACCGCCAAGGTACGCAGCTACCTTTCTTACAAGCAATTAGACCCTCACTACAACGTATCGAACGCTTGGCAACTTAACTTTAAAATCAAAAAAGATGTTGGGCAAATCATCATGCCCGTGGTGTATGACGATGATGCCGTATTACAAGATAGCAGCGCTATTATTGATCACTACGAAAACAAGTACTCGTCAAAAGCCGTCATTCCCGATGAGCCCCTGCATAAAATATGCGCCTATATTCTAGAATTATTGGGTGATGAGTGGTTACCGCTAGCGGCCCTTCATTATCGCTGGCATTACCCAGAGAATCAGACGTTTATTTATGGCGAATTTGGTCGTAGTGCTTTGCCTCGCTTCCCATCATTTCTGCAAAATTTCATGGCGAAAAAAATGGGCGCCAGAATGGCCGGCTACCTTCCTATTTTGGGTATCAATGAAGCAATGCAACAGCCTCTTGAAGCAAACACCCACGCCATATTACATTTTTTAAATTTACACTTAGGCCAACATGAATTTTTATTCGGCACTCGCCCAAGCTTGGCCGACTTTTCAATCTATGGGCCTATTTATGCCCACCTGCACCGAGATCCATTCCCTGACAAGTTACTTAACCCTTACCCTCATATTATCAAATGGATAAATGCCCTTAATGGGCCAATTAATTTACACAGTGGCGCATGGCTAGAATCACCCTCCTTACCCTTAACCTTATTCCCACTACTACAAATTTGGAGCCAAACCCACGCGCCTTTAATCAAAGACAGCATTAGGGGGTTTAACGATTGGTGTGAATACTATCCGGATAAAACAATATTGCCTCGCACCTTTGGCAACACCACGTTAAACATTAACGGCATTGAATCAAAACGACTGAATCTCAGCTATGTTCTGTGGATGTGGCAACGGTTACAGCAAGCATATAGCACACTAAAAGAATATGAGAGAACAAGTGTCGATGCGCTACTCAATCAATTAGGCGTGCTAGACATGGTCAAAACACCGCTTCCTAAAAAGATTCAATTAAAGCAGTGCCGCTTACATATAGCCCCATGCTAAACTAATGCGACTGTACTAAGGATTCACTATGCAAAACGCTATTATTCATGATTCAACTGGCATCCCCTTACACCTTTTTGACAAAAGCCAATATCCACAATGGTTAGAGCAACAAAGCGCTTTCACAAAAAACTGGCTTGAACAAAGCCAGTTTTCACAACAAGGTCTTGTATTAATTCCCGGCAGCGACGGCCAACTAGAATCTGCGATTTTTGTATCCAGTGACTTATCGAGTTTCTTTGCCTCAGCTGATTTAGCAAACGCCTTGCCCGCTAAAACATTTTTATTACAAACCGATGCCCAATACCAATTAAATGCGGCCATAGCATTTGGCTTAGCCAGTTACCGTTTTGATCGCTACAAAACCATTACCCAAGGACAAGCAAAACTGGCCATTGCTGACAAAGCCATTGTCGATGAAGCTGAAAAATTCATCTCGGCCGTAGCACTGGTGCGCGACATGATCAACACACCCGCCAGCGATATGATGCCGCAACATATGTCCGCCACCATGAAAGCATTAGCAGATGAATTTGGGGCACAATTCAGTGAAATAGTCGGGGATGACCTATTAACTCAAAACTACCCGACCATTCACGCAGTCGGCCGTGCTAGTTGCCACGTACCACGACTTTTAGACATGCACTGGGGCGACACTAAACATCCAAAAGTCACACTGGTCGGCAAAGGCGTGTGCTTTGATAGCGGCGGCCTAGACCTTAAACCGGGCACCGCCATGCGCAACATGAAAAAAGACATGGGCGGCGCCGCTCACGTATTAGGCCTTGCTCGCTTAATCATGAACCACAATTTACCGATTAATCTTCGAGTGATCGTGCCCAGCGTCGAAAATGCCGTATCAGATAACGCCTTCCGCCCTGGTGATGTGCTCACCACTCGCCACGGCCTAACAGTAGAAATCGACAACACCGATGCCGAAGGCCGTTTAGTCTTATGTGACGCCCTAAGCGAAGCCAACAATGACGAGCCTGAACTTATCATCGACTTTGCGACCCTAACTGGTGCGTGTCGCGTGGCTCTTGGTACAGAATTACCGGGCTTTTTCTGTAACGATCAAACAACCGCTAACGCTCTAATGATGGCCAGCGCGCAAAGCCAAGACCCAATGTGGCAACTACCGCTGCATCAAGCTTATAAAGACATGCTAAAAAGCGACATCGCCGATATGACCAATAGTGTGCCTAGCCCATTTGGTGGCGCAATCACCGCCGCCCTTTACCTTGAAGCCTTTGTCAAAAAAGACATTCCATGGGTGCACATTGACGTAATGGCTTGGAATAATCGCAGTTTACCCGGTCGCCCTGTTGGCGGTGAAGCCATGGGCATTCGCGCAGTTTTCGACATGCTAACTGCTAAATATCAGTAATACCCGTGATACCTAGCCTGTTATTGCAACCAGCAATAACAGGCTTAATCAACCGCCTGCCTTCACAAATGGCGTAAAACCCCTATAATCCCGCCCTGCTGATTTTTTCAGCACCGAATTAAACCCAAAGTAAAATGCGCCGAACTTACGCTTCGGTTAGCAGGAGAAGATATGACCCAGCCTCAACAGACTGGCAGCATTGTTGTATGCGCCATGTACAAGTTCGTAACCCTTGATAATTTCGAAGCCATTCGCCCTAACCTACTCAAGGTAATGGACGATAACCAAGTACGCGGCACCTTATTATTAGCCAGCGAAGGCATCAACGGCACTGTTGCTGGCTCTCGTGAAGCCATCGATACATTACTGGCTTGGTTTGAACACGACGAACGCTTAGCAGACATCGTTTACAAAGAATCCTATACCGATATTCCGCCATTTCATCGTACCAAAGTGAAACTAAAAAAAGAAATCGTAACCATGGGTGTAGAAGGTATAGACCCAAAACAGGTAGTAGGTACTTACGTAGACCCTAAAGATTGGAATGCACTTATCAGTGATCCCGATGTGGTTTTGGTTGATACCCGTAATGATTACGAATACCAAGTGGGCACCTTTCGTAACGCCATCAACCCAAACACAGAAACCTTTCGTGAATTCCCACAGTACGTCAAAGAAAACCTAGACCCTGCCAAACATAAAAAAGTAGCGATGTTTTGTACCGGTGGTATTCGCTGTGAAAAATCCACAGCGTATATGAAAGAGCAAGGTTTTGAAGAGGTCTACCACCTTAAAGGCGGCATTCTAAAATATTTAGAAGACGTGCCTGAAGACAACACCCTTTGGGATGGCGAGTGCTTCGTATTTGATGAACGTGTCACCGTGAATCATAAGCTAGAAAAAGGCGAATATGATCAGTGCCATGCGTGCCGCCTACCCATCACAGAAGATGAAAAACTTGATGCCCGCTACCAAAAAGGCGTGAGCTGCCCGCATTGCTACGACAAATTAACCGACGAACAACGTCAGCGTTTTGCCGAGCGCGAAAAACAAGTTGAGCTAGCCAAACAGCGTGGTGAAGCGCATATTGGCTCTGATGTGAAAGATGCCATTAAAGCGCACCGTATCGCAAAAGATGCTGAACGTGAACAGCAGCGCATCCGTAGTCAAGCGGGTAAAAAAGGCTAGCTAAAACGCCTAGACAAACAAAAGCCGTTAACTCGTAAGAGGTAACGGCTTTTTCAAATCTACATTCAATGTTGTTAGCTTTTCTCTATGTTCTCATGCGTGCCAGTAGGCATTACAAATGCGCGGCCCTTATATATAAAAAATACAACTTACATCAGCTAGTCCAACTTACGATGCTTAAAGCTATATAAATATTCACTGTCTGTACTATCCACCATTGCTTAACTACTTTTTAGCTATGTCTATTATGCAATCCGTTGCTAGACTCATTACTATACTCAAATGAAACATAGCACTCATAATGAGCGATAGATTTTGAAATCCGATCAGTTATTACTAAGAGCCAAAGCCTTTGACCATCTGTTTGATGCCGTTGTGGTCACAGATGCCCAAGGCATCATTACTGACTGGAATATCGGCTCTGAAACGCTCTATGGCTACACAGAAGCAGAAGCCGTAGGCCAATCCGTCAGCATCCTCCATGTACCAGAAGACATGGACCACATTACCGAAGAAGTCTTAGCCGCCGTGGCCACTGAAGGCAAATGGACCGGCGAAGTTCGTATGCTAAGAAAGGATGGCTCTATCGGTTGGATTGAATCCATGTGCATCCCTATTCTAGACCACAACCAGCAAATGATTGGCGCCCTTGGCATTAACCGTAATATCACTCAACGCATCAATGAAACCGAACAGCTGCGCTATCAAGCTAAGTTCGATCAACTCACAAACATCCCAAATAGATTTTCGCTCATTGATCGTATTGAGCATTTAATTGCCCAATACGATCGTAATAAATGTGCTTTTAGCCTGTTATTTTTTGATTTAGACAACTTTAAAAAAATAAATGATAGTTACGGTCATTCACTCGGCGATCAAGTACTCAAGGAAGTAGCCTTGCGGATTTCAAACAACATCCGAAAAACAGATATGATTGCTCGAATTGGCGGCGATGAATTCATTTTATTACTTGAAAACACCCATAAAACAAGCGACATCAAAGCAACGATGAATAACCTTACGCACATTTTATGCAAAGATATGAATATCGATAATAGGACATTAAATATGCAAGGCAGCGTTGGCTACTCAACGTTTCCTGCAGACGGTGCAACCTGTGATGAGCTACTCATCCATGCCGATAAAGGCATGTACCACACTAAAAAACAAAAGACATAGTGCCTTTCGTCGTATGGGTAATGCATATATTAAGAAAAAGACACCATCGACGTATTCCTTAAGAACATAAAAAAACCGCTAACTCTGAAAGTTAACGGTTTTTTTCATAGCAAATATAGCGTTATAAAACCGCTAGCGCTGCGTCATAATTTGGTTCATCTACAGTCTCAGCTACTTGCTGCGAATGTAATACCTTACCCGCTTCATCCACTACCACCACAGAACGAGATAACAGCTTACTCAATGGGCCAGAGATAAACTCAACACCGTAATCCAAACCAAAGCTAGAGCGAAAGCTAGAGGCTACTTTTACATTCTCTATGCCTTCAGCGCCACAAAAACGGCTCAACGCAAACGGCAAATCAGCAGACACACAAACCACCACCGTATTATCTAGCGCTGCCGCTTTTTCGTTAAACTTACGTACTGAAGTTGCGCAGGTTGCCGTATCGACTGAAGGAAAAATATTGAGAATTACGCGCTTACCGGCCAAATCAGCCAATGTTAAGTCTGATAAATCCCCTTGAGCCAGCGTAAACGCCGGTGCTTGAGCACCTGCCTTTGGTAATTCTCCTTGGGTATCAAATGCATTACCTTGAAGTGTAACTGTTGCCATGATGTTTCCTTAAAATTATGGTGACGGGTAAAAGTAACGAACAAAGACTAGCTTGCTTCATTGAGTTACGAAAGCAATACTTCATTGGATCAATAGAACACTCTATTCGATGAAAATGAAGAAAATGGTACGCATCAATTAGGTACAAAGCGTATCCTAGCTAAAACAGAACGAGCACAACCATGAACTTTGACAAATGCTGCGAATATCTAGCCAATAAACCAGAAGCACAATTAAGCTTTCCTTTTGATCAAGATGTTTACGTCTATAAAGTCTGCAACAAGATGTTTGCTCTTATTAGCACAACTGGCAACCTAACGCCCAGTAACCCCAGCCGTAACGCGCAAATGAATTTAAAGTGCGACCCCTTTCACGCTCAAGAACTTAGAGACGTCTTTGATGCCATTATTCCTGGCTACCATATGAATAAAAAGCATTGGAATACGCTTATTCTGGATGGCAGCCTGCCCAAAAGTGAAATTAAGCGCCTGATCGACCACAGCTATGCGCTTGTGGCGAACAATCTCACCCGCGCCCAGAAAGTACCACTTGAACTCAAATACCCAAAAGAAAGCCTATATCGCGCATTAAAGCCATTTGAGTAAACCAACACTAGGCAACCTAGGCTCTGACCACTAAAATAGAGTCATATTTCATATGCATTAGTGAGTTTGTCATGGCATCGTTACAAGAACAGCTATTAAAAGCTGGCCTAACCAACAAAAAGAAAGTTCAGCAAGCCGAGCGCGCAAAGAAAAAAGTCGCCAAACAAATACGTAAAGGCGATGACATCGTTGACGAGGCTAAGCTACAAGCAGAACAAGCCCGTAAAGAAAAACTCGAAAAAGACAAAAAGCTAAACGATGAACGTAAAGCACAAGAACATGCCAAGGCACTCGCAGCACAAATTAAGCAGCTTATTCAAAACCACGCCATTAAACGTGATGGCGCTGAGCTTGATTATAACTTCCAAGACGGCAACAAGATCAAACGCATACAAGTCTCCGATTTGCTTCAGCATCAATTAAGCCGTGGCATGTTGGCCATTGCTAAACTTGATCAAAGCTATTTCATAATCCCTGCGGTCGTAGCAGATAAAATACGCGAACGTAACGCCACATTTGTGGTGTACCAAGCTGAGCCATCTAAACAAGCAGTTGTAGAAGACGACCCGTATGCTGATTACCAAATCCCAGATGACTTAATGTGGTAAACACTTACCGCCCTAAGTAAAAAATAAAAGGCTTAATCAGTAATGGTTAAGCCTTTTATTTTGGAAAAAAACGGCTATATTTAAATGAACTAATGAAAATAATAAAACTCAAAGAAGGTTATAAATAAAACCTAATTGAGCCAGTTAACCAATTCTAAACATCTTCTTATTATCATTGGCTAACACCCTGCTCATCACATAATTACTTACGAGGTAACGGACTATTATGAGTGATTTAAGCGATATTAAAAAAACCCGCGAACATTGGTACAAAGCCTATTTCAAAGGCGATACTGACGTTTTGCAACAAATTGAAGCCTCAGACTTTTACGTCAGCAGCCCCAAAGGCAAAGAAGAGCGCATGACACGCTATGAAACCATTAAACAAGCCATACAAAACGGCAAGTGGTTCAAAACCGACATCACACTAGAAGAAGATGCTATGGAGTATTTACTAAACGACCGTAAAGCTAAGATTCTCGGCCACGGGCGAACATTAGAAAATGGCGCACCTTTACTAGAAATGAATTTCGAAGAAAAATGGATTAAATCCAAACAAGGCTGGCAAGTACAAGCTTTGCATTTAAATAAAGTTGGTTAGCCCTAAAACCTCTAAACCAAGCATGGCGATGTCGCTGTCCTAGGACTATATTCATAGCACCCCAAATAACGGTGACGCATCATGAATTATATCGATGGCTTTATGGCAGCGGTCCCCACCGCAAACAAACAAGCGTATTTAGACATGGCTAAGCGCTGTGTACCTATATTCAAAAAACACGGCATGATCAGCATGACGGAATGCTGGGGCGATGATGTCCCAGATGGCAAAATCACATCCATGCCAATGGCCGTTAAATGCCAAGAAAATGAAACGGTGATATTTAGCTGGATGGTTTGGCCTGATAAAGCCACCCGCGATACGGGCATGCAAGCGGCCATGAAGGACCCTGACATGAATATGGATCCCGACAAGATGCCATTTGATGGTAAGCGTATGATATTCGGCGGGTTTAACGTGATACTTGAAAGTTAGCTCAGTCCTAATTATAGTTTTATCAAAATAACAAAAGGAAGTGCCATGAAAACGCGATTACTCATCACCGCCAGCCTATTTACTTTACTTATATTAAGCGGCTGTGAAAGCATGCCTGACAAAGTGAAAGACGATGGCCAAGTAGCCGCTGAACGCGCTAAACAAAATGCTGAAAAAGCATATGATGATATGAAAGAAGACATGAAGTAACGTTAATTAAACACCATAAAAAAAACGGCTTAAGAATCGCTTCTTAAGCCGTTTTTTACATCTAAGCCTAATGCTAATTAAGCATCTAAGCCTTGAGATTTAAGGTAATCGTCATAACTACCGTGGAAGTCAACGATGCCGTTATCGGTGATTTCAATAATACGGGTAGCGATAGAACTTACAAATTGACGGTCATGGGATACAAACAACAACGTGCCTTCGTAGTTCTCAAGGGCTAAGTTAAGCGCTTCGATGGATTCCATATCCATGTGGTTAGTTGGCTCATCGAGCAATAGTATATTTGGAAATTGCATCATCAACTTACCAAACAACATACGACCTTGCTCACCACCTGAAATCACTTTAACTGATTTTTTAATGTCACTTGCGCTGAACAACATACGACCTAGCTGACCACGAATGACTTGCTCGTCATCGCCTTCGTTTTTCCACTGATCCATCCAATCATACAAGTTTAAGTCTTGTTCAAAATCACTAGAGTGGTTCTGTGCGTAGTAACCAATATTGGCATTCTCAGACCATTTAATGGTGCCCGCTTTTTGCTCCATCTTACCTGCTAGAGTGTGCAGTAAGGTGGTTTTACCAATACCATTTTGACCAATAATCGCAATACGTTCGCCTACTTCAACCATCAAATTCACTTTGTCGAATAAGATGTTATCGTCAAAGCCTTGTTTTAAGTCTTCAACCACTAACGCATTACGGAATAATTTCTTCTCTTGTTCAAAGCGAATAAATGGGCTTTGACGGCTAGACGCTTTTACTTCATCTAATTTGATTTTATCAATTTGTTTTGCACGGCTTGTGGCCTGCTTGGCTTTTGAAGCGTTAGCCGAGAAACGGCTCACGAAAGTTTTAAGCTCAGCAATTTGCGCTTGTTTCTTCGCATTGTTTGCCAGCATGCGCTCACGGGACTGAGTCGCCGCTGTCATGTACTCATCATAGTTACCAGGGTAAACGCGCAGCTCACCGTAATCTAAGTCAGCCATGTGGGTACAAATACTGTTTAAAAAGTGTCGATCGTGCGAGATGATGATCATGGTGCAGTTACGATCATTCAACACGCCTTCTAACCAACGTATGGCGTTAATATCCAAGTTGTTGGTAGGCTCGTCTAAAAGTAAGATGTCTGGATCAGCAAATAGCACCTGTGCCAAAAGCACACGTAATTTCCAACCAGGGGCTACGGCACTCATTAAACCGTAATGCTGCTCGATAGGAATATCCAAGCCTAATAGCAATTCACCGGCACGGGCTTCGGCTGAGTAGCCATCCATTTCGGCAAATTCAGTTTCAAGATCGGCAACACGCATACCGTCTTCTTCTGTCATGTCTGGGTTGGCGTAAATGGCATCACGTTCGCTTTTCACTTTCCAAAGCTCAGCGTGGCCCATTAATACAGTGTCAATTACTGAATATTGTTCGTATGCGAACTGATCCTGATTCAGCTTAGCCATACGCTCATTCGGGTCGATACTTACGTTACCCGCTGTTTGCTCAAGCTCACCACCTAAGATTTTCATGAAGGTAGATTTGCCGCAACCGTTAGCGCCAATTAGACCGTAGCGATTGCCCTCACCGAATTTAACTGAAATATCTTCAAAAAGGGGTTTATCCCCAAACTGCATGGTGATGTTAGCCGTAGAAATCAAGTTGGATACCTAAGATATGAGTATTAAACAAATGGGCGCGAAGGTTACCCTTTGTTGGCTATTTGATCAAATGATAATGCCCTTTTTAACCCCTAAAACCCTAGATTGCGCCTAAGATTGTCCGACTAAAAACCAACATTTCACCCAACCCTTGAATATAGGCACAAGACGTATTAAGTTTGGCAAATGCAATGCCGAATAATAAGACACATCCACAGCTATTGGATTAACCATGATCAAAGTAATCATTGAACGAAACATCGCCGAAGGCCTAGAGCTAAACTACTTGAGTGCCATTCGTACCACCCTTAAAGCGGTATTAGAAGCACCAGGGTATATTTCAAGTGAATCTCTTACCGATATTTACCGACCCAATCACCGCCTAATTGTCACCAACTGGACCTCGGTACAAGCATGGGAGAAATGGCAGTCATCACAAGAGCGTAAAAATGCCCTTGCTGATATCACTCCAATCCTAGATGGCCCTGAAAAAGTCACCGTCGCTGAAATCAGATAATACCCTTAATAATAACCTGCTTTTTAGCAGGTTATTATTTTTGGCATAAGCGGCTTGTGGATGCCATCATAACCCCTTATATTGCCCCACTATTTTTTGTAAATGCTAGGTTTTATCTTTGCATGCATGCTCTATCTGAACCCACGGTTGGGTTAGCCTCAGCCCAAGCAATCATTGATTTTTTTCTGCAGTTCAACATGGACACCCATGCGCTGGCGAGCGAGCTAGGCATTGATGAAACCCTTCTCTCAGAAGCCGACCAACGCCTACCTTTAAGTATCTATCATTCGATATGGAACCTTGCCATCAAAAAAAGCCAATGCCCTGAATTAGGTTTAAGCATTGCGCAAAATGAAGGCATCGAGGACCTAGGCTTAGTCGCGCATGTGGTTTACAACAGCGCGACTCTCAAAGAAGGTTTGGAGCATTACATACGATTATTTAGCGTGGTGAATGAGGCCATCGAATTAGAATGTGAAATCATCAATAAGCGCTGTCATCTGCGTTACATTTACAAATCACCTGAGTTTTACAACATCCCAGATATTGAACGCACGCTAGCCATCGTGGTGCTGCGCACCATCAAAGCAGTTGGCCTAGAGAGCCGTTTTTATGAAGCGAACTTTCAACACAGTAAACCAGAATACGCGCACAAGTTTGAAGAAGTGTTTCCATGCAAAGTAAACTTTGACCAAGCACAATGTGAAGTGGTTTTCGACAGTAAAATGTTGAACATGAAACCCAAGCGCCGAAATCCTCATATGCGCGTGGCCACACTCAACTATGCAAACCAAATTTTATCGCGTTTATTCAAACGCAGCATCACCAGCAAAGTAAAACGAATTATTGAGAAGAATTTAAGTGATGGCCACTTTGACGCAGAGCAAACCGCCAAACTGCTCAACATGAGCCGCCAAACCCTTTACCGCAAACTTAAAAACGACGACTCGTCATACAGCGACTTAGTCGACCAAGTCAAACAAAGCAAAGCTTTTTACCTACTAAAGCAAACGCAACTGCCGTTAACGGTTATTGCGTATGACCTTGGCTTTTCAGAATTAAGTGCATTCACCCGCGCATTTAAACGCTGGACTGGGCAAACACCCGCCGAGCACCGAAAGTTAAGCACAAAGAGCAAACAGAAATAAATAAAAGCCTTGAGTTAAACCGCCCTCAAGGCATTAAGTTGACAATTATATTAAGCGGCTTCTAAAGACGTAATAAAATCAACAATGTCTTGCACGCGGGTTAATTTTTCGGCAGATGACTCGTCAATTTCACAGTCAAACTTTTCTTCTAGTGCCATAAGCAGTTCAACTGTATCCAATGAATCTGCACCTAAATCTTCAATAAAGTGCGACTCTGGCTTGACTTGCGTCGCCTCTACACCCAATTGCTCAGCTACTACTTCCACTACTTTTTGTAAAATATCAGACATTTAATTCTCCTAAGAATCTGATTAATGAACTTATCCTGCTTTTTTCATGCCCATAAATTGGGAAAAATCATGAATAGCCGGAGGCGTTAATGGATCTGGCTTCTGACCATAATCTATAAAGTCATAAGCAAAACCAAATTGTTGTAAAAAATCGTATTTTAAGCTGTCAATATCGATCAGCTCTCGTAGATTGGTTTTATCTACTTTGTTTAATATTGCATCGACACTGGCTTGAATATTGACATCACGCTCTAGGTTATCGACACGCAAACGCAGTCCAGCTTTACTTTTAGAATTAAATAAACCTTGTGAAAATAAACGAGTGACTTGTTGTAATGTGGTCTCGTATTTATTGGCACGTTTTTGCTCTTGATTCAGCGCCGCAATATAAAGCGGTAAACTTGGGATCACCGAGCTTGATGGCGTTACCAATGCTTGCAGTAAACCAATATGGGCGCTTGCGCCCATTTTGCTTAAGCCTTGATCTATCGCGATGGCTGTTTCATGTAAATGCGCTTTCGCGCGCCCTAATGTACCGCTACCATAGATTTCCTGGGTTTGATCAGGGCCTAAGTAGCTGTACGCGATTGTTTTAAAATTAGGTGCTAGTACACCGGCTTTTTTAAGGGTGTTTACCCACTCTTGCCAATCTTCACCACCCATCACTTTAACAGTAGCGTCTATTTCATCATGAGTGGCCGTTGAAATTTCAATGTCACGTATTTCACCTTTGTAGACATCTAAAGTTTTACCGCGAAAGGTTTCATTAATGGGTTTGATGGCGCTGGCATAATCCGCGACACCTTTTATGCTGCGCTTAGGGGCTGCCAGCGAATAAACCAACACATCAATTTGTTTTTCCGATTGTTGTAGTTTTTGCACCACCCAATCTTTTGCATTGCGCTGAAATGCATCTTGATTACACGTGAGCGCCATTTTATCTGCACGTCGAGCATAATATTCAAATGCTTGGTTGTTATACCACCCTGCACTGCCATATTTATGGGCTTGAGCGGCGCGATCTAAATACACGCCTAGGGTATCCATACCGGCTGCAAATGTAAGGGCAATACGAGAAGCCAAACCAATGCCTGAACTTGCACCAATAACCAACGCGGTTTTGCCTTGCATGCCTTGGATTTTTTGATCACAGGCATGTTGCATTTGCTGATAAACATTGTAGTAACACCCAACTGGGTGAGCATTGGTGCATATATTATTTTTTATTCTTGGCTGATAGCTCATATTGCCTCCACTGATTATTTTTATTAAATGCCAAACCCTTATGCTGCCTTAATGACTAAGCAGGCGTTTGTACCGCCAAAACCAAAACTGTTGCTTAATACGGTTTCGATTTTTTGTTCTATGCGTTGCCTAACCAATGGTAGGTGTTCTATTTCAGGTTCAATTTCATCGGCATTGGCCGATGCACTAATAAACCCTTCTTGCATCATGATTAAACTAAATATGGTTTCATGAACCCCAGCTGCGCCTAAGCCATGACCTGACAATGATTTTGTCGAACTGATATACGGCACATTATTTTTAAATACATTTTCAATGGCTTTTAATTCAGTCAGGTCGCCCCTTGGAGTACTGGTGCCATGAGTATTGATGTAATCAACGGAGTTTAACCCAGCATCTTTAAGTGCAATGCGTATGGCACGCTCTGCCCCTTCGCCACTTGGGGCTACCATGTTGTCGCCATCGCTACTGGCACCAAAGCCGATGATTTCTCCTAGAATGTTGGCACCGCGTTGTTTGGCGTGCTCCCACTCTTCTAAAATCACAATGCCTGCCCCTGCACTTATGACAAAACCATCTCGGTTTTTATCGTATGGCCTGGATGCTTTTTCAGGCTGATCATTAAACTGGGTAGATAGCGCGCCCATGCCATCAAACTGCATGGCATGTGACCAATGGGCTTGATCCACACCGCCTGCAATGGCGGTTTTCATTAGCCCCATTTTAATTTGCTGATAACAAGTACCAATACAATGGGCACTGGTAGCGCATGCAGATGAAATAGAAAAGCTTGGCCCTTTTATTTTAAAATTGGTGGCCAGTTGCGCGGAGGGTGCGCTACCCATTTCTCGCGTCACTCGATATGGGCCAATACGTTTGATGCCTGAGGTTTCTAATACATTAATAGCGTCTACTAGGTCGTCACTGGCAACGCCTCCGGCGCCAACAATTAGTGTGGTGTCATCACTGCTTAATTGCTCTTGTGAGATGCCAGCTTGCTTGACGGCATTTTGCATGGCCACATGACACCACTCACCGTTTGTACCCATGAAGCGACGTAATTTACGATCAATGCTGTCGACTTCCGGGCAATTTATGTAACCGCTTATTTGCGAGCGTAGCCCTTTTTCAATAAAGCTTTCGTTTACACGAATGCCGCTGTTACTTAAGAATAAATTATTGCGTACGCTTTGCCAGTCATTGCCTAAACTGGATACTAAACCAACACCCACTATTGCAACGCGATTCATTTAACTTCCCCAATTTTTTGCTCTGTATTTTTTACTTCTGGAAAAATGCCTACTTTTAAATCTCTTGCTTCATAGATGAGCCTACCATCTACTAATACTTCGCCATCAGCTAAGGCAATGACCCAATCACGCTCAACCACTTTGCGAATATGTAAGTGAAACTGTAAACGCTTTGCTGTGGGCAGCACCTCACCAGAAAACTTTAAACTGCTCACACCTAACGCTCGTCCTTTTCCTTTAAAGCCTTTAAGGGCCAAATACAAACCGAGGCTTTGCCATAGACCTTCAATGCCCAAACAACCTGGCATAATGGGATCATCGGGAAAGTGGCATTTAAAAAACCAAGACTCAGGGTCGATTACCATTTCGGTAACCACTTGCCCTTTGCCATAACGCCCACCTTTATCTGACATTAAAGGCACATGATTGAGTAAGCGTAATTCACCAACCGGTAGCTGCGCGCTATTGCCACCCACGCTGTCCATTAATGTTTGAACATCTTGATCAATCACTTCTGCTAATGCCGACATATCACTTACTCGCTTAAGTTGACTGCATATGGCGATACCTTGGTATGCCCGATGTAAAAGCAAACTGCGCTTTTCGTATTTCATATTCGGGGTATTTGTTTACAATTTTATGAACGCTAGCTAAACACACCACATGTCAGTGGTGGCTAATATAGGAGGGTTGCCTAGGTGAAACTTGACTCTAGGTATCAGAGGATTGATTGAACGTGACAAACAGGTACAGAAAATGAGAACCCGTCAGCGTTCTCATGATTAGGCTAAGAATACAAATTAGATTAAAGACTGAGCCAGCCAAGAATTGACTGACTCAAAATGAGAGCAATAATTTAGTAGAGCCTGCGAACATGGCAAGTGATTTCTTCGCGGTCGTGGTACAAATGCTTAGCTGAGATTTCGACATTAATGTCGGCTTCTTTGCACTTTTGCTCAATTAAATCTAAGCACTGACGAACTTCTTGGTAGCGTTTTTTCATAGGCAACTTCAAGTTGAATACGGTTTCACGACACCATTCATTCACCACCCAGTGCGCCATACGTTCGGCCACTTTAATGGGGCTTTCTGCCATATCGCATACCATCCAATGTACTTTTTTACTTGGGCTAAATTTAAAACCATCTTCTTCATGGTGAGTTACTTGGCCAGTTTCCATTAGGTCACCTTTCATTGGACCATTATCAACCGCATCCACCATCATGCTGCGTTTAACTAACTGCCACGTCCAACCACCCGGTGCCGCGCCTAAGTCAACCGCACGCATACCCGCACTTAAACGCTCACCCCATTGGCGCTTGGGTATAAACCAGTGCCAAGCTTCTTCTAGTTTTAAAGTAGAACGACTTGGTGCGTCTTTTGGAAACTTTAAATGCAAAATGCCATCAGGCCATTTACAGGCATTATTGGTAAAGTGATAACCCACATGGGCATGCTGGCCATCAATGAAGAAAATCATTAAACGCGGAATTTTATGATTGCGCTTTGCGCTTAATTTATTTTTCTTACGTAACGTGGCCGCTAATGGGCCAGTTAAGCTTTTACATAATCGGCTGAGTTCTTTTGCTTCATTAGTATCAGCATGAATCAACTCCACTTCACCACAATGAGGCGTGCCTTCTAGGCTGTGCAAAATAGACGACACACGGTCGGTACTTTCAAGCTCAATCGCATCACCACAAATAAACCACTGGCGCACAAAGATAAGTTGTCGAAAGTTCACGTGCTCAATCAGCTGTTTTAGCTGATGATCTTCTGCAATAAAGCTCACATAGCCTTGATCACTTTGGGTTTTACAGTAACCAAAGCAACCTGCTTGCGAGGCAATGTCTTGTATTTCAGCTGCGGTTTCAGCTTCAAAGCCCTGTCTACATAACAGGATTAGTTGTGTCATAGCCATTACAGCGGGGCTCTCTTATGTCATTAGGCTTAGCCTAAGTGTTAAATTAATAGCAGCGCTTAATAAAATCAGCGCAAAACTGAATTGTTTGCTCTAGATGTTGTTTATGAGTGAAGCCACTTTTCACTCTTGGCTTAAGATCATGGTCGCCGTCTTCAAGCCATAAAAATTCGATATCTTTGGGTATTGGCAATTGTTTTACTTCATCAAGGCTACCCAGCTTATCGCGCGTACCTTGTACGATTGCCATAGGAACATTCACCTGGGGTAGATGATCTATTCGTAACTTTTCAGGCTTTCCTTGCGGATGAAATGGATACCCTAAAGCTAATACACCAAGCACTTTACCTGCTTGAATCGATTCACTGGCTAATAGGCTGGCCATTCTGCCACCCATTGATTTGCCCATTATCACACAGGGGCCTGTTTGTAGCTCAAGTACTTGATTAAAACATTCAATTAACTCGGGCTGGCGATTAGGCGGGCGCTTTTTACCATTTAAACGGCGTTCTTGCATATAAGGGAATTCAAAACGCACAACCCGTATACCTATTTGGGATAATCCCTTGGCGATGATTTGCATAAACTCACTGTCCATTGGTGCACCCGCGCCATGGGCAAACACACAAGTAACTGAATGTTGCTCACCATCGACTATCAACATAAAATTTACGTCCAAATACAAAGACGCTAGTGTAATTGGACAGTCGCTCATTGTCAGGTGCTGTATTTTTAACCATCGAACAAATTCGCTGCTAAGCTTATAAACACCTAACCCTTAAGCGATTACTGCGCATTATTTAAACAAAATAGCTAACTATTTGTTATCACTCGATAAAAGGTTGATGTGTATCATGGCTTTTCATTGCATTTACACCCGCCTTTACTGATAATTGCGCCGATTTTTTAACTTGCTGCGAATGGAACTTAATCATGAGCACTGCTATAGAGCATCCAACCTATAACTATAAGGTGGTAAAATATTTTGCCATCATGACTGTGGTCTGGGGTATCGTGGGCATGTCCCTTGGTGTCTTGATCGCTTCTCAACTTGTTTGGCCTGAGCTGAACTTTGAGATTCCGTATCTGACGTTCTCTCGTTTACGTCCTTTACATACCAATGCGGTTATTTTCGCATTCGGCGGCTGCGCCCTTTTTGCTACTTCTTATTATGTTGTACAGCGCACTTGTCAAACTCGTATTTTCTCTGATTCTTTAGCCATGTTTACCTTCTGGGGTTGGCAAGCCATCATCGTTGCGGCTGCCATCACCTTACCTTTAGGTCTAACATCAACTAAAGAGTACGCAGAGCTAGAATGGCCAATTGATATTGCCATCACCATTGTTTGGGTGTGTTATGCCATTGTGTTCTTTGGCACAATCGCCAAACGCTCACAGCCTCATATTTATGTGGCTAACTGGTTCTTTGGTGCTTTCATCATCACTATCGCTGTTCTTCATATTTTCAATAGCCTTTCTGTACCGGTGACGATGTTTAAGTCTTACTCCATCTATGCTGGCGCAATCGATGCGATGGTTCAGTGGTGGTACGGCCATAATGCGGTAGGTTTCTTCTTAACGGCGGGCTTCCTAGGTATTATGTATTACTTCGTACCTAAACAAGCTGAACGTCCAGTTTACTCTTACCGTTTATCTATTGTTCACTTCTGGGCGTTGATCTCTATCTACGTTTGGGCGGGCGCTCACCACTTGCATTACACCTCTCTTCCAGATTGGGCTCAATCGGCGGGGATGATTATGTCTTTGATTCTTCTTGCTCCATCTTGGGGTGGCATGATCAACGGTATGATGACGCTTTCAGGCGCTTGGCATAAGCTGCGTACTGACCCTATTTTACGTTTCTTGGTGGTTTCTTTGTCTTTCTACGGTATGTCTACCTTCGAAGGCCCAATGATGGCAATCAAAACCGTAAACGCACTTTCTCATTACACTGACTGGACAATAGGCCATGTACACTCAGGTGCATTAGGCTGGGTTGCCATGGTATCTATTGGTGCTATCTACAACATGCTTCCGGTTGTGCTTGGTAAGAAACAAGGTGAAATGTACTCAATCAAATTGATCAACATTCACTTCTGGCTAGCGACTATTGGTACGGTTCTTTACATCGTTGCGATGTGGGTGAACGGTATTATGCAGGGTCTAATGTGGCGCGCAGTAAACGCTGACGGCACGCTGACTTACAGCTTTGTAGAGTCTCTTGAAGCCTCTTATCCTGGTTACTTTGTTCGTGCCTTAGGTGGCGCCATATTCTTAAGCGGTATGCTTCTTATGGCTTATAACACCTACAAAACGGTACGCAGTGCCAATGCCGAACAACAAGCTAAGCTAGCACAAGTATAAGGGCGAGAAATTAGTATGAAACATGATATCGTCGAAAAGAACCTGCCATTGATGATTGTGCTGATTGTAATTGCAATCAGCTGGGGAGCATTGGCAGAAATTGTTCCTCTATTCTTCTTGAAAGAAACCACTGAACCCGTTGAAGGTCTTGAGCCTTTAAGCGCTGTGGAATTAGAAGGCCGTGACATCTACATCCGTGAAGGTTGCCATGTATGTCATACCCAAATGATTCGCCCATTCCGTGCTGAGACAGAGCGTTATGGTCACTACTCTCTTGCTGGCGAAGACGTTTACGAACATCCATTTTTATGGGGTTCTAAGCGTACAGGTCCTGACCTTGCCCGTGTTGGACAACGTTATTCTGATGATTGGCACCGTGCTCACTTGTATAACCCTCGTGACGTTGTTCCTTCTTCGAATATGCCTGCGTTCCCATGGTTATTTGAAGACAAGATTGATGGACGAGATACTCCGAAAAAAATGGAAGCTCTGCGCTTTGTTGGTGTGCCATACACTGACGAGCAAATTGCGGGTGCTAAAGATGCAGCTGACGGCGTACGTGAAATCGACGCGCTGGTTATGTATCTACAGCAGCTTGGCACAGTTCTAACCCAAAAACGGTAGAGTTATGGATATCAATGACGTGCGCGGTTTAGGTACCGTATTCGCTTTAATCGCTTTTCTAGGCATCATTGCATGGGCGTATAGCTCATCTCGTAAAGGTCGCTTTGACGATGACGCTGATATGATTTTTAAAGACGATCAAATCGCGCACCGTACAGCAGAATCGGAGAGAGAGAAAAATGACTGAACTAACAACCTTTTGGCACATATGGGTAAGTGTCATCGTAATTGGCTCCATGATCGCATCTGGTGCCCTGATCGTTATCACCAAACGCGGTCAAAAATTTGATGAAGAGACCGACCAAACCACTGGTCACTCTTTTGATGGCATCGATGAGTTAGACAATCCATTACCTAAGTGGTGGATGTATTTCTTCTGGTCTACCATCGTGTTTGGTTTTGCTTACATTCTGGTTTATGGCATCGGTGACTGGACTGGTTTTCGTGACTGGAGCTCGCACGGTCAATATGAAAACGAAGTAGCCAAAGCTGAAAAACAATTTCAGCCTTACTATGACAAACTAACCGCTATGCCTATTGAAGAATTAGCGAGCAATGAAGAAGCACTTGCAACAGGTCAGCGTATCTTTGCTTCTAACTGTTCAGTTTGTCACGGCCCGACTGCTTCAGGTTCTGAAGGTTTTCCTAACCTAGCGGATAATGACTGGTTATACGGCGGCACACCTGCTGCAATTAAAGCCACATTAACCAACGGTCGTAAAGGCGCTATGCCAGCCAATGGCCTAAAGCCAAACATGACTGCTGAAGAACGTACCGACATCGTCGCTCACGTACTAACGTTATCTGGCCGTGAAGGCTCTGGTGACGCGCAAAAAGGTAAGGCATTGTTTGCACAAGCCTGTGCCGCCTGTCACGGTGGCGATGGCAAAGGCATGCACGCTGTTGGCGCGCCAAACTTAACTGATAATATTTGGTTATACGGCGGCAGCGAAGCTAAAATCAATTTCACCATTCAACATGGTCGTGCCGGTGTCATGCCTGCTTGGAAAGAAATTTTAGGCGAAGATAAGATCCATGTTGTGTCAGCTTACGTTTATTCTTTGTCTCAAAAACAAGAGTAATTGAGCTAGCTCAATAAATCATGAAAAAGCGGCTATATGCCGCTTTTTTCATATTTATTAGCTACAGCTAATGCATTAGACTCATTGCAAATTAAATCTCTGAAGTATGTCTTAGGCAAATAAAAAGAAATGACACGATAGCGTTACCATCATGTCAAAACAGCCTCTAAACTATAAAAAACACAATAATGTTTGGCGTGACACTTCTTCCTATTAAGGTGGTCAGTATGAGTGAAGAAATACCTGTCAAAGACATTACTCCCGTGAACATCCACGAAAAGTATGAGGGTGTTGCTGCTAAGGTAAATGGCAAACTATATGTGCGTGCCATTAACGGTTTTTTCAATAAGCTGAGAACCTTTTCGCTTTGGGGCTTAATGCTCGCCTACTTCATCACACCTTGGATAAACATAAATGGCTCACAGGCTGTTTGGTTTGATCTTCCTAGCCGACAATTTCATATTTGGGGCCTTACCTTTTGGCCACAAGATTTTATTTTATTATCTTGGCTACTGATTATTTGTGCGTTCGGTTTGTTTACCATCACAACCTTAGCTGGTCGAATTTGGTGTGGTTATACCTGCCCGCAAACCGTATGGACATTTATTTTCATGTGGTTTGAAGAAAAAATTGAAGGCAACCGTAATCAACGCTTAAAGCTTGATAAAGCACCGCTTACTCGCTCTAAATTTTTTAAAAAGCTATCTAAACACAGTATTTGGGTTGTCATCTCTTTTGCTACTGGCGTGGCGTTTGTCGGTTACTTCTACCCCATTCGAGAATTGGTTCCTGACCTTATTAACTTTACGATAGAAGATCACTGGGCCAGTTTTTGGCTACTGTTTTTCACCCTTGCCACATACGGCAATGCAGGCTGGTTACGTGAGCAAGTGTGCACCCATATGTGCCCATACGCGCGCTTTCAAGCCGTTATGTTTGACCAAGACACCTTAATTGTTTCTTACGATGAACGTCGTGGTGAGCGCGGCACTGGCCGTGGAGCGCGTAAAAAAGGCGTAGACCCCGTGGAGAAAAATATTGGCGACTGCATAGACTGCAATATGTGCGTACAGGTTTGCCCTGTTGGTATCGACATTCGCGAAGGCTTGCAATATCAATGCATCAGCTGTGCGCTGTGCATTGATGCCTGCGATGAAATCATGGATAAAATGGAGTATCCGAAAGGCTTAATACGCTATACCAATGAACACGCCCTTAAAGGTAATGAAGTCCATATTATTAGGCCTAAACTTGTTGGGTATGCCAGCGCATTAATTCTTATGATTGGTATTTTTATGTATTCTGTTTTTGATCGCTCACCAGTAGAGTTAGACGTAAGCCGTGATCGTGGCGCGCTCTATACCAACAGCAGTGATGGCAGACTGCAAAATAGCTATTTTGCCAAAATAATGAATATGTCTTCAGAAGAGCATGTATTTACAATAAAAGTAGAAGGTCTAGCGGGTGGAGAACTAAGTGGTAAAACTAAAATTCACCTTATGCCCGGTGATGTAGGTTCCATGCCCCTTAATTTGAAGGCCGTTCCTTGGGAATTAAAGCAATCGCGCACAGATATTCGCTTTATCGCTACGCGAGATGATGGCCTTATTGTAGAAGAAGAAAGTCGTTTTATTGGCCCTGTCGGTCGGTAATCACAAGGGAACTTAACACAGATAGCTTACTCCAAGCTGTCTTAGAACTTGTTCAGCGCCAGTGTAGTGATACACTGGCGCCCTTATTTGATATAGCAGTCATTCACCATGATCGAATCACAACGCCCTTGGTACAAAGAGCCCTACGTATGGATGCTCATTGGCATCCCTTTAAGCTCTGTTATTGTTGGTACATTCTTTATTACCATCTCCGTTATTAATAAAGATACGCTGGTGCGCGATAACTACTACAAAGACGGATTGGCTTACAACCAAGAGTTACAGTGGGATAAAAAAGCAAAAACAATGGATATCCGCATGGAGCTCCTAGTTAAAGATAATGAGTTAAGCATGCAACTTGTAAACTCTCGCCTAAATCCCACCTCTACTTTAAAAGTAACATTAGGGCACCCAACCATTGCCGCAAAAGATCGCGAGTCTCACCTTCAGCTAACGCAAGACAAACGCTACCTTGGGTATGTTGATAAGCTTGAAGATGGTCGTTATTACTTACTGGTTGAATCAGCCGAGCAGCAATGGCGCATTCGTAAAGACATCTGGGTGAAAAACGGCGTACCTGTCGCCATCTAGTTATGAGTACTTGTTATCACTGTGGGCAAATCGTTGCCGATAATTTACATTTAACTGCCCGTGTATTTGGCCAAGGTCGCAGCATGTGCTGCGTAGGCTGCCAGGCGGTTACAAACGCTATCGTTGAAAGTGGCAGTGAATCTTTCTATCAATACCGCAGTGATACCAACACAACCCCAGACTTTACCATCGATACCCTTCCGCAGTCCGTTCGCCAAGAATTAACCTTATTTGATAACCCTGATGTGCTGCTCGATATTGCGACACAGCATGACGAGGGCTTTGACACCGTATTAATTATCGAAGGCATTACTTGCGCCGCTTGCGGCTGGCTCATTGAAAAACAATTACAACGCTTTGATGGGGTTACATCTGTTCAACTGAACTTAAGCCAGCACAAACTTTATATTTCATGGCAACAAGATCTTACGGCACTGAGTCAGATTATCTCTCGTATTTATGCTTTAGGTTTCAAAGCGCAACCCTACACCCCAGATGCTGCACAGCAACAGCTTCAAGCTGAACAAAAAGTGGCCATACAGCGTTTAGTATTAGCCGCTCTTGGTATGATGCAAGCCATGATGTTTGCCGTCCCACTTTATGCCGACGACTGGGCTGGGGTATTTATTAAATTTGAAACGTATTTCCGCTTTGCTGGTTTAGCAATCACCACACCCGTTATTTTTTACAGCGCACGACCATTTTTTACAGCTTGTATTCGAGACCTAAAAAGCCGCCACTTAACGATGGATGTCCCCGTTTCAATTGCCATTGGCGGCGCCTATCTTGCCAGTATTTATTCGACGTTCACTCACGGCGATGAAGTGTATTTTGATAGTGTCTGTATGTTCACATTCTTTTTATTGGTTGGTCGCTTTTTAGAAACGCGCGCCCGCCTGCGCAATGGCGAAGCTGGCAACGAACTGCATAATTTAATGCCCAGAGCCTGCGTAAAAATAACCACAGAAGATGAGGAAACATTACTGCCGATTAATCAAATAAACGTTGGTGATTGCATCCGTATTTTGCCCGGTAGCACCATCGCCACTGATGGCATCATCGTAAATGGCAACACCAGTATTGATGAGTCTATTATTACGGGTGAATTTATTCCGCTACACAAAAACATTAATGACAGCGTGATTGCCGGCAGCTTAAACGTTGAAAACCCCATTGACATTCGGGTTACCGCCATCGGTAAAGGCACCCAAATTTCGACCATTATGTCCCTATTAGATCGCGCTTCCCAAGACAAACCCAAAATCGCTCAATTGGCTGATAAGCTCGCTCAATACTTTGTCGCGGCCGTCTTACTTATCTCTGCCATTGTTTTCACCGCATGGTCTTTTATTGACAGTGATCGCGCGTTTTGGATTACGCTATCGGTACTGGTTGCTACGTGCCCATGTGCACTGTCTCTTGCAACCCCCACCGCACTCACCGCCGCAACAACCGCATTAAGACGTAATGGCGTGCTCATTACCCGTGGGCATGTGCTAGAAACCTTACGCAAAAGTAAACGCATCATTTTTGATAAAACCGGTACGCTGACATTAGGCCAACTCACCATTGAAGAAACCGTAATCGTCAATAAAACCCAAGCGAACCCATTGCAAATTGCCGCCAGTTTAGAGCACTTTAGTCAGCACCCCATCGCGCATGCCTTTAAATTTCAAACATTACTGCCTGCCACCAATATACAAAATCATGCAGGGTCTGGTGTCAGCGGCACGGTCGATAATATCGACTATAAAATTGGTACGGCACATTTTATTCATAACGATTCCATTTCAGCAGTATCGCCTGACGACCGACATTGGATCGCACTGGCTAATACAACAGACGTGCTAGCGTGGTTTTTACTCAGCGATGCCATACGCCCAAATGCTAAAAGCACGATCGAACAATTACAGGGGCTAGCATTAAGCTGCGAACTATTAAGTGGTGATCACAGCACCCATGTGGCTCATGTCGCCAATGCACTCGGCATAAATCAGTTTAACGGCGGGGTAAGCCCACAGGGCAAGTTAGATTACCTAACCAAGCAAGACCCTAATGATGTCAGCATCATGGTGGGTGACGGCATCAATGATGTGCCTGTGCTGGCACAGGCTCCGGTATCAATCGCCATTGGTAGCGCAAGCGATCTCGCTAAAACCCATGCCGATGTCATATTAGTGAACAATCAGCTAACGCGCTTGCCGCAGCTCATCAAACAGGCTCATAAAACCGCACGTATCATTAAACAAAATTTAGCATGGGCGTTACTATACAATAGCAGTGTCCTTCCTTTGGCCGCCTTAGGATTGCTACCGCCCTATTTAGCGGCTATTGGTATGTCAGCTAGCTCTTTGGTGGTCGTGTTCAATGCACTACGCTTGAATACATTACCCAAATAATTGAGATTCTCATGGAAATTATTTTCATTACTGTTCCAGTCACCCTGTTATTTATTGCAAGTGGTGTCGCCATCTTCTTTTGGGCAAACAAAGGCGGTCAATTTGATGATTTGGACAGCCCAGCCCATCGCATCTTATTTGATGATGACATCGAGCCAAATCAGAAAAAACCACAGACTGATTCAAAGCCAAATGAAGACGAGAAGAAAGACTCAACCCAATGATTGAACCGCTTTCATACCTTACGGCTTTCTTGCTCGGACTCTTTGGCAGCATTCACTGCATGGGCATGTGTGGCGGTATCGTAGGCGCTTTATCCGTTAACACTCAGCATTCGCGCCCTTTCACCTTACAGCTTAGCTATCATTTAGGCCGAATCACTACGTATGGCGTCATTGGCTTAATAGCGGGTGTTATCGGGCTGTGGCTTGCCTCTAGCCATGCCCTCGCTGGCACGATCCTACGATCGTTATCCGGTGTGATTTTGATTCTCATGGGTTTTTACGTATTAGGTTCAACCCAAAGCTTGATCTGGCTTGAAAAAGGCGGTGCAAAGCTTTGGAAATATGTTCAACCGTTAAGCAAATATGTATTGCCCGTGCGTTCGGTAAAGCAGGCTCTAGGGCTTGGCTTAATTTGGGGGTTACTTCCTTGCGGACTCGTTTACAGTACCTTAAGTTGGGCACTGGTTTCTGCCAACCCACTACACAGTGCAACCTTAATGATGGTATTTGGCTTAGGTAATACTCCCGCATTGCTGAGTTTTGCCGTATTCACCGCCCAACTTAATCAATTTAAACGCCATTGGTTGGTTAAAATAGTCCTTGGTGGCAGTATCCTAATATTCGGTGTGTGGACCATGCTCGCGCCTTGGCTGATAAATTAACACTGACAATACCTCGTATAAATAATAGTATAAGCCTTAATTATCTTTGTATTGCTACACCCTCAGGAGAACTTCATGTCAAAGGATACGCAATCCGTTCACTTTTTAGCGACAAGCAAAAGTGGGCAAACCCATTGCAGTACCTGCAGCTTGAACTCCTTATGCTTACCCATCTCTCTCAACAGCGCTGACCTAGACGCACTCGACAAAGTTATTAAGCGAGGCCGCCCTATTCAGAAGGGAGAGCTACTGTTTAAGCAAGGTGATCCTTTTAAAGCCGTGTATGCGATCCGCACCGGTGCAATTAAAACCTATACCGTTGCATCCAGCGGTGAAGAACAAATTACGGGCTTCCATTTGGCCAGCGAACTGGTTGGCCTATCTGGCTACTCTGAAGATACTTACCCGTTATCAGCAAAAGCCCTAGAAA
The DNA here is from genome assembly GCA_047621325.1 of Oceanicoccus sp. Taxonomy (GTDB): domain Bacteria; phylum Pseudomonadota; class Gammaproteobacteria; order Pseudomonadales; family Oceanobacteraceae; genus Bermanella. The sequence continues at coordinate 36,944 of JBLHLT010000008.1, forward strand.
CCACGACCGTGTGTGAGTTACCGCTTGAGCAACTCGAAACGTTATGTGATGAGATTTCAGGTCTGCGCAAACAAGTTATGCGCAACATGGGGAGTGAGATTCGCCAAGACCAACAAATGATGCTGCAACTATCTAAAAAAAGTGCCGATGAACGCATGGCTTACTTTTTATTAGATTTAAGTACCCGTTTTGAGCGCCGCGGGTTTTCTGCAAAAGCCTTTCGTCTATCAATGTCTCGTGTAGATATCAGCAACTACCTTGGCTTAGCGGTTGAAACCGTCAGTCGTATTTTTACTCGCTTTCAAAAAAATGGGCTGATCAAAACAGAAGGCAAAGAAATCACACTCTTGAATACTTCAGAGCTGAATACCCTATCTGGCAACCCTGAGATCCAACCTAACTGCAGCCAACTCTAACCATAAGCCACTAACACCTTGAGATTAAAGCAAAAATTAAATTGCAAGTAATTTTTGCTTTTCCCTTGTTTGCATCTAATGTTTAACTAACTTCACATATGAAGCCTTAATACTCTAGATACAAGGACAAAAACCATGGGATTGTGCCCCGAAGAACTTAGGCACTTAGTTATCAAGCCCACGCTAGAATACCTAAACCAATATTCTCTAGCCGCTGAAACATTATTAATGGGAACCGCAGCAGTTGAGTCCTCTATGGGGTATGAGCTAAAGCAACAACGTGGCAAAGGCCTTGGTGTCTACCACATCACGCCAAGAAGCCATCAATTACTTTGGGATCAATATCTCGCTAAAGACCCTGACCTTGCCAGCCGAGTACGTGGTCTTGCAAGCCAACATGAATTTTTGCTTAATCCGCACTCAGAACTCACCACTAACCTGCGATACGCCACCGCTATCGCATGGCTACTATACCAACGCAAAGGTAAGACGCTCCCCCGCGCAGATGATTTACCCGCCATGGCTAAATTTTGGCGTCGTCATTTTCATAGCCGCCCACAAGCCAGCATTAGTGCTTACATTGAACGTTTTGAATCACTAGAGAAACAATCAAATCTAGCCGCATAACTGAAAAAACAACCGTGTCTTATAACCCTATTTCATAGGCAAACAGATGCAATTTACGCTAGAATCCGCGCCTCAAGCAGGTTTAGCTAGGTTGTAAAATGGTTCAGTTCGTTGATGCCGGTGTGTCCCAGACACCTGATGCAGACAAAAAACAAAAAACAGATTTCAATAAACTTCAAAAACGTATTCGCCGAGATGTGGGTAGGGCCATTGCCGACTTCAATATGATTGAAGAGGGTGACCGTATTATGGTGTGCTTATCTGGCGGTAAAGATAGCTACACCATGTTAGACATGCTGATCAGTCTGCAAAAAAGCGCTCCAGTTAATTTTGAGTTAGTGGCCGTTAACCTTGACCAAAAGCAACCTGGTTTTCCCGAGCATATTTTACCGAGTTACCTTGATACGCTTGATATTGAATACTACATCGTCAACCGCGACACCTATTCTGTCGTCAAAGAAAAAGTCCCTGAAGGACGCACAACCTGTGGCCTTTGCTCTCGGCTTCGTCGCGGAACTTTATATGCCTTCGCAGAAGATATTAACTGCAATAAAGTGGCACTAGGTCACCACCGTGACGACATTGTCGAAACCTTATTTTTAAACTTATTTTATGGTGCTCGTTTCGCTGCCATGCCGCCAAAACTGCTAAGCGATGACAAACGCAACATTGTGATTCGCCCATTAGCGTATTGCAAAGAAAGCGAAATAAGCGAGTTCTCCAAAATAAAGCACTACCCTATTATTCCGTGTAATTTATGCGGCAGCCAAGAAAACCTGCAACGCCAAAACATCAAGGCCATGCTGGCTCAGTGGGAAAGTGATACCCCAGGGCGCGTACAGCAAGTTTTTAATGCTATGCAAAACATAGCGCCTTCTCAGTTGGCAGATACTCAGTTATTTGATTTCGAAAATCTGAAAATTGACCGCAGTGCCGACAAAGAAGCCTATGAACATGCCGATGGTCAAGTCATTGAAGGGGTCGGTCAATTTGCTCAAATGCCACCAAGATTAAAACCAGATAACTTAATTAGCGCTATCAATCTCTCCAGTGAAATAGAGAACATTTAGCCCCCATTATTTAAACCTACTTAACACTCAGGCATTACGTCCGCACAATGGACGTAATGCTGATTACTCCAGAACAAACAACTCACCCTGCTGCAAAAAAACAACTGCTCTGCCCATATTGCGACCCTTAAATATTTAGCCAAGCATGTTCTAATTTCCCCCTAAGTAATAACACGCCAAATAATCTTTGTTAACGATACAAGAATTAAACTGTCATAAATCATTGTTTAACTGACGTCACACTCAAAATGGGACTATATCAATGACTCATGTCGTTTCTTTAAATGTGAATGGTTCAGACACACCTTTAATCGTATTAACCATGCAAGGAGAAGAAAGGCTTTCACGAGATTATACGTTCCGCTTAACCCTAGTATGTTCAGGCAAGGAGACGATCAACACTAAGGACTACCTCAATCAAACCGCCAGTATTGAAATAAACATCCACAATCATGTTCACTGCATTCGCGGCGTCATCACAGCCATGCAACAAAATTTCACCAGCGACAGCAATCAACAACGATTTGAGTTACAACTGGGTTCGATTTTGTCTCGCAGCAACAAGGCATTATGTTCAGATATCTACCTAGATCAAACACCCCAACAAACCATTTCAGACATTTTATCAAACTATTCACAACTTGATTTTCACATCGCCGTAGGCGACAGCATTCCCAGTAAAACCTTCATACATCAATACAAAGAAAGTGATTATCACTTTATAAATCGATTATGTGAGCACTGGGGCGTGTACTACTATTTTGACTATGAAGAAGATGACAAACTCATTTTTGCTGACGACAATCAATACCCAATTGATGAACGACTATTTGAATTCATCGAACAACCCAGTGCGCCTCAAAAAAATAACGCCATCACATCGCTTAGTGTTAATAAAAGTTCAACTATTGGTCATATTACCGTTGAGGGACGCAACCCGAATAACGATATGTTATTAATACAAGCAAAAGCAGGCTCATTCGAATCGGAGCAACTATCTACCTCTATCAATAACATTGGCATTGATAGCGAATTAGAAGCCAACATCATTGCCCACAGAAGACTCGAACAAGAAAACTGTAAAGCAGATGTTTACGTGGGCACCACCCATGCGGCCGGCCTTAAGCCTGGATTCGTCATTAAGGTGCAATTAACTCAAGGCACCCCACCTATTGAATTGCTAATCACAAACGTTAAGCACTCAGCAGTTAATTTAGACTATTCAAAACACGAAGAAGGTGAAGAGTATCTTGCCGATTTCACCGCGATCCCAGCATTATTAGAGTATCGGCCTGAACACGAAACGGCCATCCCCAAAGCCATTTCATCCACTGCGCGCATTTTTTCAAGCTATGACAGCCCATCACTTTCTTACAGAGATGAATTAGGTCGTTATCAAGTGGTTTTTGATTACATTAAAAGCGAAAAAATATCTCATTGGATTCGTCGCTCACTGACCGCTGCAAAAGATAATCATCTTGATATTCCGTTGCTGCCCGACACCGAGGTGCAAATCAGTTATCTCGGCGGGCACCCTGACTTACCTTATATCAGTTCAGCGTTAGAGAACTCTCAATCAAACGGTCTTATCAGTAACAATCAAAACCCCTACACCGCACATTTTGCTACCAGTGGATTGCTGAATATAGAAGCTGGTCGTTCATTCAGCGTGTCTTTTCGTGCACCAATGAACAAGCAATCCAATCAAAACACCCCAGCTGATCAGCGCACCAAAACGGACACATCTAAGACGGCGACGCCCAGTAATTACGAGCGGCTAGATAATCAAGGCGCATTATTTATCCCAAGCGAAGTATTGGAATTAAACAGCAAAGATTACAATCTTTCATCCTCGCAAGGTCAAAACTATAAAATCCAAGATAGCGTAACCTTCTATCTTGGCGATAATCCAAGTTATTATTTTGGCCAACAATATCGAGAAGTACATGCAAAGGCACCCGCACAAACTCAAGTAGCAACCAATGATTCATACACATTCAATAACAACATCATTCTTGAAGAAGACACCACACATCATGATGCCTCTTTAAATATACCGATTGACCGCCAAGTTGGAATGGTCCGTAAGCTATTTGGCAACCGCTACAACTTTCACGATGGACACATAGTAACCGTTAGAAAAAATGACCAAGGCCCACATAAAACCTTAAATTACGGGCCTCGCTATATTGAACATATTAATAACGATCAAACTAACGCAACCGATTCTATTACCGATGGCTTCCCAGCTGATCATCAACCCACCGCCGATGATTACATCGTTAGGACGCACCTGAAGCATTTTAAAATCAATCATGCAGATACAGTGAGTGTTCAAGTAGGTAACTCTTATGTAGAGCGCACAGGAGACACCAAGCGAGTTCAAAATAACGGCCGCAGTTCAGTTGAAATAGACGGGATCAGTCGAGATAAAGTCATCAATGTATCAGAGCACTCAAAAAAGCACATTACCGCTAATTCAATTGAAGCGATATTCAGAACATCTAAGCTGTATAAAGCACTCTATGGCAACCGAAGAAGTGAAACATTTGGTAGTGATAACTCGATGGTATTAGGTGCAAAAACCAGTCTCGTCGTCGGACCAGTCGTCGCCGTTGAAGTGGGCTTGTCAGATAAACAAATATTGGGGGCCAAAATTGAAACCATACTCGGCCTGAAATTTGAAGGTATCGCAGGGCCGGTGATTAAGTGGGCGTCAAACGTCGAAAGTAAAGTTGGCCCAGGTAATATGAAAAAAGAAGGGTTTTCTTTAAAAGATGCTGAGGTGCAAATACAAAAAGTAAAAGCCGATTTACAAACCGCTAAAGTCAGCATTACTAATGCGCTACTGACCATAATCGGTTAGTGTTAATATTTTATGTCGCTACTCAAATTTGCAGGAGTAGACTCCCAAGTCTTGAACTTGAATCACGACGCGGGAGGATGATTTATCATGCAAATTTTCCAACCCCAGAATAATTTTGCGCTCATTACCCTTATTTTCTCGGCGAATAAAGTCTACTTTAAACCGCCCTTGCTGGGCGATTTCTTTAATTGCCACCGTACTTTTAACTAATTCTGGCCCTTTTGCATCCCACTGAACCCACTGCAAAAAGACTTCATCTTGCTTCTGTAGCCGAGTAATGACCAAGCGAACCTGCCCACTGCGACTGCCTTTTTGCCAGTTCCCCATGCCCTTAACATCATAAATAACCGGACTAAGTTGCTGAACATCGTCACCGGTGCCTTTGCTCTTTTCTGCATAAGCACTAGTAACTAAGATGGCTAAAACAAGCGTAACAAACATGCGCATAGGTCTTCTCCGAGAAGGCTTCTATTCAGTTTAGATCAAACTAAAAAAGGCGCTAACTCTGAACACAGTAACGAATCAATTAAGATGCCTCGTTATAACTTATTGCATTAATTGACCATATTTGCACGCCACTAGGGGTTGTGACACTAGCCTCATCACCTTCTTCTTTGCCCAGCAGTGCACGAGCCATTGGGCTGTCGATAGATATGTTAGGGCTCTGGCCATAAATTTCTTCTGGCCCCACAATTCGGAAGTGTTTTTCATCGCCCGCTTCGTTTTCAACGCTAACATACGCGCCAAAAAACACCTTACCCTCCTGTTGCGGTGAGTAAGCCACGACTTTTAGATTTTCAATGCATTTGCTTAAATAACGTACTCGGCTGTCAATTTGACGCAAAATACGCTTATTTTCTTTGTAATCCGCATTTTCTGAACGATCACCAAGACTTGCCGCCCACGTCACCTTCTGGGTGATTTCTGGACGATAAACGCGCCATAAATGATCAAGCTCTTGCTTAAGGTTCGCAAACCCTTGCTCGGTTACTAATTTAGTTTTCAAATTTCATCATCGTTAGTCTTATCTACTAAGAGTAATCTTAACCCAATATAAGTACCCATACTTAATAGACTGCATATGTTAGCCGCAAAGCCCTATTTACACCTAGACTCATCTAATCTCCAGGATCAGAGTCACTCATGACATATCCCGTGTTCATTAATGAATGCACTCCCTGAACAGTGGCTGCCTTCACCGTTGTATTAAATAGCATTTTCCCACGAGTCCCATTAAAGGCCGCAACATTTAAGGCTTGACTAGTAGACATCAGTAAATTTCCCATAGCCATAGCGGGTGTTTCACCCACCACCTTAGTATTAACTTGAGTCACTGAATCCGTAATCTGTTCATTCACTGGCATTTTAAATCCCTCTTAATTAAACATAATTTAATGGCCGTTGTTTCGAGGTCATTAGTAAAAGTTTAGCAGCGCTTCTATTTCCTATACTGAAAATAACGTGTCCTTTTGTTTTTCTTTGTAAACTCAGTATCATTAAAAGTTACAACTTATAACATCCCCCCATAAAATTATTTATTAACTATTATTTATTGTAATGCCACTAATAAAAATATAAAAAACGTTCAACCATTAAAACTGTATCAATAACAATTTTTAAGTTTATTATCCATAAAAATAAAAAATACGGCAGTATCCGTTTTTCACAACTAGGCATAGACCACAAAAAAATATTCCGCAATTACCCTCCTGCGACGTCATCTGCAAGGTAACACCTGCACATACACATAACTTGATACATTCATGGTCAATACATGCGTATATTGTCCACTTTAATCCTTAATATCATCGCTATTATCGACTAGACTGAATACCACATATCAAAATAAAGTAGCCATGTTTAATTTTGACCTTAGCCAAGACATTGAACCCTTTATTCTTTCTCACTCACGCTGCAAAGAATACGACATTATTCAATATTTACAGAAAAAAGGGCGATTAAGTAAAAGATGTATGGCGAATGATATTTCATTATTTCGCTGTCACTTTTTAATTTTTAATGCCCTTTATCGGCTTCAATTATTAGCGGCTATTGAGGGCCGATATCAGCTATCCATTTCTAGCATAGAAATATCGACACAAAAAAGAAGCCCTGAGAATAACGATTCACAAAACAATGAAATCACGCAACATGACCCCTTGTGCTTATTTTACTTAGACACCGCCAACCTAATAAACACAACAGAAGCAGATGTCGTCACGTTACTGAATACTTTTTGGAAAACCTATTTTAATGATAATCAGAAACAAAGCGCATTAGCTAAATTAGGCTTAACCGAGCCCGTTGACTTTAAAACCATAAAACAGCAATATCGGCGCCTTGCAATGCAGCATCACCCAGATCGAGGCGGAAATGCTGATACTCTTATCGAAATTCATCAGGCTATGCAATGTCTTCAACACTGTTATCACTAAGTATTCTTTTTAGCTTCTTATTTACCAGCACCAACGTACACAGCAACACCGCCGCAATTGAAGATAATACACTGCGCCAGCATCAAGCCGTCATCCTACAATATCACCATGTAAGTGAAGATACGCCTGTTAGCACCAGTATCTCACCAGAGAAATTTACCGAACACTTAAATCTCATTGAGCGACTGGGCTTTGATGTCAAACCCCTGCAATATGTCATTGAGAATATTCAAAACAATATTCCCTTTGATAAAAAAACACTGGCTATCACCTTCGATGACGGTTACGACTCCATTTACCTTGCTGCTTATCCAAAATTAAAATCCAGAAACTGGCCTTTTACGGTATTTATCAGCCCGAAGGCCATTGATAAAAGCCATGGTGATACTATGACTTGGGAACAGCTCAAAGAAATGGATGAGAACGGCGCCAACATTGCTAACCATAGCTGGGAGCATTTGCATTTATTAGAACGCCTAGAAAACGAAAGCAATGAACAATGGCAAACACGCATCCTGCACGACATCACTCATACTCAACAATATTTAGAAACTAAACTGGGTCCTAGACTTAAATTTTTTGCCTACCCATACGGTGAATTTAATGAGCCTTTGAAACAATTATTAAAGAATGAAGGCTATATCGCATTTGCACAGCAGTCAGGTGCCATCAACGCCTTTAGTGAATTTCAAGCACTGCCACGATATCCTGCCTCTGGTATTTATGCGAACCCTGAAACACTCAGCACAAAGATTAATAGCTTAGCCTTTGAAATTATCCAATACACACCAGAGCAACAAATCCGAAAAGCGAATGAAGCCGCGCCCCAACTAATGTTAGAGGTAAACGCTGAAGACGTAAGGCATCGCCAAGCACAGTGCTATTTCGCTGGCCAAGCCGTTCCCACCAACACAAATATCGTTGATGGTATATTAACCATTCAAACTCAGTTTGATGGCGTATTACCTGCTGGTCGCAGTCGTTACAACTGCACCGCTCCTTCAAAAAAACACAATGGCTACTATTGGTTTTCAATGCCATTTATTAGCATTATCGACAAACACCAATGGCAAGACTATTAAACGTTAGGTTTTTTACCGTCACTAGCGCCTCTTAATTCATCAAGGCTAAGTTGCTGTTTAAGGTAATCTTGCGTACACGATTTGATATACGACGCCAGTAATTCGGTTGCGGGGCCCGCAATTGATTTATTGGCAAAGACTAAATAGAGATTACCTGTTTTTTGATAGTCCTCTTCAAGGTCTAACGGCTTAAGTTTCCCTTTTTGAATATAGTCGCACGCTTCATGCAAGGGAATCCAAGAAAAACCAAGACCCTCAAGCACCAATTGCCTAGCACTTTCCAGATTTGTTACTGTCCAGCGTAAATCAGAACCCAACCAACCAGAATCACGATTTTGCTTCACACCTGAGTCTTTAATCACAACATGTAGGTGCTGGCTCAAATCATTGCTGCTTATCTTGCGCTCCAATTTATGTAAGGCATGGTCTGGGTGAGCCACCGCAATAAAATCGATACTCATGAGTTTCTCACCCATAAAGCCTGGCGGCACCCAAGGGGTAATTGATAAATCGACTTTTCTCTCTAACAGAACCTCGGCAGCACCTGATAACACTTCTTCTCGAAGCAGCATTTTGCAGCCACGGCTTTCAGGAAAGAAGCGTTTAAAGGCGCTGATTAAAATAGCTTTAGGGAAAATAGCATCCGTTGCTAGCGCAACCCGTGCCTCCCACCCCTGTTCTAAGCTGGCGGCAACTTGTTCAATCTCGATAGCATGTTCAATCAAGTGACGAGAACGCTGAAGCAAGGCTTCTCCTGCACTGGTAAGCACCGCCTTTCGACCTTCTATGTGCAGCAGTTCCATACCAATTTGCTCTTGTAATTTAGCAACGGTATAGCTAATGGATGACTGGCTTTTATGCAGGGCTTCTGCCGCTTGAGCATAACCACCGTGGTCGACGACGGCTTGCAATGTCCGCCATTGTTCTAAGGTAACTCTGGGTCCGCGCATGGGCTATTAATCTACTAAAGTCTGTTATACTGCAGCATAAGTCAGTCTATCTGTTAATTACAAGCGAACACACCACATGACCACCACAGCCGCACTTAATGAAGACCAATTAGAAACCCTCGCTCTCTTTTTAGAAGACCAAGCCGAGGACGCTGAAGGCTTAGATTTCTTTGCCCTGCATGGCTTACTTACCGCGAATGCCGTTAGCCCTATAACCCTGTCTGTTAACGACCTATTGCCGATGATTTTTAACGGTGAAGCACGATGGGAATCGACAAAAGAAAAAGACAGCATCATTGATTTGATCAGCATTCTTCAAAAAGAAATTATCGAACTCGTTGAGTCAGGACAAAGCTTTCCTGTTCCTTGTGATTTAAATGTCGAAGCCGATGAAGACGGTGAAGCTGCGCCATTAGAGAACTGGTCAATCGGTTTTATTTTATTAAGTATTGAACAGCACAGTACTTGGTATGGCAAGCATGAAGAAAATGCAGCGGAATTACTGTTTCCGATTGTTTATGCTTCAGGCCTTAACGCCGAAGATGATGCCTTTGCCGACATAGATGAAGACGAAGACTTAAGCCTACAAGTCTGCGCCAGCATTCCTGATAACATCATTGATTTATTTTTACTTTATAACGGCGATGACAACTAATTTTCTGAACTCAATTGCCTAAAAATTGGAAAATCGACTTCAACCGCACAACCATTCTTCATATATTCGGTGCGTTTACATACGCGGTGTATCAATGATACGCCGCGACCAAAGGAGTCCTCACCTTTGCCAGACATAATATTATTAATATCAAACCCTACTCCTGAATCTTCCATTTTAATTCTTAATACTGACTCACTATCCTCATCATTAATTAACTTAAAGCTGATTTTGATATAAGCATTATCTAATTGCTCAAGACGAATCTTTCTTTGCTTATAATATTCAATAAAGCCATCTTCTGTACGCTTCATATCTGATGATAAATTCAGAATACCGTGCTCTAACGCATTACTGAACAACTCAGATAATAGCAAGCCTATAACGTCTCTATTGGGCCTAAGGGACGTTTGAGCCCCTAATACCGACATAATTTCTTCAACCGGATTCGATTTTTTCAAATCACCTGCATCAAGATTAAAGCGAATATTCCACTGAATACCGTCATATTTTGCGGTCTTTTCAATTTCTTGCCCTCTAAGAACAACTTTACCAGCACTCACCTCTACCAAAGTAATATCATCATTTTGCTCGGCGCCTTTAGTAAAGGCATTTAATTTCTCTAATACAGCGGTCATTGGGTCTATCACCCCTGAGGCAAAAATACTCTTTAGACCTTCTTCAGTGAAAAATTCGCCATCCGGATTTTCCGCTTCAATTATACCGTCAGTAAACAATATAATTTTTTCACCTTCCTCAAGTTTCTTAATTTCAAACGCTTTATTAAAACTTTCGCTTTGCTCAATACCCAATGGAATATTTTTAGAAACCACCGGCTCTTTAATGGCTCCGTCTGCACCAATAATATAACCATCGGGCAAACCACCAGACCAAAGTTGTACACTATTACCTTGCGCATTTAGCTCCAACAAGGTTGCGCAACAAAACATGTAATCAGGCAACATAGATAGCAGCATGCGATTAAATTCATACGCAATTTCACCCACACTCAAATGCCGATTGACTAATTGATCAAAACTATTTGCAATAGGCAGTGTGCCAATTGAAGCGCCTAACCCGTGTCCGGTAAAATCCCCTAAAAACACGTATAAGCCACCACCAGGGCTAGGTGCCGACAGTAATATATCGCCATTAAACGTAGATGCCGGAGCAATATGACTGCGTAGATTACTGCAATCACTCAAATTATGCTCAAGTGCGCGATTAAAAATATGTGAAACGATATTCTTCTCTCGCTCCCAACGACTATTGTGCAATGTCAGCTGGGTATTTTTTTCTTGGATTTGTTCGGTTAATTCCCGTATGCGTAAATGCGCTGAAATTTTGGCCTTTAATACCGCCTCATTGTAGGGTTTCGATAAAAAGTCATCGCCACCAGAGTCTAGGCATTCACTTAAAGCTTTATCATCTTCTAATGCGGTTAAAAATATAATGGGGACATGTCGGCCCTCATCACAAAGTTCTTTGATTTTTTTAGCCGCTTCGAGGCCGTCCATCACCGGCATCATGACATCCATCAATACGATATCAATAGACGATTCTTGAAATAAATTAACCGCTTCTAAGCCATCTTTAGCTTCAATTACTTCATGACCATCATCTTCAAGTAACCACACTAAAATTGCACGGTTAGTGGCTTGATCATCAACAACTAATATACGCATGGTTATACAAACTTAAATTTTTTGTCGAAGTGGGCAATTGAGAATATTTTCATTAAGTTAGGCTGACAGTTGTTAATTTCAATCTGCCTATCTTCGGCCCCTAAGTGGTTTTTCATATTAAGCAGCATGCCTAATGCAGAGCTATCGATATATTCTGTTTGTGCTAAATCAATCACAAAGCGGCTATCAGATCCCTGTTTCTCGGAATACGCTTCTCGAAATTCCTGCAGAATATTAAAATCAAATCGCCCTTTAATGGTGATTCTTAATGTATCGGCACTATGGTCAACACTCACTACGCTCATAATCTATCCCCTGTATAAGCCGCTATCCCCTAAAGAATAGATGCAGGAATGGTGTTTTGCCCATACAAGTGATAAATTTTTCTGTCTCTGCCCCAATATTAATAAGAAGTTACCTTTTCATGCACAGTCCAAGCAAAAGCCGTAATAGCATCATCATCTGGTCGCTTCTCATCATTGGCTGGACCAGTGTTTGTTTGGGAGTACTGGGCATCTTTTTACCCCTACTACCGACCACGCCTTTCTTATTGTTAGCCGCGGCCTGCTTTGTGCGCTCAAGCCCTCGTTTCTATCACTGGCTGATAGAACACCCAAAACTTGGTAAGTATGTTCTGCATTACTTAAATGGGGAGGGACTGCCTAAAAAAGCGAAAATCTACACGATTAGTATGATTTGGCTCACGATGGGCATTTCTGCTTGGCTTGTAGTGCCCATTATTTGGGGGAAGTTAGTGCTGTTGCTCATAGGTGGGTGCGTCAGCATTTATATCTGGCGCTTACCCACCTTACCTACGGCTAGCGCAGCCAAACCTCAACACGACGATTTTTCACTTTAGACGCGCCTTCAAAGGACGCTACAGGGTTGAAATCGCCATAACCCGTGGTTTTTTCTGGATAAATACCTAAACGTGATAACTCACGCTTGACCGCCATGGCTCTTAACTTCGATAGCAATTTAGATCGTTGCTCGTTTTTGCGTTTATCACCAAAGCCTATCAATACAAGTTTAGAGCTAGGGTTTTGCTCTCGTACAAAATACGCTAAACGCTGAATATCCATTAACGCTTTATTATCTAACTGAGCACTGCCCTCTTGAAAACGAAAGTTCACGCTCAATCGTTTTGCGCCCTGCACCATCTCAACATAATCTTCAGGCATATCTTCAGCCTTTGCCGTAACCATTGACTCTACATTTTGTGAAATAAAGCCTTCACTGCGCACAATGGCTTGCCCCTTAATACCTTGCGCAAACCGCATAAACTCTTGCACATAGCTATTAGACGGTGTGCTATGGGTATAAAAGAAAAGACGTCGTGATAGTGCATAATCCTCCGTTGCCACAGTTAATTGTGAGGGTTTAAATGCTTGTGCCGGCCCGTCACTAATGGCCAGTAACTTACTTTTACCCACAAATGCCATACCAATAAAACCAATGCCGCCGTCATTTTGTAATACGTTTCTTACTAAATGCTCACTGGATTCAAATCGTTGAGCAAGCTCACTTAGTTTAAAACGTTTACCAAGCACCATATTTTTAAAGCTGTCCCACGTACCTGAGTTTTCGTCACGTGCAAACAGCGATATTCTCATATTTGGCCCACCTAATTCAGACCAGTTTGTCACTTGCCCAGAATAAATCATGCCCAGCTGTTCTTTACTTAATTGATTAACCGTATTGCTAGAGTTAACCACAATAGCTAAACCATCAATCCCCAAAATATGTTCTGACTGGGGCTCAAGCAGGTTTGAAAACGCTTTCGCAGCTACAACCTCTTTCGTTTTCACCGCACGGGACGACGCCCAAATATCCGCATCACCATTCATTAAGCTCTTATAACCCGTACTAGAACCATGCGCGGCAATAGCAACTTGAACCGACTTACCCAAATTAGGAAAATCCCCTTTCACCATTTTTTCATTGGGCTGATCTAACAACGATACTCGAACATTTTTTGCGCCTTTTGCCTCTAAATAGGCCATTACCATATTAGGTGCCAAACTCTCGCCTACGGTGTTTGAACCATGAATGGTAAATAGTGTTTGTACCGACGACCCGTTAGGCAAACTTTCTAGTCGTTTAGGTTCACCATTAATCGCAACTTTTGCTTCTGACCAACGTAGCTCTTGTTCAGCTGAAATCGCCCCATGTGCTAACCCAACAAATAAAAAGCCAGCTAAAAAGCTGAATAAACGAGAGTATTTGAACATTCTAAAACCTGAGAATTTGTAAGTACTGGCAGGCTAACTTTTAATTGTTACAGATATGTTACAGCTAGCAATAGCGTGTCATGACACGCTTTTTAAACGTGGCTGAGAAAATCAGGCACAAAAAAACCGCCCGTAGGCGGTTTATTAAAATCAGCTTTAATTATGCTTCATCTGGTACAGCGGCGTCGATCAGCTTTTTAAGTTCACCGCTTTCTGCCATTTCAGTGACGATGTCACAACCGCCGACTAATTCGCCTTTCACCCACAACTGTGGGAACGTTGGCCAGTTAGCATACGCTGGTAGGCTCGCGCGGATTTCTGGGTTAGATAGAATATCAACATACGCAAAACGCTTACCGCATTCCATTAATGCCGACACAGTACGAGCTGAGAAACCACACTGTGGTTGATTCGGGTTGCCCTTCATGTAGATAAGGACATCATTGCTACCAATTTGCTCTTTGATTTGTTCGATAATATCAGACATATATAGACTCTCATCTGGGGTGCTAAATTTCGCGTCATTTTAAACAATAACCCAGCCCATTACTAGGATAAGAAAAACACCGCCCTGCTTCTGGTTGGCTTGACCTTAGTCAAAGCGGCACGCTCAATCCTAGGCATAATACGCCGATTTAATTGCAATGTGCGTGAATCATGAAAACTGAACTGCTTAGCCCCGCAGGCACCCTTAAGAATATGCGTTATGCCTTCGCCTATGGCGCTGACGCCGTTTACGCTGGCCAACCCCGCTACAGCCTTAGAGTGCGCAATAACGATTTTGATTTAGCTCACTTAAATACCGGTATTCAAGAAGCACACCTTCAGGGTAAAAAATTCTATGTGGCCAGCAATATCGCGCCACACAATAAAAAGGTTCATAGCTACCTAAAAGACATTGAACCTGTAATTGAAATGAAGCCCGATGCGCTCATCATGAGTGACCCTGGTTTAATCATGCTGGTAAAAGAAAAATGGCCTGAAACCCCTATTCACCTTAGTGTTCAAGCCAATACCGTTAACTACGCGGCGGTAAAATTTTGGCATAAACAAGGCATTGAACGGGTCATTCTGTCTAGGGAGTTATCCCTCGATGAAATTGAAGAGATTCGCATGCAAGTCCCCGAGATGGAGCTTGAGGTGTTTGTGCATGGCGCCCTATGCATTGCTTACTCGGGCCGCTGCTTACTGAGCGGCTATATTAACAAACGCGACCCAAATCAAGGCACCTGCACAAACACCTGCCGCTGGAAATACGACACCCATGACGCCAAGCAAAACGAGCAAGGTGACATTATCCTTAAAGACACCCCTAAAGTATGGCAACCCGAGCCCACTTTAGGGTTAGGCGATACCACCGATGGTTTATATTTACTTGAAGATCCCACTCGCCCAGGGGAATTCATGCCTGCTTTCGAAGATGAGCATGGTACTTATATTATGAATTCAAAAGACCTACGAGCCATTCAGCACATTCAAAGGCTGGTCGATATCGGTGTGCATTCATTAAAAATAGAAGGCCGCACCAAAAGCCATTACTACGCAGCAAGAACCGCTCAAACCTATCGCCAAGCCATAGATGATGCATTGGCAGGCAAACCATTTGATAAGTCGTTAATGAACACCTTAGAAGCACTCTCTAACAGGGGTTATACCGAAGGGTTTTATCGCCGCCATGTGCACGATGAATATCAAAACTATGAACGTGGCACCTCAAACAGCACCAAGCAGCAGTTTGTGGGTGAAGCCATTCAAGAAATTCACCCTGATTACATAACCATTGATGTGAAAAATCACTTCGAAGAAGGGGATAATTTAGAACTTATGTCGCCTAATGGAAACATCAGTTTCAAGTTAACAGGCATGCTCGATACCAAACAGCAACCAAGGCTTATAGCTCAGGGTTCTGGTGTTAAAGTGTTAATCCCGAAACCTCAAGGGTACGTAGACAACCAATACACATTGCTTATGCGAGACTTAGAGTAATTTAGAATAAATCAATTGTTCAGGTACTCAATAGAATCCACTCTCTAATTGATTGCGTATAGTATTTAGACTCTGTTCTGGATACCTCATGAAACTATACGCTATCATATTTTCTTTTTTGCCCTCTTTGGTGCTTGCCCAGTGCCCTAGCTGGTTGGATACCCATATCGAAAAATTGCACAGCAAGGATGTCGTACCACTTTGCCAGCTCGTCATAAATAAGCCGCTATTAATCGTTAATACCGCAAGCCACTGCGGTTACACAGAACAATTTGAAGGCCTTGAGGCTTTACATCAAAAATATAAAGACCGCGGTTTAGTCGTCTTGGGGTTCCCTTCTAATAGTTTTAATCAGGAGGCGAGCGATGAAGCCAAAACAGCTGATATTTGTTATCGCAACTTTGGCGTCAGTTTTATTATGAGCAAACCCGTCAACGTTAAAGACAGCAACGTACACCCTATCTTTAGACACTTGCGTTCACAGCAAGGTGAGCCAAGCTGGAACTTCAATAAATATTTGGTCGATGCAAACGGCAATGTTTTAAAACGCTATAACAGCTCGGTAAAACCCAATTCAGCTGACATGATCAATGACATCGAGGCGGTGCTTTAATATGAGCAAGTCCGATAACAAGATGACCGTTTTTTATGATGGGCACTGCCCTCTTTGCAACTGGGAAATATCGCATTTAAAAAAGCGAGATCACGAGCTGAATATTCATTTTGAAAATATTCACTGCGAACAATTCCCTCTTAAACACCCTGAACTTAACAAACATACACTCGACGCTTTATTGCATGTACAACAATCAAATGGGCAATGGGTTAAAGGCATTGATGCAAACTACCTACTTTGGGACAGCGTAGGTTTAGGCAAGTGGTTTTTGCCGCTTAAATGGCAGTGGTGTCGTCCTATACTGAATTTTTGTTATTTAACGTTTGCAAAGTATCGCCACAGCATTACATCGGTGCTGTTTCCTAATCATGCTCAACGATTAGCTAAACAGAAAAAAAACCAAGAGAAAGGTCATGAATAACATTGTCATTGGTAGCAGCAGTGCAATAGCAAAGGCCATTATTAGTCAGCTCAAGCCAACTAGTGATGCCATCATAAGCATTTCCAGTAAACCTGATCATATTGATGAAGGCAGCGTCAAAACAATACAGTGTGATTACTCCACGGCCAGCATGTCGCAGGCTATAAAAGCGATTACCAGTCTAAACCTGCCAAGTATTGATCGTATTTATATTTGTAACGGCATACTGCAAAATGATGATATTAAAGTAGAGAAACGCTTAGAGGATATTAAAGCCGATGCTTTTATGTCACTTATGAATAGTAACGCGTTGATCCCTATTCTTTGGTTACAAGCCCTTCTGCCCATACTGCGCAATCAACAATGCACCATAACGGTTTTTAGTGCGCGCATTGGGAGTATTTCAGACAATCACTTGGGCGGCTGGTATAGCTATCGTGCCAGTAAAGCCGCGCTTAATATGCTGCTAAAAAGCGCCGCAATTGAATATGCAAAACGAGCAAAAAGCGTGAAGCTTTTAGCGTTTCATCCTGGCACAACCGAC
Source organism: Oceanicoccus sp. (assembly GCA_047621325.1). GTDB lineage: Bacteria > Pseudomonadota > Gammaproteobacteria > Pseudomonadales > Oceanobacteraceae > Bermanella. Next base: position 54,528 of record JBLHLT010000008.1, read on the forward strand.
ACACCACTGAGCGAGCCATTTCAGCAAAACTTAAAAAAAGACGCGTTATTTACGACCGAGTTTGTTGCTGAGCGTCTTGAATCTATTATTAGTAATCTCACACTTGATAGCCAACTTAGCTTTCTCGATTGGCAAGGGAAAGAAATCACATGGTAACAATTAGTTGCTGTTTGAATCGGTGAGCCACTCTAACGCTTCTTGCACGTCATCAAAATACTTAATGTCACCAGAAATAAACCATGTACCTATTTTGGCAGCCACTTGCAACCAGCGCTTATTACCGCAAATGGCGACCTTTTGAAATTCATCGCCGTGGTTGAGGCCTAACTTTAAATCATCCCAAGCCGCTCTTAATTCCCAGCCATCTAGTCCGGTTGCATCGAACAATAAATCAGCATGAGGATTTTCAACTTTGTTTAGCGCGCCATCAATTAATGGGGTAATCGCTAAGTAATCTTGATGTGTTAACGTCCCCACGGCTTTAAGTGAAATAAAAACATAACTATCAACCCGTTCAATGCCAATAGTTAAGCCATGTTTAATAAGCATTCTGTTTTCCCGTATAAAATCGTGCCGATTTTGACAGAGATAAAGTTACCGCTATTTGTATTTTCATCCACTGATATAGATCACGAACCATTAACCCTCATACACAAAAAAGCCCTCAATTGTGAGGGCTTTTTGATCTAGGTTTTAAAGGCTTACCAACCCGCTTTCTCTTTCAAAGCTTGACCAATATCCGCCAAGCTGCGTACGGTTTTAACACCAGCGGCCTCTAGGGCTGCAAACTTTTCAGCTGCAGTGCCTTTACCGCCTGCGATAATGGCTCCAGCATGACCCATACGCTTGCCTGCAGGTGCCGTTACACCAGCAATATAAGATACAACCGGCTTGGTCACATTATGTTTAATAAAATCAGCGGCTTCTTCTTCTGCCGTGCCGCCAATTTCACCAATCATCACGATGGCTTCTGTTTTAGGGTCATCCTGAAAACGCTTTAAGATATCAATGAAACTTGAACCCGGAATAGGGTCACCACCAATACCAACACACGTTGACTGGCCAAAACCATAATCCGTGGTTTGTTTAACCGCTTCATAGGTTAACGTACCAGAACGAGAAACGATGCCCACTTTACCTGGCTTATGAATATGGCCCGGCATAATGCCAATTTTGCATTCCCCAGGAGTAATCACACCTGGGCAATTTGGCCCAATTAAGGTGACACCCAACTCATCACAACGCATTTTGCACAGCATCATGTCTAAAGTAGGAATACCTTCTGTAATGCATACGATCAGTTTAATTCCGCCATTCGCAGCTTCTAATATGGAATCTTTACAAAATGGCGCTGGCACATAAATAACAGAGGCTTCAGCGCCTGTTTCTGCCACAGCCTCTTTAACTGTATTAAAAACAGGCAAGCCTAAATGTGTGGTTCCACCTTTACCTGGGGTAACACCACCCACCATTTTTGTGCCATATTCGATCGCTTGCTCAGAATGAAACGAACCCTGAGAACCGGTAAACCCTTGGCAAATAACTTTGGTGTTTTTATCAATTAAAATACTCATATCACTTGCCTCCTGCTGCTTTAACAACCTGCTGAGCAGCATCTTTTAAACTGATCGCTGCTATAATATCTAAACCGCTTTCTGCCAATTTTTTAGAGCCTAACTCGGCATTATTACCTTCTAAACGAACAACCACCGGAACTTTAACGCCCACTTCTTTAACCGCGCCAATAATACCTTCTGCGATCATGTCACAACGTACAATCCCACCAAAAATATTCACCAATACCGCTTTTACTTTGTCGTCTGAAAGAATAATTTTAAACGCCTCAGCCACACGTTCTTTTGTTGCACCGCCGCCAACATCCAAAAAGTTTGCAGGGTCTCCGCCATTTAACTTAATAATATCCATGGTGCCCATGGCCAAACCTGCACCATTTACCATGCAGCCTATATTGCCATCTAGCGCAACATAGTTAAGTTCCCATTTAGCGGCTTCTGCTTCTCTTGCGTCATCTTGTGATGGGTCATGCATGGCTTGTAGATCTTTATGGGCGTATAGCGCATTGCCATCAATATTGATTTTGGCATCTAGGCAATGTAAATCCCCTGCCTTTGTTATCACAAGTGGATTAATTTCAAGCAGCGCTAAATCTTTTTCAAAGAACAGTTTTGATAAGCCCAAAAATATCTGTGTAAATTGCTTAATTTGGTGGTCTTTCAGGCCAAGTTTAAATGCCAGTTCACGTGCTTGATGAGGCTGTGCGCCCGTTAGCGGGTCAATTTCAGCTTTTAGAATTTTCTCTGGGGTTTCATGAGCCACTTTTTCAATTTCAACACCACCTTCAGTGGATGCCATGAAAACAACTCGTTGTGAGGCACGATCAATGACAGCACCAAGGTATAACTCTTGATCAATGTCTGTACATTCTTCAATTAGGATTTGATGCACCGGCTGACCACCTGCATCGGTTTGATATGAAACAAGGTTTCTGCCTAACCAATGTTCTGCAAACGCTTTGATTTCATCTTTGCTTTTGACGACCTTAACACCACCAGCCTTACCACGTCCCCCAGCATGAACCTGCGCTTTAACCACCCACGCATTACCGGGAACATTATCAGCTGCTTTTACCGCTTCCTCTGCCGTGGTGGCGACTATCCCTTGAGAAACAGGTAAACCATAAGCTGCAAAAAGCTGCTTAGCCTGATATTCATGTAAATTCATGATGACCTCGTCGTGCTTTCTTTTATGAAAATGACGCACCAAAAAACTCAGTGTGTCTTGTTATAATTTTGTTATAACAAAAACTCAGAGTAAAAGACACTTCATAGACGAAAACCGAGGAGTTTAATTATAAAACTGGCTAGGTTTACCCTAACCAGTTTATTTACAGACTATTTACGTTTGCGATTTTGCTTGTGAATGGCGTGATTATTAACACTTAACGCCGCTTCATGAACTGCTTCAGATAAAGTTGGGTGAGAGAACACCATCATGCCTAAATCTTCTGCACTTGAACCAAATTCCATGGCAATCACGACCTGCTGGACCAAATCACCCGCACTCGGGCCAATAACACTCGCGCCAAGAATTGTGTCCGTTTCAGCATCCGCAATAATTTTTACAAAACCCGCTGTATCGTTAGCGGCCATTGCACGACCAACTGCCGCAAACGGGAACGTACCTACATTATATTTATCGCCAGATGCTTTTAATTCATCTTCGCTTTTACCAACCCAAGCAATTTCTGGGTGAGTATAAATAACTGAAGGAATGCAATCATAGTTAACTTGCGCTTTGTGGCCAGCGATACGCTCGGCAACCATAACACCCTCTTCAGATGCCTTATGCGCTAACATCGGACCACGCACCACATCACCAATGGCGTAAACGCCAGGGGCATCTGTTACACAGCGGCTATTAACAAAGATAAAACCACGCTCATCAAGATTCACACCACAATCACCAGACAACAAGTTCTCAGTGTATGGGCGACGACCTACAGCAACAATCAGCTTATCAAACGTGATCGTTTTTTCACCTTCACTATCGGTATATGAAACAACCACTTCTTGTTTCTTGCCTTTACCTTTGATTTCCGTCGCGGTTAATCGAGCACCAAGTAGTACTTCCATACCCTGCTTTTTAAACTGCTTTGCGGCTTCTTTGGCTACTTGTGAATCCACTAAGTGAAGGAAGTTATCTTGCGCTTCCAATACGGTTACATCAGAGCCAACGCGATTCCAAACGCTGCCCAATTCTAAGCCAATCACACCAGCACCAATCACACCCAAGCGCTTAGGCGCATCTGTAAACTCTAATGCACCAGACGAATCAACAATAACACCTTCGGTTAATGGGGCTGGTGGAATTTCAACAGGAATAGAACCTGTCGCAATAATCACATTTTCAGTTTCTAATATTTCTGTTTTACCAGCGTGATTGGTAAATTCCACTTTTTTACCAGCAAGCAATTTACCCACGCCTTCTAAAGGTGTAACGCCATTTGCTTTAAATAAACCAGCAACACCTTGAGTTAGGTTTTTAACGATACTATCTTTACGAGCAAGCATGGCAGGAATATCAATTTTGATATCCTTGATGCTAATACCATGAATGTCATAGTTGTGTTTTGCTTCTTCGTACTTATAAGAGCTATCTAGAAGTGCTTTTGATGGAATGCAGCCAACATTTAAACAAGTACCACCAAATACACCTTTACCATCTGCATTTAGCCATTTATCAATACATGCTGTTTTCAATCCCAGTTGAGCTGCACGAATTGCAGCAACATAACCACCAGGGCCACCACCAATTACGATAACATCAAACTTGTCCATGACTTTTCCTTTTATGCGCGCTTAAGGGCATAACATAAATTTAAATCAAGCCCAGCTAAACTGGGCCTTCTTATTTTTAAATCAGATATCCAACAAAATGCGAGCTGGATCTTCTAACAATTCTTTAATTGTCACTAAGAATTGCACAGCTTCTTTGCCATCAATCATTCGATGGTCATAGGAAAGCGCCAAGTACATCATAGGGCGAATTTCTACTTGGCCATTTATAGCCACTGGGCGATCTTGAATTTTGTGCATACCCAAGATTGCTGTTTGCGGTGGATTCAGGATTGGCGTCGACAACAATGAGCCAAAAGTTCCACCATTAGTGATAGTAAACGTACCGCCTTGCATTTCTTCAATGCCCAACTTGCCATCACGCGCCTTACCAGCGAAATCGACAATACCACGTTCAATATCAGCAAGCCCCATCGCATCAACGTCACGAAGTACTGGTACCACTAGACCTTTTTCAGTCGACACTGCCACACCAATATCTTGATAGCCATGATAAACAATATCACTGCCATCAATTGACGCATTAACAGAAGGGAAACGCTTCAACGCTTCGGTCGCTGCTTTTACAAAGAAAGACATAAAACCTAAACGTGCACCTTCATGTTTTTTCTCAAACATGTCTTTGTATTGCTTACGCAGCGCCATAACTGCTTTCATGTCGACTTCGTTATATGTCGTTAACATCGCTGCATTTTGTTGCGCAGAAACCAAACGCTTAGCAATGGTTGCACGCAAACGCGTCATTGGCACACGTTTTTCAGCACGCTCGCCTGCATTGAAACTAGGCAGAGGCGCCGGAGCCGATCTAGCAGGGGCTACTACTGGAGCAGGTGCGCTCACTGCAACACTCGCAGTCGCTGCCTGAGGTGCTGGTTCAGGCGTTTTAAGATGATTTAATACATCTTCTTTTGTAATGCGGCCATCTTTACCTGACGATTTCACGTCTGATAAAGTCACGCCTTTTTCTTCAGCTAATTTACGCGCGGCAGGGTTAACTTTTAAGTCTTCACTGTCATTGCTATCGTTCGTTGCTACCGCTACTGAAGCTACTTCAGCAGGCGCTTCATCACCCACTGCTCCTGCTTCAAAAATCGCAATCACTTCAGCGCTTAAAATGGTATCGCCTTCTGCTCTAATGATTTCTTTAAGCACACCATCAGACTGAGCAACCACTTCTAATACAACTTTATCGGTTTCAATATCAACCAATAATTCGTCGCGTTTTACCGGCTCGCCTGGTTGTTTGTGCCAAGTTGCAATAGTGCCGTCGGCAACAGATTCAGGGAAGACTGGGGCTTTAACTTCAATACTCATAATCACTATCCTAATTCGTTATTCGCTTGAGCCTATAGGCCCAGTGCATCCTTAATCAATCGCTCTTGTTGCTCTAAATGCAACGCCATATAACCTGCTGCAGGCGATGCTGAAGCATCACGACCAGCGTAGTCTAAATACAAACTTGAACCGTGCTGATTAACCACACGACGCATGTGATGCTGGGAACTGTACCAAGCACCTTGGTTCATAGGCTCTTCTTGACACCAAACCGACTCTTTTAAATTTGTATAAGGGGAAATCGCAGCGAACAACTCTTCTTCAGGGAAGGGATACAACTGCTCAATACGAACAATAGCAACATGTTTCATTTCTTCTGTGCGTCGGCGATCGATCAGATCGTAATATACTTTACCGCTACACAAAACGAGACGCGTAATATCTTTTGGATTGACGTCTTCGACTTCAGGAATAACATTCTGGAAAGAACCTTGCGCAAGGTCTTCCAACGTACTAATGGCTTCTTTGTGACGCAATAAACTCTTCGGCGACATAACCACTAACGGCTTACGTAACGGGCGAATAGCCTGACGACGCAATAAGTGAAATATTTGCGCAGGTGTTGAAGGCACGCACACTTGCATATTGTGCTCAGCACATAATTGCAAATAACGCTCCAAACGCGCAGAGCTATGCTCTGGCCCTTGCCCTTCATAACCGTGAGGCAACAGCATGGTTAAACCGCACAAACGGCTCCACTTATGCTCACCACTCGAAATAAACTGATCCATTACCACTTGAGCACCGTTGGCAAAATCGCCGAACTGAGCTTCCCAAATTACTAATAAATTAGGTGTGGTTGTTGAATAGCCATACTCAAAACCCAGCACCGCTTCTTCGGATAGTAATGAGTCATGAATCGTATACGTTGGCTGATCGTCACTCATATTTTGCAATGAACAATATGACGCGCCATCTTTTTGATTATGCAAAACCGCATGACGGTGCGAGAACGTACCACGTCCCACATCTTGACCCGTTAAACGAATAGGGTAGCCCTCATCGAGTAACGTTGCGTATGCCATTGTTTCTGCAAAACCCCAATTAATCGGTAATGCACCAGCGGCCATTTTACGGCGATCTTCGAGAATTTTATTAACCTGACGCTGAACTGCAAAACCATCAGGAACATCTTGCATTTTATTTGCAAGCGCTTGTAATTTTTTGAGATCAAATTCAGTACTAACAACCATACTGTTGTCGTGACCAAGGTACGGCGCCCAGTCTACAAACATTTCAGATTTAGGTTCCGTCACTAAGCTTTTAACTACGTGTTTACCTGCCTCTAGGGCATTGCGGTAATCTTCATCCATGGTTTTAATGATTTCATCATCAACTACACCACTTTGATTTAACGTCTCCGCATAAAGTGTACGAGTTGTCTTGATAGCTTTGATGACTTTGTACATAAGAGGCTGAGTCGCAGATGGCTCATCGGCTTCATTGTGACCGCGACGACGATAACAAACTAAATCGATGACCACGTCTTTATGGAATTCATTACGGTAATCAACCGCAAGCTGGGTCACAAATAACACCGCTTCTGGATCATCACCATTTACATGAAGAATCGGTGCTTGAACCATCTTGGCAACGTCAGTTGCGTATTCAGTAGATCGTACGTCTTCACGTTTGTTCGTGGTAAAGCCTACTTGGTTGTTCACTACGATATGTATCGTACCACCGGTTTTATAACCACGGGTCTGAGACATCTGGAACGTTTCCATCACCACGCCCTGACCCGCAAACGCGGAGTCACCGTGAATGGCAACGGGCACAACTGTTTCACCAATAGTATCGCCACGACGATCTTGGCGTGCACGTACCGAGCCTTCAACAACTGGCGATACAATTTCAAGGTGAGAGGGGTTAAACGCCAGCGCCAAATGCACTTCGCCACCAGGGGTCAGTACATTTGAAGAAAAGCCTTGGTGATACTTAACGTCACCAGAGTGGTCAAACTGAGCCTTACCATCAAATTCATCAAATAAATCTGAAGGAGCTTTACCCAGTGTATTAATCAAAAGGTTTAAGCGACCACGGTGCGCCATACCAATTACAATTTCTTTGGCACCATAAGTACCACAGCGCTGAATCAACTCATCCATCATCGGAATCAATGATTCACCACCCTCAAGACCAAAGCGCTTTACACCTGGGTACTTTGAACCTAAATATTTTTCTAAACCTTCAGCTGCCGTTAAACGCTCAAGCAAATGTTTTTTCGCTTCATCACTGTATTCAGGCTTTGCACGCACACTTTCGATGCGCTGCTGAAACCAGCGCTTCTCTGCTGTATCAACAATGTGCATAAACTCGGCACCTACTGTTTGGCAATAGGTCTTGTCTAGCGCGGCAACAATTTCAGATAAGGGGGCTTCTTCTTTACCAATAAACAAAGAGCCTGTTTGGAAAATACTGTCCATATCCGCTTCTGATAATTCATGGAAGCGTAAATCTAAATCGGGAACCTGCTCTCGCTCCATAATTCCTAATGGATCAAGCTTAGCATGCTGATGACCACGGAAACGATAAGCATTAATTAATTGGAAAACACGTAACTGCTTTTGATCATAGCCACTTGAAGCTTGGCTTTGCGTTACGCTACCAGCATGACGCTGATTCTTAGAAATAAGAACAAACTGCTCGCGTATAGGAGCATGAGGAATGTCGTTAAGACTACCACCCTCTACTCTTGGCAGGGTCGCAAAATAACTACGCCATTGTTCAGAGACCTGATTAGGGTCCGTTAAATATACTTCGTATAGCTCTTCTATGTACGCAACATTCCCACCAGCCAGTTGGGACGTACTCCATAGCTGCTCCATCGAGCCTTCGTGCATGACTAAACCACCTTTAAATTATGTCTAGGGGCACTACTTTCCAAACCTCCCTGCGTGGATCGACAGATGACCGGATATGGTCTGAAGTTTTTCAAGTAATACGGGGGTTACCCGATTCCCTGTTGGTATATATATTTTGGTATCTATATAACAGCCTAGCAAATATGATGCTAGAGGGCCTTTTTTTTATATTTATTTACGCCATGCCTGACGTATTAAGCTTCAAAAGCACACTAAGCATAAATAAAGGGGCATATAGCCCCTTTATTTATTTAGATCTCACGGGTCAACAGCATGTTACGAATATGACCTATTGCACGGGTTGGGTTCAACCCTTTAGGACAAACGCTCACACAGTTCATAATACCGCGGCAACGGAAAACGCTAAATGGATCATCTAATCCAGCTAAACGCTCTTGAGTTGCAGTGTCACGACTATCTGCTAAGAAACGATACGCTTGTAACAAACCAGCAGGACCAATGAATTTATCAGGGTTCCACCAGAATGAAGGACATGAAGTAGAACAACATGCACACAAGATACACTCGTAAAGTCCGTCCAATTTTTCACGCTCTGCAGGGCTCTGCAAACGCTCAATCGCTGGCGCTGGTGTATTGTTTTGTAAGAAAGGCTTAACCTTTTCAAACTGCTGATAGAACAAGCTCATATCAATAACTAGGTCACGGATAACCGGCAAACCTGGCAACGGGCGCAATACTAACTTATTACCTTTAACCGCTTCCGAGATTGGCGTCACACACGCTAAGCCATTTTTACCGCTAATGTTAAGGCCATCAGAACCACACACGCCTTCACGACATGAACGGCGATAAGCCAACGTAGGATCTTGTTCTTTAACAAGTGCTAATACATCTAGCACCATCAAATCTTTGCCACCCGGGATTTCGATTTCGTAATCCTGCATATAAGGTGCGGCATCGACCTCTGGGTTGTAACGATATACGCTAACTAACATATTCTCTCTCCCCCACTCTTAGTATGTACGGATTTTTGGTGGGAACGCATCCATTGTTTTCGGCGCAAAGTTCACAGCACGTTTTTTAATGCTTTGATCTTGCGGGAAATACAATGAGTGACACAACCAGTTTTCATCGTCGCGCTCAGTGAAATCGTTACGTGCGTGAGCACCACGAGATTCTTTACGCACTTCAGCGGCAATTGCAGTTGCAAGTGCTACTTCATACAAGTTATCTAATTCAAGTGCTTCGATACGAGCGGTATTGAATGCCTGAGATTTATCAACTAGGTAAGTGTTTTTAACACGCTCACCAATCTCTTTTAGCATTTCAAGACCTTTTTGCATCGCTTCGCCTTCGCGGAATACGCCAAAGTAAAGCTGCATACATTTTTGAAGGTCAGCACGTACTTGCGCAACAGGCTCACCAGAGGTGCTGTTGTTTAGACGATCTAAACGAGACATTGCACGCTTAATATCTTCTTCGCGAGGATCAACTGAATCAAAGCCTTCACGGAAACTTTTCTCAATTTGCAAGCCAGCTGCACGACCAAATACAACAAGGTCAAGTAGCGAGTTACCACCAAGGCGGTTAGCACCATGTACCGACACACAAGCGGCTTCACCACATGCATACAAACCTTCAACAATTTTATCAACGCCATTCTCATCTTGAGTAATAGCCTGACCGCCGATATTAGTTGGCACACCACCCATCATATAATGACAAGTCGGTACTACTGGAATAGGTTCTTTAATTGGGTCAACGTGAGCAAATGTACGAGACAACTCAAGAATACCAGGCAATTTAGCATTAAGCGTTTCTTCACCAAGGTGATCAAGCTTAAGCATTACGTGATCGCCATCAGGACCACAACCACGGCCTTCAAGAATCTCCATAACCATAGAACGGGCTACAACGTCACGACCTGCAAGGTCTTTCGCGTTAGGCGCATAACGTTCCATGAAACGCTCGCCGTCTTTATTGATTAGATAACCGCCTTCGCCACGACAACCTTCGGTTACAAGCGTACCAGCGCCTGCAATACCCGTTGGGTGGAACTGCCACATTTCCATATCTTGTGCAGGTACGCCAGCACGTAAAGACATGCCCATACCGTCACCGGTATTGATCAATGCATTAGTAGTAGATTGGAAGATACGACCAGCACCACCAGTAGCAAGAACCGTGGCTTTTGCTTTAACGTAGATGGTTTCACCGGTTTCAATGCAGATAACAATTGCACCAGCAATCTGCTCATTTTCATTTTTAACAAGGTCAACTGCGTACCATTCGTTTAAGAACGTAGTACCGCCTTTTAAGTTACCTTGATAAAGCGCGTGCAAAAGAGCGTGACCAGTACGGTCAGCTGCTGCACATGTACGTGCCGCTTGGCCACCCTTACCAAAGTCTTTAGATTGACCACCGAAAGGACGCTGATAAATACGACCTTCTTCAGTACGAGAGAATGGTAAGCCCATGTGGTCCAATTCAAATACAGCCTGTGGACCTACTTTACACATGTATTCGATCGCGTCTTGGTCACCAATATAATCAGAACCTTTAACGGTATCGTACATGTGCCAACGCCAATCATCGTTAGGATCATCAGACGCGATGGCACAAGTAATACCACCCTGTGCAGATACTGTGTGAGAGCGCGTTGGAAATACTTTTGTAATACAAGCAGTTTTAATACCGCTTTCTGTCAATTGCAGTGCAGCACGCATGCCTGCACCGCCGCCACCAATTACGATAGCGTCATATGTCATTGTACGAATATCGGCTGTCATGACTTATACACCCCAAATAATGTCAATGCCCCAAACCAAGTAAACAAACATTGCTAAGAAGCAAGTCACTTGGAATGCGAAGCGAATACCAGCTGGTTTAATGTAGTCTGTAGAAATTGTCCACATACCAATCCAAGCATGAGCCACTGTAGAAATGAGTGCTAATAACGAGAAAATACGCACCCAAGTACAAGCGAAAAATTCTTGCCATTGAGCAAAGCTCAACTCAGGGTTTGATAGTAGGTAACCGACTATAAAAACTGAATAAACAGCAAGGACAACCGCTGAAAAACGTTGGATCAACCAGTCAGACAAACCGCTGCGACTGAAGTTAGTGATACTTACGCCCATACCCAAACTCCTGCTAAAGCAATTAATACAACCGAAAGAATAATAGTAATGATAGCTGCTACCTTACCACTCTCTTTGGTTTCACCAATGCCCATATCCATGAATAAATGTTTAATACCAGCAACAAAATGAAACGATAATGCCGATAGCAAACCCCAAGTAATAAAACTACCGAAACCAGTAGTCATAGATTGTTTCGCTGCTGCAAACCCTTCAGCTGATTCAAGTGAACCGCTCAAAACGCAAAGCAGAAAAATAACACCTACAAACAAAATTACGCCAGCAACACGATGGGTAATAGATGTCAAAGCAGGAAGAGGGAAACTGAACTTAGTCAGATCTAGATTTATTGGTCGTTGTTGATTCACTTTTCTCTACACTCTCTCTCACGCCTCAAAATAAGGCGAGCTTATGTGGGCAGGCTCGTTTGTTGTGCATTTTTATCAATAAAAATGCGAACTTACGGGTCTTTTTAGTGCCTTAGCAAACGCGCCGAATTATAGACACAGAGTTTGTTAAATACAAATAAGCACCTAAACTTATAATATGTATTTCACACAGTTTTACGTGCTTACATTAATAATAGATCATTCTTTACACAGTTCGACTAAACTTACACAACGATCTTATGGTCAATAATTGACAATCACTATTTTGGCTCTATAGTTGGCCGTCTTTGCAACGGTACAGAGCGATTTTCGCTCAACATATACATAAGGTATTCATACGAATACCAGTATCAGAAATAGCAGATAGGAGGCCATGCATGGCTGACAAAAAGGCGCAGTTAAAAATTGATGGTTTCGATGAAACCTTAGAACTGCCAATTTACGAAGGCACCATCGGCCCAGACGTAATTGATGTTCGCAGCTTAGCCGGCTTAGGCAAATTCACTTATGACCCAGGCTTTGTATCCACTGCCTCATGTGAATCTAAAATCACTTATATTGATGGCGGCAAAGGTGTACTTCTTCACCGCGGCTACCCAATTGAGCAATTAGCAGAACACTCAGACTTCTTAGAAACATCTTACCTTTTACTTCACGGTGAACTACCAACCAAAGAAGAAAAAGAAAAATTTGTAGATACCATTACTCACCACACAATGGTTCATGAACAACTGGCCCACTTTTTCAATGGTTTCCGTCGCGATGCCCACCCTATGGCCATCATGTGCGGCGTTGTTGGTGCACTTTCTGCGTTTTATCACGACTCTTTGGATATCAACAACCAAAAGCATCGTGAAATAGCAGCACACCGCTTAATCGCAAAAATGCCAACACTAGCAGCCATGGTTTATAAATATAACCAAGGTCAGCCGTTCATGTATCCACGCAACGACCTAAGCTACTCTGAAAACTTCCTTCACATGATGTTCAACACACCAGCCGAAGAGAAGAAAATCAGCCCAACGCTTGCACGTGCCATGGATCGCGTTTTCCTTCTGCATGCAGATCATGAACAAAATGCATCAACATCCACAGTACGCATGGCCGGCTCAACTGGTGCCAACCCTTATGCATGTATTGCATCAGGCATTGCAGCACTTTGGGGACCTGCTCACGGCGGCGCAAACGAAGCTGTACTTAAAATGCTAGCTGAAATCGGTGACGAAACTCGCATCGACGAATTCCTCGCAAAAGCAAAAGATAAGAGCGACCCGTTCCGCCTAATGGGCTTTGGTCACCGTGTTTACAAAAACTACGACCCTCGCGCCACAGTAATGAAGAAAACCTGTGACGAAGTTCTTGCCGAACTAGGCCTAGAAGACGATCCGATGCTAAAAATGGCCATGAAACTTGAGAAGATCGCGCTTGAAGATGAATACTTCCAAAAACGCGGCCTATATCCAAACGTAGATTTCTACTCAGGCATCATCTTGAAAGCTATTGGCATTCCAACTGAACTGTTCACTGTAATCTTTGCAACAGGCCGTACTCCGGGTTGGATTGCTCACTGGAACGAAATGATCGGTAACGAATACCGCATCGCTCGCCCACGCCAGCTTTACACTGGTCATACACAACGTGATTACCCAAAAAAATAATCACTGCATGACACCGTAAATCATGACAAAAAACCGCCCTGCTTGCAGAGCGGTTTTTTTTTACCTTATATTTATTAAATTCAAATACATCAGCAGAAAATTATGAACATAACACTCATCGGTCTTGGCAACATGGGAGCACCCATAGCAAGCCACCTAGCCGAACACCACCAAATAACGGTATTCAATCGCAACCCCAATAAAACCGACTTATGGCTGACACAAAACCCCACACATAAAGCAGCCAGCAACGCAAAACAAGCCTGCCAAAACAGCGATGTGTTAATTTTATGCGTAAGCAACGACCAAGATGTGGAACAACTGATTTTTGGCGAGCAAGGTGCAAGCGAAAGCCTAAAAGCTGGCAGTCTTATTATCGACCACAGCACAATCAGTCGTGATCTTGCCAAGCACACGCATAAACAACTAAGAAAAATCGGCATTCACTATGTAGACGCCCCTTTATCCGGCGGGCAGCAAGGGGCGATCAATGGCCAACTAACCATCATGTGCGGCGCAGATGAACAGGTCATCGAACAAGTCAAAAGCATCACCCAACCCTACACAAAAACCTTTAGCCACATGGGTGAAGTAGGATCAGGCCAACTCACTAAAATGGTCAACCAAATATGTGTAGCAGGTTTAATTCAAGCACTGGCAGAAGGCATTAACTTTGGACAAAAAGCCGGACTTGATGTGAATAAAGTCATGGAAACACTTGGTAACGGCGCTGCATCATCATGGCAAATGATTAATCGTTCACAAACCATGATCCAACAAGAATTCGATTTTGGCTTTGCCGTAGACCTAATGCATAAAGATTTGAATATCTGCCTAGACACAGCAAACAAAATTGACGCCGCTCTACCCATCACAACATTGGTAAACCAATACTACGAAGAGCTACAAAACCAAGGGAATGGCTCCCTAGATACATCAAGCTTACTATTAAGGCTGACCAAACAAACCTAGACAAAACTGACGTGCGCGACGAATTCGAACACAATGGTCGCGTAAAATAAAAATTTATAAATGAAAATAAACAGAGATATAAAACAGAAGTCATTTACTAAAAGTAAATGGTGCGGAGGGAGAGACTCGAACTCTCACACCTTACGGCACCAGAACCTAAATCTGGCGTGTCTACCAATTTCACCACCCCCGCACAACAGAGGCCAACTCAATGAGTTGATACAGTAGCTCTAAAAAAACACCACTTATTCTAGAGAATAAATGGTGCGGATGGAGAGACTCGAACTCTCACGCCTCGCGGCACCAGAACCTAAATCTGGCGTGTATACCAATTTCACCACATCCGCATTGCATTTTTGCCCCAAGTATCAGATTGACTACTCAAGCCAGAAATTAAATGGGGTGACTGAAGGGGATCGAACCCTCGACCACAGGAATCACAATCCTGCGCTCTACCAACTGAGCTACAGTCACCACAATACTACTTTAAACCAAAGGCTGGTACGCCCGACAGGAATCGAACCTGTAACCCTCGGCTTAGAAGGCCGATGCTCTATCCGATTGAGCTACGGGCGCTTCATCTGTCTAATGAATTAGACGTCAGACACAAACTTTCGTTTGTCACTCAGTGCAGTAGTGCTCACCAAGTGGGGCGCATAATACGTATGAGCACCCAACTCGTCAACACCTTTCTCTAAATTATTTATATAAAACAAGAAGTTCCAAGAATTCATAAGAATTGACCAAGGTACTTTGTAATAAATGCGAAGCATGCGAAAATTGCACTAATTTTTATATGCATACCAGTAGGAAAGCCATGAGTGCACAACGCATAGACGGTAACGCCGTAAGCGCCACCCTCAAAGAGCAAGTAGCTCAACGTATTCAGCAACGCACTAATGCAGGTAAGCGCGCACCAGGCCTGGCGGTAATCCTAGTGGGTAGCGATGCAGCCAGCGAAGTTTACGTTGGCAAAAAACGCCAAGCCTGCGAAGCCATCGGTATTAAAAGCATTGGGCACAATCTAGCAAGTGACACAGACGAAGCCACCCTACTTGACTTAATCGACGACTTAAATGCGGACGACACCATTGACGGCATTCTAGTACAACTGCCTCTGCCAGCTCACTTGGACAGCACCAAGGTGATTGAGCGCATTCACCCACAAAAGGATGTAGATGGTTTTCACCCTTACAATGTAGGCCGCCTAGCGCAGCGCATACCTGTACTGCGTTCATGCACCCCTGCTGGCATTATGTCGCTATTAAAGCATTACGAATTAAACGTTAAAGGCTTACACGCTGTCATCGTCGGCGCATCCAACATCGTTGGCCGCCCTATGGCAATGGAATTACTACTAGCAGGCAGCACCACTACTATCTGCCACCGCTTCACTCAAAATTTAAAACACCACGTTGAGCAAGCTGACTTACTCGTTGTAGCCATCGGTAAGCGCGGCATTGTGGATGCTAACTGGATTAAACCGAGCGCAATCGTAATAGACGTTGCCATTAACCGTTTAGATAACGGTAAGCTGGCTGGTGATTTGGATTATGATGTGGCCGCAGAACGCGCTAGCCATATCACACCCGTCCCAGGTGGTGTTGGGCCTATGACAGTTGCCACTCTTATGGAAAATACGCTTTATGCGTGCGAAACATTTCATGACGCCTGATAGCCAGTCGCCAAGCACAACAAAAACGGTGGCCTAGGCCACCGTTTTTGCTTGAAGGATCAATACAAGTCTGAACGACTATTCAAACGTTACGTTATATTTTTTCAGTAACACCCTTTCTTTCTCCCCTTTGAAAGATAATCGCCCTTCGTCCCAAATTTTGATCAGGTTTTGCCTTATGCTCTTAGGAATACGACTTGAGAAAATCGGCCTTTCGTGCAATTTTTTTTCTAAACCTGGGCGTACAATTTCAAGCTCCTCATTTAATCCCAACTGATTCAACACATACTGTAAAACGAGATCATTATCTACATACAAGTCAACGCGATCATCTATAATCATGCGGAATATTCGATCAATAATATCATCCGAGCCTGCAATCACTTCAATGAATTTAGAATTCTTTGGGTCATCAAGATAATTTTGATAATCAGCACTCATTGAACTGTAATCCCAACCTGGCCCAGTGGCGACACGTTTATTTTTTATGGATTGAACCCCATTATAGCGCCACGAATCATTTCGTCTGACAATAAACGCGCTTGAGTATGCAAATGTTTCCTCACCACCATAAACAAAGCCCTTTTCAGCATGCTTTGAAAATAGATATTCAGGCAACATATCGCAAAGCCCTTCCGCCACCATATCCAACCCTCTTGCCAGAGGTACCTCATAATATTCAACTGCATAGCCACTTGAAGCGTATATGCTTTCTAGCATCTCAATGACAACACCACGAGCTGGCGCTTGTTTTGTAGGAAATATTGTCATTGGTGGCCATTGGTCATAGCAAACCTTTAGCACCTTAGCATGACTCAAACTGGCTGTGCACATGGCAAGAATAAAAAGGACTAAACAGGATAGGTGAGCGCTTTTTTGTCTGAAACTCATTTTATTTTTCGACACGATCACGACCTTTATCCTTCGCTGCATACAACTTTAAATCAGCGCGTTTAAATAGTTCATCAATTGACTGCTCATTAAAATTCGATGATTCAACCCCCATACTCACCGTATAACTAATCATTTCACCATCCAACTCCAGTTTCGAACCAGCAATAGACAACCTAATTTTCTCAGCCAACTGAAACGCATCATCAGCCCCCGTACTAGGAAGAAACAGTGCAAACTCCTCTCCACCAACCCGACCAATAAGATCAGACTTTCTTAAAAGTTTTTGTATCGCATGGCTAAAATGCACTAGCACCTTGTCACCCGTAAAATGACCATGGGTATCATTAATGACTTTGAAGTTATCTAGATCCATTAAAATAAAAGACACCGGTGTTTTTTGGCGCTGCGACAACATCAATAAATGCTGAGCCGTTTCAAAAAAGCTGCCTCGATTTAATATACCTGTCAATGAATCTCGCGTTGCAAGAATTTTGAGCTTTTCGTTCAAGACCTGCAGTGCCTCTGTTCGCTTTTCAACAGCATGTTCTAGCCAACTACGCTTAGTTTGTTCATCTTCTAACAATAATGCTCGATTCTTTTCCATGGCAGTAAGCATTTTATTCATATGATCTTGAAGCTCACTGAGTTCGTTATCATCTACGTTTAATAGATTAATGCGCTTACTAATACTCTGATTCAATTGAACCTCATTCACTTGCGACATCAATTCCTTTAGCGGGCTAGCCATATAACGATCAAACGCCCAAACGAATAACCAAAATAAAAGAGATACCTTAATAATGGCAGTAATGACAATCAACGAAAAACCAAACCATACTCGATCCAGCACAACGTTTGATGACGAATAAAGAATGAGCGAGCCGAGCACTATTTTTTTATCGCCCAGCACCCAAAATAAATCTGATTTAATATCAAAAACTGACAACGGCTGAGACGCAGAAGTATACGATTTTATAGAAACCATATTATTACCATTATGATCTAAAACATCGACACCTTCGATAATGGGCATTTTCACAAGACTAGCAATAAGCACACTCAACTGCTTTTGGTTATACTGCCACAAACTCGTGGAAATGGGATCTCGGACGGTTTCCTCCAACTGCCTTAATTCACTCAAGATGGAATCCTGCGTTTTC
This sequence comes from Oceanicoccus sp., assembly GCA_047621325.1. Classification (GTDB taxonomy): domain Bacteria; phylum Pseudomonadota; class Gammaproteobacteria; order Pseudomonadales; family Oceanobacteraceae; genus Bermanella. The sequence goes on from JBLHLT010000008.1 coordinate 72,952, forward strand.
AAATATTCAGTCAAAACTTGAACGCTCGTAATTAAGCAAGTCACACCAAGATAGATAGAAAAAATAACACGCATCATCTTCTTAGACAGATTGTTTGGACAAAGAAAGCTCTCAAGCATTAAAAGCAACCCCTCCCTAAAAACTCAAGGCTGGAGTTAAGCTTAGATTACACATGGGCTTTAGGGAATATAACCAGACCAATACAAGATAATTCACTTAAATTACAGGGATTACCACCACACTCCCATAAAATTTCAGGTTTTAGCACTGTTACTATAGCGTTAAGCTGACTAAAACTAAGCTTATAAACAACTTTTAGATAAGTAAGCGACCAAGATGACAAACGAGTTCAGAGAGACCGCTTACTTCTAATAGAGGATTAACACCCGCCGCAGCCAAGGCAAGATATAAACTTACGTCTAAACTTGTGACCAAATTGACTTGACCACTATAGAATGACCTTTAATATCTTTAATGACTCCATAGTAAGCTTTTTGCGAAGCGCTAAATCCGATTCATTATTCACTTCAATATGAGTAGAAAAAAACCAAACTTGATTATCCGTCAATACATAACCCACGAACCAACCATCCTTCCCTGACCAACCTGTTTTTGACCAAACTTTATAAGTCTCATTCTCTTCTGACAGCATGATATTTTTTAGGGCTTTAATATGGCTATTTTTAACCGGCAATTCTTCAGCATAAACCTTACGTAGAAATTTAATTTGGTCATAAACCGAAACCCTTAAATCGCCATCTAACCAAAATCGAGTAATATCACTGCCCGTCAAATAATTTCCATAATTGAATTTACGCAGATACTCGTGATATTTTTCATGGCTTATTTGTCTTGCATAAAATTGATAGCACCATACACATGAGTATTGAAAGGCGCTTTCAAGCGTTTGATTTTTATTCCATGGTGCATATTCCCGCTTTTTACCGTCCCATTTGATAATGTCTGATTTGCCTTTAATCAGACCCTCTTCCAATATAATAAGTGTATTAGGAATCTTAAATGTCGAAGCAGGTACAAAACTATCTTTATCATTAACGTTATATTGATACTTGATCACCCCATCACCTGACTCAATCAGTATTGACCCTGTAATGCCACTTGATTTAAAAAGCGTTTCAAGCTGAGCCTCTTCTGCAGATAGGCAACCAGAAATCATTAGTAACATAATAATTCTTAAAGCAGTCATTGATTTCTCTATATTAAATACGTTCAAACTAGTCATCAAATAAGCTAAATGTTAGCGATGACACGATTTTTAAAACTTACATTTTCTGTCATTAAATAATTAGCGTGGCAACTTGCGAATTGAAGAAACGCCATCCTCGAACGGCACATGTCGCCTGTGAAACGTTTCACCTTCAACGTATGCAGGCGCGCTGATCCTGTCCATTCTAAAATGACGAAAATCGTTGCGTGCAGGATCCCAAGCCACCAAATACCACAGTGGTGGCAAAATCAACATGGCTTGCGGCTCAACATCTCGGTTAGTTACAACCCCTTTTACGTCACGGTACTCAAAGCGTAGATGTAGTCTTTGCAAAAAAGCCATCTCGAAGGCGGGCAACAGGTCTGGGGCCATCGCGCCCATATCGGATATATCCACTTGCGGTGCCAGTTTCCCTACATATAAGCAATCCAGAAAACGGCGTAGGTCACGTACTTTATCGGATGGCAATGCTTTCTCTATTTTGGCAAGCCCTGCATCTGCAAGCCCTGCAAACGGTAGGTTTCCAGCGGCGCGCATCGATGCAACACTAATGAGAAGCGCAAACACTTCGGCGACCGAAAGTCGCGCCGTGGTCTGCACTGATTGCGGATCAAGTTGCAGTCCCCCCCCCGCGCCCGGGTTCTGAATAAATCACAAAACCTTCATCGCGCAGCGCACTAATATCACGTAATACGGTACGCCTAGATGCACCAACCTCCTCCGCCAAGTCAGCGATTGTCGATGTACCATTGCGGCGAAGGCTACGCACAATGGCGTCTTGTCGTAGGCGAACATTCATTTTTTAAGCTTATCATTCAATGGTGCCAGTATTTGGCACCATTACGTTATATAAATTATCTGCCCATGTCAGCAAAGAGATTGCGAAGTTACAACGCACACTGGCAAATGTTTAAGGCAAGAAAACGTGCTAGCTAAAACAAAGGCACCGCATGGTCATCCCAAACAGATACAGGAAAAAGACAATGTTTAATCCAACTGATTTTCCCAAGCCCAATCTTATTTCAGTCAACGGCGTGGCACTCGAAGTATTCGAAGCCGGCCAGCAGAATGCAGGCAACCCTATTGTGCTATGCCATGGCTGGCCAGAACATGCTTTTTCTTGGCGCTACCAAATCCCTGCTCTCGCAGCCGCTGGCTACCACGTCATCGCCCCAAACCAACGGGGGTATGGCAATTCATCGCACCCGCAAGAGGTAACCGCCTATGATATTGAACAATTATCAGGTGACCTTATCGCGCTTCTCGACCATTACGGATACGAAGATGCGACCTTTGTCGGCCATGACTGGGGAGCTAATGTTATTTGGGGCTTAGCCTTATTACACCCAAAACGGGTCAATAAAATAATCAATATGGCCTTACCCTACCAAGCTCGCACCGAAAAACCGTGGATCGAATTCATGGAGGAGTTTCTTGGCGACGACTATTACTTTGTCCACTTCAATCGACAGCCCGGCGTTGCGGATGCCGTGTTAGATAAAAATACCGCGCAGTTCCTTCGCAATATGTTCCGCAAGAATACCCCAACTGCGTTACCAGAGCCTGGCATGATGATGATCAAGCTCGCCCAAGCAGAAACACCACTCGGTGAGGCGATAATGAGTGACGAAGAGCTGGATGTTTTTGCATCTTCTTTCAAATCATCAGGGTTCACTGGCAGCATAAACTGGTACAGAAATATTGACCGCAACTGGCATTTATTAGCGCACGTGAATCCGATCATCCAACAACCTACACTCATGATCTATGGCGATCGCGATGCCATCCCAAAATCTGAAAACCTAACAGAGTTCGTACCTAACGTGGAGGTGATCAATTTAGATTGCGGCCATTGGATCCAACAAGAAAAGCCAAAAGAAACAAACCAAGTGATTTTAAACTGGTTAAAACAACAAAATAACGCATAAATCCAAACGAGTCTTCGAAAGTATAAATAACGCTTCCGCAAAGGCCGTAGGGTAAAAATATACAACCGCAATACAGGTTTACCGCTAGGAAGTAAAAAGCAATGCAAAAAACAGCGGTAAAAAGGAAATTAAAAAATGACAGATGTTATGTTTTTCAAAAACCAATCCGCGTTTAGCGACTGGCTAAACGCTCATCATACTGACACCAATGAACTTTGGCTTGGCTATTACAAAAAAGGCACCAAGCGTGAAACCATTACATGGCCTGCATCAGTCGACACTGCCCTTCGCTTTGGCTGGATTGACGGCATACGAAAAAAAATTGATCAAGAAAGCTATAAAATTCGTTTTACGCCACGCAAAATAAACAGTGTATGGAGCGCTGTAAACGTAAATAAAGTGAAAACACTCATACTACTTGGCAACATGAAGCCAGAGGGTATGCACGTCTTTAATAAGAGAACCGATACACAAGGCTACTCTTGTGAACAAAGGAATATACCACTTGCCACAAAGTATGAAGAGCAGATCAAAGCAAACCAATCAGCTTGGTTATTTTTTACTAAGTTAGCACCATCCTACAAAAGAGACTCAATCTGGTGGGTAATGAGTGCCAAGAAAAAAGAAACACAATTAAAAAGACTCGGTGTATTGATTACGTCATCTGAAGCTGGGCTAAAAATACCGATGTTGCGAAAGAAATAACAATGACAGTATTCGTTGAGATCACGCCGTATGTGGATGAGGGATTTCGTAAAATTTGAGTGGCATGTGATCTTTAGTATGAGTTCGTTATATCAAAAAAACCTATTTAACATAGGTCGGGCGCGGGACACCCCCCTACAGGTTATTGTAGTTTATTTTCTTTATTCACCCACAACCACGCCACTAACGCACCAAGCAATGCACTGTACCCTGCCCACTCGAACATGGTAACACCCATGTCTTGCATCCAAACCAAACCTGAAACATAAGCCCCTAATGCACCACCTGCTCCGTAAGTTAAACTTGAGAATAAGGCCTGACCTTGCCCCTGGTGCTTGCCTTTAAAATACAAATGAATGTAATGCATAGCAACCGCGTGCATCGCGCCAAAAGTAACCGCATGCAGCAATTGGACTAACGCTAACAACCATAAGGTTTCCACATAATGGGCGGTAACAATCCAGCGCAAACCGCCCAACAATAAACTCATCACCAATACGGTTTTATGATCAACTTTGGCAAAAATACGATGTGCGATTAAAAAGACGATCACTTCTGCAATCACACCCAATGCCCACAAAAAACCAATCATGCTTTTGCTGTAACCAAACTGCTCTAGGTACAAACTGAAAAAGGTGTAATAAGCACCGTGACTCACTTGGTTTAAAAAAGATGCCAATAAAAACGCTACGACCGTGGGCTTTAAAATTAACGACAAAAAACCTTCTGTACTTTCATGCTCATGAGTTAACTCACGCCCCTTCACCAACGTACTACTAAAAAATATAGCGGCTAAAAGCACCAGCATGAAAACCGGTAAGAAACTCACACTAATATAATCGAACGCCCAACCTAACAAGGCAACAAAAATAATAAATCCAATTGAGCCCCAAGTGCGAATTTTGGAATATTGATCTGTTTGATCTTGCAAATAATTCAGCGTTACCACTTCAAATTGCGGCAACACCGCCGCCCAAAAGAAACCGTAACCAATCATAATAAGTGCCATCCAAAGAAAAGACTGCACCCAAAAAATATTTAAAAATATACAAAAACAAATCGCACAACCAATGCGTAATAACGGCATACGCTGACCAGTGTAATCCCCCAGCACACCCCACACATTTGGAGCTAAAATACGCACCAAACCAAATAAGGCCATTAACTCGCCAATTTCTTGCGCGCTAAAGCCTTTATCATCAAGGAATAAACCCCAATAAGGTGAAATACAGCCTAATAAAGCAAAGTAGAAAAAATAAAACGAGGATAAGCGCCAGTAAGGCACGGAAGTATTAACAGACATGAATCAATACAAAAGAATTAAAACAATAAAAGTAATCAACCATAATCAACTCACTTAAAACAACTGTGGGAGGGCGCTTGCGCGCGATTCAGTATTTAAACTTACATCGCGCGCAAGCGCCCTCCCACAATTTTAGCTCAATCAATTACGCTTGTGATGGAATCACTGGCGTTGTACAAATCACATCGGCATTTTGCCCACGGTGGCGCAGATAATGATCCGCCAGCACAATGGCCATCATCGCTTCGGCGATTGGCGTTGCTCGAATCCCCACACACGGATCATGACGACCCTTGGTGATTAATTCGGTCTGCTCGCCATTCACATCAATGGTTTTACCCGGCACGGTAATACTTGAGGTCGGCTTAAGTGCGATGTGCGCAATAATATCTTGGCCAGAGCTGATACCACCTAATACACCACCAGAATGATTCGACAAATAACCAGCAGGTGTCATTTCATCGCGATGCTCTGAGCCTTTTTGCTCTATTACATCAAAACCATCACCTAATTCAACGCCTTTAACGGCATTAATGCTCATTAAGGCATGAGCAAGGTCTGCATCTAAACGATCAAAGACTGGCTCGCCTAAACCCGGCTTAACACCCGTTGCCACTACGGTGATTTTGGCACCGATGGAATCCCCTTCTTTACGCAGGGCATTCATATAGGCTTCCATTTCTGGCACTTTATCTACGTCAGGGCAGAAAAATGGGTTTTGACGCACTTGCGCCCAATCAAATTTTTCCGCTTTTACTGGGCCAAGCTGAGATAAATAACCACGTACTTCAATGCCTTTAGACAATAGGAATTTTTTCGCAATGGCACCAGCAGCAACACGCATGGCGGTTTCGCGCGCACTTGAGCGACCACCACCACGGTAATCACGGAAGCCATATTTTTGCGTATAGCCATAATCCGCATGGGCTGGGCGGAATTTTTGCGAGATATCGCCGTAATCTTTTGAACGTTGATCAGTATTTTCGATGATCATACCAATGGGCGTACCCGTGGTTTTACCCTCGAAAATACCCGACATGATCTTAACTTGATCCGGCTCGCGACGCTGAGTGGTGAACTTAGACGTACCCGGCTTGCGCAGATCTAGCTCAACTTGAATCTCTTCTTCTGTGATTTCGATGCCCGGCGGGCAACCATCAAGAATACAGCCTAACGCCACACCATGGCTTTCGCCAAACGTGGTGACGGTGAATAATTTACCGAATGAATTACCAGACATAAGTAAACTGCTTATTAACTAAAAAATTGGACACATTATACACGGAAGTGATGCTGATGCGCGGCCAGTTGTTCGCGAGTGAATACAAACACGCCATCGCCGCCATGCTCGAACTCTACCCATGTAAACGGTACATCAGGAAACTGGGCTTCTAGGTGAATCCAAGAATTACCCACTTCTACCACCAGTACACCTTCTGGGTTCAGATAATCACAGGCATTGGCCAGTATTTGACGAGTGATATCTAAGCCATCGTTGCCGCTGCCTAAGCCCATTGCCGGTTCATGCTGATATTCAGCTGGCATATCGGCTAAATCTTCGGCGTCCACATATGGCGGATTCGATAAAATCAGGTCATAGCCGGGCTGCAGGTTTGAAAACAAGTCTGACTCAATGGCAGCCACTTGATCAAACAGCTGATGGCGCTCGATATTAATTTCAGCCACATCCAGCGCATCACGGCTTAAATCAGCTAGGTCAAGCTGTGCATCTGGAAACACTTGCAACGAGGCGATACCAATACAACCACTGCCACAGCATAGATCAAGGATACGCACAGGCTCTTTACCATCCATGAACGGGCTAACACGATTCTGGATAATCTCAGCCAAAGGTGAACGTGGCACCAATACGCGCTCATCAACGTAAAAAGGCATACCACAAAACCACGCTTCGTTTATTAAGTACGCAACAGGAATACGCTCATCAATACGACGTTGAATAAGTTCGGCCAGCTGCTCACGCTCTGCATTTATCAAACGACACTGCGCTTGCTGAGGGCTTATTTCAATCGGCATTTGTAAGGTAGCCGTGACCAATAATAATGCTTCATCCCAAGGGTTATCGGTGCCATGACCATAATAGACCCCTTGGCGCTCAAATTCACTGGATGCAAATCGCACCCAATCAATAATACTCGGCAACTGCTCTATCGCTTGCTGATAAATATCTTTCACAGGTATTCTCTTGAAATTTTTGGCGATTTTAACCTAAAGCTGGCCATAAGTATTAGATTCGCCACGCTCAAAGCCCTCCAGTGCACGACAGGCAATATCATAACCAAGCTGAATTTGTTCATCTGCACGGTAAAACTCATGAAAGCGAATAGAATCTTTAGGCATACGAATCAATAAATCAGGGCGATAACCTGCAATTTTATACTGCGTTAACGACGCCTGCATGGTGTCAAACATCTGATATACGACACCTAATTTACCGAGATTAGCGGTTATTGCACGCTCGGTTTCATCGTCATCATCCCGCTCAAAAAACTGCAAGGTTTTAGTCTTTACCTGAGAAAACCAATTTTGCTTGTCCAATGCATGAGCCGCAACCTTGGCTTCATCTTCCATTGTACTTCGACCGCCAGGCATAGGCACATCAGCACTTAAATCCACCGCTATAATGGCTTCTGCATGCGTGCCCACCACAGGTGTTATAGGCAAAGGGTTCAGCACTGCACCATCTACCAACACCCGCCCATCTTTTATAACAGGCATCAATAGCGAAGGGATTGCACTGGATGCTCGGATAGATTCTTCAAGGCTACCCGATGTAAACCAAATTTCTTTTTGCTGAATTAAGTCAGTGGCCACTGCTGTAAACGGTATTTGTAAATCTTGAATCTGAATACCGTTCAGCATCTGCGATAAGCGATTGAATAATTTATCACCGCGAATTGCACCATTACTCAACAAGCTTATATCCACTAATTTTAAAACATCTAAGTAGCTTAATGAGCGCGTCCATTCCTCAAACTCATCGAGCTTTCCGGCCGCATAAAAACCGCCAACAACGGCTCCCATCGAACAACCTGAAATACTTTTTATGTCATAATTTTTTTCAAGTAACGCTCGAATTACACCAATATGTGCGTAACCACGAGCACCACCACTACCTAACACAAGTGAAATAGACTTCATTACTTCTTAAGCTCTACCAATTCAATTCGATCGGATTTTAATGCTCTTGGCATTACCGCACCAGCACCATGTGCATACAAGTTTTTAATGAAACCGCCCGCATTTGCTACTTGATCTAACAGTTTATTCGCTTCTTTTTGCGTATTTTCAATTAAAGTTTGATTCTCAACTCCACCATAACGGTGCACTACAAGTGCAAAACGCTTATTCGGGTTTTCCAGTAATAACTGTTTCAACCAGTCAACTTGAGCGTCTCTAAGTCTAGCCTCTGTGCCTATCTGGCTCATGACGATATAACCTTGATCAAACAAGGTTTGCGCCTGACCTTTTTGCACAAAGCCATCCAGTTTATCTATTTGCCCCCTGTCTAGTTCAATTTTCTCAACATACGCATAAACACGCTTAGCGCTTCTAGCTGAGGTATACACTAGCCAAACACTCGGACTCTTATCATCCGACAAACCAACCCAATAAAATTGATCGCTATCGCGGCCATATAAAATAGACTGGTTAAACACCTGATTGGCAAAATCATTACTTAAACCACAACTACGCCCTTCACACTGAAATAAAGTAGACACTTTAGTCGAAAGCTGATTTTTAAAAAAAGCAAACGCCTCATCACTACTAAGCCCTTCTGGTAATTGCCACAGCCAATGCCTTACTTTGCCTGATAGACGGACCTCTGCTTCTGGCTTCATTGCGCCACTAATGCGCTGAATCGCACCGAGAACCAAACGATGATCCTTATATTGTATTGTGCCGCTGCTCTTTTGCTCACTGCCAACGATGGGATCAACCGCCCAAGAAAGCTGAGAGAGTAGGATTAAGCATAAAAACTGAACGAATTTTGTTACCATGTAGCTACCTTGCACTGTATTTTTTAAATCACGGCTTAACTTAAACTGAACTGGCATATTGTGAAAGCGTCTTTTACTTATTGTATTCATTGCACCTTACCCATACCGTCATGTGTTTGCCAGTATGCGCCTAAAGTGCCACTGACAAAACCTTGCACACTACTTTATCACCCAAGAGAGTACTCAAAGCGGAGTAATACTGGGCGACTATTAAAAATTGCCACCGATATAGCCACTGTAAGCTGGCATCGACTAAAAAACCCCGAACTAGAAGCGCAATTCAAAGATTATGCTTTACTCTACCCTGCCGACAACATTCAAGACACTAATGATACGCAAAAGTTACCTTTACAAGATCACAATAAAATTAAAGGGTATTTAATACTCGATGCCACTTGGCAAGAGTCACACAAAATGATGCGACAAAGCCCATGGCTTGCTCAATTAACTCGCGTTAGTATCAACGCCCCTAGCAGCCAGTATCAGCTGCGGCGCAATCAAAACCAACAAGGTTTAAGCACACTTGAAAGCTTAGCTTATTGGTTAATTGAACAGAATCAAAGGAATTGCGGTCTAGAACTGATACAATTTTTACACTGTTTTCAAGATGCCTTTTTAAAAGCAAGACAAGCCGGACAACTTAAATAATGTTATTTCAATACCCGTTAAAAACCAGCCTTTTATTATCAGCCATTTTGGCTGTTTCAGCCTGTCAATTAAACACTCAACCTCAAGTTGCTGACAGCCCTGTTTTTACAGAAGAATACAAACAAAGCCAGCAGCAATTAGCCGACACCTTAATCGAAGAATACAGTCACTGGCAGATATCCAGCAGCCCAATGTTACAAGCCTATCGGGGGCTTAAAACCAACTACGGCAAATGGGATGATATTTCTGACGAATACCAACTTGAGCAATTAAACCAAGAAAAAGAATTTCTTGCTCGCATCAACACCATTACACTATCAGCCTTAGAGCAACAAACCGCCCTAAGCCTTGCGCTATTACAAGATCAAATCGAACAAGATATCAAGCACTATGAATTTCGCCTGCTTAGCTTTCCGGTTAACCAGATGTATGGTTTGCACAGTGAAATCCCCAACTTTTTAATCAATATTCATCAAGTTAGCTCTATCAAAGATGCACGCTATTATATCGAGAGAGTTAACGGCACCAGTAAACTAATTGAACAACTTATCGAGCAATTAGAGCTGCGCGAAGCCAAAGGCATTCGTCCTCCACGTTTTGTTTATGACTCCGTTATTAGCGCCAGTGAAGGCCTCATTAGCGGATATCCGATTGATAGCAGTAAAATACACAATATTATCTGGAGCGATTTTCTACAAAAAATAGAACCTCTCGACCTATATGACGCCAGCGGCAAGGTATTAAAAGACCAACTAAAACGCGCCCTTAAAAGACACTACTTACCAGCCTACAGCAAATTAATTAAACATCTTAAACAAGGCCGTGAATTAGCCAGTTCAGATACAGGGCTACATCAATTTGAGCAAGGCAAGGAGTACTACAACTTACGCTTGCAAGCCATTACGACGACAACGCTTAGTGCTGAGGATATTCATCAATTAGGACTTAACGAAATTGCCCGCATTAAAGCCACTATCATCAAACTGCTACCGCAGCTTAATCAACCTAGCCTAGAAGCATTATTTGAATTTACTCGTACTGAAAAAAGCCTTTATTTTGAAAGCAATCAGCAGGCTCTTGAAAAAACAAAAACCTACATTAAAAACATGAACAGACAACTTAATCGTGCATTTAAGGACATCCCTAATATTCCAATGGAAGTCTTAGAAGTCGAAAGTTATCGAGAGGAAAGTGCGCCTGTCGCGTTTTATCAAAGCCCAAGTGACGATGGTAAACGACCTGGTCGCTACTATATGAATGGCTCTAAATTAAATGAAATGCCTGCCTTCCAATTTGAAGCACTCGCTTATCACGAGACAATCCCTGGGCACCACCTTCAAACCATTTACGCTCAACAAAGCAAACAAATACCTGAATTTCGCCGCCACATACATTTCACCGCGTACAGTGAAGGCTGGGGGTTATATGCAGAGACATTAGCGAAAGAACTCGGCGCCTACCAAGACCCATGGAACGAATACGGTCGCCTACTAATGGAGTTATGGCGCGCTAACCGCTTGGTTATTGATACTGGCTTACATTATTACGGCTGGGATATCGATAAAGCATTAACTTTTCGCTTAGCAAATACCCCTTTTTCAGAAGAAGATTCGTTAAATGCCATTAAGCGCTATTTGGTTATGCCAGGACAAGCCACTGCATATAAAGTAGGACAGCTGAAGTTTTTAGAATTAAAGACATTAGCGGAACATGAACTAGGCCGAAAGCTTAATCTACCAGCCTACCATGCGTACATTTTGAATTTGGGGCCACTGCCCCTTACATTATTAGAGAAAGAAGTTAAGGCTTGGATTCAGCGCCAAAAGGCTTAAATACTATAAGCATGCGGGGCAATAGCGTTAGCACTAAAACTAGCGCTATTAACATGGCCAAGCCAGTCAACAAACCAAAGTAAATAGTCGGTATAAAGTTAGATAACGCCAATATTGAAAAGCCCACCACTACCGTAAGAGATGTGTAATAAACCGCTTTACCAATAGACCCATGACAGTTTTTAACAGCCTGCTCATATTGACCAATCTCATTAAATTCTTCTGTAAAGCGATGAATATAGTGAATCGTATCATCCACCGCGATACCAATCGTAATGGCCGCTATCGTGATAGTCATCATATCCAGCGGTATCCCTGCCCAACCCATGACAGCCAGCACCACGCCAGCGCTGAGTAAGTTAGGTACAATCGCGATCAGTGCCATCCTCCAAGAGCGGAACAACACCATAAACATAAACATAATGCCGATAAAAACCGCACCCAGCGTTAATATTTGGGAGGTAAACAAGCTTTGCAGCATGTTGTTATACAACACCATCATCCCTGCCAGCATAAATTCATCTTTTTTAAGCCCAAACTTTTCTTGAAGATCGGTCTCGATACGCTGCAATAGCTCAGCACGCTTTAAATCTGGTTGGCTATCATAAATACGTAAGCTGATTCTTGCCTGACCATTCTCTGGTGATACATAAGGGTCTAACACAATCGCTTTAAATTCATCAGGAATGGCACTGTAGAGTAAAGCCAATTCAAAGCTACCTAGCTCTGTACCATTAATCTTCTCAGCCACCTCAACCATCGTGGCAATAGAAATCACTTTACCTATTTCAGGCTGCGCCTCTAAATAAGCATGAACCTTTTTAATGCGGTCGACTTTTTCAGTGGTAAACCAATATTTGGTTGGATCTTCTTTTTCAACCTCATCAAAAAAGAAGTCATCATTTTCTTCGCTGGCCCACTCTTGGCTCACCACAGGAAAATTCAACACCACTTCAAGCGGTGTAGTACCACCTAAGCGCTGATCTATAACCTTCATGCCTTGGTGAATCTCAGTTGAGTCCTTAAAGTAACTAATAAAACTGTTTTCAACTTTTAGTTGCGCCAAGCCCGCTACCACCAGAATCGTTAACACCACACTGATTGAAAGCAGCTTTCCACCATGTTTGAGGGTCACCCACAAAAATAAATCGGTAATCGGACTGTGGGTTTTAGCACTGGCTGATTCGCTCCCTTTGCCTGCTAGCAAGGCAAACACAGGAAACAAAATAAAGACGATACACAACGCAACAAAGACGCCGGTCGCCATCATCCAACCAAAATCAATGACAGGGCGAATGCCACTAAAAATAAGCGAATTGAAGGCAACCATTGTGGTTAACGCCATATAAAAACATGGCTTAAACATATGACCGATGGTTTCTTTTACTAGATTAAATTGCGATGCATCAGGATTTTCAGCGTGAGCCTCTCTGTACCTAACAATCAAATGGATACACATAGACATGGTCATAATTAACAATAAACTTACAAAGTTGCTTGATATAACCGTTACACGCCAATTAAATAAACCTAATACGCCAACCATAACGGCAACCGTTAATGTGCAGCAACCCAGCGCAATGATCACCCAACGTACACGGCGAAAGATAAACAGCAGCGTTACAACTAGAAATAAAAACACGCCTAAACCAAAGGTATACATATCACTCTCGACGTAAGTAATCATGTCATCCGCGATCATGGGCACACCACCAAGATAGACCTCAGCCTGAGACTGGTAAGGCTTTAATACTTCACGAATTTTAATAATATCTTGATGAAGGGTTTTTGCATTATTGGCGTTTAATTCTTTTATCTGTTGATCAAGCTCTGACAACTTAGCGAGTTCATCACTGGACAAATGGTCAATTGCTTTTTTATTCCATAAATCTTCACGGGTTTTGGTGAGTTGACGATGACGAGCATCAAAAGGACGGTTGATTTGAATAGCTGTCGTATTGTGCTCAAGGTTAAGCAGCATGTTGTTATAAAGCGGACTAGTGGCTAGCTCTTGCTTTGCCGCCTCTACATCCACATCTGGATGCTCTAAATTTTTAATGTTATCGACTAACTCTGCAACCGGTACAGGCGGGTTTTCTAATAGGGGAACATCTAGCAAGGTATAAATAGAATCAACGCGAGGCAGAGCTTTTAAATCATCACGCATCTGCTTCAAAAGACTAAGCGATGCTTCAGAAAACAAGGGCCAAGGCGGCGTGTAAGTAACAATTAAAAACTCACTGCTCCCAAAGCGCTCAGAAACAGTGCGGTAATTCACTAGATCTTGATCATTCTCCAGTACTAATGACTCAGCGGAGGCGTCTAATTCAAAATTAGACGCTGCTTGGACAATCAGTAGTATTATCAGCCCCATGACGATCAGGGCTGTTTTTGGGAACTTTAAAATAGAATTTTGGTAGAACTGAGCTAAACGCAACATACAAATAAAGACAACTTACTAATAAGGTAGCTGGCCTTTATAAAAGTATGCTGCGCAACATGCAAGAGGCAGAGTCGAACAATCTGTTACAACACGGTGCACAAGAAAGATTTAAGCTCAATTATGGGGTTTAAGATGGCTCTTTAGTTGAGCCAACGAACCCACAACACCCAGTTTTGATTGTTGCTGCATACACTGAATGGCTTCGAGTATGTGAATCAATCGCTCAAATTCTAAACACAAATCTAACGGCGCCTGTGTTTCTTGCAGCAATTCAAGGTAACAGCAAACATAATCGTAGCTATCCCTTAGCTGCTGGCTAAATGCCTCGTCCGTAAAAGACTCTAAAGAGCCCAACAGCTCTTGAACTTTAAGCAATTCAACAGCGCCTTCACTATCGCCATACAGCGATTCATGGCATATAAAGCGGCGCAAAAATAAAATGCTCGACTGTAAAATATTCGCACATTGTTGCGATGACGGTTTGACGCTCGCAATAGCCTGCCAGTCTGGCATGCCGTCATTGTGACGATTGTTGTTTTTATTGGCGTGAGGATCAATTGACGGTGTCATAAAGCTGTCCTTTAGGTGATTCCAGCCACAATTAAGCGATAAACATGCCAATCTTTTAGCAGTTATCGCTTTAAGTCCTTTTATTCCATTATTTCTTCGGCTTAGGCTTTTTTGCTAGCTTTTTAATATGCCGACTTACGCTCAAATATACCGCAAACAAAACTAACGGCATAGCAACGCCGGATGCCACTTTGGGATCTAGGTTAATACCCCACTGAGCCATACCCTCGAAACCATACACCAGTAGGCTTAATAAGTAGTAACTAATAGCAACAACTGACAAACCCTCTACCGTTTGCTGCAATCTCAACTGCAGGCTAGAGCGACGGTCCATCGATGCTAACAGCTTCTGATTTTGGCTTTCAATGCTCAATTCGACACGAGTGCGCAATAAGCTGGTTGTGCGATGAATGCGACGACTCAAATCCTCTAGGCGATCGCGCACACTATTACAGGTACGAATACCGGGTGTTAAGCGGCGCTCTAGAAATTCACGCAATGTTTGCAGGCCACTAATGCGCTGCTCAAATACCTGTTCTAAGCGCTTACCAACCAATGCATGGTAGGCATTGGTTGCCGCAAAGCGGTAATTTGTGTCGCTTCGGTACTGCTCTACTCTTGCCGCAATTAAAGAAAGACGCTTCAGTAAGGCTCTCTCATCTTGCTCTGTTTGGATTTCGGCAATCTTCTGGTTAATCTCAGCCAATTGCGCTTCCATATATGACACATCAGCACTCAATCCTCGCGCTACTGGCAACCCCATCAATGCCGTTAAACGATAGGTATCTAGCTCCAATATTCGCTGCACCAAACGACCCGCTTGATACGCGTTTAAGCCATGATTCACCACTAAGAAGCGTCCAAAACCATCACTGTGTAAACGGAAGCTCGTCAATGCCTTTGCCTTACCGTTTGCCACACAACTCCCCACGGGGCGTTGCCCTTCAAAGAAATGCGCTTGCTGACTCTCATTCATTTCTTCATCTTGCACACGAATATTAAGAGCTACGACTAACTCCCCAGGAAGCTGATTAAGCCAATCCTTAGGAATGAAAGCCAAGCCAAATTCACTGGCTTTTTGCTCATCAATTGAACGAATAAAGGTATAGGTAGAAAACTCGGTATGGCGCTCCCAACGAAATTCAAAACCACCAAAACCTTGATAAAAACACGATGCACCTGGGGCAGGCGGATTAACGCTAAAACGCTGACACAGACTAACCACTAAATCATATTCATGCTGAATATCCCCTTCTCCGCGAGACAAAGCTAAATGTGTCACATAACAAGGGGTTACGATCTTAGGAGATGGACGAGTATGCAATTCTTCATACAAAGAATTACGGTGTTGATAGATAGGCAAACTTAAGGTTTGCCCATCATGATTAAGTTGCAATTCTGACATTGAGTCGCCATTCATTTTAATTTGGCGCGATAGTAGCACAAGTTTCTAAAAGCCAAAAAAAACGCCACCAAAACACAGCTTTGGTGGCGCGAGCGAGCAGGAGACACTGCTGCATTTTCTAACCTTGCGGTAATTCTTCACCCATCATTTCAAACCACTCAGCGATGCACAGCTCGACCACTTCAGTACGCGTGCACTCTTGTAATTTGGCATATTCATCAAGCTTATCAACCAACTCTGTTGGCATCTTCACTTCCATTCGACGCATACCCTTATGCTTATCTCGCATTCGCTGCACGCGCTTATTAATTCGAATTTGCACTTCTCTTGGATAAGGATTTGAGCGAGGACGCCCTTTTTGCGCTTCCTTAAACATATCTATCGTGGTGCGATCTTCAACTTGCACGCCCATTCAATATCCCTCTCAATACATTCACCCATTAAATATGACCTGTCATCATTCTAATGTCAAATTATTAGAAGCTATTTTGATCAATTTGAATAAAGTTGTCGGATGTTGACTAAAAATGCAGTGAAAGCGTGTTGAATGACTTGCTCGCAACGGCAATACACCATAAGGTTTGGGCATATATTTATGGAGTTCTGACCTGAATGGCAAAAGCGACACACCCTTCTTTGACACCCGATCAATTAAGCATCCAAATCCCTGAAAACAGTCTTTCTTTTGAATCCAGTAATGAGCTAACGCCTTATAACGGCGTACTTGGACAAGACCGAGCCGTAACCGCCATCCAATTTGGCGTCGCCATGGACCGTCCTGGTTATAATGTCTATGTAATGGGTGACTCTGGCACAGGGCGCAGCTCATACATTACCGAATATCTAAAGAGTGAAGCCAAGCGTCAAATCAGCCCAAGTGACTGGGCCTATGTGAATAATTTCGACAACAACCGCGAACCACTAAAACTAGAACTCCAAGCTGGCCACGGCCAAGCATTCAAGCGTGACCTAAATGAATTAATTGATAGCTTACTAGCAACCTTCCCTGCTGCATTTGAACACCCTACATACCAGCAGAAGAAAAGCTTAATCGATCGTGATTTCAACTTACGCTATGACAAAGTAATCGATCGCATTGAGCAGTCAGCGCTTAAATTAAATATCGCTATGTATCGCGATAGCGCATCAATTAGCTTCACTCCGATGAAAGATGGCAAAAGCCTAGATGAAACTGAGTTTGCACAATTAGACGAAGCCACCCGCGAAGCATTTCACAACAATATTCATGAACTTGAAGGCCAGCTGAATGATGAGCTTGTTCCACTGCCTCAATGGAAACGTGAAAGTAACGATGCGCTAAAAAAATTAAACCAAGAAACAATTGATGCCTCTGTCATCCCCCTTATTCAACCTTTACTTGAAAAATACCAAGATATTGACGGTATTATCGAATATCTCGATAAAGTAAAAGCAAGCCTGCACCGTACCGTCATTTCTGAATTAACGGATGATCGTATTTTAGAAAGCAGAGAAGACAGCGCCAAACGCATGTTTTTAGAAGAAACCTACCTGCCAAATCTTTTGGTCAGTCGCCAAGAAGATTCAGGCTCGCCGGTTATTTATGAATCTCACCCTAACTACGCAAATTTATTTGGGCGTATCGAATACACCAGCGAACAAGGTGCGCTCGTTACTCATTATCGTAAAATTTGCCCGGGTGCACTGCATCGCGCGAATGGTGGTTTTTTAATTGTGGACGCAGAAAAATTACTGCACGAGCCATTTGTCTGGGAAGCCTTAAAGCGCGCTCTATCCTCCAATCAATTAAAAATCGAAAGCCCTTACAGTGAAATGGGCCTAGTCAGCACCACGACTTTAATTCCTGAGTGGATTCCTCTCGATGTTAAAATTGTCTTAATTGGTTCTCGCAGCACGTATTATTTACTGCAAGATTTGGATGATGACTTTAATGACATGTTTCGCGTACTGGTAGACTTTGATGACTACCTACCCTGTACCCCAGACCACATGGAATCGTTTGCCCGACTACTGCAAAGCCGCTGCATAGAGAAATCTTATGCACCAATCAGTCGAGCAGGCATCATTCGCCTTATAGAACAAAGCGCTCGACTAGCCGAAGATCAACGCCACCTTAGTGCACGTATCGGTGACTTATTTGAATTGCTTGCCGAGGCTGAGTTTGTACGCAAACTAGCCCAAGATGAAAGTATTGATGCCGAACACGTAAGCCGTGCCTTGGATGCAAAAGAACAGCGTAGCGGACGCATTCAAAAAGAAATATTGGATGATATTTTAGACGGCACCATTTTAATTGATACCGACGGCGAAGCCATCGGCAAAATCAATGGTCTAACAGTACTATCCATTGGCGACAGTTCTTTTGGTGCGCCAGCTCGAATCACCGCCACCGTATACCCAGGAGGCCGCGGCATTGTTGATATCGAACGCGAGGCTAATCTTGGCCAAAACATCCACACAAAAGGTGTAATGATATTAACGGGCTACCTTGGGCACACTTACGCTCAAGAATTCCCACTAGAGGTCAGCGCCTCTATCGCAATGGAACAGAGCTATGGCTATATTGATGGTGACAGCGCCTCTCTTGCCGAAGCATGCGCACTCATTAGTGCATTAAGCTACATACCTATCCACCAAAGCTTGGCTGTTACTGGCTCAATAAACCAGTATGGTGAAGTACAAGCAGTGGGTGGCATTAATGAGAAGATAGAAGGCTTTTTTGCAATCTGCAAAGCGCGAGGCCTTAACAAGAAACAGGGCGTTCTTATTCCTGCTTCGAATGTGAAACACTTGGTTCTGAAAAAAGAAGTCATTGATGCCGTTGCCAACGGTGACTTCTATATTTATGGCATCGAATCCGTCGACCAAGCCATTGAAATTCTGATGGATAAAAAAGCCGGAAAACTGACTCGAAAAGGCACCTTTCCTCGTGGTTCAATCAATTATCGGGTATTAGAGCGTCTTCGTGATATTGCCGACATCGGCCGTGAAGAAGAACACGGTGAAGATGAGAAAGAAGAAAAAGAAGAGAGATCCGCCAAAAAACCGACCAAGCACTAGCACACCCTACCTATCTCAAGCCTGCAATAGGCTTGAGATATTTCATACTACCGCTGGCAATATCCCCATCTTTTGCCATAGTTAAAAGAAGAATACGCTCATCATTTAATTAACCGCGATCTTTTATAGCCAGTGAAAACACGGACCCCAACTCATGAGTCAAGAGCAAAGCAATGGAAGTGAGCAACTCCATTTTAATGATGCCCCCATCTTGATCGTAGAGGACAATGCAATCAACTATATGGTCCTAGAGCAACAGCTACTAAAACTTGGGTTTCGTGTATTTTGGGCCGAAACAGGAGAGAAAGGCCTAGAAATTTACACTCAAAACGACTTTTGCTGCGTACTAATGGACTGCATGCTTCCAGGGATGAGTGGATTAGAATGCACAGAACACATCAGAGAGTACGAACAACAATACAAACATCCGAGAACACCTATAATTGCTTTAACAGCTGACATTCGTGATAGCAACAAACAAGCCTGCTTTGATGCAGATATGGATGACTTCATGGGTAAACCATTTAAATTCGCCGAGCTAAACAACATCCTAAAATTATGGATTAATCAGCAAAACTAAAATGAAAAGACAGTATAATGCGCAGCTTACATAGCGATATTGATATTACTCGGGCTGATATATTAAAGCCCTCGGATTTGGGTTAGGGAGAATCTAATGAGTCCAGGCGATGACCTGCTTTTTGGTGATGAAGTCGAAAGCAGCTCAAAAACTCCACCCGCTGAACTGCGCAGCAGCGGCAATCATTATCAAATCTTGGTTGTGGACGATGACGAGTACGTGCATCAACTAACCAAAATGGTTCTACGTGGATTTCATTTCGACGGTCACCCGATCCAACTTGCCAGCGCCCTTAGCGCCAAAGAGGCTATCGAGTACCTCGGCAAACATGACAATGTGGCAGTAGCACTGGTCGACGTCGTTATGGAAACCGACGATGCAGGCTTACAACTGGTCAACCACATACGCAATGTTTACAGTAATAACGAAATTCGCCTTTTGATTCGCACAGGTCAACCCGGTGCCGCCCCTGAAGAATCGGTATTCCAAGACTATGATATCAATGACTATCTAAGTAAGACGGATATTACCGCGCACAAGCTTCGCATGGCACTGCTTAACGCACTGCGCTCATATCGCGATATTCGTCATGCAGTTGAGTTGCAAAAACAAATTATGCTTGCCGAACAAGAAAGCCGCACCGCCGCGGCCGCATCGGAAGCCAAGTCCCAGTTTTTAGCACACATGAGCCACGAGATACGCACTCCTCTCAACGGCATCATTGGTATTGCCGATATCCTGTCGCAAACTAATTTAAACCCCGAGCAATCAAAGTATGTCTCCACTATAGAGAAATCCGGTGAAGCGCTCTTGAGTATCATCAATGACATATTAGACTTTTCAAAAATTGAAGCTGGCAAACTAGAACTCGAGCATATTGATTTTTCACTCAATGAAATCTGTGAGTCTTTAGGGAATATATTCGTAGCTCAACTGAAAGATAAAAATCTAAATTACACATTCAAACTCGACCCCAAAATTCCGGATTTTTTGAATGGTGATCCTTTAAGAATCAAACAGATTTTACTTAACCTTGTTAGCAATAGCTTAAAATTTACAACCCAAGGCGGTATCCACATTGATGTTTTCTGCCTAAATTGCGATAACAACATACAACTGCAATTTAAAATCATAGACACTGGCATCGGCATCCCTGAAAACAAATTGACTTCACTATTTGAAGCATTTACCCAAGTTGACTCTTCTACTACTCGAAAATATGGCGGCACAGGCCTGGGACTGCAAATCACCAAACGGTTGATTGAACTAATGGGAGGGAGCATCCATGTAGAAAGCCAATTAAATGAGGGTTCAACCTTTATATTTAATGTCACCTTAGCCAATGGTAAATCCACCATGAATACCTCGCCCGACACCACTCCACCGCCAACCGCCATATTAAATAAAAAGATTTTAGTCGCTGAAGATAACCATACAAATCAAATGGTTATTACCGCCATGCTAAAACGACTTGGCTATGAATTTGACATCTGCAATAACGGAGAAGAAGCCGTTACAGCACTACAAGAATCAGCTTACAGCTTGGTCTTAATGGATTGCCAAATGCCTGTACTAGATGGTTTTCAGGCCACACAAAAAATCAGAGAGCAATCAACTATTGCAGACATTCCTGTCATTGCCCTAACAGCTGGCGCAACAGACAAAGAGAAGCAAAAATGCTATGACGCAGGAATGAATGATTTTTTAAGTAAGCCAATTAAGCTCGGCTTACTTAAAGATACACTTTTGAAATGGGCATAAAAAAGCCAATCTAAGATTGGCTTTTTTAAATAATTAAAGGCTACCTAGTAGACCTTCTTTTAAATCGTCTTGAACGGCATCTTCAGATAACCAAATACCAAATAGCGCCTGCTTAAACTCTAAACCTTCAACTGTTGTTTTCAGCTTATCATTTTTAAATACATTCACACCCACAGCAGGTACGTAAACAAAATCGAATACGTCATTTTCAACAATACCGTCTTGGAATGTAGCAATAAATGAATCAATCGTTGTTTTGATTGCAGCCGTATTACCGCCTGTCGATTTTTCAAAACCCTCTCTTGTTGCTGATTCCATTTTTTCAGCCGTCAACAAACCAGAAGTAATATGCAACCTTAGAGCCATTGGCTTGTCTTGCTCAATAATCGATTTCGCTTCTTTCGATGTTTCAGATAAATACAATCCCGCAGCATATATATCCATGAAAAACTTAGAACGTATACCTACTCCATTTAGAGCTAATGATTGATCTTGGGCACTTAAGCTATCAGGCAAATTAACACCTGCCACTTCTTTTGCCTGGGCAACCACACTTAGCATGGTCATTAAAAATACGCTTAATAATATTTTCATTGTTCACTCGCTTTTTATTATTGTCACCCTATAGCAGCATGCTTATAAGGGGGCCTATATATAACGAAAAACATAACATCAACGCAAGGACACTCACGGTAATCCCATTGTTTTTTATCAGTTTTTATCTATATATGATTATTCTTTAAAAAAGTTGGTTCTTAGGTACAGGCTTTTGCACGCTATATAAACAACCCACCTAATAAACACCGGTGTTAGATTGTTAGATTATGAGAGCATACTTTCACTGGTTAGACGAACGCTTAGCCTCTACATTGAAAACTCGAGGTCAATTTGAGGGAATAAACGATGCAAAATATCAACCCAATGGTCAGCACAATTGTGCAACAATCCATGGTCTCTGATAATGATGTTTCCGCATGGCGCAGAGAACTCATCCGTAATCATATTTTCGAGCCACAAGAAGCCAAAGACCTGTCTGAGCGTGAGATCTCACTCATACATCATGCCCTTCTCACCCAACGACTTAGCCAGTTAAGTAGCGATGAATTACTGGTTGAGGCTAAAAAACAAAATCTTAAATACCACGTAAATCTTGAAGGGGATCAATTTCAAATGGGTTCCGTCTCCTACTAAGCCCCCAATAACGATACATCCTACATTATAAAGGTAAGGGTCCGCCCTTACCTTTATCGCTATACAGTGAAAACATCCTCAACATAATCCACATAACTTTGACGCAATACCCGAACACTTTCTTCATGAATATTTCCCGCAAGCTGGCTTTTATTCATAGAGAGTAAAAAAACTCTTAACTGATTAAGTGTTGCTTTCAACTCATAAACTGCATTTTCCATGATACGAGCCGAGCGTTTTGGCCGACTAATCAAGCTCAACAATCTAAAGTGGGCATGACTATAATAGTACTCAGCTTCTTTATTTCGTCCCGACTGATTTAACGCATGAGCCGTGTTATGACAGGACAACACAAATAAATGCATGACTTTATTGACCTCCTTCTCCTCTTTTTCTAGCCAAGGCTCTATCAACTCCACACTTTTTGAAAACACCTTACTTGCCTGCTTATATTCTTGCTGATGATAAAATTTATCCGCCATCAGCGTATAAGATTCCCAATCCTTCATTACATCCTGTATATTTTGCGGGATTTTCATAACATGCCTATGCTAAATCTAATTGATAATGATTATCATTTAAATACCAAATAGGCTAACTGTCAAGCCCAAACACTATAATGATCACCCAGGAAGAGACATGGCTCTAGAAACCCTATACGCCCCACTCAAGCACACTCACCTACTACTGGTTAGTATCAGTATTATTTACTTCATCTTACGAGCGGTCTCAAAGCTGCTTCAAAAACAATGGCAAGATAAAATCGCCTTTAAAGTAAGTGCCTATGCGATAGATTCATTTTTACTTCTCACTGGTATTTTATTGATGGTGGCCACATCTCAATATCCAATCGCACAATCATGGCTAACGGTTAAGCTTATTATACTGGTTGGCTATATATTCTTTGGCATCAAAGCAATGAAGAGCAAAACTCAGGTTATGCAAGGCCTCTACATCGCGACGGCCATTACCTGCGTATTATTAATGGTCACAATTGCCCGCACCCACCACCCTTTAGGGCTATTTAGCTTAATGTAATTATGACTGGATTGACTAAGTAACTAAGCCCTACCCTAAATAGAATAATAACTTCAAGGTGGGGCAAGAATTGAGACACTGGGGGAATTTTGATGCGCGAATGACTCGTAAGACGAGAAAAAATAAAAACCCCGCATAAATAATACAGGGGTATTCAGCGCTAAATTATAAGGACTACTGGCGCGTCAATCGACCAAGCCCATCAGCAGGATCTATAGGATTTAAGCTACGTGTAGGGTTGATATCCAACCCTCCTCTTCGAGTATATCGAGCGGTTACTGTCAGTCGCTTGAATCTAGCCAGCGCCAATAGGTCACAAAATATTTGCTCTACGCAGTGCTCATGAAAATCATCGTGATTACGGTAGCTGATGATGTACTGCAACAGCGCCTCTCGATTAATCTGCGGCCCCTCATATGAAATAATAACCGTCGCCCAATCTGGCTGCCCTGTAACCGGACAGTTTGATTTTAATAAATGCGAGTGCAATATCTCTTGAGTATCCGGCCCTTCATTAAGGTCTAATAAATTCGCATCGGGCGAGTAATTACTTACTTCGATATCCAAGTCATCAATGCACTGCCCAATATCTTGGTGAGATATTGGAAAGAACATTACACTAAAAATCCGCACATCAATGGGTGCACCAAATCCATCCGATAAATCTTGCTGTAAACGCTCCTGCAGCTCAGCTTCATTAGCCAAACGCGTTTGATTAAAGCTATTTAGATATAATTTGAAGGATTTAGACTCAACGATATTAAAAGACTCAGCAGGAATTATAAACTCCACTATTGCCACTTGCGGTTTGCCTTTGAGATTCAGCCAAGAGACTTCATAACCCGTCCACACATCAAAACCATAAAATGGTAAATTCCCATTAACCTTGCTTTTAGGCATCGACAGTTTGGCACGATTTTGATCTCGACTAATCGGAAATATCAGTGACTTATCGTACTCAAATACATACTCGGTATGCTTACCCAGAAGCAATTCTTTTTCATCATGACTCATTAGCTACGAATCCCCTTACCGCGTTTCAACAACCACATGCTGTATGCGGTCAACGCCGCAATCACACCAACTAAAATAATATAACACGTGACCAAGCTCACATCTGACACGCCAAGCATACCAAAGCGAAAACCATTCACCATGTACAAAATAGGATTAAATTCTGAAACCAAACGCCACCCTTCGGGAAGTAAATCTATACTAAAAAATACACCTCCCAAATACGATAACGGCGTCAACACAAAGGTAGGCACAATCGATATATCATCAAATTTATTGGCATACAGCGCATTAATAAAGCCACCCAATGAAAACAAAATGGACGACAGTAATACAATGGAACTAAGCACCCAAAAATTATGAACTTGAATATCAGTAAAAAACACAGCCACAATCGTGACGATAATGCCTGTCAACAATCCCCGTGCAACCCCACCAAATACAAAGCCCGCCAAAATAACGCTATTTGGCACTGGTGCAACTAACAACTCTTCAATGCTGCGCTGAAATTTATTACTGAAAAATGAACTAGAAACGTTCGAATACGCATTATTAATGACACTCATCATGATCAAACCCGGCATGATGAATGACATATAATTTAATCCCGACATTTCACCAATTCGAGAGCCAATTAAATTACCAAAAATAATAAAATACAGAGTCATCGTAATGGCGGGCGGTAACAAGGTTTGCTGCCAAATTCGCATAAACCTGCGAACTTCTTTCAGTAAAATTGTGCTAAATGCGATCCAATATGCGCGAATAAACAACATCATTACTTCCTTACCGCATCAACAAACAAAGCTTCTAAACGATTTGATTTAGGACGGATACCACTGACATCAAGACCGGCGTCATTAAACACATCAAAAAGCTCATTAATCGCCGTGCCTTTTTCTACATCCACCTCAAAACACTGATCATCTTTCCAGCTAACATCTAATGCCGCTAGAATCGGCCGAGCAGGATAAGAATGTTGCAATTCAACCACAAAGGTTTGCTTATGCAGCTCTTCTAGCAATGAACGCATCGATGTGTTTTTCACAATATTACCTTGATTAATAATGGCAATATTCTGGCAAAGACTCTCTGCCTCTTCTAAATAATGAGTCGTCAAAATAATAGTTGTACCCAATTCAGTATTTAACTTCTGTAAGTACGTCCACATACTCAGGCGTAATTCAATATCCACACCCGCAGTCGGCTCATCTAAGATGAGTAAACGAGGGTCATGCACCAAAGCCCTCGCAATCATTAAACGACGCTTCATTCCGCCAGAGAGCATACGTGACGGCACATCACGCTTCTCCCACAAGTCTAGTGCTTTTAAATACTTTTCGCTTTGTGCAACAGCCTGCTTCTTATTCAAGCCATAATAACCCGCCTGAGTAACGACAATATCTTGCACTTTTTCAAACTGATTAAAATTAAATTCTTGAGGCACCACACCCAGTAAGCGCTTGGCTGCGTACCAATCACCTTCAATATCTAAGCCAAATAACGTTACTTGGCCATCACTTTTATTCACTAATCCAGATACGATACCAAGTGTGGTAGACTTACCCGCACCATTTGGACCAAGCAAGGCAAAGAAATCCCCTTGAGCTACCTCAAGGTTAATGCCTTTTAAAGCCACATGACCATTGTCATACACTTTTTTCAGCCCCGAAATACTAAGGGCCGGTCCTTTATAATCATTCAATGAACTCATAATCGTATCTATGCAAGCCTATAATCCTCACCATCATACCCTGATCTTATTGAAAGATTTCTTAAAATCTATGCAACAAGGTTTTCCATTCAACCAAGAATCCCTTGATGAAGACGAACTAAATTTTGTAAATCAGTTACAAGACCTTATCGCCGCCCTAGAGAGCCATGATGTAAATGCCACATTTGATGGCCAAGACTGGCTCACTAGGCTGTTTCGCAACTACCCAACACTCGCCCCCCACTTAGGCCGAGAAGTCTTATGGTATTTTGCCGGCGAAGCGCTTCACTTTATGCCTGATGAAGAAATTGCAAAGTTTCAGCAACTAGAAGACCTAATGATAGAAGCCGATGAAAATTTCGACTACCTAGCGGCCAAACAAGCCATATTTACAGCGCATTAACGCAACAAGTCGCCAAGCCTATACTTGGTGACTTTTCTACAAACGAAAAAAAACCAGAACAATGTTCTGGTTTTTTAATTTGGAGCGGGAAACGAGACTCGAACTCGCGACCCCGACCTTGGCAAGGTCGTGCTCTACCAACTGAGCTATTCCCGCAATTCTTTCTTTATCAGCCTTTCAGCTGAATAGTTCATATTACTGAACCTAATGACTGTCCTAAGAACAACCACTAAAAATAAGTGGTATCCCGTAGGGGAGTCGAACCCCTGTTACCGCCGTGAAAGGGCGGTGTCCTAGGCCTCTAGACGAACGGGACACTAAATGACTGAAACTCATTAGGCAATCGGCCTAGTCTAATGAGAAATTGGAGCGGGAAACGAGACTCGAACTCGCGACCCCGACCTTGGCAAGGTCGTGCTCTACCAACTGAGCTATTCCCGCCTATTAGAGTCTTTCACTACTCTAAACATCAACTTTCGTTGACTATCTTGCCAATAACAAGATAAAAATTGGTATCCCGTAGGGGAGTCGAACCCCTGTTACCGCCGTGAAAGGGCGGTGTCCTAGGCCTCTAGACGAACGGGACACATACAGAAGACGTCAGTCACGTCTAATGTGGCGCGCATTTTATGTATCTTATTGAAATAGGTCAAGTTTTTTCTATTAAAAAACTTTTAAATTTAGGTCTACACTTAATATATCTAATGGAGACAAGAAGCAGCAATGGACTCTATCATCATAACAGGGGTGCTGATTACCTTCGCTTTACTCGGCATCCTTTTTCTAAAAGGCTATCTCGACAAACGCCGCATTGAAAGGGCCCGTGAAATGATGGACCTGAATGACGACCTTCGTCGCATGCAAAATGCAATGGCCATTATTCCAAATGTTTACTTCGATATCCCCACCCGAATATTCATGCTGAAACGCACCATGCAACTCATAAGCAAGATACTTGAATCAAACAGCGATCATCAGACATTAAATACACTGTATCAAGATATAGAAATTCAGCTAGCGAAAACACTTTCCCAAAAAGACGACAGTGTTAAGCGCTTAGGTGTACGCGGAAAAGTGGACAACCCTGATGTCGCCCACGAAATTCGTACCATGGTTAAATTTCTACACGACCAAATCCTAAAATCGGTAAAAAGTGGGTTAATACCCAAAGCGCACGGATCTCGTGTCGTGAAAAATTTAAAGATTATTATGCAACGAACCATAATTGATATGAACTACAACATGGCACAAGGCATATTAAGAACCAAAAAACTGCGCCCCGCCCTATCTAAATTCAAACTGACTCTAGGACTGGTAATTAAAAGCCCACTCAAGCAATACCTAACACCGCTAAAAGACGAACTAGAAAAGACAATAGCCAAAATTGAAAATCAAATGTCTAATGACCGCAAGAAGCTCAACGAACGCTCCTCTGGCCAACTCGCCAGCGGCATGGACAAAATGAAAGAGAAAGAAGACTGGGATGTAAAAAAGAATATCTACGATTAATCAGATAACTTACCAAACAGTGTGCGTAGCATTTCGCGCATAATAACCACCTCTTCGGTGTCAATACCAACCTCACACAATAACTTCTCAGGAACACGCTTGGCTTGCTGCTTCAAAGACTCACCAAGCGCCGTCAAACGCACCCAGACTTGTCGCTCATCCTCGTTACTGCGCTGACGAATAATCAAGCGTTTACCTTCTAAGCGTTTAAGCAATGGCGTTAACGTGCCACTGTCTAGCTTTAAACGCTCACCTAACATAGTAACGGTAAATTTATGGCCTATCTGCATCTCCCACAACACCAGCATAACTAAGTATTGTGGATACGTTAAATCCAGAGGCTTTAACAGCGGCTGATACAATTTAGTCATCAACCGTGAGGCGCTGTACAACTGAAAACACAACTGATTATCTAACTTTAACAGCTCATCTGCGGACTTACCCATAACGCCTTATACCTAAAATAATATCTAAGTATGGCAAGTTACCCTCAACCTCGGCCTTGGTCAAATGCCATACCATTTTATCAACCCAGCAAGCTACGCACTTGTTTAGCGATATTTTCTGGTTTAGCCATTGGTGCAAATCGCTTAATAACCTTGCCGTCTTGGTTGATTAAAAATTTAGTGAAATTCCATTTTATTTTTTGAGTCCCCAAAACACCGCGAGCTTCTTTTTTGAGGTATTGATACAACGGATGCGCATTATCACCATTCACTTCAACTTTAGAAAACATTGGAAAACTAACCCCATAGTTTTTCATGCAGAAGCCAGCAATTTCGCTATCACTGCCTTTATCTTGTTCCGCAAATTGATTGCACGGAAAACCAAGAACCTCTAAACCTTTTTCGTGAAGCTCTTTATACATGGACTCCAACCCTTCAAATTGAGGGGTGAATCCACATTTACTAGCCGTATTCACAATCAGCAACACCTTACCCTTATAATCAGCAAGATCACGCTCCTGCCCCTGAATATCTAACGCCTTGAAATCATAAATAGACATATTTAGCCCCTATTAAAATATATTTTTCAAAATTAAGTTGTTCGCAATTAAAATAGCCAAGTTGAAATCAATTGTCTAGGGTTTAAACAGTATTAATCCGTTATGTAAACGATAACATTCGAGATATATGGGACATTGGTAAGCCTGACTGCTGGTGCCAAGCATTAAAAGCGCCTTGAATAGCAAGCAAATCTCGCTTGGCTTTATTGTCTTCCACCTTATGAACAATACCTTGAGCACGGAGTTGCACCATAACATCTTCACTCAACATGAACGTGTCCTTACCAGCCATACGCAACGCAGCAGCCGCACTGCGCCCACCAAGTTGAGCACCCTTCTTTTTCATGTCCAGCCACAAGCCCACAATATCGGTCACGGGCCAGTCCGCAATATACCGTCCAAAACCACCACACTCACGCTCAAGCTCCATCAACCAAGCTGCATTTGTGCGCAAAGCCTTCATTTTACCCCAATGCTTTATGAGCCCCGGTTGAAGCATGTGCTGCTCAAGCACCTCGTCACTTAACCCTGCCACATAAGCAGGGTTAAAACCTTTAAATACCTGCTCAAAAATAGGCCACTTATCATTTACAACACTGTGTTTAAGACCTGCCCTAAAAATCCTCAAGCCTAATAGCGATAAATAAAAGGCGCTATTACGCTCAGATAACGCCTCAGCACTCTCAACCCGAGGCATAAAATCTGATAAGTCTTCACCCTTTAACACTTGGGCTCGATGCAATATCCAACCAAAGTCTTTCATTTTTTCTCATCAAACTTAAGCGACGCGCTATTCACACAATAACGTAAACCCGTTGGAGCAGGACCATCAGGGAATACATGCCCTAAATGACTATCGCAACGAGCACATACAATCTCTGTGCGCTGCATCATTAACGATCCATCGCGGTGCTCCTCAATCACCTCGCCAGCAACTGGGGAGTAAAAGCTAGGCCAACCAGAGCCACTATCGTATTTTGTTTGAGCATCAAATAAGGGCTGCCCACAGCAAACGCACATATAAGTACCACTTGCTTCATTGGTATATAAAGCACCTGTAAATGCGCGCTCAGTGCCTTTTTCGCGAGTAATGCGATACGTTTCAGGGTCTAGCTGCTCTCGCCATTGATCAGGCGTTTTTGTTATTTTTTCCATCTCTTGCTCCTAAAAAAGTCTCTGCTATCAATAAGAAAGCTTAATGTAGTGATTGGAGCCATGCAAAAAGCTAGGTATCATCCGCACATCTTTTACGACAACAAGCTGCTTTATTAAATCCAAGCAGCACCGGGGTTTTTCATGCACGAATTGCATAAATCTAACAAACTCGCCAACGTATTTTATGATATTCGCGGACCTGTTTTAAGTGCCGCCAAGAAAATGGAAGATGAAGGCCATCGCATCCTTAAGCTTAATATCGGCAACCCCGCGCCTTTCGAGTTAAACGCACCCGATGAAATCTTACAAGATGTAATCCATCAACTGCCTAACGCTCAAGGTTATAGCGACAGCAAAGGGGTCTACTCAGCCCGCAAAGCCGTTATGCAATACTGTCAGCAAAAAGGTATTAAAGGCGTTGAGATCGAAGATATTTATCTAGGCAATGGCGTCAGCGAGCTAATTGTTATGGCCCTACAGGGTTTGATCAATAACGGCGAC
Organism: Oceanicoccus sp.; assembly: GCA_047621325.1. Lineage (GTDB taxonomy): Bacteria > Pseudomonadota > Gammaproteobacteria > Pseudomonadales > Oceanobacteraceae > Bermanella. Next base: position 103,968 of record JBLHLT010000008.1, read on the forward strand.
GAAGTGCTAATCCCAGCACCAGACTATCCACTATGGACGGGCGCGGTAAGCCTAGCAGGCGGCACACCCGTGCATTATCGCTGTGATGAACAGGCCGATTGGTATCCTGATATCGACAACCTTAAAAAGAACATCACCCCCAACACAAAAGCACTGGTGTTAATTAATCCAAATAACCCAACCGGCGCCCTTTATCCAAAAGAAGTGCTTTTGGAATTACTCGAAGTGGCTCGCCAGAACAACCTAGTGGTTTTTTCAGATGAAATTTATGACAAGATTTTATTCGACGAAGCGCAACACGTATCTACCGCGTCTTTGGCTGAAGACTTATTAATCATCACGTTTAATGGCTTATCTAAAAGCTACCGTTTGGCAGGTTTTCGCAGTGGCTGGTTAATTGTTAGCGGTGCAAAACATAAAGCTAAGGATTACTTAGAAGGTTTAGATATGCTGGCCAGTATGCGCTTATGTGCAAACGTGCCCGCACAATACGCGATTCAAACCGCGCTAGGTGGCTATCAAAGCATTGACGATCTCGTTCGCCCTGGCGGGCGCATTTATGAGCAGCGAAACCTTGCGCATAAAATGATTAATGACATTCCTGGCTTAAGCTGCACTCTGCCAAAAGGTGCGCTATACAGTTTTGTAAAAATGGATCAGGCCAAGTTTAATATTAAAAATGATGAAAAAATGGTTTTGGATTTACTGGAACAACAAAAAATTCTAATTGTTCACGGTCGCGCTTTTAATTGGCCAGAACCGGATCACTTCCGCTTAGTATTTTTACCAAGAGTCGATGACCTAAAGGAAGCCATCACTAAAATCGGACGTTTCTTTGAGCACTATAGCCAATAAGATTTATTATGAATGATGTCAACATTGATGATTTTTACCACGATATAGGCGTAATCCTGCTGAGTTTATTTCAGCAGTTCCCACGTAAAGTCAGCTTATTTATTGATGACATCAGCGGGCCAGACGACATGGATGAGTTTGGCCTACACAGCACTCGCTATTTATCCGCGGTAGGTGCGCTTATGTGGCTACATGACGAGGGTTATATTCGTTACTCGGATATAATCAAGCAAGAAAGTGCAGAGGATTGCACACTTACTCAAAAAGCATTTGTGACATTAATCCGCCCTAACCTATCAGGCGAACAATTCCAGCAAGCTAACTCTATTGATAAACGTGAAAGCACGCTGGCGTTTCAAATGCAGCGCGCCTTAAAAGAGCAATCCAGTATTGATATGCAAAATATCATTCAACAATATTTATTTAACGCAACGCCCTCACTGTAAACTACAACTGAAACAGCATGACCTTTAATGACGCATCTTCGCTTACATCTGCCAGTACAGTGGGGTTTGCGATACGCTCAACAAACGTGGCCTCAGGAAAAACCGTTTTCACTAATTCATGTAAAAATGACTCACCTAATGCAGGCGAATTTAAACACAAAACAAGCTGCGCATTTTCAGCTAATGCAGGCTTAAGCTTAACCAATAATTTTTCATAATCTCTGCGCACATCAAATGCCTTGCTTTGAAAACTTGGCGGATCTGCAATTAACAAATCAAACGGCCCTTTTTGTGCTAGCTTTTTAATCATCTTAAAAATATCTTGTGCGATAAACGTGTTTCGCTGACACGCCACGTCATTCAAGGCTAAATTTTGTTGCCCACGCTTAATCGCCCCTTTTGCCATGTCGATATTCACAACCGAATTTGCACCACCGGCCGCAGCTGCAATACCTAAACTACAGGTATAGGAAAATAGATTTAACACGGCCTTATCTTTAGCATGTGCACGCAGCCATTGACGCCCGTTACACATGTCTAAAAACAAACCACTGTTTTGATTACGACCTAGGTTCACCCAATAAGACAAACCTGACTCTGTCACTTTAAAATCGACATCTAAATAAGAATCAGTCCCATAAAATATTTCAACTGCGTTTTCAGATTCATACCTGCGTTGAATATAAATAGCATTAATGCCTAAAGCAGCGGCTTGATCCTTAACTTGAAGCAGGGTTTGTACTAACTGAGCCTCATCAATAGAGTGATAAATAATCACCCAAAGAACCGGCGGGTATATTTCAATATTTACCTGCTCCCAGCCTTGAAACAGGCCTCCACGACCATGAAGCAGCCGTTTGGTGTCATCAGATGGTAATATTTGTAATATATTTTCTAAAACTATGTTTTTTTGCATAAAACTCTTGGCTCAATACTCAGGCTATTACTATACTGGTATTACATATTAAAGGGGTGACGTTATGAAAAGCTCAAGCACAACAAAAGCAGCCCAAACTAACAAAGACTTCATGCATGGCGCTGCAATCATCGACGAAAAAGGCAGAGAAACGCCGATTACCGAAGATATGGTCCAAAAAGCCTTAAAGAAAATATTACAAGCCGCTAAATCGTAAACAATACCTATATTGTGAATGATAAACATAAACAGCCATTGGCTGTTTTTTTATGCCCACCATTCAAACAAACACTTGTATTAAGGTTTAATTCTGACACCTAGCGCGTGTAACCATACAGGGTGAGACAGACGCTTGGCTGAAATACTTTGACCACTCAAATCTCGTCTTAATGGGTAATCTTTACGTAAGCGGTCAAACGCTTTTGCTTTCTGCGCATCGCTTAAACCGATCAAACTGAGCATACGATAATGGTCATCGCGCACGTCATAAGCATTACGAATCACTTGCTTCATGACATAGCCCATGCCTGCCTCATTACTAAAACTTAATTTGCGTACAGGCACTTCAGAAATCAGTTGCGCCAACTTCAAACGCTTAGGCAATGCAAATGTTTCGCATAAAGCCTCATAAATCATAGCTGTGCCACCGTATTTACCATCCAAGCTGTAGCCTGCAATATGTGGCGTGGCTAACAAACAAGCCTTGATCAGTTCGTCAGATGGTGACGGTTCTTGTTCATACACATCGAGTATCACATTAAAATCAGGGTGATGACTCAAGTGACTTAATAACGCTTGGTTATCAATTACGGCACCGCGGCAACTATTAATTAAACACGCATCCTGCTTCATGCTCTCTAAGCGCGCTTTATTGGCTAGGTGATAGGTTGCATGCTGCCCTTGCTTGATAATGGGTGTATGCAATGTGACCACATCTTGCTGCCAAACTAACTCTTTATTTTCTTCGCCACTGAATTCACTCACATTAGGGTCATAGGCAACCACCGTCATGCCCAGCGCGGCCAGTGTGTCATGTAACATCCCACCGACACTGCCTACACCAACAATACCCACACTAAAATCTTGCCAGTTCTTTTGCTTACGCTCTTGTAACACCAATAAGCAACTCAGCACGTAATCAACAACGGATTTAGCGTTGCAGCCTGGGGCGTTGGCATACTGAATTTTTTGCTGTTCTAGGTAATCGGTATCAAGATGATCTGTGCCTATGGTACAGGTACCCACAAACTTCACTCGACTACCGGCTAACAATGCTTGATTGACATTGGTGATGGAGCGAACCAATAAAATATCCGCATCTTTGACTTGCTCATTGCTCATCTCTCGGCCAGGTAACCTAACCAGTTGATTACACATATCACCAAAAAAGGCATCCAAGAGCGGGATATTTTCATCGGCCACAATTTTCATAAGTACAGTCCAGCTAATGTCTCTAGGGCCTTTTTCAATGGCCGATGAATGCCTAACTGTTGGGTTAAGGCATCGATAAATAAGTAATTGTCTTGATTAAATGGCAAAGGTGCAAGAGTCAATGGGATATCTTGACGTAGACGCGTAAGTTGATGATTCAGCTTCAAGCGAGGCCTATGGTTTTCTAAGGCATTTGCAATACGCTGAGCACCCCTAATAGGCAGAGTGTCACCGGCTTCAATAGCTTGGTAGATAGCAAAGGTATCACCATACTGTTGTAACAGAGCGGTGGCGGTTTTCACACCAACACCTGGGATCCCTTCTATATTGTCACTGGCATCACCCACCAATGATAAGTAATCAACCACTTGATCAGGGCGCAATCCCGTATCACTCCACAATCGATTTACATCCCACAATTCATCAGTAGCGCTATCGCGCATCACCACATTACTGGCAAGCATCTGACGTAAATCTTTATCACGGGAATGAATAGTAATTTGACAGTCATTTAGCTGTGCGGCACTTGCGGCAATGTAGTCGTCCGCTTCAAATTCTTCACCTGCCTGCACCACAAACCCCATGTGCTCACAAAATGACTTTAATAAGCTGAGCTGGTAAATAATATCTTCGGTGGGCAAAGCACGATTGGCTTTGTATTGTGGATCTAAATCATGTCGAAAACACGAACCTAAGCTTTCATCAAATGCCGCGACCGTGATATCGGCATCAAAAAAAACAGGTTTCATCAGCCAGCGTAAGCTCGCCAATAGCGGATAAACCTCCCAACCATCATCATTAACAATGCTTGGCCCTGGTGCAAAATAGTAACGAAAGAATACAGCAGAAATATCTATTAAATGGGCTTGTTTCACCGAACACTCTTAGGGGTATAAAACGGAATAACGTTGCTTTTTATAGCGATACTCACGGGCGGCACTGGTAGTAAATTCACATCGTCTACTTTGGCACCCTTTGGGAAAATCAAGTGGCCATCTTCGAAGCGAACAGGAAACTCAATACTTGGATAATACCAACCCAGCACCGTTTCTTTTTTAAACACCACCAACCAGCGAATAGGTAAATAATCGTCACCTACCCGCTCTAACCCCACCACTGAAAAGTCACGGGAATCACCGAAGTAGTACACACTAACCAACTGACTACCATCCCCTAAAAGCTCTGGGGATTGCTGCTGAATCAGTACATGTGCCTGCTCGGCATTTAAAGCAAATGTAAATACGCTATTTAATAACAGCGTTAAAACTAACAGCATCCTTGCCGCCATAACTTACCCCTTTGGTACAGGTTCCGTTACAATTTTTTTACCCAAATACTTTTCTAAATCCATCAAACCGTATGCTTCGTATTCGTCAATAAACGTAATAGCCATGCCGCTAGCGCCTGCACGACCAGTACGACCAATACGGTGAACATAATCTTCTGGGTCATCTGGTAAGTTATAGTTAAATACGTGGGTAATGCCGTCTACATGAATACCACGACCAGCAACATCGGTTGCCACTAACACGGTATTATCTTGGCTCTTAAAGCGTTCTAATGTTTTAACGCGTTTCAGCTGTGCCACTTCACCGCTCAATAACATGGCCTTTACACCCATTTTATTTAAACGATCGGCAAGATCACGTGAGGTATCACGACGGTTAGCAAAGATAATGGCTTTACCGGTGGCCGCTTGATTCAAAAAATCCACCAACACTTGGTCTTTTTCGGTTTCTTGTAAGCTGTAAAAACGCTGGTCGACCGTTTCGGTTGCAACAGATTCCGGTTCGATCTCAATTTGCTGTGGTTTATACGTCCAGCTTTCACTTAATGCCACCACGTCATAGGGATAAGTAGCACTGAATAACTGCGTTTGGCGAATGTCTTTTTCAGGGGTGGCGCGAATAATACGCTTAAGATCAGGGATAAAACCCATATCCAACATGCGGTCAGCTTCATCAATGACCAATAGTTCGGCTTGATCAAGAAACACGACTTTTTGCTGTAGGAAATCCAATAATCGACCCGGTGTCGCCACTACAATATCGACAATGCCGCTAAGCTGATCTTTTTGCTTATCGTAATCAACCCCACCAACAACCGTAACAACATTCAATTCGGTGTATTTAGATAATCCTTCAGCGTCTTTTGCAATCTGCATAGCCAGTTCGCGAGTCGGTGCGATAATCAATGCACGAGGCTCACTGGCGTAACGCTCACTTGGCTCTGTGGTTAATAGTTTTTGCAAAACCGTAATTAAGAAGGCGGCGGTTTTACCAGTACCGGTTTGTGCTTTACCGATAATGTCATGACCCGCAAGCGTTAACGGCAGTGAAGCGGCTTGGATCGGGCTTGCATATTGAAAACCCAAATCAAAGATGCCATGCATAATGCGCTCATCTAGGTTTAAGTCATGGAAACGGGTTTTGCCTTCGGCAGGCTCAACCGTAAATTGCTTAGGATCCCAAGGGGCTGCAGGCTTTTTCTTAGGTGATGATTTTGCTTTAACTGGGGCCGCAGATGTTTTTTTCGCAGTTTCTGGCTTTGGCGCTTTTTTCGGCGCGTTCGACTGTTTGACTGGTTCTGATTTATTAAATAACTTTTTAATTAATCCGATTGGCATTTATAAATTTTCCCGTTTAAATTCTGAGGTATCCAATGGCTGCTCGCTACGATAATGGGCGATTAATGCATCACTGAACTGTTTTGCCCGTGTGGGCAAACCCTTGCGCAAATACTCGTGTACTTGCTTATGTATATTGTCTTTAAAGACATTAGCGGATTGTTCAATGTAATGAGGATCGCCGCTTAAATTATCGATACTCACATTAAAACTGAAATTAGCACTGCGGCTGAGTATCCACTCCAACGCTTGCGGCTTAATTTCTACTTTTTCAAACTCAGTTTGCTGCTCTGGGGTGCGGCCATCAGGGTTATACCAATAGCCAAAATCCACAAACTTGCGACGCTGCTCTCCAGCAATACACCAGTGGCTGATTTCATGTAATGCGCTGGCAAAAAAACCATGAGCAAAAATCACGCGATCCCAAGGATAATACTGACTTCTAGGGAGATATATAGGCTCATGCCCGCCTCGAACCAACTCCGTATTGATGGAGCCTTTAAAGCATTGGTTAAATATCTGAATGGCGGTCGAGCAGTGGTACATAGAATCTTACAACATTTTAACTGGCCTGCTTTATACCAGTTATGGCCGATACCTACCAGTTGCAAACTATGAGCATTGCATTTCATAGTAAAATCACGATACTTAGGCGTTTTTTTACTAGGGATTATCGGTAAATGCTCAGATCATTTTTCAAGCAAGCCAAACCGCTAATGGTCTTAATGCTGCCGATCCTTGGAACCCAGCTCGCTCAAACGGGTATGGGGGTTGTTGATACGCTCATTGCAGGCTTGGCAGGCACACTCGACCTTGCCTCAATTGCGGTTGGTAGCAGCATTTGGCTGCCTATCGTACTGTTTGAAGCCGGTATTATGGTGGCTCTTAGCCCGTTAGTCGCACACGCTAAAGGCGCTAAAAACAAACAACAATCCGCCCATTATTTACAGCAGGGGATTTATCTTGGGCTATTTATTGGCCTTTGCGCGATGGCCATCATGCTACTGGGCACGCGCCCACTCATGGAATTAATGGCAATAAGTGAGGATATCCAAAATATTACGGTGGATTATCTTTTTTACATTGCCCTTGCTCTGCCTGCTGTCGCTATTCACCAAGCGTTTCGCTCTTACAACGAGGCCGTGCACTTAACCAAACCCGTAACGGCAATCGCGTTTGTTGGTTTATTACTTAACATTCCTCTGAACCTTATATTTGTCTTTGGTTTTGGCCCGATTGAAGCCATGGGTGGCCCAGGTTGTGGCTTAGCCAGCTTAATCGTATTTTACCTAATGACCATCGCCATTTGGATATTTACCTCTTTTAGTAAGCATCATCAAAAAGTGAAGCCGCTGCAAAACTTCACGTTACCGAATATGAAAACCATTGGCAGCATCAGCGCCATCGGCTTGCCTATTGGTCTTGCCATATTCGCTGAGGTCAGTCTATTTTGTATCATTGCATTGTTTATTGCTCAACTTGGCCCTGTGGTGGTGGCTGCTCATCAAATAACACTGAACATCACCACTGTGACGTTTATGGTGCCGTTAAGCCTAGCCACTGCACTTACGGTGCGCGTCGGACACGAACTGGGCCGCAACAACCCAACAGGGGCAAAACTGGCTTGGAAAAACGCCATTCAAATCAACCTTATATTTGCATTATTCAATGCCAGCATCTTGTACTTCTTAGGTGAGTCAATGGCGGGACTTTATAGCCAAGATAACCAAGTGGTTGGCTTGGCTGTATTACTGCTGATGCACGCCGCGGTTTTTCAGATTAGTGACAGCATTCAAGTCGGCGCTGCGGGTGCCTTACGTGGCTACAAAGACACTATGGTGACACTGGCCATTAGCATTATTTCGTTCTGGCTGGTGGGCTTACCGCTGGGCTATTACCTTGGTCTATCGCAGGTGGCTCCTATGGGCGCCGCCGGTTTTTGGGTGGGGCTAATCGTCGGCTTAAGTGTCAATGCGGTACTGCTTATTTCACGTCTTCAATACGTCAGTCGTAAAGCAATCAATCAACAAGATATTACGCCGCACGCGGTTATTCAAAACTGATCATACTCCTTGGTTTTTTGCACCTATACTGAAGTTAAGTGCAGGAAGCAGTCGCAATTAGCCCGGAGTAGATATGGCCAAACAAGCCGATGTTATTGATTTTAGGCAACACAAACGAAACCTACCTAACATACAGCGTTTATTGCCCGAGTTAGATGGCATAGAAATGCTGTACACCAATGATTCGTCTGATCAAATATTCAACCTTAAAGTCCTGTGTTGGGCGGTTTGGAGTGACGGTCATATTGACGGCATGGTGCCTTGGCTTAATCGCTTAGTGGCCTGTCGCAGTCTAGATGACCCACTACATGGGCACTGGGAGGGGTATTACGACACAAATACAGGCCAAGTCCTCTTCGAGGTACCGTCATATAAGTCTGAATACCTTAAACAAAGCGCGCATTTTTACCCTGTAATATCAAAACAACCGGTCAGTATCACGCAAGAAATCCCCGATCTCATTGGCTCTCACGCAGTCTTTAGCCATGATCAATTTGATAGCTTTAGTATTCAAGAAATCCACAGCTGGCGCTTATATAGCGATGGCAGTGTGCTTGCGATGTGCGCCGAAGAAGATAACGTACACAGTACGCCCGTGCTCACGGGTGATGACTGCTTATTCAGCGTGCAGCACCGAAAGGACTTCCATTATTTTTTCCAGCATACTATTGCCAACAAAATTAAATCAAAAGACCCTGACGCGTTGGCGGCTATGGCTCATTTGGCCAAACATTCATCCTAATGTAAGCTGTACTGTATTATTTTTAAGCACGGCTTTTATTAAGGGCGACGCATGTTTCACATCAAGGATGAATACCTAAACGACTTAGAAACCAATCCTTGGAAACGGTTACGCAATCGCGCTATTCGCATTGCCGTAAGCCCTTACCACCTAATGAAATCTGTTTTTATGATCACCGGAGCCATCTTTTGGCTCCTAACAGCCATCGCGCTTATTTCAACGTTCACCCTACTCGAAAGCCTGCCGCATTTTGAAGAAAGTGCATTCGAACAAGCACAACATGCCGCTAAAAACAGCATCAAGCAGCACTTATCTGAATCCCCTGACGCCCTAAAACAATATAAATGGGTCAGTATTGATCACATTAATCGCGAATTACTTTACGCCATTGTCATGAGTGAAGACGGCGACTTTTTTAACCACCAGGGCATCGACTATGACGCACTGATAAGCGCACTCGGTGAAAATATTAAGCGCCGCGAATGGAGCTACGGTGCCAGCACAATCACCCAGCAAACCGTTAAGAATATTTACTTTGAAAACAACAAGACTCTGTATCGAAAGCTAAAAGAACTACTGGTCACCAAACGCTTAGAAAAAGCGTTAAGTAAAAATGAAATACTGGAGCTGTACCTTAATATCATTGAGTTTGGCCCAGACATCTACGGTATTGCTAGCGCATCACAATATTACTTTGATAAAAAACCAAGTGACTTAAACGCAGCACAAGGTGCGTTTCTTGCCATATTAATGCCTAGCCCTCGCAAATATCATTTTACGGTTTACCAAAATAAATACCTCGCTCAACGACATAAGCGAAAATACCGCAGAATATTGCAAGATATGCGCTTTAAAGAATACATAAGCCCAGTGCAGTACAGCACATACATGAACTGGCAATTTTTCTAACCTCACCACAGGCAAAATACGCCATCGTACTAAAAACTTGATGTAAATACTTGCAGCACACTATAGGCCCAGTAAACTGCGCCCTATCTTCGATAGGAAATCGCTATGCTGCCATCTATTAAGTTATTTATTGTTTTATCCGTTATGACCGCTTTAGGTGGCTGCGCTGCCACCACCCCGCTGGTGCTAGGGGCTGGAGGCAATCATGAATATTTAAAACACAAAACAGACATCCGCTTAAAAGCCGCTGCCGCACTTGAAGAAGAGCCCGACCTAATCACCTATTCTTTAAATGGTATCGTTGAAAACAACAGCAATGATGTTATCAATACCTATCTACTAGGTTATGGTAAAAATGATTACAGCCAAGATATGAAAAGCATTGCCGTTTATCAGATTGGCTTAATCTATATGAACCGTTACAACAAAGACCGCGATGATGAAAAAGCAAAAGCTTATTTTCACCGCCACCTAATCGAATTCCCTTATAGCATCTTGCAAGACCGTGTTCATGATCGCTTGGCCATTATTAAAGCGCGCAAAAATGAAACCGTGCAAATGACGCCTGAGCAGCTACTTTCGCACGTCGATAAAGAGCGATTACTCAACAAACCTCTTTCAACGTTCGACCCAGACTTAACACCCATGAGTGAACGCGCCATCCGTGAAAACCGATTAGAAGATGCCAATGGTGTCTACTTCACGGTTTACCAAAACCCAGGATCAAGCGACAGCATTAAAGCAAAATCACTTTATCAACTTGGGTTAATCTACATGAGTGAACAAAATCCTGATAAAAGCATTAAAAAATCCAGCTATTTTTTCCGCAAAGTAATGGAAGAATTCCCAAATCAGCCGGTGAGTAAAAAAGCAGAGCATAAACTGAGCAAACTCATTAACCAAAACGATGGCCCGTTGATTAATAAAAACTAGACAATAAAAAATGAATCCGACAATAAAAAAGCCTTATATAAGGCTTTTTTATTGTCTATCTCCCGTCCTGAAACCAAACTAGATCAAGTATTTTCTTTAATCACAAGTTTGTAATCTGAAGAGTCTGTGTATAGCTCATCTTTTAATGGGTTTAATTTTTGCTTATGAATCTTTTTAAACTGATATATCACTAAAGCAATATTTGCTAATAGCGCAATCAAACTCACCATAAAAAATGCTTTTGGGTCATGGGTAGTCGGAACAGGTGCAATGCGATCCACAAACGAAGGAACCGACATTACAAACATAATCCAAATCGCGAGCGTTGATGCTCTATGCTGTAGCCATGCACCTTTTTTGATGAAGAAGGCAGGAATGGTACAGGAGCATAACAATACAACTCCAGCGTAGAAAGAGTGGTCTGAGATGCAGTTGTAAGTATAAGCAAAGTTCCAAAAATCATACGCTAGGATCCAAGGCCAAATCATATCAGGCCAGATCATATCTTTTGATTTGTCTTTAGAAATAATAATACCAGCCCAACCACAGATCACGACAATATTAAGTAAGCCAGCAACTCCGTTCATGATATTCCATGGCCCAGACATCACCCAAAGGTTGTCGATGGTTGCACCATCCCATGCGCCAAATGAGTACACTTGAAAATCACGAATACACGCTTCCAAAATATTAAGTGCAAGAATAGCGGCTGGGAAAATGAGTACATACTTACTTTTAGCAAGGCCTGGAATAAAGCGAATAGCCATAAAACCAAGTGCTCCGGCGAGTGCCGAATAAGTTTTAACCCAGTTAAACCAGTTTCCTGTGCCGTATTCATTACCAGGCGCGGCGGTAGTAGGCCAAACAAAAATAGTCAGCACGATAGGAAGTACTAAAAAAAGGGCGATACCACCCCATCTTGTTGTTCGTCCAAACTCATTCAGCGCCATCAAAGCGAAGAGCGTAATAAGAGCAATCCCCCAGCCTTCGATATTCGGCATTACATATAAAAATCCCATAAATTATTCCTTAGCACGACTCATGATAAAATCATTTGACTCATGAATTGTTTAAAATTAAGTGGATATTAACATCTGTTATCAACAGTATTATCTTTGATAAAACGCCCTATACACTATATAAAGCGTTTTTATGATCCAGCTTAATACTATAACCAAGCCTTAAACTTAAAACGCGTAAAGGTATTCTACCCAAATTTTGTCATCACTTTCGTTCTCAGATAAACGGTGAAAATTGAAACGTAAGTTTTGTGTTTGAGTAACTTGGTAGCCTAGGGTTAATTCAATCTGATCATCGCGAATGCCTAAACCACTATCAGCCACATCATCAGACCATGACTTACCCAGTATTGATTGGGTGTAGGTGTAAGCCCCCAGAAACCACCAGTCGTCACTAAATTTATAACGTCCATACATTTTAAATGATGTGATAAGAGACGCTATATCTACACCATTGCTCGATGTGTTTAGGCTTTGCTGCGTAGCGCCAGTTGTATCCGCTTGCGCTTTAGCCTCTGCCAATTTATGACTATTATCCTCAGTGATGACACCACCAATTAACAACACAGGCCAAAGGAAGGTGTTTTTGTTAACAGGGAGTGTGGCCAAAGGCCCTGCCTGTATCACAGACATTTGGCCAAAGAATGGATGATCTTTAAAAACCGCATCCAGCGTCCAACCCAAACCGTTATCTGTATTCAATGAGCCATAACGAAAACGATAATTTGTATTTGTTACTTCGTCGCTCATGCCAGATGCAGAACCTGCAAATTTAGGATCGCCCCCTTCCTCATCAGTCATGTCATTCATCTCTAAAATAAAGCCAGTTTTACGAGTCGCTCCAGGGTCGGACAACATGTACATGGCTTTAAGGTTCATACCTTTGTTACCAATACCCGTGCCCAAAGCGGTATACGCTTCGGTTGGGCTAGACATATCGATATCCTCATCAGCAATGACATAATTCGCTGTAAAGGCGCTACAAACCATAATTATTAATAAGTGCTTAATCATTTTATGTACTCTTTTTGATTGGCAGTTCATTCACTGCCACAATTGATCGAATATTGAGATGAACATGCAAGCTCAAAACTCATTTCAAAATTAAAGTGCTTATATCTGCTCGTTTTTTTGATCGAACTCATTTACGCAATCGGCACGATGAGGCGGTGGGTTTACACCATAAGGAGGTGTTTTGGTTTTATGTTGTTTTCGTAAATACCAAATAGCGAATGGAATATGGAGTGCCAAATTAATCCCACCCCATATCATCAATGTATTTTCATTAAACCAAGGCTCTGAGTTCATGACGGGGGTGAAAACATCGTGTATGCCACGCACAAGAACATGTAGAGCCAAAGAATAAACACGGGCAATCATGTAAAGTTCTGGACGTTTTTTTAGTACTGGATATAACTCGGCTGCCATTAATATACAAAAAGAGCTAGCAAAGAAGGCTGGGCTTTCGCCATATACGAAGCACATGTTCCAAGTGGTATAAAGGAAGTTCCACGATGCCGTGGAGTAAAAAAGTAATTCGTTCGGTCTGTCTTTAGAAATTACCCAATATTGTTGAATTTTGTTTTTGTAAAGCGGCAGCGGAATGGTGGCGCATAGAATCATGCCACAGATGGCATTAAAGTAGTTTCCCGTGGTTAAGTCCTTAAGCGTCGCCTCTGCGATATTCAGGAACAACACACCATATAGAACATATAGAACCCAGCTACCACGGAACGTTCGCATTAAAGGGTGAGTGTTGCCTCGGTAATACCAAGCTATGCGAGCACCGCCGACGATAATGGCCGTTGGCACCAATACGCTGATGATTTTTGACCAGCGAAACCAACCTTCCACCTGATCCCATAAAGGAAAACTGAGCAGTGCTGCCATCCAGAGTGCAAAGGCTATTCTTGGGTATTTTCTCATGACATCAATGAGCAGCAGAAGAAAAGCGATGTACCCAGCCATCGACAAGGCATAGTGCCAAATTGGTATATTCATTTGCGCATGACTCCAGTAGTTGAAAGGAAGTTCGTTACAACATTTGAGTTACTTTTCAAACTATGTGTAGCGACATCCCTTTAGATATTTATCTAGAAAGATAAGTATATTGATTACTATCTTTCTTGCAAGATATTTACTTATCGTCTAAGTTCTATACTCACTTCCCTTGACTCAGGTCATGTTTCATACAAACTATAGGGCTCAGTGAAAGCCGCTACTTACTGTTAGTTGCTAAAATATAAGTTTTCTTATTTTCTAAGTTCAGCGGGGCTTAGCGACAAATTTTTACAATAAAGGAGAAATACGGGGTGGCAGAACGATATGACACAGAGCAAGAGTTAGAGTTTTATCGAAAATATTGGTCGGAAGCTTATGGACAGACAGGTCAGTTTGGTATTTATTTGCTAAAAGCTCGGGAGCTGAGTCTACAAAAAGTGATGCCCGCAGTAGAAAAAACAGGATTAAGCACCGCAGAGTTTGATGCCTTGACGACGCTTCGAAGATCCGCGCCTCCACATCAAGCTACACCAACGGAGCTGCAACGTTCGATGCTGATTACCTCTGGTGGCTTAACTAAAATACTGTATCAATTGGAAGAGAAAGGCTTGGTGAGTCGCTCGACTAATGAGCAGGATAAGCGTGTGAAATATGTCAATCTAACATCAAAAGGAAAAAGCTTGGTTGAAAAAACCATACAGGCTGTGCACCAACTTCAAGAACAGTGGTTAGAGGGGGCATTAACAAAAAATGAAACTGATAAATTGATTCAACTACTTGGAAAATCGATCAAATTTCTAGAAGGCGAAATTTAATCGAACACATTCGCATGGCCACTTTTTTTGTTTTGATAATACTCTAAACCTGACGCTAATAACCTGAATCATACGAGCATTCATAGAATATTTATTGAATGGACATCCCCCTAATACGACAAGAGATAATTTTTATATGGATGCCTCAAGTGTAATATTTCAGCTGCTGATCATTTTGGTCTTTGCTCGTGTGTTTGGTGAAATATTAGCTTACTTTGGCGCCCCTCCCGTGATCGGAGAGTTAGTGGCAGGTATTGTTATCGGCCCATCAATATTTGGCTGGGTCGAGATGAATGCCGTTATTAAGATAATGGGTGAAATTGGCGTTATTTTGCTTTTGTTTGATGTAGGATTGGAAACCGATTTACAAAAACTGGCAAAAACGGGTATTAAATCCGTGGTGGTGGCCATAGGCGGTTTTTTTGCACCCTTCGCTTTGGGTTTTGCCTTATCTTATTGGTGGTTTGAGCTGCCGTTATTGAGCGCTCTTTTTGTGGGTGGTGCGTTAACCGCTACTAGCATTGGTATCACGATTAGGGTCTTGGGTGACATGAATCGCCTAAACAGTACCGAAGGTCAGATTACTTTAGGTGCCGCAGTCTTAGACGATATATTAGGGGTCATATTATTAGCCGTACTTTTTGATTTTTCAACAAAAGGACAGATCGACTGGCTAAATACACTGACCATTTTAGCGTTTGTTAGTATTTTCTTTTTGATCGCTCCTATCATCGCTAAAATATTTGCACGCCAAATTCAGAAGTTAGATTCACGGGTCAATTACCCAGGATTAAAACCCACCACGGTTGTTGCATTGGTATTATTTTTTGCATGGCTAGCTCACTTTTTTGGCGCACCTGAATTACTGGGTGGATTTGCAGCGGGGATCGCCCTTTCTAGACGGTTTTTTCTACCCTTTGGAGCAGCGCTTCATAATGAAAAAGAATTCGCTCAGAAAATTGAAGTGCAGATTAGACCCATTGTTCAATTGTTTACGCCAATATTTTTTGTATCAGTGGGTCTGTCACTGGATCTTGGCCAAATTGATTGGCAATCCAGTTTCTTCTGGTACTTCTCATTAGCATTACTTGTGGTTGCAATTGTGACTAAATTCACGGGAGCCATGTTAATTAAAGAGCCGTGGGAGCGAAAAGTTGTGATTGGCATGAGCATGGTGCCCAGAGGAGAAGTTGGATTAATTTTTACTGGCTTAGGCGCTTCAGCCGCTGTTTTCAGTGATGAAGTTTATACCGCCTTGGTTATGGTGATCGTTTATACAACGGTGCTTTCTCCATTTTGGATCAAGTTATACTATAAATACAAAGGCGATAAATTAGAAAGCTAAGGCGCTCTGATTAAATTTTAGTGTGGTGACATGCAGATTGGTTTCACATAAAAAAAGCGGATGCTATGACATCCGCTTTTTTTGTGTGCATTAAATAGTAACCTAGATTACGGCGCAGGATTAGGATGAATCATATGCACCTTGGCAATCTCATTTAAAACATCGTCACTTAAACTCACGTCAATTGATGCAATGTTTTCTTTTAATTGCGCCATCGTGGTCGCGCCAATAATATTACTGGTCACAAACGATTGCTGATTTACAAACGCAAGACTCATTTGAGCTGGGGTTAAGTTAAAGTATTGAGCGATATTCACATAGGCATTTATGGCTTTAACCGCTTGTTCATTATTATAACGAGTAAAACGCTCGTAAAGTGTTAAGCGCCCTTTTTCAGGCTTATCATCCCCTAAATATTTACCGCTTAATGCACCAAATGCCATCGGGCTATACGCTAACAAGCCGATGTTTTCACGATGACTCACTTCGGCCAAGCCCACTTCGTAGGTACGGTTTAATAAGTTGTATGGGTTTTGTATCGACACTGGCTTGGTAAAACCGTGCTCTTCACAAATGCTTAATGCTTTCATTACGCCCCAAGGCGTTTCATTGCTAAAGCCCCAATGCCGAATCTTACCTTGCTGAACTAGCTCATTAATGGCGCTAATGGTGTCGAATAACGGCGTTATTTGTTCTTCACTCTTGGCTTGATACCCAAGTTGACCAAAGAAATTTGTATTGCGATCCGGCCAATGCAATTGGTACAAGTCGACATAGTCTGTTTGCAAACGTTGTAAGCTTGTTTCGATCGCTTGGTGTATGTGCTCTTTTGTTAAACGCGGACCATTTCTAAGATAGGTTAAGCCATTACCTGGGCCTGCTACCTTCGTGGCTAAAACAACATCATCACGCTGCCCGCGCTTTGCGAGCCACGTTCCAATATATTGCTCTGTTAACCCTTGGGTTTCTGGCTTAGGTGGCACTGGGTACATCTCGGCAGTATCAATAAAATTAATGCCTTGTGATAACGCATAATCAAGCTGTTCATGGGCCTCATGTTCTGAATTTTGCTCACCCCACGTCATGGTGCCCAAACAAATTAGGCTCACATCAATATTGGTATTGCCTAGCTTTTTAAATTTCATAACCAACCCTTTAAAAACAAAAAAACCGATAGCGCTTACCCTATCGGTTTCATTATTAAGACTCAATAATTGCTTAACGCTAAGCTTGGAATGAATCGTTCCAGTAATACGCTAAATTAATTTTGAATTTTGCAATTACGCCATTCACAGCGTACCAAAAAGTAGGAGTTATCCGCACAACTGGCCTCTAAAACTTCGTTGGGACCATCTGCTTTTAACGTACGGACTTTTGGATTAACACAGCCTTCGCGCTTAGCCATGCGTTCAATGGCGTAAGCGCTGCGAGAGAATTTCGTGTTTGACTTACCTTCCATCTGGCTCATTTTAAGATAGAGGTCTTCACCTTGAGCATCGCGCTTTTGCTGCAGCTTAACCAGCAGCGGATACATTTTTGAATCTTCACGTAAATCCATTGCGCCATCACGGTATTCCGCCATGATATCTAAACACGTTGCTGTTTTATCGCCGCTTTCTAAAAGTTCAGCTACACGCTGTTCCGCTTCGGCCACGATATCGAAGGTTAATCCCATTGCATAACGGGCTCCGGTTTCTTGGCGAGAATCGGTTAGGGTTACAAGGTTGTAGCTCAAACCATAATCAGCTGCTTCAACTAGGCTGCCGTTACGTTTCCACCAGCTACGGTAACCGCGCCATGCCGCTTGCTTCGCCGTCACACTTAAATCACTACATTGATCTGTCAGTTTACGAACCGTGACATCCTCAACCAGAGCATAGCTAATGGCTTGTTCATCTGGTGTACGCGATACACCACTACAGGCACTTATGGCCAACACACACATCACTAAAGTTAAACGTTGCAACACGTTAGCACTCCTTAATTTACTTTTATTTATTGTAGATGAAACCAGCGCTAAACGTTTAGCGATTCTAGCCAGTGAATCAATTCTTCTTCGGTAAACGGCCAACCTAATTCATGGCCATCTTTTGTTCTTAGTATTGGAATCAGCATGCCGTATTGATCAACCAAAGCGTCATCAGCCGCAATATCGACATACGTTAAACTAAAACCCAATACTGGAGCAATACGACGCGTCATACGCTCTGCTATGTCGCATAAATGACAACCCGTTGTGCCTAATAACGCTAACTGCACAGCTTATCCTAATACTTTATGGTGAGCGCAGAATACCACGGTATGAAACAATAAAAAATGCCATAAAAAAACGGGTAGCGCAGTAAACCGCCCTACCCGTTGTAAAGTGTTTGCTTACGTTAATTATGCGTTTAGCGCATTTAACATAGGCTTTAGTAGATCAGGTAACTGACTTTTACCCAGCATTTGAGTAGTTTGATCCATTTGCTCAAACAAATTTTCAAGTAAGCTGCGTGAGTTAGCAAACTGATTCGCCTCTTCAAATGCCTTTTTTACGCCTTGAGCAAAATTCGCTAATGGATCAGCCAAGCCTTTCGGTAATTTGGCTGTTTCATAGCCTTTACCGCCATTACCGATTGCCTCACCCTTCATCGCGCCGTATTCGTAAGCGCCTATTTGGGTTTGCTTTAAATCTAAACTGAATTCAGCAATTTGATCCGCATCACTCGTGAGATTCATCGCCATATCAAATGCAGTACCCAGATCACCGGTATAAAACTCATTGGCTAAGTCATTCACCTGTGACATCAACGATTCAATAGCGGCCATTTCTTCATCGTTTAAATCACCCTCAACCAAAAGATTAAAGCCTGAACTGTTATTTTGCTCACTGTAACTGGCGTAGAGTTCTTTACTGTCACCACGTGCTTTTAAGGCTTCTTGATAAGATTCGTAATTGCTCATAGCCTGAATTTTCACCACATCACCTTCTTGCGTGGTCAACTCAAATTCGAAGCTATTGCTGGTGCGCTCATAGGCTTTTGCGTATTCACCGGTATTGGATTTTACAATTTCAGCTTGAGGGTTGAAGGTGCTTTTTTCTAACTCATCAATACCGTCATAGATACCCTGTTCGGCTGAATTGATTTTCTCTGCCAAAGGCTCATTTAGCTTATTTAATGCATCTATTTGCTCACGAGCCTGCTTAAAGCCCGTTTCAACGCCACTGCGCGCCGCATTAAACATCGACTGCAAGTCTTCATCGCTGGCGCCATTTGCGCGGGCTTGGTTTATGCGTTTGCCCACATGCTGCATAACACTATCAATCACAGCATCAACATCAAACAAACTATTAGATTCGTTAACCGTTTTTTCAGGCGGCAAGTCCACACCAAGGTTATCTTTGAGAGCTTGGCCTAAACGCTGATGGGCAAACTTGTCTTGATCAAGATTTTCTTCAGCCATAACACGAGGCTGAATAGGCTGTGAGAACAGGTTGGATTTATTGAATAATGCAGAATTAAACGACAACATGGCACACCTCTAGGTAGCCAGCCTTGGCTTAGTTAAATAAGTGATACCTGACTTATCGACCCAAGGGCGATTTACTTTAGCTGAATTCATATAGTCTATAAGGCTAATAACATATAAAAAACCATGTCCTATATAAGCCTATCGCATAACAAAAACATGCCAGTATCGACCCACCACAAACCTGTCTAACAATCACACCAACCCCAGTAAAAACTGTAAGACAATCTATCGAGCCGACTCAAAAAAATAGACTTGTACCACTAATAATGAAAGACCCACCCCTTGTAGATTGTTAATATTTGTAACCATAAATAACAATAAAAATAATGTGATGACATGAACTCTCCAAACACCCAAGACGCCATAGCGATCAAAAACATCCAGCACGCTATTCGCCAAGCCGATGCCGACTTAAAGCAACGCCACCCTGTTTTGTTACATCAAAATGCCATTGGCCTTACGATTTGCTTAGTGTCATTAATTGGCATGCTACTTTCAGGCTACGCCTATATCACCGGATCGATTCCCGCATGGGCCTGCGTGATAATTTCAGCATTTTTTGCCTCTGTCAGCCATGAGCTCGAACACGACCTGATTCACCGTTTGTATTTCCGTAAAAAACTATTTGTGCAAAACACCATGATGGCCATTGTGTGGCTGATGCGCCCTAACACCGTCAACCCATGGTTTCGCCGCAACATGCATTTCAATCACCACAAGGTATCCGGTACGCCTGATGACATAGAAGAACGTGTACTAGGTAACGGCATGGCCTTTAGCTTAAAGCGCATTATTATTACACTTGATGGTTTCCTATCGATCTCTTTACGCATGAAAGAGTTAAGCAGTATGAAGGGCTATCACTACTTGGGCTTTGTCTCTAAAGGTGCACCCTTAGCGCATTTATATGTCATAGGCTTGTATGGATTTTTGGCATTCCAACTTTATGATTTATTCAATTTAAATGCCGTGCTTGGATTACAGTATTCATCGCTATTACTAGAAGCAATCGATGTGCTTTCAATCGTAATGGTGGTATGGATTTTACCGAATTTATTACGCGCCTTTTGCTTACACAATATCACCGCTGCGCTGCATTATTATGGTGATGTGGATTCCCTTATTAAACAGTGCCAAATCATGAATCACTGGAGCTTACTTCCTATCCAGCTTTTCTGTTTCAACTTTGGCGCCACCCATGCCATGCATCATTTTGTGGTAAGCCAGCCGTTTTATTTACGTCAAATGGTCGCTCACAAGGTTTACCCTGTATTAAAAGAGAACGGGGTGCGCTTTAATGATTTTTCCAGTGTATTAAGAGCAAACCGCTTTACTAAAAGCACAAACGCTCAGCTCGTAACTCAAGCCTAAAACGATAAACACAAAAAAGCCCGCCTAAGTCATCACATTCTTAGGCGGGCTTTTTTGTGTTTATAGCTTTTATAACTCGTTTATTTGGTGCCTTCAAAACGCTTGCTGTCGTAATTTTTTTTCACGTCATGGGCTGCATACACTTGGCCGCTCATGGCAATGTAACAACCTTCTGGCGTATTAGGCGACATTAATGCTCCCACCGCCGTGCCCATATTAAAAATGGCATCTGTATTTGCAAATGCTGCAGGCTGCATAGCACCGGTAAACACGATAATTTTTCCTGCTTGCTCGCCAATGGTGGTCGCACTGTTCACCATGGTGTCTGTGCCGTGAGTAATTAAAATTCGATCTGCCTGTGATGACTCTATAATCGACTTTAATTTATTACGATCTTCATCCGTTAATTCCAGGCTATCCTTACGGCACACTTCAACTAGCTCAACATCCAACGCCACATTCATACGCGCTAAAATATCACCCGCTGCCGGTGCGCCTACTTGAAACTCACTAAGAGCGTCAAAATAAACCTTATCTAGGGTGCCACCGGTGGTTAATACTAATAATTTTTTCATATTTAAACTCGGTAAAACAAGCTGACTGAATATTCAAGGCAGTATAGACAAATCACTAGCCAAACCCCAGACAACAAGCATGAATTAATTGTTATGCCTATATTGATATTCATTTTTAGGGCATATACTCTAAAACCAAATAACAATAACACCTACACTTGGAGAGAAGCATGCTGCGCTTTACCCTAAATGGCCAACCTGTAGAAGTAGATGTACCCAGTGACACTCCATTATTGTGGGTGATTCGAGATCACTTAAAACTCAAAGGCAGTAAGTTTGGCTGCGGCATGGGTTTATGCGGTGCTTGCAGCATGTTGATCGACGGCCAATCAACACGTACTTGCATCCTACCAGCCGCAGCGGTTATTAATAAAAACGTCACTACAATCGAAGGCATAGGCAACGCAGAACTCACCTCTGCCGTGCAACAAGCTTGGATTAATAACAGCGTGCCGCAATGCGGTTATTGCCAAAGCGGACAAATTATCAGTGCCACCGCCCTACTAAAAAGCAACCCAAACCCATCGGATAATGAAATAGATAACGCCATGAGCGGTAATATTTGCCGCTGTGGTACTTACCCCCGAATCAAAGCCGCCATCAAACAAGCCGCAAAAAGCGTACAGACCGGTAAAAAGACATTACAAGCCGTGCAGTATTTTGAACCAACCCCATCTGCGCAGGAGGCTTAATTATGAGCACGAATATTAATACGTCTCGTCGTGATTTTTTAAAGCACTCAACCCTCGCTGGTGGGGGTTTAATTGTGGGGATCCCTCTCATGGGTTTATCCCAAGGCGTAAACGCAGCCCAGCAACAAAGTCTTACACCTAATGCCATATTACAAATCACACCCAACAACGAAGTGCATTTTTATTTACCACGCAGTGAAATGGGCCAAGGGGTTTACACGGGCTTAACCACATTGTTAGCTGAAGATTTAGATGTCCCACCAACCAAAATAACCATTCATCAAACCGGTGCTGATAAAGAATACGCCAATCCAGAATTTGGCATGCAAATCACTGGCGGCAGCACCAGTATCAAAGGTCATTTTTTACCGGTTCGCCAGCTAGCCGCCAATGCCCGCTTGGTTATTCGACAAGCTGCGGCTAAGCAATTAAACAAACCACTTGAAACCATTCAAACCCAAGACGGCCAAATTTTTATTCAAGGCAAAACCTTTGCATATGGTGAATTTGTTGATGTGGCCAGCACGTTAGATTTCCCAGAAGACACCCCGCTAAAATCCGCAAAGGATTTTAAGTACATTGGCAAATATAATCAGCGCTTAGATGCCGCCGCAAAAAGTACTGGCACTGCACAGTTTGGTTTAGATGTCGATTTTGATGGTCTACAAAAAGCGGCGATTAAACACTGCCCGGTGTACGGCGGCAGCGTTAAATCGTTCGATGATAGCGCGGCAAAAATAATGGCGGGGGTAAAAGCCATTGTCGCCATACATAATGGCGTGGCCGTTGTGGCTGAACATTATTACCAAGCAAAAAATGCACTCGACAAGGTGAATATTCAATGGCAACTGCCCGAAAAATTAAGAAATTTTTCGACCCATTCATTAGATGCGAATAACGGTTTTGGCTTATTTGAAAACGCACTAAAACAAAAAGGCGACAACGGTCATGATGAAGGAGATGCCAGCGCCATCAAACAAGCCAACAAAGTGATCAGTGGGCAATACTGGGCACCTTATTTAGCCCACGCCACCATGGAGCCTATGAACTGCACGGTAAAAATTGAAAACGGCAAAGTCGATGTATGGGTGGGCAGCCAAAGCCCAGGCATGGCAAAAAACATTGCAGCCCTATTTGCCGATGTATCTAAAGATGATGTCACTGTACATAGTACTTTTTTAGGCGGCGGCTTTGGGCGGCGTAGTGCGTCCGACTTTGTAGCAGAAGCAACTGCAATCGCAAAAGCAACAAAGCTGCCCGTGCAATTAATTTGGAGCCGCGAAGACGACACCCAGCACGACTTGTATCGCCCAGCATCTTTAGCAAAATTTGATATCGGCCTAAACAAAGACGGCACCATTAATAGCTGGCATGTAAAACGTGTTGGCCCAAACATCATGCCTTACATGATGGATGAAGCTGTTGATGCAATGGCGCCCGGCTTCATGCCGAACGCCATGGTCGACTGGTTAAGTAAACGGGGTTACGGATTATTCAACGGCTGGGTGGTCGACCCTTCTAGCATCGAAGGTTTATTTGAAGACTACGACAGCCCAAACAAACAGGTTGATCACGTCACTATTGATCCGGGCCTGCCTCTCGGCTTTTGGCGCAGCGTTGGTCACAGCTATAGCGGATTTTTTAAAGAGTCGATGATGGATGAAGTGGCGGCCGATCAAAATCAAGACGCCGTCACCTACCGCTTAAAACATTTAAAAAACAATCCGCGTCTGGCCCATGTTTTAAAACTGGCCGCCGAAAAATCAGGCTGGGGCACACAATTAGCAAAAGGGCGTTTTCATGGTGTCGCCACGCATGCTTCGTTTGGCTCTTTCGTAGCGCAAGTTGCAGAAGTTTCGGTTAAAGATAATCGCATCCAAGTGCATAAAGTCACCTGTGTGGTGGATTGCGGTACCGCCGTCAACCCTGATGTAATCACAGCACAAATGGAAGGCGGCATCGTCTTTGGTTTAACCGCGGCACTGCATGGCGAGATCACATTAAAAAATGGCGCCGTTGAACAAACTAACTTTCATGATTACCCAATGCTGCGCATGAATGAATCACCGGAGTTTGTTGTGCATGTCGTTGCCAGTAAAGAAGCACCAACCGGGGTTGGCGAACCCGGCTTACCCCCTATTGCAGCAGCCGTGGCTAACGGCGTATTTGCAGCAACCGGCAAACGTTTGCGCAGCTTGCCACTTAAGTTAGCTTAGGAGGCAACCATGCAAGGCTCACAGCTCGATGTATTAAACGGCTGCTTACAGGCATTAAACCAAGGTCACCAAGTGACCTTGGTTTCGGTTGCCAAAACTTGGGGCACCAGCCCCCGCCCTGTTGGGTCGTTACTGGCCGTCACTTCTCACGGCCAATTTTATGGCAGCGTCAGTGGTGGCTGTATTGAAGAAGATTTAATTACACGCCTCAGCCAACAACCCTGTGAAAAACCCCAACTTATTATGTATGGCGAAACCGCCGAGCAACGCCACCACTTTGGCTTACCTTGTGGCGGTGTATTACAGCTCATTATCGAGCCGCTTAATAATATTAAAGAAGTACAGCAACTCATAAACAGCATTGAAGCACGCAAAGCGGTTTACCGCCGCGTTGAATTAAACCGCTTAAACACACAGCTCATTCCTTGGCAAAAAGATCACATCATTGAGTTACAAGGCAATACATGGGGCAACATTTTTGGCCCCACTTGGCGCTTACTCATTATTGGTGCGGGTGAAACGGGGCAATTTCTTGCACAAATGGCGCAAGGTTTAGGCTATGAAGTGTTAGTCAGCGACCCTCGGCCTGAATACCGAAAAAACTGGCCGCTAACTCAACTGCCATTATTGGAAGGCTTTCCTGACGACATCATTACGAATATGACCATTGATGAACGCACCGCTATTGTGGCCGTCGCCCATGATCCTAAAGTTGATGACATGGCATTATTAACCGCGCTAATAAGCAATGCCTTTTATGTGGGGGCACTAGGTTCACAACAAAACAATCATGACCGCCGCCAGCGTTTAAAACAGCATTTTGGTTTTTCACAAACACAAGTGGATCGTTTACATGGGCCGGTTGGCATTTATATTGGCAGTAAGACACCAGCTGAAATTGCGTTATCGATTTTGGCTGAAATCACTGCCATTAAAAATGGTGTCGCTGTCACAAAAACCGTTCAAAGTTTAAGTCAGTATGCATGCCAAGCCTGACGCCTAAAATCAGCGCCATTGTATTAGCAGCCGGTAACGGTTCTCGCTTTGGCGGTGATAAATTATTACAGCCCATCAATCTAACCGATGAACGTGGTAGGCTTCATAAACGCCCTATCGGCTTAACCAGTGCGCTTAATGTGCAACCCCATGTAGACGAAGTCATTTGTGTGGTACGCCCTGATGATCAAACATTAATAGCGCTATTAAACGCTCATAACATGACAACCATCGCCAACCCTCATCACTCATTAGGTTTAAGCTCTTCTATTAACGTAGGTGTAACATCAGCCAAGCCTGACAACGCCATTATGATTTGCCTTGCAGACATGCCTTTTATAAAAGCCAACAGCTATCAAGATTTAATTCAACTGTTTAGCCTGAACACACAATCCATCACGCGCTTAACCTACCAAACAGACACACTAAAACAGTCTGGGCATCCTGTGATGTTTCCAAATAATATCCGGTATCAATTATTAGAGCTCAAGGGTGACAAAGGCGCACAGCCGCTAATCAATGAACGACCAATATCAACAGCCGTATCGAATGACGAGGGCATTATATTCGATATAGATACACAGCAAGACTTACTAAAAGCAGCCAATAAAAAAGCCAGCGGAGCTGGCTTAGTTTAGGTCGCGCTGTGTTAACGCTTTTTGTTTTTTGCTTTACGTTTTTTCTTTAAGTAATCTTTAATCGGTGTGGCTTTAGTAGGCAACGCCATTTCAAATCGTTGCGCCATCGAAGCAACTTTCTCTTCTTTTCGATCAAGTTCTTTGGCTTCTCGGGCCGAATCTAACGACACAACGTTGTTCGTTTTACTCTCAGTAGTCATAAATCACCTCTCATAGCATGATACCCCTGAGTCATTCGCCCCACAATCCGTGTTATGTTTTAAGCGATGCCAAATGATGATCTAAAGTGGCCATACCTTTTTCAAGCTCACCACTGGATTCGTTACTTTCACCAGCCAAGCTGGCAAGGGATTGGGCCGCGTCACCTATGATGGTGAGGTTGCGGCTAATTTCTTCACTCACCGAGCTTTGCTCTTCAGCCGCCGTTGCCACTTGCGTGATGTTATCGGCAATGGCGCTTATATCGCCAACTACTGAGGCCAAAGAATCGTAAGATACTTGCGTCTCTTCCATCGCCCCTTTTGCTTTAGACGTACCCGACTCAATCACGGTTACGGCTTGTTTTACACCGCCTTGCAGGCTTTGAATCATTTGGTTAATTTCTTCAGTACTGGTTTGAGTTTTAGATGCCAAGCTGCGCACTTCGTCAGCCACCACGGCAAACCCTCTGCCTTGCTCACCAGCTCTGGCCGCTTCAATGGCGGCGTTTAAGGCGAGTAAATTCGTTTGTTCGGCAATGGCACGAATAACATCAATAATACGATTAATATCTTCAGTGCGTGACGCCACTTCAGAAATAGAGTCATTGGCCCGCTGCATATCATCCGTTAGCTCTTGCACCGTATGAACCGAGCCCGATAACGATTTTTGTGACTGCAACACCGTTTCGCGTGCATTTTTTGCACTATTTGCCACGGCAATAGCAACTTGCGACACTTCAGATGCCGTTGCCGACATTTCATTGGTGGCCGTTACCACGCTATCAATTTCACGCTGTTGGTCATTGGTGGCTTTTAAACTTTTTTGATTAATCTGCTTACCTTTAATGGCAGTTTGCTTAGCCGCGTCTCCGACCAATTTCAACTGCTGCACCATTTCGCGTAATTTCACGATAAATTTATTAAAACCATTACTCAATGATATTAATTCAGCGTGCCTGTTTAAACGAATATCTTGGGTTAAGTCACCATCAGCACTGGCTAAGTTTTGCACCATGAGATCCAATTCTTTAATTGGGCGGACGATTGAATTGACAATCAAGACCACCACGGTAATAACAATCAGAGTCACTACTAGCGCAATTGCTACCGCACTACTAATAATTTCCAGCACGTTACTATCAATTGTATGAATCAATTCATTTGTATTTGCCAATACCACTTCTTCAGGTAACTCGATTAAAATCGACCACACATTACCCGATGCATTAATTGGAATAGTGGCCGCCACAAAATACGTGCCGTCATGCAACCACGTTTTATTTTCCTGCTTATGCAGATTGTGCAACTTGCCATCAAAGGTATCGCGAGATTCTGACAATGGACGTGTTAACTTGTCTTTATACTTACTGGATGCCGCCACCAAACCTCGATCGCTCAATAATGTAATACGACTTTTGCCTTCGTAAAGGGCCTTGGATCTTTGATCGATAATCTTTTGAAAGATAGGCAAATTTACATCGGTTCCCACTACACCTTTAAATTGATTATTGATCAAAACAGGCACCACTAAACTGGTCATTAACTCAGTGTAACCTTCACTAATTTCGTACAGGTAAGGGTCCATTGCACAGGGCGTTTTCTTATCTTTTGAACACAAAAACCATTCCGATTCACGTATACCAAACTCGCCCACTTCGCCGTTGTATTTATCAACTGAGTTCTCTACTCGCTCCTGCTGAATTTTGCCGTCTGGGGTGCGAATCCAATACACTTCTAACGCACCTGAATTGGCAACCGTATGAATGAGTTCACTCTCTAAAAACGCTTCATCGCGGCCATCAAAGCCATTAGATTCAAACTGAGCATAAATAGAGCTCACATCTTTATGCGCTCGTAGCGTCGATGACACTAAGCCATTAACCTGCTCACGAGAAAGTTGATGCTCAACATCTGTACTCGCGTTTTCAAGTGCTCTGGCAACACTTAACGGAACACGAAACGCACCATTGATAAACCCAGACACCTGATGACCAATTTGATTAGCTTCACTATTAAGACGGCCAATTAATTCTTGCTCAAGCGTGGTTCGCGTTTGCACCACTAATTCTTCTTTCATTTGGTCAAGGTTGAGCGATAAATTCGTGTTCAATATCACAACCAAAACCAGAAAGGAAGTGATAATGGCCCCTAACAGTTTATTCTTTAACGGTAATGATCGTAGCCACTGCTTCATTGGACTTCCTTCGTTTCAAACCTGCATTCCTTTTTTTAGTATAGACAAAGGATTTAGTTTTGCAGGCCCTTGTATTCCCGCGGCCTCTAAGCATAATGCCTGCCATGACCGACTTACCCATATACGCCATTTTGCCAAAGGTGACATACCACCTTAAGCAGCACTCTCGTTTAATCGTCCAAGCACCGCCTGGGGCGGGCAAATCAACAGGATTACCTTTAGCCCTACTGGATTTTGCAAATAGCAGCAGCGGTCAAATCTGGCTACTTGAACCCAGGCGCTTAGCCGCGCAACAGGTCGCCAAGCGACTCGCTCAAAGCTTAAACGAAGACCTTGGCCACTCTATTGGACTCATGACAGGCGATAGTAGCCGCGTCGGCCCAAATAATCGTATCGTTGTCATGACCGAGGCAATCTTAAGCCAGCGCCTTATCAACGAAAACGACATCCCTCAATGCGGTATTTTAATATTTGACGAATTCCACGAACGCAACCTGCACACCGACTTAGGCCTAGCTCTTGCCCTACAATGTCAGGAATTTTTACGGGATGATTTAAAACTGGTGATCATGTCGGCCACACTCGACACTGACGATTTAGCCGCACAGCTTGAAAGCCAAATAATCAGCAGTGAAGGCCGCAGTTATGACGTGGCCACTCAATACTTGCCCTCACCAAGCCATCAGCACTCACTTCTAGCAAGCCAAGTGAAACGCGCGCTTGAATTAGCCTTGGCCAACCCAGATTATTCACACGGTGATGTTTTGGTTTTTTTGCCTGGCGTAAAAGAAATACACCAATGCATGCGTCTATTAAACGATACCTTTGCAGGTGACATTGCACAAAATAAAATGGCCATTCACCCATTGCACGGCCAATTAAACCCCGAACAACAAAATAAAGTGTTTAGCGCCAGCAAGCAGCAAAACATCATACTCGCCACCGACATTGCCAAAACCAGTTTAACCTTACCCAAGGTCACCGTGGTAATAGACAGCGGCTTAGAAAGAACCAACCAATTTAATTTACGCATGGGCATGGACGAATTAATCACCCTAAATGCCAGCCAAGCCAGTGCCATTCAACGCGCCGGACGAGCAGGTCGCGTGCAAGCGGGTTTGTGCATTCGCCTATACAGTGAAGAAGAATTTAAACGCCGCCCAGCGTTTAGCCCCCATGCCATTGAACGCAGCGACTTAGCGCCACTGAGCTTAACGCTCGCCGCTTGGGGCAGTTTAGATTTAGCGGATTACACCTTCTTAACCCAGCCCGACAAACAAAGTTACCTCAACAGCCTACAACTATTAGGCCAATTAGATGTCATTGAAAAACAACAACTGACGTCCCACGGCAAAACCATTTCGGCGCTAGGTTTACACCCACGTTTAAGCCATATGATCATTAAAGCCCGCGATTTAAACATGGCTTATGACGCTTGCCTGTTAGCGGCGCTGCTAAGCGAAGGTGACCCGTTGTTTTTTGACGAGCAAAATTCTGACTTATCGATTCGCTTGCAATTATTTGAGCGCGCAACGATTCCCGCTTATTTTGAAAATGCAAAAGTAAACATTAAAAAAGCCAAACGTATTGTTCAACTGGCAAATAAATTTGCCAAAATGCTCGACATTCGTGCGAGTAAAATCAACAGTCTAAACAGCGGCCTATTGTTAATGCTCGCCTACCCCGATCGGGTAGCGCAAAAGCGAGGTAAGGGGTATCGCCTACGCAATGGTCTAGGTTGCCAACTGCATCACCTCGACGCACTGACCCCGTCTGACTATTTAGCCGTTGCGCATATTTCACAAGCGCAACAGCAAGGGCAACACAGCAACAGTATTATTCGCTTAGCCTGTCACGTTACGCTTAAAGACATTGAATTATTATTTGCCGATCAATTTAATACCACTTGCACACTGCAACTCAATGACAAACAGCAGCTGCAACAAATTAAGCGACAACAGCTAGGCCAGCTGATATTAAATGAAGCCACCAGCAAGGCAGACGCATCGCAAAAAAATGCATTCTATTTGCAAGAATTCACCGACAAAGGTTTTGCTTTTTTACCATTAAAAGACGAGCACAAAGCGGTATTAAAACGCTTGCAGCTTGCCCATGAAACCTTCCCCGAACAATTCAAAAGCTTTCATGAAGCCGAACTCATTAACGACCAAGCCAACTGGCTTGAGCCTTTTTTAAATACCTCTGAATTAAACAAACTTGATTACAGCCAAGCATTTTTAAATCGCCTTGATTGGCCTGACCAACAAAAACTCAATGACTGGTTTCCTAACACCTATGCGCTGCCCACTGGCCGACATGCCAGTATCGATTACTCAGAGCACCCTCCCGTGGTAAAAGCCAAACTGCAAGAATGTTTTGGGCTAGAACAATCACCCACGATTGCCCAAGGTAACATCACGCTGAATTTGCATTTGTTATCCCCTGCGCAACGGCCATTGGCCATGACGCAAGATTTAGCCTTCTTTTGGCAACACGCTTACCCAGAAGTCAGAAAAGAAAATCGTGGTCGTTATGCAAAACACCCATGGCCAGAAGACCCACTTACGGCGGTTGCCAGTGGCATGACGAAGAAGCGCATGGAAGGAAAATAATCTATATAAGACGTATTTCAGCTAAATAAGGGTCTAAACTTAAACTGATGTTTCAGTCAGCCAAGGCCAATTATCATGAAGTACATCGTTATTGTTATTCTTGCTGCTATTGTTTTAGGCTACTTTTTTCAAGCGCCTAAACTGGTCGACGACAGTAAAAAACAAACCGCTAAAGAGCCATCTATTCTCTTAACACCCAATAACAGCAACTCAAATACCAGTACTCATGACCATGTGCATGACACTGACCACAATCAAAGTACGCAACCATCCACTGCACCAACAGGTGCAACGGGCAACCCTCACTTTGACCAATTAAGCCCTGAAATGCAGCAAGCCGTAAAAGATAGTTTGTTACTTGAAGGGCCAATGAAAACGTATACCCGCCCCGACGGCTCAGTCATGCTGCCAGCAGATGGTCGTTTCACTCAAATGCCGGTGGCCGTTGAAATGCCCGATGGCAGCATTGAAATTAGAGAGTACAGCGTGGTACCAAAACCTCGCACACCCAGCGAAAAATAAGACACTTGTGCCGTTTTTCAAACAACTAAATCCACTAATAACGGCACTGTAAATAGCGGAATCATTTAAAAACGCCATTTCATTACAAATCATTACACAGACACTGCATTACATTACGTCAATATCCGCCACAAAGCGTATCTTTAAATTAAGTGACTTTAATCACATTTTTTATTGATAACTGGCAGGTGTCTGATGACTCGGTTTTTGACGGTTTTAAGTATTGCCCTTGCATTTAGCGCCCAAGCATTTGCAGCAGCCTGCCCCACCTCAAGTAGTGCCACTACCGCTGGCAATGGCACTTGCACGGTGACAGGCACCGCCTCGACCATTCAATTAAATTTCAACTCAGGCTTTGATACATCCACCAGCATCACGGCTATTGACGGCAATAACGGCACGACAGTAGGCGCACAACGAAAATTATCGTTTATTAAAGCCGCTGAAATTATTGCTGACCAAGTAAGTTCTGCCGTGACCATTGTGGTGGATGCGAGCTTTGCAGGGTTATCGTGCACCACCTCTTCAGCAACACTGGGCAGTGCTGGCGCGTCGGGCAACTTAGGTTATCCGTCTTCGCCACCCGCTGGCATTGATGTAAACACCTTTTATCCAATTGGTTTAATGAATGCCATTACCGGCTCGGATGCCGATGGCGGCACCAATGATGTTGCCGCGCAATTTAATGCCAATATCGGTACATCAGGCTGCTTACAAGCCAGTAATGGCTGGTACTATGGCTTTGCCACGCCAGCCGCTAATTACATTGGCTTTACCACGGTATTACTACACGAAATCACCCATGGTTTAGGTTTTGCCAGCTTAACTAATCCGTCATCCGGTGCAAAAGCCTCTGGTTATGATGATATCTTTTCGAATAATTTGTACGACGCTGCTAATTCAAGAAACTGGAATCACGGCAGCGAAAGTGATGCCCATCGTGCCGCTTCTGCTATTAGCAGCACCGGGCTTTTATGGTCAGGCACCAACGTAAACACCCAAGCCATAGGTTTATTAACCGCGGGCTTTCAAGACAACGATTCTTCTAGCTCATTTACCTCTGGTGATCGGACACAAATGTACGCACCCAATCCAGTTGAAGGCGGATCAAGTGTCAGCCATTTCAATACCGCCGCATCACCTAACGAATTAATGGAACCCCAATACACCGAAGGCCAATACACCTTAGGTCTGGCGCTTTATCTACTGAAAGACATTGGCTGGGCAGTGACCGCATCATCAAGCAACAACGCACCTGTACTAACTGCTGTCAACCAAACCACCAATGAAGATACTGCAAAAGTTGTGGATGCCAGCGGTTGGGCAACCGATGCTGATGGTGGTGACACCCTTACCTATTCCGTTGCCTCAAGCTGTGCCACTAATATCACCTGTAGCATTAATACCGACGGCACCAACTTCACCATGACACCTGCGGCCAACCACAATGGTGGCACTCACACCATTACAATTAATGTGAATGACGGTAATGGCGGCACCGACAGCGACACGTTTAACTTAGCCGTGACCGCGCAAAACGATGCACCTTCTATTACAGGTTTGCCGGATATTTCTCCTCTTAATCAAGGGGCCACCAGTTCTGCCATTGATCTAGATAGTTACACCACCGATATCGATGGCGATACCGCATTCACCTACACTGCCACCGCCTGTGGTGCGCATCTCACGTGTAATATTTCTGGCTCGTCTTTAACTGTCACCGCAGGTACTGGGTTTACAGGTACTGAATCCGTGACCATACAAGCAGAAGACGCAGGCAATCTAACCAATACTGATTCTTTTGATATAACAATTAACGCTGCCGGGAACACAGCACCTGTACTTGGCAGCATTGGCAACAAAACCGCTCCGGTAAACACTAACTTAACCGTTAATCTTTCCGCCACCGATGCCGAAGGGAATTCATTAACCTATAGCGAAACCAGTGACCCTAGCAATGTAGCGTCTCTCAGCGGTTCAACTCTTACGCTTAGCAAATCGGCTACGGGTACATACAATGTCACCATTCAAGTCAGTGATGGCAGCCTAACCGATAACGAAGCTTTCACCTTTACCACCTATGCCGAGCCAAGCATCGACATCGATAGCACAAGCTTGAATCCGAACGATTCATTAAGCATTGCTAACTCAGCTACCAGCATTGATCTAAGCCGTGTCAATAATGCTTACAGCTATTCGTTAGAGTTTGAAGGATCAGCCGCAAACGATTTGCTAAGCATCAGTGGCAACACCCTTAAAATTGCCATGCAAACCAGTGGTCAGTTTGCTGGTGACTATGTATTAACCTTTACCGATGGCAACACAGGTGCCACCTATGATTTCACCATGACCCGTGACCCACGCATGGTGCTATCGGCCAGTAAACTCCTTGCGAACCAAAGTGTGCAAACCCTTGCGATTGAAGGTGGTGCCGCCAATACGGTTTACACCCTAACCAGCAGTGAAAGTGCCCTTACCTTTAGTAAAAACAGCAACGCCGTCACCAGTGCAACCGCAGATGGCGACGCCGCTAGTTTCTATAAGGCAAGCCTAGTATTGGCAACCGGTAGTGTAAGTGCGAGCACAGCCGTCACGGTTTCGGCCAGCAGTGTTTACAATACCGTAAGCTCTAGCGGCTTAACCCTTGAACCTGCACGCACTCATGTATTGAACATTGAAAATAGCAGTGGCACAGCCTTAGCCGATGTCAGTGTGACGCTGGATACCAGCAGCCTAAGTGCCTACAACCTTAGTGCAAGCTATACCAGTGACAACCAAGGCCAAGTGAGCATTGCCCTGCCAGGCAACACTACCGACTACACGGCGATTGCCAGCTTAGCGGGTTACTCAAATACCGATATTACGCTTGATGATACGCTGCTTACGCAAACCGTAACGATGGCGCCAATCACCGAGCCTATGTCACTCTCTGGCAACATTAATGCCCTAGGGGATTTAACCTTCGCTAGCGAATTGCCGTTAGTGACTCTTGTGTTAAATGACAACAGCGAAGTGAATATTCCTGTCACCAAAAACAGCGATAACCTAGCGACTTTTAGTTACGTGCATAACTTGGCGACAGGCTCGGTATCGTCACTTGAAATCACCCACAGCCAGGCGATCGGTATTATTTTCAATATCAATACCAACAGTAATATAACATTCGATATCTTCATGGAATCAAGCGTTCAAACGGTTACCAACAAACCTAAGAAAGCGGGCTCAAGCGGTGGCAGCTTAGGCATCTGGGGGGTTCTGGTTTTACTGCTAGGCTTAACCCGTCGATTACGCATTAAACCTACTCGTTAACAACCTTTGGTTTTAATACTTGCCGTTAATATGAAAAACGCCCTTTAAAAGGCGTTTTTCTTTTGTTTTGAGACATTCATAGTGTCGCTATCGGGCAGTTCAATTTAAACTAAGAGGGTTATTAAAAGGTGGCTGTATGAAAATTGGTATTGTGATTATTATTACGCTAAGCGTATTACTTTGGGTGTTATTTTCAGCAAATAACGTATCAATCGT
Organism: Oceanicoccus sp.; assembly: GCA_047621325.1. Classification (GTDB taxonomy): domain Bacteria; phylum Pseudomonadota; class Gammaproteobacteria; order Pseudomonadales; family Oceanobacteraceae; genus Bermanella. The sequence goes on from JBLHLT010000008.1 coordinate 139,123, forward strand.
CGACCCTGCGCACAAAACGCCTACGGCTGAACTGACAACGCCTCCGTCATTGACCAACCAAGGCATAGCCTCACCTAAGCAAGCGACAACCACACCGCCCGACATAACACAAACACCCACACAGCAAGCAAACAACACGGTACAAGCAGAGCCGACTAACCCAGCTGAAAAATCCCACTTAGATCACCTGTCGCCAGAAATGAAACAATCCATTAAAGATAAATTATTTCATCACGGCCCTAAAACCGTTACTAAAGACAGCAAGGGTCGACTGTGCTTGGATCAAACGGGTCGTTACGTCAACATGCCCGTCGCTGTTCGCAAAGCAGACGGCACAATCGAAATAAAAGAATACTCAGTTATTCCAGATTCCAATACGGTTACTGCACCATGATTTTAAACGCTAATATCCATTTTTTATTCGCCGCGTTGTCTCTGCTGTTTTTTTATAACACAAGCTTTGCGGCTAGCTGCCCTGCTAGCTCAAATAACGTCAGTAACATCACGTCGTGTATTGTAACGGGCAGTGCATCCAATATTCAGCTCAATTTTATTTCTGGTTTTGACTCAACCGAAAACGCAACGCCGCAAGGCGGCAACAATGGCACCAGTATTGGTGAACAACGTCGTTTAGCATTTATTAAGGCGGCTGAAATGTTAGCGGCGCAAATTGCATCCAGCCAAATCATTGTGGTCGATGCATCCTTTAGCGGCTTAACATGTAATGCTGACAGCGCGGTGTTAGGCAGCGCGGGGGCCATGGGCAGCATTGCCTACGATGCGACCGACACCATACCAACAGGTGCACTCATTGATACGTTTTATCCGATCGCATTATTTAATGCGCTCGAAAATAATGATGCAGCACCCAGCAGCGCAGATATACAAGCAGAGTTTAATGCCAACTTAGGCGGCGAATTTTGCTTACGCGGTGGCGCGTGGTATTACGGGTTTGATAATAACAGCAACGATTTAACCGGATTTTTAACGGTCTTATTACACGAAATCACCCACGGCTTAGGCTTTACTTCATTGGTTGACCCAAGCACTGGTGAAAAAGCGCAAGCGATTAATAGCGATGACAGCATCACTGAGATTAACGATATTTATTCAAACTTTTTATACATAAAAAGCGAAGGCAAAACTTGGCAACAATTAACGTCATCAGCATCGGATAATTTAAAACGTAAAAATTCCGCTATTAGCGGGAATGATTTATTTTGGAGCGGCAGCAAGGCGAACGCACTTGCCGTTGGCCAGCTAACCGCGGGTTACGCCGACAACGACAACAATGCAAGCTTTAGTACGGGCGATCATATTCAAATCTACGCACCTAGCCCTATCGAACAAGGAAGCAGTGTTAGCCACTTTGATATCAGCGTCTCACCTGATGAATTAATGGAACCTAAGTTCACAGGTTATTCCTGTGATGCCGGTCTTGCGCTCGGCGTATTAGAAGATATCGGCTGGTCGATCAATGCTGCCACAAAACCTGCATTTTATCTAAATATCAACTGCGACACGGTTGAAAACGGACAAACCTACAGCAATGTGTTTAACGGTGACGTCATTAAAATTTCACCGGTCAGCGGCACCACGGCTTACACTTACAGCCTTACCTATGACGGGCAAAATGCCGACTCACTCGTCACACAAACCAGTGATGCTTTTTATATTAATACCCAAAGCTCAGGCGAATTTGCTGGTGTGTATGTTTTAACTGTCAGCAACGGTGCCGACCCCGACATCACCATCACCATTAATCGCCCGCTACGGGTTATCTGGTCAAGTGAAGCGTTACTCAATGATGAATCGTATTCCCTTACCATTGAGGGCGGCGCGGCCAATACGGTTTACGACCTCACTCAAAACCAAGTGAACGTGATTAATTTCTTAAATCAACAAAACCAAAATATTACATCGGTTACCGCCACCAATAATCCAACTAACTACAATCCGGCTTTGCTTAATATCAGCAGCAATACTGTCAACGCAGCATTAAATGTTGCGACAACTGTTAAGTCTCAAAGCAACACTTATGCAGATGTCAGTGACGATATTATTGTCTATCCGTCACTGAAACATACGTTTACGATTATCGATTCATCTAACACCGCCATTGGTAATGCGAGCGCAGTGCTTGCCAATAGCAACCTGATAAGCGCAGTTGGTATAACGCGTAATTATACGAGCAGTTCAACTGGTACCTTTACTGTTAACTTACCCAATACAAACGATAGCTTTTCGGTTGTGGTGAGCAAGGCTGGGTACAGTGAGCAAACCCTTGCCTTCAACGCCAGCCAAACTCATCACAGTGTGACATTAACGTCGACTAGCACCCCAACCATGACAGAAAACAAACCAAAGTTTGGCTCTGGTGGTGGCGGCTCTTTGCCTTTTGGGTTTATGCTTTTGATTGGTTTATTAGTATTACAGCGATTGCGCCCTTGAGCCTCTAATAGGCATGCATTAGTATCGAGCAAAATAATAAAAAATAAGTTAGGTGCTACTTTGTTAATGCTGTCAGGTTTTGCCTTAGGGGTTATGTCCGTTCTAGCGTTAGTTGTCTGTCGTGACTATGGCAAGCTAACCGTCGCTAAAACCTTTATCGCTATGTTATTTGCTGGGGCGTGTTTTTTACTTGAACCCCAACTGCCTGGAATTTGGGCATTATTTGCGGCCGATTTATACACCATGGTACCCGCACTTTTTTGGGTACTGTGTCAGTTAGCGTTTTCTCACCGACCAAAAGTACTTTCCCTTTCTGGCTTCATTGCGCTGTACACAATCTTAGCGCCGATGATGGCAAGACACTTTGTTAGCCCGACCAGTGAAAGCTTAATGGCTCTTTTGTGGACATGGCCCTCTTACTGCGAATACCTAATCATCACCCTGGGATTATGGACCGTGATTGCCAACTGGTCTGACGATCTAGTGGAATCACGCAGGCAACTGCGCGGTGTGGTTTTAATTGGTGTCGGTATTAGTGTTTTATTGGTGGTGATACCGGCCAATACACATATCGTTGGCCGGTGGCTGCCTTATTTATCGATTAACGTCATCACCCTTACGTGTGCCTACTTTTTACTGCGCACCCACCAAGGCGTGTTATTTGGCTTAGCACCGCCGAGCACGAACGTAACGACGCCGCCTAATGAACTCATAGAGCCTATTCAAGAGTGTTCGATACCCCCACCCCCTGATTTAAATCACGACGCCCTACGACTCAACGACTTAATGGATCAAGGTTTTTACCGAACGGAGCACCTCACCCTTAAAGAGTTGGCGACTGCGTTAGAGCTACCCGAATACAAAACTCGCAGCCTAATTAATCAAACACTGGGTTATCGCAACTTCAATGATTACATCAATCAACTCAGAATTCATGAGGCGGCTGAACGTTTAAAAAGTGAACCCGATAGCCCTGTGTTAAATATTTCTTTAGATGTGGGTTATCGCACGCTGAGTTCTTTTAACCGTGCATTTAAAGACATCATTGGGATGTCACCCTCTGAATACCGCGCCAACTAATCTAATTAGTACCTATTCACTGTGCAAATATTTGAAAATCTTGGTTTTGCGTCATTTGCACAGTGCTCCATTATGGCCAAATATCACCCCGCAAAACCCTATGTTTGTTGGGCTTCCATATTTTGCATAGTGCTTTTAGCTTATTGCAAAGTCATTTAGTTCGAGCTTTGTTTCATCGCCAAGTAGAGTAATCACTCCAATAACAATAAACAAACTTAGCGGGATGGACTGACTATGCAATGTGCTCACAACCAGCCACATATGACTATTCACTTTCAGCCTAAACATATGGGATTAGTCGACGACATTAAACTGATTCTAAAAACATCATTATCCGATCACCCAAATTTCGACATGGTCGCGGGTGCATTCAATATCAGCGGGCGCACATTACGCAGACAACTATCTGAAGCTGGCACCAGCTTTCAAAAGTTATTAGATAACCAGCGTCGTCAATTCGCCATTGAGCGCCTACAAAATACCGACATGAGCACCGAAGACATAGCCGAAGCACTTGGCTTTAGTGATGTCGCTAACTTCCGCCATGCCTTTAAAAAATGGGTAGGGTTATCACCAGCGGTTTATCGTCAAGAGTTTCGATTTACGACTAATGCAATGCACGCTTAAAAATGAATGGCCTATAAACGCAAAAAGCTACCGTAAGGTAGCTTTTTGCGTTCTTTTTAACCCAGCATAAAGCAGGGGTTAAAAATTACAGTACGTTAAGTAATTCTACTTCGAATACTAAAGCACTGTGTGGTGGAATCGCACCTTGACTGCCTTGTGGGCCGTAAGCCAAATCACTAGGAATAAATAGACGCCATTTAGAGCCTTCTTTCATTAACTGTAGTGCTTCAGTCCAACCAGCAATTACGCCGCCAACTGGAAACTCAGCAGGCTGGCCGCGCTCAACAGAGCTGTCGAACACATTGCCGTCGATGAACGTGCCGTGATAATGCGTACGTACTGTTGATTCACGAGTAGGCTGCGCGCCGTTACCTTCGGTAATCACTTCGTACTGTAAACCGCTTTCAAGCGTGATCACGCCTTCTTTTTTCGCATTTTCAGCTAAGAAATCAACGCCAACTTGCTTCGCTTGATCAGCCGCTTTAGCTTGCTCTTCTTGCATGATTGTTTGAATGACTTGGTACGCTTCTTCGATTTGCTCTTGAGAAAGAGGCATCTCAGCATTAACCATTGAATCTTGAATGCCTTTTAATACGCCATCCAGCGCAAAACCTTCAAACTGGCTGCCTTTAAGTTGATCGCCCACTTGACGACCAATCAAATAACTAACTTTTTCAGCTGGTGTATCTAATTTCATAATATTTCCAAAAAGCTCACACAAAGGTGAAAGTGAATTCGCCGCGCACTTTATCATATACCGCTACATAATTCAGGCCCAAACACTGGCTTTAACCAATAATCAGCTTTATCCCCACGATTAACGTGATCACTTCATAGGCACGTTTAATCCAGCTTGAGCCCATCTTAATCGCCAAATGCGCACCCACATAACCCCCAACCAGCGACCCTAAAACCAAAGCCATCAACCAATCCCATTGAATGGTTGCCATTAGGCCCATCGTCACCGCCCCGCTCGCATTCCAAAATAACCCAACCGCTATAAGAGTGTGCCCCACCGCTTGCTTGTAATTTAATCCAAACCATTTAACCAACCACATAGTGGCAAATAAACCCGTACCAGCCGAAAGCGCACCATTGGCAAACCCAATAATAGACAAACCGACTCCCCCTAAAATCCAACCCATTAAATGGCGATTTTTCTCACAGGGCTCCAAACCCAAACTGGGCTTAAACAGCGAATACACACTTAATGAAAGGGTCATCACACCCAGCGCAATCTCGGCCATACGATCATCAACGCCAATAATCACATACGCGCCTAATATCACCCCAGGAATACCGCAAGCCAACATGAATAGGTTCAGCCGCCAGCTGGTATGACCTTCTTTTACATTACGTATGGTGGCACCCAAACCCAGCGCTACCGTGGCCACTTTATGAGTGGCTAAAGCCACTGAAAATGGCAACCCCATGAATATTAAGACAGGCAACTGAATCAACCCCGCCCCACCCCCAGCAAACGCTGAAAAAATATTGGCCAAGGTGCTAATTAAAAACAGTATAATCTGGTCTAACATTATGAAATTCACTTCAAAAGGAGCAACCGAACGAATGTCGTCCTATGCCCTGTATTACTATGATCAATGCCCGTTCTGCCAAATGGTTCTGCGCGAAGCACGCAATTTACCACTTCAGGTAGAGCTTAAAAACACACTAAAAGACCCACAAAATCGCCAAGACTTAATCCAAGGTGGGGGCCGCGCCACGGTACCTTGCTTACGGATTACCGACAAAAGTAATAAAGTGCAATGGTTGTATGAATCAAGAGATATCGTGCAATACTTAAAAACACAAACTAAGTAACACCCAATCTAAACGCAAAAAGCACGCTCATTCATCAGCGTGCTTTTTGCGTTTAAGCCAATTTTTTTTGTTTGAGTAAACGCTCAACCGTATCGACAACCGCTTGGGTATGGCTATCAATTTCTAAATTAATACCATCTCCCACTTGTACATTTTGATAGGTCGTGACATTTAAGGTTTCAGGGATAAGGTACACACAAAAGCGATCTTCTTTCACTTGTGCAATGGTTAAGCTACACCCATTTAAGCCAATATAGCCTTTATCAAATACATAGGGCTTAAACGCATCCGACAGCTCAAACCAAATAATACAGTTATTTTCTGGGCGCTCTATTTCGACCACTTCAACGACACCATGTACATGACCACTTAATTGATGCCCACCAATATCGTCGCCAAATTTCGCCGCTCTTTCGATATTTACCAAGCTACCTTCTTCAAGGGCCTGTAAATTAGTGAGCTTCAAACTCGCCATCATCACATCAAACGTCACATGGTTTTCATTGATACTGGTAACCGTTAAACAGGTGCCATTTAGTGCCACACTCGCACCAATGGTCAAACCAGGAATAAGTTCAGCCGGTAACGCTAATGTAAGCGTCCATAAACCTGTTTTCTTTTCAATCTGATCAACTTTAACTGCACACTGCACAATTCCGGTAAACATGGCAAAACCCCAAAATCAAATGCGCTATTATGAACTATACTGGCTAGATAGAATATATACGCTCGCTATCCATAGACTAAAAAAGACAAGTGCTAATGATACGCAAAGCCCCAACAAAAAAAATAGGATTGGTACTGTCTGGCGGTGGTGCCCGTGCGGCTTATCAAGTAGGCGTGCTTAAAGCTATTGTGCGCCTACTGCCACAAGACCACCCAAACCCATTCAATATTATTAGCGGCACCAGTGCCGGCGCAATTAACGCCGTAGCGCTTGCTAGCTATGCCAGCCATTATCGTCAGGGAATTCAGCGCCTTGAGCATATCTGGAAAAATTTCAGCTGTGACCAAGTGTTTCGCAGTGACTTTTTAAGTGTTTTGAAGTGGTCGAGTAAATTCATGATGAACACTTTTTTTGGCTACAAGGCGGGCGACCCTGTGTCTTTATTAGACAACGCCCCTTTGCGCCACCTGTTAAAGAAAATGATTATGTTTGAAAACATCCAAAAAGCCATCGACAATCAAGATTTACACGCGCTTTCAGTGACGGCTTCTGGATACGCATCCGGTGAATCGGTCAGTTTTTTTCAAGGCCATAAAAGCATCAAAAACTGGCAACGCTTACGCCGAATCGGCTTGCGTTCTCGCATTGCTATTGATCACTTACTGGCGTCATCCGCGATTCCGGCGGTTTTCCCCGCCGTACAAATTAACCGTGAGTACTTTGGTGATGGTGCAATTCGTCAACTGGCCCCCATGAGCCCAGCGCTGCATTTAGGCGCAGATAAAATCCTCGTCATTGGTGTGAGTGGGCAAGCCCACAAGCGCAAGCCTCGCGAGCAAATGAAACACTACCCTAGCATGGCAAAAATCATGAACCACATGTTCAACGCCGCCTTCTTAGATAGCATGGAAAGTGATGTCGAACGGTTATCTCGTATCAACAATACCATCAGTAAAATTCCTGATGACATTATTCAATCGCAACACATAGGTTTACGCCCTGTTGAAATTTTAGAGATAAACCCTAGTGAATCCATTGATGACATTGCCGCACGTCACGCCCGTGAATTACCCAAGAGTTTACGCTTCTTTTTAAAAGGCTCTGGCACAACCCATAAAAGTGGTGCCGGTGTTTTGAGTTATTTGTTATTTGAACGAGGCTTTTGCCGTGACTTAATTCAATGTGGATACGATGATGCAATGAAACGAAAAGACGATATCTTACGTTTTTTCATCGAAGAAGATGAGTCGCAAAAACAGGCTTAATCAATGCCTCGACTATTAAAGCCATTGAGCTTAGTCTAAGGTCACGCTAACATGCTTAAAAATAAAACTATAATCCTATGCGCCTATTATTTATTCTATTAATTGCGATACCTCATCTCGCTATTGCCTACCCAGTTGCCCATTATGTGGGATTTGGTAGCGGCTACACTTGGACCGAAGCAAGCTTCGACGACAAAGTTCGTGCGCTAGGTGCCTTTGAAGAAACACCAAGCTATGGCGACGTGTCTCGTGCCGGTTTACCTTGGTCTGGTTTTGTGGGTTTTCGCTTTCATCCAAATTATGGGGTTGAAATCGGTTACCGTGACTATGGCAACATTGAATTCACTAAAACATTAACAACCATCGACACCAGTCAATCTAAAGTCAGCTCCAGTAGTGTTCGCCAAGCTGACATTTCCACACAAGGTTTTTACATCGAACATGTTTTATCTTATGCCTTAGCTAAACCGCTTATCATTCAAGCTCGCGCGGGTGTGTTAGTCGGCAGCACGCGTTACACCGACCTCGAAACACTGACCACCATCACCGAAAATGGCAGCCCCTTGCAAGTCATACAACCTAACACCAGTAATGACGGATTCATAAAAGGTCAGCTTGCTTTTAGTGCTTTGTACAAGCAATCAGAGACTTGGTTTTGGCGATTACAAGTAAATCAAATAGATGTCGACAACCCAGGTGAAAGCGAGTCTTTCTCCCATTGGTTTACTAGCTTATCGCTCGAATACCAGCTGAAGGAATAACCATGAAATTAAGCATCATTAAGTTTTTTGTTTTCTTTGTGGTTATTCTGCAATTAAGCGCATGTGCTTCGATGTTTAATGGCAGCGAACAAGAAGTGAACATTAAGACGCACCCTGACGCCGAAATCTATATTGATGACCGGTTTGCGGGAAATGGCTATACGCAGAAAAAACTCACCAGAGACGAGCCTCACGTCATTCGAGTAACAAAAGGCGAATGCCAACAAACCTACACCACAAAGGCAAAATTCAATAAGACGAGTTTACTCGGGTTATTTATCGACGCAGGTTTGATCAGCATACCAGTGGATTTTATGACAGGTGCCGCTTGGGATATCTATCCGGACCGCTTCATCATGCAACCAGAATGCATGGACAACCCACAATCCGCTAACATACAGCCATAAAAAAACCGCAATTAAGCGGTTTTTTCAGCAAGCCATTTTTTTACTGGCCCATAGGTTTTACGATATATTTCCGTCGGCCCAAATTCCTCTAACGCTTCTAAGTGCGCTTTAGTCGGATACCCTTTATGTTTGGCTAAACCATACTGGGGGTACTGTTTATCCAGCTCAACCATGTCATGGTCACGCTGGACTTTTGCCAAAACAGACGCCGCCGAAATAGCCCCAACCAGCGCATCCCCTTTTACAATGGCCGTACCGTCACATGACAAATTTTTGGGTAAGCGATTACCATCAATTAACGCATGCTGTACTTTAATCTTTAAGCCATCAATAGCGCGAGACATGGCAAGCATGCGTGCATTTAATATATTGATCTCATCAATTTCTTGCGCCGAGCAACGAGCAATGCAATAAGCTAAGGCTTTTTCTTTAATGATAGGAAACAGCATCTCACGCTTTTTTTCGCTTAATTTTTTAGAATCATTCAGCTCAGCAATGGGATTATTAGGGTCAAGTACCACCGCAGCAGCAACCACATCACCACATAACGGGCCAGCACCTGCTTCATCTACACCACAGTAAATTAAACCTTGGTTTAGTAAAATCTGCTCTTGCTCAATTATCTCGTTCATTTAGCTTCTATCAATTGGGTTATTGCACTTGCCGCAGCTACATCGGCATCACGCTTTAACCACTGATGCAATTGTGTGAATTCTGCTTTCAAATGTGCAGAGGCGCTTTCATTCTGTAAAAAGTTTAAAACCGCATTTGCGAGGTTGTCGGCGGTTGCCGCTTCTTGCAAAATTTCAGGTACCAGTTCTTTGCCTGCCAATAGATTAGGCAACGACACAAAAGGTTGTTTTAACATTTTGCGCACAATATAGGCCGTTAACGCAGACAGTTTGTACGATACGACTAAGGGCTTTTTGAATAACATGCCTTCTAAGGCCGCAGTACCCGATGCCATTAATACGGTATCGGAACTGGCCATCGCTTCACGACTTTGACCATTTAATAATTTAACCGACAAGCTTTCGTGATCCGCTAGCATATGTGTCAATTGATTAAATCGATCTTGATTGGCTGCGGGTAATACAAACTGAACAGTCGGTATTTTTAGCTTTATCAGCTCGGCAGCCTGTAAAAACAATTCACCTAAACGAGAGACTTCACCTTCACGAGAGCCTGGCATTAATGCCACAACCGGCGAATCCATCGTTAACTGGAGTTGCTCACGAGCGCCTTGCGTATCGGTTTCCATGGCTATCGCATCGGCGAGAGTATGACCAACACACACAGCCGGTACATCGTGTTTTTTGTAAAAATCCACTTCAAACGGGAACAAACACAATACAAGATCAACGGACTTTTTAATGGTGAATACACGCTTTTCACGCCACGCCCAAACACTTGGGCTGACGTAATGAACCGCTTTGATGTTTTTTTCTTTTAATTTACGCTCAAGCTTTAAATTAAAATCAGGTGCATCTATACCAATAAACACATCTGGTTTCATATCGAGCAGGGTATTCGATAACTGCTTACGAATTTTTAACAACTCACCTAAACGCCCTAATACCTCAAATAAACCCATGACGGATAAACGCTCCATGGGGTATAAGGTTTCAAAGCCCTCTGCCATCATTTTAGGGCCGCCAATACCAATAAAACGGGCATCAGGGTGCTGTAACTTTAAAGCTTTAATTAATCCGGCACCAAGGATATCCCCTGACGCTTCTCCTGCCACCATGGCAAAGCACAATGACATTAGCGAATAATTCCTCGAGTGGATTGATCAATACTATCGATAAACGCCTCAACAGCAGGTGACTCTTTTAATAACTCTAAAAGCTCAGGTCGGGCTTCTTCAAGCGTAAGACTTTTACGGTATACGGTTTTATAAGCATTTCGTAAAACACGAATGTCATTTTTTTCAAAACCGCGGCGCTTTAGGCCTTCAATATTAATGCCATGAGGCTTAGCCGAATTACCGTTGGCCATAATGTAAGCCGGTACATCTTTCAACACAACAGAACCGGTGCCACACATACTATGGCTACCAATTTTCACAAATTGATGAACCTGAGATGCGCCACCTAAAATAACGTAATTGCCAATATGCACGTGACCAGCAATATTGGTGTCATTCGCAAGAATGCAGTTGTCCGCGATGATGACATCATGGGCAACATGCACATTCACCATAAACAAGTTATGGCTACCAATCTTGGTTAAGCTTTTGTCTTGTGTCGTACCGCGATGCACCGTACAGGCTTCACGAAAAATATTATGATCACCAATCTCTAAACGAGTCGGCTCACCTTTAAACTTTTTATCTTGGCAATCTTCACCAATGGTGCAAAATTGAAAAATTTGGTTGTGTTTGCCAATACTGGTTGGCCCTTTAATCACAACATGACTGCCGATTACCGTACCTTCATCAATGGTAACGTCAGGCCCAATAATGGTAAAAGGTCCTATTTCAACGTTTGCTGCCAACTTGGCGCTTGGATCAACAATAGCGCGTGAATCAATCAAAATGTATTTCCCTTTCGGCACACATAATTTCAGCTTGGCAAGCTAGTTGTCCATCTACCCAAGCTTCACATTCAAACCGCCAGATTCCACGCTTATCATTCACATAGCGCGCTTCCATTTCTAGGCGATCTCCTGGCACGACCGGTTTTTTAAAGCGGGCCTTATCCACGCCCGCAAAATAGTAAACCGTATTTTTGGCCTTTTCTTTTTCTATTGCATCAAGTCCTAATAGCCCAGCCAACTGCGCTAGTGACTCTAAAATCAAAACACCTGGCATAATAGGATGCTTGGGGAAATGACCTTGGAAAAATGGTTCATTACTGGTGACATTTTTATAGCCAACTATGCGCTGCTTTTTTTCCAGCTCTGTGACACGGTCAACCAGTAAAAACGGATAACGATGTGGTAATAAATCCGTAATTTCATTGTAATTCATTACCGCCATGGGGTTATTCCTTTAAAGATTTCTCAATGAGTTTAATGCGTTTCGCCATATCATCCAATTGACGAAAACGTGCAGCACTTTTACGCCACTCAGATGTAACTGACATAGCCGTACCTGATGAGTAGCTACCGGATTCGGTAATACTTTTGGTCACTAGTGTCATGGCGGTTACATGCGTGCCATCGGCCAGCTGCAAATGACCAGCTACACCAACGCCACCTGCCAATGTACAACCGTTCCCTATTTTTGTACTGCCGGCAATCATGCAGCCTGCTGCCATAGCGGTATGTGCACCAATTTCAACGTTGTGTGCGATTTGAATCTGATTATCAAGCTTCACACCATCACCAATAATGGTATCGCTCATGGCACCGCGGTCAATGGTCGTGTTCGCGCCAATTTCTACTTGGTCACCCACAACCACACCGCCAATTTGACAAATTTTTACCCACTGCCCTTTCTCATTAGCAAAGCCAAAGCCATCAGAGCCAATCACAACGCCACTATGGATGATGCATTCGTCACCAATAGTCACATCGTGGTAAATACTGACATGATGATGCAGTCGGGTATTTGTACCCACACGGGCATTTACACCCACCACTGAGCCGGCACCAATTATCACTCCTGCGCCAATCACGGCATGATCTTCAATCACAGCATTAGCCGCAATACTGACACCGTCAGCGATGCTTGCGCTTGGACTAACAACGGCGCTCGGGTGAATGACACCACTGGCTTTGGGTAAGGTGTTAAAGAGTTGTGAGACTTTGGCGTAACCCAAATAAGGGTTATCCAACACAAGGGCAGCACACTGACAGTCTGCCGCTTGCTTAGGATGAACAATCACAGCACTCGCATTTGTATGCTGTAATTGATCTTTATAGGCCATGTTGGCTAGAAAACTTAACTGGCCTTCTGAGGCTTGAACCAAGGTAGCCAAGCCATTGATGATGGTTTTTTCATCGCCAATTACATCAGCATTCAAATACTGAGCAATTTCACCAAGAGTGTAAGCCATTACTTATTTCGCAGCACTGGCTTCATTAAGCTTGTTTAGTAGCTTTTTGGTTAAATCTAAATCAGGGGTTACGTGGATAACCGCTTGTCCATTTAACACAATATCGACTTTTTCAGCTTCGATAAGTGCTTTTAAGATATCTTGTAGACGAGGCAGGTTTGAGCGGAAAAACTGCTGACGCCACTGCTGTTCTGCTTGCTGTAATTTACCCGCAAAGAATTTAAATTCACTTTGCTTTTCTTTGATTTCATTACGGATTTTGCGCTGTTCATCGTCGCTCATAATAGCGCCGTCTTTTTGCAGTTTTTCTTGGCTCGCTAACATATCTTTTTCAAGTTGTTTGATTTTACCAAGGTCGTCGCCAAACTGATCTTCAACTTGCTTGAATGAAGCTTTAGCGCCTTCAGATTGAAACAAAGCACGCTCCATATCGACAACTGCAATCTTGCTTTGCGCAGCCATAGCAGTCGATGCGATAAAGAATAACCCTGCTACTGCAATTTTAGTCCACTTAAACATAATACTTCCTATTTCATCACTTTATTATTGTAAAAAACTGGCAAAGAAGACTGCTTGAAAACGCATACATTTTCAAGCAACTACTTTAAAAAACTTGGCCTAATGAGAATTCGAAACCTTCGGTTTCATCTTCATCTTTGCTGTTCAACGAACGCGCAAAGGTAAAGGTTAGAGGGCCAATGGCCGTTACCCAAGTTAAACTTACACCTGCACCAAAGCGAATCTCATCAGCATTAAAGCCTTCAACACACGATGGATGTTCGTTTGTGTACCCATCACGTGTGGTGCCCGTTAAGGTCAAACATTCTGTATCAAATACATTACCGGCATCTAAAAACAATACGCTGCGCATACTGCGCTGATCTTCAACAAACGGTAATGGAAAAACTAATTCCATAGAGGCTTCAGTTAATAAGTTACCGCCTAAACTATTATTATCTGCAGTGTAATAATCGCCTTTAGGGACACCCGTGGTCACGCCATCAACCGTTATATATTCGGTATAAGGTAACTTAACAGCGCCGCGCGGCCCAAGTGAATTACTTGAATAACCACGTACAGAACCCACACCACCGGCACGGAAATTACGGAAGAATGGTAGCTCTTCTGTCTTACCGTAACCATCGCCGTAACCTAATTCCGTTCTTAAACGGAATGTCCAATCACCTGATATTGGGAAGTATTTTTGTGCATTGTAGGTCACACGGAAATATTCTAATTCACTGCCCGGTACCGTCGCTTCAATGGCTAAACTTTGCTTGGCACCCGCTGTTGGAAATAAACCACGATTCAAGGTGGTCCAACTCCAGCTGCTACCCAGCGTGACTTCAACAAAGTCTTCACCTTCATTTTCAATAAAACCAAGTATCTCTTCAGCAATACCTGAAGTTTGCGCTTCCATTAATGTGCGACTGGCTTCAATACTAAATGACAAGCGTTCACGACCACTAATAGGAAAGCCAAATGTGGTGCGGCCACCATAGGTATCGGTATTGTAATCGCTGAGTGATAACTCAGAAAAATCAGTTTGACTGTAAAATAAACCATAGCCGCGACTAATGCCGTCTACGGTGTAATACGGGTCGGTGTACGATAAGTTCAAACTGGCTACCGCATCGGTTTTATTCAATGAAGTACTCATTTTTTTACCCGTACCCATAAAGTTATTTTGCGACACACTGGTGCCCAGTATCATGCCGTCAGCACTTGAGTAACCAATGCTTAAATTCAAACTACCACTTGGCTGCTCTTCAACACTGTAGTTCACATCAATTAAGTCATCAGAGCCTGGGACTTTAGGGGTTTCAACATTGACGCCTTTAAAGAAGCCCAATTGCTCTAAGCGACTTTTAGATTGTTCAATTAATTCAGTAGATGCCCAACCGCCTTCCATTTGTACCATCTCACGGCGCAATACTTCATCCATGGTGGACTCATTACCGGTAAAGTTAATACGACGCACATACGTACGCTTACCCGGCTCAACAAAAAACGTTAGCTCAACGGTTTTATCTTCATCATTGATTTTAGGCACGCCATTGACACTGGCAAAGGTAAAACCTTCATTACCAAGACGTTTAGCGATTAAGTCTTGGGTGAACGTCACTTTTTGACGACTAAAGGTTTGCCCTTCTTCCATAATAACAAGCTTGCGCAGCAGTTCTTCTTCTAAAATTAACTCACCTGCAAGGTTCACCTTATTCACGCTATACACTTCACCTTCGTGCACGTTCACGCTAATAAAAACGTCTTCTTTATTAGGAGAAAGCGATACTTGAGTCGATTCTACATTGAAACGAATATAGCCACGATCTAGATAAAAAGAACGCAAGCGCTCTAAATCGCCACCCAATTTTTCACGGGAATACTTGTCATCACTAGAGTACCAAGACCAGAGATTGGTTGGTTTTAATTCAAATTGATTGAGCAGTTCTTGTTTTTCAAAGTTTTCAAAACCTACAATGTTAATATGGCTAATTGAAGCCACAGAGCCTTCGTCTACATTGATTTTTAGCGATACACGGTTACGCGGTAGCTTTTTTACTTCTGTATTGATCTGCGCATCATAGCGACCTTGGCTCACATATTGACGCTCTAGCTCTAGCTCTAAACGCTCAAGGGTTGAACGTTTAAATACATAACCTTCAGCTAAACCCGCTTGCTTTAAACCTGTTTTTAACTGCTCTGTTTCGATGGCGCTATTACCGTCTATTTCCAGTGCCGTAATAGTGGGTAATTCAACCAAGTTCACCACAAGGATGTCGCCATCACGTTGCAATTCAATATCATTAAAATAACCCGTAGCAAACAACCCACGCGAAGCAGCAGCAAGTTTTGCGCTATCAACTTTGTCACCGATGTTAATTGGGAAGGCACTAAAGACGGTACCCGCACTTACGCGTTGCAAGCCATCGACACGAATGTCTTTTACGGTAAAGGAGTCAGCTTGGGCAAACGTTGCGCCCAAAGCCAAAAGTATGCTGATTAAGGTGAACTTCATGTTAATCCGAATTTATTGTTATCTTAGGCTGTCAGTGAATAGCTACAGACCAGCAATTTAATTAAAAACTATATGCGACTTATATCATTAAATATGGCTACAAACATAACCATCATAAGCAGCGCCATGCCCAACTTAATACTTGCCAGCTGAACATTTTCCGAAAGTGGTGAACCCTTCACCGCTTCGATTAAATAAAATAGAAAATGCCCGCCATCCAGTACGGGGATCGGTAATAAGTTAACCACTGCCAACATAATACTGATGTAGGCTAAAAAACTAATAAAGGCTTCAAACCCAGCCTGAGCCGAAGCGTTGGCAACTTTAGCAATGGTAATTGGGCCACTTAAGTTCTTAACAGATAGCAGCCCCTGAATCATTTTCCCAATCGACTCTAGTGTCACGACAGACATATCCCAAGTTTTATATGCCGCCTTTGAAAAAGAATCCACCACACCAAAGTGCTGGGTAGTGACAAAACCTTCTGGTAACTCAGGCGCCTTTACCATCGCGCCAGCAAAGCCATAATTCTCACCTTGCTCGTTAGTTTTAACGGCTGGGATCAATGTAAGGCTTTTGGTTTGACCATCACGCAGAACATCCAATGACAGCACTTTACCACCATTGGCTTGCACAACCGCGACAAAGTCATACCACTGGGCAATAGCTTGACCGTTAACACCAATAATTTCATCGCCACTTTTTAATCCCGCTTGCTGTGCAGGAAGGCCATCCTGTAATTCAGCCAAGATAGCTGGCACGCTGGGCCTATAAGGTGCAATACCCAACTCTGCCAATGCATTCGGCTCTTCTTTTGTACTGAGCCAACGCTCAACTGTCATTTCAAATTCTTGTTTATTCTGTGTGACGAACGTTATGACACCAGTATCACCTAGGCGTTTTAACAACTGATAATGAACGTCTTGCCAGCTACTAACTCGCTTACCATCAACAGTCGCAATTTCCTGACCACTCTGAAGACCTGACTCAAATGCAACACTTTGTGGTGTAACATCTCCAATAACGGGTTTCACTTGTGTAACGCCCGTCATGAACATCAACCAGTAAGCAAAAATTGCAAAGATAATATTGGCAGCAGGCCCCGCCAACACGACCGCCATTCGTTGCCAAACGGTCTTGCGGTTAAATGCTTGATCCAATAACTCTGGCGCTACCTCACCTTCACGCTCATCCAGCATTTTCACATAGCCACCCAAAGGAATGGCGGCTACTGCAAATTCACACCCGTTTTTATCTGTACGACTCCATATCACCTTGCCAAAGCCCACTGAAAAGCGCAGCACTTTAACGCCACAGCGGCGTGCAACCCAATAGTGTCCGTATTCATGCACAGTGACCAAAATACCCAATGTCACTGCTAATGCTAGTAAGCTATATAACACACTCATGATAATATTTTGCCCTCTACGAAGCGTCTAGCCCAAGCATCAGCATGTAAAATAGCCTCTAAAGTGTCGGCTTTTTCGATTGTACATGCACTTAATGTTTCATCGATCAGGTTTGAGATTGATGTGAAGGCGATTTGTTCCCGTAAAAAACCCGCAACCGCCACTTCATTTGCAGCATTTAATATTGTCGCTGCGGTGCCACCTGCTTCAAATGCTTGCGAAGCTAAGCTCAAGGCAGGAAATGACTGATGATCAGGCATTTCAAAATTCAATTGCGCTATTTCAAATAAATTAAGTGATTTAACACCTGACGCAATGCGCTCAGGCCATGCAAGACCATAAGCAATCGGCGTACGCATGTCTGGATTGCCCATCTGGCAAATAACGGAGCCATCTATATATTGCACCATTGAATGAATTATCGACTCTGGGTGCACTACTACATCAATTTGTTTTGGGGTCACATCAAACAACCAACACGCTTCAATCAACTCCAAACCTTTATTCATCAAGGTGGCACTGTCTACGGATATTTTTTGCCCCATAGACCAGTTTGGGTGTTTAACAGCTTGCTTGGGAGTCACGTTAGATAAGGCATCTATACCCCAACCTCTAAAAGGTCCGCCAGATGCTGTTAATAGAATTTTTTCAATTTGCTGTTTATAGCTAGGGTCTTGGCCATAGCCTAACGGCAATGATTGGAAGATAGCATTGTGTTCACTATCTATTGGCAATAACTCTGCGTGATTGTCTTGTACGGCTTGCATAAACAACTGGCCACTCATGACCAACGCCTCTTTATTAGCAAGCAATACGCGCTTGCCTGCTTGGGCCGCCGCTAACGTCGGTAACAAACCAGCTGCACCAACAATAGCCGCCATAACCTGATCCACATCTGGATCACTTGCAATTTCGACCAGCGAATTTACACCACTAAGTACTTCAACTTTACTACCGCGCTGCTTTAAAGAAGACGCTAACTGCTGAGCACTGAGGTCATCAACCATGACCGCATACTTAGGTGAATACTCTAAACATTGCTGCAACAGCAGTTCAACCTGAGTATTTGCACTTAGTGCAAATACTTCATATAAATCTTTATGACGAGCAAGGACATCAAGCGTGCTTTTACCGATGGAGCCAGTGGCCCCAAGTACGGTAATCATTTGCCTCATACAACTAAGTTCCAGCCAAACACACTTAACGCTAATGCAAATAAAGGCAAGGCCGCTGTCATACTATCAATGCGGTCCATCACACCACCGTGACCTGGTAATAAGTTACTAGAGTCTTTGATACCGCGATGACGCTTAACCATACTTTCAATCAAATCACCCACCACAGACATACAAGTAATCAATAACGTAAGTGTAATGAGTAAAGCCCATTGATATACACCTAAAGACAAGCCCGCTTCAGTTTCTAGTAAATAACCACCACCAAGTGCCATTAACGTCGTCACCACTAGGCCGCCATATACGCCTTCCCATGTCTTACCTGGGCTAACGCTTGGAGCAAGCTTGTGCTTTCCAAAGGTACGACCAGCAAAGTAAGCACCAACATCCGCTCCCCAAACCACAAACATGACATACATGATCAGGCAATCGTTAAACGGATAACTCTTAATTTGTACAAAACCCACCCACATCGGCAGCAAAATAAACAAGCCCATCACGAGCCGAGCAACAGAACTGCCCCATATAGTTTTAAATTTCGGATGAAATGCTACAAAAACAAATGCTGCAAGCCACCATGCCAATGCCGCATAAAGCACATCAACTTCTTGCACCAAACCACTGGACTCAATAACCCAAATCAAACCAGACACCAAACCTGCGTAGGCAACACGACCAATCGGCATTTTTAAACCAGAAAGATTAGCCCACTCCCAAGCACCTAAGGCAACAATGGCACCGATAAATAATTTAAACTGACCAAGAGGGAGATAAAAAATCCCCCCGATCATAATTGGGGCCAAAACTAGCCCGGTAAGAATACGTTGCTTTAGCACGTTTGATCTTCCTTCAATTGTTCATCTGTGCGCCCAAAACGACGCGTGCGGCTATTATATTCTTCTATTGCCGACCAGAAGTTTGTTTCGTCAAAATCAGGCCAAAGCGCATCACTGAACACAAGTTCGGTATATGCAAACTGCCATAGCATGAAATTGCTAATTCTTAATTCCCCACCCGTTCGAATACATAAATCAGGCTCAGGGAATTCATTTAAACACGTATAGCCAGAAAAAATCTCAGGCGTAATATCATCAGTCGAGAGTTTGCCAGATAACACATCTTTAGCAATATTCTGTGCAGCATGAGATATATCCCAACGACCACCGTAGTTCGCAGCCACAACAAGGGTTAAACCGGTATTATCTTTGGTAGTATTTTGAGCAATCGCAATATGTTCTTGCAAGATAGGAGTAAATCCAGAGACATCACCCATAATCACTAGGCGAATATTGTGCTCGTGAAGCTTTTTAACTTCTTTTTGTAACGCATTAAGAAATAACTGCATCAACGCATTTACTTCTTTTTGTGGTCTTTGCCAATTTTCACTAGAGAACGCAAACAGAGTCAACACATCAATTTCTAAACGTGCCGCCTGCTCTATAACGATTTTAACCGCTTTCACGCCCGCTTTATGACCAGCCACGCCAGGTAAATGGCGGCGCTTAGCCCAACGATTATTACCATCCATAACAATGGCAACATGACGAGGTATTCTTTCAAATTTTGGTAATGCTACTTGAGACATTTGTAGAACCTAATAATGAACCTGCGCCTTAAAAAAGGCGCAGTACCGCTTCATAAAACTCGGTTAAACCTGCATTAGGTCTTTTTCTTTAGTCGCCAACAGCGATTCAATATCAGCAATAAACTTATCCGTTAATTGTTGAATTTGATCCTGAGATTGACGCTCTTCGTCTTCACTGATTTCTTTTTCTTTTAATAAGTCTTTAATGCTGCTGTTAGCATCACGACGAATATTGCGCACAGATACACGGCCTTTCTCTGCTTCAGCACGAGCTTGCTTGATGTAATCTTTACGTGTTTCTTCGGTAAGAGCAGGCATTGGTAAGCGAATCGTTTCACCTGAAGTCGACGGGTTAATACCCAAATCAGATTTCATGATGGCTTTTTCGATCACTGGGACCAGATGTTTCTCCCAAGGAGTAACAGCAAGAGCACGACCATCTTCAACGTTGATGTTAGCAACTTGAGATAGTTGAGTCGGGGTGCCGTAATAATCAATGGTAATACCATCAAGAATCGACGGATTCGCACGACCAGTACGTACTTTTTTAAATGCATCAATCAATGCATTTACGCTTTTCTGCATACGATCTTTAGCGTCTGCTTTAATTTCATTCAACATTTTATTTTTCTCCACACACAATCAATGTGCCATCACTTCCACCTACCATGAGCTGAGCCATCACACCAGGGGTTGCCATGTTAAACACACGTAATGGCATTTTGTGATCTCGCGCCAGACAAATAGCCGTGAGATCCATCACTCCCAACTGACGCTCAAGTACTTCGTCGTAAGTTAGGGTCTCAAATTTAACCGCATCAGGGTTTTTCTTTGGATCAGCATCATACACGCCATCTACATTTGTGGCTTTAAGTACAATATCTGCTTCGATTTCAATACCACGTAAACACGCAGCCGAATCGGTTGTAAAAAATGGATTACCAGTGCCTGCTGCAAAAATTACAACATCACCTGTACTTAGATGACGAATAGCACGGCGACGATCATAATGCTCAACAATTCCACTCATAGGAATAGCAGACATAACGCGTGACTTAATATTGCTACGCTCAAGCGCATCGCGCATCGCCAAGGCATTCATCACTGTCGCCAGCATACCCATATGGTCACCAGTAACACGGTCTAAACCAGCTTGGCTCAAAGCAGCACCGCGGAATAAATTACCGCCGCCAATCACCAAACCCACCTGAACGCCAATTCCCACCAGCTGCCCGACCTCTAACGCCATGCGATCCAGCACTTTGGGATCTATACCAAAGTTTTGCTCACCTTGAAGCGCTTCGCCGCTTAACTTCAAAAGAATGCGTTTATATTTAGGGCTACGATTATCTGCCGGGGGCATAGGTCACCTCATGTATGCAATACTATAGCCAAAGGTTTATAGCATAAACCCTGACCTCTCACTGCAAAACCCCGGTTCTGTCAGAGTTATCTTTCGAAATCACTCAATTCAGTTCACCAGGGCTTCTCAAATAACCTTTACACAAATGCCGAGTAAGGGAAAACCCAACTCGGCATCTTAAGAGCTGTAACAGCCCTAACGCTTAGCCTTTAAGCTGAGCAGCAACTTCTGCAGCGAAATCAGTTTCATCTTTCTCGATGCCTTCACCCACTTCGATACGAACAAAGCTAACTACTTCAGCACCAGCTGCTTTAGCCAGTTTTGCAATCGTCAACTCAGGGTTCTTAACAAATGGTTGCTCTAGTAAGCTGTTTTCTTTAAGGAATTTCTGGATACGACCACCCATCATTTTCTCAACGATTTCAGCAGGCTTACCTTCCATATCAGGCTGAGCTTTGATGATTTCTTTCTCTGCTTCAACAACTTCAGCAGGCATATCCGTTGGTGCCAATACGCGAGGATTAACCGCTGTAACATGCATTGCGATGTCACGTGCTAACTCTTCAGTACCACCTTTCAAAGAAACAATAGCAGCAAGACGGTTATTAGAGTGAACATAGCCAGCAACCATCTCACCTTCTACAAGTTCAGCGCGACGAGGAGAGATGTTTTCACCAATTTTTTGAACCAAAGCTTCACGCTCAGACTCAAGAACACCGACAACCGCCGTATTCTTAGCTTCAAACGCAACGTCAGCTACTTTAGCAGCAAACGCTAAAAAATCGCCGTTTTTAGCAGCGAAGTCAGTTTCAGAGTTAACTTCAACCAAAATTGCGCCAGAGTTATCAGCCGCTGTTTTAATAACAACAACACCTTCAGCAGCCGTACGGCCTGCTTTTTTAGCAGCCTTAAGGCCAGAGTTCTTACGCATCTCTTCAATGGCAAGATCGATATCGCCATTAGCTTCTTGAAGTGCTTTTTTACACTCCATCATGCCAAGACCAGTACGCTCACGTAATTCTTTAACTAATTTTGCAGATACTGCCATAGTCATCACCTAAATTTATCTAATCAAAAATCTTTTTAAAAAAAGGGGGGCAAGCCCCCTTTCTTATATTCCAGCGTAATATTCTAAATATTACTCAGCTGCTGGTGCTTCTTCTGCTTTAGCAGGTGCCGCGGCAGCTTGACCAGACTCAGTCTTGCCTTCGATACATGCATCAGCAACAGCAGAAGTGAAGATTTCGATTGCACGAATCGCATCATCGTTACCAGGAATAACGTAATCAACGCCATCCGGGTTACTGTTAGTATCCACAATACCAATTACTGGGATACCTAGCTTGTTCGCTTCTTGAATAGCAATACGCTCGTGATCAACGTCGATAACGAAGATCGCATCAGGTAAGCCACCCATGTTTTTAATACCACCAATAGAACGCTCTAGCTTTTCCATTTCACGGGTACGCATTAGGGCTTCTTTTTTGGTCAACTGTTCAAAAGTACCATCTTTCTTTTGAGCTTCAAGATCAGCAAGACGCTTAATAGATTGACGAATAGTTTTGTAGTTAGTCAACATGCCACCTAACCAACGGTGTGCTACGAAAGGCATGTTTGCACGAGCCGCTTGCTCAATAATTACTTTAGAAGCAGCACGCTTAGTACCCACGAAAAGAACGTGGTTATTTTTAGCAGTCAGACCCTTAACAACATTCAACGCTTCGTTGAATGCAGGCACTGTGTGCTCAAGGTTGATGATATGGATTTTGTTACGCGCGCCAAAAATGTATTTGCCCATTTTTGGATTCCAGTAGCGAGTCTGGTGACCAAAATGAACGCCTGCCTTTAGCAGTTCACGCATTGTTACTTGTGCCATGATATAGATACCTATTTATAGGGTTAGGCCTCCATGTATCCCATTGTCCAATCTTAGGCATTTGACTGCCAAGACACCCAGAACGATGTGTCGATACATGTGCGGATTTATGTAATGTTTACACCTCTTAACGGCACGAGACCGAGAAGAGCGCGCGCTTTATACCATATTTCAACCCCAAATGGGAAGAAATAATGGTAATTTAAAGCTTGTTTGAACGTTGCAAGTTATTCATCTATTGCCCATAAGTGCGTACAATAGCGGGCTAAATTTATTAAGAGCGAACATCTTCCCATGGCAGTGACCATCAAGACTCCAGAAGAAATCGAAAAAATGCGCGTAGCTGGCCGCTTAGCTGCTGAAGTACTGGAAATGATTGGCGAATACGTTAAGCCAGGTGTGACGACTGGCGAGCTAGATCGAATTTGCCACGATTACATCGTCAACCAGCAACAAGCCATCCCTGCGCCACTGAACTATGGTAACCCTCCGTTCCCTAAGTCTATTTGCACATCGGTTAACCATGTAATTTGCCACGGTATTCCAAGCGACGACAAGGTACTTAAAAAAGGTGATAGCGTAAACATCGACGTGACAGTTATAAAAGATGGCTATCACGGCGACACCAGCAAGATGTTTTTTGTAGGTGAACCAAAACCCGCCGACCAGCGCCTAGTCGATATCACTCAAGAATGCATGTACAAAGGCATGGCCTTGGTTAAACCAGGTGCTCAGTTGGGCGATATAGGACATGTCATTCAGCAACATGCTGAGGCCAACTATTACACCGTTGTTCGTGAATACTGTGGCCACGGCATCGGCAAAGGCTTTCATGAAGAACCACAAGTTATGCACTATGGTCGACCTGGCACTGGCATGGCCCTTAAAGAAGGCATGTGTTTCACCATTGAACCTATGATCAACCAAGGCAAGCCTCAAAGTAAGCTTTTAGGCGATCAATGGACCGTCATCACCAAAGACCGCAAGTTAAGCGCTCAGTGGGAGCACACTTGCCTAGTCACCAAAGACGGCATCGAAGTATTGACCCGCCGCAAAGAAGAAGTGTTTCCTTGGGAGCAATAATCATGGATCAGGGCTTTCTAACACAGATATTCGACGAAGCTTCGTTTAGCCAGGCTCTTGCCGATGGCAAGCCCTCCATTCCTCTTTTCAAAGAGGCCATCCGCCACAGCCAAACTGTGATGGATGGGCATTTCAGAAGTACCCTTGATGCCGTTACGCTTGTTCATGCGCGCTCATGGTTTATGGACCAACTACTTAAACAAGCATGGCTTCAGTTTTTCCCAGAAAAAGCAAATAACATAGCATTACTGGCAGTCGGCGGTTACGGTCGTGGTGAGCTTCACCCTAAAAGTGACATCGACATTCTGTTACTCAATCAAGACGAAGAAGCTTTCAGCGCCAACAGCGACGCCATGCAACGCTTCATCACATTTATGTGGGACATCAAACTCGATGTGGGCCATGGTGTACGTACCATTGATGACTGTAAAAATGAAGCCGCCAAAGACTTAACCATCGCCACCAATTTAATGGAAACACGCACCCTCATAGGCACTGATAACCTACGTGCAACCATGCGTGAAATTACCGGACCAAAAAACATCTGGCCAAGTGATGAATTTTTCCAAGCAAAATGGCAAGAACAAGAAGAGCGCCACGATAAGCATCACGACACAGACTACAACCTTGAACCTAATATCAAAAAAGGCCAAGGCGGGTTACGCGACATACACACTGTTGTCTGGGTACTGGATCGTCACTTTGGTAGCAATGAATTAGAAAACCTTACCAAGCAAGGTATTCTCACCGATTTTGAATACGGTATGTTGCATCGTTGCCGCGACTTTCTTTGGCAAATTCGCTACGCGCTGCACATGGTAACTGGCCGCGAAGAAGACCAATTACTTTTCGATTTCCAAAAAGAAATCGCTGATATTCTCGGTTTCAAAGATGACCCAGAGCAATTAGCCGTCGAACAAATGATGCATCAATATTATCGCTATAGCTTGGCACTAAACGAGCTAAACGATTTACTTATGCTTCTCTTTAAAGAACTGATTATCGACAGCCAGCACCCAGCCGTTATCACACCGATTAATGAATATTTTCAACGTAATAATGATTACCTTGAAGCTACGGACATTGATCTATTTACACATACACCAAATGCCATGTTGGAAGTGTTTTATTATTTAGCCAGTGACAGTAGCTTAAAGGGGGTGCGCGCCGGCACCATTCGAGCCCTACGTGACAGCCGACACTTAATAGATGAAGACTACCGGACACACCCAGATAACGTGCGCACGTTTATGGCCATCATGCGCAGCAATGACCACGTTACCCGCGAACTAGAACGCATGCTTAATTATGGCATTCTAGGCCAATATATTCCTGAGTTCGGCGCTATTATTGGCCATATGCAACACGATTTATTTCACAGCTATACGGTCGATCAACACAGCTTACGTGCCATTAAGTTTATTCGCAGGCTTCGTTACGGTGTTGAAAAAGATCTTTTCCCACTGGCCAGTAAACTTATTCATAACATTTCAAAAAAAGAAATCTTATACCTTGCTGCGTTGTTACATGACATTGGCAAAGTATTGCCAGGTGACCATGAAATTACTGGTGCTGAGATTGCCGAGAATTTTTGCGCACAGCACGGCTTAAGCCAGAAAGATTCAGACCTTGTGGTTTGGCTCATTCGTAACCACTTACTTTATTCGCAAACATCACAACGTCTTGACCTTGCCGACCCTGATGCAATACATCACTTTGCTACTCAAATGGGTGACCGTCGCCATCTCGATTATTTATTTGTTTTTAGTGCCGCCGACATATATAGCACCAACAAAAAATTATGGACTGGCTGGCGCGCTGAACAAATGCGCACACTCTATAGCGAGACACTGCACCTTATCCGTCGCGGCCTAGACACCCCGATTGACAAAGATGAATGGGTACAAGAAACGCAACAAGCGGTTATTGAACGCCTAAGTGAATACGGCTATCAAGAAGAAGATGTCTTTGAAATGTGGGCAAACCCCGGCGATGAATACTTTCTGCGTGAAAACGTCGATACCTTAGTGTGGCACGCCCTCGCCCTATTCAAACACAAAGACATAAACAAACCACTTGTTCTGATTGGAAACACAAGTGAAAAAGCACGTGAAGGCGCGACACAAATTTTCATTCACATGAAAGATCAACCTCATTTATTTGCTGCTATGACAGCGGCATTAGATCAACTGCATTTAAATATTCAAGACGCGCGTATTATTACCTCGGCCAATAATAATGCCTTGGATACCTATATTGTATTGGATGAAAACGGTAAGCCCATTAGCGAAGCCATTCGTTTAGAAAAAATTCAACGCACATTAGAAGAAGCCCTCTCACACCCAGAAGAGTTTCCAAAACTTATACAACGTCGCACCTCTCGTCAGCTTAAGCAATTTGACTTTAAACCTATCGTCAATTTAAGTAACGACCCATTTACCAAGCGCAGCTTGCTAGAGGTAATAGCTCCTGATCGCCCAGGTTTATTGGCCCGAATGGGAAGACTCTTCATGAAATATGAAATTTCTCTAGAGACCGCAAAAATTTTAACCGAAGGCGAAAAAATAGATGATATCTTTTATATAACCGACAAAAATGGCGAGCCTTTCAGTGACCCTAACTTCTGTCGAGAACTTCAAAGTGCGGTTATTGAAACATTAACGGAACAAGTCGAGCTACAAGCCACGCTTTAACTCATACCGTAGAATAAAAAATCCCAGCAATAGCTGGGATTTTTTTGCTTACAAAAGAAAAGAGAAAGAGAATAACGAACGAGATTTAAAGATAATTAAACGCGGTATAAAGAGAAATTGGTCGGGACAGTAGGATTTGAACCTACGACCCCCAGCACCCCATGCTGGTGCGCTACCAGGCTGCGCTATGCCCCGACACCACTTACAAAACAAGCGTAAGTGGCAGGACTATATACTAAGCAAATAATTTTGTGAAGGTTTTCACCTTACAAAAAAATCCTATATTACTTTCGTTTCTACGATTATAAATCAAACAAATTGCTTAAATGGTGCATCAACAGGTGTATTCGCTAAGTGGTTCGTAAAGTTACTCATTATTTTTTGCGACAATCCCAAAACAATTTCAAGCAACTGCTTTTTACCATAACCCGCTGCATAAAATTTATTCAAGTCTTGCTCTGATAACACACCGCGCTGACGCACCATTGCCAATGTGGTATCACGCAGAGCCTCTAATTTTTCATCCGCGAGTGGCGTTTTATTACGCAGCGCATCAATGATGTTTTGATCTACTTTCATAGCATGTGCAATACCTGTATGAGCTGGCACACAGTAATGACAGTCATGTTCGATATTAATCGATTGCCAAACAACGGTTAGCTCGCTGGCATTAAACGACGTTTGCTGGAACAACTCATGAGCTTGCTGATAACTATCCAGTAATTGAGGTGACTCAGCCATGACAGCATGTAGATTAGGCAACATGCCAAACGCCTTAACAGACTTCTCTAACAATGGTCTTGCCGCTTCTTGTGCCGTGTCTTGTGTATGCAACGTAAAATCAGACATATTGAACATTTCCTCTAGAGGTTTAATTAGGTTTTACCCTAAGACAGGCGCTACCGTATTTGATTTTGAGCAACTGTTCAAAAGGTCTGTTCCATGGCGAATACCAATAAGTTCAATCGAGATAATGTACTACACAAAGCTAGCCAGCTATTTTGGAGCAAAGGCTTCGCCGGTACTTCTATTCGGGATATTCAAGATACCGTCAACATGCGCCCTGGCAGCATATACGCGACGTTTGGTAGCAAAGAAGGCCTATATAAGGAATCGTTACTGAGCTATGTCCAAAGCATGGGACGAAAACTAGACACCTTTATCGAAAAAGCGAACAGCCCCATCGAAGGGCTTCAGCAATATGTGGAATACAACATCATAGAGGGAGCTAGCTGCCACCCTAGTGGTATTTGTATGCTGTACAAAGCCAGCGGGGAATTTAATGGGCAAAACCCGGTGTTATTCGAATACAGCCAAGCACTTATAAATAGTTTTGAGAAAAAAGTAACTCACGTATTTGCCGATGCAAAACAAGCGGGCTTCATCGCAAACGATTTCGATGAAGTGAATGCAGGCCAGCAATTTATTATTTTATTCACTGGCCTTAGAAACTATTTTAACGGCCATAATCAACCTGAATTGGCCAAAAAGCTTATTGATAAGATGTTCACCCAACTACAAACTCAATAGCTTAAACCTTATTGCTAGTTACCACCAAAACCAAACATAGAGAAATCTGACTGATAAGGAATTTCCTTAGATTCACTTAGCTTAGCGGCGATTAAACTCAAATAGGTTTGCATTTTATGAGCCTCAAGATTGCTTTCATTAGGAATACTTGAGACAAATTTTGTCGCCCTAAGCATGCTTTTAACGCCTTGTGTTAACGAGTACTTTGCTCCCTCTAACAAAATTAATTCCTCACCCAAGTGCCAGTAAATATCTAAATTCGTAATTTGCATTGGGCTTAATGGCGGCACAAGAGGAACAATGTCTTTAGTCGTCACCACCCGCAACAGCGTTAAATGACTAAATGCATTGGCACCACCCACATTTGTCACCTTAGGCTGACCAAACGTAATAAGCTGACCTAGTGTATAACCTTCTTTTTGCAAATACATAGCCAGCAAGACCGCTGCTGCGCCACCTAAACTATGACCCGTCGTACGAATGGATTGCGCCTTATTAAGATACGGTTTGGCATCCTTTAAAATCGCTTCTGCGGCATTTGCGAAACCCTGGTGAGCCGCAATCCCTATTTTTTCATCTTGCTTCAGCTGAATATCTAAGTCGACCAATGCATTTTGTAAATTGGCCGTTCCACGTACTGTTAAAAATTGTTCACCCCTGTGTGTCGATAAAAAATAGCTCACTTCAACACCCGGTAAAATCGCTTGACGTACAAGCTTATGCCCCATCGTGCTGAGTGCAGCCGAGGCATCGCCATCAACATACGCTAACGCTGACAGTTGCGCACTTTGCTCAATCGCCTGAAAACTCGGTAACGCAAAAGAAGGGGTCGAAAAAAACAAAGCCACTAAAAAAAATCGTAACAACATAAAAGCTCTCTAAAAAGTAAATGAATGACAATAAGATCAATGCTTGGCGGATGATACCAATGACTAAATGCCTGTCTATGTCATACTGCCATTTTAATAGGAATAAATATGAATATTTGTATTGTTAGTGCCAGCACCCGTGAACACGCTGCATCTAAACAGGCAGCCCTCTACATTCAGGGCCAGTTACACGCACTTAAGGCCGATAGTGACACCAGTATACTGGATTTACATGCTGCCAACCTCCCCCTTTGGCAAGAAGGGGCTGTCGCTGACTCAAGCATTGAACAGCAACTGCAACAAGCCGACGGCTACGTATTTGTCGTACCCGAATGGCACGGCATGGTGCCGCCTGCATTTAAGAATATCTTCTTTTACTTTAATGCCTGCTTTGCACATAAACCGGTTTATATTGTCAGCGTCAGCGCTGGCACCGGTGGGCGCTACCCAATTAGTGAACTACGAATGAGCAGCTATAAAAACAGTTTTATTAATTATATTCCGGTAAGCACTGTGGTTGATCACGTCAACGACACGATAGATGCCCAAGGTAATTTCATTGCACAAAGTGATTTTATCGCACAGCGTATTGATGAAGGTTTACAATTTTTACTGCAATACAGTGTGGCACTTTCACACGTTCGTGAAAGCGCCATATTCAAAGAGAAACGCTTCAAGAACGGTTTATAAACTAGCGTTTTTTATTTATCTGCTGGAATACCGTGACGATCACGGTATTCACCAGGCGTCACTCCCGTCCAGCGCTTAAAAGCCCGCTGAAATACGCTTTGCTCCGAAAACCCTAATACTTCAGATATGTAACTCATTTTATAATTGGTTTGCAGTAAATAACTAAATGCATATTCTTTGCGTACATCATCCACAATAGATTTAAAGTTCGTACCCTGCTGTTTAAATTTTCGCTGCAAACTGCGCGAGCTTACACCCAAGTATGCAGCAGCATCTTCAAGACTTGGCACTTTGATAGCCAAACTTTCAATAATATATTGTGTGATGACTTCATTCGCTGCATTTTTATGTTTTTTACTCACTAATAGATCAGCATAACCCGTCAACACTTTTAATAAATCCGGACTATGACCCAATAGCGGCAACGTTAAAATATCTCGCTCAAACACGATACCCGTGTATTCACTATTAAATTTTACCGAACAACCAAAAAACATTTCGTATTCACGAATATCACCATACTGGTCATGTGAAAAGTGAATCTCTAAAGGAGATAATTTAAGGCCAATCACTTTTTTAGCAAACGCTACCCAACTGGTTACCACCTCTTCATTTAAGTGATAACTGCATTGATAATGCGGCACCCACTTTAAGGTACACGTTGAATCGGTCATTGCAAACTCAGATCGTGACACGTTCCCCACCAAAGACTGATAACGACGCTGTAGCTCTAGCGCCTGAGTAATTGACTGACAACAATCGACAATATGACCTAACAAACCCCAACGACCACTATCGCCCCACATACCAACACGGAAACCAAGATCATCACAACCCAGTTGCTCTGCACCATAGGTCAATAAAGCCTCAGACACCGATATATCCACCATACGATCGGCCTCATCCAGCTGCTCACGGGTTAACCCCACTAGATTATAAAGAGTCTTTGCAGGCAAACCTTCATGCACCAGATACGCAAGGTTGGTTCGAATGCTAAATGCGGCCACTTGTAACTGCACGGGTAATCCTCCCTTTTTTAACATGCGTCAAAAGTAGAAATTAAGCCGCCATCAAAGGTGGCTTACCGCCATTTGCTTTATGCGGCCGTTCATTATTGTAAAACCATAACCAGTTTGTTGCATAGTC
>JBLHLT010000009.1:0-169417 GCA_047621325.1 Oceanicoccus sp.
ACTATGCAACAAACTGGTTATGGTTTTACAATAATGAACGGCCGCATAAAGCAAATGGCGGTAAGCCACCTTTGATGGCGGCTTAATTTCTACTTTTGACGCATGTTAAAAAAGGGAGGATTACCGGTTGAAATATTAACCAATCTCCTCTGTTGTAATCCACTTGCTACATTCACTGCGTATACGCCTAAGTTAGCGCGCTCTACAGCCAAAAACTGATGCTTTAGACAGCTTAAATACAAAGAAGTGTAAAACTTCTATGGCGGTTGATTGTCCACACGCATAATCTCTCACTATTCATTGTCGGCTTTATTTGAATGAGCCTGACATTTGCCATTTTGATGTAGGAATTTACATGTCGTTTAAAAAAATTGCAGTGGTTGTCATTATTCTATTGCTGGGGGGCGTTATTGCTAAAGTTTTAATTGAAACGGCGCCTAAACCACAAAAGAAAGAAGCCATAAAAGTGATGCCTTTGGTGGAGGTCGCGCCGCTTAAAGCGGGCTCTTATCGTGCTAGCTGGCAAACTGGTGGCAATGTGAACGCCAAGCCCAGCGTGCGCTTAATGGCGCAGGTGGCTGGGCAGGTGGTGTCGATTCATCAGCAGGCGGCCCCTGGAGCCATGTTGAAAAAAGGGGATGTGCTGGGGCAGATTGATGACAGCAATTACCGCTTAACCGTGGCGCAAAAACAAGCGGCCCTTGTACAAGCGCAATCTAATTTAGATGTGGAAATGGGTCAGGTGAAAAATGCTGAGAATAATTACAAATTATCGGGCTTACAGCTGAACCAAACCGCAAAATCCTTAGCCTTACGTGAACCTCAGTTAGCTGCGAGTAAAGCCGCATTAGATATCGCAAAAGCTGAATTAGACAAGGCTAAATTAGATTTATCACGTGCGCAATTGCGCATGCCATTTGATGGCCATGTGATGAGTATGAATTTAACTCAGGGGTCATTTGTGTCAGCGGGTGCGGAGGTGTTTGAGCTGGTGGATAGCTCTGAGTTTTGGCTGCAAGTGAAAGTGCCACAAAGTTTTGTGTCGGTACTGGATAACGATCATGTGGTAGAAATCAAAAAGCCTCAGCAGTGGGGTGATCAGTCTCGCCAAGGTGTTATCAAACATATATTGCCTGCGGTGGATTCAGCCGATAGGCAAATACGAGTGCTTATTGCCATTGCTGAGCCGTTAGCGGATGCCTATCAGGGCACTCAGGTTCGTTATAACGATTATGTGGATGTGGTGTTGTATGGCCGGAAATTTACCCATGTTTATCAATTAACAAACGATGCCATCAATGAAAACAACCAGATGTGGGTGGTAGATGACAATAATACGGTGCAGTTAAGAAACGTAAAGGTTGTGCATAAGGGCCGTTATCATGTGTGGGCCAATGTCGATACGCAACCTGGTGATCAAGCGTTAAAAACGCGTTTGCAAATCGCGACACCGGGTATGGCTGTGCGCATCGCCGCGCAAGCCAATCGCGCAGCGGATGAGGCCAGTTTATGAATTTAAATGCATTAAAAAAAGGCCCCATCGCTTGGATGGCCCGCCATGGTATTGCGCCTAATTTATTAATGTTGGCGTTATTAGTGGGTGGATTGCTGACGTCGCTTTCGATTAAAAAAGAATTGTTGCCTGAGTTCACTGAAGATGTGGTGTCGGTGCGGGTGGTGTATCCGGGCGCGACGCCATCGGAGATGGAGCAAGGTGTTGTTTTACCCATCGAGAACGAATTATCTGAGTTAAGTGGTATCGCTAGCATTACGGCAAAAATTCAAGAGGGTTATGCCAGTATTTTTTTAGAAATTGAATCCGGTGAAAACCTTCAGCAAATGTATCAAGACGTATTGCAGTCGGTGAATCGTATTTCGACGTTTCCGTTACAAATGGAGCAGCCGATCGTCAGTGTGGTAGCAAGAACCCATAACCTAATGGATATCGCTTTGCATGGTGAACTTGATCCGTTTGCTATGAAGCGTTTAGCCGAAAAAATAAAAGAAAAATTACTCACCTCGCCTAACGTCACGCAAGTGGTATTAAAAGGCGCACCGGCGGAAGAGATCCATGTTGAAATTTCAAGCCAAGCGTTAGAAAAATACCAACTTAAATTAACCCAAGTGGCGCAGATAATTTCAGCTAACGCCATCGAGCAAGGTGCGGGTACGGTTAAAACCGAAAGCGGCGATATTTTAGTCACCTTGAATGACCGTCAATATTGGGCCGATGATTTTGCCGCTCTGCCATTAGTCAGTGATGACAATGGCGTGGCATTGACACTAGGGGACGTGGCGACGGTAAAAGAAGGTTTTGAAGAGAGCCCAAATATTGTGACCTTAAACGGTGGCAAGAGTGTCAGTATTGCCGTGTACCGTGCAGGTGATCAAACACCGCCGGATGTGGCCGATTCTATTTATGCCATGTGGGACGAATTAGAAGCCATGTTGCCACCTGACATGCATTTAACGGTGATCAACGACCGTGCGCAATATTACAAAGACCGCTTAGGTTTGTTGATTAAAAATGCGGTGATTGGTTTGTTATTGGTATTTGTTTTATTGGGTATTTTCTTAGAATACCGTTTGGCGTTTTGGGTGACGATGGGCATTCCCACTTCGTTTTTGGGAGCCATGTTATTTTTGCCTGCGTTTGATGTGTCTATCAATATGATTTCTATGTTCGCCTTTATTATTTCACTGGGCATTGTGGTAGACGATGCGATTATTGCGGGTGAAAATATTTACGAAAATTTAGATAAAGGCATGTCACGTATTGATGCCGCCATCTTTGGTGCTAAAGAAGTGGCGATACCGCTTACGTTTGCTATTTTAACCAATATTGTTGCGTTTATGCCGTTGTTCTTTTTACCGGGCGGTATGGGCAAGGCGATGATGGTGATTCCGGCGGTTGTGGTGACCTGTTTTGCTATTTCGTGGGTAGAAGCGTTGTTTATTTTGCCTGCGCATATTTCACATTTAAAACAAAAACCCGATTCAAAATTGGGCCGTAAGTTAGATGATATTCAATTAAAAGTGGATGGTTGGCTGCGCCGTACTATTCATAATCGTTATCGCCCGGTACTTGAAAAAAGTTTATCCAATCCAGGTATTACCCTTGCCATAGCGGTTTCGTTTTCGATGATTGTGTTTGCTTTTCCTATGAGTGGGCGCATGGGTTTTTCGTTTTTTCCTGTGTTGGAAGGTGAGTCGGCGGTATTGGCAATAGAGATGCCACAAAACGCATCTCTTAATCAAATGGTCAGTGCGCGTGATCACGCAGAAGCGGCATTAAAAAATATTATTACGCCTATTGAAGAAGCGAACGGCCCCTTTTTATTAAGTACCACGTCTGAGATTTCAAGTACCTCATTAGAAGTGAGCGCCAAGTTAATCCCGGGCGATGATCGACCCTACTCTGCTAATCAAGTGGTGGTCATGTGGCGTGAAGCATTGGGTGAAGTGGCCGGTGCAAAAAGCATTAGCTTTGATGCTGAACGAGGTGCCGGTCCGGTGAGTGGTAGACCGTTCACCATGGAGCTGCGTGGCAGCGACACTGAAACATTACAACAAGCCAGTGATGAACTTAGCGAAATATTAGAATCGTTAAGTGGTGTAAAAGATGTGACCAGTAGCTTTACCAGTGGCAAACCTCAGTGGGACATTCAATTAAACAATCAAGGTCGCAGCTTAGGTTTAACCGCAACCGATGTGGCCAGCCAAGTGCGCGCCGCGTTGTATGGCGCGCGGGCGATTCGTCAACAGCGTGGTAAAAATGAAGTGACGGTTTTAGTGCGTTTACCTGAGGGCGAACGTCGTTATCAAACGGATATTGAGCAGCTACAAATTGTCACGCCAGCTGGGGCAAGGGTGCCGTTGATTCAAATTGCGAATCTAGAAAAAAGCACCGCGCCTACGCTAATTGAGCGGAAAGAAAGCCAGCGTTTGGTGAGTGTGAGTGCCGCGGTGGAGCCGCGTTCGTTAATTCCTAATTTACAAGCAACCTTACAGCAAGATTACTTGCCTCAGTTACAGCAAAAATATCCGAATTTAAAAATGGGTTACGGCGGTCGTCAGGCAGACGAGCAAGAAAGTAAATCCAGTTTGCTGACGGGATTATTTTTTACCCTCATGGGCATTTATATTTTGTTAGCGGTGCCGTTCAGAAGTTATAAACAACCTTTGTTAATTATGGCGGTGATACCGTTTGGTATCGTGGGTTCGCTGGCGGGTTTATTGGTGCTGGGTTACGGGCTTTCGATCATTGCCATTATGGGTATGTTGGCTTTGTGTGGTGTGGTGGTGAACGACAGTTTAATCTTGGTGGATTATGCCAACCAGTTAAAACGCGAAGGCAGTACGGCTAGGCAGGCTATTATGGATGCCGCTGAGCGTCGTTTCCGGCCCATTTTATTAACGACGTTGACCACTTTTGGTGGCTTAGCCCCAATGGTGTTTGAAACCTCACGCCAAGCAAAATTCATTACGCCTATGGCGGTGTCACTGGGATTTGGTATTTTGTTTACCACGTTTGTGTGTTTGCTGTTACTGCCCACCTTGTATGTCTTGTTAGAAGGGCGTGCTGATAAGGTGAATTCTGATGAGCAAGTGCCAAGTACAGACTAACCAGCACAGGCATTAGCCAGCAACTAATGAGGCGGTTGGGTTGTATGATCGCCTTCAAACCGCTGTGGTGTTGGCTTGATGCTGGTTTTGTCGTGTGATTATTGCTACATTTTCACTCCTCGAATTTAGGCATGTATCGATCGTTTATGAAAACACCATTTCATCTTGTGATATTGGGCGCTGAGAATTCAGTAGGGCGCGCGGTTACGGAGCAAGCCCAAGCCAAAAACATCTCTTTGCATGCTATTCACAGCACAGACTGGGACCTAACTGACCTAAGCAAGGTGCAGGCCCGCTTGTCTGAGTTATCGCCTCAATTCTTGATTAACTGTATCAACCCTGGGTCTACGGGCACGTCGACGCATATTGCCAGTGTGCTCAGTCAGTGCTGCGCCTCGCTCAATATCGCTTTGGTGCAAATATCCAGTAATGAAGTTTTTTCTTATCAAGATGGTGAGATCTTCTCCGAACAAGATGAACCTCAGCCTAAAACAGAATCGGGCCAGCAAATTTTAGCCATGGAGACGGCGATCCGCAGTTCTCTTGAGCGCCATTTGTTAGTACGAATTGGCTGGCTGTTTAGCTCTCAAGGTGAAGACACCGTCAGTAAACTATTAGAACTGACCCAAAGCCATGATCAATTGAGCCTTTCTGATAGCAAATTTCTGTGCCCAACGTCTGCTTGTGATGTGGCCTCTGTGTTGTTGGCCATGGTGAATCAATGTCGATACGCTAATCTTTGGGGAACCTACCATTATTGCAGTGCCGAGCCGACCACTTTATTTAAGTTTGCTGAGGTTGTGGTGGCAGAAGCTCGCCAGTATGAAGATGTTAAATTAGACGATATCGTGGCCGATGCCAGCAGCCAGATGAATAGCTTATTTGCCGAGTCAACGCCTAAGCTTGCCACCAAAAAAATGCTGTATACCTTTGGCATTAAGCCCAAACCCTGGCGCCAAGCGCTTTCGCGCATTCTTAAAAAACGCTATTTGAAAAAATAATCCCATTGAACCGTTCGATACGTGTCATCGAATAAATAGTCCTTACTGGCTAGCCGTGATCGTTATACTGAAAAAATCAGTTTAAGGAGCGCGACATGGGATTATTAATCGACGGACAGTGGAATGACAAGTGGTACGACACCAAATCAGAGGGTGGCCGCTTTCAACGCCAAGAGAGTGCCTTTCGCCACACTATTTCGGTAGATGGCCCGTTCAAACCTGAGTCGGGTCGTTATCATTTATACGTATCTAATGCTTGCCCTTGGGCTCACCGCACTCTGATTTTTCGCCAGCTAAAACAACTGACTCAGCACATTAGTGTTTCTGTGGTGCATCCGCATATGTTGGAAAATGGTTGGCAGTTTAGTGGTGCAACGCAACATGACGGTGAGTTCGAAGATCACCTGTTTGATTTTGAGTTTGCTCATCAGTTATATACCAAAGCGAGATTGGATTACACGGGCCGAGTAACGGTGCCAATTCTTTGGGATAAAAAAACGCAAACCATTGTTAATAATGAATCTAGTGACATTATTCGTATTTTTAATTCTGCATTTAATGAGATGACTGGCAATACGTTGGATTTTTATCCACAGGCTTTTCAATCACAAATTGATGACGTGAATGATCGGATTTACCACACGATTAATAATGGGGTGTATAAATGTGGTTTTGCCACGACTCAAGAAGCGTATGTCGAAGCGTATGAAATTTTGTTTGAAAGTTTAGATTGGGTAGAATTAATTCTAGCGAAACAATCTTACTTAACGGGAGAGCAGGTAACGGAAGCAGATTGGCGTTTATTTACTACACTAGTGCGTTTTGATTCTGTGTATGTAGGCCATTTTAAAACCAATAAAAAACGCATTGTGGATTACCCAAATATTTGGGCCTATGTGCGTAAGCTTTATCAGCAAAACGGCATTGCTGAAACCGTTAAAATCGAACAAATTAAACAGCATTATTATTTTAGTCATACCATGATTAATCCAACTCAAGTTGTACCACTTGGGCCAGATATTAATTTTATGTCGCCCCTTTAAGGTGCGGGTTGTTGTCATAAATAGACAGTAATACTGTTAACGATTTATTAATCGGGTTAGTAAAAAGTTATGTGATGGTTTATATCATTTAAAAGTATTGGTTTTGGATCAATATTGTTTAAAATTCCCTTAGAACTTGCCACTACGCCCTATCACCAAAAGAGAGCTTCTGGCACAATCGGTCATTGGGTTTTTAGATGGCATTATCATGAAACGGATTATTCATTATTATCTTTCAGGGATTATGGCGGCATTGTCTGTTGGTGTTCAGGCGGATCAAGATTTTCTGGGCATGTCGTTAAGTGAGTTAAACCTACCTGAGTTTAATGAATACTCTGTACCGGTTGTATTAACAGCCACACGTCTGCAACAACATCAAGCGGATGTACCTGCCAGTGTCACAATTTTAGATGAGCACTTTATCAAGCAAATAGGTGCACAAAATATAGCGGAATTATTACGGTATGTGCCCGGCATGATGGTGGGCCCAGATAACAATAATAATTCGGATACAGTGCACTACCATGGCGGCCCTGCTGCGTTCCCTAAAAATCTACAAGTCCTTATAAATGGCCGATCAATGTACCGCTCTGGTCTGGCCGCGGTTAGCTGGTATGAGATGCCAGTAGCGATTGAAGATATTAAGCGTATTGAAGTGGTACGCGGCCCAAATAGTGCGAGCTATGGTTCAAATGCCTTTCAGGCAGTGATTAACATATTAACCAAACACCCCGCAGACACCTATGGTTCGTCGGTTTCATTGCAAAGTGGCAATAACGGCGAAGAAAACATATACCTTAAACAAGGTGGTCACATAGGTGCCAGTGATTATCGTGTATCGTTTACGCAAAAAAAATCAGATCAATATGAAGTAGACAGTGATTCGCGGTTGTCTCGATTTGTGGATTTTGAGCATTATCATCAGTCTGGTAGATTTGGCGAATTTGAAACATCAGCGGTGATACTCGATGCTAAAAAAGGGCAGGGTGATGGCTTTGCTTTTCAAATAAATAAAAATGAAACATCAGAGCAAAGAATTGAAGTAGGCAGTCGCTGGACTAAAGATTTTAGCAATAAACACCAAGTACAAGTAAGCGCCTATAGCACGCAGTATAGACAGCGACAAAAAGCAGACGTTGCAGGTGTTTATGTCGCGTTGTTAGATCAAGATTTAAAGAAATTGTACTCACTCAATCCAGCCGCAGCTAATGCCTTTGTCGCGCAGCAAGACCCTACGTCATTATCAGGCTCAGCAGAAGAAGATGCTTTAATACTTGCGATTCTGACGCGTTATCAACCGATCGGAGCAATTGATGCTTTAGCACCTGTCTCTGGAGAGATTCATTCAGATTTAGATGAATATCGTTATGATGTTGAAGTACAAAATACCTACATTTTTTCATCAGATCTCACACTGGTAAGTGGTGCAAGCTTTCGACGTGATGAAGTCATGTCAGATACGTATTTTGATGGTTATTTAAATAACGATACCACTCGTTTATTTGCCAGTGCCACATGGCAGGCGACCGTAAACACGAATTTACATTTAGGATTAATGGCCGAGCAAGAAAGTGATGCAGATTTGGTCTTTGCACCCCGTGCAGCAATGAATTACAAGTTGACGCCAAGTCAGTCGTTACGTTTTGTTTATAGCGAGTCGGTGCGTAGCCCAGACCTATTTGAGCAAGATGCAAATTGGCAGTTGACCCTTAAAAACACGCAGTCAAGCGTGCCACTTAATGGCACAACGTATTTTCAAACTCAACAAGGCCCAAGTAATTTAGATCATCAATATATTCGATCTTACGAGGTAGGTTATTACGGACGATTTAATCGCTTTAATAGTGAGTTAGATATCCGTGTATTTGAAGAGGATTTAACCGATGTTTATTACCAATCCTTAACACTCGCTGAGATTGAAACCATTGACGATATCAGTATGAGATTCCAAGGGGTTGAATGGCAATACAGTATTGAGGCGATGGCCGGTACCCAAATCCGTTGGATTGGTGCGTATGTTGATGCTAAAACCAATATCAGTAATGATGCTGAGGGTAATTCTCGCGAGCGAGTGTTACTAAGAGTTTACGCAAGAAACACCCATACCTTGTCTTGGTTGCAAACTTGGAGTGATGCAACTTCGTCAAGCGTGAGCTATATATTGGCAAATGAATACGACGATTTAACCGTTGCCAGTGGTCGCACGTTACTAGAGCGGATAGATTTGAAGGTCATTCACAACATTGCCTTACCTAAAACCAATTTAGAATTGAGTGCGAATATTCAGCATGACCTATCATCAGACCCTTATATCTGGTTAGGTAATATATATGAGGATGAAACCCGTTTTCAGCTCGCCGCCCGTTTCAACTTTTAATTAAGAGTTATTTTAGATGGCAGATTACGGTTAGTCGGTGGTACGTCTGTTTTCTTTTGTTTGTTATTTACTCAATCAAATTAGTACTTTTGCCTTACCTCTACCGCCGCTCGTTTCGTTCTGGCACAATCCGCGCTTAGTTTCAGATTGGCGTCATTATGAAATGGATGAATCACTTTAGTAGTGTAAGTTTTTTTGCCCTTTTATCATTTTTTGTTCAGGCACAAGCGAGTGAGTTAGAGGTATCTGATTCCCAGCTGAATTTGTCTGAACCTATTGAATTCACTGTTCCGGTGGTATTAACCGCCACTCGACTTAAGCAACAGCAAGTCGATGTTCCTGCCAGCGTGACCATTTTAGATGATGCTTTTATTCAGCAGCTAGGCGTGCGAAATTTAGCCGAATTATTTCACTATGTGCCGGGTATGATCGTAGCCCCTGATCACAATAACAACGCTGATGCGGTGCATTATCATGGCGGCCCAGCTACCTTACCTAAAAGTCTTCAAGTATTGGTCAATGGTCGTTCAATGTATCACTCTGGGCTGGCCGCGGTAAGCTGGTATGAAATCCCTGTGGCATTGGAAGATATTAAACGTATTGAAATTGTCCGCGGCCCCAATGCCGCTAGCTACGGTGCCAATGCTTACCAGGGTGTGATCAATATATTAACCAAGCATCCTGCGGATACTTATGGCAGCACTGTGCGCACGCAATTGGGTAATAATTCCGATCATTATGTTTATGCAAAACAAGGCGGTCGTTTTGGTGAGACAGACTATCGGTTAAGTTATGTGGAAAAAAAGACCGCTCATTTTAAAGATATCGTGAGTGATGTCATTGGTTGTGATTCACCTTGCGGGGATGATCGCGCGTCTCGATTTATCGACGTTGAAACCCATCGACAATTAGACGGTGGTCGTGAGGTGGAACTGTCGTTTGTGGTACAGGATTCAGAAAAAGAAATAGGAAACCCAATTAGCCTACAAGTCGGGCAGAACCGCCTAAGTGAGTCCCGCTATGAGCTGGGGTTGCGTTTTACGCAAGATTTGTCTAGTAAACATCAGCTCAAATTAAGCACGTATGCGACGCAACTTAATCAGAGGCAAGTATTTAAAGTGGCGGGTGTGCCTGTGGCTTTTTTGGATGCGGACTTGCAACAATTGTATGTATTAAACCCTGATGCGGCTAAGCAAATGGCAGGGTTCCAATTACCTAGCGCGTTAGATATCACAGACGATCAACAGGTGTGGTTATTTAATCGTATACAAAATCGCTACCCAGATATTGCCTCTGCTATTACGCCGGTTTCTGGCTCCGTGCATGCTGACCTTGATGAATATCGTTTTGATATTGAACTGCAAGATACCTATATAGTAAGCCCAGAGTTATCTTTAGTTTCTGGGATTAGTTATCGTCGCGATAAGATCAATTCTGAACATTATTTTAAGGGTGAAGAAATCAATGACACACGCCGCTTATTTGCTGCCGCAACGT
Source organism: Oceanicoccus sp. (assembly GCA_047621325.1). Classification (GTDB taxonomy): domain Bacteria; phylum Pseudomonadota; class Gammaproteobacteria; order Pseudomonadales; family Oceanobacteraceae; genus Bermanella. The sequence continues at coordinate 10,545 of JBLHLT010000009.1, forward strand.
GGAAGCCATTGCTTGGTACCAGTTTCCATCTTGGCCTGATGGCGGAAAAAGAAAGCGATATGGGCACTGTGTATGCGCCTCGTGCCGCGGTGAATTATAAATTTACGCCAAACCAATCCGTGCGCTTGGTTTATAGTGAGTCGGTTCGCAGCCCTGATCTTTTTGAGCAGAATGCCAATTGGAATTTCAAGCTCAGTCATCCACAGCCAGCTGAAGCGATAAAAAATGGCGATACCTTTTATCAAACATGGCAGGGCCCTGGAAATTTAAATCATGAATGCATTACCTCGTATGAAGTGGGTTATAACGGTCACGCTCTAGCCTTGAATACACAATGGGATGTAAAAGTATTTAAAGAAGCACTGAGTCATGTTGTGTATCAAAAAATTGATCTTGCCACGTTTACGTTATACCAAGGAAACCGTGTGACGTTTGAAGGGGTTGAGTGGCAGTTGCAAACTCAACCTAGCCGTAATGCTACTTTTCGTATAGCGGGCGCTCATGTGGAGGCAGATTATCAGTTGATGGCAGGGTTGAGCCCTGCTGCGTTATTACAGGCTTATGCGAAAGATACCTTGGCATTAAGTTGGCTGCATCGTTGGGGGCCTGCGCTGGGTTCGCATCTTAGCTACTTGACGGCGCATAAGTTTGCACAAGACACCATTCGTCAACAAGAAAGCACAGCGATGAAGCGTGTTAATGTTTATGTGTATCGAGATTTTGATCTAGGCGGGGTGGATTCTCAGCTCGCACTGTCAGCGCAGCACGATTTGGACGATACTTATTTTGACAGTGACACGCGTGTGCAGTTGGGTTTAATGATTAATTTTTAATAAATTAATGCCGTTCTAGCGACTATAAATGACATGGCTGGTACGAGCACCGCCGTTCAGCCCGTCATGTAAAATTATGCTTCTCTGTATATCCCCATAATTTTCTCACTAATAATATTCTTGATGCCTTGGCGCTCTAAGCTGGATAAATCAGATAAAGCGGGTAAGCGTAAGCGGTGTAAGTGCAAACACGGCATTTGTGAATCAAACTCGCGTAAATCACCTTTTTTAAGCACAGGTAAGAACGGATCATTCCCTTGAAAGCGTTTTAATATTTGACGCAAACCTTCTTTAAACGGGATGGGAATCGAACGTACATTTTTCCCTTTTTGGGTGATGATAATGTATAAGCCAGAACGATTAATGGTTTCGCCCGGAATAATATGCAGGCCAGTGGCTTGTACGGCGTCTGTTGGAATATGGCTGAAGGTATCATGAAACGCGTAGGGGTCGGGCAGTACCACCATGTTTCGATCTTGGTCTTCAGGGAAGAATATATTGTAGTTACTGTAGAGCTGATTGACTGTCGGTGAAAATATGCATAGCTTATTTTCAAAGCGCTTAACAAAGTCAGTGGCCCGCTGCTGTTGGGATATATGCTCTAATCCCCATACGAGATCAGAGTTGTTAATGTCTTGTTGTGCTGCATAACCCATATAAAACCTCCGGGGCACTTCCTGTGCGTGTTGAGCCTAGAGTTAAATTATGACTCTGGGGTTACGCCATGACTGTGCTGCTTTGGTGACTAAACGTTTAGATAGACAGCTTATTTGTTAAGGCAGGGTAATGCGGTGATGCGGATCACGGGTTAACTGAGAGCCAGTCGTGATTTTGTTGAAAAAATAAGCAGGTTAATTCGATTATAATCTGTCAGGAATAATGTTCAGACCGCAAAGCTTGGTAACTAGGCCGCTAAGTAAGCGCCACGGGTCATCTTTTAATAAACCCTTACAAGATAGGTCGACTTGCTTACAAATTGTTAAGCTTTGTTGCACCGCGGTTACATTTAAGCGTCTTGCCGCCCCTTTGATTTGGCTTTGTTTTTTTGGCCAAAATACTTTGAGTTGCTGCATGGCTTTGTCGTCAGGGGTGCCTGCTTGTACGAGCTGCATAAATGAAAGTAACTGGCGAATATCATTGGTTAAAATGGCAAGAGGCTGTAGAGCATGAATGCCTTCGCCTTGCAGTGTGCTAAGAATATGCAGGCTGCGAGCGGTATCGCCTTTAAACGCAGACTCAGACAGCGCAAATACATCGTAGCGGCTGGCATCACCTACTGAGTCTTCAATGTCTTGAGCGCTGATTTGCTCAAGCCCTAATAATTTTAGTTTTTCAATTTCTTGTGCGCCAGCCAGCAAGTTGCCATCAGTACGGTCAGCTAAAAGGGCTAGCGCATCTCGGTCAGCTTTGATACCAAATTGACGCATGCGGTTGGCTAACCAGCTAGGTAGTTGGTTGCGCTCGATAGGCCAGTGCTGAATAAACACGCCAATTTGATCAAGGGTTTTAAACCACTTGCTATTGGTGGCGGCTTTATCAACCTTGGGCAGTTGTAACATTACAATGTTATCGGGATTCGGGTTGGCAAATAGCTCCATCAGGGCTTTACCGCCTTGGTCCCCAGGTTTGCCACTGACAATGCGTATTTCGATTAACTTACGCGATGAAAATAACGATAACGCGTTGGCGGCTTCAAGTAGCTCACCCCATTTAAAATTACCTTCTACATGATGTACTTCGCGTTCGTCAAAGCCTTGAGCCTTTACGCTTGCTCGAATTTGGTCGCAGATTTCTTGTTCCAACAAAGGCTCATCGCCACTCACAATGTAAAGTGGCTTGAGTTCTTTTTGTAAGTGCTGGGCAAGCTGTTCTGGTTTTAAGCGCACAATTAATCAGCCTGTGCCGGTTTAAGTTTAATGGCCTTTAAACGCAGTAACACATTGTAGGCATTGTATTGTTTCATTTCGCGGCGCAAGTTAGCTTCTTCTTGGGCTTTACCAATTTCAGCGCTGGCATCGTATTGCAGAGTACGATAATTACTGATGGTTATCTCTTCACTCACCTTATTGCCTTTAGTATCGAGTAATTCAAAGCTTAAGTTTTGAGTCAGTTCGTACTCGCTGGCTTTTGCGTTAGACGTCACACTTAGTACACGGCGATCACCACTTTCACTGATTATTTTAAGTGTGTAAGGCGCATCCACGGCAAGTGTTACGCCATTGCTTAATAACGATTGTCGTAACAGGTTTTGTGTTAGAAGCTCCGCGTTTTGTGCTTCTAAATTTAAAATGCGCAGCGCAACCGGTAAATCCACTTGGCCACGTAAATGAAAGCCGCAGGCAGAAAGAAAAACCAGCAGGGACACGAAAATAGTTAATTTAATCTTATGCATGGTTCTTCTTTTTTATTTGAATAATAATGGCTCTTGGTAGCGTTAGCTGCGAAGCCCTATCAGTAGGATGGGGTAGTGAGGCACGACGTCACCCATCCATTTCTGTATTCATCTTGCTGATGGGCTGCGCTCTACCCTGTCGGGCAGTCGCTAACCCATACTGCTTAATTGGCGACGATGTTAACCAATTTGCCCGGCACGTAAATTTCTTTACGTATGGTTAAGCCATCTAAAAACTTCTGCACATTGGCATCGTCTTTTGCCGTGGCAATGGCGCCGTCTTTATCGATATTGGCTGCAACTTCTAGTTTGCAACGAACTTTACCATTTACTTGTACCACGATGGTGATGCTGTCGCGCACAAGTGCGGCTTCGTCAACTTCTGGCCAAGGTGCGTCTAGCACTAGGTCGTTGTTACCGAGTTCTTTCCACAGTTCATGGCTCATGTGCGGCGCGATGGGCGCGAGCATTTTCACCATGGCAATTAACGCTTCTTTTAACACGGCACGGTTTTGTTCGTCGGCTTTATCTAACTTAACCAATGTATTGGTCAGTTCCATTACCGCTGCAATGGCTGTATTAAAGGCGTTACGACGGGCAATATCGTCGCTGACTTTTTGAATGGTTTCGTGTGTCTTACGACGCGCCGCTTTTTGTTCATCGTTAAGGGCGTCAATATTCAACGGGGCAATGTCGCCGCCGTTAATTAATTCAGCCGCTAAACGCCAAACACGTTGTAAGAATTTTTGCGCTCCTTGTACACCGGCATTTGACCACTCAAGAGACTGCTCTGGTGGTGCGGCAAACATAGTGTATAAACGCACTACGTCAGCGCCATAAATGTCGATGGCTTCTTGTGGATCAACGCCGTTGTTTTTCGACTTAGACATTTTGATCATGCCTTCGTGATTCAGCTCTTTGCCATCGAACTTAGCTTTTACTAAGCGGCCTTTTTCGTCACGCTCGGCTTCGACATCAACAGGATTAACCCATTCTTTGCTGCCGTTGTCGTTGGTGTAACTAAACGCATCTGCCAATACCATGCCTTGGCAAAGTAGGCTTTTGAATGGCTCATTGCCTTTTACTAGGCCAGCGTCACGTAATAATTTATGGAAAAAACGTGCGTACAATAGGTGAAGAATCGCGTGCTCAATACCACCAATGTATTGATCCACTGGTAGCCAGTAGTTGGCTTCTTCTGGGTTTACCATGTGCATGTCGTCAGTTGGTGAACAGTAGCGTGCGTAATACCAAGACGATTCCATAAAGGTATCGAAGGTATCGGTTTCGCGGAAGGCTTGTTCGCCGCCGAATTCGATGTTTTCAAACTCAGGATTGTTTTTGATTGGGCTGTTGACCCCGTCCATTACCACATCAGTTGGTAATACAATCGGTAACATGTCTTCAGGTGCGGTAACTTGTTCGCCGTTTTGTTTGTTGATCATAGGCACTGGCGTGCCCCAGTAACGCTGGCGGCTGACGCCCCAATCGGTTAAGCGGTAATTGGTTTGTTTTTTACCCTTGCCAGCATCGGTTAACCAGTTGGCGATGGCGTTGAAGGCGGCTTCAAATTCTAGGCCGTCAAATTCGCCAGAGTTAATTAATGTGCCTTTTTCGGTGTAAGCCTCAGTTGAAATATCAAAGTCAGCCGGTGCGGCGATCACTTGATTGATCTCAATGCCGTACTTGTGGGCAAATTCAAAGTCACGTTGGTCGTGTGCAGGCACAGCCATGACCGCACCGGTGCCGTAACCCATTAATACAAAGTTAGCCACCCAGATAGGCACTTCTTTGCCAGAAATAGGGTGAATAGCGGTTAAGCCAGTGGCACAGCCTTTTTTCTCCATGGTGGCGATTTCCGCTTCTGCAGTGCCGCCTAGTTTACATTCTTCGATAAAAGCCGTGAGTTTGTCATTGCCTTGTGCGGCTTGAACCGCCAATGGGTGGCCTGCGGCTACGGCAAGGTAGCTTACGCCCATTAAGGTATCGGGACGCGTGGTGTAAATGTCCACGGTGCCCGGTTGGCCTTTCAGCTCAAAACTCATTTCAACGCCTTGGCTCTTGCCAATCCAGTTGCGTTGCATGGCTTTTACTTTTTCTGGCCATTCGTCTAGTTGATCAAGATCGTCTAGTAGTTCTTCGGCGTAATCGGTAATACGGATGAACCACTGTGGGATTTCTTTGCGTTGAATCGGGGTGTCACAGCGCCAGCAGCAGTTGTCGATTACTTGTTCGTTAGCTAGAACGGTTTGGTCGTTCGGGCACCAGTTAACCGCAGATACTTTTTTATAGGCGAGGCCTTTATCCACAAGCTTGGTGAAGAACCATTGTTCCCAACGATAATATTCAGGTTTGCAGGTGGCTAGCTCGCGATCCCAGTCATAACCAAAACCTAGGGTGTTTAGCTGGCCTTTCATGTAGGCAATGTTTTCGTCGGTCCATTTTCCAGGAGCCGTATTGTGTTTGATGGCGGCATTTTCAGCTGGCAGGCCAAACGCATCCCAGCCCATTGGCTGCATGACGTTTTTACCCTGCATACGCTGATAGCGAGAGATTACATCACCGATGGTGTAATTACGCACGTGACCCATGTGCAGTCGGCCCGATGGGTACGGGAACATAGATAAGCAATAGAATTTTTCGCGGTTGCTATCGACAACGGCTTTAAATACTTTGTTCTCAGCCCAAAATTGCTGAACGGAGGATTCGATGTCGCTCGGGATATATTGATCTTGCATGGTGCTGTTATGCTGCCTATTGAAATAGCATAAATGCTATCAAAATGATTAAAAAATTAGCGCATAAGGATACCTCAAATTCCCTCTTAAGGCCTAGTAAATATAGGGACAAGATTGTCTCTTTTAGACCATTATGCGCTTGATGCGGTCTTGAATTTAAAGGTCTATCTTCTAATCTCATAAGATATTAAGAATAAACGGAAGGCATCATGGATTGGTGGTTAAAGCTGGGTTTACGCTGGAAGCTTCAAATTGGGTTTATCGCAGTAACTGCCGTTACTACGCTGTTTAATCGCTTTTTGGCGTTTCATGAGCTGCAAAAAATGATTGATATCGCCAGTGATCACAACGTGTCAGCTGACACTGTTGCGCTAATGGTGCAATCGCGCAGCGGTTTTATATTTAATAGTATTTGGGAATCGGCCATTGAATTTTCAATTCAATTTATGATTATAGGGCTGGTGGCCATCTTATTTCTTAAGCCTTTTCACTCGTTAATCAGAGCCTTGCGAAAAGTAGAGAAAGGGGATTTAACCATTGCTGTTGAGGCGCGTAGCCAAGATGAAGTGGGGCAGTTAAGCAGCCATTTCAACTCTATGGTTAAGCGATTAAATGAAGTGCTTGCCAATGCCGATGCCAGCTCTCGATACATGCGCCAAAGCGCTTACCAAATAACGGAAGTCAGTCGTAGTATCGCGACGCAGTCTGCAAAAGAAAAATCAAAATTTAAAGATGTGAGTGAGGTTATTTTACAGCTTCATGACGTGAGCTCGAATATCCAATCCCTAGCGGATGGCTCTAGAAAAACCGCCGATAAAGGTAAACAAGCGGCTCTTTCTAGTAAAGCGGTTGTGCAAAAAAGTGTTGAGGATATGGCCAGTATTCAAGCTACGGTAAAAACAGCTGTCGTTCAGGTTGAAGAGTTGGATGCAACAGCAGACAAAATAGCAGAAATTATCGGCACCATCAGTGGCATTGCAGACCAAACAAATTTATTAGCGCTAAATGCTGCGATAGAGGCTGCGCGTGCAGGGGAGCAAGGGCGTGGTTTTGCGGTGGTGGCTGATGAAGTCAGGGGGTTAGCTGAAAAAACCAGCCAAAGCTCTGAAGAAATTAACTCAATTATTAACAGCCTCACCCGCAATGTAAAAGAAGTGTCAAATTCAATGGATGGGGTAGTTGAGCAGGTTCAAAACAATGCTGAATCAGCGAAAAATACCGCTGAAGAAATAGATCAAGCGGCCAGCCAAATTATGGTGTCGGCCCAAAATGCACAACAAATTGATGAAATAAGCTCACAACAATTGTCTCGCTTTACAGAGCTTGAAGGGGCCATGGAAGGGTTGTTAGAAACGTTAGAACAAAACACATCTAAGGTTGCTAATACCAATAATATTGCTGAGTCATTACTGTCGAGAACCCAAACTCTGTCGGATTTGATCAATCATTTTAAAATTCAAAAATCAGCCGCTACTAATATACATGAACCTGAAGAGGATGATCGTCGTCAGTCACCTCGAATACAATCTCATTTTTTAGTGCGCGTTGAACTAAATGAAATATGGGAAGACGCATATTGTGAAAATATTAGTATGACGGGAATGAAAGTTTTATTGAATCGTGAAATAGCCGTGAGCGAGGATATTGAAATTTCATTGATGCTACCAAAAGAAGATTTACACGAATATCGCAACCAATCCCCTATGCGTTTAAGGGCCATCGTTCAACATGTGCGTCATCAAAAAGAGGGTTTTGTTTACGGTTTAAAGTTTAATAACATGTCTGATTCACAATTAGAGATGTTAAAGCAAGCTATCCGTTTTATTGAGATAAGCTAAGTTGATCTTGCCGTGTCGGCTCAATCTATCATGCTGTATGCCTTGCTCAATAGGCAATCTTCTCCTTTATTTCAGTACTATTCAGTAACTCTTGATAGTCTTTTTAGGCCGTAGTAGCGCCTTGTACGTCGATTATGCTGTAAGTGAATTAAGAGCGTATTTTTATAGATAAACAATCTATGGCTCTAGGCCTTTAAATATAACGAATGTTGTAAAAGTTGATGTGAGTCTCAGGCAAATTCCGCCAACCGTAACTAAAGTTTGTATACCCACAAGGATAAATTGAGGCTTTACATGAAAACATTACCATTAGTTGCTGTAATGGGGGCAATTGCCATCACGACAGCCTGTTCAAGTAGTTCGGATAGTACCGACACCGATACAGATACCGGTGGCTCAGGGTCTGTCGCGACGGTTAGCTTATCAGGGGCGGTGGCATTACCTGAGCAAATGTCGTTAGTGTCAGCACAAGATGAAACGGTATCTGGCTCAGCCTTTATCGCAAACAATCATCTTACTGGTGCAAAAGCGCTGGCAGATACCACAACGCTAGCGGCCACCAGTGATTATGTGACTGCGCGTCAAAATGTGTATGTATGGCTAGATGCCGTCGAGCCAATTAGTTTTATTGATAGCTTGTTATGTTTTACCAATCAGTCTCAACCTTTAGCCATGAAAGGTGAGGGTAATTACATCAGCTGGAATGATGCCAGTCGTTGCTTTGAAGATAAAGGTGGTGACGGTGGTGACGACTCTGAAGGTAGTGGCGAACAGGTACAGCAATTTGTGACGATTGTGGGTAATAGCTCTCAAGCATCCGCCACTGATCCACTTATCTACAAAGGCTGGGTTGAGGATTACGCTGGGCAATCTGGCGAAGGCGGTGGCCCAGATGTGATTTTAATGTTGGGTGAAGTGCGTAAAACCCCGACCGATGAAAACCCATTTGGTGAGTTCACCTTAACGTATGGCCTTCTGCCGACACTGACATCTACCGAAACGGATAGCACGGGTTTTGGTGAAGTGATTTCTTCAGAAGCCACAGGCGGCGGTGCTAGTTTTACTTTGTATCAAGAGGATAGTAATGAGTTCGACGGCACGGCCGTTAAATGCACGACTTCAGCATCGGTGGATTATAACGAAGCCACTGAAACCGGCCTTGCCCGAACTTCACAGGTTTGTTTAGAAGCGGCTACTGGCGACACGCCTCAGTATAACGATAACGCCGCGTTTGCATTGGCAGTGAACAGTGATTATGTGCATATGGCAAAATCAGATACTTACGCTGCGATCAATGCAGGGACTTTCGATAGCCAAGCCTGTTTAGCCCGCGATGGCTTTAACAGCGTGGTGTGGAACTACTCTTTATATAACAAAGCCGATGGCTCTGCTGTGGCGGTGAACTCTGGCATGCAGATAAAAGTGGATAGTGATGGTGATGGTACGGGTACTGACTCTAACGGTTTTGAAAACTGGGGCCATATCGGCTACTGGGGCTCATGGCGCGAAGATGGCCAAAACTTCACTAATGGCGAAACCGTGCAACAAGCTAAGTTTGATGACACCGTTGGCGATAGCTTTACCGTTAAGGTAGCACCGGGTCGTTTAATTAAAAATACGGTGGATGCGATCGACCTTGCCGACCTTGATGGTGTGACGTTCTCAACTTGGATGTTTGAAAGTGATACCTTTTTATTAACGGGCGCTACGGACTTTAATGGTGATTCAGATACAAATGATGGTCTTGAAGTCATTTTAAGAGCAAACACGGCTAACAATGGCTTTGAAGTGATAGGTCTTCGTAGTAATGGCGAAAATGGCCCTCAAGTTACGCCATTAAGCTCTGCTGTAGCGGTAGCACTTAATAGCAATGTGGTGCTAAATATGTGGTCCCGTCAATTGGGTGGCAATGTGCGCTATCTATCTGGTGCAAGCAAAATTCGCTTCTTTACCCGTAGTTTTGTCGATGGTGGTGAAACCGCAACAGGCGAGTTGTTTGCGTCAGGTTCATCTGTCACGCTGAAATGTTTTGATCGTTGCCTAGATGTGAACATTGCTGCGACAGATGTGAGTTCAAGTGCGGCTCAGAATGATGTATTTAGGAGCAATGCAGCTGCTACTGCCGCAGATTACACTTTTGCTAAGTCGGATCTGACCTTAAAAATCGGTGCCGATAAAGTGACGTATGCCAGCGGTGTCACCAAAGACGATGTTGAAAACTCACAATACTGGAGCTGGGGTCTGAACAGTGGTCCTATGATTTCCAGTACGGTTGCAACGGCCAATACGATAACCACTCGCGCTAACTTATACTCAAAAATTGAAGATGGCAGCGTAACCGAGTTCTACGTTTGGGAAACCGGCCTTGAGCATTGGCAGCAACAAATGGTGCTGATTGATGGCAGCGATAACGTGGTGTCATTTGATAAGCCTATTACGATTAAATACACCCATACAACCGCCAATGATCGCAATGGCGATGCCACTGAAAACGGCAAAGTGTTCTTGCTTGAATATGGCGGTAAAGGCCAATTATGGGGTTTACCGTCTAAAGAGAGTGCTAATAATCGTTGGGGCCCTGTGATCAACCTGAAAGATGCCACTATTTTGGGTTCATCTGACCAGTACATTATTAAAGCCAATGATGTTGAGCAACGCATGCAAACCGTAGCCGCGAGCAACTGTACAAGCTTGCCGCTTACGGCGCCTAGCAAGTCGGTGCCAACAGGCATTACTGGTGATGTATTTAATATCGGCACCATGCCGGATATTAGCGATCAGCCGCCGTCAGTGATTGATGGAGAGCTAACAGAGTAAGCACTCATTTAGTTAGATCAACTTAAAAGCACCACTTAGTGGTGCTTTTTTATGACTAAAAAAGTTGACTACAGGGTCAATAAGTTGACCTGCGTCAGAAAATTCATATTACATATTGATCTGTTAACTTAAGTCATTGAAGTTGGTACGTATGCTCTGTAACTTCCTTATCCTTTTGGGTGAGTATGAGTATGTTCAAAAAGACCAATTTAAGTATGTGGTTGTCATGCTGTTTAGGTATGACGGGAGTATCGGTCTGGGCAGACGATTACAAGAATATGGTTGAACAAATTGATCAGCTCAAAGCGAACCAGGTTGAATATTCTATTGCTTTAGAAGAAGGCAAAGACCGCTCTATGTTATGTGGCTACTGCCACGGTAAAGACGGCAATAGCGTGAAATCGGAGATACCCAACTTAGCCTCACAAAATACAGAATACCTACTTAAACAGTTCCAGTTATTTGCCACTGGCGAACGTAAAAGTTACGTAATGCAGCAATTGGCGCGCTCACTCAATGCGGAAGAGAAAATTAATTTAGCATTGTATTTTTCAGCACAAACGGTTCGTCCTCAAGAAGGCCTTCAAACCTCTGCTAAAGGTAAGGCTCGATACGATAGTTTATGCATTGCGTGTCATGGCCAAGATGGCCGTGGTAATCACGACTTGCCACGGGTTGCTGGGCAAAAGAAAGACTTCCTCGTTAAAACCCTAACCGGTTTTAAACAGGGAAAAGCGGCAAGAGCCACTTCGCCTATGGTAAATATAATGAAAGTGGTTGAGGCAAGTGAAATTGAGTCCTTGGCCGATTATATCGCCACCATGCCTTAGACATTAGCTTAAGGTATACTGCATGCTTTTTAGCAGGTTTGAGCATGGTTATTGAAGGCAATTCGGACATCATTGTACGCTGTGAGTTTTTCACTGATGGCATTGCGGGGCAATGCCAATGGCTGACCTTTCGTAACGGTTTTGTGCTGGTGATTCATCAAACGTTTATGGCGTTATATAAAAACGCTGAGTCAATGAATGACCCTTTGGGTAACGGCTTGAAAGTCATGGTCGATATCCCACAAAACCAGACTTTAAAGCCGACTGAACACGGTTTTGTAAAAGAATTTAGTGCTGGTTTTGTAGGGCTGGTGGATGATAAAGCCATATTGATCACGCCTAATGATATTCAATTATTCCCGAATAAATTAGAAGCGTTACATAATCGAAATGAAATTGTACGTTTACAATTGAATTAATTGTTATACAGAAAAAGCGAAGCCTCCATTAGTACGCTGCTGCCCACCGACTGAATCAATAGATAGACTTTTTACACATTGTTAAGATGTGATTGCATGCAATGATTGAAGTAGACGTTGATGCAATGCATATCATGGCAATGTGCCATTAAAGGTTTAGTTATATATGAATCTAAAGTCCTATATGTAGATTTTTCACGAAAAAATCTACAATCAAAGCGTATTGGTTTAGATTATTAGTAATACTTGGTGTGCTTTTTAGGCTGAAAATGCATAAGTAATTAAGGAAAGGCTGGACGATACAAAGTGAGTTCTTTCACCTAAGTATAAAATTTTCGATATCTTCTTTAATATAAATTATTAGCCAATAGTTAAGCGCTGCCATATTAAAGTGGACGCTTTTATATTGGTTAAATGTGAATAACATTCACTTCAATTGTTTTTAGTTAGCATTATTCTGTAAAGGTATTAAGCGATTTTTATTAATAGGCGCGTTGTGAATGCGGCAAGCTGGCTGTATTCGAGTACTCATTATCAGTCGTAAAGGATGCAACTTAAGCGAGGGTTACGAGTAGTTTTATAAAGCGATAAATACGGCTATGTCGGACACTTTGAGACAAAAAATAGTGGTTAATATATCAATTTTTTATGAGGAGATAATAGCGAGTGTCGCTCTAAAAAAAGAGTTTTATATACGGATTTTTTTGTTATATTCGTATTGATTTTATAATACGGTATGCGATTGAATATCGTTCGCGCTATGAAAAAATAGAGTAAGTTTATTCTAAATCTATATCTTCTATGATTATTAATCTTTTATATTTTTTAGTGTGTAGATAGGAATTCATCGTAAATTTAAAGGGGATTTTGCTAGAGAAAAACTATATTAATGGTCATTCGAGCAATAGTTCAAAGCTATATATGAATGTCATTGAAATATCAGAGAAACGAGATAAACTATTAAAATGCTAAAAGAAAACACCCCAATAAGCCATATGGCACCAGAACCTTGTCTAAACCTTAGTTTACGTAAAGCTGATCGTGTAATTAATGCTGTTTATAATAGTCATTTGGCTGAGTGCGGATTATCTGTTAGTCAATTCTCTGTTATGCGGGCTATGCATTATTCAGGTACTTGTACGAGTCAAGTGATTCAAGAAATTTTGGTGTTAGATCAAACGACATTAAGTCGTAACTTAAAAAAATTAGTTAGCGACGGCATGGTTGTTATGAAAGAAGACAAAGATGATCGTCGACGCAAGTTGTTATCTTTGTCTGCAAAGGGCGTAATTATGTTCGCAGCGGGTGAGAAACAATGGAAATTAGCCCAGGACGAAATGAAAAGTACACTAGGCAATGGCATTGCGGATCAAATTATTAAATTAAGTGATGCAATAATCGAAAAGTACTCTACAACTATTTAATCATATAGTTGATCTTCTAAAATCCGACGGTAATACCGAATGTTAGTTGGTCTTTTGATGCAAACTGACCAAAGAAACCATTAGACTTTCCATAAAAAATATCCGCACTAAACTCTAACTCTACGTAAGTATTAATTTCATACTTTATTTTTGGTCTTACAAGTCCATCAGAATTATCCAAAGAGTGTAAGGCTAAAGTTTCAACAGTAATGGTTTCATTTTCATAATTACGACGTACTAGGAATGTGAGCGTATTCTCGATGGCATCTTCCGAAATGTCTGATTCATATCCTAGCAGCTGACGTCGAAACCACTGGCCACTTATCTGTGTGTCGCTAATACCTGAGTAATCTAAACCAATCACATATTGAAGCTCTTGGGTTTTATCGACGAAACGTTTGCTAGCATTGCTAGTTGAGTAATAGTGAGAGTTGTTTAATACAAGCTCAGTCCTCAAAACAAAATCTCCAAATGCATTGTTAGCTGTACCGCCTAACAGTGTATTACGTCGGTATTCTGGATTGATATTAACAGCGGTTCCATCAATATCGATAAAAACAACCGGATCATCTTGAAAGTGATAAAAGTAATTTAAAGATATGTCCCATCCAGAAACAAAGCTTGCCCAGCGGACCGCTAATTCAGTATTCTTTAATGATTGCTCAGGCTCTGTTTCAGGATTTATTGTTATAGAAGTGACTGAAGAAGATAACTCGGGTAATGGACGTGCCATCTCAAAATGTGTGTTGGGTTTTGCATGCTGATTAAATTTAAGTTCAGGAATAACGATCACCATTAGAGAACTTCCGTCACTAATGGGAATATCAGCACTTAGGGTAGTGAGAGATATACGTGAATTATCAAAATCGTCGAGAATGAACTCTCTATAATTCAGAGGATTAATTACGTCTAGTAGTCTTAAGCCGTCACTTGCACCCCAAACAATAGTTTGCTTTCCTAGGCGAAAGTAAGTTCCTTGGTAATTATAATCAACAAACGCATCTCTAAATTGAAATTCAGTTTTATCGTCATCTAACTCATCTTTTATGTCGTACCGTAAGCGGGCATCTATTTCATATACGAAATCAGATAAATTACCTGATATTTCTGATTTCAATATACTTTGCGCTTTAACAGGCATGATGTCATCGTCTTCGTCCAATGAAAACGATGTTTCATGTATCACTTGATTAGATATAGATACCTCGTCGGCATTTAATAATTTAGGGCCAAGAAATAAACTGGCGAAACAGACATAAAAGCCTAATTTTATATGTTTTTTTAGCATTTTAAAGATTTGCCTAACCTGACCCAAGTAAGTTCAATTTTAAAACTATTAAAATTATCGACGCGATAACGCACGTACATCAAAAATTGATTTCGGTACGTCTTCATCATAATTAATATTAGAAAACTCAAATTCCGTTGTGTGGCCAGTTTTATGGTTTTCAATAACTAATTTTTTACGACTCCAAATTCCTTGAATTTGGGCAAGGTCTTTCAGATAAATTGTTTTGAGAGGTTTACCTTTACCATCCCAATAATCGTTCTTAACGATAATCCAGTTATTTTTGTCTACATAGAATTCGTTACGGCTATAACCTAATTCGTCGGCAATTCTTTCTGATTTCGGTATTCCCTTGATGTGAAAAACATCTAGCCCTTCGTACTGAAGACTGCCTATTAAAGTAAAGTTGTAGTCTGAAAGCTCCATTTTCCCTTCATTTTTTATATCTTCATAGGTGAAGTCTGTTCCAAGAAAGTAGTCACCTCGATTCGATGCAGATATGCGCCTGGATTTTTTAGTGGCAGGTAAATAGAGCCACTGATCATCTTCATGTTCCGGCGATTGGTAGTCATAAGTTAAGAACGCAGTACCTTTTACATTAGAAGGTTGGTTATAAACCACGAGTGTTCTTTTTTCTTCATCCATTGTACGTCTGTAAATTGTAGTTTCGCTGATACGCTCTTTACCTTGTTTGTTTATTAAACGCATCTTTAGGCTGCGTGTCACATGATCGCCTTCATTCACGTTAATTATATTCGCAACAATGCTGTCTACTTGAGGTTGGCTTGTATTAGCCTCAGAGCTAGAGGCAAACCAAAAAGATCCTGCGACTACAAGTATTACTGCTGTACTCGATACAGGATTTACAAGTGATTCTGTCGATCCATGTATAAAGTCTGGCTTTGTTAGCTTAATTAGAGCCGGAAGCAATGTCATGCTGCATAGAAAACTACCAACTACAGCAACAACAACAATAGAACCGAATTCGTTCAATGGCACTACGCTACTGGCAATAAGAACGCCAAATCCGCAAGCTAAAGCGATAAAATTAAATAGAAGTGCACGTCCAGTGCTTGGATAAAGTCGAGCAATAATTACGTCGATATTTTTATTTTTTAGTTCTTCAGTCGCATTACTATTTCGAAGCAATTCTCTAATACGATCAATTGTATGAATTGAGAAATCGACACCTAAGCCAATAGCAATTGATGCAAACATAGATGCTCCGATACCTAGCGGAATATTAAGAATAGCCATTGTTGCATATACAAATAATAGTGCTGTGCAAACAGGTATTAATGTAAATACACCTGCGATCATCGAACGAAACATGAGTGCAGACACGAAAAAGACAAGAATTAGTGCAATACCAAGGCTAAAGAAGTGGCCGGCTCCTAAGTCTCTGATCCAAAAATAGTCTACAGTTACACGTCCAGTCATAGTGGCTGTAACACTATCATCATTAAATTCTTGACTAATATATTGTTGAAGATTTTCAATAATATCTTTATTGCGGTGGTAACTACCTGTTTTAAAGGTGAACCTAACATTTGCCATTTTGTAGTCGTAGTCAACTTCTTCATCAAAATCGGTTGATTCACCTGATGCAGAGTAAATTAAGAAATACTGAGCAATACTTTTAGCGTCCTTAGGTAAAACATATGATTCTGGGTTGCTATTATTAAGAGACATGTTCATTTGTTTGAGGTAATCGACAATGGACGTTGCACTTGTCACGTCGTCAAACACTAGTGCATGCTCTTGTAATGCTTCAATTTTTCTTAAAACCGTTGGTGAAAATAAACCTTCTTTTTTATTTGTTTCAATAATGATATCTAGATTATTTGCCCCGTTGGTATAGCCATTGATAAGTTTGTCGGCTTTATAAATATCTTCTTTTTTATTGAATGTATCTATTCGATCTTCGTCGATAATAATATTTGATCCAGTAATTGCACCCAGTGATATGACAATACACCCTAAAACGACCAATGATTTGGCGTATTTTAATGATAGAGCACCTAGCTTATTGATAAAACGAGAAAATATATCTTGTTTCATATCTCCGTTATTAAGGTAGTTTTGTAAGTAGCGCTTAGACGCTTTTGGTTTAGTGAGAATTAAAACGGCAGGTAACAATGTCATTGAGTAAACCCACGCGAGCGCTACTCCAATAGCAGCGAAAAGACCAAAGAATTTAAACGGAGGCATATCAGATGCTAGATAAAGTCCAGCGAAACCAGCGATAGTGGTAAGAGATGTAAGTGTGACAGGGCGCCACATTTCAGCCATTGTATCAATGACCAGATTTCGATTTATCCCTCGAGTTGAGCTTGCTTGAAGTTCGAAATAATGGCCAAGAATATGGATCGTATCAGCAACAGCAATACCAATAAGAATAACCGGTAGCGCATTAGTAATAACATAAAATGACACACCGGATGCAGCCATAATTCCAATTGTCGATAGAACAGTTGTTGCAATCATCATTAAAGCAAGTAAACCAGAGCTAAAAGCGGAGAAACAGATTACGACAATTGTAAAAATAATAAGACCCGCAATTGGGTTCAAAATTTTCATATCATTATCTATGTATTCACCTAGGTAGCCCGCAATGGCGCCTTCTCCGGCTACATAAGATTCAATAGTCGTACCATTTAGTTTATTAAATTTCACGACTTCAGCAGCAGCTAAATCATTAACCTGTTTGTATGTTTCACTTGATATATCTTGATTCCACAGTTCCGCAATAATTAGGGCTACGTCTCCATCTTTTGAAACGATACTACCATTGTAAAGTGGGAAGTTTTGAATGGCACTTTTTACTAATAAAGCGTCATTTTTTGTGGTTGGTTGAGGATCAAGAAAGTCTTCGACTACAAGACTTCCATCGTTTCCAGACATGTTTTTTTCCGTCGCAAGACTAAAAACTTTATCTTCTTTTATGTTTTCAATATCTTGAATGGTACTTGTGAGCTCGCTTAATAATTGAAGAACAGCTGGAGTATAGATATCAGCCTTGATTGCGACGACAACAGGATCATTCAGGCCAAATTGTTCACGAACTCGTTCTCGATAAAGTAAAGCGGGGTTCTCAGGAGATAGGAAAGCGTCTCCACGAGTATCTTTGATAATTTTAGGGATAAAGCTGGCAGCAGTAATAAAGAAAATCACTGGTAGAACTACCAACAGAATAGGCTTATTTAAAAGCCTAGAAAAAAAGCGCCAACTGATTTGTTCATTATTCATGTTAAACCTCCATTGTTATTAGACGTTTTGAGTCTTCTCGACGAGTTTAGTCTCGGTTAATGTTTACTCTTCTTCTAGATTGAATGTATTTGCATGTAATGTCAAATCTTGATTTTAATAAGCATATAGTCAAATTATTTGATCGTTTCAAATCAATATAAACAATAAATTGACGTATTAATGGACAATTGTAGCCAATAATGATGTTTTTTTGGCATATTGTGGAGGGTGTCTATTGACCTGATTATATAATTACATCAATGTAAATTAGATGATAAGTCATATTATGCTATTGCATATTATATTGTGCCGATTTGAATAGATAGGATTAGGTCGCTGAGGTATTTGTTCAAATATGAGCGTTCGAACTTGATTTTTGTAAATACGGCAAAGACTTCAAACAGTATTTTGGATTTTTAACGTGGCAGGTGAGTTGATTATGAGTGAAGTGAGCAGTAGTAAAGTTTTTAATTTCATACGCATAAATGACTTTTTTAGTACCAGCGGCCAGCCGTCTAAAGAAGAATTTAAGAAGATAAAAGATGACGGGTTTGACGTTGTTATCGACTTGGCGCCTGTCGATTACGAGCGGTATTCAATTCAAGATGAGCCGGGAGTGTTGAATAGTCTTAACTTGGAATATATACACATCCCCGTGGATTTTAAAAACCCCACTTCAGAAAATTACGATGAATTTGAACTTGCCTTGAGAAACTTCAGCGGGAAAAAAATATGGATTCACTGTGCGGCAAATTACCGAGTTACAGTGTTTTTCTCTATTTGGGCTGAAAAAAACTTGGGTTGGACAAAAGAAGAATCTAATCAATTGATAGATGAAATTTGGAAATCAGATCCCAATTGGTCAATGAGTGAAGAATGGAAAAATTTCATAGATGAAATGAGATTTACGCAAATAGCATAAATTAAAATTATTTTTGAAATATTTATTTGGTAATTTATAAATATCATATTAAAAATTAAAACGATTATTTGATTTCATTAAACGGATATCTTCCGTTTTTACATATTTTAAGGAAATTATATGAGTGTATTACAGGCAAGTGAAATTAACGAAATGCAATGTGATTTATTAATAATAGGTCACTCTATGGCAGGTGGTTGTCTCGCTAGGCAAATGCATCTAGAGCATCCTGATATGAAAATAACAGTGATAGAGCGAAAAACTGAGTTCGGTTACTGGGTAGGGGAATCCACCCTTGAGGCATTCTGGAATTATGCAGCGACAAGTTTAGATTTAGGACATTACCTAGATACAAATCATCTATACAAGCATGGATTGCGCTTTTTTTACGATTCCGAACAACATGACTTAGCATTAAAGAATATGAGTGAAGTTGGTCGTTCTTGGTACCACGGCACGCCTGCGCATCAAATAGATCGTAAAAAGTTCGATACAGATATATGTAATATGAATATTAAATCAGGGATTGATGTACGTTTGGGAACAACAGTTACTGCTGTGCAACTAGATCGTGAAAATGGACACTCAATAACCACTTCAGATGGCAGTTTTCGAGCTAAGTGGGTTGTTGATGCGGCTGGATTCGCCTCACCAATTGCTCGAAAATTGGGTATTAGTGAGATTAAAAATGACGAGCATCCGATTAGTTCATATTGGGCTCGCGTATCAGGTGTAGCAAACTTAGATTTGCTTGGCGGTAAGGAATGGCGTCAACGTGTTCGAAATACAACTCGTACTTTAGCAACCACTCACTTTATGTATGGCGGTTATTGGTTCTGGCTAATTCCTCTGGATGCGGAAACTTATAGTATCGGAATGGTAACAAAAAATGATGAATGCGATATTAAAATAAAGGGCGAAGAAGAGTTCCTTGCTTTTTTACGCACACATAAATGCATGGAAGAACTACTTCCAGTTGATACTGCCAAAATTCTTGATTACACACAGATGAAAAATTTATCTCGTCGTGTATCGGCGCCATTCTCTGAAGATCGTTGGTTTTTAACTGGGATGTCAGCTGCCTTTTTAGATCCTCTATTATCGCCAGGATCTGCATACCTATCAGACAGTAATCGGATGATCGGCGATATGATTAAGGCCGACATGGAAGGTGATGAAGAGTCCTACCGTGTAATGGTGCCTGTTTTTAATCGCTTCTCTCAGTTTTGGTTGGATAACTTCTTTATGCATATAAAAGGGTTATATCATTCTTGTTATGATCGCCAAAAAGTTTATTTTACATCAATGCTTATGCAGTGGTTTGGCATTATATTACCGTCTTCGATGGTGAAAAACTGGGGTTATATGCCCGGCATGACAATGAAGGATTTGCCTGAATTTTACCAGAAAATGGATTATTTAAGTGCTAATAATGTTATTCACAAAATAGATAAAATAGCGCATGAATTTGAGGATTTGTTAAAAAGTCGCGGGTTAGAATATACACGTAATGAAGGTGAATTCTTTGATGTAGAGATTGATGAACAGTTTATGGAGAACACTCGAAGCATGGGTAGTACATTAACCATGGATTCAATTATGCACATTGAACAAAAAATGCTGGAGATCACTTACCATGGAATTCTTCAGCGTTTGTCTGATTTAGATAAATTAAATGTGACACAAGAAGATCTAGTGATGGTTTCTATTGAATCAGGTCAGAATGAACTGTCGGTGCTTGAATCATTAAAAGTGTTGCATACAAAAAATAAAAATAGTCATAAAACGCTTAAAACATCAGAAGCAGTAGCCTAACACTCACCTTAATGGAGATAGAAGAAATGGATGATTTAATAATAAACCATAAAGATTCAGACGTATTAGACAGTAAAGGCACTCTTATTCAAATAGAAGATGAAGAGAGCTTGGCAAGTGACATTCTAAATGTAATTTTTGATAAGCGTCGCTTACTTCCCGATCAAGATATAGCTGAGGTTGATGAGGATGAAGAAAGAAAAATTCATCTTGAGAAGATTTTATCTTTCGTTAAAGCAAGAGAAACTATCCAAATGGTTTTGCCTGCTTTTCCCGTTAAGTCTCCCAATAGGAATAAAACATTAGCTCATTTACCGGATTATGCTGAGCGTCATGCTTTTCAGCAATTAAGTGATTTGAGTGATGAAATTAAATCTATTTATTCACCTGGCGTTGAAATATCTATTTGTTCGGATGGGCGTGTTTTCTCCGATTTATTGAGAATTTCTGACGAAGATGTCACCGCATATGGTGATACTTTGCGTACTATGGTTGAAGATGCTCACCCAGGTACTTTCACATTCTTTAACTTAGATAAAGTTTATAATTCGTTATCGTGCTTTGAGACAATGCGAGAAGATCTTATGGTGTCTTATGGCGAGACATTATCGGATTTGATTTATCGTACGAGAACAGAACCTCATGCTAAGTCTATGTATTTAGGCATTACACGATTTATTTTTGAGGATTTCAGTGGTATTGATCCATTCAAGAGTTTGGCGAGAAATGCCATTCAGAAAGCATCAAAGTTAGTTTCATATCGAGTTATCCAGCGCTCCAATGCTTGGAGTCGATTGTTAAAAGAACATTTTCCTCAAGCCGTTCGTCTGTCTATCCATCCGCAATTTCGAGTATCTGAAAAAATAGGCATTTATCTTGGTGACGCTGAGAATGCATGGGTAACACCTTGGCATGCTGTCGCCGTTGTAGATGACGATCGAGTATCGTTCATGAAACGTTCTGATGCAGAATCACAGCCTGATGTGTTGCTTGCATATCATGATGGTCGTCCAAGTCATTTTGTTCGTCAGACGCAATTAGAGAGAGCTTCTTGAAATGATAGTTGAAAATCTATGTAATTTCGGGGGGGTTGTCTGTGCAACGGATACTACCAATTTACTTGAATTATCTAGCAGTGATATTGAAAACTTATTCAAAGATTATCACTTATTATTATTCCGTGGATTTGATGCTTTGTCTCAAGAAGATATGGTTTCATTTTCTGAGCAATTTGGACATTTATTAAAATGGGATTTTGGTTATGTATTTGATTTACAGATACAAAAACAACCCAAGAATCACATTTTTAGAGAGGGTCGATTAGAACTACATTGGGATGGTAGCTATCTTGGGCCAGAAAAAACGCCGAGATTTAGTTTTTTCCAATGTGTTGAAGGAAACGATTTTGAGGGTGGTGAAACTATTTTCTGCGATTCAATAACAGCGTATGAAGACAGTGAAGCAAAATTAAAAAATAGTTTGAAAGAAGCGAATATTACGTACAAAACAGAGCGTAAGGCCCACTTCGGAGGGACGTTACAATGGCCATTGGTTTCACCAATGACAGGCTCTGGTCGTTCAGTCATTCGCTATATGGAAGCATTTAACGAAGATAATGAAGATATTAACCCAATTGATGTATCGGTTGATGGTATGGAAAGAGCCGATTCAGATGCTTTTCTACGAAAATTGAATGCTCATTTGTATAATCCAAAGTATCTTTACGAGCATAGATGGACCAAGGGTGAATTCTTGATGTTTAACAACAATGCGTTGTTGCATGGTCGCAATTCTTTTCAGAGTGCCGCGGATAAACGACGTATTCAGCGTGTGCATATCTTGTAGAGGTTGCTATGGGTATTGATTCAAGTAATTGTAAATCTATCGAAACTACAGAGCCTGTAAAATTTGAGTCGAAACGACTAATTAATGATTTCATTTTTTATACGATTTCTGTTTTTATTGGTTTACTTGTTATTGCTTTTTCTTTTGATGCTCCGCTGGATTTGATTGCAGAGCGTTGGCCTGTTTTTTTAACTGCGATTGTCGCTGCAGCTGTTGCTAATGCAACGGCTGTCGGTGGTGGTTTTATTTTTATGCCATTATTCAGTATGGGTTATGGATTCTCGTCACTTGAGTCGCTGAAGCTTGCGTTAGCAACACAAGCATTTGGCATGACTTCTGGGGCCTTAGCTTGGTCGATTAAAAGAATTGTTATTAGTATTCTTGGATTCTCCTTGGTATTTGCTATTACCGGTATGATTGTCGGGAGTTTTTATATATCACCTGATCAAAATTATATTGATATAGCATTTGGGGCAGCATCTTTAGGTTTAGCCGTTATTTTAGCAGTTGAGGTTTATTACTCAAAAAAAAATTCGAGAGAGGTTGAAATCCGCACACCAACTACTGCAGATCTGATTGTATTTGCTGTGTTATGTCTTTTGGGTGGGATGATCAATGCTTGGGTATCCATTGGGATCGGCGAAATCGTTGCTTTGTGGATGTTACTGCGTTGGAAGTATCCATTGGCATTGTGCATATCAACTGGTGTGGCGGCTTTGGCGGGATGCTCAATAGCAGGCCTTTTAATTCACTCTGAATTGGGTGGAATACGCTGGGACTTTTTGGCATTTACAGCACCGGGTGTTGTTATTGGTGGTCGTCTTGGTGCGCGACTAGGTGTCGTTATATGTGGCGATACTCGTGAAGAAACTAAAGCAAAAAATTTCAATTCAGGAGATAGATTAAAGCACTTCATAATTGTTGTTATTTTTGTTGATGGTATTGCTGTACTTTTTAATGCGTTATGAGGTTTTAATGTTAAATAAAAAATTATATGTATTCGATCTTGATGGAACCATTGTTGATACAGTCGAAGATATTGCAGAGGCTATGAATTTTGTACTTCGTGAAGAAGGTCTGCCTGAAAAATCGTTAGATCATTATCGCAAGTTAGTTGGTAATGGTACGTTGAATATGGTAGCCAAGACGCTGGGTAGTGACTTTAATCGAATTTCAGAAGCACATTCTAGTTTTGAAATACGCTATAGCAATAATTGTTTAGTTAGATCCAAGCCATTTCCAAATATTGAAAATTTACTCGGTGCTATTTCTGACTCAGGTAATTATCTTGCCGTTTTAACGAATAAAATTCAGCCGCTAGCACAGAAGATAGTTTCAGCTTCGTTTCCAAATATTGTATTTGATGCTGTGGTTGGTTTGAGTCCGTCTAATAAAGCTAAACCTAATCCAGATAGCTTGCTTAAACTCATCAATCAGTTTGATGTAGATGAGTGTTATATGATTGGAGATACCATAGTAGACATTGAAACTGCCCATAATGCTGGGGTTCATCCTATTGCCGTATTGTGGGGGTATTCAAGTAAGTTAGAATTGGAGTCTATGCGGCCTGAGCAAGTGTTTAACGACACGGATTCAATGTTTGCAATGTTTGGGCTGAATGTTGCCACTCTTACTCGTACTTAATATGAATCAATTGGATATATTATGAAAAGTTTAATGCTGTTAATTTTTACGTGTTTTTTACTCGTAATGCATTCTGTTAACGCGGAAGAATTAATGCTTCTCGATCAGAATAACAAGATAAAAAAGGCATTCATTATTCTCCAGGCGGAAATAGTGGACCCGGATATGTTTTTCAATCAATACGCAGTTCCAGCCGAGGTGGAAATCGATTTCTACGGAGGAAAGCCACTTGTTGCGACATTTGATAAAGACGTATTTGAAGGTGAGTGGGATAACAATTGGACGATTATTTTAACCTTCCCGTCTTTGGCTACCGCTAAAGAATGGTACAACAGTGATAATTATCAGGCTGTGCTTCCGTATCGTCATGCTGCTACTGCATTTGGTAATATGGTCTTTTTTGAAGGTGTTGATGAAAGCAAGATAGGTTGGAATATAAGACAATATAAAAAGGCTAGTGTTGAGCTCGTTGAGCCGCTTACCTTAGATACTTCGCCAGATTATTTAATTGCTGTTGAAGCAGCCTGGAATAAGCGTAATGGACGTTTCCAGCTTGAAGCTACTTTCGATGAAATGGATGTAACAGATCGCAGTATGTCGTTTTCTTACAGATTGATTGCAGATGAAAATGCCGATTCACACAATTGTCGATATCCGCTTGTTGTATCTATTGGCGACCCATCGGGTGATTTGAAAAAATTGGCCGCTTATCATGATGCAGAACGTGATTGGGCGACAGTTGAATATAAACTTAAGAGCAATCGATTCTCTGACCTGCTTGAATCAGCCAGCCGTATCACATTTGATGTATCTTCTCGCAAAGGTGCTAAGTGCGGGAACTCACGCTTAGAAATTAAAGGTTTAGTGATCCGATAGGAGAAGTTTTATTTTATTGGACACACTCGCGAGGAGAATAACTCCTCGCGTGAACATTTATCAAAGATGATTTGAAAACCGACACAATAATCAATACGAGATATAATGTTAGGCTAAGAGCGTGATGAACGCAGTATAATTAATGCTAAGGTCAACCAACTAAAAATCAGAATTGGCCAGCTGCCCCAAATGTTAAATGGGGTATTTCCTGATATTACTTTAGCTTGAGATTGTAATACTCCGTATTCAAACTGAGGCAATTTACTGACCACCTTCCCCTTGTTATCAATCAGCGCCGTAATGCCAGTATTAGTGCTACGTAATAAATAGCGCCCGTTTTCAAGTGCTCGCATGCGTGCAATGGCAAAGTGCTGTAGTGGCCCTATGCTGTGGCCAAACCATGCGTCATTACTAATAGTGATCAATAACCCAGTATCTTTTGCAAAGCTTGCCACGTGATCAGGGTAAACAATGTCGTAACAAATAAAGGGCGCGATATCGTATGAGAGGCCTTCACTGATCACATGTATCGGTGCTTGATCGTTTTTTCCCGGCATAAAATCAGACATAGGTATATTAAAAAAGGTTAATAGACCGCGCCAACTTTGCGGGAGCGGAACGTACTCGCCAAACGGGACTAATTTTTGTTTGTGGTATAAACCACTGCTTTCACCTAGCGCTAAAATACTATTGTGGTAAGCACCTGGAAATTCTTCCGTTTGGTTTTGTTGATAGGGGATACCGGTAATGACAGCGGTGTTGTGCTTTTTGCCTTCGGTATCTAAATACTTTAAATATTCTTTGGCTTGGTGGTGTAATATCGTGACGGCGGTTTCAGGCCATAAAATTAAATCGGCTTGCCAATTTTTCTCACTGGCAACGCGATATTTTTCGAGAGTTGGGTAAATTTCTTCTGGTAACCATTTGCGGGCTTGACTAATATTTCCCTGAATGGCCACTACATCTATGTCACCATTTTCGATTGGCTGCGTCCAGTTTATATTGTGTATTGCAAAGCCAAGTAACCAAGGGCTGAGCAGTATTGCCAAACCTAATTTGTATTGAGCCTTCCATTGCCAGTCGATGGCAATAGTAGCGCTTAATGCCATGATTAAGCTGATACCATACACGCCAAAAACAGGTGCGAAGCCAGCTAATGGTGTGTCAATGTGAGCATCCCCTAAAAATAACCACGGGAATCCGCCTAAAAACCAGCTACGACTCCACTCAAATAAAACCCAAATTATGGCAAAGCTTATGTATGGATAGTCTTTAGCACTTAACCATTTTTGATATGTGTAAGTCATGAATGCAAAAAACCAAGCAAGTCCTGCGACAAACAATAATGTCATCAAAAAGGCGAGAGGTGCAGGCGTGTGGCTGTAAACATGAATGCTGACATAAACCCAGCTTACACCAGATGCAAATACACCTAAGCCATACCACCAGCCTCGCCATAAGGCTTGCTTGGGGGTCAGGTCTTTTAAGGTAAGGTAAAGCAGTGCAACCGAGACTATTTGGACAGGCCAAAAATCATAAGGGGCAAAACTGAAGGGTAACAGTGCGCCAATCAAAAGCGCAAAAAAATGGCCTAGGTACCCAGGCCTTTTTATCCATGTTGAAGCAAAAGCCATTTATACTATTCTTCTTTTTTTGTTTTTGTGACTTGTAATAAGTGAATTTGGCGATTGTTGCCGTTTGCCACTTTGAACTCATATTGGCCAATGTTGATGGTTTCATCACACTCTGGTAAGCGGCCAAATTTACCCATGACAATGCCGCCTATGGTATCAAACTCATAGTCTTCAAATTGAGTGTTAAATGACTCATTGAAGTCTTGAATGGAGGTTAAGGCTTTAACCATGAAGGTATTTTCACCGACCTGTTTGATGAAGGTGTCTTCTTCATCAAAGTCATGTTCGTCTTCAATGTCACCGACAATTTGTTCGAGCACATCTTCAATGGTGACTAGGCCAGCAATACCGCCGTACTCATCAATGACAACGGCCATGTGATTGCGCGTGGCGCGAAATTCTTTTAGCAACACGTTGAGGCGCTTACTTTCTGGCACAAAGGTGACAGGTCGTAGAATTTCTTTTACCCGAAAGTGGTCTGTGTTTTGTTCGAGAACTAAATTTAGCAGGTCTTTGGCTAATAAAATCCCCAACACTTCCTCGTCGTTTTCACCTAATACAGGAAAACGCGAGTGGGCACTTTCAATGATCAATGGCAGGAAATCTTTAGGCTTTTGGTCTGCCTTTACAAATGCCATTTGCGAGCGCGGAATCATGATTTCACGCACCTGCATATCCGCTACTTGAATCGCTCCCTCCATGATTGAAAGCGCATCACTGTCTACCAGCTGACGTTCTTCCGCATCTCTTAGGATGTGCTTAATTTCGTTGCGGCTTTTTGGGTCCCCTGAGAACAAGCGTAAGCTTTCTAGCCAGGTAAACAGGGACTTTCTCTGTCGGTCTTCGTTCATATTTTAATCAATGATTGCGTAAGGGTCGGTAATTTCTAGACGCGCTAGAATTTCCCGTTCAAGGTTTTCCATTGTCTCAGCTTCTTCGTCCTTTATATGGTCGTAACCTAATAAATGCAAGCAGCCGTGAATGACCATATGGGCAAAATGATCACTAAATGTTTTATTTTGCAGATGAGCCTCTGCCGCTACAACAGGCACACAAATGACAAGATCACCAATTAAGTGGCCTATTTCGTCATCAAGTCCTGCTAATTCTGGTGGTATTTCGAACGGGAAAGATAACACATTAGTCGGTTTATCTTTACCGCGATATTCGCTGTTGAGCTGCTGGCTTTCTTGGTTATCCACAAGGCGAATGCTCAGTTCTGCATTCTCTTTAAGGTTAGCCAGAGCCGATTGCGCCCATAGGATTAGTTTGTCATCTGAAGGCAGTGGTGAGTGTTCACTTGCAATTTGAATGTCCACATCAATCATTTGAAGTGTCCTTTTTAAGTTTCTCGTCGGCGTCTTTTTGGGCGGCGAGTTTTGCATCGTGAGCGTCATAGGCATCCACAATGCGTTGTACTAACGGGTGGCGCACTACGTCTTTATTTGCAAAGTGAGTAAAACCAATACCTTCAACATTGTTAAGAATGTTAATGATGTGGGATAAACCAGAGCGAGTGCCGCGAGGTAAATCTACCTGAGTAATATCGCCTGTAATCACGGCTTTTGAGCCAAAACCAATACGGGTTAAAAACATCTTCATTTGTTCGGGTGTGGTGTTTTGGCTTTCATCTAAAATTACATAGCAGTTACTTAGCGTACGGCCACGCATGTAAGCCAAGGGCGCGATTTCAATGATATTGCGTTCTTGCATTTTAATGACTTGCTCATACCCAAGCATGTCGTGCAATGCGTCATACAGTGGGCGTAAGTAAGGGTCAATTTTTTGTGCTAAATCGCCGGGCAGAAACCCTAGTTTTTCGCCTGCTTCTACGGCGGGGCGTACAAGTAGAATTTTTTGTACGTCATCGCGTAAGAGTGCTTCTACCGCACATGCAACCGCTAAATAGGTCTTACCGGTACCAGCAGGGCCTATGCCAAAATTCACATCGTATTCATGAATGGTGCGCACGTATTTCTGTTGATTTGGCCCGCGCGGTTTGATGATTAGCTTGGGGGTGCGAATCACAATAGGCTTATGTGCCCCTTCGCTGTGGTCTTTTTGGTAGGCGATCTCAATATCGGCTTCTTGTAATAACAAGTGAATGAGGTCTTTACGAATCTCTGTGCCGTTATGGGTTTCACGGTAGAGTCGCTGAATGATTTGACTGGCGTGATCGACGCCTTTTGCTTCGCCAGCCAGTTTGAAATGGTTGCCGCGATTAAACACTCGAATTTGAAAATGGCTGGCAACCTGTTTGATGTGACTATCGAGGTCGCCGCATAAATTCGCCAGACGACGTGCGTCATCTGGTTCTAAGTAGAACTCGGTTTGAGCTGTGTGTGGCTTTTCAGCGCTGACAGTTGTCATTCAGTAAAGGGTTCTCTGTATCAGTAAGTAATTAAAACACGCCTTCATCAAGTAATGCGTGTCCATAAAGGCTGTTGGTGTAGGCCTCTTCAATTTTCACTTTAACAAACTTTCCAATCAAATTGTGATCATCACTGTGAAAGTAAACAGAACGGTTATTTTCAGAGCGGCCCATGAGCTTGCTTGGGTCTTTCGTTGAAACACTGACCACCAAAATGGTTTCTACTTTGCCAACCATGCGGCGGCCAATTTGTTGTGCATTTTGGATGATGCGGTCTTGCAAGATGGCCAAACGCTTTTTCTTCACGTCTTCGGGGGTATTGTCTTCTAGTTCGGAGGCGGGAGTGCCTGGGCGCTTACTGAAGACAAAGCTGAATGAGGTATCGAAACCAATCTCATGAATTAAGTTCATGGTGTCTTGGAAGTCTTCATCAGTTTCACCAGGGAAGCCAATAATAAAGTCAGAGCTGATGCTGATATCAGGGCGAACTTGTCTGATGCGCTTGATCTTGTCGATATACATGTCCACTTCGTGGCCACGCTTCATTGCGGCTAATATTTTGTTTGAACCACTTTGTACTGGCAGGTGAAGGTGACTGACCAGCTCAGGTACTTCAGCGAAGGCTTGAATTAAGCTATCAGTGAACTCTAGGGGGTTCGAGGTGGTAAAGCGTATACGGTCGATACCGTCTACTTCGGCTACGTGGTGAATCAATTCGGCTAAATCCATGATGTCGCCATCATCGGTTTGCCCTTCATAGCAGTTGACGTTTTGACCCAGCAGGTTAACTTCACGCACGTTTTGCGCGGCTAGCTGGTGTACCTCTTTCATGACATCGTTGAACGGGCGACTTACTTCTTCACCGCGAGTATAAGGCACTACGCAGAATGTGCAGTATTTGCTGCAACCTTCCATGATGGATAAAAACGCACTGCCGCCATCGACCTTAGGGGCGGGCAGATGGTCAAATTTCTCTATTTCAGGGAAGGTCACATCCATTACTGGAATACGGTTGGCACTGGCATCAATGAATTGTGGCAGTTTATGCAGAGTCTGCGGCCCAAAAATCATGTCCACTTGCGGGGCGCGTTTGCGGATAGCTTCCCCTTCTTGGCTGGCGACACAGCCGCCCACACCAATGATCAAGTTTGGGTTTTTCTTCTTTAATTTGTTCCAGCGACCCAATTGATGAAAGACCTTTTCTTGGGCTTTTTCACGGATAGAGCAGGTGTTGAGCAGGATAACATCTGCTTCTGCTTCGTTATCAGTAATTTCCATAGCGTGAGTTTCCCCCAGCAAATCAGCCATGCGGGAGCTATCGTACTCATTCATTTGGCAGCCATGGGTTTTGATGAACAACTTTTTCGCCACGGATTAGACCACTCATGCTATGTATTAGGGGCGCGCATTATAAACAAATGTGTACTTTCTGCCCAGTTTTACCTTGGCTCACTTCAATAACGATTGTAGGCAATCTCTTACACGAACTGATGCAAAATGGGATATCCATCACAAAATTTCCTGTTAGAATGGTCAATTGCAACATTATTCGATTCTTAAGTGTTGTATTGAGTCATAAAACCTAGGATGGAGTCAGGTATGGGAGCGTTCGCAATGGAGGGCAAAACAATGGCACAAGATGGTTACCGCTTACGAGGTGATGGCAGTAATGATGACATTATTCTGCGCTTAGAGGCTGAGATCGACAAACTTGAGTCTCAATTGTCTAGGTTACAGGTTGAAGATACCCCACATCGTTTTAGCTTGATGAAAACCTATCGCACCATGATCGAGTCTCGTATGGACTTACTTAGTCAGATGCGTTAATTCCCCGAATTTTAATAAAAAGCCACTTTAGTTAAGTGGCTTTTTTGTTTGAACCCGACTGTGATTAGTTTGACGTTTTTTCTAATCGTCTGACTTCTGCTTGCAGTAAAACCACCTTGCGTTTCCACTTCTCTAATTCCTCTTTATCGTTTGAGGCAGGTGGGGTGCGATATTTGTTTTTTAGAATCTTTCCTGCGTATTGGCTCATTAATAAGCTTTGATCATCTAATGATAGGTTACGAATATCTTTGTAATTCATTGACTCAGCGATACGCTGTATAAGTTGTTCTTGTTTTAATACGAGGTCTTCAATATTTGGTTCTTGGGCTTGCTGCAGTTTGTGGGCAAGGCGAGCAAGTGAAAACAGGCGCTCGCTTAAAAATAAACTGTCATTGGCCAAGCCATGAATGGTTTTTTTATCTCTAGGATTCTGACGAATGAATTGTTCTGTATTTTTTAGCTGAGTGATGGTCTCTTTGTGTGTGTTGGGTAGGCTTTTTTCAGCGCCAAGCTCTTGAGCTTGCTTGATCATAACGTAAGATTTATTCAAATAAGTGTGACCAATGGTGCGTACTTCTAATTCAGCCATGGCTTTTATTAATGTTTTTTCAGCTTGCTGCGCCTGTGTTTCTTTACGTTGTTCTACTTGTTGAATGAGTACTAATTGCTCGTTTTCAATTTCTTGAAATTCAAGAGGGAAGTGAGTATTGGCTTTTAGTTTAAGCAGCACCTCACGATTGGCTAAGCTACTAGATAAATACTCTTGTACCATTTTTTTATTGCGTAAACCGGCTTCAACCCATTCGATGGATAACTGAGCATGTAAGCGAATATCGGAAGTGGGCTCTTTTTTTGTATAGAGATCAGTTGCGTTGTCATACGCTTCTTGAGCTTGTTTGAAATAAGTTGGCGCATAAAATGCTAATAATTCTGTATTGGCTTTTTGTAATTTCAATTTCGCATTTTGGAGAGAAGATTGCTCAGATTGGGTACTTTTATGGGCAATTTTCTCGGCACGTACGTTCAAGTTTTTTTGATCAGGAAGGCTAGAGCATGCACTAAGGTATAAACAAAAAGTTAGTAAATACAAAGACTTAGAAAATATATTCCACATTATTTAGGGGCCTTAAATTTATCGGTGGTCAACAACAATGATCGTGTGGGCTAATATACCACTATACTAAGGTGAGAACCTGTTATAGGCTGAAATTATGCGTTAAGTACGGGAGGTTTAGGTTTTACAGTGTGGGGAGCCACGTTCTGAGGCGCGCCTCGGGCAAAGGCAATAATTGTAAATACATGCAGTGCACTGCGGCAAAATGACAAATGGAGGCCGACTATGACACAGGCATTTAAACACCCTTTAAAATGGCGCTTAGCCGATATGGCCGGCACCGGCACAGAGCAAGTAAACATCGTCATGCCAGAGATGGATGCGCAGTCAAATCATGAAATTTTATTATCCACCGATATTCCTAGTCCTCACAGTAGTAAAATGGATATCAGTTGGACGGACGAAGACATTGATTTATTTCATGCCTTAGTTGAAAAGGTTTTATACGATTACGATGAACCTGAGCAGCTCGATATCGCAAATCCAGAAATTATTGATATTTTACATATGGTAGCGGCGGCTCACTTTATTGAACCTTTAGATGCCGATGAGGTTTTGGCAGATGATGTGCCCACGATCTTATGCGAAGCCGATTTGGGTGAGCTGGTGGCGATTCATACCTTAGACGGTTACAAGAGCTGTATCATAGCGGAGCTCGATAGTATTGAAGCGGTGTGCGTATTACTTGAGCCGTTAATACTTGAAGATAAGAATATCGATTTAGAGGTCTATGACACACTGGTGGTAAATAAGCACAGTTTATTACCGGCAGAGTTTGGCAATGTTGAACCTGATTCGTGCAGTGTTATTCATTAATGTTTACTGCACGCATTTATTTTTGTGCAGAAACTAAAAAGCCAAGTACTTAGTACTTGGCTTTTTTTATGCCTTCACTGCCGCGAGCAAGCGCGACGGAGTTAGCGTTCGATGGCGATACTCACGCCCATTCCGCCACCAATGCAAAGTGTGGCCAAACCTTTTTTAACATCACGTTTTTGCATTTCATGTATCAATGTTACCAGTACGCGACAACCTGAAGCGCCGATAGGGTGACCAAGCGCAATGGCACCACCATTGACGTTTACTTTTTCGCTGTCCCAGCCAAGTTCTTTACCCACAGACAAAGATTGCACGGCAAAAGCCTCGTTTGTTTCGATTAGGTCAACCTCTTCTAAGCTCCAACCCGCTTTGGCTAGGCAGCGCTTGGTGGCGCTAACAGGGCCAATGCCCATGATGCTAGGGTCAACACCGGCGTTAGCATAGCCTTTGATGGTGGCCAAGATCGTTAAACCTAATTCTTCCGCTTTTTCTTTGCTGGTCAGCATAACTGCAGCAGCGCCGTCGTTGAGCGACGAGGCATTGGCGGCCGTTACGGTGCCGTCTTTCTTGAATGCCGCGCGCATACCCGCTAGTTTTTCAGCGATAACACCGGCACGTGGACCTTCGTCTTTGTTGACAACTAAGTCGTCGCCTTTGCGTTGAGGGATCGTAATGGCAATAATTTCATCATCAAATTTCCCTGCTGCTTGCGCCGCAACGGCTTTTTGTTGGCTGGCGGCGGCAAAGGCGTCCTGAGCTTCACGAGAGATGTCGTATTTTTCAGCTAGGTTTTCTGCGGTTATACCCATGTGGTAGTCGTTGAAGGCATCCCAAAGGCCATCTTTGATCATTGTGTCGACCATAGTGATTGGCCCCATGCGCTGCCCAGTGCGAGAACCAGGCATTACATGAGCTGAGTTCGACATGCTTTCTTGGCCGCCTGCAATAATAAAGTCGGCATCACCATTGGCGATGGCTTGAGCGCCTAGGTGAACAGCTTTAAGTGCTGAACCGCATACTTTGTTAATGGTCATGGCAGGTGTGTGGCTAGATAAGCCTGCATGAATTGCGCTTTGACGAGCTGGATTCTGGCCTTCGCCCGCCGTTAAAACGTGACCAAAAATAACTTCGTCAACTAATTCAGCGTTAACGCCAGAGCGAGCAATCACCCCTTTGATCACTTGTGTGCCTAATTCAACCGCGCTCAGTTGAGATAAGCTGCCTTGAAAGGCTCCTATGGCACTGCGACCAGCGGCTACGATGACGACTTCTTTCATAACATACTCCTAAAAAGCTGCATATTGACTCATGCAGATAGAAAATCGGGTAGAACTTTAACGAAAAAGCCTAAATTATCCTAGTGAAATACACGATTAAAGGTGCATGGCTAGGTACGCTTTTTATAGTGTTTATTTCTGCTGGGCTATAAATAATCGGTAATCTTAAAACCAAAACCGATGCGCCTTTGGTATTGATTGTATTCAATCAAGCTATGCCCGTACCCCTCGTAATATTGTACGAACCCTAAAAAGCGTCGACCCAGTGGAAAGGTAAATTCGAACTCAGCCCAGCCTCGGTTTTTATTCACATTAAAATTGTTGCCTAGTCGAAACATAAGAGATTCGCGGCCGACTTTTTTATACCAAATAAAGTTGCCGTAACCAAGGTATTTGTGAATGTCTGGGTTGTCATTGTCAGTAGGGTCATCGGGGTCGGCTTTTTTGGTTTCTGGTAAACGCCACCAAGGCTCGAGGCCGTAAACGCTGCTGCCATCACGATGATAAATACCGGCAATGATTCGATTCCAGCTGCGAGAAAACCCCTGAAATTGACCATTACTTTGATGGTTAAGGGATACTGTCATTTGATTGATATAGCCCCAGTTAGGAGCTAACTGTAAAAATAACTCAGGCTCATGATTGGTCTCACGAAACGGGCGAGAAATATTCTCACTGTAAACCTGCCAAAACGATTTATTGGTGTAGGCCGCATAAAGTCGATTTTTGTTGTTTTTATCAAATTGATGAATCTGGTATTTCACGCTAATTTGAAACATCGCTTCAACATTGTTATAGCCAGGCCAAGTGTCGCCAACCACTTCTTTGATTTCATCATCATGAGGGGTTTCGGTATAGGAGACGGGCATCACGTAGTTTGGTCGGTGGGGTAAGATCACAAACGGTAATTTAATCGCCTTTTCTTCTAAAATTTGTTTGCGTTCAATAGCGGATGTTAATGCAAGGTTACTATCATCAGATAGTGGTTCTGAAAGTGTAGGCAGCTCAACGTTGCGTAGCTCATTATTGCTGAGTATGTCGGCATCTAAATTATCAAGAGCATCGTTTGGCTCTTGAGAGAAAGACAAGCCGGTTACTATCATTAAACAGGTAAAGGTTATGAGTTTAATCATTGGTCGCCTTTGGTAATACGTGTTTTCACACATCTAATGGGTCACTAATTTTGCAATATTTTGAGTAAACGGCGGGAGTAAAATACCACTTTCACAAATAATCGCGTCGATTAATGCATTAGGCGTCACATCAAAAGATGGATTAATGGCCGCGCAATTTTCAGGTGCAATGTGTTTGCCTTGAATATGGGTCACCTCGTGTTCTGGTCGATGCTCAATAGGTATGTCATCACCGTGCTGCATATGTAAATCGAATGTCGAGCTAGGTGCGACTACCATAAATTTCACGTTATGGTGCTTGGCTAATACCGCTAAATTATAGGTTCCTATTTTATTGGCCACATCCCCATTGGCGGTAATGCGATCTGCACCGACAATGATCCATTTAATGTTACCTTGGCGTAGTAGCTGCCCAGCAGCGCCTTCACTGCTTAAGCACACTTGAATGTTATCACGCATTAATTCCCACGCCGTTAGGCGAGCGCCTTGTAGCCAGGGTCGCGTTTCGCCTGCATACACTTGTGTGATTTTATTTTCGGCAACAGCGGCCCGAATGACGCCAAGGGCGGTGCCGTAGCCACCGGTAGCCAGTGAGCCTGCGTTACAGTGAGTGTAAACCTCACTGTTTTCCTCGATAAGGCTGGCGCCTAATCGTCCCATAGTTTGGTTGTTAATAATGTCTTGCTGATGAATGGATTGTGCTTGCGCGAGTAACGCTTCAATTTGATGGGCAATCGCTTTGTCTTGGCAATCATTTAGTGTGGCCTGCATTTTTTCTAATGCCCAAAATAAATTCACGGCGGTGGGGCGAGAGTTTGCAAGCTGCTTAAATGATTGTGTTAAATCCAATTGAGTTTGATGTCGCTGAGCGTAAGCCGCCAGTACGATGCCGTATGCGGCGGTGATACCAATTGCGGGTGCGCCGCGCACGACCATATCGGTGATGGCCAGTGATACGGTGTGTGCATTGGTATAGTTAAGGTAGGTTTCTTGCTGAGGCAGTAGGCGTTGATCGAGCAATGTTAGGGTGTAGTCATCAAACGCAATCGCACGTACGTTATCCCAATTAGAGGCTGTGGACATTGAAGGTTTCCGCGCAAATTATGAATTTAAATTGCGCGATTATACCTTGAATTCATTAACGATGGTTTTTAATTGCTCGGCTTGTTCGCTTAACTTTTTAGTCGCTTCGGCGGTGGATTGTGCATTATCAACCGTTTGCTCAGAGAAACTATTGATGCGCACAATGTTCTCACTGACTTCTTCCGCTACGCTGCTTTGTTCTTTGGCCGATATAGAAACCAACTCGTTCATCTGATTAATTGTTGCGATTGATTGCAAAATATTATTGAGTGATAACCCAGTGTTTTTAGATTGATTAACCGCTTCTTCTGCTTGGTTTTTAGATTGTTCCATGACTTCAACCGCTTGTGAGGCGTTTTCTAATAAGCTTTGAACGATGTTGCCAATTTCTGAGGTGCTTTCGGCAGTACGCCCAGCCAGTGTTCGTACTTCGTCGGCCACCACCGCAAAACCTCGGCCTTGCTCGCCAGCACGGGCGGCTTCAATTGCCGCATTAAGTGCGAGTAAATTGGTTTGTTCGGCGATGTTGCCAATGTCTTGAGAAGCCGATGCAATTTTTTCAACTTCATTTGCTAGGGCTTGAATAACGGACTGAGCGTTTTCAATATTACTGGCTAGAGTGCTAATGCCTTGAATATTTTGTTGCACAATTTGTTGGCTGGATTCCGATTCGGTATTGGCCTGTTGTGTGGCGTCAGATGCTTGGCCTGCATTACTGGATACTTCGATTGATGTTTGCGCCATTTGGGTGATGGCCGTGGCTACTTGATGAATTTTACTTTGCTGGTTTTCAATGCCTTCACGGGTGTGTTGTGCAATACGTTGTACATCTTCTGTACCCTTTGTGACGCCTAAGGCTAGATTGGCGAGGACTTTAATCATTAGTTGTAAGTGAGTAGCAAAGGCATTAAAGCGATTAACCAGCGTGCCGATTTCATCTTGCGCGGTGGTTTCAAGACGTACCGTGAGGTCACCTTTACCGGCTGCCATGCCCTCGAGTTCTTTAATGATTCTATTGAGGTTGCTGGTGATTGCGTTAGCGATCACCAGTGAAACGATGCAAATTAGAAACACAATGACGAGCGCGATAATCATCCCTGTGGTCAGAGATAAGCGGCCTTCTTGTTTGGCGGCTTCGAGCCGCTCTGCGAAATCGACGTGGGCAACTTTGCGAAACTCTTTTAATGAATCACTAAATGCGCTGTAGTCGCGATTCATACCTTTTGCTAATTGGCGAACCTCAGCAAGAGCCATATTGCCTTCAATCATCCCCAACGTTAATTTACTGGTGGTTTGAATATAGGTATCGAGCTGCTGGTTCAACTTGTCAGTGGTATTACGATATAGGGGCGCTGCCTTCGTAATCTGGTCTAATAGCTCAATAATGATTTGTTGGTGAGTGATGGCTTTTTTAACTAATTCAGGTTCGCTTTCAGAGATTGCATCTTGCATGGCTGAGCGCGCAGCAAATAACTCAAGCCAGATAACGCCTACTTTTTCTAAAATAGGGTAATTCACAGTTTGAATTCGCTCTAAGCTCTGGTCATTTGTTTGCGTCGCTTTAAAGTGATAAGCGATATAGCTCGCAAAGCCTAATGCGCTGATTAAAGCGATACTGAGGATTTTGTATTTAAGCGGTAATATAGAAAATATGGCCATAAGTTCCCTTGGCATTTAAGCCCTGTCTATGTATTTGGTTTAGCTAAGGATGCGTCAAGGTTCAAGTAAATGGCCGAATTAAACTTAAGTTTTGTATAAGAAAAAGCCCAGTACTCATACATAAGTCTGGGCTTGAATGTTTTTGCAATAGCTTTTGGTATTTTATGCCACTTGGACCGGAATCGCGTTTGATGTGTGGCTGACGTCATTACCTTCAGATAGGTAAATAAGGCGAGGTTTGTATGCTTTAAGTTCCTCATCACTGTAGCCAGAGTAGGCACAAATAATCACACGTTGACCGACTTCTGCTAGGTGTGCCGCAGCGCCGTTAACCGAGATAATGCCACTGCCTTCTTCGCCACGAATGGCATAAGTGGTGAAACGTTGACCGTTTTCAATGTTATAAATTTGAATTTGTTCGTTCTCGAAAATACCAGCCATATCCAGCAGGTTGCCATCAATGGCACACGAGCCTTCGTATTCTAATACAGCATGGGTAACGCGAGCTTGGTGTAACTTGGCTTTAAGCATGGTGGATTGCATGTATAAACCTTAATTAACGCGGGTGTGACTGATGGGTAATCGTATTTGAATACCCCCTAGCTATTTAAACAGCGGGGCGCAGTATGCCCGAAGCGTTTTGAGGATTCAATTACGCTTCGGGCAGCTTAAACTTGTTACTGAGCGGTGTTAATGCGCAGGTTATCAATTAAGCGTGCTTTGCCTAATATGGCGGCAACAAGTACCACAAGTTCAGCATCATCGGCAGTGGCAGGGCGTAAACTATTCGCTTCACGTACTTCAACGTAGTCTGGGGCGAAACCTAATGTGGCCAGCTCTTTTTTAGCGGCGTCACATAGCTTTTTGAATTGAGTGGAGCCACCTTGAATGCTTTCAGCAATGGTGTTCATTACGCGATAAATATGGCCCGCGGTTTCTTTCTCTTGCTCACTTAAATAATTGTTACGTGAACTCATAGCTAGACCATTTTCTTCACGACAAGTGGGTACACCAACTACATCAAATGGAAGGTTTAAGTCGCTGACCATTTTGCGAATCACAGCTAATTGCTGAAAGTCCTTTTCGCCAAAGAATGCGGCGTCAGGTTGCACCATATGAAACAATTTACTCACAACCGTGGCCACGCCATCAAAGTGACCAGGGCGCGATTTACCACACAATCCCTCACTTACAACCGGTACACTGACGGTAGTTTGTGCGTCTTGGCCATGAGGATACATCTCATCAACCGATGGAAAGAATAACAAATCACAATCACGATCACGCAGGTGCTCTTGGTCAGCTGCCAGTGTGCGTGGGTAGCGACCTAGGTCATCAATGTCGTTAAATTGCAGAGGATTAATAAAAATACTCGCCACAACAAAATCACATTCTTCAGAGGCTTGATCCACTAAAATCATGTGGCCTTCATGAAGATTACCCATGGTAGGAACAAAGCCAACACGCTTACCTGCATTACGGGCAGCGTTTACTTCGGCTTGTAACTCAGCAATGGTTTCAACGGTTTTCATGCTTTAAATCCATGTTCAGGTGCAGGGAATACACCTTGTTTAACTTCGTCGTTATAGGCGCTGAAAGCTTGCGCAATCGTGCGCCCTTCAACCATATAGTTTTTAACAAACTTTGGAATGTGACCTTGGTTCATGCCTAGCATGTCATAGCAGACAAGCACTTGTGCATCGGTATCACTACCTGCGCCAATGCCAATAACGGGCACATTGACACTTTCGGTTAATTTTTTAGCAAGCTCGCTTGGTACGCATTCAAGTAGCAACAAATCTGCGCCAGCAGCTTCCATGGCTTGAGCATCGGCAATCATTTGTTTGGCAGCCGCTTCTTCGCGGCCTTGTACCTTATAGCCACCGAACTTATGTACATATTGAGGCGTTAAGCCAAGGTGTGCGCACACAGGAATGCCGCGCTCGCTCATGGCGGAAACGGTATCTACCAACCAAGCCCCACCTTCTAGCTTGACCATTTCAGCACCTGACTGCATTAGCTCTGCGGCACTGGCAATGGCTTGCTCTGTGGTGGCGTAAGTCATATAGGGCATGTCGGCCATGATAAGCGCCCCTTGATTACCTTGTTTAACGGCTGCGGTGTGATAACACATGTGCTCTAAGGTAACGGGCACGGTGCTGTCTTGGCCTTGTAATACCATGCCTAACGAGTCGCCAACCAAT
This sequence comes from Oceanicoccus sp., assembly GCA_047621325.1. Classification (GTDB taxonomy): domain Bacteria; phylum Pseudomonadota; class Gammaproteobacteria; order Pseudomonadales; family Oceanobacteraceae; genus Bermanella. The sequence continues at coordinate 50,596 of JBLHLT010000009.1, forward strand.
AACACGTCAATGCCTGCGGCACTGGCCAAGTGTGCAAAGGTTGCATCGTAGGCAGTAACCACGGTGAATTTTTCCTTGTTACGCTTACACAGGTGCAGGGTGTTAATGGTGGTTTTACTCATAAGCGGGCTCACTGTTTAAATATGGGGCGTATAGTCCAGATCTGGACGGACTAAGTCAAATGCCTTTTTTGACAGGCTCAAGATCAAACGTTAGGTCGCTCAAATAACCGCTAAGGTCTAGCTGGCCATCAAAGCATAAATTTGGGACCAAATCTGCCAAGGGAAATAACACAAAGCCCCGTTCATGCATATGAGCATGGGGTACGGTAAGCCTTGGGGTGCGAATCTGGGCGGAGCCATATAGCAATAAATCAAGGTCTAGGCTACGTTCGCCCCAGTGGCGAATGCGTTTGCGCCCGTGCGCGTTCTCGATTGATTGCAAAAGATCCAGCACGTCGTGCGGGCCTAGTTGAGTTTGGGCGCGAGCCACGGCATTGATGAAATCGGGTTGATCTTGGGGGCCTACAGGTTTGCTTTGATAAATAGGGCTGATTTTCACATGGCGAAGATGTTTATGTTGAGCAAGCTCTTCGAATGCTTGCTCAACATGTTGTAACGGTTGATCTAGGTTGCTACCTAGACCTATGAAAATATCGACCCAGGCTCTCATGGAGTAACCTATTCAGCGGGGCCGTTGCGACGTCTTGGACGACGATCGGATCGGGGTTTACGCTCTCTGTCACGTTCGCGACCGCGCTCTTGATGCTGTTGTTTTGCTTGCTCGATGATGTGCGCATTATCGTGCTGATACTGCGTCCACCACTTGCCGGCGCCGGCCAGTTGCTCACCCGCTTGTTCGCGTAACAATAAGAAGTCGTATGCGGCACGGAATTTAGGGTGCGACAAAATGCTTTCTAAGTGTTTCTTCACTCTGCGCTCTAGGCGGCGCTGCATATCCCATATGTTACGTACCATGTCGGTAAAACGTCTTGGAATAGCAGTATGGGCTTGCTGGTTGCTCAGCACTTGGCTCGTGGCTTGGTGATAAGCAGCCGCAGCAGGCATGCCTTGTTTCTCAAGTACTTTTTGTGATTCTAAAACGCAAGGCCATAAGAAAACCGAGAATAAAAATGCCGGTGTCAGAGTTTTTCCTTGAGCAACGCGTTCATCGCTATTGGCCAGGGCTTGAATCACTAAACGACGGTAAAAATCGTTTTCTTTGATGCACTGTTGCGAGTGAGGAAACAGCTCTGCGAATAGGCCGTACTGTTCAAGCAACTCAAATGTGCGTTCAGCATGGCCAGCCATAAAGAGCTTTAATACTTCATCAAACAAACGTGCCGCAGGGACATCGGCCATTAAAGGCGCGAGCTCATTAATAGGGTTGGCGGTTGCGGCTTCAATTTTAAAATCTAGTTTTGCGGCAAAACGCACCGCACGCAACATGCGCACAGGGTCTTCACGGTAGCGAGTTTCTGGGTCGCCAATTAAGCGGATATTTCGACGTTTTAGGTCTTGCATGCCGCCTTCGTAACTGCGCACGGAGAAATCTTTTATGTCGTAATACAGTGCGTTAATAGTGAAGTCACGGCGAACGGCATCTTCATCAATGGTGCCGTAAACGTTATCGCGTAATAGCATGCCTGAGTCGCTGGTTTTAGATTGCTGTTTACCTTGAGCGTTTTCGTGGTGGCCACGCAAGGTTGCCACTTCAATTACATCTCGACCATAAACCACATGAACCAAACGGAAACGTCGGCCAATTAAGCGAGAATTACGGAATAGTTTATTAACTTGTTCAGGGCTGGCATTGGTTGCCACGTCGAAATCTTTAGGGTGCAAACCAAGTAATAAGTCGCGTACGCCGCCGCCAACAAGATAGGCTTCAAAGCCTGATTTCTTAAGGCGATACAGTACTTTTAGAGCATTTTCGCTAATGTTGTCACGACTAATGTCATGATCATTGCGCTCAATAATTTGCACTTGCCCATCTGATTGAGTGACGGATTTTTTCAATTTGGAAATAAGACGTTTAAACATGGGCAGATTGGGAGCGTAATTGGGGGGAATGAATTAGAAAAATAATAATAACGTTAAGCCATAAGCTGATTTTAAAGAAGTTCGCAGTGTACAGAAGTTAAACACAAACGCAACCAAACGGGGGTATTTAGCCCATTCTGGGAAGTTCTATAAAATTTGGGTTAATTAAGAGGGTTTTTTCAAGAAAATGTCGAGGGCAGCTTTATTATTGTTATTAGTGCTGCCCAGCTTCGATTCGAGTGTTTTATTATTTTTATTATTATATTTGTCGAATTGTGTTTTGAGTATCTGGTAAGCCCTTGTTGTTATTTTAATAATGGGTCACTACACACTCAGAACACGAATTCTGCTGGCCTGTTATTTTAATTATTTTGGCCCACAACGCTAAAATGACTTTTTTATTTTTATTCGTGTCAATTCAGCGTTATGTGCGGCCCCACTTTTTTATTTTTGTTTGTGTGGGTGTCGCTAGTGATATTAATAAAGCATTTGCCGTGCCAGTTTTTACAATTCCTTTAGAATCAATGGCTTAGCTTGTTTTATTGTGGGGCTATTTAATACCTGTCAGAGGTTTGTTACTTAAAGCCACCTTTCATCGGCGCAAAATGGGCACTTGGGTAACGTTGGTAACAACTTGTCGCACACTTACTAAATATTATGGGAATCTTCTGCTAGTCGGATTGTCCGGTTAGTTGATTGTGAGCATTAATGATTAGAAAAATCAGTCATTTAGCCACTATTAAAGTGGTCTGCGCCGATTTGGCCAGAAGCTCGGCGATTATTAGGGGGGAAAGAGCGTCGAAAATGAATAAATGAAGCTAATTGCTTTAGGTTTGTCCCGCTTTAGCGCTAAAACCCAAAGCAATCAACTTTAGATGCCTGTTATTATTTTTATTAATGGCCTGGTACGTAGGTGGCAATTGTTATTCTTATTGTGTGCCTCTAAATACCATTCATTGCTACTTTATTATTTTTATTCGTTCAGCAATGTGACTTGTTGTGACTATTGCATGGCGTGTGCCATAAATATTTAAATCAATTAAATCAAAGAGTTATGGTGTTTGTGGCAGTTGCACTTGGTTTGACTGTTACTTTTTCTGACGCTTTAGGGCCTAGTCGTGAGGCGACAGGTAACATTTTGACGGTTTGCTTGGGGCATTAGTCTTTAGGCTTGTGACTAAAGGAGAATAACCAGAGGTAAGTACTCGTAATGTAGGTCGGGGTTTATCCCGACAAGAGTTGATGGTTAATCATATTGTCGCCCTAAAGGACGACCTACATTTTAGGGATAGTGCTGGCCGGGATGTTTCCCGACACGTGTTGGTGGTGGGGCATATTGTCGCCCTAAAGGGCGACCTACACTTGAAGAGGGTGTAGATCGGGATTCATCCCTACACGTTTTAAGCGTTTATTTGGCTTTCTTGCGCGGTATGCCTAAGCGTTGGCGACGTTCCCATAGGCTCTTTCGGCTAATACCTAGCTTTTGTGCTAATTCGGTTTCTGTCATTTTGTCTTCATTCTCTAAGACAAAATGTTGAAAGTAATCATCTAGCGATAATTCAGATGGGTTTACATCCATATGTTCTTTGGCGGCATCTTCTTTTTGCAGGGATGCCATCATGGACGCGGGTACTCGATCATCACTGATCACTTCGATGGCCATTGCATCGGCGGTAATGGCTTCACCATCATTGAGGATGACGGAGCGTTCTACCGCGTTTTCTAGTTCTCGCACGTTACCAGGCCAATTGTATGAGCTGATGTCTCGTTTGCATTGATTTGAGAATTCTAACAGTGGGCGATTTAATTTTGCACAGGCTCGGGCCAGTAGTTTTTGTGCCAGCTCCAATACGTCATCCCCGCGATCTCGTAATGGCGGCAGCTTAAGCTCAACTACGTTAAGACGGTAATATAAATCTTCTCGGAACTCGCCTTTTTTGGCTAATTCTTTAAGGTTTCGGTGGGTGGCGGCGACTAAGCGCACGTTCACTTTTTTACTTTGTACACTGCCCACGCGGCGAATCTCGCTTTCTTGCAAGACCCGCAATAAGCGGGCTTGGGCTTCTAGTGGTAGCTCACCTATTTCATCTAAAAATAAGGTGCCGCCATCAGCGGCTTCAACCAAACCTTGGCGCACAGAGGTAGCGCCAGTGAAAGCGCCTTTTTCATGCCCAAATAGTTCGGACTCAATTAAGGACTCAGGAATCGCGGCGCAGTTCACACTGATGAGCGGCGCGTCACACCGTGGGCTTTGATCGTGAATGGCACGGGCCACCAGTTCTTTACCAGTACCCGATTCGCCTAAAATGAGCACGGTTGCATCCGTCGGGCTGACTTTGCCAATTTTTTTGAATAAATCGAGCATGGGTGGACAGCTACCAATAATGCCATTGGTCGGGTGCACTTTTTGAATCTCTTGTTTGAGCACTTTGTTTTGGCGTTCAAGGTTGCGCTCTTTTAAAATGCGCTGCACGGCAATGAGCATTTCGTCGTGATCAAACGGCTTGGCGATGTAATCGACAGCCCCAAGTTTCATGGCATCTACCGCACTTTTTAGGCTGGCAAAACTGGTCATGATGAGTACGGGGGTGTTTTCAGCCAGCTCGATTAATTCGGTACCGTGGCCACCGGGTAGGCGCAGGTCGCTGATAATCAGATCAAATTGGTCTAAATCAAAGTCTTTGGCGTCGGTTAAGGTGGGGGCTTCTTCGACGTTGTATTCATTGCGCTCTAACAAGCGACGCAAGGCGCTACGAATGACTTTTTCGTCTTCTACGATGAGAATGTTGGCCATTAAATATCCTTGTTTATGCGTCCGATTCGTCTTGGAATCGAGGTAAGCTGATGACCACACAGGTGCCATTGCCTTGAATTTCATCGGCTGGGCTTTGTATGTTTATGTGGCCGTAATGTTCTTCAATAATGCTGTACACCAAAGAGAGACCTAGGCCGGTGCCTTTGCCGACTTCTTTGGTGGTGAAAAATGGCTCAAAAATTTGCTCAATCGTGCCGGCATCAATACCAGTACCTTGATCGATTACTTTGATGGTGATGGAGTGTTTTTCGATTTCGCTTTCAATACGGATAACACTGTTTGCAGGGCTTGCGTCACGGGCATTGCTTAATAGATTTACAAACACTTGCTGTAAGCGTTGTTCATCACCCAGCACGATGCAGTGGTCGGCACAGTTGTTTTCAAAACGAATATCGAGTGTGCGATCGCTCAGTTGCAATAAGTCGACGGCATCTTGGCTGCATTCTTTCATATCCACAGGGCCTTGCTCTTTGTGCTGCAAGTGGTTGCCTGTATGAGAGAAGTTCACCAGTGATTGCACGATGCGTGTGACCCGTTGGGTCTGCTCTAAAATTTGTTCGCCGATTTCAAGTAGCTGCGGGTTGTCGGTTTCATATTTAATGTCTTGTGCTAAGCAAGCGATGCCAGTGATTGGGTTGCCAATTTCATGGGCAACCCCTGCCGCTAGGCGACCAATTGAGGCAAGTCGTTCGCTGTGGATAAGTTCTTCTTCAAGCAATTGGGTATCGGTCTGATCTTCGAGCAGAATAACGAGGCCGCCGTACTCATGGTTCTCGGGGTTCTCTAGGATACCTTTGTGTAAATTTATCCAGCGTGGACGGCCGTTAACTTCGATGGTCTTTTTGTGCAAATGGCTGTTCGAGTCATTGATGAAATCCAATAGCAAACTGCGCAGAGGCTCTTTTAGGTTACTCAGTTTACTGCCTACTACGTCATCCGCTGCAATTTGGGTTTGTTCAACTAAAGCGCTATTCCACATGAGAATTTCACCGTCGCTGCCCAAGCTGCAGGCTCCCATTGGCAGTGACTCGAGGGTTTGGCGGTGGAAGCGACGTAGGTTATCGAGTTCTGCCGCTAAGCCAGTAAGACGTGAGTGATAGGCTTCTAAGCCTTTTTCAATAAAGTGAATATCATGACTGGCTTGCAGTTCACTGGAATATTTATATGGCAGCCATTGGTTGACTAGGCGGTGAGCAACTGACGGGCCCATCAGGCCGGATAGGTTTACTTCAATTCGCCCGCGTAAGCGGCGTAATTGATAAGGTCGATTCTCTGATGGGTTGAGGCTTAAATCTTCTAGCGCTTGTTGTACTTCGCGCTTAGCGGCTTGATCCCCAAGGGGTTCACTCAGGCAGGCAATGAATTCGTCGGCACTGTTGTGCACCAGTTCTTTTCGTTGCGGTGCGCTTAATGTATCAATTGAGCAGGCTTCAGCGGCACTGGCTTCAATGGGTCGCGTTGGTGTAATTAATGAGACAAACACAAACACCACGGCATTCACTAGTACAGAAGAGGTCGCTGCAAGGTACCAATTATCATGTGTCGTGGGTGGCAGGAAGGGTTGTAACCAATCGAGGGTTTGGTAATCCAGCAGTGGTAGTAGCATGGACCAAAGCCATACCAGTATGCCGCAGACTAAACCGCTCACAAATCCTTGGCGGTTAGCTGCTGGCCAGTAAAGTACGGCTAAGACACCGGGCAAAAATTGTAAGGTGGCCACAAACGCAATAATGCCTAATTCAGCTAGGTCTTTGCCTTGGGCAAAGAAACGGTAAAAGCCATAACTGCCGGCAAACAGTGCCACAATTAACCAGCGACGAACCCACAGCAGCCATGCGTACATGTCTTTTTTGGGATTAGGCTGAAACGCTGGCAATACTATGTGATTGAGCGTCATGGCCGCCATGGCGATGGTGGTCACAATCATAATGCCAGATGCAGCGGCTAACCCGCCGGTAAACGCGACGGCAGCGAGCCAAGGGGTTTCTAATTTTAAGCCAATGCCCACTGCAAAATATTCAGCAGGGGTATCGACGTTCAGATACACACCGGCCCATAAGATGGGTGGCACCATTAGCGCCATAATTAATAAAAACAGAGGTAAACCCCAGCTAGCAAAGCTTAGGGCTCTTGTTGATGAATTTTCGGTGAAGGCCATGTGAAACATATGTGGCATCACTAAGGCGGCTGCAAAGAATACCAACAGCAGGGTGCGCCAAGGACCTTCTTGGATGGAGTGCTGCATGCTGGTGAGCTTGTTGTGGTTGCTTTGTAGCCAAGCGTCCATGCCGCCAGGGCCGTCAAATACCATATACATGGCGGCAATGCCCAAAATACAAATGGCCACTAATTTAATTAATGATTCGATGGCAATAGCAAATACTAGGCTCTCGTGTTTTTCTCTTGGGCTAACATGGCGTGCGCCAAATAGAATGGCAAAAGCGGTCATGACCGCGCAGTAACCTAGGGCAATATCAATGCGACCAAATTCGTTATTAAGTAAGCTGAAGGTATCGGTAACGGCGGTGATTTGCAGGGTGATTAGCGGCAATACCGCGGCGAGCATAACCAATGTACTGATGGTGCCGGCGGCGCGGGAGCGAAAGCGAAAGGCAAATAAATCCGCAAGCGAGGTTAATTGGTAATCTTTGGTAATGCGCAGTATGGGTTTGAGTAATACCGGTGCTAATACGAAGGCACCGCTAATCCCCAAATAATAAGTGAGATAACCGTAACCATAATCTTGCGCCAAGCCAACGCTGCCATAAAACGCCCATGCACTGGCATAAACCCCTAGCGAGAGTACATAAATGGCTGGGTGGCGTACCCATTTCATGGGAATCCAATTCTTTTCCACCATGTAGGCGGTAAAAAATAGGGTGAATAGATACGCTAAGATCATGCTGATCAAAGCGCCAACGCTAAAGATCATAGCTTGTCCTTCTCTTGCCAGTACTGAAGCCAAACAGAAAAGCCAATCAATATTAGCCACAGAGCGAATGGGCGATACCAAGCTCCGGTTGGTTCGAGCCACCAGTCAATGACGACGGGTGAAAACAAAAACGCGGCAAAGACAAATAATAAGATCAGTCGATGTACGTACATGGTTGGCTCAGTATGAAAATTGGCTCGTGATGTTACTGGGGGTAACAGTTTCAGGCAAGCTTTTAGGTGGGAATGGCCATTAACGGCTAAATTAAGCCAGAGTGGTTAGGTTTAATGCGACTAGGTAGCCAGTTTTGAATGGCTTGTTTGAGCAGGGTTTCAAGCGAACCTGAGCGCATTTGGGGGGTGATGTCTTGTTGTAAAAATGCCAAGGCAGCCAGCAAGTTGGCTTTGGCGTCTTTGCCGTTGATCGCGGTAGCTTGGTTTTGTTTACTGAGTTTTTGGCCATCTTGGTTAAGAGCTAATGGCACATGTAAATATTGTGGCTCGCTATAGCCAAGGCATTGCATCAGATAAAGTTGCCGAGGGGTGTTATCAAGCAAATCGACCCCACGCACGACATGCGTAATGCTGGCGGCTTGATCATCGACCACAACCGCGAGCTGATAAGCATAGAGCCCATCTTTACGTTTGAGCACTTGATCACCTACGTCATGTAAAAGGGATTGCTGGTAGTGGCCAAATACTCGGTCATGCAGATTATATGCTTTGTCAGGAACCTGTAGGCGAATGGCAGCAGGGTTGTTTGCATTGGCTATTGAACAAGTGCCCTGATGCAGCCCTTGGTGCCCTGCAAGTTGCTTACGAGAGCACTGACAAGGAAACGTGAAGCCAGTGTCGGCTAGTTGTTTTAGCGCTCGTTCATAGCGGTCACTGTGTTGGCTTTGAAATTGAATATCGCCATCCCACAGTAATCCATGCTGTCGCAGTTGCTCAGGGATTCGCTCGCTGGCGTTAGGGTCTTCTCTGGGTGGGTCGAGGTCTTCAATGCGCAGCAGCCAGCGGCCATTGTGGGCTTTGGCATCAAGATAGCTAGCAAGGGCCGCGACTAACGAGCCAAAGTGCAGGGGGCCGGTTGGTGTGGGGGCAAAGCGACCAATGTAAGGGGTTTGAGTTTTATTCATATAAAAACAAATAAGCACCCCGAAAGGTGCTTATTCTCGTAGCAGTGATCAACCAGTTATTAACCGCCGATTTGACGCTCTTTAATTTCGGCAAGGGTTTTACAGTCGATACATAAATCTGCAGTTGGACGAGCCTCTAAGCGGCGCACGCCAATCTCGATACCGCAGGTATCACAGAAACCGTAGTCGTCTTTTTCGATTAACTCGATGGTTTTTTCAATTTTCTTGATCAATTTGCGTTCACGGTCACGAGTACGCAATTCAAGACTGAATTCTTCTTCTTGGCTAGCGCGATCATTAGGATCGGCATAATTTTCCGCGTCAGTTTGCATATGCATCTTGGTGCGGTCGGCTTCTTCCATTAACTCCTGTTTCCAGTTGTTAAGAATCATTTTGAAGTGGGCCTTCATTTCCGCGCCCATGAACTCTTCGCCTTTCTTCTCTTTGTAAGGTTCGAAGTTAGACAACGCAAATGATTTATCTTCTGTTACTGGCATAAGTTACTGCCTCACCTTGTCAGGCCAAAGGCCAATCTTGTTTCCATTTCAGGCTCATTAAAAACATGAACCGTGTCTTTTTGGCGGCGAAAAGCTATCAGATAACGATACTATGCGCCACTTTAATATTAAAAAATGCAGATCTTTGCTGAAAAATCAGGAGAATACCGCAAAAAGTTAATGGAAAGTACCATGAAAATAGCCAAACGGCTCAATCAAATTGAGCCATTTCACGTAATGGATCTTCTTGGCAAGGCAAAAGCTATGCAGAATAAGGGTCGAGACGTGATTCATTTGGAGGTAGGCGAGCCTGACTTTGCGACCCCTAAAGCGGTTGTTCAGGCGGGTATTCAGGCTTTAGAGCAAGGTCAAACACATTACACGGCGGCAACGGGTTTACCTGAGTTAAAACAGGCTATTTCCGATTTTTATTTAGAGCGTTACAGCGAAGAAGTGGCACCAGAGCGTATTGTTATCACCCCAGGTGCCTCCGGTGCGTTGCAATTATTGGTCTCGTTATTGACGAATCCGGGTGAAAACGTGCTACTAACCGACCCAGGCTACCCATGTAATCGCCATTTCTTAGCAAATGTGAATGCCGATGGTGTACTCGTGCCTACGAAGGCCGAGGACGGTTTTCACCTGACTGCGCAGCAAGTAGGTGAGTACTGGCAAGAAAACACCGTAGGCGCGCTGGTAGCCACTCCCTCGAACCCGACGGGCTCGGTTATGTCTCATGAGCAGCTAAGTGCATTGCATCAAGCGGTGCGAGACAAGCAGGGAGTTTTGCTGGTGGATGAGATTTATCATGGTCTTACCTTTGATAATAAAAAGCCCCATAGCGCGGTTAATTACGGTGATGACGTATTTGTTATCAATAGCTTTTCTAAATATTTTGCGATGACAGGTTGGCGTTTGGGTTGGTTAGTTGCGCCTAAGTGGGCGGTACCAAGCTTAGATAAATTGGCGCAGAATTTATTTTTAGCGCCGAGCACACCAGCTCAATATGCGGCGCTTGCGTCGTTTCAACCTGATGTAATTCTTGAGCTAGAGGCGCGAAAGGCCACTTTCGCTGAGCGATTGCAGTACTTATTACCACAGCTAGAGCAGTTAGGTTTTATTATTCCCGCTCAGCCAGGCGGAGCGTTTTATATTTATGCCGATATTAGTGGGTTAGATCACCGACATAATCAAAATAGTATGCAATTCTGTTTAGATCTTTTAGAGCAGACGGGTGTGGCTATCACACCAGGAATCGATTTTGGACGACAGCAAGGGCATCACTTTGTTCGCTTTGCTTATACCAGTGATATTCCCGTATTAGAACAAGCGATTGCGCGGCTGCGCGACTTCATTCAAAACGCCACCTCACAATAAGACATAATAATGAAATTTCAATTCCCTCTTAAAAAAGGTAAATGGATAAAACGCTATAAGCGTTTTATGGTGGACTTAACCTTGGCCGACGGCAGCGAGCTGACGGTGCACAGTGCGAATACTGGCTCAATGAAAAACTGTTTCGTAGAAGGTGGCGATGCTTGGTACTGGGACAGTGAAAATGACAAGCGAAAGTATCCCCATTCGTTAGAGTTAACCGAAACACCTTCTGGCCATGTCGCATGCATTAATACGTCACGGCCTAATTATTTAGCGGTTGAGGCGATTGAAAATGGCACAGTAAAAGAACTACAAGATTATCAAGCGCTAAAAACTGAAGTGCGTTACGGTGATGAAAAAAGTCGTATAGATATTTTATTAGTGGGCGGTGCGAAAGACATTTACGTTGAGGTTAAAAACACGACGTTACTAGAAAATACTAAACAGGGTGTGCCAAGTGAAGATGGTGATGCAACTGAAGGGATCGGTTACTTTCCTGATAGTGTGAGTGAGCGTGCCAGTAAACACTTACGTGAATTAATGCGTATGGTTGAATTGGGTCACCGTGGCGTGATTTTTTTCTGCGTCAATCATACTGGGATTAAACAGGTTAGACCGGCGGATCATATTGATAAGGTTTATGGTGAATTGTTACGCGAGGCTAAGCAAAAAGGAGTAGAAGTTATTGCTTATGCTAGTCATATTGATGAGAGTGAAATATATCTTAAAAAAGATATACCAGTTGTACTTTAAAACATTTATTTACGAGGTTTATGATGAAATTATTATTAATGTTTACATTTCTGGGGTTTACCATTGGCTTATGGTTCGGCGTCAATGTAGGTAAAGGGAATGCATTATATGCAAACCCATTTGAAGATCCCGATATTGTCATGGATGCTCATGACAGTGCGAACGAGCAAGGGCTGGTAGAGAAAAGTAAAGAATACATAGCAGGTAAAAAAGAGATAATGAAAGGTAAGGTAAAAGAGTTAGTTGACGAAATTTAATCATGTGATGATGTGCCGAAATATTTTAAGCAGCCAATGGCTGCTTTTTTTATCTTTGCAGTAAGCGGAAACCTAGTCTAAACATAAAATGTACTAAGAACTAACGTCCAAATAAACCGAAGGGGGTCCCATGTTTAAATATTCTTATTGTATTTCGTTATTAGTCCTCTGTAGCTTATGTTCTGCAGTAAGCGCGCAGTCACATGATCGCTATTGTCATGAAATATTTGCACCTATCTTAAAGCAAGAGCCGCTGTTACAAAATGAACTTAATGACCTTAATGATATGTGTGAAAGCGAAGTGAAAGGGAAAAACGAAAAATTTTGGTCTTGTATTAATTCACGATTAAAAAAAGGCGTTGTAAATTTTGAAAGATTAATACTATCGTCACATCTTTGTGCTGGTGAAGTAAGAGATTTTTCCGACGAATAAACACATTATTTGTAGTACGTCTGCGCCAATTTTTAAATCTCATTAGATCAAATATGACAGGGTTCAAAAATAAAAAAAATAAATCCATACTGAGTCGTATTTGATCTAACTTCAAATCATTAGTATTGGTTATTAAGTATCCTATTACTTGGGTTAGACCATATGAGACATAGGTTGTCGTGCATTTCTTTCTAGCCCTTTATTTTCAAGCCTCCATTTTTTACTGTCGGTAAATTGGATTAGTCCAATTGAGACATGTCACAAAACAGCGCACAAAAATAGTCAAAAAATAGTCACTTATCACTCTAAAAAATGGGTTGTCCTTACCTACTTGGAGTGTTTAGACTCGCCGCGTCAACTTAATTCTCAAAGTTAATCTCATAAATAATAAGCAATAATAAAAAGGCGATTAGGGATGAATTGTGAAAGTGTACCTATAGAAGAACAATGGGTAATGATGTTCCCAGGGCAAGGTTCCCAGTTTGTTGGTATGGGCAAAGACTTTTATGACCAGTCGCAAGGTTGTCGAGAAATTTATGATCTTGTAAACGAGATCGCGAAAAAAGATATTATTAAGCTTTGTTTCAATGGTCCTATCAGCAAATTAAGTAATACCGATAATTTACAAGTCTCTATCACCGCGACTAATTTAGCGATTTCTCAATATTTATTTGAACACACGACTATTAGACCAAGTGTTGTTTTGGGTCACTCTGTTGGTGAATATAGCGCGCTTCAGGTCGCCGGCTGTTTAACCGTTGAGGGTGCATTAAGGGCTGCCTATGAGCGGGGCTGTTTAATGCAGCGTGAAGCAAAGCTCAAGAAAGGGCAAATGTATGCCGTTAAAAATATTGATCCTGCAGAATTAAATCAAATCTTAAGTGAAAACTCAGAAAATAACGCAGTGGTTATTGCGAATGATAATAGCTTGAAGCAACAAGTTATATCTGGAGAAAAGGCCGCAATGGCAACTATGCTAACGTTTTTCTCTGAAAATAATATTGAAGCTATCAAATTACCTGTTAGTGGCGCTTGGCATAGTATGTTGATGCAGGGCTGTGTTGAGGAATTTCATAAATCATTACTTGATATAGAAATTAAACAGCCAAGTATCACATATATCAACAATATGACCGCGCAACCCTGCCTTGAAGTAGGAGAAATACGTGAGCATTTAGTTGCACATATTACGGGTATGGTGAGATGGCGCGAATCTATTGAGTATCTGGTCAATAAAGGTCATCGTAAATTTATAGAAGTTGGCCCTAAAAAAGTATTAAGCAGGTTATTAGAGGCTATCGTAGGTGATGCATCATCTTTCACAATAGAGCAGGTAGAAACCATTCAAGATATTGAAAGGTTAGGTGCCTGATATGGCTGCGATACCTTATCGAATATATTTATTATTTTCTGCATTAATTCCAGCATTTATATATTCATTTATAGCAGCGATTTTAGTGGGCTTACTAAGCTTGAGAGTGAATGAAACTGATGGACTAGGTATCGCACTCTTTTTTACTGCGCTTTGTTTTACTGCTTGTTTTCGCATGACGAAGGATTTATGGAGTACTTGGCCTTATGCGATATTTGCCAAAAAATTTAAAGTCGACAGTGAGGATGAAAAAAAAATTGAAGGTAAGGCGACCTATAAGGGGTATTTAGAGCGACCATTATTGGTTTCATTTATGTTTGCAGCTGTTTCGTCCTCACTAGTATTTCTGATTTCGTATTACGCAGTACCTTATGCATTTGGTTATCATTTGTCGATCTTGTGGCTGGTTGGTGCGTGTATCTTTCCAATTATATTGTTTGTTTCTCTGTTGGTTGCGTCTGATATATTTTATCGGTCTTATGATCGGGAAAGCGCCCGCTGTAAAAATATGACTATCAAGGAGTATGTCGCGCGATTTTATTTATATCCTGAGTCACTGTGTTTCCTATTACTCAATTTTTCAATAATTAATCCGCTAGGTTCTATTCAACAGGCAACATTTGATGTGGCTTGGGTGACCATGCTAGTGACCATATCCATCACAACGCTATTGCTGTTGATGAGTGCTCACTCTAATCCAATTTATTATGTGGTTGGTGGTTTGAATTCAAAATTGATAAATATTACTGATCGTGAAAAATTTAATTTTAAGATAAATAAAAAAGACATAAAAGAGAGTTATAAAGTAAGTAGATTCTCTTTAATTGGCTGGTGGGCATTGATTGTTTTTATTCAGGTGGTGATGGTTACCGTCTTTATAAAGAATGTTGAAAGCTGGTTTTACCCGTTTTTATTCTCTGCGCAAGTAGTATGGATGGTGAGTTATTTTTACTTAAGAAACAGCATGTTACTTGGCTCTGTCAAGCAAGTAATTAAATATCATGGCCGTGAAGATTTGCAGCAAGGCTATATGGATTTAAGCGAATCACAGAAGGTGCCAGTATGAAAAATGTATTGATGACTAATACAGAATTGTCAGTTGAGGGTATGTTAACTGAATTGCCTGTTGCGGTGAGTAGTGGGGTTTATGGCGTGGGTGTTGATATAGCGTCAATTGAACGAATGAAGCTAGCCATAAATCGTAGTGGTGAAAAATTCTTAAATCTTGTTTATAGCGAAAGTGAGCAAGAATACTGTGAAAGTGCTGAGAAAAAATATGAGCGTTACAGCGCATGTTGGGCAGCCAAAGAGGCTGCAGTAAAAGCACTTGGGACTGGTTTTAGATACTCAATCTCATTTAAAGATATTGAACTTAAGTCTGGAGATGGAAATCGACCGACACTGAACTTGTCCGGTAAGTTTTACGAATTGATGCAAGAGAAAGATGTGAATTATTCTCAAGTATCTATTAGCCACGAGGGTGAAAATGCAGTCGCCGTTGTGATGTTATGTCGAATCTAAGTAAAAGGAGTTAATCATGGCGAGATACGAAGATCTAGAAGGCAAAGTTGCCTTAATAACCGGTGGTAGTGGTGATATTGGCCAAGCCGCTATTGAAGAGTTAGCAAAGCAAGGGTGTCGCGTTTATTTCACCTATAACAGCTCTAAAGAACAAGCTGATTTGATTATTGCAGGGTTGCAGCAAAATGGTAAAGAGGCCGTTGCCAAGCAATGTAATATTCAAGATAAACAGCAAGTAAAAGCCTTAATTGAACATATTGTCGAAGCGGAAGGTTGCATTGACATTTTGGTGAACAACGCAGGTATTTATAAAGATAACTTATTTACCACGATGAAAGATGAAGAGTTTGAAGACGTTATTCAAACTAATTTATTTGGTACATTTTATTGTACAAAAGCTGCAGTAGATAACATGTACCGTAATCGCTCTGGTGTTGTGATAAATATTTCGTCTATTGCTGGTGTGACTAACTCATTTGGTCAAGCTAACTATAGTGCTGCTAAGGGCGCTGTTGTAGCATTTGGTCGAACCATTGCAGCAGAGCTTGCGCCTAAAAATATTCGCGTAAATACCATAGCTCCAGGGTTAATTGAATCAAGCATGGTGAAGCGAATTCCTCGTAATATCATGAAACAAACCCTATCAAGTATACCTGTAAATCGCTTGGGTCAGCCTAGTGAAATTGCAAAAATCATCTCATTTTTAGCATCAGAAGATTCTAGTTATATCGTTGGCCAAACTATTGTGGCTGACGGTGGTTTAATAATGCGTTAAGGAAAATAAAAATTATGACGACTGTAACTCGTAAAAAAAAGGTCGCTAAAGACTTTGTACTTATTGAACCTTTTATGCTGCAAAAGTTAGCATTGTTTCGTCAGCCATTCATGATGGTTGATAAAATCATAAATTTTAAAAATGGTGAGAGACCAAAGATCACCAGTATTAAAACAGTGGCTGCAAATGAACCGCATTTTACTGGTCATTTTCCAGGTTTTCCTGTTATGCCTGGTGTTTTAATCGCAGAAACATTTGGTCAAACCAGTGAGTATATGAATGTAATATTATCATTCATTGAAGACTATAAAGAAGAAACCGGTAATGACCTAGAAGACTTACATGAGCTTAAAGCTGCGATACATTGCCCTGACGGCGTCACTCGAGTTAAAAATATCAGTGAAAACTTGATGGGTTTTTTAGCCTCACAAGATCTTAAGTTCCGTGGGGTTGTGTACCCTGGTGACGTGCTAGAGCTTACCAGTGAATTGTTTTTAGTCGATAGCGCTGGTTTTAATCATTTTAATGTTGAAGCGCGTGTTGGCAAAAAAATCGTTTGTTCTGGTCGTATGTCAAATTGGCGACAAGTTACAACGGGCTTTGGTATTAAAGAAGAAAAATTAGAAACTGAAGAATCTATCTAACTAGGAGAAATATCATGCAAGAAGCACTAAAAAATATCATAGATGAGCGCAAAGCCGTATTAGATGAAGTTAAAAAAGTTCTAATTGAACGTTTAAACTTGTATCAAGAGCCTCAAGATATTGATGAAGATACTCCACTTTTTGGTAGTGGTTTGAAGCTGGATAGCGTAGATGCTACAGAAGTTGTTGTAATGCTGGATATGAGCTTTGGCATAAAAGTAGAAGAAGGTACTGATCCTTCATTTATGCGTAATATCAATCAATTGGTTGATTTTATTTTAGAGCGTAAACGCGTAATCGAAGCGGCTTAATAGGAGAATAAAAATGAACGGATTATTAGCACTACACAAAGAACAAGCAAAAAGCGTAACTGAAGTGAACGGTATTGAAGTACCGAATCAGTATAACGATCTTGATAAAGAATATTATGCGCTTCGTCATAACGTTGCATTATCGGATTACAGTCATTACTCGAAGCTAAAACTTGAAGGCGACGAAGCGTTTGATGTGCTGGATATCGCAGTTGCCGGTGACGTAGCTGAAATACGTGACGAGCAAACCCTGTATACCGTGATTTTAGATGAAGCTGGTAACATCATTACAGATGTATACATCATGAATGACGATGACAGCTATGTTGTATTAGCTGAGCACGTAGATGATGCAACGTTAATGAGTTTGTTCCAAGAGCGTATGGGTGACTTTGAAGATGTTGAGATGACGTCTTTAACGCAATCTCATGCCATTGTTGCAATGGAAGGTCCTTATAGCTGGGAACTTGCGAAAGAAATTTACGGCATGGACGTTATCGGTGTGCCATTTTTAGGTTTCATCGCTTTAGACGACGATACTTATCTTCTACGCGGTGGTAAGCACGGTGAATTTAGTTACAAAGTGATCTTGCCAGTACAAGAAGCCGAAGCACTGTGGAAAGAAATCGAAGAAAAAGGCATGCGTTACGAATTAGTGAAAGCAGGTCTTGCGTTACATGAGTTAACTCGCCTAGAAAATCCATATTTCTCACCAACAGGTAATGGCAGTGTTTCACGTGATCCACGTGAGTTGCAGTTACAGTGGATGGTTCGTTATGACAAAGATGAATTTTTTGGCCGTGAAAGCTTGTTAGAAAAACGTGAACAGCCATTAGAGAAAAAAATTGTCGGTGTTGTGCTTGAGCAAGAGGGCGAAGTTAAAGCGATTGGCGCTGGCGACGCAATTTTTTGTAATGGCGAAGAAATTGGTAAGTTAGTAGTGACTGGTTATTCACCTAGCTTGAAGAAAGTGATTGCGCAGGCTCTTATCAATGAAGCTTACGCATATGCAGGTATTGATGCCTATGTGATTAAAACCGCAGATGGTGTTGAACGTAAGATTTTAACAACGGCAACGCCGTTCATTAAGAATCACAGCATGCTGATTAACCCGAATGAAAACAGCTTTGTGAATCCTGATAAGTTCCGCAATATGCTAGAGCAGTTAGAAGCTAAAAAAGCGGAAGCCTAATGATCAGGCCAGTAGGTTAGGATGATCTACTGGCTTTGATTCACCATTTTCATCGAGTAAAAATTTTAGGTGTGCCATGACCAATATACGTAAACGAGTAGTGATTACAGGAATGGGGGTTTTATCCTCTATTGGTCGAAATGTTCCTGAATTCAAGCAAGGTCTGCTGGATAAAAAAGTAGGTATTGAGCCAAGCGAAACCTACAGTGAATATTTTGCGGGTGCGTACGCATCTGAAATTAAAGGTGAAGTGGACTACCCAGGTTTAGATCCAGACTTAATTGATAAATTAGATAAGGGTGCCCTGTGGGGGTATCGTGTCGGTCGAGAAGCGCTTTTAGATGGCGGTTTACTTGATAGTGATTTAAAGAAAAAAATGGGTTTAATGGTAGGTGTTTCTGCAGCGGGAACAGAAGCCTATTTACCCTTTATTATGAATAAGCCGGAAGAAACGAATTTAGACATGGTTAAGTACTCAGGCAGTTATGCCAGTATTTGCCCGTTGGTTGCTTCTTTGTTAAAAATTGGTGGCGGTTATGAGTTAGTAGCAACAGCCTGTACGGCTAGCCCCAATGCCATTGGCTTAGCGTTTGATGCGATTCAAAATAATAAAGGCGATGTGATGATGGCCCTTGGGTCAGAGCCTTTATACATTCCAACATTTGCTGGTTTTTATGCACTTAAAGCGATGGCGGATGGTCCATGTAGTCCGTATTCGAATCAACCAGGTATGTCGATAGGCGAAGGTGCTGGTGCGATCATTGTTGAAGAATATGAGCATGCTAAAGCACGTGGAGCCAAAATATATGGTGAGGTGTTAGGTTATGCCACCAGCAGCGATGCTTATCATGAAACAGCGCCAGACCCTAAAGCAGACGGTTCTTCTTGGGTAATGCGTACGGCGATCGAGAACGCAGGGTTGAAACCTGAAGATATCGATTATGTAAATGCTCATGGTACAGGCACAGATGCCAACGACCGCTCTGAAGCGTTGGCAATTAAAAAAGTATTTGGTGAAGGTACTACACCACCGATCAGCTCAACCAAATCCTATTTCGGTCATAACATTGGCTCAGCCGGTATTATGGAATTGATCGCTTGTCTAGTGACATTGCCGGAAAAGAAAATTCTACCGACGTTAAATTTTGGCGAAGCTCGTACGTATGCTGATATTGATTGTGTACCAAATGAGTTTCGTGATGCTGACGTTAATGTTTTCTTGAAAAATAATTATGCGTTCGGTGGCAATAACTCATGTTTAGTTGTTTCAACTAA
Source organism: Oceanicoccus sp. (assembly GCA_047621325.1). GTDB lineage: Bacteria > Pseudomonadota > Gammaproteobacteria > Pseudomonadales > Oceanobacteraceae > Bermanella. The sequence goes on from JBLHLT010000009.1 coordinate 69,930, forward strand.
ACCAGGAACGATTAAGCAAACGCAGTTTAAGCCACAGCGTGTTGTGATTACCGGTATGGGTTCTGTTAGCTCATTAGGTACGAGCAATAGTGAATTCGCACTGGGTTTAAATGAAGGTGGTGCAGTGCCATTGCCGCGTGAAATGAAAGTGGATCTAACGGGCGAAGAAGCCAAGTTATTGCCGCTTGATGAAAATAGTATGCTGCATTATCGCTGTCACATGGTTAAGCCATTTAACGCACGTAAAATATTGCGCAGTATCGATGCTAAAAAATTAAACAATATATCGTTATATGCTTTGATTGCGTTAGAGCAGGCGCTTACGTCAGCTGGCTACAAAGTAGCAAAAACCGCTCGTGAAGAAATTGGTATGATCATGGGTATTTCAAAAGGCCCAACCAGTACCATCACACGTTTATGTGAAAGCCTAGCGCCGGATCCAAATAATGTGCGTACCAGTGAGTTCGCCATGTCATTGATGAATTCTATCGCGACTCAGTGCGCTATTGCGAAAGGCATTAAAGGCTATAACACCACGTTGTCTTCGGGTGTAAACGCTGGCTTTGGTGCGGTTTTTCAAGGTTATGAAGTGATTCGTCAAAACTTACAAGATTATATGCTTGCAGGTGCCGCTGATGAAGATGCTCTTGGATTTTCACCATTAATGTTATTAGGTAACGATGACTTTAATTATGAGAACACCGATAACAGTTATCAGGCCTATGCCAAAGATGATAAAGGTTATGTGATGGGAGAAGGCGCGGGTTGTGTCTTTTTAGAATCTTATGATAACGCTATTAAGCGTGGCGCGCATATTCATGCTGAAGTGATGGGTTATGGTCGTAGCTGTGACCAATTCTATTTTAATGAAAATGCAACAGCCCAACCGATGGCCGATGCGATTAATATGGCTTTAACAGAAGCTAACTTAGTTGCGCAAGATATTGATATGGTATGCGGTACAACGTGGGCTGGTAAATATGCCACAAACATGGAGCTTAATGGTATTAAACTTGCCTTAGGCGAGCATAGTCAGTCGGTACCATTGACTAATTATAATGGTTACTTTGGTTTTGTAGAGGCATCTGGCGGCTTACTAAATTTGACAGCCGTGATTCATGGTATGAAAGATAATTTGGTTTATCCAATATTGAATACCACAGAGTTCTCAGTTGCTGGGCTAAATTATGTAACAGGAAGCGTAACCGAGAAAGAAATAAAATATGCACTTGTGACAGGTATGTCTGAAGGTGGTAATTGTTATGCTCTGATTATTAAAAAAGGAGCATAGCTTGCAGTCTAAGGTTGTCGTGACAGGGACAGGTTGTTTATCTGATTTTGCAAAAACAAGCTCTGAATTAGTAGAAAATCTAGTTCAGAGTAAGTTCGTGAACTTACAGCCTGTTTTTGAAAATAAAATGCTCAAATCCATGTTTGGATTTGAGCATGATGTTAAATATGCACCATTAGAAGAGACACGCAAAAATTTATTAAAACAATATAAAAAAAATAAAATAAGTAACGAGAAAGTTGCAGCTCTGGTTAATGTGACTGAGCAGGTTTTGGCAGAGGCTAAATTGGATGCCAGTATACTTTCGAAAAAAAGCACTCGTGTATTTTGGGGCTCGTCTGGCAATCATCCTGACTTGTTATCGTTTATAAGGGAATTGCATGATAATGAATCAATTGACTTACTTTTTAATAAAAAAGTAAGTGAGTTGCATGCCAATAGCTTTAGAAACGATACTTTAACCCAGCCTTATGCTGAATATTTTCAATTAATGAATCCAATATTGACCGTATCTTCTGCGTGTTCATCTGCCTTAAATGCAATGATCCCTGCGATTGCCATGTTGCAAAGTGGTGAGATAGATCGGGCTTTGGTGTTGTCGTGGCAAGAAGTCTCTAAATTCGATATTTTGTTTATGTCGGGTCTTAATATAATGGCAAAAACCACCTCACTTCCATTTTCTAAAGATAGTGATGGTTTAATGCCTGCTTATGGCATTGCGGGTGTGCTGCTAGAGCGCTTGGATGATATTCATCAACAGCAAACACCGCTGTTTAGTATTAAGGCAATGAGTTCAAGGCGGGCATTATCAGGCTCTGCGCACTCCGCCAGTATGGATATTTCGTTTCGCTATATTTCTCAGACAATGCAAGATGTGCTTGATAAAGCCGGACTAGCGGCTGAGGATATTGATTTGGTTTATCCGCATGGTAACGGTATCGCTGCGAGTGACCAGTCTGAGATTTCTGCACTATCGCAATTATTTTCATCTCATAAAGCCAAGATAGTGAGCTATACCGAGCAAACTGGCTATTTTCTTTCGGCTTCTGGTGGCTTTGATTTGATTTTAGCGAAAGACGCTTTTGATAATGATCGTATCATTCCTATGTGTTCAAAAGGGGAGCTTGATCTTACTAAAGAATTAAATTTCGTATTGTCAGAAAGCAAATGTGAAATTAAGTACCTATTGAAAAATAGCATTGGTATAGATGGTTCAATCGTTAGTTGTTTATTGGAAAGGGTTGATCATGAATAGTTATCCAATGTCAATTAGTGGTAGTGGTTTGGTAGAAGGATCAAAAAGTCGATTGTTTGTTCCTCGTTTCAATAATAAGTATGAACAATCGTTATACGAAAAAATTGAAAATAAAACAGGTATTCAATATTGGAATATAAATCAATTTGATAAAGAGACCGAAGGTGGCCACTTAGATGCCGTAAGTCAGGCATTTGAGCAGGCAATGAAAAATTCAGGGCTTTATCGAAAGATTAATAAGAAACTGAGCCAAAGAATCGGTATTGTTTATTTTAATATGTATGGCCCTACTTCTTTCATGAATAAAGAATTTCAAGTGAAGGAGATGTATCAGTCAGATGTTTTTCCTGCATTCTTACTTAATAACCATAATATCACCGGTTATAGCGTGCGCTTACGAGGAGAGCGTAATAGCTTTTTTCAAGGCTTAGAATTAGCACGTACCTTAATACAATCTGGCCAGTTAGATATCGTAGTGGTTGGTGGTGTGTTTCAAGCGTATAGCTACCTATACCTTACTGAAATGCTCGCCACGCTGGATTGGCAGAAAGAAATAAAAATTAAAGTTAAAAAAACGAAAGACGAATATAACCTGTCTGAAGCGGCTGGTTTTTTGGTGATAGAGTCCAGTCAGGCGAGCGAGAAGCGCCAGCAAAATTTGAAATTAAACATCCAAGAATTAGCCTCGTTCAACGTATTTAACCACAGTCGATTAATTGATTTCCCCAGCATAAATACGTCAACTTCAAGGGATATAAATGTTGATCATTGCTACCTTGGATTGAATGGACGAAATGAAATTACGCAAGTAGAAAGCATGCTATTGAAAGACCTCTACCCTATGGCCAAACAAACTAACGCGGTCAAAGAATGGGGCGATTTGTTTAACATTAATGCAATTAAAGTATTGCATGAGCATATACATAACGAAACTAAACAAAGTGGATTAATCCATAGCATGGATCGTGATGGTAGTGCATGGAATATGCTATTTACCAATATAAATAATAACTAGGAGATAAAAATGGAATTATCACAAGGTCAATTACCAAGCAATATTCAGGGTAAAACCGCCATCGTAACCGGTGGTTCACGCGGTATTGGTGCAGCTATTGTTAAGGAACTTATTGATGACGGCTGTAATGTTATTATCAATCACCGTCGTAATGTCGGCAAAGGTGCTGCACAAGTAAAGCAACTTATTGAATATGCTCAGGAAAAAGGTGTGTATGCCTGTAGCGTTCTTGGCGATTTATCGGTGCGCCGCGATGTAGAAAAAATGTTTAAAGGTTTGCAAAGCGACTTTCAACAAATTGACTACTTAATTTTAAATGCCGGTCAAACCCCGTTTAAAGAATTCCAAGATTTTAATAAAGAAGATTGGAAAATACTACTGGATACAAACTTAGTGGGTAACGTGGGTTGTGTGCAAGGTGTTATCCCTATGATGAAAGAAGGCGGCGGTATTGTATTTATTACCAGTACCGGCAGTCGTCGTGTTATGCCGCATTATCCTATGGGTGTGATGAAAGCGGCACTTGAGCACTTAGTGCGTTACCTTGACTATGAACTACATAGCAAAGGCATCCGCGTAAATGGTGTGTGTGGTGGCTTAGTTAAAACCGATACATTTGAGCAGTTAGAACACGTTTGGCCTGGTTTTATGCAAATGCTTGAAATTCGTAAGCGTGATTTTGTGTTAGATCCATCAGAGATTGCCAGTGTGGTTAGTTTCTTGTGTTCTGATAAATCACGCGCCATACAGGGTAGTGTCATCCTGGCTGATCGCGGTATTACCTTGGAGTAAGTTCAAATGAAAACACAACGCAAACGAATTGTAATTACAGGTGTTGGCATTTGCTCGGCGATTGGACAAAATAAACAGGCTTTCACCCAAGGCCTGTTTGATTGTAAAAGTGCCATTGCCAGTAGTGAAGAGTTTAATCGTTTTTTTGAAAACTGTTATGCCGCGCAAATTAAAGAACCTATTCGTTATCCTGAACTGGATGATGGGTTAGTTTCACAATTAGATAAGGTTGCGTTGTGGGGATACAAGGTTGGCCTTGAAGCATTGCAAGATGCCAAATTGGCTGGCACAAGTGGTTTGCAATCGGTATCGGCGATGATTGCCGTCAGCGGTGCAGCCACTGAGCCTTTCATGCCGGTTATAACCGATGATGCCGTGCCAATGGATATGTTAGCGAACATGGGTAACTATGGCGCAGCGGCACCGGTTATTACTAACCTGTTGGGTTTAGGCGGCGGCTATGATGTGGTTGCGACGGCATGTACTGCTAGTACCAATGCTTTAGGTTTAGGGTTTGACGCCATTCAAAATAATAAGTCAGATCAAGTGTTAATTGTTGGTAGTGAGCCTTTATACCTTCCTACTTTTTCAGGATTTAAAATATTAGATGCGATGGCCGATGGACCATGCAGTCCGTTTTCGGCAGAACCTGGTATGTCTGTGGGTGAAGGTGCTGGCGCGCTTGTGCTTGAGAGCTACGAGTCAGCAAAAGCGCGTGGTGCTCATATTTACGCTGAAATATTAGGTTATGCTACATCGTGTGATGCTTACCATGAAACGTCTCCTGAACCTCGTGGAGAAGGCGCGACAATGGTAATGTCGCTTGCACTTAAAAATGCAGACGTTAGCGCTAAAAAAATTGAATATATTAATGTTCACGGAACCGGAACCTCCGCAAACGATCGCGCTGAAACAGCGGCTTTAAATAAAGTCTTTAATCACAAGCCAATCCCTGTGAGTTCAACTAAGTCTTATTTTGGTCACAATATTAGTGCAGCGGGTGTTATGGAAATGGTTGCGTGCTTAGTGACTTTGCCAGAGAAAAAAATATTACCCACGCTTAATTTTTCAACGCCTCGTGAATATGTTGATTTAAATGTAGTAGCCAATGAATTTTTAGATCAAGACGTAAATGTTTTCATGAAAAACAATTACGCATTTGGTGGTAATAACTGCAGTGTGATTGGTTCTATGAAAGTGGCGAGCCTACCTGTTTCGGCCTATGTAAAAAAACAGGTTGTTATTACGGGTGTCGGACAAATCAGTTCGCTAGGTATTGGGTTTGAAGCCTTTAAACAAGGCTTAGCAGATGCAACGGATACCTCAAGTGCAATACAATGTCAGTTGCAGCATAAAGATAACGAAGCGCCGTTTCATTGGTTAACTCAAAGTGAGCAAATACTGACAGAGATGCGCAGTAATTTGCCGGCGAATGATTTGGGTGAGCTTAAGTTTCGGGTACATAAAGTGGCGCCGTTTAATGCACGTAAAATACTACGCAGTGTTGACACCCGTAAATTACATCCAATAAACCTCTATGCAATGGCGGCGCTAGAATCTACATTAACCAGTGCGGATGTGAAAATAGGCAAACAGAATAGAGACGAATTTGGCATGGTGCTAGGCTTGTCTAAAGGCCCGCAAACGGCGTTAGATAATTTCTTTTCTAGTATGAAACCAGAACCGAGCAACGTGCGCACTACAGAATTCCCGAAGGCATTGTATAATAGTGTGTCTTCTGGTTGTGCAACGATTAAAGGCATGCGCGGTTACAACACTACATTAGCAACGGGTTATAACGCTTCATTGGGTGCTTTGATTCAAGCTTATGAAGTTGTGCGTCAAAATATGCAACCTTACATGTTAGCCGGCGGTGCGGATGAACAGGCTCTAGGGTTTTCGCTGGTGATGCATGCAGCTCATAATGATGCGGCGGTGAATTATCAGACGGATATCAACTCGTTTAAACCATATGATGCATCGTCAGCTGGTTATGTTATGGGTGAAGGTGCCGGTCTTGTATTGCTTGAAGCAAAAGACGCTGCCGAGCAACGTGACGCACATATTTATGCACAAGTGGCAGGCTATGGTCGAGCGAGCGCCAGTGATTATTACCAAAAAAATGGTCAAACCTCAGAGCAAGCTTTATCAAATGCTATTCAAGCTGCTTTAAAAGAAGCTAAGTTAGAGCCAAGTCAACTAGATATGATTTGTGGTACTAGTCTAGGTTATAAAGACGCTGATTTAGCCGAGCTAAATGGTGTGAAGATGGCGTTAGGTGAAGTAACCGCTAATATCCCTTATACCAACTTTAATTCGTATGTGGGATTTTCTGAATCAGCCTGTGGTGCTTTAAACTTGCAAGGCATTATTGTGGCCATGGAAGAAAGTATCATTTATCCGGTTAAACACAGTGAGTGCTGTTTATTAGATGGTTTCGATTTAGTGACACAGACACCTCGTGAAAAAACAGTGAACCATGCATTACTAGTGGGTATGAATGAAGCTGGTAATTGCTACGCTATTGTATTATCTAAGCCTTAATTGAAGGAGTAAGGCTGGCTTTAAGCCAGTCTTACTTTTTTATAATACTTAATTTCGAAACACTTTCTATTATTGTGCGCATTATCGACGCGATCAATATTCGTTAATGCACCTTTATAACACTCTATACAGTCTATTCATTTTATTTGGTCACTTTTGGTGCTAATTGTTGTGTATTAGCATTATGTTAGTGCTACCTAAAATAGACAGTTATTATTTTTTATTCGTTTATTTAATGCTTTTTCTCCTACCTATTCACACTTCGCACAATTTCAGAGCAATAAAAATTAGTTGGGCACTATAATTGCTATAGGTTAGCCCATATTTTAAAAATTAATTACAGGAATAAAATTTTGATACGCTTTTATCTATTACTCATAACACTGTTTATTCAAACGAGTCAGGCTTCTCCTGAATTTATTGAACTACAGCCTCTCAAAGATCGTATTAATACCCCCGTAGGTCCAGTGAAAAAAACGCTACCGTTACGTGTTCCAATGATTACTTGGGGAGGGGATATGGTGAGTCTTCTTGCAAATGGAATGAATACTCGCACTCAGCCTGACAGTGTGATGGCAAAAGCCGGATTAGATTATGAATTCGTCTTACAGGATAATTTTGATAAGCAATTACAGGACTACTTGTCAGGGGCATCGCCTTATTTACGCTGCACAATTGGTATGTGTAATCAGGCACTGGATTTAATAAATAAAGACCCAAGAACAAAGCCCGTTGTCATCTATCAGTTAACCTGGTCAAGAGGTGGTGATACGTTAGTTGCAAAGAATAATATTATGCGGGTAGATCAACTAAAAGGTAAAACCATTGCCATACAGGCATATGGTCCACATGTTGATTTTATGACGACATTATTAACTCAGTCTGGGTTAAAAATGAGTGATGTAAACTTAAAATGGATGGAAGATTTAACCCTATCGCCTAATTCACCTGCCGCAGCATTACAGCTAGAGGATATTGACGCCTCCTTTATGATTATCTCAGATGCATATGGCTTGACATCAGGTCGTAGGGTCGGCACCGGAAAAAATGAATCAATAGGTGGTGCGAGAATGATTATTTCAACCATGTATGCTCGTCGTATTATTGCTGATGTATATGTGGTGCGGTCTGATTATTTTGAAAATAATAAATCAGAAGTGCAGTCGTTTGTTCAGTCATTAATGACTGCGTCAGCTGAATTTAAAGGTCTCATGGGAGATCTAGGTAATCCTAAAAAATTAAAGCTGCAAGAAGTATCAGCGGAGGTTTTATTGGGAGATAAAACCGCACAACTTGATATTGAAAACCTTTATTACGATGCTCAATTTGTAGATAAACAAGGCAATATCGATTTCTTCAGTAATCCGGTTTTTCCATATCGACTGGATGTGCTCAATGCACAAGTTCAAGATGCGTTCAACTCGATTGGGTTGATTGAAACTAAAGCGCCAATGGTGTCTGCTAATTGGGACTATGCATTGATATCAGAGTAAACCTGTAGAGCTTAGATAGCATTTTTATTTAATCTTTTAGATTCAATTGTGTTGTATTTTCAATGTAAGGTATATGCCCACCAATATCATTAGGGGGGCATATATTTATTATTTAAATAGCCCATCCCCATTATCCTACCAATCTATGCAGTTTAGATTCACCTGTTTTCTCAGAAGGCATCGCAATCGTTATTATTCACTGGGTTTGTCGATGGGTTACGAGCAAGTAGCCTAATTTGCCTTTTTTATGAGTTGGCCTACACTTTGAGTAGGGCAATAATCATGTGATTTGTAACCAGTGTAGGTTATTAATCTAATTTCGCCTGTAAGTCTCTGTTTTAACTTAAATAATTCTGAAACTGGAGTGTCTATTTTGTGATTCGTCTTATAGGTTTTATTCTCTTAATAGGTGTTGCGGTTGGCTCTTGGTCGGAGCCTATCAAGATCATAACGAATAACTGGTCTAGTCAAATAGTCCTTAGCCATGTGATGGGTGAGCTATTTAAAAAACAGGGTTATAACGTCGAATATCTCGAAAGCTCTATTGCGGATCAATGGGGCGCATTAAGTTATGGTGTTGCACATGTCCAAGTAGAAGTATGGGAAGGCACCATGGCAACTGAATTCGATAGGTTAGTGAAAGCAGGGCGCATCTTGGATATGGGGTTGCACAATGCGAAGACGAGGGAAGAGTGGTGGTACCCAGAATATGTTGAAGCTCATTGCCCAGGGTTACCTGATTGGAAAGCGTTAAAAAAATGCGCCGCCTATTTCTCACAAAATAATTCGAATAAAGGCTTGTACCTGTCTGGCCCTTGGGAAAAACCAGACGAGGCACGTATCCGAGCATTGCAAATTGATTTTGAAGTTAAAATGTTAGCGTCTGGTGACCAATTGAACGAGGCGTTGAAGGCCGCTGTTAAAGATAAGCAGCCGATTGTTTTGTTTAATTGGACGCCAAATTGGGTTGAATCGCGTATCAAGGGGAAATTTGTTGAATTTCCAGATTATGCACCTGAGTGTGAAACGGACCCTAGCTGGGGTGTTAATAAAGATTTTTTATATGATTGCGGAAACCCAAAAGGAGGCTGGCTGAAAAAAGCTGCATGGTCTGGCATGACAACACAATGGCCCTGCGCCAGTAAATTATTAAAGTCTTTCACATTGAATAGCCAACAAATTGCCAGTGCTGCAGCACTGGTCGATTTTGATGAATTATCGCATGCGGCCGCCGCACAGGCATGGCTGGCGCAATACCAAACACTTTGGCAAGGTTGGATTGATGAAAGCTGTCAGGGCTAAGCGTTCAATTTCAACTCAGCTCATACGTTGGGTGTTTGGTGTTTATTGTGTGATTGCCGTTACCGTAACGATATTTCATATGGTGAAAGAATATCGTCATACCCAGCAAAAAATTGTTAGGGAATTAAGCCTCTATCAAGACGTTTTTGGTCAGGTACTGGCACGCTCCATTTGGGATTTAGATCGTGTGCGCATCACAGAAAACCTAAATGTCTTATTTAACATGCCGGTTATCGTCGGTATAAAGATAATCAAGCCAAAAGAAACTGAAATATTCATGGCAAAAGGATTGGTCGATGATAATGGTGTAATTCGTAATATTTTATCAAATGGAAATGAGAAAAGCAGTGATCCAGTAGCGTTATTGTCTTATGACTTTCCTCTTAATTATTACTTCTCAGGTAAAATAATAAAATTAGCCGATGTAACGTTATACAGTGATTCCAATGTGGTGTTGTCTCGTGTTGGCCTTGGTTATTTATTCTTATTGATAAATTCAATCATAAAAAGTTTAGCGTTGTTTATCATATTTTATTTCTTTGCAAAATATATCATTTTAAGACCGCTTCATTCATTAACAAAAAAAATACATTCAATTAATTTTGATAATTTAGATGAGTATGATAGTCGCTATATTATATCTAAAACGCCAAATGAGCTGGATGAGTTATATTCTAGCTTCAATGCATTAGTGAAAGAATTAGCTACTTCAAAAAATGAAATTGTATCTGTAAAAAATAATTTAGAAAATGAGGTGATAGAGAGAACATCGGATTTGCAAAAAGCCCTAGATATTAAAACGCGTTTTTTGGCCACGATCAGTCATGAAATACGCACGCCAATGAATGGTATTATTGGTATGTTGGGATTACTTAAAAAAAACAATCAAGACGAAAAAAATATCCGCTATATCAATTTAGCAAAAGAAAGTGCTGATACCTTATTGTCCCTAGTAAATGATGTGTTGGACTTTAGCAAAATAGAATCGGGTAAAATGAAACTGGAAAGCAGGCCATTTGATATCGACTATTTGATACATGCCATATATGAAAATTATAAATATCAGGCAAAGAGTAAAGAGATAGATTTAGTATTAGATATATCAAAATTAGAGAGTGTTTGGATAAACGGTGATTCTATTCGATTAAAGCAAATCGTCGGTAATTTGTTAAGCAATGCGATTAAATTTACTCAAGAGGGCAACGTGACACTGAATATCGCATTGGATCAAATAGAAGAATCACTGGCACAGTTAATAATTAGTGTTAAAGATACAGGTATTGGGATCAAGCAAGAAAATATACCGATGTTATTTAATGACTTTACTCAAGAGGACTCATCAACTACTAGGCGTTTTGGTGGGACGGGGTTAGGCCTTGCCATAGTCCGTCAGCTTGTAGAGCTAATGAACGGCTCGATAAGTGTGACTAGTGAAATAGGTAAAGGCAGTGAATTTAAAATCACCATTCCGGTAGAGATAGCTCAGACAAAATCGAAGATCGTTCAGGGGCATAATGAAAACGAATCAATACATAAAGGCCGCGCTTTGCTAGTTGAAGATAATGCAATTAATCAAGAAGTGGCAAAAGAATTGCTATCTGATTTTGGATTATCCGTGACAATTTGTGAAAACGGTCAAGAAGCTATTGAGGCGCTATTAGCGGATGAATTTGATGTAGTCTTCATGGATTGCCAAATGCCAGTGATGGATGGATATGCCGCCACTAAAGCGATTCGAAATGGCGAGGCAGACAGTGAGAATCTTGTTAATAGAGATATCCCTATTATTGCTATGACCGCCAATGCTATTGATGGAGATAAGGAAAAATGTCTCGCCTGTGGTATGAATGAATACCTTAGTAAGCCAATAGCAAGCGCTGAATTAAGCCGAATACTGTTGGCATGTTTAGCGATTGGATCATCCTCTAAGTTATCTCATTGATACATTAAATCTATAGATTTATCTGAATCAGCACTACAGCGGGGACCACATCTGTTAAAATGCGGCCATTATATTTAGTTTCTTTATTGATAGGTGTTGCGTGAGCCAACCAAACTTCTCCCAATTGGGCTTAAACCCTAGCCTGCTTCAAAACCTTGATGACATGGGCTATGCCACCATGACCCCCATTCAAGAGCAAAGCTTGCCGTCTGTACTAGCGGGCAAAGATGTCATTGCTCAAGGTAAAACGGGCTCAGGTAAAACCGCCGCGTTTGCGTTAGGCATATTGAATCAATTAGACGTAAAACGTTTTTACGTGCAAAGTTTAGTGTTATGCCCCACTCGTGAATTAGCCGATCAAGTCGCCAAAGAAATTCGAAAACTGGCTCGTGCAATTCATAATATTAAAGTACTTACCTTATGTGGCGGCATGCCATTTGGCCCGCAAATAGGATCGCTTGAGCATGGTTGTCATATTGTCGTAGGCACACCGGGGCGAATCGAAGAGCACTTGCGTAAAGAAACCTTACAGTTAGATCGTCTATCGACATTTGTATTAGACGAAGCTGATCGTATGTTAGAGATGGGCTTTCAAGATGCAGTGGATGCCATTATGGATCACACGCCAAAAACGCGTCAGACTTTGTTATTCAGTGCTACGTTCCCAGACGAAATTCAAAAAATTGCACAACGAGTGATGAAAGACCCTGTAATGGTCAAAGTAGAAGGTGGCCATGATAACGCCAGTATTAAGCAGCACTTTTATAAAGTAAAAGATAATCAGCAACGTTTACAGGCTGTAAAATTATTATTGTTAAAACACCAACCAGAAAGTTCAGTGGTATTTTGTAGTACTAAGCGTGAAACCCAAGAATTGTGTGACGAGCTTGCGAGCGTAGGATTTGCTGCGGTGGCATTGCATGGTGATTTAGAGCAAAGAGATCGTGATCAAACATTGATTCGTTTTGCTAATAAAAGTGCCTCAGTATTAGTTGCAACGGATGTGGCAGCACGAGGCTTAGATGTTGAAGATTTAGATTGTGTGATTAACTATCAAATTGCCCGCGACCCAGAGATTCATGTACATAGAATCGGTCGTACTGGTCGAGCGGGTAGTACAGGTCAAGCATTCACGCTGCATGTTGACAGTGAAAGCTATAAGGTAGCAGTGTTAGCGGAATACTTAGGCATTCAAATTGAAAATGATATCCTGCCACCGTTTAAACTATTAGATAGAGAACCTTATAAATCGAAAATGGTGACGCTACAAATAGATGGCGGTAAAAAACAAAAGGTACGCCCTGGGGATATCGTGGGAGCATTAACGAGTGATAACGGCATAGACTTTAACCAAATTGGTAAAATTGATATGTTCGATAACTGGTCGTTTGTGGCAGTGGCACGAGATTCAGCCAAGCCTGCCCTCAAAAAAATCAGCGAAGGTAAATTAAAAGGTCGTTCGTTCCGCGTTCGTCGTTTACGCGGGTAATCGTAGACTATTTTGTTAAGGTCGTCATGGAAGAAAAACGTTCCAGTGAAGCCGCTAAACTAAAGCTAGAACACGATGCAGCCAAGCTGTTCATGCGTCAGTATGAGCGGCTTACTGGGCATACCATTCGCCATATTTGGCATAATCAACCGCAGCGCCCTGATGTCTCCTGCATGTTAGATGGGATGAAACTTGATTTAGAAATCGCGCATCTTTATGGCTCCTCTCAAGAGGCCATGGATATCCTCAAACAAGGTATCAACGCAAACGTTCAGCACCAATTAAAATTGCAGGAAGCATTCATTGATACGCACGAACGTTTGATTAGTGCGCTTAACGCGATATTAAAAAATAAAGCCGGTAAAACTTACGACTCCAGTCGTGTGTGGTTAGTCATCCGCAATGCCCACCCCGCCTGGGATCGTGAGCAAGTATTAAACGCCATGTATGAAATCAATATTCCAGACGGCTATCAGTTTGATCAAATTTGGTTAGTGGCAGATTTCACCGGTAAAAGTGGCATTGTGCGTTTACGCTGATTTTTTCGTTAATTTTATGCAGTAGGAATAATCGTCTTTTCCGTGAAGGCGGAAATCCAAACCTCATTGTGAATTGAATCAACCACTTTAGAGACACACTGACAATGAGCCATAACGTAGAGCTGATTGATATTAATAAGTCCACTACAATCGTCTTTTCCGCGAAGGCGGAAATCCAAGTCTCGTTGTAAATATATTCAATCATTTTAGAGGGAAAGTGGTGGGTAAAAAATGACGTTACTGTTTTTGTTTAAGAGCTAACGCACATCTCGATACTTACTAATCTTACTTTCTTTACCTTTCCATGTTTCTTTCCAGCTCATTAAGCAGCCATCTTTAAAACGAAAAATGCGCTTAACATTTTTACCGCTATACACCCATTGACTTTTATTCTTATTATTATTGGTGTCGTCAGCTTTACCTAAACGCTTCTCAATATGTGATTGTGTTAACCCTTTTTTATATTCGTCTTTTACCCTTAATGTGCGTAATTCAGTGCTGCTAACGAAAGGGCATTGGTTGTTGCTTTTTATTTCTATGGGTGATGATTTTTCATTATGAGATGTTGGTGGGTTGATGGTTTTGTAATTAGTCATGACGGCTTGAGGTTGATATACCTCACCTGTTTCTGGACAGGGTTGGTATGTGTATTGAGTTTGGCCATTGTCCAATTCACAGCGGTAAAGCTCCGCTTGGGTTTGAAGGCTTATGGCAGATAAGAAAAGCAAGCGAATCAACATGACCAATCCTTGATTGTTTTAGGTCTCCATTAAAATAGCTCGGTTTTTATAAATAAAGCGATGAGTGAAATAAAGTAAATTAATTCCTACTTTTTTATGAGTTGGGTTAGTAAAGGTGTGTTGGAGAGTAATAAATGGATGATGATAGGTTTAACTGTTATCGGTCGCGTGCCAACCTCGTACAGTGCGTGGGAGGGCGCTTGCGCGCGAAGGTTGAAGTTAAGATTTAATTGGTTTGATGTGAAGGTTAACTGAGGTGAACTGGGGTTTATCGGTCGTGGGGCAACCTCGTACAGTGTGTGGGAGGGCGCTTGCGCGCGAAGGTTGAAGTGTTTATTTTAGTTTAAAAAATTGATTGCTTCGGCCTTGCGTTAGACTCGTTATGTGGGGGCTTATGTAAAAAAATCCCTTGTATCGCTACAAGGGATTTTTAGTTTACGTGACGGATGCTCGACAATTAAAGCGCTTTAATGGCTTCTAACTGTTCAGACAACTTAGCGGCTGCATCTTCAAATTCAGCTAACTTAGCTTTCTCTTTTTCGATCACGTCAGCAGGTGCTTTATCAGTAAACTTAGGATTAACCAGTTTACCGGCGACACGCTCTAGCTCTTTTTTGTTTTTCTCAAGGGCTTTGCTTAGACGATTAATTTCAGCTGCGGCGTCAATATTGCCCGCCATTGGGATTAATACTTCCATCTTACCCACAAGTGCCGTTGACGAAAGCGGGGCTTTCTCGCCGTCGTTTAGCCAAGTAATGTCTTCTAGTTTCGCCATGGCTTTTAAGAAGTTGGTGTTGGCTTGTAAGCGGCGTTGATCATCAGCGCTGCCATTTTTAAATAAACACTTAACGGGTTTGCCAGGGCCAATGCCTAAGTCAGCGCGGATGTTACGAATGCCGCTGATCACACCTTTTAGCCACTCAATATCAATTTCAGCTTGTGCGTCTACTTTGCTTTCATCGAATTTAGGGTACTGGGCTAACATGATGGTTTCGCCGTTTTGCGAAAGATCCGTTGTACCAGCAATGGGTGCCAGTGTTTGCCAGATCTCTTCTGTGATGTACGGCATCATTGGGTGAGCTAAACGTAAGATGGTTTCTAATACTTCAACCAAGGTGCGACGTGCCGCGCGCTTTTGGGCGTCGGTTGATTCATCGCTCCACAATACTGGCTTAGAAAGCTCTAAGTACCATGCGCAGTATTCGTTCCATACAAAATCATACAAGGCTTGTGCTGCGTGATCGAAACGGAAGTCATCCAGTGCATGAATGATTTCTTTTTCCGCTTGTTGTAAGCGTGAAATAATCCAGCGATCAGCCAGTGATAAATCCACGTCACCGTTATTTAAATCGGCAATGGCGTCTTTGCTCAACGGTGCTTCATCGGTGTGACCGATAGACTCCATTACAAAGCGGGTGGCGTTCCACAGCTTGTTACAGAAATTGCGGTAACCTTCTAAACGGCTCATATCGAATTTCACATCACGGCCGGTCGAAGCAAGTGATAAGAACGTAAAACGCAATGCATCGGTACCATGCGCGGCGATGCCGTCAGGGAAATGCTTACGGGTTTGTTTTTCAATTTTCGCCGCCATTTGTGGCTGCATCATGCCGCTGGTGCGCTTAGCAACCAGCTCTTCAAGTTCGATGCCGTCGATGATGTCTAATGGGTCGAGAACGTTACCCTTAGATTTAGACATCTTCTGGCCTTCTTGGTCACGCACAAGGCCATGTACATAAACTTTTTTAAACGGTACTTCGCCAGTGAACTTAAGCGTCATCATGATCATGCGGGCAACCCAGAAGAAGATGATGTCAAACCCCGTTACCAACACATCGGTTGGGTGGAAGGTTTTTAACTCTTCTGTGTCTTCAGGCCAGCCTAACGTTGAGAATGTCCAAAGTGCCGAGCTGAACCACGTGTCTAGCACATCGTTGTCTTGGCGAAGGTTTATGTCATCGCTAAGGTTGTTGTCTTTGCGTACTTCAGCTTCGCTGCGACCTACAAATACTTGGCCGTTGTCGTCATACCAAGCAGGGATGCGGTGCCCCCACCAAAGTTGGCGTGAGATGCACCAGTCTTGAATGTCGCGCATCCAAGAGAAATACATGTTTTCGTAGCTCTTAGGCACAAATTCGATGCTGCCGTTTTCAACCGCTTCGATGGCGGGCTTAGCCAGTTCTTCAATGCGCACATACCATTGGTCAGTCAGCATGGGCTCGATCACCACGCCGCCGCGATCGCCGTAAGGTACGGTAAGGTCGTGATCTTTTACTTCATCTAATAAACCTAACTCGTCCATTTTAGCGACGATGGCTTTACGCGCTTCAAAGCGCTCAAGGCCAATAAACTCTTGCGGCAGTTCGCTGCTGTAGTCGTCACTGGCTTCACCGTTGGTGTTGAATACTTCGGCTTCAGCACGAATCTCACCGGCAAACGTCAGAATGTTGATCATTGGCAGTTTGTTGCGCTTACCCACTTCATAATCGTTAAAGTCGTGTGCAGGAGTGATTTTTACACAACCAGTGCCTTTTTCCATATCGGCGTGTTCGTCAGCCACGATAGGAATACGACGGCCAACCAATGGCAGCTCAATGAATTTGCCGATTAAGTTTTTGTAACGTGGGTCTTCAGCGTTGACCGCCACACCGGTATCGCCCAGCATGGTTTCAGGGCGGGTAGTCGCCACAACAATATAGTTATGGCCATTGTCTGTGGTTAGGCCGTCAGCAAGCGGGTAGCGGAAGTGCCACATGTGGCCTTTTTTATCTTTGTTTTCTACTTCTAGGTCAGAAATTGCGGTGAGCAGTTTAGGGTCCCAGTTTACTAGGCGCTTGCCGCGATAGATTAAGTCGTCTTTGTATAAACGAACAAAGACTTCTTCTACGGCTTTGCTTAGGCCGTCATCCATGGTGAAGCGCTCACGGCTCCAATCAACAGATGAACCTAAACGGCGAATTTGGTTGGTGATGTTGCCACCGGACTCGGCTTTCCAGTCCCATACTTTTTCTAGGAATTTCTCACGGCCCAGCTCTTTACGGTCTATGCCTTGCGCGGCTAATTGACGCTCAACCACCATTTGCGTGGCGATGCCCGCGTGGTCGGTACCCGGCTGCCATAAGGTGTTTTTACCTTGCATGCGGTTGTAGCGAATCATGCAGTCCATCACAGCGTTATTAAAGCCGTGACCCATGTGCAAAGAGCCCGTGACGTTTGGCGGCGGGATCATGATGCAGTAGCTTTCATCGCCACCTTGAGGGGCAAAATAGCCCTTTTCTTCCCAGGTTTTGTACCAAGATTGCTCGATTGCGTGGGGCTGGTAGGTTTTATCCATTGCCATGGCTGTTATTCACCGACTTTAAAGCTGAAAAATGGCGGTGATTATAGCGGTTTTTGAGGCGGGATAGTAGCGGCTACTTAGGGTCTTGATCGTACGGACGTGACGGCAATCATAGTTAATGACTCAGGTGATTGACTATACACTTTAGCTCTCCATAATAGCCGAAAATTCAAGGATATAGGAAAAGAGAAATGGCTTATAAAGCAGTTTTGGCCGCAGTATTGACGAGTGCTGTGCTAGTGGGTTGTGGTGGGTCTGGTTCAGGCTCTGATGTATCTGTAAAAGAATATAGTTTGTTTGAATATGAAGGGCGCACGGTAAGTGCAGATACTTTAGCAGGTACTTGGGTAGCTGTTGTGTCGGGAACGGCTACTGGGACTTACCAAGGTGAAACTGAAACAACTACGTTTTCAACCCAAGATTTTTTTATTATTAAGCAAACCAGTACTGGATATGAAAAAGCCAGTTGTGAGAGCTATTTTGATAATAGAATAACTTTAAATGATGGATCTATTGAAATACCGAACGAAGATTTCACCGGTACAGTAACAAACAACTCGGTAATAACCGGTAAGATAGAAGAAAATCATGGAACTAACTTCACGCTTGTAGGTGATGTAAGTGCAATAAAAATCAGTGACGCCACAACTTCAATCGCTACAATTTCTGCCAATATTAATGGCGAAAACCAAACTCAGGAGTTGAGCTGTTTCCGGAAAACAAATGAGGTCTCAAAGTTCAAAGGATCCAGTATTATTTCAGATGATATTGAATCCTCTGTACTAGAATTATCTCGTGTAAGTGGAGCGGATAACTATACAACGCTTTATTCCTCGCAATATGGAGCAGACTGGGATACTGATGATGGCGAAAGCATAAATTTCGAATTAAATGTTGATTCAAATTTATCTGAAACGGTTAATTTTAACGGTACTGATGGCTTGAGCAGCGTAACAGGCACTATAGTTGTGCAGTTACCGGTTCAATAAATTTTTTGTTATGTAAATAAGAAAATCCCGCATCTGGCGGGATTTTTTTGGGGCAGAAAATATGCTCTGTTAACCCCGTAAGTCACGATGAGTGACGTCATAACCACGGTCTTTATAAAACTTAAAGTGTTTACGTGTTTGTTCGAGCACGGTTTCATCTTGAATCACAATCTCAAGTACGCGGCCAAAGCGGCTAAAAAAGTTTGGTTGGGGTGAGCTTAAGTTAATCATTACATCAAAGTGATGCGGTGGGTGATCTTGCCAGCCTATTTGTACTTGGGCGGCCTGTTCTTCGGTCACTAGGTTATGCGGTACAAAGGCTTCTGGTTTGTAGGTCCATAATAGATCGTCTAGGTGCTGAGCTTGTTCAGCGTTTTCGACGTGAATATAGACTTGATGGCCTTCACCGTAGACCTTTTCTGTTAAACGGCAGGCGAAGTTAAAACGTGCGAGTTCGTCGCTATGGCCTAAAATATAAAAGTCGATGGCAGTCATGGTGTTACTCACATGAAGATGGGCCTCAGTATACGTGTTGTGCCGTGCATTCTCTACATGGGGTGGTGGGTGGTTTTGCACATAGACACGCTCAGTGCTGGTCGGTATAACCTGTGCTCAAATTTGCATACGCAAAATAATAATAAAATCGAATATCAAGCAGTAATAATATGATTCGCCTTGTCCGCTTTATCCTCATGTGCACCTTAAAGCTTGTGTGCAGTGTGCTGTATCGTTTTAAAATTCGCTGGTTAAGTGATGAGAATTTTAAGCAGTTTAAAGACGTGCGCCTAATTGTGTTTTTAAATCACACCAGTTTGTTTGAGCCCTTGTTTATTGGTGCTTGCCCGTTATCTGTTATATGGCGTTTAAGTGGCGAGCTAATCGCACCAGGGGCGGATATTACGCTTAATGACAGGCCAATTGTCGGACGGATTTACCACAGTTTACTGCCGGGCCTTGTGCCTATTACCCGTAAAAAAGATGAATCTTGGCGGCATTTTATGAGCCTAGTCAGCAAGGATACGTTGGTGGCGATTTTGCCTGAAGGGCGAATGAAACGCAGTACTGGGTTGGATAAACACGGTAAAACCATGACGGTACGTGGTGGTGTGGCGGATATTCTGCAAGTGAAAACACAGGGTAAGGTTCTGTTTGTTTACAGTGGCGGCTTGCATCACATACACAGCCCTGGGGATAAGTTTCCTAAAATCTTTAAAACCATTCATGCCAATACCCAAATAATGGATATTCAAACCTATAAAGACAGTTTACCGCTTGAACTGGGCGGTGACTTTCGTGAAGAAGTGGTGGCGGATATGCAGCGGCGTTTAGAGACGCATACCCCTTTTTAGTTAATCTCTGTCATAACGGTTAGATGAGTGGCTCGCTGGCAAACCAAGCTTGGGCAAGTGCAACGCGTTTTTCTGGGCTGTGGTTTAGCTCTTTTGCACTTAGGCGGTCAATGGGGGTTAACCGGTGCAATAGACCGGTGCCGTTAGCCACTTGTATGGTTAAGCCTGGGCGAGCATTAAGCTCAAGCAACATGGGGCCTTTGCTCGAATCAATCACCATGTCGGCTCCTAGGTAACCTAAGCCGGTTACTTCATAACAACGGGCGGCCAGCATTAACAACGTTTGCCAGTTATCAATTTTTAATTGGGATAAATCTTGGCCAGTATCAGGGTGGTGCAGAATGCTTTGCCCATTTTGTACCGCATGTAATGGTTTGCCTGTGGCAATATCTAAGCCCACACCCACGGCGCCTTGGTGCAGGTTGGCTTTGCCATCGGAGGCGCGGGTGGCCAAACGCATCATGGCCATGACCGGAAACCCCTTAAAAATAATGACTCGAATATCAGGGACCCCTTCAAAAGAATAGCCATTGAATTGTGGGTCAAACTCAATGAGCTCTTCGATAATCGCTACATCCGGCGCGCCGCCTAAACTGTAAAGCCCAGATAAAATATTGGATACGTGACGCTGTAAATCTAACAGGCTAATCAGGTTGCCGTTATTTTTCACAAAGTGTTCATCGTCATGACGATTGAGCACCAGAATGCCTTTACCACCGCTGCCTTTTGCGGGTTTGACCGCAAAACCTTGGCTCCCTGCCAAGTAGTTTGCAAGGCTAGAGACATCATGCTGGCTGGTCACGGTGGCAATTAAATTAGGTGTGGTGATGCCCGCTTGTTGTGCGAGTAATTTGGTTTTTAGTTTGTTATCAACCAGTGGAAAAAGTCGCCGCGGGTTGTGGCGACTTATATAAGCAACGTTGCGCTTATTCATGCCCAAGATGCCGGATTGCTTTAAACGCCAAGGAAGTGCCCACATTTATTTGTTAAACACCTTAAAGCGCGACAGTTCGAATAAGCGATAACCGGTATAAGAACCAATTAATAATACTAACGACAACACAATAAATTGAATGCCAATAAAGTTAAACGTGATGTGACGAATCCAAGGGTCGTTCATGGCCCAGTAAACCAGTACCGCGGTTAATAAGCTGCCGCCGCCTTGTACCATGACTTCGCGGCCACCTTCTTCTTCCCATAAAATGGACATGCGTTCGATGGTCCAAGATAAAATAATCATTGGAAAAAACGTAATTTTTAAGCCTTCGGTTAAACCGAGTTTAAACGCCAGTACACTGAATACGCTGATGATGGCAATGACCGAAATAATCACCGCGGTTATTCGCGCGACTAATAATAAATTCAGATATGACAAATAACTGCGAATAAATAAGCCCAATGTCACCACTAATAAAAAGCCTACAAGGCCGGTGATTAATGAGGTTTGAATAAACGCCAGTGCAATCAGTACGGGCATAAACGTACCTGAGGTACGAATCCCCACCATGATGCGCAGCAAGCACACAATTAATGCGCCGATAGGAATCAATAGAATCGTTTGGAACATGGCTTGCTCTTCAATGGGCAGGCTATGTATCGAGAAATTCAAGAAATCATATTGGCTAGAAAGGTTTTGCGCAATATTAGCAAAGGTGGATTCTTCACGCTTAAGCATCGAAAAATGAATATTAGATTGTTTACCGCCAATCACATCAATGACGGGCGCGCCTGTTTGCTGCCAAAGCAACAATGGTGCATTTTTTTTAATTTTAAAATTGTCGTTTGGGCTTTCAGGAAAGAAAAACATTTCATGTTCGTTGCCATTCCAAACGCGTAATAGCGGTATTAGGTCTTGGCGACGACGACTGTCTTGCAGTTGTAAACCATAAATCAAACTGGCGGGAATTTGTGCCTTGTGCAGCATGTTAACGACCAAATGTGGTAATTGTTCGTTGTAGTGATTGCGCAGCAGTATGACTTGCTGATTGGTGCTGTCTTTATTAAATTGTTTTAACAGTTCGCGGGTAAAGCTAAAGTTATCTGACGATGTGCCATAGGCGTTGGCGAGTATATTGCTGGCGGCTTCATCGAACGGCTCTGGCAGTGTGGTAAAGGGCACGGCAGGTGCTGGAATATCTAAATCTTCTTCTGAATCACTGACTAAAATTTCTGCCCGATAAAACAATACCTGTTTGCCGCTGGCGTTACGAATTGTCCATTGCGCTTGGGGCTGAGTACTGTCTAAAAAATTTAAACCATAACCCGGTGAGGCAGCGGCTTCTTTTAAAATGGTGAAACCTTTTTGGTTTGACGGGCGAGACATCACCACACTGACGGGTTTGTCTTGGGCGGTGTACTCTATCTTTGCTTCAATTGACCAAATGGTTTGGGTTTCACCATAAAACAACGGGACTTCATACACCCAATGGCGCTGCATAATGAGCATGACGCCAATGATAAACAATGAGCCAGCCAATAAGAAAAAGGGGAAACGCGAGGATAGCCGACTGAATTTCATGGTGAGTTCTTATCCAGGCTTGAAAACTGGGTTGGTAATTGCAAATGTCCCAGACTCACGTCTTGAGGCTCGTATTTTGTGTGAATGAATTGACGACCCACATCAATTAAAATCACATCGCGTAAAAATTCTCGCCCTAATAAAATAGGGTAGGTCATTTGCGAGCGGTTAGTGAGAGTGAACTCTGTGTCATAGCGTAATTCTTGGCCCATGTTAACGGTTAGCGACACAACAGGGCGACGTTCGGGTTCTGGGCTAGAAGCTTGACGTATTAATACATGGCGAACGACTTTCGCCTCAACCTGAATGGCGTTGGTTTCGTCATCGTGTTGTAACGCAAAGCGTACCCAGCGCCGACCATTGCGCTCGAAATACTCAACATTCTTAGCGCTTAATGACGATGTGGCCGCACCACTGTCTATGCGGGCTTGGTAATGATGGCCCGGTGGTGATAAGTAAATCCATTCATTGGCACCGACCACGACTTTACCATCAAATTCATGATTAGGATTGGCGCTGGCGTTGTTCTCTATTGGGGCACAATGGGCATTAGTAAATCCAGGTGTTGCCGCTGTGAGCATGGTTAGTTGTGCCTGTATTTGGCTCAGCATGGCTTGCTGTTGTGCAAGAGCATCATGGTTAGGGTCTGCAACCGGTGCCGTGCAATGTTTAGCAACGATAGACTCCACGGCCTGTGCAGTGAGGGCGCGGTGTTCTGGATTGGGCCAAATGCTACAACCTGTCAATAGCACCATCAGCAATAGCCCAGCTCTGACCAGCATAACGACTCCTAGGATTTAAAGTGGGCCACATTTAACCACAAAGTGAATTCACTTAGGAATCAGATAAACCACTTGTTTGGTATTTTTCAGCCTTGTTTGATCATGGTCACAGCTTGACCTTTCAAGTTGAGGTGTTATTTTCTCCCCAATTTCAATTTGTAAGACGGATGTCCCATGCCAAACCCTGATATTGATTATGCGCGCAATATACAAAAGTTTGAAAAGCTGGTGGTGCGTAATCGTTTTCGGGTCAAGCATTTTGCAAAGTGGCCAGGGGTAAAGCGCAAGCCGATTATTATTAGTGAAGGGGATTCATGGTTTGATTTTCCGGTAAAAAGCTTAACCGATGTCATTGGTGTGGTATTGCGTTATAGCATTGGTTTAAAGAATTTTGGTATGGACAGTAAAACCAATGTAATTGACTTTTTAAGTCGAGATCAAAAGCTCAATGGCATCTTTTTACGGCTAGAGCGCAGTGGTGATCACGCCAGTGAATTAGCCGCAAAAGAAGCAGATAAGCGTTGTGGCGTATGGGAAGAGAAATTCCCTTCCCATACTCTTTTTAGTGCGCTGCAAAATACCGCCATACAGAAACATTTAGATGCCATTGTGCTCAGCGCTGGTGGCAACGACATGGTGGATGCGGTGCGTCACGGAGTGATTCAAACTTATACAGGGGACTGGCAAACCTCTTACGACAAAGATTTACTCGCTATGGCGGCACAAGAGGTGGCTCAATATTATTTGCAGGCGATTTTGTATCGAGATGAGTTTGCTCCTCAAGCTCAAATAGTGACCCATAGTTATGCCTATGCCGTACATTTGCATTCTGGCACGACCACGGAATTTGATTTCTCTGAAGCGGGCAAATTAATTAAAGAGTTGTTATCGCTTTTAAAGCTAGAAATGATTTTGGCACCACTGAAGACCATTGGTGTTAACTTGACCGATATGGGTGACTACAAACTAGTGAGTAAGGCACGTTTGCATGAAACCTTTGATAAATGTGGCTGGCCTAAAAATGAAGTGGATGAAGATGACCCAAAAAGTGGAAAAGGGGTTAATCCGGAGCGCGCGCACTTTATAAAAGCCATGTTAGATGCGCTATTTGATGAAATGCAAAACCTGCCCACATTATACCAAGCGCAAACGGGTCAGCCGTTAGTTGGTTTTACCTGCTTAGATGTGCGAAATGACGTGCAAGATGCAAAATACTGGGCCGATTTTATACATTTAAATGGTGATGGTTATAAAGTTATTGCAAAAACGTTTTCTAAAAAATTGCAGGAACATGTTTAACGTATATTCAGCTATGCTAGTTATAAAGAGCAGTGGGTGAAAAACATGGCGCAACGTCTTGCGGTAATAGCGGTCAGTTTGATGATGGTCTTGTGTTGTTTACCAGCCTGCACGGTTTATTATAACCCTGATCAAGGCGAGCACAGACCTGACGAACAACGCAGCAAAGATCGCGGTGAGCATCGGCAAGAACGTGGTGGGGTTGTGATTGAAATCCCAGGCAAAAAGCCAGATATTAAACCGATGCCAAATTAAGTAAGCGTGGTTTAAATACAGAAAAACCGAGGTGTATTTTAGTTCTTTAAAATACACCTCGGTTTTTTTATGCGATTAAATCGAGTTAGATTTTATTGGCTAGGTAGTTCACAAGTAGTGGTACCGGACGGCCAGTAGCCCCTTTTGTTTTGCCACCTGAGTTCCAAGCGGTGCCTGCGATATCCAAATGCGCCCATTTTTGCCCTTCAGTAAAACGACTCAAGAAACACGCTGCCGTGGTGGCTCCTGCCAGTGGGCCGCCAATGTTGGCGATGTCGGCAAAGTTGCTGTCGAGTAATTCTTGATACTCGTCTTCAAGCGGTAAGCGCCACACCGTATCACGGCTGATGTTGCTGGCGGTTAATAGCTCGGTAACAAGGTCTTCATCAGTACTGAATAAACCAGAGTTCACACGACCCAGTGCTGCCATGCACGCGCCCGTTAGTGTGGCGATATCCACAATGCTGGCGGGTTTGTAAGTGTCGATGGCATAACTTAATGCATCACACAAAACCAAACGGCCTTCGGCGTCGGTATTGAGAATTTCGATGGTGGTGCCGTTCATGGTGGTTACAATGTCACCGGGTTTACTAGCATGACCAGACGGCATGTTTTCAGCGGCAGCAATAACACCCACAAAGTTGATGGGCAGTTCAAGCTCAATGATGGCCAACATGGTGCCCAGTACCGATGCGGCACCACACATGTCGTATTTCATTTCGTCCATGCCGGCACCGGGTTTCAAGCTGATACCACCAGTATCGAAGGTAATGCCTTTACCTACTAATACGTGTGGTGCATCGCCCGCTTTACCGGCCATGTATTCCATGCAAATTATTTTGCCCGGTTCGATAGAGCCTTTAGATACCGATAAGAACGAGCCCATGCCCAGTTCTTCCATTTGGTCTTCATCTAAAATTTTAGTGGTTAGGTTGTCATTGAGCGTCGCAAGCTTGTCGGCTTCATCGGCTAAGTAAGACGGAGTCGCGACGTTAGGTGGCATGTCGCCTAATTTTTTAGTGAACGCCATGCCTTTTGCGAGTGCTTGACCAAATTTCAAATCAATCTCGGCGGTGTTCTCAGCAATGACCGTTAAGCTTTCGATCTTGGTTGGGTTTTCATCTTTTTTGCTTTTGCATTCATCAAACAAGTACAGTGCGTCTTGGAACGATTGCCCCACTTGCTTGAGTGCCCATTCGTTGTCAAAGCCGTCAATTTCAATGCCACTTAAATCAATGGCGGCATCATTTGCTGCACTGCTTTTTAATGTTTTGGCCGCGGCGTTCATGGCTTTACAAAAATCTTTACCAGACATTGGGTTTTTGCCTATACCCACTAGAATCAAACGAGGGCCATTGGCTTGTGGCACCACTAGGGTGTCGCCGATTTTGCCTTTGATGTCTTGGTTTTGTTGCAATTGAGCAATAAAGCCTGACAGTTGTTCGTTAATAGTAGCAGTGGCTTTTGGCAGTTCCCCTTCACTAGGAACCAATAAAATAAGTGCTTGCCCTTGATATTCATTAATAGGCGCTTGGCTGACGGTAAATTGCATGCTGTCTCCGTATCCGACTTGATGTTTTTATGGTCGGTTGTAGTGCTGAATAGGATTTTCAGGGATAATGCTGAGTCTACTTGAAAAAGCCGATATTTCCAGAGTGTGTGTTGCTTATTTTATTGACACCGGCTTGTTTGTAAAAGGAATGTGTTCTTGATTTTAACTCGCTATTTTCTCAGAGAGTTACTGACGTCAACGTTTGTCATTACCGGTATTTTAATGCTGATTGTCGTGAGTGCGCGATTGGTTGTGCATTTGAATAAAGCGGTGGCGGGAATTATTCCGCCTGAAGCGGTGTTTTACACGATTTGGTATAACAGCCCAGGCTTCTTGCAGCTCATTTTGCCTTTAGGTTTTTATATTTCAATTTTGCTTGTGTATGGTCGCATGTACAGTGAAAACGAAATGACAGTACTGCACGCCACGGGTTTTGGCCCTAAGCAAGTTTTCCGTATTACCATGGCGCCCGTTGGCGTAATGATGCTGTTAATTGGTTTTTTAAGTTTATGGTTAGCGCCTACTGCAGCTGATAAGTTAGATGAGTATTATCAAATTCAACAGCAAGAAAGTGAATTCTCTTTTATTACCCCAGGTCGCTTTAACGCCATAGGCAGCAGTGGGACAAAAGTATCTTACGCACAAGCCTTATCAACCGACCGCAAACAAATGCAAAACGTCTTTATGGCCGATGGTAATACTATTTTATTGGCAGAATCAGGTCGTCAATATGTGGACCCAGAAAGCGGTTCACGCTATTTAGAATTACTCAACGGCCGCAGGCACTCCGGCGAGCCGGGAAAACAAAAAGTCGATACGCTTGAATTTGATTCTTACGCAGTAAAAATTGCAGAAGAAAGCAGCGTCGCCAAAAAAGCACGTAATGAAGCGGCCAGTACTTATGCGTTGTTTAACAGTAACCACCGTACAGACAAAGCCCGCTTACATTATCGTATTGGCCTATTTTTATTAGTGCCCATTATTGTGTTGATTGCTTTTCCTTTAAGTCATGTGAAACCCCGCCAAGGCCGCTACGGTAAAATGTTGCCCGCCATTGTGGTGTACATGGTGTATTACACCATGTTGATTACCGCCCGTAAGTGGATGGAACAAGGGCAAACGCCATTATGGATGGGCCTTTGGTGGCTGCATGCCGCCTTTATTTTACTTGGGGTTCTGCTGATGTATTGGCCTACGGTGCAATTAAAATGGAGCCGTCGTCGCGCCAATAAAAAAGACAAAAAAGGGGCCGCTCATGCGTAAAATTGATGCCCATATACGCAGCTCTGTCATTAACGCCATTCTAGGCGTGTTGCTGGTATTGACCATGCTCGACATGGTGATCGCACTACTGAATCAGCTTGATAACATCCGCAGTACCTATAGCTTTTGGGATGCGGTGTATTACGTGGTCGCGTCGAGCCCAACGCGTATTTATGAAATGATTCCCATGATTACGTTGATAGGTTGCCTAGCTGGCTTAGGCGGCTTGGCAACCCATAGTGAACTTACTGCCATTCGCGCTGCTGGGGTATCCACGCAGCGCATTATGTTTTCTACCATGAAGGCGGCCTCCATCATGATGGTCTTAGGCTTGGTGATGGGCGAATACATAGTGCCGGACCTTGAGCGTATGTCGTCCAGTTTTCGCACCATTGCACTCGGGCGAGAAGTCGCCTCCAGCAACGAGGGCAAAGGACACTGGCACCGCGAAGGGGATAACTACATGCGCTTTGCCGCTATTGAACCCAATGGTGTCCTGCACGGTTTAACCGTTTACGAATTTAATGATGACAAACAACTGACCGCCATGACGCACGCCAAACGCGCCATCTATCAGCGCGGCGAGTGGACCATGGAAAACGTCACCATTACCGATGTCGGAGATTTCAGCACCCAAAGTACCGTGCGTCAAAGCGACACATTTAAAACGGAACTCACCCCTGAGCGTTTAAAATTTGTAGCACAAGAACCCAGTGATATGGCCATATCCACCTTATATAGCTATGGCAAATACCTTGATGCACAAGGTCTTGGCGGGGGCGAGTTCAAATTGGCCTTCTGGAAGAAAATACTGCAACCGGTGAGTACTATCGCGTTAGTGCTAGTGGGCATCAGCTTCATTTTTGGCCCTTTGCGTTCCGTCACCATGGGACAGCGCTTATTCAGCGGCATATTGGTTGGGCTTGTGTATAAAATCGTAGTGGACCTGCTTGGCCCCATGGGCTTGCTACTTGGCATTGGGCCGTTGTTTGCTAATCTTATTCCTATCATCTTGTGCTTTTTATGGGGCGGCTGGATGTTACGGCGGGCCGGTTAACGCTTAAAAGCCACTGTGGTAGGCCAATCGAGTAGCAGATCAGCCGAATGGAATTTCTTCTAAGGGCTGGTTTGCTCTTATCTGTATATCCTGTAAACTTCGCCGCCAAAATTGAAGTTGACCATTGGGTCAAGAAATTCAACGAATTAGCTTAGGTACCCACTATTATGGATAAAGTTTACATTAGCGCTCAGCAGCTGCTTGAAGACTCATTTCAGTTAGCGCTGAATGTATATGAAAGTGGCTTTCGTCCAGATTACATAGTGGGTGTTTGGCGTGGTGGTGCCCCTGTCGGTATCGCGGTGCAAGAGTTATTGCATGTATTGGGCGTAGAGTCTGATCATATTGCCATTCGTACCTCAAGTTATGTGGGCATTGGCGAGCGCAGCAAAACCGTACGTGTACATGGCCTAACGTATTTGATTAAGCGCCTTGAAAGCGAACATAATTTATTGATCGTTGATGACGTACACGACAGTGGTTTAAGCATCGAACAAACCATTGTTGAATTAAAGCGCGCGTGTAAAAAGAATACCCCGCAAATTCGCGTGGCCACGCCGTATTACAAACCTAAGAACAACAAAACGGATCGCGTGCCGGATTATTACGTGCACGAAACAGAAGAGTGGCTGGTATTTCCTCATGAAATCGATGGTTTAACCACAGACGAGCTACGCGCGAATCGCCCTGAGTTGTCACATATTGCTGATAAAATTGATGAGATTAAAAACAAGTAAGTTTTATCTTTAATATTTAAACAATAAAAAAAGAGCGCTCAGCGCTCTTTTTTTGTATCGATTTCTAAACTCAAACATTCCTGCAAAATAAGAATGGCATCATCAAGTTGTTCTCGTTGAATAATAATGGGCGGCGTAAGCGTTAATACATTTCCCATGGTGACTTTAAAATTAAGCCCCAACGATAATGCCCGATACATTATACGCTCTGCCAAATCTTTTGCTTTTGTACCATCATCAAAACGCAGTTCAACACCCCAAAATAACCCTAAACCTCGCACATCATGAATCACCGAAAACTGTGCTTTTAAAGCCAATAATTGTTGTTCAAAGTATTCGCCCATTACATTACAGTGCGCTAACAAGTTTTCGTCTTCGATGGTGTTGATTGTGGCTAAAGCCGCGGCGGCAGACACCGGACTTTTTTCATGAGTGTAATGCCCAAGAGCGGTATGGGAGGCACAGTTTAATGTTTCACTGGCCAGTAACGCTGCAAATGGCATGATGCCACCACCTAACCCTTTACCAATCACTAACATGTCGGGCTCAATGTCATAGTGCTCAACCGTAAACATTTTACCGCTGCGCCCTAAGCAATGAGGGACTTCATCTAAAATTAATAATGCACCATGTTTGTCACACGCCGCCCTCACTTTTTGCCAATAATGTTTGGGCGGAATATACGGCGTTGATCGAATGGTTTCAGCGATGACACACGCGATATCGCCTTCTTTTTCGAGCATGTACTCGATGTAATCCGCGCACTGGGTTGAGCATGTCTTACCACATTTGAAAACACATTGATTAGGGGCTGGCGGTGGTGCATGTTCGCAACCAGGTAAGAGTGGCCCAATATTTTGTCGAAATACCGCTTCACCACCAATCGAAATAGTATCTAAATTAGCACCATGAAATGAATCCCATAAACTGATGGTTTTGTGTTTGCCTGTGTAAATACGTGCAAGCTTCATGGCCATACTAATGGCACTGGCACCACCGGGAGCGAATAAGACTCGGGTTAAATTAGCTGGCGAAATTTCAACGAGTTTTTCGGCAAGTTCAATCGACACTTGGTTGGTATAGCGGCGCACGCAAAATGAGAGTTGTTTGATCTGCTCGTTAATCGCGCCTGTGACATTGGGGTGGCTATAACCTAACTGGTGTACATTATTACCATGAAAATCTAAATAACGCCGACCATTCACATCATAAAAATACACCCCATCACAGTGCTCAATAACATCAAGACAAGGACTAGAGAGCGATTGATGTAAAAAAACATTTTCATCTCTTATTAGTAAGCTCTGACTTTTATGACTTTGTTGGGCATGCCACTTTTGGCGATGTTGGGTGAGATTTGTATCACCTTCTGAATCTAAAATGTTTGTCATGGGTGTCATGTCTGTTCTGGTATAGTCCAGATAATAAGGCATAAGTCACTTTATTTTCATGAAATTTTTATGACGCTCAATTTACCTGTTCGTTTTCTCAATCTGTGATAAACCCCGTCATATTATCGACATAAATATTAACTATTCTTCACTCAATAACTGGAATAGACCAGTTTTGGTTTCTAATAAAAATCAAAACATTCAAACAATTGATCATTGAAATTAATATTGGGGATAACAATGAAAAAAACAAGTTTACCTTTGTTAGCGGTGTTGGCAGCAATGCCATCATTCGCTCAAGAGGCCGAAAGTAGTCAGGCGACAGAGACAGTTGATGCTCAAACCGTAATGGACTCTGTCGAAGAAGAAGTGGTGGCCGTAGGTTACATGTTTAAAGGTGAGCAAGCCGCACGAGAAGAACAGCGTAATGCAAAATCGATCATGAATATTATTTCAGCGGATGGCATTGGTAAGTTGCCAGATCGCAATGCGGCAGAAGCGGTACAGCGTATCCCTGGTGTGTCAATCGAGCGTGACCAAGGTGAAGGCCGTTTTGTGGCCGTGCGCGGTTTACCCTCGCAATGGAACTCAACCAGCATTAATGGCAGCCGCTTGCCTACCGCCGAAGAAGAAACCACCAGTCGCGTAACGGCGTTTGATTTTTTCCCAACCGAAATGATCAAATCCGTACGGGTAAGTAAAGCCATTACACCCGATATGGAAGGGGACTCGATTGGCGGAAATGTTGATTTTCAAACCCAAACCGCACCACAAGAACGTGTATTGGATGTGACGCTTGGTACAAACTATAACGACCGTGCTGAATCGAGCGGTTATAACGCAAATATCTTATTTGGCGATCGTACTGAGGATGGCAAGTTTGGTTATTTATTAAACGCCACCACATGGGTACGCGATTGGGCAACCGATAATTACGAGCCACGTCGTACCGATTTTACAAACAGTGCAGGGGACGACGTCTCAGGCATTAAACGCTTAGAGCTAAGAGACTACACCGGTACGCGTACCACGCATGGTTTAAATGGCGCGATGGAATACAACTTTGATAATGGCGATCGTGTTTACGCAAGCTCCATGTATGGCACTTTAGAAGACGAAGAAATCCACTACAAGCACCGTTATCGTTTTGATAAAGACCGCGTTGAGCTTCAGCACATTTACAATACGCTGATCACCGAAATGAACGGGTATGAAATCGGCGGTGAGCACTTTTTAAATAATGCGGCTTCAAAATTAGAGTGGTCATTAGCCACTTACGAAAATGAATTCCGTTATGGCAATACCCCTAACGCAGATGATAAAGCGTATTTCGTGATGCGCTTTGATCAAGACAACGTGGGCTTTACCAATCTTGAAATGAACCAAGCAGGCTCAAAAGGTTACGCGGTTAATGAAATTGACGGTGGCAGTGACCCTAAAGATGCTATTTCAAATCACTTACCTAACGGATTTTCAATGGACCCTACACAAATGGCCATTGATTCAGTTGAATTATATAAAGTGAGCATTAATGAAAAAGATAAAATCATCGCACAGTTAGATTTTACTCACGCTCTTAACGATTCAACCGATATTAAATTTGGTGGTAAGTACCGTGAAAAAGAACGTGTCGCACGATTCTCAGATGAATTTTACACATGGAATACAGCGAGTCATGGCGCTGCGCCAACCCTTGCAGATTTGGGTGCTCTTTATGGTTTAGAAGATCAACCGGGTCGTGATGACTTTTTACCTGAAGTGGATGTTGATTACGCCGAAGACTTCTCTCAAGTATTAGATGTTAACGACACAGTAACCTTCTGGAATGAAAACAAAGGTAAATTTGAACTGTCACCGGATTCATATACGGTTGAAAATGGCGCGGCATTAGGGCGTAATTTTGATGTAAATGAAACACAGCTTGCCGCTTATGGTATGGCGACTGTTTCAGTTAACGACGAAACCAGTGTGATTGCCGGTGTGCGCTTAGAGCAAACAGAAACCGAAGTAGATGGTTGGGAATTTGACGAAACTGCAAACCAAGTCGTACGCAAAAAAGGTAAAAATGATTACCTATCTATCTTACCTGCGGTGCATGTGAATCATGCAATGAATGACGATACTAACCTTCGATTTGCATTAACCCGTACGTTCTCGCGCCCTGACTTTGGTGCGCTTGCTCCCGGTAAAACCGTGGTATCCCATGACGAAGAAATTTATGAAGGCAATCCCGAATTAGATGCCACGTATTCAACCAATGTTGATTTTATGTATGACACGTATTTTGGTGACGTGGGTGTGTTCTCGGCTGGGGTATTTTATAAAGACATCAGCGATGTGATCTATCAAGAAATTGGCACTATTACGTATGGCGGTTTAACCGACGCAGACTACATAAAATACACCAGTGCTGACAGCGCGCATCTATACGGTGCTGAAATAGCGGTAAGCTCTCGTTTAGATTTTATTGCAGACGCTCTTTATCACTTTGGTGTAAGCGCCAATGCCACGTTCATGGATTCCGAAATGGAAATCATGACGCAAAACGGCAAGCGTGACGTATCCATCCCGCGTCAAGCCGATAGCCTGTATAACTTATCGGCATTCTACGATAACAGCATTTGGGCTGCGAAAGTGGCCATGAACTTTAAAGGTTCGTACATTGAAGAACATGGTGCCGATACAGCACATGATCGTTACTACGGCGATTACACCAGTATCGACTTCACAGGCTCTTACAAACCACTGGATGACTTAATGGTTTATCTTGAAATGAACAACCTAGGTAATTCTGAACTTAACTATTATCAAGGTGATGAAGCTCGCCCAGTGCAAGTTGAATACTATGGTATGCGTGCCACGCTGGGTGTGAAGTACAGCTTTTATTAACGTACTGAATGAATAGCAACCATTTTAGAAAGGGACAATTTATTGTCCCTTTTTTTGTGTCTGAAAAATGGTTTGGTTTTGTACAAGGTTGTCACTTATTTGTCATGTTTAGTCGCTTAAATCTGGTCTATACCAGAGGAAAAAACGTGACAGTTGATTATTTAATTATTGGTGGCGGCATATTGGGGCAGGCTGTGGCCTGGACCTTGGTAAAAGCGTCGCCTAACGCAGATATTGCCGTGATTGAAAAAGGCTTGTGTTCACAAGCCACCACCAGTCAAGCGGCTGCACTTGTGACACAGGGGCGCACGAAATTAATTGCGTCTGCCATGGTGCAAGATACCTTAAACGCCATTACAGAACTTAATTCTGAATTAGACATGCCGATACCGTTCACCCGTTGTGGTGGGTTGCATTTAGCGGTCAGTCCCGACGAAATTAAAAGTCTGAATAATATGGCTCACGTCGCTGGCGAGTTAGAAATTGAACATGAATTTTTAGAGCAAAAAATCGTCGATCAATACTGCCCATTTTTTAACACCGGCAATAGTCAAAGCCGTTTGTATTTTAGTGGTGATGGTTATGTGGATGGCACCATTTTGGCGAACAGTTTTGGCATGAGCGCCCGCAGTAAAGGCGTGACATTTTTTCAACGTGAAAGTGTCACCGCCATTACGCAATTAAACGATGGTTATCGCGTCTCGCGTAGCAATCAACTACCGGACATTAAAGCAAAACACCTCTTTATGTGTGCCGGCCCTTGGGCCGCAAAATTATTAAAGCCTTTAGGTATTTTGTTACCCGTGACGCCCATGCGCAGTCTCTATTGGATCACCGAGTCTTATCCGAAACTCAATGCTGATTTTCCTATGTGTGTGGTGCCTTCTGCGCAAGCGTACTTTCGTCAAGAAACCAATCACATGTTGTTTGGCGTGCGTGACAAAGGCCAAGCGCTGCATCCTGATGACATACCGTGCGATGTGCATGGCTTTCAATTTGCGCATGATCAGCAAGGTTTAGAAGCCTTAGAGGATACATGGGAGAAACTGCTTCACTTTTGGCCCGACATCGAGCAGCTCGGTTTGGCCAATTTAATCACTGGCATTTCTTCTTATTCTACGGATGGTCTGCCCGTGATTGGCTGCCCAGCTTCCCACTCGAATTTAACCATTGTCAGTGGCTGTTCCGGTGCGGGCATTGCCTACAGCGCAGGCATCGCTAAGCACGCGGTAACTCATGCCATAACTGGCGGCATTCATAATGAATTAGATATAAATCGTTTTCCCTTGGGCGATGCCTACGCAGAACATTTTCGTAACGATTGTTTATTGGCAAGAAGTCAAAAAACAGCAGGCTGAAACATAGCGGTAACCGCTAAACCCTACACTGATTATTAGAGGACCCAATATGTTAATGCCCCATAATAAAATTGAAAATCAACTTAAACGCTGGCTGAGCACCACCAGCGTGCCTTGGTTTGCCCTATACGCTATGAGCGCGGCTTTTTTAACCTATTTTTCGATGTATGCTTTTCGTAAACCGTTTACGGTAGGGCAATACGAAGGCTTATTTTTATGGGAGGTGGATTTTAAAATTGTTTTAATTTTAAGCCAAGTGGTTGGCTATATGCTGTCAAAGTTTATTGGCATAAAAGTGATTTCTGAAATGATGCATAACCGCCGCGCGGTTGCCATTGTTGCGTTAGTCGGTTGTGCACACTTAGCATTATTGTTATTTGCGGTATTACCTGAACCCCTAAAACCCATTGCAATATTTTTTAACGGTTTACCTCTTGGCATGATTTGGGGGTTGGTATTTAGCTTTTTAGAAGGGCGTCGCACATCTGAATTATTAGGCGCAGGCTTAAGTGCCACTTTTATTATTGCATCTGGCATGGTGCGCAGTGTGGGTGGTGGTTTGTTAATGTATTGGGATGTGGACCAATTTTGGATGCCATTTTTTACGGGCTTAATTTTTATGCCGCTATTACTCATTGCTGTATATGGCTTATCGCTATTACCTGAACCTACAAAAGACGATATAGCAGCCAGAACCCTACGGGTCCCCATGAATTCAAACGATCGCTGGCAAATGCTAGGGCAATATTGGTTTGGTTTATTATGTTTGGTTTTGGCCTTTTTAATGTTCACGGCGTTAAGAGATTTTCGTGATAATTTTTCCGCTGAAATTTGGTCGTCACTGGGCTATGGTTCAACCCCAGAGATTTTTACGTATGCAGGGGTACGCATTGCCGCCATTGTGTTAGTGGTTCTGGCTTTTTTAATGTTTATTCGCAATAACTTTGTGGCGTTTACTGCTAACCATGTGGTGATTTTTT
Source organism: Oceanicoccus sp. (assembly GCA_047621325.1). Lineage (GTDB taxonomy): Bacteria > Pseudomonadota > Gammaproteobacteria > Pseudomonadales > Oceanobacteraceae > Bermanella. Next base: position 106,091 of record JBLHLT010000009.1, read on the forward strand.
GTGGCACGTTATTATTAGGATTAAGCACGTATTGGTTTCAACATGCATTTATCTCAGGTAAAGCGTGGATGATTCTGATGGGGGCGGGCTTATACATGGCGTATATTCCCTTTAACTGCTTTTTATACGACAGAATGCTCGCCATGACGGGCAAACCGGGTAATGCCGGATTTTTGATTTATATATCAGACAGTGCCGGTTACATTGGCAGTGTGGGTTTGTTGTTAATAAAGCACTTTCATTCCCCTGAGATATCGTGGTTAAGCTTTTTACAGAGTGCCGTGTATGTATCAGCGTTATTAGGGGGCACCTTAATGATTGTCTCTTGGGTGTTTTTTAAATTAAAAATGCCAAATACATCACCCGATTTAACCGCCGTGCCCAGTGCATCCTAAATAGCTGAATTCTTTTCTTATGAATTAAGGTCAAGTAAACTGGCCTTAATTGATTCTATTGAGTGCAATATGATTCCTGCTTACATCAAAATTCGTGACTATTTGAGTCAACAAATAGCGAAAGGTGTTATTCCAATTCACAGTAAGCTGCCATCAGAGCGTGAACTTGTTGAACAATTCTCGACGACCCGCATTACTGCCCGTGAAGCGCTGAGTAAATTAGAAGCAGCAGGCGTGATTTATCGCTCTAACAGGCGAGGCTGGTTTGTTTGTCCTGCACGGCTAAATTATGATCCGTCTTCACGGGTGAATTTTTATCAATTAGCACAAGAACAAGGGCGACAAGCAGGCACACATGTATTAAAGATTAAAAAAGTAAAAGGCCCTGCGGATATACGTCAGCAATTTAATTTAAAACCCACAGAGAAATTAGTAGAGCTAAGCCGTGTGCGGTTTTTAGAAGTGCGTCCGGTTTTATTTGAGAAAATCTATTTACCTGAACGCTTAGTACCTGATTTATCACAGCGTAATTTAAATGGCTCGCTCACTCAAATTTTAAAACAAGACTATGGTCATGTGATCACTCAAGAAGACAATCAAATAAGAGTCGAAGCCATTTATGATGATCAAGCACACGAATTACAATTAAACGATGGCTCCCCTTGTTTGAATATTCATCGTAAACGGTATGCCAAAAATGGCACGTTAATCGAATACGATATCGAATACTGGGTACACAGCGCCATTGAGTTGGTGATCAGTAGCCGCTAGCTTTATAAGCTGATCATCAGCAGCCCCGCACAAATTAATGCAATGCTGATGATCTTTTGAGTGTTAACCTTCTCGCGCATCACAAACACACCAAAGGCAAACCCAACCGGAATACTGATTTGCCGAAACGCGACAATATCCCCAGCACTGGCCACAAATGACATGGCACACAACACCAAAAAGTAACTTAAGCTAATGACCAGTCCTGTTTGAATCGCAGATAAATCAAACTGAATATTAACGGCTTGTTTACGAATGATACGCAGGTAAATCCAGCCTATTAATACCGTGGCCCAACCTTGTAATACGATATATAAGCTGCCCAATATAAATGGTGATGCGCTGGATTGTGTCGACCAGTTACGTTGAATAAAGTGATCGGTAATTGAATACCCTGTCGTACCAAGTGCGCTTAGCAATAAAAATTGTATTTGATTGGCGCGAATGTTTTCACGCTTAGGCAATAAAAATAATGTGCCCAGAACGATCAACCCGTAAGCGGCCCATTGAGTTGTTTGATACTCAGTTTGATAGTGAGGCTCGTTGTGTGTCGATGAACCGAATAAAAGCCCGATCAATAAACTAGCAATCGGTACCCATAAAACAGGCAGTGCACGAATAATCGGGTAAGCCACGGATAAGTCTAACGTTTGATAGCTTTTTGCTAAACCCGCTAAATATAAAACCTGAAAAACACCGCTAATCAGTATTAAAGGTAAAAATGAAAGTTGTATCAGTGTTTGCCAAAAGATAAATAAAATAGGGCTTAAAATAACCGACGAAAAAAAAGTGGCCACAATAAAAAAATGCAGGCTAGGTGTTGCCTGCATTTTTCCCAATAGATTCCAAGCGGCATGCAATACCGCTGACAGTACCACAAGACCGATGGCGATGGTTGCCATTAAGGGGCAATGCCCTGTGCAATCCATGATTCGATTGTTGCAATGGCTTGGGGCAATTGACTGACCGAATCAATCACAATATGCGCACCTTGTGCATTAAAGCGCGCATAACTTTTTTCTTTTAACGGTTGCTGCGCTTCATCACTTAGTGCGTGCCATTCGTGTTCGTCTAAGCCGACTTCGTTACCAGACACGGCTACGCCGACTGTCCACATGCCTGCGCGAATGCCTTCTTCAATACCGGGTAGCGTGTCATCGACTTTGACACAGGCTCGAACGTGATCTGCACCCAGTGCTAACATGGTCATTAATGCCATATCCGGCATTGGGCGGCCTCGTTTTACTTCGGTTGCGCAGATAGTCGTCAGCGGTGTGTAACCTTGTTCTTTTGCAAATGCTAAAGCAGGTTCGACCATTTCTCGTGCGTAACCGGTGTTGCCGCCAATTTTGTAGCCCTTGTTTACCAGTTCATCAAATGCGTTTTTCCAGCCAGGGATTAATTGGCTACGCTGTTTGATGATGTTGGTTTGTATCGGTAAAAAATCATCATACAAACGATCGATATCCGCTTGAGTATGGGCGCTGCCTTTTATGGCTTGCCACTGTTGTTGAATGTTTGCATTACTTAACATGCGGGTAATGTGCACTCGTTTTTCGGTGCCCATTGGTTCGCGTGCTTGTGCTTGAGTAACGTGCACACCTTCACGCTCAAACAATTCTATAAAAGCACGTACCGGTGCCAGTGAGCCAAAATCAATGGTGGTGCCAGCCCAATCTAGAATAATGGCTTGCACTGGGCCTTGGTAATGCAGGGTTGCTTTAAGCATGTTGTTTCTCTTTTCTCGATAATATAAGGGTTTGTGACAGTAATAATTCTTCGTAGCTGGCAATGTCGCTCACGTTGTGACTATGAGTGGATGCCTGACTTAATAATTTCTTTTCAATTTGAAAAAGACTCATGCACGCAAAAAACCAAGGGGACTCTTCAAATAGCTTGGCGGTTCCGCTTTCAAGTGTGCAGGGCTGCGATGCGTATTGCTTGGTAATGGCTTTAAGCCGTATGGGCTTGGTAATGTGATCAGGAAACGTCAGCTTTAAGCATTCAGCTGCGTGTTTGTCTTTATTTAATGGGGTGCGGGATGCCGTTTGGTTGAGCGACTTAATGACTAATTCGTCTAAGTCATACAGTAATGCACAGACGGTTAGTGTGTCTTCGAGGTTTCGATCAAGGGCATATTGCGCCCTAGCAATGGCTTTTTGTTGATAGCTTAGCCCGCAAGGGGCCATGCAATCACCAAAGCGTTCAAAAAAATCTAAGATCGGTTTTAATTTTTTTCGTGCTAGGGTTCTTGGCCTCATGAGTGACCTCTATATCCAATATCTATTTTTAGAAATGGCATTAAGCAGTACTTCAATGTCCGCAGGTTGCACATCACCAATATGGCCAATGCGAAAACAAGGGGTTTGTGCCACCTTGCCCGGGTAAATAACAAACCCGTATTCTTTTAAGCGGGTATAAAATGTTTTGAAATCAAATTTTTCACTCTCCGGTGTATGAAACGTAGTAATGAAGGGCGACTGTTTGTCTTGCTCAATAACACAACGAAAACCTAATTCGGTCATGCCATTAACCAGCACGTCATGATTTTTTTGATATCGGGCATGGCGTGCGCTAATGCCACCTTCTTGTGCTAATTCTTCAAGTGCTTTTTGAAATGCACGCACCACATGAGTAGGCGATGTGAAGCGCCACTTGCCTTGGCCTTGCTCCATGGTGTGCCATTGATCATACAAATCCAGTGAGTGAGATCGGGCTAAGCCTTTGCAATTTTCAAGCTCACTTTCTTTAGCGATAATAAAACCGAATCCCGGCACCCCTTGAATACACTTGTTTGCGCTACTGATTAAAAAGTGAATGCCCAGAGCATCTATATCAATAGGAATACCGCCAAAGCTGCTCATGGCATCGACGATCCATACTTTTTGGTGTTGTTTGATAATGGGGGCGTATTGTTCAATGGGGTTTAAAATTCCCGTGGTCGTTTCACAATGAACCGTGGCCACATGAGTAATGTTTTGATTGAGCGTTAAAAATTCATCAAGTTCGTGGGTGCTCACCGACTGAGTTTCACTGGCGACCAAACAGAGTGTGTTGATATCAAGTTGTCTCGCCATGGTTGCTATGCGTTCACCATAGGCACCGTTGACTAACACTAATAACTGTCCTTGCTTAGGTACGCAGCTACCAATGACACTTTCAACACTGAAGCTGCCACTGCCTTGCATGAGTACGGTACTGTAACCCGTGGCGGCTGTTGCCAGTTTGGTTAAGGTGTTGCGAATGGGTTGCACTACACCAAGATTATAATCTTCATCCCATGTGCACCAATCTCTAAGCATGGTTTGCTTCACACTGGCAGTGGTGCTCAATGGGCCGGGGGTGAGTAATAAGTAGGGGTTGTTGGAATCCATTTTTCTCTCGTTTTGTTTGCTGGTCTAGACCAGAATAAGCAGAAGGTTAATGGCCAAAGATGGGATTTACAATCAATTAAATTTGAAGTTTTTATGACAGTTGGGCTCAACCTGTATTTGTTGTATGTCATTAAGCTGTCACAGTGTGTACTGCGGGGCCATAGAAGTTTCATGGATGGTTCACCCATTAGAAATATACATTCTTGATATTGGACTAGACCAATACAAAAGGAGGTCACAATGAAACTCATTAAACGAATAGCAGTAGGCTGTGTGATGGTATTTTCATCACTGGTGGCGGCAGAAAGTAAAGTATTACTGATAGGCATTGATGGCGTGCAGTTCGAGAAGTTGCAAGCGGCCCACACGCCTAATATCGATAAACTGAATATTAGTAAGGCATTTACAGGGGGCATAGCGAGCACGGGGACTGAACAACAAACCTCAAGTGGCCCAGGGTGGTCTACGATTTTAACCGGTGTATGGGCAAACAAACACCGCATTACGGCTAACGATGATGATTTAGCCAACCCAGATTTTCCGAGTGTATTTAAACGCATTCGCGATGCAAAACCCAATGCTTACATCGCCAGTATTGCTCATTGGGGAACACCTAATACTCATTATTTTAGAAATGACGTAGTAGGCAATAACCTGACACTTAATGGGATTTCTGACCAAGCCGTAACCGATAAAGTCATTGATGTCATTAATACCACCAGTGCCGATTTTATATTTGCTCATCTAGATGACCCAGACCATTATGGCCATTCTCAATGCTTTGGTTCGGCTTATCAAAATTCAATCGAAGTGGCTGACGCGCAAGTGGGCCAAATGATGGCAACGGTGAATGCCAAAATGGCGCAAGGAGAAGACTGGTTAGTGTTAATTACCACGGATCATGGTCGCACACCCATAGTGGGTTGTGGTCATGGCAATCAAAGCGTACAAGAAAAAACCATTTTTATTGCCAGCAATCAATCTCTTAATCATGAATTTAATCAACCAGCGAACAATCTTGAAAACCAAGATTTTAACGGATTATACGCTTACCCATCACAAGCGAGTATTACGCCAACCGTGTTACGCCATTTAGGCATTGAGCCACTTGTTGATTGGGCACTTGATGGTATTCCATTAAATGGTGATTTGGCTGTGCGTAAATTAATGGCATCCAATACCAATGCGGATTTAACGTGGGTTCCTGAAAGTGATGCGAATGTAGACGTGTTTCGAAACGGCCAACTTGTGGATAACGTCAACGACCTTGAAGGACAGTGGAGTGATCTGCAAACCGTCAATGGTGTATTAGATTACACCTTGGTGAAAAACGGCACACCGGCTACTTGGCGTTTGAATCGTTTAGACATTACCGCCGCGTTAGATTGGAATGCGACCCGTGCGTATTTTTTCCGCTCGGATAATCAATATGTACGTTACAGTAAAATTTTAGATAAAGCGGATGCGGGATACCCTAGTGCAACCAACGAAGCCACTTGGCCGGGTTTAGGCGCATCTGCGGATAAAATTGTCGCAGCCTTTAGAAAAAATACCGACAAAGCGTATTTCTTTTTAAACGATGGTAATTACATTCGTTATGACATTAGTGCTGACGAAGCCGATGCTGGTTACCCTAAACCGATTAATAACGACACTTGGCCGGGTATGGAAAATTACGCAACGAGTATTGTGGCGGCGTTGCGCTGGAGTGGTAATCGGGTGTACTTCTTTTTAGATAATGGCCAATACATTCGCTATAACCTTGATAACGATCGTGTTGATTCAGGTTATCCAAAAGTTATTAATAACAACACTTGGCCTGGTCTGGGTGATTATGCCAATGAGATTCAGTCGGCGGTTAAGTGGAATGATGGTCGCGGTTATATCTTTTTGAAAAACCAAAAATATGTACGTTACAACATTGCGCTTGATCGTGTTGATGCCGGATATCCAAGTGGCGTCAATAATGATACTTGGCCTGGATTAATGAATTAAATCCGAGGGTTTCTAAGCATAAAAAGAAGGCAATAATGCCTTCTTTTTATGTCACGGTTAATTTTTATTAAGCAAACCAGACGCATACATCATGATATGAAAAATCACATTTTGTTCGTTCACCCCTGTCACTAAGTGGGCACCTTGGCCAGTTGCAAAAATAGCCACGTCTTCGCCACCATGGGTTTCACTGTCGCGAGGGATTAAAGCTTCTTGGTGATAACCCGATGCTGTGGTATCGATATTGGATATGTCTTTTCTGCCCACATTAATGGGGTGATCATCTACAGCATCTGCATCGGTTTCATTGCCAAGATCATGCATACCGCGACCATTTAAATAACCCAATGTTGTATAAGGTAAGCCATCGGCCATAAGCGTTGGTGTGGTTTTATTTGGCGCAATGACTTTGCCTAAAATTGGGTTGCCGCGTTTTGGGTAGCCAGCCATGGTCATAACATGGCTGTGATCGGCGGTAACAATAATTAAGGTTTCACTTAGATCCACTTTTTTTAAAGCGGCCTCTACGGCATCGGATAATGCAATGGTTTCATGCAGGGCGTTATAGGCATTACCAGCATGGTGGCCGTGATCAATACGACCGGCCTCAACCATTAAAAAGTAACCGTTGTTATTGAGGGCAAGTTTATCAATCGCCACATTGGTCATTTCACTTAAACTGGGTTCACCCAGTGCATCATTTTTTGCATCAGCGCCATAGCGCATGTGGGAAGGGTGGAATAACCCAAGCAAGTGGCTATTGGTTTGCGTGGATGCGTTTAGGAAATCGTCTCGGTTATTAACATAGCGCCCTTGCGGAAATTGATATTGCCATTGGCTAATTAAGTTTTGATTATCAGTGCGCTTACCTTCGGCTTTTTTAGCATCAGGATTTTCTTGATTGTACGGTGTTTGATTGGGTAAAAAATGACGACGCCCACCGCCTAATATAACGTCTATGCCGTCACTGTTTAACGTTGGGTATTGATTGGCAAGACGTTGTTTAAACTGAATGAATTGCAATGCAATGTCGTCACACTGTGTTTGATCAACGGGAATATCCGCATTACCTTCCCAATCTCGACTTGCAGATTTTGCATAAGTGGCTGCAGGGGTGGCATGAGTAATGCGGGCGGTGGTCACTATCCCGGTTGACTTGCCCGCCAGTTCTGCGATTTCAAGTGCTGACAGAAGCTCATGGCCTTTACTGCTTTGGCAGTGACCTTTGTTGACCGATTCATCCACGGCCAATACACCCGCATTGGTTTTAACACCTGTCATTATTGCAGACATAGTTCCGGCGGAATCAGGGGTTTGTTGATTAGTATTATAGGTTTTTGCTAAGCCAGTGAATGGGAAGTTCTCAAAACTTAAATAGTTTTCTTCACCGCTTTGGCCGTTAAGTTGGCCTTGTAAAATACGAGCAGCGGTTAAGGTGCTAATGCCCATACCATCACCCACAAACAAAATAATATTTTTTGCCTTACCGGCTTGTTTCATATCAAGGTGAGACAATTTTTTTACAATGGATTGTTCACCCTGTGTATACCAGTGGTTGGTGGTTTGCTGTTCAGGCAGTTTAATGGGGCGTTCAATAATGGGTTGCTGGCTACAAGCGGCTAGTAAACCAAAGGACAATATAACGGATGGCTTAAGTATGTGTTTCATTTTGACCCTACTAAAAAGCCCTAAAACGTTTAATACGATTTAGGGCTGGAAAATGATAAATTACAGACCAAGCGCGATTGAAACATCACGCCATGAGACCAGCTTAAAATTCTGAGTATCTTCGGGCATGAAATTACGACCATCTTGCACCACTAATAAACCGTCAGGGAATTTCCCGCCAAAGTTCACCGATGAAACTGTCAGCCCGTCTGTTTCAGATGCGCCGTCGATATTCAGTGCTTGGTTGAGTGTGATTCTAAATTCCCCCATTGGTTTATAAGGTGCCTTCGCGTCAAAGATCACATAGCTGTCATTGCCTTGGCTTGATACCACTAACCAGTTTTTGTTTTTGCCCGCGTAAACTTCCATGCCTTCAATATCGGCTGTGAGTATGTCGCCTACTTTGGATACTAATACCGTTGTTGTGCTGTCATTGGGTTCTGCACCGAGTGTCCATAGTGCAACGTTTTCTTCGCCTATAAATAAACGCTGTTGTGATTCATCAACGGTACAGCCTTCAGGCTGACTGGCCACGGCGAACTCACGTACAAGCTTGCCCTGCCAGCCGCTTGCGCTATCCATAATGCGCCATTGCTCAAAGCGGCCGTCTTGATCGTTGATAAATACATAAACATTTTCATGTTTACCGGTGTACATACACAAACCATAAACATGATCTAAGCCGGTTTTAATTTCGTTAACGGCAGTGAACAAGCCACTGCTCGGTTCGATATGAAACAATGCAATGGTGTTTCGATCACGTTGACTGGCGGCGGCAATGTCAGCGGCTTTACCTTTGTGAGTAAAACCTTGGCGAACATCCACATTGTTCACGCGCTGTACTAATAATTCTTGTTTTTCATTGCCGTTTAAATCGTAAATGTACAAACCTCGTTTTTTGTTGGTGCCGATAATCAAACTGTTTTCTGTTTGTGTTGGGTGTACCCAAATGGCAGGGTCATCGGCTGCATCGCCTTGGGATTTGACGGGAGCGGTTTCCACGAGGGGCATAACGTTATGAATATTTTGCGTGCTTACGGGTTTGGTTTGAAAAGGACGTAGCCACTGAATTAATTGACCGCTGGCATCGTTAACCGCCCAAAAAACCACTTCAGTCTCGGTTATCTTTTTAGCCGTTAAACTGTCCAGTTCAATGCCATCAGTCAGTGTCTCGATAGGGTGTGCTTTGAATGTATTTTTTTGAATGTCATAGCGGTGCACAAAATTGTGGCCGCTTTCTGCAATGAATAAGGTGTTATCAATAATGGCTAACGGCCCTGCGTCTTTTTTAAGTTTGCCAAAAGGGGCAACTAAGTCCACCGGCGTACGCTTCACTTCACTTTCTGCTCGCGCAGAATAAGCCCACACCCCAATGCCTTCTTCACTGACAAAAAATTGATCACTATTATCATGCACGGCACAACTTTCGGCACCCGGTGGTAACGGGAAGCGACGCAGTAATTGAAGTTCAATGCGATCAGTGAATTCATTGATTAAATATTGGCTTGCCATGTGATGCTCATCAAGTAAGAACACTTGCAAAGGGCTGCTCTGTGTTTGATAAAGACAAAGCCCTTCTAAAGGCGCAACAATCGCAGCCGCTTGTTTAATCGATAGCGTATTGCCTAGGCTTTGAATCAGGCTAGGTTGGCCATGCTGGTTGATGGCAAAAACGGCGGTGTTGCCGTTTAGTTCTCTGTGGTCAAGGTATGCGGCTTTAGTTGATGATTGATCAATCGTTTGATGTTGTGCATTCGACAACGTGATGGATTGATCCGGGCCATAACTAAGCCATTGCTGGTTTGATAATAAAATCGCATGCTCACCCTTAATTGAAAGAGCATGCGTTAATGTGTCAGTTGATGCTGTTCCATTGCTTGTTTGGTCGCATGCGGCTAATAGTAACGCCGCTGATAATATGGCTAGTTTTTTTATTAAATACATAAAATGAAAACCTAAAATACAAAAAATAATGTGTAAAAATAGTACTAGAGCAACACTCTAGTACTGACTGCTTTTAGTTAGAATTCAGATAACGTCAGACCTAAGCGGTAGCGCGTGCCGTATTCTTCATATTGCGCATTGTATTTTTCAGATTTTACATAAGTGTAATACGGCTCATCGGTTAAGTTGGCCACATCAAATGACACTTTCATGTTATCCATTACCTTGTAGGACATGCTGAAATCCCACTGGGTTTGCTCCGCTTGATACACATCGTGATCGGCAGAGTTGATGTCGTTTACTTCTAATAAATATTCAGATTTGTAGTTGGCGGCCAAGCGAAGCATCCAAGGGCCTTGTTCATAGCCTAAGATCATATTGCCCGTGATGTCGGACTGATTGGGTAATGAAATGTCTCGGCTAACCAGTTCGCCGTCGTCATAGGATTCAATAGAGGCATCTGATTCGATCAAGGTGGTGTTTGCACTGAATAGCAAGCTGTTAAACGGAGCGGGTAAAAAATCAAGTTTTTGTGAATAAGCCAGTTCAACACCTTTGAGCGTTGCATTGTCGCCATTGACAAACGTTTCTACTTCATCGTAATCGCTCCATTGTGTACTGCCGGCTAAATCCGTTTGATAGATGAAGTCTTTAATGTCTTTTTGAAAATAAAATGCAGAGATTAATCCTGCATTCCCAGTGAAGTATTCAACGCCTAAATCGAGGTTGTTGGATTTAAGTGGGTTTAGATCTGAATTCCCTAGGCTGGCTTCTTTGTCTCCATCGTCCTGCGTATCAGAAAAACTAGGTGCCATTTGTTCAAAAGTGGGCCTAACCACTGCTTGAGTGTAAGCGGCTCTCAGTTGAGCATTGCTGGCTAATTCATAACGCAAGTGCAATGCGGGTAATAGATCGTCTGAATCTGTTTTACTGTTTAATGCAACAAACTCGTCGGCCTCACCATCAAATTTTACACCGTTAAATTTTGTTTCGGTGGCTTCATAACGCACGCCCGTTAATATTCGTAACTCGTCGATGTCGATGCGCGTCATGACATAAGCGGCATTGATATTTTCTTCAATGTCATACGTAGCGAGTTTACTTTCTTCTTCATCGTAGGCCGCTGATTTATCAAGTGTTGAAAGCAGGGTGTTGATTTGTTGGCTGTTAACCGTTGGGCCAAATGCATTGATATCGTAATTTGCACTTGCGCCTTGGTAGTCTGCTAATGTATCCGCTGCGGATCCAAATTCATCAAATACGTAAATGCTTTCTTCTTGTTGTTTTTTACGGGTCAACGACTTGGCACCAAATTTCACGAGTGCTGGGTAGTCATTAATATAAAGATCACGAGTAATATCAAATTTGGCACTGGTTTGTGTGTCTTTGGTATAAGCCTCGGTGTATTCAATTTCGTCTAATTCATAAGCGGCTGCATCTGCATATCCTGCTGAGCTGATCATGGTTGGTTTACGCGTATTGGTGAAACCAATGCCATCTACTTCATCTTGTTTAAAAACGGCACCTGCAATGCCGCCCGGCTCATCTTCATTGGCGGTGCTGTAACCCAGCGCATAAGATACCGTCCAGTCTTCAATGAAGTGCTCGCCACCAAAGGTTGTGGATAAAATTTCTTGGGTTTCTTCGCGGTCTTTTAATTCACGTTTTACTTCGGCAAGCCCGATATCACCTGCTTTGCGTGGACTGCTTGAAAATTCTAATTCAGCGTCATCATTTAATTCAAGTTCGCCGAACTCAACTTTGCTGGCTTGACGTTGTTCATCATCGGTAAAGCGGCTGTATAGCGTACGCAGATATAAACTGTTGTCGCTGTCGATTTCATAATCAAAATTTAATGCCGCGCCTAAACGTGTGCGTTCAATGGTGTAATCTCGTTGTTCTAATTCTTCAAGTGCTGCGCCATCTTCAAAATCCCATGCGCCGCCTGTTTCGACATTGTTAGAACCAAATTTGCGATGATCATAACTAATGGCACCCGCGATGCCTAAGCGTTGATTGTTCGGCAGTGCGAATGCATTACCTGCGGTCACCGCTAAACTTGGGTTGGTGTCTTGTGTGTGCTCTTCGTAACTGGCTTCGCCGCGCAATGTATAAAAGGCACCGGTGCGATCAAGGGCTGATAAACTTTCAACTTCGATGCTGCCACCAATGGCATTGGCGTCCATGTCGGGGGTTAACGTTTTGGTGACAGTCATTGAGCTAATTAAATCAGCGGGCATCACATCCAGTGCGACGGCGCGACGCCCAGCCTCTGGTGCCGGCAGTTGTGTGCCGTTTACTGTGACGGCGTTTAGATCAGGGTTGATACCCCGAATTCGCACAAAGCGACCTTCACCTTGGTCACGTTCAATCGAAATACCCGGAATACGTTGCAACGCTTCGGCGGCGTTGTCATCGGGCAGTTGCCCAATGGCATCGGCATTGATGGCGCTGACCATGTTGTCGGAATAACGCTGGCGATCAATGGCGCGTTGCATTTGTGCAGCTTGACCGACGACTAAAATCTCTTCAATGCTGGTATCGGCATCTTGTACGACAAGGTTGGAACTTAAGGTTTTATCATCTTCAATGGTGATGCTTTGCGTGTGCAGGGTTTCATTGCCTAAACGTACGACAACGTCATAGGTGCCTGCCTTTAACTGGTTAAGGCGAAATTTACCGCCTTTGTTGACTAATACATCACGATTTAAGCGTTCGATACTGACCGTTGCGCCATTAATAGGTTGTAAGCTGGTGCCGTTTAAAATAGCGCCTTCCCATTGGCCGTCTGCTAGAGCATTGGCTGGATTTAAAAAAGCAAGGCTTGCAAGTGCTATCGCCTGAGTTAAAGAGTGTTTTTTCATTTTGATTTACCGCGTCAAATTCAAAGGTGGCTAGACGGTAAAAAGTTTAAATGACAAAACGGTGACGGCCTTTTTTTGTGATGCGTTAAAACAAGGTTTTATCTGTGTTTTTAAGAGTAAGTGATCTTTTATGACCCGTAATACCTGAAGGATTACCCATGAAATACACGGTGAACCGAGGCTTAGTTGGGTGTGTCTTCAATACGGCTGGTTTTTCTTTAAATAGCATGAGCTAAATTAACCCCTTAAATAAATATCGATTGTAAAGAAAGTGTCATATTAAATTGTTATTCCACTAGGCAGTTTCATACTTGGGCCTTGTCATGCTGGTTACTTTAAAATTGCACAAACAAAAAATTACATTTTTGATCTTTTTACTCTCACTTTGTTTAGCGGTAACGTGGACGTTAGGTGAGACAAAACGACTTGCTGAGATTGACTGGGTCGATGTCATAGGGGAAGGCGGCAGTGCGGCGGCGATGGCGTTATGGATCGCGTTTATTTTAGGCAGTCGCCCACAAGGGCGTGTAACCAATTGGTTAACCTTGGGCCTAGGTGTAATGATGGTGGCGTTTTGGCAAGATGCGTTAGATGAGTTTATTCGTTTGCCAGCTGGTGAGTGGTGGGATCAATGGTTTGAATCAATATCAATGCCGGTTGGCATCTTAGTGTTAACGTATGGTTTGTTTCATTGGTATCAAGAGCAATTGACCGTTAATCACACGTTAAAAAAGCGCGAGCAATTATTTCGTGAGCATACTTTGTTTGATCGTATTACGCATTTAAGCCGAGCCGAATATTTGAAAAGTCAGTTAAAAAATACTGGCAGTCATCAAAGCGATAGTGATATAGCCTTGATTATGATCGATGTAGCCAAATTTTCGATATTTAACCGGATGCATGGCCAAGCAGAAGGGGACAGGTTTTTATATCAATTAGCTGAATTTTTACAATTAAATATGCGTGATAATGATCTATTAACCCGCTACGCCGCAGACCGGTTTGCCATTATTTTATCCGATACTTCTTTTGATATTGCCCAAACGATTGCGCAGCAATTACAAGATGCGGTTGCGCACTTTCATTATCGATTACAAACCAGTGGTGATGTGTATCTTCCGCGTATACATACTGGTGTTGCTTGTTGTTACGGTCACAATGCAGAAAGCTTAGTGGCCGGTGCGAATCGAGCTTTAGCCGATGATAAATCTACGCCTAACGTGGCGTAAGTTTTGTATGATGTACCGCGAATGTCATGAACCTATTTATCCTGCTCATTATCAGCTATTGCGCTTAATGGATCTGCTGGATGCTCAAGGACTTCATCATCATCAGTACCTAAAAGGCACTGGTTTGTTTTATGACGATATTGCATCGGGGAACAAATTAATCAGTGCGGTACAATTTATTCAATTGATTGAAAACGCACAAAAATTAGGCGAACCATCATTAGCGTTTCGTTGGGGGCATTCTATGTGGCCTGGGCACTATGACGTCTACAGCCAACTGTTACAAAGTACTCAAACACTGGCGGAATTATTACAAGTAATTAGTCGTTATAGTGAAATGTTATGCCCATTATTAAAGCCAGTTGTGATTAGTGTGCATGAATATACGTTTGTATATTGGCAAGATGAAATGGGCGTCAACCGAATACAGCGATTTTTAGTGGAGGCGTATACCACTGCGGTTATGTCACTTAGTCATTGGTTTTCACAACAAAAATTGCCATGGAAAATAGGTTTCTCATTTAGTGAACCTAAATACAATGAAGAATATGTGGTGAATTTAGGGGAGTACATCCAATTTGAAATGGGCATTGATGTATTGGTATTAAATAATGATGACTTAAACCAGCCTTGGCCAAATATGAATATGAGTCATGGCGTTAACGATTTATTAAAGCGCCAAGCCGATTTAAAGTATGACGTCGTTTCTTGCGGATTGGTGGGTGAGTTAACCCGTTGGAATCAAGCGCATATTCAGGCCAACCCAACCTTAGAGCACGCTGCTATCGCGCTTAATATAAGCTGTGCGACGTTGAAGCGAAAGCTTAAAGCTCATGGTACGTCATTTCAAAAAATTCAGGATCAAGCCCGCTTGGCTACCTGTTTATATTTATTGCACCACAAAAAATGGAGTAACCAGAAAGTTGCAGATTACTTGCAATTTTCTGATGCTCATAATTTTAGAAAAGCGTTTAAGCGATGGTGCGGCAGTACCCCGAATGGGATGCGAGAAAAACTAGAATTTCACATAAGGGCGATTTCATAATCGCCCTTATGTTTTTATTAAGGCAGTATGGTATTAGGTGCGGTAGGGGCAAGCTTACCTTGAGCATCAGCTTGTTTGTCAATGCTTTTTTCTGCGCTGGTATCCGGTGATATTAACCCAATAATGGTCCAACCTGCTTTTGGTGTTGGTGTTTTTTGCGCACAAAAAACATGACAGTAACCTGTGTCATCAATCGCAAATAAAGGGAGGGCGCGGGTTCCGTATTGCTCGATATAGTTCTCAAAGCTGAAGTTGTCCGTTAGCTGGGTTTTCTTCACCTGTGCTTTTTTCGCACGTAAGCTGGCCAGTTTCGAATAACTAATGCCTTCACCAAATAATCCTAACGTATCGGTATAGCTGCCAGATGATTGATGGCTGGCGCGTAAGTCGCTTTCATTGCCTAGGCCGAATACTTTGTCTTTACCAAACCAATCTAAAAAGTGCATGCTTACTAATGGGTTAAGTTGTTTGTATGGGGATAGAATTAACAAACGACCAATGCCGGATAAGTCTACATGGTTGGTGGCGTGCTCTGACGCGGGGTTACCAAAGTAAACCGGTAAGCCTTCCATGCGGGCTTGACTGAGGTTTTCCCAGTTTGTGTCGGCAATGCGAATTTTTATGTTTTGATCCATGAGCGATTTGGCAACCGCGCGCGAGGTGTCGTTCGCACCAAAAATCAAAAAACCTTGCGCAGGTGGTTCTTGTAATCCTAGCCAAACCGCTAAATATTTTGCGGTTAAGCTTTGCAGTACCACGGTGGTAATAATCACCATGAAGACCATGGGAATTAAAATATCAGCCCCTTGCCAACCAGCGGTTTCTAGTTTTAATGCGAACAGTGCCGATACCGCGGCGGCAACAATACCCCGTGGGGCGATCCATGAGAGTAGGGCTTTTTCTTTCCAGTTTAAATCTAATTTATAAGATGAGATTAAGACACTTAATGGTCGCGCCACAAACAGAATAATGACAAGCAACACCACCATCGGTAAACCCAAGGTCACGAAGTGTGTTAAGTCTAAGCGGGCCGCCAAAATAATAAATAATGCAGAAATCAGTAGTACGCTGAGTGATTCTTTAAATTCTAAAATACCCTCAAGATCAACCTTGCGACTATTGGCCATTACCATACCCATGATGGTGACAGTTAATAAACCTGACTCATGCTGTAAGAAGTTCGACATGGCATAAATGCCCAGCATAAACGTAAGGGTGGCAGGGTTTTGCAAATAGTGTGGCAGCCAGTTGCGATTAAGTGCTTCGATTAAGATTTTTGCGGCGGCCCAACCAAAACCAAATCCAACAAAGAGTGTGACTCCAAATGCCTGTACGGCGTGAATCATTGCCGTGTCGCGGCTTGAAATAATAAATTCGTAAACCAATACCGCGAGTAACGCGCCAATTGGGTCAATGATGATGCCTTCCCAGCGTAAGATATTAGCCACTTTTGCCGTAGGGCGAATGGATCGCAACATAGGCACAATCACGGTTGGGCCGGTTACCACCACAAGTGCGCCAAACAGCGCGGCCAATTCCCACGATAAACCCATTATGAAATGGGTAAATACCCCAATGATGGCAAAGGTAACGAGCATGCCAATACTCACTAGGTTGCGCACCATGGCACCGTGACCTTGAATTTGTTTGAAGTCTAAGGTCAGGCTGCCTTCAAATAAAATAATGGCAACGGCCAGTGACACCATGGGAAAGAGTAAATCCCCAAATAGGGCGTCAGGGTCTAGTAGGTGAAAGACTGGGCCAACTAATAAACCGCACACCAGTAATGGCAGTATAGATGGCACACGAATACGCCACGCAAACCACTGGCAAAATAGTGATAATACGCCGATGCTGGCCAGTAGTGACAAGGCACTAATGCTTTCCATTGTGAATCCTTAATATAAATAGTGGGGGTACTTTAGCACTAGAGGGGGATTTTGCTAGTGGAGTGACGGATATGGTCAGTATAGTTTAAGCCAGTCGGGTATGTTCGACGTAAACGGTTAATGATGAGAGGGTCATTTTGCAATTCGATACCGTTGTGCAGGGTGGCTTAGAGGCGAGTGAAACGAGCGCCGTACCCCATCAATGTTATTGTGTTGATGGGTTACGCTTCCCCTTTCGAGTTGTGTTAACCCATCCTACGGCGCTCGCTTTTTGCTTTAACTATAAACCGTTCGGCCGCCGTCAACGTTAATAATCTGCCCGTTCATATAATCGTTTGCGCACAAGAACAAAACGGTGTCGGCGATGTTATCCACACGGCCCATTCGTTTCATTGGAATCTTGTTTAATATCTCACGTTTATCTTCATTGCTCATGTTATCGTTTTGATCAGGCCATAATATGGCACCAGGGCTGACGCCATTACAGCGAATACGATGACCTTCATCTTTTGCTAACGATAACGTGAGGCTTTTCAGCGCCGCTTTACTGGCGCTGTAAATAGGGTGTTGTTCTAGGGTGCGCTCAGCATGAATATCAATGAGGTTGATCACTTGTCCATTAACTTGACTTAAAAATGGCAGCATTTTTTGAATCAAGAAAAACGGGGTTTGCACATTACTACTAAAAATAGTTTGCCACTGTGCAGGGGTGGCATCTTGCCAAGGTGTTGGAAAAAACTGTGAGGCATTGTTGATTAATACATCTAACGGGCGGTGAAAATCGCTGTACCATTCTTCTAAAATAATGGCGCTGCTTTCATCACTTAAATCGGCGCTGAATAATTCACACGAACCTTCACGCTGATCATTAAGTTCTTTTTGTAAACCTAGAGCCGCTTGTTTGCTTTGGCCGAAATGCAAAAACACATCGTAATTATTTTTGTGTAACAATCGCGCAATAGACGCGCCAATGCGCTGGGCACCACCGGTAATGAGTACAGTTTTATTCATTTGTTGTTCTCTAATGTTTTCTTATCTTGTATCGCGTTAATTCGAGCTTGTTCAATGGCTTGGCCAAGTTCAGGCCCAGTTACACCCGTGGCCACGATGTCTTGATTATTGATACTGTTACAAGCGGTTAACATTTTTTGAATATAGACTGCTTGTGGGTAAGGCGTATTTTCTAGTCCGGTTCGTCCTTGAGCATCGGCTTGGCAAACCAATAATAGTTTTTCAAAGCGCTCTGGTTTTCTTATTGCATCACATTGTTTGAATACTTTTAATAGAGTACTGGCCTTCAACTCAAACGCACGATGAATATGAGTGTGGAATTCGCACGATTTTAATGTGAGTTCACGATATTGATTAGGCACACGTAAACGATCACACATTTTTTTAATTGGTTTTAATCCAAGGGTTTCATGGGCGATGTGTTGTGGCCATTTTTCTTTGTTTGTTTTGGCTTTACCTAAATCATGCATGAGGGCGGCAAAGCGGACGTCGCCATCGTCACTTAATGTGCAGGCTTGCTCTAATGACAATAAACTATGAATGCCGGTATCGATTTCTGGGTGGTGCTTTTCGGGTTGAGGCACACCAAATAATTCATCGAGTTCACTGAAGGTGTCTTTTAATCCATTGCACTGCTTTAATATTTCAAAATAGATCCAAGGGCTTTTTTCATGCAGAGACTTTTGCGTTTCGACCCAGACTCGCTCAGGTGTTAAGTGTTTGAGTTCACCTGACTCACTGATTTGCTTCATTAGCGCAATGGTTTCTTCTGCGACGCTAAAGCCTAGGTGATGAAAGCGGGCGGCGAAGCGGGCAACGCGCAATACGCGCAGTGGGTCTTCGCTAAAGGCATCGCTCACATGGCGTAGGGTTTTTGTTTGAATATCGGCTTGGCCGTTAAACGGGTCGTAGATTATTCCGTTTTCATCTTGTGCCATGGCGTTAATGGTGAGATCGCGACGAACTAGGTCTTCTTCTAGGGTGACATCTTTGCCAAAGTCGACACTAAAACCTTGATAGCCATGGCCGGATTTCCGCTCGGTACGAGCAAGGGCGTATTCTTCTTGGCTTTTTGGGTGCAAAAATACAGGGAAGTCAGCGCCAACTTGTTTGTAGCCCTGTGCGATAAGCTCATCAGGCGTTGTACCGACCACGACCCAGTCTTTATCTTGGTATTGAATATTGAGTAGTTGGTCGCGTACAGCCCCACCTACTAGGTAAATTTTCATATTGTCTCGGAATTTCTATGTGTCTAGTTTCTTTGTTTCGAGTGTCTTTGTTTCGAACAATGGTCGAATAATGAGTCAGTGTATACGAAAGCAAAACGAAGTTAGAGCATAAAACCACACACGGATTTGATGTGGCGCATAAAAAAGGCCCTTTGTTATCCACAAAGAGCCTTTGGTCTTACTTTACGGTGAGATGTTTAGAATTCAACACCAAATTCAAGCGCGATACCCGCTTCATTTTCAGGATCGCTGGTATTGGCCATCACACCGATATCGAAGTGAACAGGTCCTGGTGAAATACCAATACCTGCTGTCATGATGTCTTGGTCAGAGCCGGCTAAATTCATACGATAACCTGCACGCAGTTGCAGGATACGCCATACATTTAACTCACCACCAATGGCAGCGTATTGCGTTGCATCTTCAAATGCGACTGGGTCGTTTTCAGTGATGTCTAAATCAAACGCCACTTTGGTCCAGCTTGTGCGGTGGCTGACACCTGCACGCATCATTGGGTTGATGCTGACGGTGCTACCAGAGGTGCTGTCGTAGTCATTACCCATTAAGTTTTTGATCACGACACCGGCTTGCCATTGTTTTTCAGCACCAAATTGATAAGCGGCACCTAGGTCAATATTGAAGGAGGTGTATTCTTCTGTGTTTTCTGTGATTGCATCGTTATCAAAATCTTCATCACTGTCTAAATCTTGTACATAATCAAAGATAGTGATTTTTTGTAGCTTAGGCGTCACACCAAACGCAATGTCGTGGCCTTTAATGTTAAAAACTCGCGAAGCGGTTAAACCAATATCGGCAACGGCAACACCAATCATTTGTACTTGTGAATCAAGGTTGGTTTCACCAGATACTAATTCACCATCCGTAAATATTGCGTTATCACCATCATCGGCAGCCGTTTGATCACCACCGTAATCAAAACCTGCGTAGGCGGCTTGCGCGTTGTCTACGTCATTTACAGCTGTTTGTACGGCAGCTTGTTCGGCAGATGTATCAGGCTGACCAGCTGTTATTGCGGCTTCTAAGGCGGATTGGGCTGCAATCAGGTCACTTAATGTGGATTGCACATCTACAACCGTTGTTAAATACGCATCGGTTGCAGAGGTATAATTACGTAATAAATCGGTATCGTTTTGGCTTAATAAAATTCGTCCAGAGAAGACAACTTGAGCACCTGTGCTTACGGCTAACGAGAATTTTTTACTTGGGACCGCTAATGCGATGTTGCCACCTATATTCATGCGTAATGCTTTGTTATTTAGGTCATCAAGATCATTGGCAATTAAATCTGAATATACAACCAGATCAGAATCCGGCGTAAGGGCACCGTCTGTGCTGATGACTTTACCTTTTAGGCCATTAAGCGCGCTTGTTAAGTTGGTGCTAGCAGTAGAGAGTTGAGAACTTGTGGTGGCATCATCTAACGCGGTAACGGCATTTTCAACCGCTTCGATACCATTGACGCCAGTAGCAAACGATAAGGTTTCATCTAAAAGGTCGATATTGGTTTTTCCGGTGCCCGGTGCATTGGGGCTTTCGTCATCGAAGTCTTCGACTTCATCTATAAAGCCACCGTCGTCAGCAACGGTAATCATGACTTGAGGGATTTTTAAACCAAAGTGATCATCTTCACGGGTGTTTGCTAAAAGAGCGGGGTTATACCGTACTGTACTGGCTACTTCGGCTGAGGAGACACCAGTGCCACCCATTGCCATTGCTCGTGCATCAGCGGGTGCAAACGGAAGCGCATAGGCCTGTTGCAAGGACGCCAATGTAATGGCGGCACCGAGCAGAATTTTATGATTCATTTTTGTCATTGATTGGTCCCTTCAATATAAGATAGCCATGTTTTCTAAGAATAGCGGATACAGGCGAATTCCCCAGCCCTTAGTAAGAGCTTAATGGCATAGATGATTGGTCGCTTTATAGTTTAAAGTAATACTTCGGTATGGAAAACCCAAAGATGTGAAACACGTCCTAGAAAGCTTATTAAAGTTAAATTAGCACTTGATTGGGGCGTTTTGCACCTCTATAGTTTGGCCATGCAAAAATTAATGCTTTCGATTTCTAAATACATTCCTTTAATGCGTGTCTGCCAGTGGCTACGACGCGCATTTTTTCGTGTGTTTTTGAAAGTGTGATATTTGTTTTATCTTTTCAAAAACCGCGACCTCTTCGCGGTTTTTTTGTTTTTACACTCCGCGAAATTGTTGTTTATAGCTTGAACAGGTCGTTCAGCTAAACGGTTCTTGAAGTTTTATCTCTGTTTACTCTAGGAAAAACGATGAAAGTCGCCAGTGTGTATTTGTCAGTGGTTTTAATTTGGTCAACCACGCCGTTATTTATTAAGTTAAGTGTTGACTCACTTGATTACATTCAGGCGTCTGCAATGCGTATGTGGATAAGTTTAGTTTTATGTTTTGTGATGATGCGACTGCTCTCGATTCCGTTTCGTTTAAGCCGTGAGGCGATGTATCGCTACTTTGTGGGGGCAGTTGCCGTGAGTGGGGCCATGTTGTGCGTGTATTGGTCTGCACAAACATTACCCAGTGGTTTGGTCGCCGTGGTGTGGGGTTTATCGCCTTTGGTGGTGAGTCTGTATTCGTTGTTGCTGATACCTAAAACGCGGTTAAGTGTGCTTCAGGTATTGTGCATGTTGCTGGCGGTGTTTGGTTTGTATTACATCTTTGCACAGGGGGTAAGCATTGGTGGTCACTTGGTATTAGCGTTGTTGGTTTTATTGTTGGGGGTGAATTTTCACAGTGTCAGTTCCGTATTGTTGCAGCGCTTACGAGTGTTTCAGCCCGAACAAAATATGCACCCGCTTGAGCAAACCACGGGGGCGTTATTATTATCGGCGCCGGTTTATGCTGGTATGTGGTTATGGCTTAGTGGCCCATTGCCAGACGTAATTAGTCACACCTCAATCATGGCCATTTTGTATTTGGCGACGCTTGGTTCGGTGGCGGGGTTTATTGGTTACTATTATTTACTGAATAAAATGAGTGCTTCCAGTGTGGCGCTGATTACCATTATTACGCCGGTGTTGGCTTTGTTGCTGGGGGCTTATGTGGCACAAGAGGCACTGCATGCACGTACTTGGGTTGGTGCTAGTTTTATTTTAGTGGCGCTCAGTCTTTACCATTATAAGGCGTTGATCAGTGTCGTTAGACGACTATGGAGACGCGAGTTATTAAAAAAAGCGTAAAACCAACGCTAAAACTAATCGGTAAGTGGCCGATAACTCCTTTAAGACATGGGCAAGGTGAGCCCTTAATTTGAAGGAGTACACGCATGAATAAGTTGGCATGGTTGCTGGTGGTGGCATTGTTTTTATCCCCCATAAGCGGTTGCAGTATGCTTGGGTTTGGTGATGACGATGAAGAGGATGTGTCTACGGTGTCGCCAGAAACCATGCTTAAGCCAATAGAGACCCAAGTCGATCCGGTGGCGCCATTAATTTTGCGGGTGGTTGGCTACGGTGCGATCAATCCTAAAGCAAAAGGGCAGAGCAATGTTCAAAAGCGACTGATGTCGATTCGGGCAAGTCGTTTAGATGCCTACCGAGCCATGGCCGAGCGCGTGTATGGCACCAAATTAAGCGGTAGTTCTACCGTGCGAGATTTGGTTGTACAAAATGATAGCTTCCGTACTTATGTGGATACCTTTATTCACGGTGCTCGTGTCATTTCTTCCGATGTGCTTGAGGATGGTAGTGTTGAAACCGTTTTAGAAATGGTCATAGATGCAGGTTTTCGCAATTGTTTAACCACAGAAAATTCCATGCGGTTTAATTCTGATTGTCGCACTCAAGTGATGCATTCTGGTAAGGGCAATATGCGTACGAGTCAGTATCAGAATATCAATCGTGTGCAAAGCCAATCGGCTATTCCTGAAACCAATCACTATTTTATAGATTAATTTTTTGCCAACGCTGGGGGCGAGCATGAAAACACTGTGGTTATGTATTTTAAGTGCCTGTTTATTGCTGCCTAGCTGGGTGAGTGCAAAAGAAATCACAGCGGTGGGTTCTGCTGTGTTGGTTGATGATATGGAAGTCAGTCGTGACCAAGCGATTCGAGATGCGCTACGTCAAGCGTCATTACAAATGGGAGGCTCAATTCATTCGTCACAAATGCTGGTGGATGGTTTAGTGACATCTGACCAAATGAGTTTAAAAACCAACGGGCAATTTCGTCATGTGCGAATACTGCAAGAAAAAATAAGCCAAGGCATTTTAGAAGTAAAATTGCGCGCTGAATTCATTGAAGAAGGGCAGTGTGCGATGAATGAAGGAAATGGTTACCGTAAAGCCGTTGCCGTTGCGGGCTTTGCCTTACAAAGCCCCAAGCAAGCGGTAATAGGTGGTCTGGGTAATATCGAACAACACCTTTCAAGTGTGCTGGCCAATACGATCAACGGCCATCATCGGTTACATGCAATGGATAGCGGTCATGTTTTGATGTTTAGCAGTATTGATCGTGCACCTTCTTCGCAAAATAATTTGCAGCGCTTAACTAATTCGGTCGAACTGGCTAAAGAACTGGGTGCGCAGTTTGTGATTAGCGGTGTGATCCGCGACTTAGATATGATCAACCCAAGTGCGGGTGTGCCACAAATTTGGGATCGGCCATTAGATTTAATTGGCTTGTCCCGTGAAAAACGCATGCGCAACTTTGTGTTAGATGTGTATGTACACGACGGTATTAGTGGCGCGTTGATGTTTCAAAATACGTATGCAACGGCTGGAGAATGGGAATACGGTGATCGTAAGATAACGGGTTTTGCCACCCCTGTTTTTTGGAAAAGCGATTATGGTCAACATGTAAAAGATGCACTAAGCAAAGTGGTAGATGATTTAAATACAAACTTGGGTTGCCAGCCTTATATGGCTAAAATCATTGATACCTCAGGGGATTATATTCGCTTAGATACTGGTGGCAGTGTCGGCATGCGCCCAGGCGATGAGCTTACCGTATTTCGTACCAGTACTTTTTATAACTTAGATCAACAAGGTCTGACGCAACTTAAAGATACCAAAGTAAAAGCAACCATAACACAGGTACAACCTCGGTTTGCAATCGCAAAATTGAATAAAACACCGAGTCGTTATGCTATTCAACGCGAAGATGTGGTCGTTGCGTGGTAACGTTTACAAAATGTAAACACACATTGTGGCAAGACTGAATACCGCCTCCTATACTAAAAACAGCATGTAATTCACAAGCTTGCCACTAGGATGCTGCAAGAGTGACCCGTTTGCTGTGGAGGCACTATGAACGACCATATTATTATTGTTAACACCCCAAAGTTTGACCCCGATATATATTTTAATCGATTAATTGGTCAAGTCCGCGCTAATCCTGCAACCAAGAAAACCCCCATTGTATTGCTTAATGATTATTATCTTGATGGCTTACCCATGAATTTAGAGCATATGGGCGTTAATTTAGTCGCAGGCCATGGTAATCATGAAGAGGATTATAAGCTCACTAACATGGAAAACGCGGCACATATTATTGTGTTAGCGGATGATGAGCACAGTGACGATAGCGATAGCTTAAGTTTTGATATTTGCTATCGCATGAAAGAGCATGGCTTGGCTTATCGAGTGATTGCCGAATGTGTGAATGATGAAAATCGCGAACGCCTCAAGCGCATTGGCATAAAAACGGTTATTCGACCTATTCGCTCGTACCCAGAAGTATTGGTACGTGCAATGGAAAGCCCTGGTGCAGAAATTTTAATTGAAGATATGTTTACCGGTGTTAACGACTTAATAATGCGTTTTCCGTTATGGCTAGAAGGGGATAAATGGCAAGAAGTCATGATGGCTATGATTATGGAAAACCTAGGAACACCGTTAGCGTACATTAGTAAGGAGGGCCAAGTGTGTGTGCACCCATCTAATACCGATAGTGTGTATGCGCAAAGTATTCTAATGTTAGTGCGTACGGACAATATCCCGACTGATGCACAAATTAAAGATGCGTTTTCAGTTTTTCATAAGAAACAAATTTCAGCTTAATTTGTCATTTAAAAATAAAAAAATCGCTTGTGAGAACAAGCGATTTTTACGTATATGCCCAGTTTAAGTATCAGGCTTCTATTTCTAATTGTTCATCAGGGTGGTGATGGCTTTCAGAGCAAGAATAGGACTTAACCGTTTTGCCTTCATCATTAATAGAATGCAAATACACATCAAACCCCCACAACGTATGTAAGTGTTTAACAACATCTTGAGTTTGCTCATTAAGCGGCACATTATTTTGACGTTGGTGATGCAGGGTTAACGAACGGTCCCCATTGATATCCACTGAATACACTTGAATATTGGGTTCGCGATACGATAGATCATATTGCTTAGCGAGATCTTCACGTACTCGGCGATAGCCGGTTTCATCATGTATGGCATCAATGCTGACGTGCATTTTTCGATCGTCATCCATGATCGAAAATAGTTTTAAATCCCGCATGAGTTTGGGTGATAAATACTGTAAAACAAAACTTTCATCTTTAAAGTTTTGCATCGCAAAATGTAACGTGTCTAACCAGTCACTGCCAGCAATATCGGGGAACCATTCTTTATCTTCATCGGTTGGGTGTTCACAAATTCGGCGGATGTCTCGCATCATGTGGAAGCCAAGCGTATAAGGGTTAATGCCGCTAAAATAAGGACTATCAAATGGCGGTTGATAAATAACACTGCTGTGGCTATTTAAAAATTCCATCATAAAACCTTCGGTGACTAAACCTTCGTCATACATGGTGTTTAATAATGTGTAATGCCAAAAGGTGGCCCAGCCTTCATTCATGACCTGAGTTTGTCTCTGTGGATAAAAATATTGTGCAAGCTTACGCACAATACGAATAATCTCTCGCTGCCAAGGCTTTAAAAGTGGCGCATTTTTTTCTAAGAAATATAAAAGATTTTCTTGGGGTTCACTTGGATAGCGTTTTTGTTTTACCTTGCTGGTTTTTTCAGTGATAGGAATCGTTCGCCATAAATCATTTACTTGCTCTTGTAGAATCGCTTCACGTTCTTCTTGGCGAGTTTTTTCTTCTTCAGTACTAATAGGGCGAGGGCGTTTATAGCGGTCGACACCATAGTTCATCAGTGCATGGGCCGCATCTAGCACCGCTTCTACGGCATCAACGCCGTGGCGTTCCTCACATTTTTTAATGTAATTACGTGAAAAAACCAAGTAATCAATAATAGCGCTGGCATCTGTCCACGTTTTAAATAAATAGTTTCCTTTAAAGAATGAGTTGTGGCCATAGCACGCGTGGGCAATCACGAGTGCTTGCATGCAAATCGTATTTTCTTCCATTAAGTAAGCAATGCAGGGGTCGCTGTTTATAACTATTTCATACGCTAAGCCCATTTGGCCGCGTTGGTAATGGGTTTGAGTGTGTAAAAAATGTTTGCCGTAAGACCAGTGATTATACGAAATCGGCATGCCAACAGATGCGTAGGCATCCATCATTTGTTCCGCGGTTATCACTTCAATTTGGTTGGGGTAGGTATCGAGTCGATAGTCTTTTGCAATACGACCAATTTCTTTGTCGTATTCTTGAAGTAATTCAAATGTCCATTCAGAACCTGTAGAAATGGGCTCGCGTCTTTTGACTGTGCTCATACCGCCTCCTTCATCGACTTACGCGAAAATAGATCCCTAAAGACAGGGAAAATATCCTCAGCGCTGCTGATTTGTTCCATGGCAAAGCGTTCACCGAGTTGTGGTGCCAGTGCCTCATAGGCGCGCCAAAGCGCTTGATGTGCGTTAGGCGTAATTTCAATGTAAGCAAAGTATTGTGAGAGTGGCATAATTCGTTGGCGTAAAATTTCAGCACATTGTGGGCTGTCGTCATCCCAGTTGTCGCCATCACTGGCTTGGGCGCCGTAAATATTCCATTCTGCTGGGTTATAACGTTTTTCGATGGTGTCTGCCATTAGCTCTAGTGCGCTAGAGACAATGGTGCCACCTGTTTCTCGACTGTAAAAAAATTCTTGTTCGTCGACTTCTTTGGCACTGGTATGATGCCGAATAAAGACCACTTCTGTTTTTTCATAATTTCTTTGTAAAAATAAATACAGCAAAATATAAAAGCGTTTTGCCATATCCTTAATTTGTTGTGTCATGGAGCCGGATACATCCATCACACAAAACATGACGGCTTTGGTGCTGGGCACCGGTTCTTTAATAATGTTGCGGTATTTAATATCAAAGGTATCAATGAAGGGGATTTTTTTAATTTTTTCTTCAAGCTTAATAATCTTTTCTTCAAGCTCAGCGATTTTAATGGGATTCCTCAGATCTTGGTCTTTTGCATTTTCTTCTTCTAGTTCGGCTTTTGCTATCTTTAGTTTGCGACGTGAGCTTGCTGAAAGTGCAATACGGCGAGCATGGGCAGAGCGCATAGATTTTATAACCGCAAGATTATTGGCGGTGCCACTGGCGGTAAAACCGGCACGACGATACTCGACAGCGTCGTGTTCGTTGAGGGTTTTTTTAAGTAAATTAGGCAGTGCGAGGTCTTCAAATACGTAATCTAAAAATTCCTCTTTGCTAATAAAGAAAGAAAAGTCGTCATCTCCTTCCCCTTGGTTACTGGCTTTACCTTCGCCACCGCCACTACCACCGCCTTCTCCTTTAGGGCGTAAGACTTTATCGCCCGCGTGGAATTCACGATTGCCGGGGAGTACTTTTTGACGAGCGCCCCCTGTGCCGTGACTAAATACAGGTTCGCTGGTATCACGTGTGGGTATGCTGATTTTTTCACCGCGCTCCATATCGGTAATAGAGCGTTTATTGACTGCATCGGTCACGGCTTTTTTGATATGACTTTTGTAACGGCGTAAAAAGCGTTGGCGGTTTACCATACTTTTATTCTTTCCGTTCAGTCGTCTATCTATGATATAGCTCATAGGACACCTCTCTATTACTGTGACTTACGTACACGTAAATACCATTCTGAGAGTAGTCGTACTTGTTTTTCGGTATAACCGCGTTCAACCATGCGAGCCACAAAATTGTCGTGTTTTTTCTTCTCGTCGTTTGAGCCTTTTGCGTTAAAGCTAATAACAGGCAATAAATCTTCGGTATTGGCAAACATTTTTTTCTCAATAACGGCCCTCATTTTTTCATAACTCTGCCAGCTTGGATTTTTTCCGGAGTTATTGGCTTTGGCGCGCAGTACAAAGTTCACCACTTCGTTACGGAAGTCTTTAGGGTTGCTGATACCAGCAGGTTTTTCGATTTTTTCTAATTCTTCATTTATTGAAACACGATCAAGAATTTCCCCGGTTTCTGGGTCGCGGTATTCTTGGTCTTGAATCCAGAAGTCGGCATAGGTGACATAGCGGTCAAAGATGTTTTGACCATATTCACTGTAAGATTCTAAGTAGGCGGTTTGAATTTCTTTACCGATAAACTCTACGTACTTAGGCGCTAAATATTCTTTTATGAAGTTTAAGTAGCGGTCTGCGGTTTCTTGCGGAAACTGCTCTTGTTCGATTTGTTTTTCGAGTACGTACATGAGGTGAACGGGGTTGGCGGCGACTTCGCTGGCATCAAAGTTAAACACACGGCTTAAAATCTTAAATGCAAAACGAGTTGATAGGCCATTCATGCCTTCGTTGACACCAGCACTGTCGTGATATTCTTGAATAGATTTTGCTTTGGGGTCGGTATCTTTTAAATTTTCACCGTCATAGATACGCATTTTGCTATAGATGCTTGAGTTATCGGGTTCTTTAATGCGTGATAGCACCGAGAATTGTGCCAACATGCCGAGTGTGTCGGGTGCACATGGGCTTTCATGTAATGAACTGTGTGCCAGTAATTTTTCATAAATGTGAATTTCTTCACTTATGCGTAAGCAATAAGGGACTTTTACGATATACACACGGTCAATGAAGGCTTCATTGGTTTTATTATTTTTAAAGGTTTGCCACTCGCTTTCATTTGAGTGCGCCATGAGTATGCCGTCAAAGGGAATCGCCCCCATGCCTTCTGTGCCGTTGTAGTTACCTTCTTGTGTGGCGGTAAGCAGTGGGTGCAGCACTTTAATGGGTGCTTTAAACATTTCGACAAATTCCATCATGCCTTGGTTGGCACGGCATAATGCACCGGAGAAGCTATAGGCATCTGGGTCGTCTTGGCTGAAGTCTTCTAGTTTACGAATATCGACTTTACCCACAAGCGCCGAGATATCTTGGTTGTTTTCATCGCCAGGTTCGGTTTTAGCAACGGCAATTTGATCCACAATATTAGGATACAGCTTCACTACTTTAAACTGAGAAATGTCGCCGCTGTATTCATGTAAGCGTTTCGCGGCCCAAGGCGACATGAAACCTTTAATGTAGCGACTAGGAATACCAAAATCTTCTTCTAAAATAGCCGCGTCTTCTTCAGGGTTAAACAAACCTAATGGCGACTCAAATACAGGTGAGCCTTCAATCGCATAAAAAGGAATGTGCTGAATCATATGCTTTAGACGTTCGGCTAATGACGATTTACCGCCGCCCACAGGGCCCAGTAAATAAAGAATTTGTTTGCGCTCTTCAAGGCCCTGAGCGGCA
This sequence comes from Oceanicoccus sp., assembly GCA_047621325.1. Taxonomy (GTDB): domain Bacteria; phylum Pseudomonadota; class Gammaproteobacteria; order Pseudomonadales; family Oceanobacteraceae; genus Bermanella. The sequence continues at coordinate 136,108 of JBLHLT010000009.1, forward strand.
TGACGGAAATACGACACGATTTGTTCGACGGCTTCTTCCATGCCATAAAATTCATTAAAAGCTGGGTAGCGTTTAATGACTTTATTAGAAAAGATACGACTTAGGCGGGAGTCATTGGCGGTGTCCACCAGTTCGGGTTCGCCAATGGCCATGAGCATTCGCTCTGCGGCAGAAGCGTAGACGCTAGGGTCATCCTTACAGAGTTGTAAGTACTCTTGCAGCGTCATGACTTCTTGCTGTGTGGTTTTATAACGATCCTGATAGTGGTTGAAAATACTCATGTTAACCTCACCTAGTGTCTATGTGCTCATGGGTCTGCTCTCTAATAAGTCTATGGTTCTTTGATTAATTTAGACTTATTTTGGTTCCCTGTATTCCCTTAATTCCTAGCTTTGGAAAGGATTAGCAGCAAGGCGTCAATTTTTTATGCCTTGTTAAATAAACTGCATAGGTCGTGCCTTTTTTATAATTAAATATTAAAAAATTTTAAACAAGCGTGTGAACGTTAGGTGCAAAATGTGAGATGTGAGATGTGAGATGTGAGATGTGAGATGTGAGATGTGAGATGTGAGATGTGGGATAGGGCTGGCTTTGATTTGTAGGAACCCGCACCTGCGGGTGAATAGCGTTTTCGCTCGCAGGTGCGAGCTCGTACATTTTTGCAGGGCTATTAATAAAGTGAATTGAGTCGCATAAAGCTTTGACAAAAATCCTAAAACTACACCCTGAACGTCTAACGTTCCACTTTATCCGGCTGGCTGACTTTCCACATTTCAAAGCCCCCATCAAGGCTGTAAACGTTAACAAAACCTTGCTCAAATAAAAACTGGGCGGCGCCTTGGCTTGAGTTGCCGTGATAACAACATACCACCACGCTTTCATCTTTTTTTGTATTGGCAATAAAGGCTGGTACGTTACTGTTGTCTAATGCGGTTGCATTAATAATATGGCCAGCGGTAAAACTTTGAGGGTCGCGAATGTCCACAATATGCACAGGTGTTTCGCTGTCCATTAAGTCGCTGAGTTGTTGTATGTTCATATGTTGAAACATGATGCTCACCAAAAAATTTAAAGAGTTTGTCGGTAACGTTTATTACTTTCGACGTGAAGTAGCGTCATGGGCCCACCCCAAACGCAACCTGTGTCTAAGCCAATGACATTAGGCTGATTGAATACACCATCTAACGCCGCCCAATGACCAAAGAGTAACGTGGTTTTTTTAAGTTGGTTGGGATAGCTAAACCAAGGCTTGAGCAAACCATGTTCATTGCTGGGGGCATTTTTGCTTTCTAATTCTAGCTCGCCATTTGGCCCTAAAAAACGCATGCGGGTAAAATAATTGGTGATGGTGCGCAGACGCTCCATACCCACTAATTCGTCATCCCAAACATCTGGGTAATCACCATACATGTGCTTAAAGAATTTTTTGTAGTGCCGACTTTGCAATACCACTTCAACTTCTTCTGATAGTGCTTTGGCTTGTTTTAAATTCCACATAGGGGGAATGCCTGCATGGCACATGGCGAGCTTGCGTTCTTTATCCCATTGTAAAAGCGGCTGTTTTCTTAGCCATTTGAATAACGTGTCGGCGTTTTTAGAATGAATGACGCGGTCAAGGTCGCCATCTTTTTTTATGGTTTTTTGACCACAGGCCATGGCCAGTAGATGTAAATCGTGGTTGCCCAAAACGATTTTGCAGCTTTTACGAATGCTGTGCAGAAACTCAAGGGTACCTAAGCTGTCGGGCCCGCGGTTGACTAAGTCGCCCACACACCAAAGCTGATCGGCGGCAGGGTCAAAGTTGACCTTGTCTAATAACTTGAGCAAGGGCGGCAAGCAGCCTTGTATGTCGCCAACAGCAAAGGTTCTCATGATCAGTGCACGCTGTTGGTGGCAGCGAGAGTAAAGACAGGAATGATTACGTCGAACAACTTACCTTGATGGTCAAGCATGGTGTAGTGACCATTCATGGTGCCAACCGGTGCTTCCATTACCGTACCGGATGTATAGGTATAACTATCGCCGGGTTTAATAATAGGTTGCTGGCCAATCACGCCTTCGCCACGTACTTCTTGTGTGGCAAGGGTTTCGCCATTGGTAATGATCCAATGACGTGACTTAAGCTGTACTGGCTCGAGGGTTTCGTTGGTAATGCTAACGGTGTAGCTAAAAACGTAACGTTTTTTCTCGGGTGATGATTCTTCTACCATGTAGTGGGGCATCACATGTACGAACACTTTAGCCATTGTTAGCCTCGTCAAATACAAAGTCAGCAATGCGAGCATATTCAGCCAAACCTAAACGCTCAGGGCGAAGGGTTGGATCAATGCCGATGGACTCTAATTGTTCTGCACTAATGGTGTTTTTCAAATTATTTTTAAGTGTCTTACGACGCATTGAAAAACTTTCGCGCACGATATTTTCAAGTGTGCGGTGATTCTTAACCGGATGCGGCAATACTTTGTAAGGCACCATGCGCACAATGGCGCTGTCTACTTTTGGCGCTGGTTTAAACGCGCCAGGGCCCACATCAAATAAATGCTGAACCTCGCAGTGGTACTGCGCCATGATCGACAAGCGACCGTAATTGTTTTCACCTGGGCCTGCGGCCATGCGCTGTACCACTTCTTTTTGCAGCATGAAGTGCATGTCTTTCACTTTGCCGGTGTAGCTGAGTAAGTGAAAAATAAGGGGCGTAGAGATGTTGTACGGTAAGTTACCCACAATACGCAGTGGGCGGTCTGCTTCGTATAAGCTGGCAAAATCAAACTTGAGCGCGTCGGCTTCATGAATGGTAAAGCCGGGCATATTGAAAAATTTGACGTTCAATACAGGGATTAAATCGCGGTCGAGCTCCACTACGTTTAAGTGGCCTTCGGTGGCGTCTAATAATTCTTCGGTGATGGCACCCATACCTGGGCCGATTTCCACCATGTTATCGCCTACTTTAGGGCGAATGCTTTTGACGATGTTGCGAATAACATTTGGGTCGTGAAGAAAGTTTTGACCAAAGCGTTTTCGGGCTTGGTGACCCATGTGTTGGCGAGACATGTTAGTTTCCTTTGTGGGCTGCACGGCTGGCGGCCATAAGCTCGGCGTATTCAATAGCGGTGTGCAAACTGCCGCTATCGGCTTTACCGGTGCCGGCTAAATCTAAGGCGGTGCCGTGATCCACTGATGTACGAATAATCGGTAAGCCTAATGTAATGTTAGCTGCTTGGCCGAAGCCTTTGTATTTTAATACGGGTAAACCTTGGTCGTGATACATGGCCAGTACTGCGTCACCCGTGCTGAGCACTTTGTCAGTGAACAAGGTATCAGCGGGTAGTGGCACACTCAGACCAATGCCTTGTTTGCGCAATTTGGCGAGCGTGGGTTCAATCACTTCAATTTCTTCTGTGCCCATGTGGCCACCTTCACCGGCATGTGGGTTTAGCCCGCATACTAAGATTTTGGCGTTGGGTAGGGCAAAGTAACGTTTTAAATCAGTATCTAAGACATTGATTACTTGTGTTAAACGTTCTTCAGTAATGGCCGCTGGCACGTCTTTTAATGGAAGGTGAGTAGTCACTAATGCCACCATTAAACCTTTGGTGGCCAGCATCATCACGACCCGCTCGGTGTTTGTGTATTCTTCTAGAAATTCGGTGTGGCCGGTAAAGGCAACACCAGCATCGTTGATCACGCCTTTATGCACAGGGGCGGTGACCATGGCGTCATACATGCCATCTAAGCAGCCTTGGGCGGCGTGGCTTAGAGTATCGAGCACGTATTGGCCATTGGCGGGGTTGAGTATCCCCACTTCTTCTGTCTCGGCAAGTTGGATAGGATTTACCCAAATCTCACCGGCCTTAGCTGGGGTGCTGTCGCTGCCATCAAACGCTTTAATTACAAGCGGCAGCTTTAACACAGCGGCGCGACGTTGCAATAAAGCCGGATCGCATATGGCAATAATTTGGTTGTTGTGTGCTTGCTGGGCAAGGGTGACGGTTAGGTCAGCACCAATGCCCGCAGGTTCGCCAACGGTGAGGGCCAGCCTATAATGCATTCTTGACTTCCACATAGGCATCGGCGCGAATTTGGCGTAACCAAATTGGCAACTCTTCTTCAAAACGACGAGAGTACAGCAACTGACGGGCTTGGTTACGTTGTACTTCTTCACCCATGTCTTTTTGGCGGTAGTCGGTTACTTGCAGAATGTGCCAGCCGAAACGAGATTTAAACGGCTTGCTGGTTTCGCCTTTATTAGTCGCTTTCATGGTTTTCTCAAACGCAGGCACCATGTCACCATCGTTAATCCAGTTAAGATCACCACCGCTTACTTTGCTGCCAGGGTCGTCACTGAATTGTTTGGCGAGTTTGGCGAAGTCTTCACCTTTTTTGACACGCTTATAAATTTCGTTAATGAGCTGTTCACTTTCTTTGTCATTACGGATGGTGGTTTCTTGAATCAAAATGTGACGGGCGCGCGTTTGACGCACAAGTTGTTCATCGCCACCGCGCTTGTCGGTGATTTTAATGATGTGATAACCACTGGCGCTGCGGATGGGCTCGCTAATGCCGCCTTTTTTCAAGCTAGGCACAATATCGGCAAATAAGGACGGCAGTTCGGCTTCTTTTCTCCAGCCAAGATCGCCGCCTTTTAATGCGTTGCGACCTTCTGAACTGGCCACGGCGGTTTGTTCAAAATCGGCACCGTTACGCAATTCTTTGACGATTTTTTTAGCTTTGTTTTGTGCTTTTTTAATCTGATCTTTACTGGCTTGGCTTGGCACTTGAATCAAGATGTGGCCTAAGCGGTATTCTTCAGCGGTGGCACTTTGGCCACGGGCACTGTTTAAGAAACCGTCGATATCTTGTTCGCTTATTTGAATTTTACTGCCCACACGATAGCGTTGTACTTCTGAGATCACACGTTCACGGCGAATCTGTTCGCGCGCTTCAGCGTATGGTACACCGTCTTTTTCTAAGGCTTGTTGAAACTGTCGTAAACTCATACCGTTTTGTTTGGCGATGGTTTCGATGGTTTGATTTAACTGTTGGTCACTGACGCGAATGCCAGAACGCTCAGCCATTTGCATTTGAATGTTTTCGGCAATTAGGCGTTCCAGTACTTGCTGAGTCAAAACATCATCGGGCGGTAGACGCATGCCTTTGCTTTGGTTTTTGACCACTTGTACACGGGTTTTCAGTTCGCTTTGCATGATGACATCATCATCTACCACAGCGGTAATGCGGTCGATGCTGTTTAATTGCGCGTGTGCAAACGGTGTGGTGAACACCAATGATGCGAAAATCGCGCCTAGCCAACGGCGTTGTGTCGTGTGTTTAATAATCATGAATCTGCCTCTGATCGTAACCTAATATGCGTTCGCTTAAGATATCGTCACTCTTGCCACCAAGAATGCCTAAGCCTTTAAGGTGCAGTTGCAGCATATATTGGTAATCCTTGGTGCTGTCACTGCGTGTGTGTTCTTCGTATGTAAACTGGGCGCGCCAGCAACAATTTTGATATTCGATGCCCAGTAGGCCTTCAATGTTCAAAAAATTCTCATCAATATCTTCACGTGCCTGCTTTTCTGCATCGTCGTATGCCCAGATGTCGTGTTTCTTCTGTGCGTAAAATGCCCAGCTATCATTTAGCGGAACAAAAAAGGCAATGCCCACTTGTTTTTGTTGTTCGGCTTCAACATGACTGAAATTCATATCGAACAACCAACTATTGGGGCTTTGATAGTTTAATTGCGCGCTGGCTTTTTCTACCGGCTCTTCGTCTTTTTGTGCGTGTGGGTCGAATTGTACATCTAAACGGGTGCGCCAATTGTCAGCAAATAACCATTGGAACTCACCGGCAAGTGACGAGCTAGATTTTGTATCGTCTTCTTCTAATGTGCTGTCGAGTGGAGACAGTTCGACTTTACGGTCATTGAAATAATGCACTTGGCCAATACTGGCACGCATCACTTCTAGCCCGCTTTCATTTAAGAAGCGCGTGGTTAAACCCAGTGTCAGTTGTTGGGTGTCGCCTACACGGTCAACACCAGTAAAGCGGTTGGGGCTAAATAAGCTGCTGTAGCTGAAGGTGGTTTCGGTGGTGTCGAATAATGGGATTTGGCTTTGATCTACATAGGGAATATACGCCACCATTAAACGTGGCTCTAAAGTTTGCACAAAGCTTTGATTAAAAAACTGAAAGTTACGGTCGAAAAATAAACCACTATCAATGCTGCTAATGGTCACATCGCGGCTTACTTCATCTTCATAGCCGCTGCTTATTAGGGTGTCGTCGACATTTTGAAAACTGTATTGGGTGTGCATGGCTTGTACTTTTGGTGTCACAAAACCATAGGCTTGTTGCCATGGGTAGCTTACGCTGACTTCAGTATGAAAGCGCTCGCCATCAATCAGGCTGCCACCGCTGATGCCGTTGTGGTCACGGGTGAAGCGAGTGGCTTGCACTTTGGCATCATAATTTAGGCTGTTGTAGTTAAAACTGTTTAATCGCGAGAGCTCGACTTGCGGCAGGCGACTGAACGGGCGGGCGCTGTCGGCGACGTTCTCATCAATGGTTTGGTATTGTTCAACGCGGGTAAGCACTTGCCATGTGCCATCGTTGTATTCTACTTCGGCGTTTTGTTTTAAGTGGCTGGCGCGGGTGATGATGCCAGTACGGTTAAAATCGTCTTCAAAGTCTTCATCGCTGACTTCATCGTAATTAATGCGGTTTTGTATGTTGGGTGAAAATTGCCCCACGTGCACCAGCGAGCGTGACCAGCGTTCTTGCCTGCGGAAGTCTTCGTTGGTTTCATCTTTATCATTGGCTTCATCGCTGCCTAGATAGCTTACGGTGAAATCGCCGCGACCAGCGCTATTTAAATAACGAAATTCATTCTCATGAATAATGCCGTGGCCGTCGATGAAACGCGGGGTATAGGTATCGTCGTAGTTGGGGGCGATATTAATGTAAAACGGGGTGGCAAATTGATTGAGGCGTACTTCGGTATTCGCAATATCGCCACCAGGCGTGCGCACACTTAGGCTGATTTCTGGATTTAAAAAACCGGTTAAACGATCAGGCCCCAGTGGGAAACGATAATAGGGCAAGTACATGACGGGCACTTCTTTTATGCGTAAACGGCCATGCCACGCTTCGCCATAACCTTCGGCTTGGTTTAGGTGAATTTCGCTGGCAGCAATATCCCAGTCGTTATGGCCCGGTTCACAAAAGGTATAGCTTGCATCAAATAAACTAGCGTGACTGTTTTCAACTAGTTCGATACGGCCCGCTTCACCACGTAGGTGCAATGGAGCAATCACATATTGCGCTTGGCTTAAACTGGCGGCCCCAGAATTAATGTCGTAATCCATTTGTGCGGCGCTCATGGCCATATCACCGCCACGAAATCGAATACCGCCAGAAAATTGAGCAGCGCCGGTTGTTTGATTGTAAATAGCGCTGTCAGCGTTAATTTGTCGACCACTTTGTTGCACTAAGACATTGCCCGTAAAGACGGCGCCTTTTTTCTCTACAAACTCACCGCTGTCGCTTTGAATTTCCATGGCGTCGTTATCGGAAATAGTCAGTGATTCAGGTAGGTAGTTACCACTGCAAAAGCTAGGGAGGCTTTGTTGCATTTGTACGGGTAATTGATCACGAGGTGTCCAGCCAAGCCCGTCATAGGGCGCAACAGAATTAGCCTGAGTCGAGGTGGCCACCATGGCAAGAAAGAGAAGCCCTTTGCGTGGCATATTGTTGAAATTCCTAATCAAAGCTAACACTTATGTTAATAATGGTTGCGGCAAAATTATGGCTGTAGCATCGGCCATTGCTAAATTTCCTAATTGAAATTTCTAATCAAAGCTAAAACTTATGTTATCGTGCGCAGCAAATCTAAAATTGTACGTTTTATCCCAAACAAGGGCCAGTGTTCATAATGGATGACCGCCAACAATCTTTACAAAAGTGGGTGTTTGACGCCCTAGCTTCGAACTTAGAAGCACCACAAGGTTCACTTGAGGTGGTTTCGGGTGATGCAAGCTTCCGACGCTACTTTCGTCAATATACCGAAAACGCCACTTATATTGCGGTGGACGCTCCGCCCGATAAAGAAAATAGCCTGCCATTTGTCACCATTGCTAATGCTTGGGGTGAACAAGGTGTGGCTGTTCCTAACGTGATTAAAGCCGATTTAGAGCAAGGTTTTATGCTGCTCAGCGACATGGGTGATCACCTGTTATTTCCGTTGCTGAATGAAGCCAGTGCCGAGAGTTTATACCATCAAGCGCTTGACGCCTTAATTGGTATTCAGCAAACCACACTAGCGTTACCAGCCTATGATGCTCCTCTACTTGACCGTGAAATGGCATTGTTTACCGATTGGTTTTTAGGGGAACACCTAGGGTTTGAATTAACCTCGCAAGAGCAAAATATGCTGCAGGAAACCTTCAGTATTTTGCGTGAAAGTGCGCTAGGGCAAATACAGGTGCCGGTACACCGCGATTACCACAGCCGTAACATCATGGTGCTAGAGGATGACTCGCTTGGCATTATTGATTTTCAAGACGCCGTGCATGGCCCTATTACCTATGACGTCGTGAGTTTATTGCGTGACTGTTATGTTGCTTGGCCATTAGAGCACGTGCAGCAATGGGCGCAAGACTACTTTAAAAAGGCCCGTGAAGCCGGCTTGATTGGATCCATCAGTGACGAGCAGCTTATGCTGTGGTTCGATTGGATGGGCATTCAACGGCACTTAAAAGCGGTGGGTATTTTTGCACGACTTAATCACCGTGACGGCAAAACCAGCTACATGAATGATATTCCGCGTACGCTTAATTACATCGTTGAAGTGTCAGGGCAGTATTCAAGCCTTGATGATTTTCACCAATGGTTAACACGTCGTTTATTACCCGAGTTAGATGTGGTCGAAGGTGAATAACGTCTTATGACCATGAAAACGGCCATGATATTAGCCGCTGGCTTTGGTACGCGTATGCGACCTCTCACCGATCACACCCCTAAGCCAATGCTGCCTGTGGCGGATATGCCGTTGATTGAGCACCATGTGCGCAAGCTAGTGTCAGCGGGTTTTGAGCACATTGTGATTAACCATGCGTATTTAGGTGAGCAAATCGAAGCGTACCTAAAACAAGGTGCTGAATTTGGTTGTCGTATCACTTATAGCCAAGAAGACAGCGCACTGGAAACCGGTGGCGGTATTTTTAAAGCGCTACCTTTGCTGACACAAGACGGCGATGACTATTTTTGTGTGATTAATGGCGATGTTTGGTTAGACCTAGATTATCAGCAGCTTCAGCAGCATCGATTAACAGGCTTAGCGCATTTATGGTTAGTGCCTAACCCTGAGCATCATCCCCAAGGGGATTTTGTGCTGGCGGATGGGCAAGTGTCCGTTAAAAACGTTACCGAAGCGTCCGCGTTTACGTTTAGTGGCGTGAGTGTTTTGCATAAAGATTTATTTCAAGGCTGCCAAGCGGGTGCATTTAAATTAGCACCACTCTTAAAAGCGGCCATGAATCAACATACGGTCACGGGTGAATTATACCGTGGCTTCTGGCTAGACGTGGGCACGCCGCAGCGCTTACACGATTTAGAAACCCATTTGCAGTTGGGGAAATATCATGAATAAACAAAACTGGGCTGGCAAAATCATTGGTGCGTTTTTAGGGTTTTTATCCGGCGGCCCAATTGGTTTATTGATTGGTGTGCTGGCGGGTAATGCGTTTGATCGTATGTACGCTCGTCAAGAAAGCCCAAGTGGTCAGCGTGGCGCTAGCCAGAATGCGTTTTTCCGGGTGACCTTTTTAGTGATGGGGCAGCTGGCAAAAAGTGACGGGCGGGTTAGTGAACAAGAAATTGATCAAGCCCGTTTTATTATGGATCAAATGGGGCTTAATGAGGCCCAACGCTTAGAAGCCATTGGCTATTTTAACGAAGGTAAAAGCCCGCATCTTGATTTACAAAAAGAACTGCAACACTTTATGCGAGCGGTGGGGCATCGCGGCTCGTTGATTCAAATGTTTTTAGAAATATTATTAAGCATGGCATACGCCGATGGCCAATTAAGCCTGCAGGAGAAGTATATTCTCGACCGTGTTTGCCGCACGTTAGGTGTAAGTGCGTTGCAGTTTGAGCTTATTCATAATCGAGTACGCGCAAGCCAAGAGCAATTCCGAGGACGTTTTAACGACCAGTTTCAGCACAGTGGCAATGAATTAAAAGTCGCTTATGGGGTGTTAGGAGTCACCGAAAATGCAACCGATGCGGAGCTAAAAAAAGCGTATCGACGATTAATGAGTCAGCATCATCCAGATAAATTAGTGGCGAAAGGTTTGCCCGAAGAAATGATGCGTATTGCGAAAGAGAAAACCCAAGAAATTCAAACGGCTTACGATAAAGTGAAAAAATCGAGAAAAAACAGCCAGTAATTATTGTCTATAAAAATAAAACGCTTGTGGTTATACAAGCGTTTTTAATCGGTTAATGACTTATTCTAATACACTCTTCTTCGATTAATACTTGGCAACGATGTGCGAGTTCAGCGGCATCGGCTTCGGTTAAGCCTGTTGTTGTAATCGGCTCTAGGCAGGTTGCCTTTACTGTGCCAGTACACCATTTTGTATAGTCCATGGTGATATGTCGTAACGAAAAACAAACTGGTTGAATAGGCACCTGTGCTTCAATAGCCAATTTAAATGCACCTGGTTTAAACGGTAGCGGCTTACCCCAGTTACGTGTGCCTTCAGGGAAAATTAAAACCGATAGTTTTTCTTCTTTCATTTTTTTAGCCGCCACACTTAACGCTTTTTGTGCTTTTTCTTTGTTGCTGCGTTTAATGACAATGTTACCAGCAAGATAAAATAACCCGCCTATAAATGGAAGATACAACATCTCCCATTTACCGAGTGTAACTGTACCGTGTTTGATGGCGTTTACAGCAAAGAAAATATCCTGTGTATCTTGGTGGTTTGCGATCAACACCGTAGGTTGTTCAGGAGAGAGTCGTTCAGGGTGTTCAATCTGAATATCGGCACCCCAAAACCACAGCATAAAACGGCCACATATTTGCGAGACATCTCCCATGTTGTTACGGTGCATGGGTCTAAAAATAACGAGTGGAATCAGTGCAAATGAGATAAAAGTCAGGCAAACAAAAGCCAAAGAAATGCGTATTAGATACATAATTGAGCCTAGTAATAAGAACAACGTTCTTAATATGGTTATTATTGTTATAGATGAGAGCGCCGTTCAATTGAATGAACAGTTGATAGTATAGGCACCCTGCGACACTACGGCAGAAGGTTAATCAAAATGTCATTTAAAAGCAAAGCCATCGTCTTAAGAATGTTAATGGGTACTAACTTAAGTGACGCTATTACACCTCAATACAGGCAATCTGGTTGAAATTAGGTACAATGGCGACCATTGCAACATTTGGTGATATTTGAGAGTCAATATGAGCACTGCATCGAACAAAACCCCGTTAATTGCCCCGTCTATTTTATCTGCGGATTTTGCCCGTCTTGGCGAAGAAGTGGATAATGTATTGGCTGCAGGTGCCGATATTGTGCACTTTGACGTGATGGACAACCATTACGTACCGAATTTAACCATCGGGCCTATGGTGTGCAAGGCGCTACGTAAGCACGGTGTGACCGCGCCGATTGATGTGCATTTAATGGTGAGCCCAGTTGACCGCATGATTGGCGACTTTGCTGAAGCCGGTGCGACTTATATTACGTTTCACCCAGAAGCGTCTGATCATATTGATCGCTCTTTACAGCTAATCAAAGCGGCTGGCTGTAAGGCGGGCTTGGTGTTTAATCCTGCCACGCCATTGCATTACCTTGATTACGTCATGGATAAACTAGACATGATATTGCTGATGTCCGTTAACCCAGGCTTTGGTGGTCAGAGCTTTATTCCGAATACCCTTGAGAAACTAAAAGCCGCGCGTGCCAGAATTGACGCATCAGGTTGTGATATTCGTCTAGAAATCGATGGCGGTGTGAAAGTGGATAACATTGGTGAGATTGCAGCTGCGGGTGCTGACACCTTTGTAGCGGGTTCGGCAATTTTCAATGCACCGGACTACAAAACTACGATCGAAGCGATGCGCGCTGAAATCGCAAAAGCAACGGCTTAATTTAAATAGGATGAACAACCCTATGAGCTTTTAACGTTTAAAAGACCATGGGGTTTTTTTATATGCTGAATTTAAATAAATACAATACGATTATTTTTGACTTAGATGGCACCTTAGTTGATAGCGTCCCTGATCTTACTTTGGCTTTAAACGAAGCGTTGGAGTATTGTCAGTTGGATGGTGTTGATGACTCTCAGGTGAGAAGCTGGGTGGGGAATGGCAGTTTAAAATTAGTCGAGCGTGCACTGGATCAATTAGGTGAAAATAACAGCCAAAATTTGAAACACTTACACCAACAGTTTCTGCTGAGTTATGAGACGTTTTTGTGTAAAAAAAGTGCTTTGTATCCTGGGGTTAAATCGTTATTAACGTATTTACATGAACAACATAAGACGCTGGTAATATTGACCAACAAGCCCATTCAATTTGTACCTGAATTATTAATTAAAATGGGTATTGCGCATTTATTTGCGTTGGTACTGGGCGGTGACAGCTTAGCGCAGAAAAAACCAGATCCATTGCCGTTACTGCATACCATGGAAACTTTAAATGTGAATTCTATCGAGTGCTTGATGGTTGGAGATAGCCGCTCAGATATTGAGTGTGCCCAACGAGCTGGAATCGACAGTGTTGCCTTGTTACAAGGTTATAATCAAGGAGTTGATTTAGTTTCACTTAAACCAAGCTATGTGTTTGATGATATTGAGAGTTTCGCATTAGCGATTAAGTGCTAAACGATCAAACCCAGCACGTTAATACAGAAAAACCCCAGCTAATATCATTAGCTGGGGTTTTTTATGGTTAATTAAAACTGCTCTTGAGTGAAGTTCATGAGTGAATCTTTACCCGCTTCAATATCCGCTTGTAAAAGTGAGGCTTGTGCGTTTGCAATTCTAAAGAAATGCTCGGCAGCTTTGATTTTGCCTTGATAAAAATCCTCCGTATATTTACCGGACGTTAAATCGGCTTGTGCCATGTGTGCCATGTTTGACCACATCACACCCATGGTAGTGAGTGAGAATAATTTTAACATTGGCGTTGCCACGGCACCTGCAATTTCAGCATCTTGTGCCGCATTGCTTGCTAACCACATTAAGCTATTTTGTAAGGCTTGTAACAGCGTTTTACAGTGAGCTTGATGTTGCTCGTTTGCAAGCTTGGCCACCATTTCGTTCATGACTTTAAAGTAGGTTCGAGGTAGGCGACCCCCTTTTATCATTAACTTACGGCCAACTAAATCGAGCGATTGAATACCGTTAGTGCCTTCGTATATTCGAGCAATTCGACCATCGCGTAGTAGTTGTTCAACTTCCCAGTCTTGTGTGAAACCGGAGCCACCCATGCTTTGTAACGCTTGGTCGGTTGAGAAAAAACCTTCGTCGGTTAAATACGCTTTTACGATGGGCGTCATGATTTGCACAATGTCATCGGCTTCTTCACGCACCTTTTCGTCTTCGTGGTGTTCGGCTAAATCTAAATTCAGACCCGTCCAATAGGCCATGCAACGGGCACCTTCAACAAACACTTTTTGTTGCGTGAGCATGCGGCGCACATCAGGGTGAACAATGATTGGATCGGCTTTGCCTTCAGGGTTTTGTGGGCCTGCTAGCGAGCGTGATTGTAAACGCTCTTTAGCAAAGCCTAGGCTGATTTGATACGCTTTTTCAGCTAGACCTAAACCTTGAATACCCACCATGATGCGTGCGGAGTTCATCATGGTAAACATGCATTTAAGGCCTTGGTTTTCTTCTCCGATTAACCAGCCTTTGGCGTTCTCAAAATTCATTACGCAGGTGGCCGATGCCTTAATGCCCATCTTATGTTCAAGGCCACCACAAAAAGCGGGGTTGCGTGTGCCGTCTTCTAAAAATTTTGGCACTAAGAATAATGATATCCCCTTGCTAGAGTCAGGTGCTCCTGGCAGTTTGGCTAATACTAGGTGAACGATGTTATCGACCATGTCGTGCTCGCCACCGGTAATCCAAATCTTAGTGCCGCTAATGTGATAGCTACCATCCGCTTGCGGATCGGCTTTGGTGCGAATAAGCCCAAGGTCGGTGCCGGACTGTGGTTCAGTCAAACACATGGTGCCTGTCCATTCGCCTGAGATTAAGTTAGGCAGATACTTATCTTTTAGTTCATCACTGGCGTGAAGGGTGAGTGCGTCGATGGCACCGTGACTTAAACCTGGGTACATGCCCATGGATAAGTTAGTTGAGCATGCCATTTCATCCACCACAATTTTAAGCAGATGTGGCAGGCCTTGGCCGCCGTATTCTGGCGACGCAGACAAACCAGACCAGCCCCCTTGAGCAAAGGTTTTATAGGCTTCTTTGAAACCTTTAGGCGTCGTGACGGTTTTGGTTACAGGGTCGTAATGGCACCCCTCAACATCCCCAGATTGGTTAATTGGCTGTAGTACGTTCTCAGCCAACTTAGCGGCTTCGTCGAGTACGGCACGAATCATTTCTTCGTTAGCGTCTTCGAATCCTGGGCACTTACTTAAATTCTGCGCCTGCAATACATCAAACAAAACAAAGTTAATGTCATTCAGCGGTGCTGTGTAATGGGCCATATGCCCTCCTAAATCGATAAATATTGAAAACGCATTTGCGAGTAACGAAAGTAGTTACGCAAGAAAGCGTAAATGGGTTCACTTCTATCAAAGAACAGCACTCGGGTACGCATTGAACGGATTGTCTTAAATATGCAACAGTTGCAGAGGTTGTGGGTGTGGCGGGTTTGACCTCTAAAATCAGGGCCTTTAAGGCACTATGTACAAATGTACTTAATAATTAGATCTAATTGTTCCGTTTTTTAATCTAGTTAAACAAATAGCTTTGCTATTTAATGCCTGCCTAGAACAAATCAAGACGATTTACACCATATTTAAAGGGGGCCGCAGTGGCATTTGGGCGAGTAGTCATATTCATTATCAGCGTATTAGGCGCAGTGAATGTGTTGGCGTTTGAGAAAAACAGTGAATATTTAGATGTGCAGTCTGGCTCCTTAATGGGGCTTGCACATGTGTCTTATGGGAATGTTTTTGCTAAGGGTCACAATGTATTGGTGGGTGTAGGGTATGTCCCAGAGCTTTCGTATCACAAAGAAATGCTGCTCTATTCATTGCGTTATCGCTATGACCACAGCGCATCTTGGGATGTGGCAGGTATGCAATTTAAGCCATTTAGTGTGGGCACCGGTTTATTGGTAGGGGATCACTCTGATTTATTTTTACAATTACCCGATCACTATCCAGAAGGGTATTACACGCCCACCGCGTTTCGGATTGTGTTTAATTACCAAGCATCATTACAGGTGACACCTAAATTAAATGCGTACTTCGACATGTCTATTTTAGACGTGGGATTGCTTGGTTACGTAAGAGAGCCAGAATTTTTCAATGACAATTATGATTACCTAGGTTTAGAGGGAATAACAAACTGGGGTTTTGGAGCACGTTATGTTTTTTAATATGAAAAAGCTGAAAGCTAAATTAATCTCGCTGTTGGTTTTTGTTTTTATATTATCTGGCTGTGATTACGAAGTGAGCCCTTGGTCAACCAATGCTGATTGCTCTAATGACGTTTCTATACCAAGAAACATTGAGCGTTTAAAAGCGTATGAACTGCAAGTGGGTAAACGTGATACGTATCAAGTGGCGCTCATCAGTGACCCACAACAATACCCTGGCACGTTTGAAGATATTATCAAACATGTTAATACATTGCCTGAAGTGGATTTTGTTTTACTGACGGGTGACCTAGCCGACACCGGTACCAAAGCGGAATACGAATGGGTGTGTAAGGTAATGGAAAAATCCAAACAGCCGATTTTTGCGGTCATTGGTAACCATGATGCATTAGCATTTGGCAAAGAAATTTGGGCCCGTGTATTTGGCCCAGAAAACTACAGTTTTACCTACCAAAACAGTAAATTCATTGCATACAATGATAACAAGTATGAATACACCAACGTGCCTGATCGTGATTGGTTGGCAGTAGAAACCGCAGGCGATGCCGAACGTGATTTCACCATGGTGTTTAGCCACATTCCACCGTGGGACTTTGAGCTAACGTTAAGCCAAGAATTAAAAGACATGGGTGTGGATCTTGGGGTACATGGTCACGAACACAGTTTTGATTATTGGCAGTTAACCAATGTACAGTTACCGCATTACGTTGTAACGAGTACAAAGAAAAAAGGCTTTGGTCTGTTAAGTATTAATCCTGCGGGTTACACCCTAGAAAACTGCACAAGCAGTGGTTGTACGGTTGCACAATTAAGAAATCGCGATGATGAGCTTTAGTTATAAATCTTAGAAAATAAAAAGGGCGGGTTTCAGTTATTGAACTCGCCCTTTTTTGTCATGTTTTTTTATGACGGTTTATTGTTTTTCCATACTAAATACACCTGCAGTATGTTTATTGGTGCCATCTGCTGTGCCTAAGTTATAACCACCGGCAAACTTGTCTCCAGGCTTAACAAAGATACCGCCAATGTTACCAATGATGGCGGTAGACGAACCGGTGGTTTCCACCACGCTACCGCTGAGGCTTTGAGTTTGAAACTCTGGTAACTTAACGGTGCCGTCGTCGTTACTGCTCATTTGGCCAGAAAAATTCACATTCCAAGTAGATAGAACATCCCCTGGCGTAACAGATGTAACACCGACTGTGGGGTTATTACTGGTCTGTAGTGTTAAGTTACCATTAGTGATTGCGCCACTTGTGAAATTCACATCAAACTGTGCCGTTAAGCTTTGTACTATGCCGTCATCGGCAAAACCTATGCATTGTTTAAAATCGGTGCATGCACTGTTGGCTGAGAAAGTTGCGTTGCCGATGAGTTGGTTAATATCAGCCCGTTCGGCTGCAATCCAAAATGCAAGAATATCTTCTTCTTGCTGGAACTCTAGTGTGCTGTCGTTTACTTTAAATGAATTTAATTGTATGCCTTCTCCTACCTCAGCAAGCCAAGCACCCCATCGAATATTATCCCCAGCGGCTACATTATCGACTTGAATATCACAGTTTTTAGTTTGTTTAACACAATTACCAAAGGATAATAAGCCACCGGTAGTGGCATCCGCTTCAATCGGTTTTGTGACTACCTCAATGCGCTCATCAGTAACGGTTGTACCGTCTTGGTTTTGATAGCTGTGTTTATCACGCATAACCAGTATGGGTTTGTTGTTGGTGGTATCCCACGCGCCATTACCAATAATCATATCGAGCCCGCTTTCGGCGTACCAATCATCACGATTAAATGTGGCATTTGAACCTAGTTCTTGTTGTAACGCTAACGTGGCAGCAGAGCTATTTGAGTCGTCATCGAAATTCAGCTCCATTTCTAAAATGAAATTATCAGAATCCCCAGTGATAGGTTTAAATTCATATTTTTGAGTTGCTGCATTAAAGATGTAATCAAAATGTTGTGGTGGCGCGCCTGTAATATTTTGATCATTTTTACGATAGGTCGATCCTTCAAAAGCATTACCAATGAAGGTTATTAGGTCACCATTACCGCCCGTTGCGGCATCTACCACAACTTCAATTTCATAACGGTCTGTTTGTTTTGTGGTGAGGTTATACACTTCATAAGAAATTCTAAAATGACCATTCTGTGAAATAAAATCATGTCCACTGCTGCTGACGGTTCCGGGTGATACCAGTTGAGCCTCTAATGTGGATAAACTTGGTGAGTTACCGGCATAGTTGTTCGAGCTGTTTACGGGGATGGCTAATAATGCGAGCTTGCCCGTTTCGGCCAGTGCAAATTGCTGATCGGTGATCACAGTATCGGCAAACGGTTTTGTTGTATCAGTAGTATCGATATCTTTAAATGGATCGGTAAAATCGAATAAGCTGACCACGTTTTCTGCAATTAATGCTTGAAGTGCCGCAATCAAATCAAAAAATGGTGCGTCGAGCCATTTTTCTACTAATTCAAAAAGAGCAGGGTCTAGATCGTCAAGCGTTTCACCTTGATTTAAAATGCCTGCTGCAATTAATTCATTGACAATATCGCTATTGGTGCCGCCACTGGCAATAAGCTCTGCGGTTGATTTATTAATTTTATTCTCTAATTTACTTTCAATCGCTTTGTTGGCATCAGCGCCAATGTCTGCAACAACATTGGGTGTGTTGCTTGTATTACTTGGTTTACTGTCTTGGCTTCCTTCATTTTCAGCGACGTCATCAACATCATCAGATTCTTCTTGTGACTCACTGACATCACTGCTTTCTTCACTGTCCGTTTCGTCTTCACTTTTTTCAGTTGCCGAATTTTCACCAAGAGCAGCTGGTGGAGCCAATAAACCTTTAGGTGAGGACTTAGGCTTTACTCGGGTGTAATTGAAATCAGCACCTTCGCCTAATTCAATGGTGCCCGATTCGTTCTCAACTTGAATGCCGCCACTGTATACACCCATCACAAATCCGCCATCAGCCTCTTGTTGTACTTCGTAGTTAGTGCCACGAATACCAATAGAAGCGGCTGGTGTGTTGACTTTATATGCGCTTTTATCGCCCTTGCCAATGGTGCCAGTAATGGTGCGAAATCCGCCTTTTACCAAGCTCATTATCACTTGTTCTTTATTTTGCCCATCAGCAGCTTGCGCTTGTAAATAGCGTTCAATATTCATTTCGCTATTGGCTTTTATTGTCATAAGCGCTTTATCTACAAAACGAATTTGTACCGAACCGGCTGGGCCTGTTTTAATGGTATCACCATTAAATATTTCAGAGCGGCGCTTTAGCGCTCGGCTGTCACCGTTTTCCATGACGGCGGTGACACTGCCTTTTGTTAAAATCACATGACCAGCCAAAGGCACACCCCAACTGGTTTGAATAAGTAAGCTAAATAAACCTAAGATTAAAATAAGCTGTTTGATGAATTTCATATTTCCTCCCCCAAGGTCGTACTACCAACTTTGGATTAAAAACTGTAAGTCAGGCCCACTTCGGCTTTAGCGCGTTTATAGGTGTTGGCTTCTAAGGTGCTGTTGTTGTACGTAAAGCTATAATCGTTTCTAGCACTGAAATGTGAATTGAAGTTATAACGCCAACCGATGCCAAACGTGGCGTTTTGGTCTTTGCGTAATTTGCTATATAGCGCGCTGTTGATTTCATCGTATTCACTACTTAATACACTAAATAGCCAGTAACTATTGGAGCGCTGACTCGTAAATGATGAACTTTGATAAGTGAAACCTTGGTAGGTTTTACCGTTGTGATCGTTGCTGCTTTCATCGGCACTGTCTGTGCCAAAAATAAGAGTTAATTTCCAGTTGTCTTTTTGCGGAGCACTGGAGTAAGACAAATTAAATTGTTGTTGGGTGATATCGCCGTCATCATCTTCTGGGTAACTTGACATACCATAGTTAGCCCCAAAACCAATATTGGCGCCTTTGCTTAACATCCAATTTGCTTGGCCAAGGGCTGACAAGCTACTTAATAGCTCCTCTCCATCTAATTGCACAAATTGATAACGACCAGCCCCGCGCCATTTTATTGGGCCGGTATAAAAACTATAACCTAGCTCAGACATGGCGGTTGTTAAGTCATAAATAGGGGTATCTGAGTTACTGCGGTTGGATGCCACTAAACGTAAATCAAATGCACTGGTTTTAGTGAGCGGTCTTATATAGGCCATATGAGCAAGGGCGCTCCAGTAGGCACTGCCGGTTTCGCGGCTAGCATCATCCAAGGCAATATCTACGGGGAAAATAAGCTCTTCTTTTGGTAATTCTTTTTCGCTAGTGGCACTGTTTATGTTGGTGTCGTAACCACCACCGACATCTAGGACAAACATAAATTTAGATTCGACGCTGCGTTTTAATTCAGTGATATTGTCTAAAAAGATTAATACATTCTGTTTAACTGGGTCGGGTGGGTTTTGTTTGAGAACATTATTAAATTCGACTTCGGCCCGCACAAGATTACGCAAATAAAAGTGAGTGCGAGCGAGCTCAAGGCGATAGCGCGGCTGGTTGGGAAACGTAAACACTAAACGTTCGAAGGCAAATAGAGCTTGATCGTAGTGGCCACTTTCGACTGCGGCCATACCGTATTGGAAATCAAACTTTGGTAAGCCCTCTTTTTCTTCTAGCATGCGACTAGCCAAATCATAGGCTTGCGGATACTGTTGCCGTTTTATCAATACAGCAAGTGCATCCATACGAGCCGCGTCTGTTTGCTCGGTTGTTGGCGGGGTGTCTTGTGTTGTGTCAGCGTCCTGCGCATATCCATTAAATGCCATGGTTATACCTAAAGCTGCTAATAAAAGTAGCGGTAATGTCTTCATGATATTAAGAGTCGTGAGTGTGAAAAGAAACGTCCTGTTGTCATTCAGTTTAGCAGTGAATTGAATTATCGCCCGTATTCAGTAAAGGTGAGCTAAGCTTGGTTTATAATAAATTATGTATGCGATAGCAGGAGAGGGGAATGAAACGGATTACGACACTGGGGCGAGGTAGAATATTACTCATTCTTAATAAAGTGCCTTTCTTTAAACGGTTTACCCCGTTTGAAAAAGAAAAGGTCGTCGATACCGATGCCACATTCTATGTAGCCAAAGAAAACGAATACATTATCGAACAAAATACGCTAGATACGTCTTTTTTTATACTCTTAAGTGGCACTGCGCGCGTTGTGCTAGATGGTAATGAAACGCCTTTAGCACAGGTTGAGCCAGGTGATTTTTTTGGTGAGATAGCGTTTATTCATAATACCCCACGCACGTCTAATGTTATTGCTAACGAAGTGTGCATCTTGTTAAAAGTAGATAGACGCTTGTTGGGTGCGCTCAATGCGGATATTCGCGAGAAATTCAAAGATCAGGTTATCATTAAATTAGCGGCTATGGTTGCGACTAAAAACAATGATGTAGAAAAACAAACCACGCCATAAACTTGACCTGTATCAGTATTTTATCGGCTGTTATAAATAGGCCTAGTCTCCTTGATGTACATCAATTTATTAATTTTCGGCGTTGCTATTCTCATGGCATAAATATTAAACATTGATGACGATTCGAGGTGACCTATGTATGTCGATGAATATGTAATAGCAGGCCTAATCATAATTGCATTAACAATTGGCTTTTTTGGTGGTGTTTATCGTTTTATTAAAAATGATATTGCTAAGCACGAAGGTGATCACCGAGCTTAAATAAAGCTTGCGGTGATATAGAATTTGAAGTGCGCTTGTGCGCATTTGTAACCGCGTTACTCCAGTAACAAACCCTCAAGTGTAGGATGCACGCTCGCACAGGTATTGTGCTTTTCCTAGCCCAGTTATTACTGGGTTTTTTTATGGGTGAACCAAATATACATTTTTTATAGTTAAAGATTAAAGCCTCATTCTGTAATATTATTACCACGGTATTTCTAATTCGATACCGACAGAACCTGTATCGTCAATTTTTGGTAGTAACCTATAATTCGGGTTCGGTTCAGTAAAATAAAAAGCACTGACTATTCCTATGACTGCACCAGCATACACATCATCAGGGTAATGGTTCTTAGATTCTACTCGACTATACCCTACAAAACTGGCCGCTAAATAGGCGGGCAAGCCATAACTAAATCCATAGCGCTTATGCATGAATCCTGCAGCAGTAAATGCGACAGACGTATGACCTGATGGAAATGAACGACTGCCTCTACCATTTGGTCTTTTTTTATTAACACTGTATTTTAATGAATGCGTAATAATTTGAGAGCTAATTAGTGATTTTAATAGCATATCTCTACTTTTTATAGCTTCATTCGATGACGTGCTGTTACCGCTAAAAAAAAGAGAAGAATAACGAGAGCTATTGTGTTCAAGGAATGTATGGGCAAGCGCTAATATAGGGATGCCTAGTTGGAGCCTATCACCCGTTATTTCATCGTCTGTTTTATTTGCATTGGCTGGGTTAGAACCAAAAAGACTTAAAAATATTATAAAAAACGACAGAATGCATGTTTTCATCATGTACTCACTTCTTAATAAATTTACTATAGACGATAGCGAGTAAAGCTTGAGGTAATCTTTAGATTTGAATTTATTTTTAAAAAGGTTTAGTCATTTTAAAAACGATGCCGTCTGGCATTAATTGGGGGATGACCATGCTATTGTTTTCAGATTGGCGCTGGCTATTATTCAAAACGATTTTTCCAGCTGTATAGCCTATAGCGAGTCCAAGTGGGTAGTCCGAGGCCCAGTGAACGCCGTTCACAAGCATGCCAAATCCGAGTAGCCCCATTACGGTATACCCTGTAGGCCAGATATAGCGGTGATTAGGGTACATGCCTGCAATGACGGTTGTTGTTGCCATAACGGTAGCCAAGTGGCCAGATGGCATCGCGTCATAATGAGGTACATTTGAATTATATTCATTGAAATCGGGAAAGGGTCGCCATGTACCACGATCTTTAGTTGCCACAAAAGGGGCTTCTCTGCCAAAACTGCGTTTAAGCAGTTGTACAGTTATACCGGTGATGAGCAGTGACTCCGCAATTAAGCTACTGGTGTGAACAGCTTTATTATCCTCAGCGATTAAGCCGTAGCTTAGAAACCCAGCCATGATTGGAACTTGAACTAAGCCGTCACCTAAGTAATACATGCCGCTGATTGCATTGCTGGGACGATGAAAAGGAACGGGTGTTCCATTCACACTAAATAGAGTTGTTGTGTTGGTTTCTCGGCCGTTTTGATTGTCATTAAGTAAACCAATATGCCGCGAAAATTGCTGGCTTTTATCGATAATAACTTGATCATAATATATTAAGACCCCAGTTAAAGCGGCAAGATAAAACATAGTATTTCTATTTTTTTTATCAATGGCTTCGTGTCCTAACTGATAAAGATTGCTAGGGGCCCGTTTGAGCCATCCCCATGATTGTGTGTGATAATTATTTTCTTCATTGCAGAAGCATATACTTGAAAATATTAAAAAATTAAGAGTAAATAAAAATTTAAATTTACGCATTTTATAGATTCATGGCTAGTTTTAAAAATATGGATTCGATATTGGGTGATTCAGTTATATTGGATATAATTGAATGTCCATTGCTAGCAGCCGTTTCGGCTTCAATACCTCGGCTATACACGAGATATACGTCATAGATAGAGTTGGCGATATAATGATACCGTGCTTGTAGGCTAACTTCTGATGCATATAAATCTTCGCCTAGTGACACAGAATTAAATGAAGCGGTGTTTTCTTTATATAAAACTTTATCTATGGATTTAGCATCGATTTCTTCACTGAATACAATGAAACGAAATTCATGCCTGTGTTTGTACGAATAGTCGAGGCGCAACTGAATAGACTGTTGTGCCAAATTATAGCGATTAAATTCATTGTCTTGATCGTAATCTAGCCAGTTGTCCTCATTTTGTCGACTGTAGGTGGCACTGATATTGGTATTTTTCCATACTTGATAATCAGCATGTATTGAATATTCTAGAGATACATTGCCCCATAAATTCTCTGATCTCTCAATTTCAATATTAGTGTTTACACTCGAAGTGACTATAAATTTTGCAAAAATATCAGTTGCGTAAGTTGGGTTTGTTTTTATTAAAAAATCATTATCAGCGGTTTCGTCGTCGACCCCACTAGTGAGAGTCTCGTGTTCAATCTCAAAGTTGTGAGTTTTAAATAGCTTGCCTTCAATTTTAATCGCGTATTGTGTGGGGAGTATTTCACCTGTTTGTAGGGTGCCATATTCAATTGAAGCTGAAGATTGGACGTCAGTTAAATACTGCGCGTTGGGTGCATTTTCCCATTCATGATTGTATTCGTATTCAAACTGTTTTCTGTTTTTTCTATCTACAAAGCCAAAGTCGTTTATGTCTAATTTGTCACTGTAATTAAAAAGATTAATTTCATGCTGGTTGTATTCATTGGTGTCATATTGTGTAGACAACCAGCCGTTAAATGAGCCATTAGATTCTATCTTGTTTACTTTGTTATAAAAGATTACGCCATTAACAGAAAGATTTTCTGAATTTGATAAATTAAAGTGTGCACTGCTTGATTTGCTATTGTTTCTTGAATCTAAGTTTTTAGATTGAATTTGGCTTAGAGTAAGAAGATTGTTTTCTTGATTTAACGTTGCATTTAAAAATAGGTATTCTTTACCGTTTGTATTGTTTTCTTTTGCATGAAAAAGACTGATATCAAATAAATCAAATTTAGCATTGTAGTTTGCGGCATACTCTATATCAGAAGATTCACCTATTCTTGGGGTGTGAAATAATATTAAATTTTCAGGACCTGAATCGTTAATATAATCATCAGTAGACATAAAAAATGGTCTGTTCTCAGAAAAAAATGTTTCTATTGATGAGTAATTTAGTACAACCTCTTTTGCTTCTACTTGTGCAAAATCGGGTTTATAGGTAAAAGCGAAATCATGAATCCCTGTAACCCCTAAAAATACATCGAATCCGTTATTTATCGTGTGAGTGTCATTTTTAAAGTTTGATTCAACGTTAATGAATGGGCTTATGTGAGAGTAATAGATAGGAATTTGTTTGTTTATAGGGACAGTGGTTAATTTTGAGAGAAAATTAACCGATGTTTTTTTTATTGGAGGTGATGCTATTAACTGTTTTTCATTTTCATTATACTGTGATATATAAATCGAAATTGAATCTGAAATAGAGAGTGCACTTTGCCATGGAATAGTGATGTTTACGCGCCAGACCTCGTCAGTTTGAATGACGTTTGCTTGCCAGTGAACATTCCAATCTGTAATTATATCTCCGTTTGAGAGAAGGATTGAATCCTGTTTGCTACCATTTTTTCCTACTTTAAAAGAAAGTGCTTTATCGTCTTCTTTGCTAAATTTTAATATTATTTCATTGTAGTTTCCTTTAATTTCATCATCAATTAAAGAAGTTTTATCGAGTGTTTTTTTATTTATTATTGTATTTACTATTAAAACATTAATGCCTTTATTGTCAGATCCGATACTGGCAGTCATAAGTTTACTTGCGTCTTTTAATGTATAAGGTTCAATGACCTTGAAGTTATGTACGCTCGCGCCCCAAGAGCTATAAGTTATATTTATTAACAATATAAGGAGTAATAATGTTACCTGACGGCTGATCTTATGGCGATTTGTGCTGTTCGGAGGCATTTATTAACCTGATTTCCGAGACGATTACTCTGAAGTAGTCATGCTCAATATTGGCCGTTATTTTGAAGTTGTGTTTTTTACAAATAGCTTTAACTAAGGCTAGACCAATACCGGTTCTTTCTCCACTTCTTGAGCTGTCAGCACACCAGAATGGATCAAATACATGCTTTATGTTCTTCGTATCAAAATTATGTATCTTGTTTGAGAAAAACAGTGTCAGGTAGCCATCATGGTTAGTGCTGGAGTGAATATAAAATATGGATTTATTACTGCCATGATAAACCCCATTTGAGATTATATTGTTTAACAGTATGTTCCACTGAGATAGGTTGGCGGTGATCAGGCTATCACTATTAATATCATATTTTATGTTGATATCTTTTTCAGACAATAATTTATTGAAGTTTAAAACCGATTTTTTAATCGAGCCAATAACATTGATGCTACTCATTGTTATGTCACTATGGTCGCTTTCAAATCTAGCAAGTAATAAAAGATCTTTTACTAATGACTCCATTTTTTGGCATATATCAAGAATATGTTGAGGGTAATGCTCTGTGATTGATTTACTTTTTGGCCATTTTAATACGATTTCAGTTAAACTTTTAATTTCGGTAATGGGCGTTTTTAACTCATGCGAGACGTCAGATGAAAAGCGTTTTTCACGAATAAAACTGCCCTCTAGTCGCTCTAGTAATACATTGCATTCTAGAATTAGATCTTTTACTTCTCTGGGTGGGTTGTCAATTCTTATTCTGGATGATAAATGGTTTACATCTATAGACTCGAATTGATGGCTAATATCATTTATAACTGATAATCCTTTTTTTACTGAGAATTTTGTTACAAGATAAAATAATAGAAGGACTAGTATTACGGTAATAATGATTGTTAATCGAATATAAAAAATAACATTGTTTATGCTTTCAGTTTCAGCGGTTATGCTTAAATACACAGGGTCTTGCTTGGCTAAGGCTTCGGGCGTTCTATCTTCATCCTCTGGTATTTGAGGCATGAAGTACACTTGTAGAATACGGCCTGATCTACCATCAGGTAGAGTCAAATTGAAGAATATTGGCTTAGTTGTTTCTTTTAGAGGTAAGCTATTAATGCCAAGAGAATCTGATTTTTCTAGTATTACCAGTGGTTTTTTATCGACCCATATTTGAAAATATTCTTGGTTTTTACCGCCACTAAACTCAGGCATGAATTCATCAGCAAAATCAAAATCTATTTCATCATCAAGCTGTTTTGTTAGTGTTATTAGAGTATTTGACTTATCAATCATAGCGTTATCAAAAACACTTTTAAGCCATTTTTCGGTTACCCTATCGGCAACAAAAAATACACTGGATACGATTATTAGTACCCCTGCAAGTATTGATAGTGTGATATTTTTTTCGATCGATTCTTCAGTATTATTTAAGGAATCGAATAGCCAAAATTTCTTTTTGTGCTTATTAAACATTCCATTCCTGCTTGTTTAAGTTTTTTACGTATGGTTGATATATAAGTTTCAATCGTATTTTTTGAAATGCTAATTGCTGAATCATAAATAGCGGATTCTATCTGACTAAATGAGACAATCCTGCCTCGATTTAATATTAAATACTCTAATATCAAGTATTCATTCGGTGTGAGGGCTACATTATTGTTTAATACGCTGACGTGCTTACAGTCTAAATCTATCGTGAAATCATCAATGACTATGATAGACGACTTTATTTTGTGGTTTCTACGAATCAATGCTGAAATTCGCGCCTCTAGTTCATCAAAACTAAACGGTTTTGCAAGGTAATCATCTGCGCCAAGTTTTAACCCCATAATTTTATCGCTGACGTCTTCTTTTGCGGATAAAATAATTACAGGGCATTTTTTATTATGTTTTTTGATGTACCTAAGTACGCCGTATCCGTCTACAATCGGCATCATTAAATCAAGTATAACGACTTCATAGTCGCAACTATCGATACAAGAAATTGCCTGCTGGCCATCTTCTGCATCATCTACTGTATAGCCTAAATGAGTTAATCCTTTCTTTAATGTGTCGCGTAGTCTATGAGAGTCTTCTGCGATGAGTATTTTCAAGGTATTACCTATATAACCGATTGTAATACATATAGTCGGGCCATAATGCGTGAGCCAGTGCTTTGTCAGCGAGTTCTGATATTAGCGTAGTCTCTATGAGTGTCCCATTCGACCTATTGAATTGATTTATTTTCTTACCAGGTTGCATTATGACAATGTCATTGCCCTCCATGTAGGCTTGATTATCACCATATTGCATGATGGCTCTCCCTGGTGTTGTCTGTTTTTGTGTAAGATCTCGGCCTATCATAGGGGTTGATACATTTATACCTAATAGAGATAACAACGTAGGGGCTAAGTCTATTTGGCTGATGATACGAGTATCAATTTTAGGTTTTATATTTGCACCTAATATCATGGCTGGAATATGAAAACGATCAATAGGAACGAGCTGGGAGCCATGTACGCGCGAGTCATGATCAGCCACGATTAAGAATAGGGTGTTTTTCCAATAGTTTGACTGTTTGGCTTTTTTTAAATATTCACCTAAAGCATAGTCTGCATATTTTACGGCGTTTTCACGGGTTTGTTTTTCTTGAGTATAGGGCTCAATTTTACCTTCAGGGTATTGCCATGGTGAATGATTAGATGAAGAAAAAACGACTGAGAAAAAGGGTTTGTCATGTACTTGGTTAAATTGGTTGTGGGCTTTATCAAATAAGTCTTCGTCGCTTACCCCCCAGTTTCCAGTAAACTTTGGGTTAGGATAATCGTTTTGATCTATCGCATAGTCAAAGCCATTGTTTAAGAAAAACCCTTTCATATTATCAAAATGACTTTCTCCGCCATAAATAAATGATGATGAATAGCCTTGAGTTTTCAATAATTTGGCAAGTGTAAAGAAATCTTGTTGAGATTTCGGTCGTTTCAAAACCGATTTGGCGGGCGATGGAGGGAAGCCTGTAATAATTGCTTCGAGTCCTCTGGCGGATCGTGTACCCGTTGCATAGGCATTTTCAAACCACCATGACTCTTGCTTTAACTTGTCGATATTAGGTGCTAAATCCATTCCACCCAGTTCTTTAACAAATTGAGCACCGAAACTTTCTTGGATGATGATGACTAAATTATAATTATTTTTATCGGTGATAATACGTTTAGAGTTATTTTTATTTTCCTGTACGAGTGTTTTTATTTTTGCTAACGCCATGTCTGGGTATAGTTCAGATGTACTTCTTTCGTTAATACTCCTGTAAAAAGAATAAAGCATATTATAACCGCTACTTAAGGGTAGCGTATTAAGTAATGGGTCAGAACTAAATGCAACCGAACTAGGATTGGCGGACCTGTTTTGGAAGCCAGATCTTGCTCCTATTGTTATTAATACAACGAATGATGCTGAGATTAATATACTAAGCAGGATATTAGATGCTACATGTTTGTTGTTACCCGAACGGAATAATTTCCAGCCAATATATAGAGCCCCAATAATAGCGATACCGCCAGCGATAACGGATCCAATATAACCCTCTACTAACATACCTATGACCTCTTTGGGGGATGCAAGATATTCGGTAAATAATCTGTTAGGCCTAAGGTCGTATTCTTGAATAAACTGGGGCGTAGCAACCTCCATAAAAACCAAAAAGGTAAAAGTTAAGGTTAACCAGATGGAGGATATTATCGTTGTGATTTTATCGATTGGTGCATAATCATATTTAATAACAAGAAAAGGAATTGGCGAGACTAGTAAGCAGGTAAAAACAACATCCATTCGTATGCCAGACATAAATATGTGATTTATATCTTCAGCGCCTATGCGCTCACCTAGCCAGATAACAATAAGTAGACGTGAAAAGGTTAAGATAAATAAACAAGCCAGCATGAAAACCATAGTTGGCTTATAGGCGGTTAAAATGGATTTTAGAGCACTCATGGAAACCTCTTCTAATTCATATTGGATAATATGAAACTAAACTTGAGGTTTCCTTTAGATTTTATTTTTATATTGTTGATTAAGTTAATCGAGTAAACATCTGTGATGCTAGCCTTATTAAAATAGAGGCTGTAGATAAATCTGTTACAATCTCTCAAGAAACGATAAATAGCTAATTTGATCAAGTAATTTCGATTTTATAGGCAGGGTTGTGGTTAATAATTGTATGGCAGATCTTGCTTTCATTATTTTTTATTGGAATATTTCTTCGTCGAGATAAATAATAAGCATTTAACAAAAGCTTCTGATGATACACTCAAGAAAACGACGCTTACTTTTAAGCCACGGAAGGTCTTATGAAAAAATTGGATTACCACTGCTAACGCTGATGTTGCTCACTGGATACACAATTTATTCAATGTTGCAGGCCTAACAATCACTTATTCAGTTTGGCATCCAGATGATGTCCGGCGTGGACACAGCGCAAGTCGTAATCGACCTTTATATTTTGGCTGTATTGTCTTGTATTTGGATGCATTATGACAATAAATATCGCAGCAAGTCATTTGTATCTGTGGCACCATACCTCTTAATTACGGCCATTTTTGTTACCGTAGGTCCGCTGCTTTACCTTGTAGTTATAGGTTTTTCAAAGCAGTTTTCTGAAAGTGAAAAATAACAAATTATTTTATCGATTGCTTCACTTTTTACTGTTGCCTATACTCCTAAATTTACATCGAGAATGTTATGATCAATGGAAGTTGTCTTTGTGGTTCGGTGAAATATGAAATATCTGGCTCAGTAGGAGAGATTGTTCATTGCCACTGTAATACATGTAAAAAAGCGCATGGGGCTGCATTTTCAAGTGTCTCAGCCGTTCAAGATTGTGATTTCAATTTGCTAAGCACATATCATTTGAAGTCTTATGAGTCATCAACGGGTAAACATAGATATTTTTGTTCAAACTGTGGTTCACAAATCTACGCCAAAAGAGATAAGACATCTCATGTTATTCTTAGGCTTGGATCACTCGATAGCGATATCTACTCTCAAGAAAAAGAGCATATATGGGTGTCACAAAAATCAAATTGGTATTCTATTAACTCAGAATTACCAGAACGAGAAGAATTTGAGTAATCGCTTTACAATTGGCAGAGATTCCTATTTTCGGCAACTTCGCCAGTCGCTATGACAGTCGTCTTTATTAAGGTACGGAAATGGATTTCAAAATAGAAACAACAAATGGTTTCGATTTCTCTGATTCTGAATTATCAGAATTACTAAAAGAAGTTTATGTCAGTGAAGGTTATACAGACGTTGAACATGCAGAGGTAATATTTGATGCTGCGGCTATTCGCTCAAGAGGTAACATTATTACTGCTTCTAGTGTTGCAACTCAGCGCTTGGCAGGGCTGGTTATAATGGTTTTACCCTCGTCTGATGTTAGAAAATTAGCAAAAGAAGATGAGGTAGAAGTCCACCTTCTTGCTGTTAAGAAAGAATTTAGAAATAATAATTTAGGGAATCAATTGATTAGCGAGCTTATTCTTCAAGCTCAAATTGAAGGGTATAAGAAAATAATTCTTTGGACTCAAGATTCGATGGTTGCGGCTCAACATTTGTATTCGAAACTAGGCTTTATTCATGAATCAAATTTTAACGCTAACGGACGTGACTTCTATCTTTATACCCGTTCATTATAAGCCCAACCTACTAGGGGGTAGCTTGCTTCAATGCAAGTGTTGGGTTGATTAACCAAAATCACATTCGGTACTATCCCATATAAATGGGATAGTCTATTCCCTATGGCATAAATGCCTCTACAGCCCTTGTATCTACTGACTCTAAGAGTTATCGGTCTAGCCCTGCCATCAACCCATAACAAATAAGAGTTGCTAAGTTCCCTTTAAATTAATAGATTGTGCACAACTTAATTGTAAGTGATATTAATTTATAGTGATCAGGAGAGAAAGTATGACCCCTATTTATCAAGTTGCCGCAAATGCTAAAGCTGGCCGTAACGGGCATGTATCAACAGAAGATAATCAATTAACGTTAGAGCTTAGCTACCCAAAAGAAATGGGCGGCAGTGGTGCAGGTAATAACCCTGAGCAATTGTTTGCTGCTGGTTATGCCGCTTGTTTCTCTAACGCGATTCTTCATGTTGCAGCACAGCAAAAATTAAAAATCACAGAAGCGCCCGTTAGA
Organism: Oceanicoccus sp.; assembly: GCA_047621325.1. Classification (GTDB taxonomy): domain Bacteria; phylum Pseudomonadota; class Gammaproteobacteria; order Pseudomonadales; family Oceanobacteraceae; genus Bermanella. Next base: position 167,585 of record JBLHLT010000009.1, read on the forward strand.
GCGCATATTGGTATAGGCCCACGTGAAGACGGTGGTTTTGCGCTGACAGCTCAGTTAGATGTGACCCTCGATCTTGAGCAAGAACAAGCACTTGAACTTGTACGTGTTGCGCATCAAGTGTGTCCATACTCTCATGCCGTTAACGGTAATATTGAGGTTGTGGTGAACGTGAATAATCAATCTATTAAAGGATAAACACTATTATGGAAAAGTATTCGTTGATAATCGGGCGTAGTTTAATCGGCCTGTATTTTTTAGTACCAGGCATTATGAAGTTTGTTGCCTGGGATATGCACATAGGATTAATGGAAAAACATGGGATGATTTTTGTACCCGTCTTGTTGGTATTAGCGGGGGTCATTCAAATAGCCGCCAGTGTTTGCATCTTGATAAACCGTTACGTTGCTCCTGCGGCTTTTTTACTGGCACTGATGGTGGTGGCTATTAATATAAATCTGCATGATTTTTGGAATTACACGGGTCAGGAAGGGGCCCATGAAATGCAAAACTTTATTAAAAACCTTGGAATACTAGGTGGATTATTGGTTTTAGCGTCTTACAATTTTAAATATTTGAATTATTTTAAAAAGTAAAGTTGCCGAGATATAATTTAAAAATGAAACAAAAAGGGAGGAATGTTACGATTCCTCGCTTTTTTCTATTGCCTTTATGGGTTTAAATACAGCCTAATGTGGTGCCATAAGAATGTTTACAAATTAAATAAGAAGCTCATAAGAAAGTTTACAAATAGCAATGTCCCATTAAATTCAACCTTCAGGGGTTTGTGCCTACTAACATTGTATCCTTTTACATCAGTTTACTAAAATTGACTGAAAATGCGAAACCGTAATAACACCATATATCATGCCGCTCGTGGAATATTTGTAAATTCTATTTTTAATTTGTAAATTCTATTTTTTTAAAGTCTTCGATTAGTAAAGAACTTCTATGTTATTGAGTTTTATATATTTAATTTATTTTCCTAGTGTGGGTTCTAGATGAAAATGAGTACTTTTCTAGTTAACTTGAGTGTAGTGTTCTGATAGCAGACACAATGAGGCCTTAACTAAAGTCTTTGTTTAGCCGAATATAAACCTTTAATTAAGCGTTTAATTAATTAGCGCGGTTTACAGAATAACTTTTTTATTCTATTTTTTTATCAAAGACGATTTATATGAGCAATAATATTCATTGAAGATTCTATTTATTAACCCATAATATGACCACTTATGTGCACCTAAATTATCGGATATAAACTTTCTGAAGGTAATCTTAACTAGTTCTAGTTAGAAGTAAATTTCCATTTATAAGGTTAATACTTTTCACTATTCATATAATGGATGTATAAGGAACAACCTACATAGGCGCTGTGATAAAATGAATAAGCCAAAGATTGATTACTATATAAAAGATGAAGAAGAAGTAAATTTCATTTTAGAGGGTATGAGGCTATCAGGATGTAATAATTTTGATGAGTATGTTGCACGCTCCCTGGTTAATGAGTCTATAAGATTAATTAAGGGGGAATTCGGTACATCTCTTAATAAAGATGAATTTATAGATTTTATAAACTCTTGTAATAATCCAAATCCGCCAACAGAAGCATTAAAAAAGAGATTTAAAAAAATATGATCTTTAGGGTAGTATGAAATGGGTTGAAAACAGAATCTCTGATTTATTAAAATGAAGGGTTCTATTAGAGCATGCAGAGGCTGTAGATAAAACTGTGTAACTGCTTATCATAAGAGCCAGAAATGGCTAAGGATAGGTAGCAATGAACAAAGAAGCACTTGAAGCCTTTGCCCGCGAAGCGGCCAAAGGCATTAAAACAGA
>JBLHLT010000010.1:0-160533 GCA_047621325.1 Oceanicoccus sp.
ATCTGGCTGTCAGAATAGCGTGATGTTTTCATGTAGATCTCCTGCGTTTAGTGTACGAGAAAAATTCTACTTTTGGGACCTGTTAATTTATGGGGGGATTACCCTCTAAGCTAATTGTTGGTTTTAATCAAGGGTTGTTCTTTTAATAGGACAGCCCTTTTTTTGTTAGTAGCTTTCTCAGATATTATTAACATTAATCTCTTTTAGATTTTATAAGAGTATAAAATTTAGGCAGGAATACATATTTTTTTATTATTAGAGGCCTAATACAGACATTCTTCTTTTTATAATCGAAACGACCGCCGTTATCTAGGTAAGAATCCACCTTGCCAAATATACCGTTATCATCCTCAACAATTGTTTAACTTTGAAATATAGGCCTGTAGTACGACTGTTCCGGTTATTTGGTCATATTACTATCTACTATGTTGCTATAGTATTTTGCTATTAGATCTATTTAAACTATCAATTTCAACTATTTACCCTCTTACCCCAGAATACATCTCATGGATTCGCAGCAAGAATCTAATTGAGTAACCAACCATTAATAGGATGACAAAATGATCAACACTGAAATCAAACCATTTAACGCCACTGCTTTTAAACAAGGTGAATTCGTAGAAATTTCTGAAAAAGACGCACTGGGCAAATGGTCAGTATTCTTTTTCTACCCAGCTGACTTCACATTTGTATGCCCAACTGAACTAGGTGACGTGGCTGACAAATATGAAGAGCTACAAAAGCTAGGTGTAGAAGTGTTCTCTGTTTCAACGGATACACATTTCACCCACAAAGCATGGCACGACAGCTCTGAGACCATCGGTAAAATCAATTATTTCATGGTAGGTGATCAAGCTGGCAACATCACAAACAACTTCGGTGTAATGCGTGAAGGTCAAGGTCTTGCAGACCGTGCAACATTCTTAGTTGACCCAGATGGCGTGATTCAAGCGATTGAAGTTACCGCTGAAGGTATTGGCCGTGATGCAGATGATCTAATGCGTAAATTAAAAGCAGCACAATACGTACGTAACCACCCAGGTGAAGTATGCCCTGCTAAATGGAAAGAAGGCGAAGCGACTTTGGCGCCATCTCTTGACCTTGTAGGTAAAATCTAAGTTCGTAAATTTGCGAATACAAGAGCGAAGGTCGTTTGACCTTCGCTCAGTAAGTATTAACAAGATAGTTGAAATCGTTTCAATTATTTTTTAAACGCTTTAGGCCTCCAATTTAGGAGAGAAATTTATCGGGAGCAGATCTCTCGTCTCCAAAATTATGATTCGATAATAGACAAAAGGTATCACTATGTTAGACCAAAATATGAAAACCCAGTTAAAAACGTATTTAGATAATTTAAAAAGTGATGTGCATTTAGTGCTAAGTCTAGATGACAGTGATACCGCACAAAAATTACACGGCTTAGCGACCGATATCGCTGCTCTAAATGACAAAGTAAAAGTATTTGAAGATCAAACAGCTTCACAACGCAAACCAATTATGCAAGTAATCAACCCTGAAAAACAAACGGCTCTAGGTTTTGCAGGTTTACCAATGGGTCACGAATTTACCTCTTTGGTATTGGCGCTGCTGCACAGTGGTGGCCACCCAATGAAGTTAGAAAAAGACGTGATCGAGCAGATTGCTGGGCTTGAACATGAAATGAATTTTGAAGTGTTTATTTCTTTAAGCTGTCAAAATTGTCCGGATGTGGTGCAAGCCTTAAATATGATGGCGGCTATTAATCCTAAGATTAAAACCACAATGATTGACGGTGCCGCGTTCCAAAATGAAGTGGCCGAGCGCAATATCATGGCAGTGCCAAGCGTGTACCTAAATGGTGAATTATTTACTCAAGGCCGTATTTCTCTGGCTGAAATTTTGAAAAAAGTAGACAGTGGCGCAGCGAAAAAACAAGCGGCTGCCTTGAACGAAAAAGAACCGTACGAAGTGCTAGTGGTAGGCGGCGGCCCAGCGGGTGCATCCGCCGCTATTTACGCAGCGCGTAAAGGTATTCGTACCGGTGTAGTTGCCGAACGGTTTGGTGGCCAAGTTATGGACACAATGGGCATTGAAAACTTTATTTCAGTGAAAGAAACTCAAGGCCCTAAATTAGCCATGGCGCTAGAAGAGCACGTTAAACAATATAACGTTGATATCATGAGCGAACAAAAAGCCGCGAACATTATACGCGCTGAAAAAACAGAAGACGGTTACATTCATGTTGAACTAGACAGCGGTGCTACTTTAAAAAGTCGCAGTGTGATTTTGTCTACCGGTGCACGTTGGAGAGAAATGAATGTACCAGGTGAACAAGAATACCGTAACAAAGGTGTGGCGTATTGCCCACATTGTGATGGACCATTGTTCAAAGGTAAAAAGGTAGCGGTTATCGGCGGCGGTAATTCGGGCATTGAAGCAGCCATTGATTTAGCGGGCTTAGTTGAACACGTTACCGTATTAGAATTTGCAGATACATTGCGCGCTGACAAAGTGTTGGTCGACAAAGCGAATTCAATGAAAAATGTGACGATTATTAAACAAGCACAAAGCACTAAGGTAATAGGTGATGGTACACGTGTTACTGCTCTTAATTATACTGACCGCGCAACAGGCGACGAGAAACAAATAGAGCTTGCAGGTATATTCGTTCAAATTGGTTTAGTACCAAATAGCGAATTTTTAAAAGACAGCGGAGTAGCATTATCGGCTCGTGGTGAAATTGAAGTGAGTGCAAAAGGTGAGACATCGGTAGCCGGTATATTTGCGGCAGGTGATGTAACCACTGTGCCTTATAAGCAAATTATTATCGCTATGGGTGAAGGCTCGAAAGCAAGCCTTGGTGCATTTGATCACTTGATTCGCACTCCTTTACCACAAACAAAAAACCAAGAAGTGGCCTAAGCCCTTCAATGTCTCCCTACAAGTTGGCGCCTGCCAGCTTGTTCTTTTTACCCAGTACTTTGCAAAAAGTACTGGGTTTTTTTATGGTATTTATTATTGACGTAAATTAATACTTGCAATTACATGTATATGCAACTAGTTTGTATTTAATGTTCATTAAGGTAAACCCATGTCGATTCAGCCTTGTTACAATTTGGCGATGCGCCAAGCCGATCGCGTGTTAACAGGTGTTTATAACGCCTATTTAAGCGATGTTGGGTTAAAAATAACGCAGTTTAGCGTGCTGCGTTCATTACGTTATTTAAAGGCGTGTTCGCAAAAAGAATTAGAAAAAGTATTGTTGCTAGAGCAAGCGACTCTCACTCGAAATTTACAGCCATTATTGCGTGATGGCTGGGTGAAGCGTGAACCTAGTTCACAGGATGGTCGTGTGTGGCTAATCTCTTTAACGGATGAAGGGTTTGCTTTATATAAACAAGCAGAGAAGCGCTGGCAAGTGGCCCAAAAAAAGATAGAAAGTATATTAGGGCAAGATACCTTGGCGAAATTAATGGACGCCTCAGAAAAAATTGTCACTTTGCGCGATTAACTCGCATAAAGGCCATCACAGTCTTCGGGCTGTTTTTAATATAAATATACATTTATATACATGTATATTGAAAGAAAATAGAGGGAGATAACTATGAATGCGATTACTTTGCTGCGTATGAGTAACCAAATACAAGGACGAGTATTTCCAAAGGCAGCAGCGGATAAAATGGCGAAGCTATTTTTAACGCCCCGCAATCCACCGTTAAAAGAATGGGAGCAGGAATTAGAATCAAGCTGTCAGCGTGTGTCATTTTCAGGTGAATTAAACGCCGCTGTATGGGGCACGGGTGGCAAAAAAGTTTTGTTGATGCACGGCTGGGAATCGCGCGCGACTCACATGTACGCATTAGTAGAACCGCTTGTAAAAAATGGATTTCAGGTCGTGGCCATTGATGCACCTAGGCATGGTCATTCAGGCGGGGATAAAGCGAACTTGGCGGCGTTCGCCGAAGCGATTGTTGCCGCAGAGGTAGAATTTGGTTCGTTTGTTGCTGCGGTGGGGCATTCGCTAGGTGGTGCAGCGTTAACCTATGCCATAGAGTTAGGCGTACAAATAAAGTGTTGTGTATTAATTTCGTCCCCTGCGTGTATTTTAGATGTGCTGATTGGTTTTGCTCGATTTGTCGGATTACCGGCAAGGGCGCAGAAAATGTTTGTCGAGAATATAGAGCGTGAAACCGGTGTGCCTGCCAGTGAGCTGGACATGGGGCGAATATTATCTCAGAAAAAAATAAAAACCCTAGTGGTGCATTCGCAAGATGACGTGGAAATTTCAGTGGAGGCACTTACTGCAATACACAACGCATGGCCTCAATCTGAAACCTACATAGCGGAGAATTTGGGGCACCGTAAAATTATCCGTGATAGTGAAGTGGCGATGTTGGTACAGCAATTTGTTCAGCGCCATTCACTGGTTTAAAGCGGTATTATTCAAAAGGCGATCGTATCTCAAGAACGCCTTTTGACTTGTCTATTTCTCGGCCGCAATAACCGAAATCTCAACCAATAGCTCTGGGCGTGCCATGCGGGCTTCAACGCAAGCACGGGCTGGGGCGTGGCCGTGTGGCAGCCATGCATCCCAAACGGTGTTCATGGGGGCAAAGTCTTTCATATCCCGAATATAAATAGTGGCACTGAGCATGTGCTCTTTACCCGAGCCAGCTTGTTCTAACAGGGCCTCAACTTTATCGAGCATGGTCTGTGTTTGCTCGATAATGTCTTTACTCGCATCAGCGGCCACTTGGCCACACAGGTAAACCGTGCCGTTGTGTTTAACGATGCGGCTCATACGTTGGCCGGTTTCTAGGCGCTCAATACTCATGCTTTCTCCTTTTTTCGCTATTTATGTAGCGGCTTAGTCTGTGTTGTTAAGCTAATTATAGGTGGCAATTATAGCGAGACTCGACCAGTGGATTGTATTTTTAAGCGAGGTGTTTTTAGGGGAATGTTTGCCTTTTATATCTTTACAGTGTATATATTTCATATCTTTACGGTGTAAGGTTTATTTGAACCGTAACGTATCCAATTTAAGAGCGACAGGATAGGAGAAACAAATGAGCGAGTTTGATGCCATTGTCATCGGAGCCGGAAACGGTGGCTTAACCGCAGCCACCGCATTACAGCGTGGTGGTGCCAAAACCTTATTGTTAGAACGCCATAATATCCCAGGTGGTTGTGCCACCTCGTTTGTACGCGGTGAATTTGAGTTTGAAGTAGCCCTGCACCAGTTAAGTGGGTTAGGCACGGAGGACAAACCCTTCATCATGCGCAAATTATTTGGTGAGTTAGGTGTACTCGATAAAGTTGAGTTTGTACAAGAAGGTGAGTTGTACCGCATGGTGGTGTTAGATCAATTTGATATCACGCTACCAGCCAGTTGGGCTGGGATTCGTACCACCTTAATTGAACACTTTCCGATAGAAGAAAAAAATATTCTGGCGTTCATGACGCTGTGTGAACAAGTCACTCTAGAGAGTTTTATGGGGGTACCGCAAGCGCGTAAAATGAACTCTCAAGAGATGCTAAATAAAAATTGTAAAAACTTTGTTGAATACGGCCTGCGTGATGCAAAAAGTGTATTGGATGAATTCTTTGAGAACGAACACCTAAAAACATTATTAGCCGCTTACTGGTGCTATTTAGGCATGCCGCCAAAAGATATTAACTTTAGTGACTTAGCGGTAATGTTATACGCCTATGGCGTGTTCAAACCTTGGCATGTAAAAGGGGGCTCACAAGCGTTATCCAGTGCGTTACTTGAAAGCTTTTTAGACGCGGGCGGCGAAGTGCGTTTTAATTGCTCGGTCGATAAAATTTTAACCGATCAAAGTGGTGATAAACCCTCAGTAAAAGGCGTGCGCACCGAATTTGGTGACACCATCGCCTGTGACCATATTATTTCGAATGCCAGTACCGTGGTAACGTTTACCGAACTACTGGATACACCGGTTTTATCACAAGGCATTTCACAAGATTTTAAATCTCGTGACCTTGGCACCTCGGCCTTTTGTATTTATTTAGGGTTAGACTGTACGCCTGCCGAATTAGGCATTAAAAACGCATCGACGTTTATTTCAAATACCATCGATGAAAATCTCATGCATGCAACCATGAGTACTATGAATCCTCCAGTGGCGACCATGTTGACGTGTTATAACGTCGATGACCCAAGTTTTGCGCCACAGGGTAAAAGTCAAATATCGTTATTGTGTTTGCAATACGGCAGTGTGTGGGAAGATATCCCCGTTGAAAAATACGCCGAAACCAAATACGAATTTGCACAGCACTTAATAAATCAAGCTGAACAAATATTCCCCGGTATTCAGGCGCATATAGAAGAAGTCGAAGTGGCAACACCGCTCACCATGATGCGCTATCTCAATACACCTGGCGGCGCGATTTATGGCTTTAAACAGAACCCTGAAGACAATTTATTATTTCGTGAGCGTTATGATCAAGTAAACGGTTTGCATATTGCTGGTTCTTGGCAGGGCATGGGTGGATTCCAACCAACGTATATGGTGGGGGCCGCAACAGCCAAAGCCATTGTTAAAAAAGTGAAAGTTAAACACGCAGCGCAGCAAGTTTCAGCGGAGATAGTCAATGTCTAACTCAACCAATATTTTAAACAGCATCAAGGGTTATAAAGAAGGGCTTAGCCGTAAAGCAGAGCGTGAAAAAATGGGCTCAGATTTTACCGATCAAAAAGGTAAAACGGCTCACGAAATTGCCAAATTACACCCTAAGCGTTTACAGCTTGAAGTCAGTGACATATTTAGTAATACCGCATCGACCAAAACCTTTCGCTTTAAAAGTGTGAAGGGTGTGTTGCCGCCGTTTCAAGCAGGGCAGTATATTAATGTATATGTGAATATTGATGGTGTTGAAACCGCGCGTCCGTATGCGATTTCATCTTGCCCAAGCAAACGTGATTATTATGATTTAACGGTTAAGTTAGTGGATGGCGGGTTTGTCACCAATTACTTATTAAATAACGTCAAACAAGGTCAAATATTTTCAACCACGAGTCCAATGGGGACGTTTTACCACAACCCGTTATTTCACGGTGATAAATTAGTATTTTTAGCCGGTGGCTCAGGTGGCGCACCTGCACGGGCCATGATTGAAAGTGTATTGAATCGTGGTTTAAATATGGAATTCCATCTGGTGTATGGCAATAGCTACGAGAGCGATGTGATTTTTGCAGAGACCTTTCGAGAGTTAGCGGCTAAACATGACAACTTTCATTTAACCGAAGTTATCTCGCGCCCTACTAAAAGCTACACTGGTTTAACTGGGCATTTACGTGCACAACTTATTAGCGAAGCGGTAGGAGGGGTGAGCGGCAAAACATTTTATGTATGTGGCCCAACGCCATTTAACGAATACTGCGAGACACAACTAAAATCGTTAGGGGTAGAGAATAAACGGATTCGTATCGAATGCAATGGCCCGCCTAAAACCCCAAGCTGCCTTGAAAACTGGCCTAAGGTCGTCAGCGAGCAAGATGAGGTTGTGGTAACCGTGCAAGGTAAAGGCCAGTTTACCGCAAAAGTGGGCGAGCCGTTATTAAACAGCTTAGAGCGTAATGGTTATGCCGTTGAAAACGCGTGTCGCTCGGGCGAATGCAGTTTGTGTCGTGTAAAAGTGGTTGAAGGGGAGGTGTTTAACCCGCCAGAAGCGCATTTGCGTAAGTCCGATAAAGACTTTGGCTGGGTGCATTCTTGTGTGGCCTTTCCAACGACCGATATAGAGATTTTGTATTAATCAATGTAGTGAGTAATGATTTGGTCTTTGTCCCCGATAGCGTCTGCTGTCGGGGATTTTTTGTATTAGTTTAAGTCAGTAACTTGAAGAGAGGCCGTGGCTAAAAACGATTTAATGCTCATGCCGCTAGGGATGGTTAAATGGCCATCAATCAGCAACGATGCAATGCCGTGTACCAGTGCCCACGCACCTTGTGCCCGTATTTTTTGAGTGTCTTTGTTTTCACATATTTGGGCAAAGGCATTAACCAATACGCTGTAGGAGCGTTTGCTGGCGGTTTGTAATTCATCTGACATATGACCACTGGCGGTTACATCTTGTTGTGGGCCGGTTACTTGAGTTTGGCTTAGCATAAGCCGGTACAAAGGGGCGTTATCAATAGCAAATTCAATGTACTGAGTACCGTAATCTAAAATAAGCTGCGCCGCACTTTGATTGTGATTAATGGCTTCTTGGCGTTTTGCCAATGTGTTAAAACCACTAGCAGCGATGGCTTGAAACAGCTCTGTTTTATTCTTGAAATGCGCATAGGGTGCCATATGACTGACGCCCACTGTGCTGGCTAATGTGCGCAGCGACAACGCCTCGATGCCTTTTTCTTTTAATAGGGTGTTCGCCGCATGAATGAGTGCGACTTTTAAATCCCCATGATGGTAATTACGACTAGACACGCTAACTATCACTGCAAAAAATAAGCGGTCAAACATAGCAGGTTCATTACATTTTTCAATAATTGAATCGTGTATTGCATAAGCATTATCAAATTAAGAGCGGTTAAATAGCTGAATTTAAAGGTATTTAATAGTGTGCTGGGAATAATTGGCGGTTATAAGAGCCTGACCTATTCTTGATAGATGAGGAGACCCTTTCTATAGGAATGAAAGATGCAAGAAGGAAGTTTAAGCCGATTATTGTCTGGGGACTATATGCCCCATGGCATGTGCTATGGGTGGGAGCCAAGCATTCTTTGGATATCAATTCTCTCGGATTTACTCATTGCGGCTTCTTATTTCTCGATTCCCTTCGCGATATTATGGTTCATTAGAAAAAAAGATATTCGTTCTTACCGTTCTATTTATGTGTTGTTTGCCTTATTTATTTTCTTATGTGGGCTAAGCCATTTGTTTGGCATAGTGACAATATTTAAAGGTTTATATGGCTACCAAGCCCTAATTAAACTGGCCACTGCCGTGGTGTCTTTTATTACAGCGGTTGTAATCTTTAACAAGCTGCCCTTAGCGCTAACCATTCCAACCTCCGCTGAGCTTGATGATGCCCATAAACTGGCAGATGAACTGCGTTTTTTTCAAAGTCTCAGTGAGTTTTCACCGATTGGCTTAATGCTGGTTGATCAGCATTTTAATATACGATTGGTTAATGAAAAACTGTGCAAATTATTTGAATATCAAGAATCGGAGTTAATTTCACAACCCGTTAATATTCTATTGGAAGAAAGTATCAGAGATATACATGTCAACTTTATGCATGGCTATCTTAATGATCCAACCGATCGTTACCGTATGAATATGGGGCGGTTAGTGCAAGGAGTGACCCGCAGTGGAAAGAAAATACCATTAGAAATTAATTTATCGACTCGAAAATTTCTAGGTGAAGTGCATATCTATGTATCAATAGAAGATGTTACCGATAAACATCAAACCCATGAGCAGTTACATAAAACTCTAGCACGATTAGAGCGTATAACCGATGCAACAGAGGATGGGCTATGGGAGTGGAATATAGTTAAAAATGAGGTGTGGCAGTCGCGCCAGCATTTACGAAAAATTGGTCAGTCAGAAGATGCGACACCTAGCTTTTTGCTATGGGAGCAGCACATACACCCAGACTACAGAGAGAGTACTGTTGCCAAAATTTGGGACTTTATTGAAAATAAAAAAAGCAATTTATTTCTTGAATATTTAGGAATGAGCGAGGCCGGTGAATACGAATGGTTTAGGAGTCGTGGCAAGATAACCTATTCACAGAAGGGGCAGCCGTTATTAATGGCGGGTTCATTAATGAATATTCAAAGTCTAAAAAGGAATGAAATTGAACTTGTCAATAAAACGAAATATTTAGAAAAAGTACTCAATCGTTCAATAAATGGTTTATATATTTATGATTTTGAATCTCAGCTTAATACCTATATTAACGAGGAATACAGCCATATTACAGGATATTCATTAGAGGATTTAAAGCTAATTGAAAGCAATAAACAATTCATTGATTTATTTCATCCCGATGAACAAGAGATGATGTTGAATCATATGTCTACTGTTAAGTCCTCGAAAGATGGTGAAATATTTCAATTGCAGTATCGCTTTAAACATAAAGATGGCCACTGGGTGTGGTGCTTGTCCCATGATTCGGTTTTCTCAATGAATCAAGACGGCGAAGCAAAAGAAATGTTAGGTACATTCATTGATATCAGTGCCATAAAGGAATCTGAGATTTTACATAATAAATTGTCTAAAGACTTTAAAAATACATTTGAATTGGCGGCAGTGGGGGTTTCACACGTATCGTTAGTCGGCAATTTGTTAAAGGTTAATAAAAAGGTATGTGAATTTTTGGGGTATTCGGAAGAAGAGCTATTAAACTGCAATTTTCAATCAATTACCTACTGTAAAGACTTAGATATAGACCTTGAAAATGTCGCTCGATTATTGAGTGGAGTTGATGATTATTACGCAATAGAAAAGCGCTACATACATAAAAATGGAGAAATTATATGGTCAATGTTAACAGTATCACTTGTTAGAAATGAACAGGGTGAACCAGATTATTTTATAGCGGTTATCGAAGATATAAAAAATCGTAAATCAATTGAAAAAGAGCGTGAAAAACTAAACCAAGAGTTAAAGCGGTCTAATGATAAATTATCTCGCTTTGCCTATTCGGCATCACATGATATGCAAGAACCCTTGCGAAAAATTACAACGTTTAGTACCAGTTTATTGGGTCGTTTAGATAATGAAAGCCTTGATGATAACTCGAGGTTTGAACTAAAACGTATTAGCAACTCTGCCATTAGAATGAAAAACATGATTCAAAGGCTACTTGAGCTGTCACGCGCGTCACAGACTGAATTACACTCTAGTATGGTGGACTTACAGAGTTTAGTAGATGAAGTTGAAGACCAATTGGCGGTTATATTGGCAGAAAGCCATACCAAAATTTTAGTGCCTGTGTCGGGTGAAATCTACGGCGATCGTACTGTTTTGGGTGTGGTCTTTCAGAACTTAATTAAGAATGCCATTAAATATCGTAGTCCGGATCGAGATCCCATTATAGAGGTACTTTATAAAGAGAAATATGATTGCAGTGTAATTATCATTAAAGACAATGGAGCAGGTTTTGATAGTCGCTATAAAGCTGATATTTTTGAACCCTTTAAACGCCTTGTTTCCCAGAAAGAGGTTGATGGGTCAGGTATGGGTTTATCAATATGCAAGCAACTTGTCTCATTGCATGGTGGTGATATGCAAGCGGATGGTGAAGTTGGTGTTGGCGCCATATTCACAATTAACCTGCCATTAAAAAAGGATCGTTATGAATAAAAAAATATTGATGATAGATGATGATTCAGATGATCAATATTTATATAGCGGTTTATTTACGAGTCTCGATAGTGAGTTGAGGGTCGAATGCCGTGATAGTGCTGAGTCATTTTTCAAGGAATATTCTGATTCTCATCAGACAGTTGCATTTATACCTGATTTAATATTATTAGACTTGAATTTACCTAAATACAAAGGTTCAGAAATATTTTTATTTATTAAGAAAAATAAATGGCTTAAGGCGACCCCAGTTTTGGTACTGACGACGTCCTCATCGCCTTTAGATATACAAGATTGTAGGGTGTTAGGGGTGAACGCCTATTTTATTAAGCCAATGAATTTTAACGAGAGTAAGAAATTAGTCGAAACTATTCACCACTACTGGTTTGACTATAATGCATTAATTAGCCATCAAGGAGAATAACGGGTATGGCACTGAGATACGTTAATATATTGCTGGTCGAAGATGATGAGGATGATGTTTATATCGCTAAAAAGATAATGAATAATGACCCATATTGTCACTATCATTTAACACATTTTACGACTTTCAAGGACTTGATTGGAACTGAGCATAAAGATTTTGATGTGATTTTGTTGGATCTTGGCTTGCCGGATTCATCGGGTTTGAGCTCTGTTGTCGAGGCTGTGAATCACTTTAGGGATATTCCTGTAATTGTACTGACAGGTCTTAAAAGTGAAGAGGTAGGCGAAGAAGCCATTCAACTTGGAGCCGAGGACTACATTCCTAAAGATGAATTGAATGTGACAATGTTGTCGCGTTCTGTGCGCTTTTCGATAGAGCGGCACAGTATGATGAAAAAATTACGAAATATGGCTCATGTTGATGCGTTAACGCTGTTATCGAATCGGGCTGACTTTGACGAACGACTTACCGCATTATTGGATTTTGCAAAGCGCCATGACACACAACTAGGCTTGATCATGATTGATTTAGATGGTTTTAAGCAAATAAACGATACGCTTGGGCACAGTGCTGGCGATCAATTATTGATTCAATTCTCGTCGCGTATTAAGAGCCAAATACGAAAAACAGATGTGGCTGCTCGTGTTGGGGGGGATGAGTTTACACTGATTTTACATCCCGTTGATTCGATTGAAGTATGTGAAAAGTTTGCCCGTATTAAATTGGGTCACATTAATCAGCCTTTTTTAATTTACGTAGATGGTAAAGTAAAAGAGGTAAAAGTAGGCATGAGCATGGGGATTGCGCTTTACCCCCAACATGGCACGAGTGCAGTTGAGCTTCGAGCAAATGCAGATAAAGCTATGTATGAGGTGAAAAAACACGGTAAAAATAATTTTTTAGTTTTTCATGACGGACTTTAGGCTAAGCACACGTGGCTATGTGCTTAGCGCTATATCACTATTAAGCGGGAGTGACTTATCGCTTGTTGGCGGTTGAGCCTCGGGAATCTAAGCGCGCCATAATAGCCGCCATTTCGTCAGCCTGCTCCATAATCAGTTTGCTTTTGGTTGATTCACGCATGGCTTTTTCTTCAGCCAATTTTTCTTTGATCAATTTTTCTTTCTTTGCATTCCCGGTACGCCCAGTCGCCAGCTTGGCAGGAGTAGCCGCTTTCTTAACGGTGCTGGTTGAGGTTGTGCCCAGTGTTTTACGTTTTACAGTATTACTGATGCTGGATTTGAGCGGTGCGCTCTTGGCAATACTGGTCTTGCCTAGGCTGGTTTTAACCCCAATAAGGCTCTTGCCGTTGTTGCTTTCCATTGCGTCATCAAAAATATCTTTCAACTCTTCACGATCATAGGCGAGTGCATAGTCCTCGACGGTAAAGTTTTGTACACCAAAATCTCTAAGATCTTTATAGATTTTTTCTTTTACGCCTAGGGCCATAGCCTCTTGGAACTGCATAAAGCGCTCATCGCTGCTGTCTTTGCAGGTGCCAACCCAGACGTCGCCGGTGATGTTATTGGTTAGGGTGTATACAAGCATGCTTACCTCTGTACAACAATTTGGCAAAAGATGAATAGGGAGAAATTACCAAAGGTCGCGCATTGTAATGATGAATATATAAATGTGTAGGCTTGATTTTTAGTTTTTTTCTGCATTGCCATAATTGTTAAAAATTGCTGTTTTTTCAGTGGCTTATCTCGTTTTGTCAAGCGCGAGAGTGTAACCAAATGATAAAAAATCAGTTGCCAAGTAGGGTGAAAAAATGTTTTAGCGTGCGGATGATCTATGCCATATCTAGGCTACAGTTAAAGTAGGATTGCCAAATAGATGGATTCATATTGATTCTTAAATCAAAAATTGGGCCTTTTTTCGGATCACTGGCTTTTAGAGTACCCCTTTTGTTTATCATTATGCTGTTAATGATGATTGGTGCCTTCCTGTGGGTTATGGAAACGGAAGGGCGTGAAGCGCTTGAGAAAACCGAGCGCCAGTATATTCGCCAAACCGGTGAGGCCACGGTTGCCCTGATCACTGAGTATATGAATAAATCCGCTTCGTTGGCATTGGCTATGGCCAATACAGCCGAGAGCCTGCCTTTAGACAAAAAAACGTTTCAGCAAGTCTTTAAGCATGCTTTAGGCGAAAGCAGTATCAAAGAATTTGTCGCTGGCGGCGGGGTTTGGCCAGAACCGTTTGCGTTTAACAAAGACAAGCAGCGCCATAGTTTTTTTTGGGGGCGTACATCAAGCGGTAAATTAGCGCAATTTCAGGATTATAACGAGCCCAAAGGCATGGGCTACCACAACGAAGAGTGGTATGTCCCAGCACGTTATCTTGATAAGGGAAAAGTATACTGGTCACGCTCATATGTTGACCCATACACGTTAGAGCCCATGATGACCGCAACTGCGCCTGTATATCGCCAAGGTGTGTTTTTTGGCGTCACTACAGTGGATATTCAGCTGTCTGCGTTTAAAGCGCTGCTGGCTCAACAGGCAAAGCGATTCAACGGTTATGCCTATGTATTAGATCGCAGCGGAACGTTTTTATCTTTCCCAGACGAAAAAATCGGTAAGCGCTATGAGCTGACGAATAATCAAGAGAAAAAACTGCAATACACCACTATTAAGATCGCGGCTGAAACCACACCTGATTTACCGGATGTTCATGATGTACTTGACGCAATGGAAAGTATGTCGCGCTCCAATCGATCATTAACTACCCAAGCCGAGCGGTTAGCAGAAAGTAGCTATCAAATTAGCCTTGATGAGAGCTTTCGTATTGCGAGCATTATGGCGGACCCCCTTGCTAAAAAAACCATAGGCAATACGTTTATTAAGCAAATTGATTTATTAAACGATCCTATTTTAAAAGAAGCCGTTACGATTCAAATTTTTCATATTCCAGATAGCTATGGGAAATTAGTGTTAGTGGCGCCTCGCCGTGTATTGAGTGAAATTACCGAAAACATTATACAGAGTGTGTTATGGAAGTTTACATGGGCCATTTTGGCAAGCCTAGTATTGGGCTTGGTGTACTTAGAATGGATGCTTATTTCGCCACTGCGCAGTATGCGTGATCAAGTGATGAATTTTGATCACTCTCATGCCATTACTGGCATAGAGGTTGGGGAGTTAGCTGATTTAGCTAATCAATTTAATCAGCGTAATCAGCAATTGCTCGACTTAAATGAATCGCTGGCAGACTCTTTTAAAGATGCGCAACAAGCGACCAAAACCAAAAGTCAGTTTTTGGCTAATATGAGTCATGAAATTCGCACGCCCATGAATGGCATTCTGGGCATGTTAGATATTGTATTGCGGACCGAGTTAGCTGAAAAACAGCGACATTTTATTCAAATAGCGAAATCCAGTGCCGATAATTTGTTGGTATTAATAAATGATATTTTAGACTTCTCGAAAATTGAAGCGGGCAAGTTGGATATTCAATATATTGATTTTAATATTCGCACTTTGCTTTCTGAGATTATATCTACTTTACGTCATTCCAATACTGAAAATAATGTTGAGATCATTCTGGATATTAATAATTTAGAAAAAAATTGGGTAAAAGGTGACCCTGCGCGTATTCGCCAAATATTCACTAACTTAATTGCAAATGCATTAAAGTTCACTGAAGAAGGCGAAGTGGTTATTAAGGTTGGTTTGAAGGAGGTCCCCAATACGGGATTAATTTTATACAGCTCCATTATTGATACTGGCATAGGCATTGATAGTGTTCACTTGGATACATTATTTGAATCTTTTTCTCAAGTCGATGTGTCTGATACTCGCCAATATGGCGGCACCGGTTTAGGTTTGGCGATTTGTAAACAGTTATGTGAATTAATGAGCGGCTCTATTAGTGTGACCAGTGAAACTGGCAAGGGCAGTCACTTTGAATTTTCAGTGGTGTTGGAAAAAAGTGAATTTGATCATAAAACAAAAGTGAAACTAGACTTGGCCGATTACAATGTTCTCATTGTTGATGATAACGAAAGTAACCGATTGGTACTGGATGAGTTATTAAAAATCTGGGGGATTAATGTAACGCAATGCAGCAGTGCACATGAGGCCCTTGACGCGCTGGCGGCGCATCGTGATTTTTTTGATGCGGCTATTTTAGATATGCAAATGCCCAAAATGGATGGCGCGGAGCTAGGGATGAAAATACGCTCGCAAAGTCAATACGACAATATGCCGCTGATCATGATGAGTTCAACAGGTGAAGTTGAAGAGGCCGCGAAATTTGCAGCAATGGGATTTGCATCGTATTTAATCAAGCCCGTTATGCCGGATGATATACATGATGCGCTGGTTATATGTATTGATAATGGTGAATGTTTTCATCAATCAAAACCGCTTTTAACGTTACAGCATATACAAACCTTACGAGCAGATGATGAAAACGAAGACACCTATATTGAGCAATCCAAAGGGCATATTTTGCTGGTAGAGGATAATGAAATTAACCAAGAAGTCGCGTTAACGTTATTGGATGAACTAGGGCTAACAATCAAGGTAGCGTCAAACGGTAAAGAAGCACTGGAAATGCTTGAAAGCACTGAAAATGTGTACGATGTTGTATTAATGGATTGTCAAATGCCGGTTATGGACGGGTACGAAGCGACCATTGCAATTAGAAAAATTGAGCGTTATAAATACTTACCCATCATTGCTATGACGGCTAACGCCATGACAGGAGATAAAGAAAAATGCATTGATTGCGGCATGAATGACTACATGTCAAAACCGATTGATTTAAAAGTTGTTAAGAAAAAAATGAAGCAATGGTTAAGTTAACATTAAGTCTATTTTTAATTTTTTTGGTTGGCTGCGCTGGTCAATATGTTGTTAAAAATACCGTGGAATACGATTATATCTTACCCGCTAGTTACCCGCTTACCAATCAGCATAAATTCATTCATGTGAGTATTGACGATAAAAGCTTAAAGCGCCCTGAGCCAGCTTTAAAATTTGAAACGTTAAAATTAAATTACAGTGTGATACCTGCCAGTGCTCAGCTCATTGTTTATGTTCATATACAACCCTCATTTTTGGTTCAACGTGAGCTTGTTTCACGACAAGTCGTAGAGTACGACGCCAATAATAAAGGTACAGTAGTGTATGTGGTCACTAATCGTGGATTTGTGAGAACCCCATATAGTATTGAATTGGTTGACAAACTGAGTGATACATTGATTTTTCAAACGCAAGGGGTGGGTAACTTTGCCATTGATGCCTCTCCTCGCCCTAATCATACTCAAACCACGGCGCAGTTATTACTGGCGTTTCATAAACACACCCAACAGGCACGGCAAATATTACTAGACGATATTTGGGCGAAATTGAAAGGCCCTTACTTAAAAGATATTCAGGTGAGTTTGGCTAAAATGCAGTTTAGCGTTGTGAGCGAGCATGAAAGTGACCCTGTGTTTCAGAAGGCGTTTGCCTTGCTTAAAAAAAATGACCAATTTTCTGCCAAGCAGGCACTAGCTCTTTATAATCAAGCGTACAAGCGTTATGAAAAAAAAGAAGATGATAGCAGCAAACGAATTTTAAATTATATTAATGAAGGTATTACGGCCGCGGCTCAAATTGCCAACGACCCTAATTCTCAGCGTTATCAAAAGTAGTCGCTTATTCTTGGTTTAACGCCGTTAAATTTTTAAATAACATCAATGCTTCTGGATTTTTTAATGCATCGGTATTTTTCACTGCTCGACCGTGAATGGTTTCTCGAACGGCCACCTCGACAATTTTCCCACTGAGTGTACGTGGGATATCCGCCACTTGTATAATCACCGCAGGCACATGTCTTGGGGTGGTGTTTTGTCGAATGGTGGTTTTAATGGTTTGTTTTAGTTCGTCGGTGAGAGTTTGACCATCACGGAGTATGACAAATAAGACAACTCGAATATCCGTCGGGTCCTGTTTTAGGCTTTGGCCGACGGCGATACTTTCCATTACAGCATCAATTTTTTCCACTTGGCGATATATTTCAGCGGTACCAATGCGCACACCACCTGGGTTTAAGATGGCATCACTGCGTCCGTGAATCACTAAGCTGGTATAAGGGTGGCCATTGAATTCGTGTTCTATTTTTTCAGCAAAATCCCCATGAGCCCAAACATTTTCAAAACGGTTGAAATAACTGCTGAGATACTTTTCATTATTTTTGTCGTTGTAAAATCCAATCGGCATACACGGGAACGATTTCTCGCACACTAACTCGCCACGCTCACCTGAATTGGCTGCGATAGGCTCACCGTGATCATTAAACACATTTACCGCCATGCCCAAACCTATACATTGCAGCTCACCTTTGTAGACCGGAAGAATAGGGTTGCCCAGCGTAAAGCACGACACAATATCGGTGCCGCCCGCAATACTGCTTAAACATAAATCTTGTTTAATATGGTTATAAACAAAATCAAAGCTTTCATTACTTAATGGTGAGCCAGTTGATAATACGCTTTTTAGTTTTGGTAACGAGTGTTGCAGGTTAGGTAAATAGGGTGCTTTTTCGAGTGCACTGATGTACTTGGCACTGGTGCCAAAAATACTGATATTTTCCGCTTCTGCCATATCCCACAGTACATTCGGCCCTGGGTGAAAGGGTGATCCATCATAAATCACCAGCGTAGCGCCAGTCATGAGCGTGCTGACCATCCAATTCCACATCATCCAGCCACAAGTGGTGTAATAAAATAATGTGTCTTCTTGTTTTACATCGGTATGAAAAACAAGTTCTTTATAGTGCTGTAATAACGTGCCGCCAGCGCCATGCACAATGCATTTAGGTGCGCCTGTGGTACCAGAGCTATACAAAATATACAGCGGATGATCAAACGCCTGTGGGCTGAATTCAATTTTTTGTGCGTGATTGTCTAAACATTGCTGCCAAAGATGAACGTTTAATTGAGTACCCAGTTGTGCGCGTGCTTGTTCTGGTGAAATACTTTGGTTGGCATAAGGGACAACGATAACGTGCTCAATACTATTGAGCTGCTGCAAGATTGGATTCAGTTTTTCTAAGCTATTAAGGGTTTTGCCGCTGTAAAAATAGCCATCGGTGGTGATTAAAACTTTAGGTTCGATTTGCCCAAAGCGATCAAGCACACCTTGTAAGCCAAAGTCAGGTGAGCAGCTTGACCAAACGGCCCCTAAGCTTGTGGCAGCGAGCATTGCAATAATGGTTTCAGGTACGTTTGGCATAAACGCCGCTACCCGATCGCCGGGTTCAATACCGAGTGCTTTCAAATGAGCGCTTAGTTTTGCCACTTTGTCATATAGCTGGGCATAACTTAATTGCTGCTGCTTACCGCGCTCGTCATAAGACACGATGGCGATACTGTCATGACGGAACCGTAATAAATTTTCGGCAACGTTAAAGCGGGCGCCATCAAACCATTTGGCCCCCGGCATTTGATCGCCATTGGTTAATACGCTGGTATGAGGCACTTGCTGGGTAAAAGAGGCAAATTCCCAAACATACTTCCAAAACAAATGCGGTAGTCGCACAGAAAAATCATGCAGTTGCTGGTAGTGCTGCACGTTATGGCCATCTTCAGCGATGAAGTTCATAAGCGCCTTCATGTTGCTCTGATTAATGCGTGAGACTGAAGGGGACCACAAAGGGTTGCTCATAACGTGCTCCGTTAATTATTAGTGATTATTGCCCTAGCTTGGGGGAAAACGGGCTATATGTGAAATTTATTATACTAAGTAATTGATAAGTATAAGTTATCAAATCAATCAAACCAAGCGCTTGCTTGGTTTGATTGATTGCGCTAAGGTACTTCCACGCTGACGGTTTTAATGTGTATATCTAATTTAAGGGAACATTACATGAGCGATAAAGTTGTTATTACCTGTGCCCTCACTGGGGTATTAACGAATCCAGAGCAGCACCCAGTGCCTGTGACGGCGAAGCAAATGGCGGCATCGGCAAAAGAAGCCTATGACGCAGGTGCAAGCTGTATGCACATTCATTTTCGTCAACAAACTCAAGGTAAGGGGCACTTACCCTGCTGGGAGCCTGAAGTAGCACTTGAAATTAGCGACGCCATTCGTGAAGCCTGCCCAGATGTCATTATTAACTACACCACGGGCACCATTGGCCGCGACCAAAAAGGCCCAATTGACTGTATTAAAATGGGCAAGCCTGAAATCGCCGCGTGTAATGCGGGTTCACTTAACTATTTAAAAACGCGCTCAAATGGCACATGGGCATGGCCGCCTATGTTATTTCAAAACACTGTCGATAAAATCCAAGAATTATTAGACGTGTGCAAAGAAGAAGGTTGTCGCCCTGAATTTGAATGTTTCGATTTAGGCATTGTACGCAGCGTTGGTATGTTTCAAGAAGTGGGCATGTGGGACAGACTCGATTACAACTTAGTAATGGGTGTGAACTCTGGCATGCCAGCCGATCCTGATTTATTACCCATTATTTTGAAATACCTAAAGCCGGGCAGTCATTGGCAAGCCACGGTCATTGGCCGTGAAGAAGTCTGGAGCGTGCATAAAAAAGTGGCGGAGCTTGGTGGTAACTTACGCACGGGCCTTGAAGACACCTTTTATTTACCCGGTGGCGAAAAAGCCACCAGTAATGGCCAGCTTATTGAAGCCATGGCCAAAGTGGCCCGAGATGCTGGCCGTGAAGTGGCCAGCCCAGCTGAAGCTCGTAAAATATTTTTATAATCTCACCTTACCATTACCCATGATATTTAATGTATATCATGGGTAATTTTTAATGCTCCTGTCGCTAAATTTGCTATCTCGTTAGACTCTTATTACACTTCCTCTCACTTTTTAATATTGCAATTTTCATGGACTAGAAGATTGATTAACAAACAATCTCTTTCTTTGTAGGTTTCAATTACATTAACTATTTATTGCTTGTTGCAGTTATGAGGTTGTAATGGAATTACTTTATAAAAACGAGAAGAAACTCTTCTTTATCGCCGCTTTTATTTCAGGTGTATTTTGGCTGGCATTAGTGCTGGGTACATTGGGTATTGCATTGGTTTATTTATTACTAATGTATGTGTTTTTCTTGTTTGTACATTCTGGCTTTATTTCTTATTTAAAAGGCACGGGCGTTAAAATCACCGCCGAACAATACCCTGATTTGTACAATAAACTTGTGAAAAATTGCGCAACGATTGGTTTGAAAGAAATACCCGATGCGTATCTATTACGAACCGATTTTTTTAACGCATTGGCCACTCGATTTCTGGGGCGTAACTTTGTTGTGTTGTTTACCGATGTGGTAGATGCCTTAGAAGACAATCAAAACGCCATTGATTTTTATATTGGCCATGAACTGGGTCATATTCATCGTAAACATCTGGTGTGGGGTTGGTTTATTGCGCCTGCATCGGTATTGCCTTTATTAGGCACAGCCTTGCGTCGAGCTGAAGAATATACCTGTGACCGCTACGGTGCTGCTTGCTGTGAAACCGAACAAGATATTATAGCGGCCATAGCGGCCATAGCAGCAGGTGATACCCGCTGGAAGAGCATTAACCACGAAGCGTATTTAAAGCAGGTGCAAGAAACCAATGGCTTTTGGATGTCACTTAATGAACTGGTTAGTGATTACCCTTGGTTAACCAAACGTATGGCACATGCGATAGCGGCTAAAAACAAAGGGGTGATAAAATTGCCACGTCGTCACTTTTTTGCATGGGTTCTCGCACTGTTTATTCCACGCTTCGGTGCAGGTGGTGGTGCCTCCTCTTTCATTGTTGTGATTGCGCTGGTGGGTATTTTAGCTGCGGTTGCCATTCCTCAATACCAAGAGTACATGGAAAAAATTCGCTTAAATGAAGCCTATAGCAGTCTAATTGAGCTTAAAATACCATTGGCCGATTACGCAATGTCTAACCAAGCATGGCCAACTACATTGGATGATTTAGGTTTCACTGTTGAAGGTCTAACCAATGACATTCAAAAATACAGCATTGATGTTTATGATAACGGTATGCTTGCAGCTTATGTGGGTGATACCAAAACGGGCGATAAGCAATACCTCGTCATAAGACCAAGCTTGGTAGAAGGTGAGATAGTCTGGGAATGCTTTGGCGAAAAAATTAAAGACAAACTACTGCCAATTACATGTCAAGAAGAATGACCTGATCTAAGTCTGAATGCTTGAAGTGAATTACCTAAAAACCGATACACAAGTGTATCGGTTTTTTTACGGGCGACATGCCAGCACAAGGCATTGTCATTTAGTATTATTATGTGAACTAAATTCGTGTTCAAAGAAAAAATTGGTAGCCTCAACAAATCCTGGAATGTTGCCACAATCAAAGCGCTGTCCTGCAAACTTAACCGCGATCACACGTTCCTCTTTTGCTACTTGTTTTAATGCATCCGTGATTTGTACCTCCCCGTTAGCACCGGCTTTGGTGTGCCTTAGGTAATCAAAAATTTGAGGGGTGAGTACGTAGCGCCCAATAATTGCCATGTTGGTAGGTGCATCTTCTGGTTTAGGTTTTTCGATCATGTCAGATACATCATAAATGCCGAGTTCAATTTCTGTACCGCTGATAATACCGTAACTAGCAGTATCCGCTTTTGGAACTTCTTCAATAGCGACAATACAACATTGATATTTATGATACAGCTCAACTAGCTGAGCCATCGCTCTTGGCGTGTCTGTATTGTCTCTAGGGGCAACACATAAGTCATCCGCTAAAATCACGGCGAATGGTTCACTACCAATAATGGGTTCTCCGGTTAAAATGGCATGGCCTAAGCCGAGCATTTCTCGCTGGCGCATGAATATAAATTGGCCATCATCCATCACTTTATTAATATCGTTTAGGTTTTCGGCTTTTGAGCTGCCTGCTATTTCATGTTCTAGTTCATAATTATTATCAAAATAATCGGCAATGGCGCGCTTGCCGCGACCAGTAATAAATCCCATTTTATTAATGCCCGCTTCCATGGCCTCTTCGACGGCGTACTGAATAAGTGGTTTATTCACCACGGGCAGCATCTCTTTAGGCATGGATTTAGTCGCTGGTAAAAATCGAGTGCCGTAACCGGCTACGGGAAATAAGCATTTCTTAACGGTTTGAGTCTGAGGCATTTAACGCTCCTAGTTTATACGTTAGCGATCCACATCATTTGATAAGGTTTTAAGTTGATTGCATCAAGAGAATTATCAAACTTGATGCCACTAATGAGGTCTTGCCAATGGTGAGTGACTACAAGGTTTAAATCGGATAGCAGTAGTGATTGCTCTTGATCTGTAATGTTATAGATGCAGAAGATGCTTTGGCGGCGGTCCATGCTTTGTCGCCAAAAGCCAAAAAGATGATCACCAATGTGCAAAGTAAATTGGGTAGCGTTTGGGTGAAAGGCTTTTTGTGCTCTACGTAATTGTATTAATTGGCTTATTTTTTCATAGACTTGTTTGTGGTGATTATCATCATCATTGAGTAATGCAACTAATTCATCGTATTGCCATTCGTGACGGTTGATCGAACGGTTTTGATCGGTGCGCTCTAGTTTTTCGTAATCATTACGCGTGCCTAATACACTATGAATATAAAGTGCGGGTATGCCTTCTAATGCAAGCATCACACCATGGGCGCACAAAAATCGTTCAAGCGTATAATCGTCTTTTCCGTTTTCGGTGCCTTGCAGCGCATCAAATAAAGTGATGTTCACTTCATAAGGTTTTTTAACGCCGTTATCACCAGCTCGCCAAGAAATCTTACCGCCAAAATTTTGCATAGTACTGACTAGGGTTGCCAGTTCCGTGTCACTTAATAAACCCTCGGCGGGTCTTAAGCCGATGCCGTCATGAGAGGCAATAAAGTTAAAATACGTTGTGCCATGTTGTGCAGGCGGCATGCTCATTAACCAGCGTTTTAAATACCGACAATTACCACTGACTAAGGTGTAAACCAGTAACGGTGGTAATGAAAAGTTATAAACACAATGAGCTTCATTGGCATTACCAAAATAACTCAGGTTTTCAATGTTGGGGATATTGGTTTCGGTGATGATAATACTATCGGGTTGAGTGTGCTCTATTAGGGTTCTAATGAGGCGCACAACTTCATGGGTCTCATCTAAGTTCAAGCAATTAGTCCCGATTTTCTTCCATAAAAAAGCAATGGCATCTAGTCTAAAGATACGAATACCCTTATCAAGGTAATCGCGAATAATGTTAATGAATTCTTTTAAAACTTGTGGGTTAGAAAAGTCGAGATCAACTTGTTCATGGCTGAACGTACACCAAACATGTTCCAACCCTTTTTCTGTTTGTGTTTCACGTAATAACGGTGAGGTACGTGGTCGCACGACCTGAGAGACGGGAGCATCCTTATGTGTGGTATAAAAATAATCATGGCCAATGCCTTCACCTTTGATAAAGTTTTTGAACCATTGGCTTTGATCTGAGCAGTGATTGATGACTAAGTCAGCCATTAAGCGGTATTCGCTGGCAATACTTTCAATGTGTTGCCAATGGCCCAGCGAAGGGTTTACCTCGTAGTAATCACAAACCGCAAAACCATCGTCTGCACTATAAGGAAAAAACGGTAAAATATGCACACAATTAAAGCTCTCTTTTAAATAAGTATTTAAAAAGTCATGCAGTGTTTTAAGCGGCGCTTCATTTTCCTTTTGAATACTATGGCCATAGGTAATGATAGTAACATCTTGTTCGGTCCAATAATTTTGATGAGGTGAAACTGCTTCATAATGGTGTTTGAAACGCATTATCTCGATGAGTTCTTGCGTAAGTGCCATTAGTTCAGAAGGTGTTTGGCTATCAGCATAAATGGCCTGCAAGTGATGCAGGATTTTTGATTTGAGTAATTCTTGAGTGTGTGCATCCATTATATTCTGCCTTATAGCTTAGACGTAAACTCAGCATGATCTTCTTCAACAGCTTGATAAAGTCGTTGAAAAATATCCGGTATGGCACTTTGTACACGGCTCCAACTGGGTATGAATGGCGTTTCCATTGGGTTGTCTAAAAAGCGTTTCCCTGCGTCCATGATATTTCTAGCAAACATTTCAACCGCTTCTTCTTCTTGGTGAATATCGAAATTTAGTCCGTTCATTATGGCGTCGTTGCGATAGGTTTCGACAAAATCTAACGCAATGCGAAAGTAACTGGCTTTAATCGTACGAAAGGTTTCTTCGTTAAAGACGGTGCCTTTTGTTGCTAATTTTCTAAATAATGCTTTAGATATATCAATGGACATTTTAGATAAGCCCGCTTGTTGATCACTAAGAGATAAGTCTTGGTGTTTGTGGTCATACACTTTTGCAATATCCACTTGACATAAACGGTTATTGGCATAGTTGCGGTGCATTTCAGATAAGACGCCAATCTCTAAGCCCCAGTCGCTGGGTATGCGTATGTCGTTTAAAACGTCGCGTCTAAATGAGAATTCACCGGCAAGTGGGTAACGGAAGCTGTCCATATAATTAAGGTATTCATCATTGTCTTTGACGACTGATTTAAGCGCACGTAATAGTGGTGTGACTAATAATCGGCTTACTCGACCATTTAATTTACCGCTGGCAATTCGCGCGTAATAGCCTTTGCAAAACTCATAATTAAAAGAAGGATTGGCAACTGGGTAAACCAAGCGAGCGAGTAATTCGCTGGTATACGTCACAATGTCACAGTCATGTAAGGCAATGGATTCCGCTTTACCAGATGACAGTATGTAACCCATGCAATACCAAACATTACGTCCCTTACCCATTTCTTTTGGGGCTAAGCCCATTTCTTGAAGTTGGGCATCAAGCGCTTTTAAGCGAGGGCCGTCATTCCATAACACGCGGTGGTGTTGCGGTAAGGTTGAAAAGAATTTTAAAGCATGCATGTACTGATCTTTATCGGCACGGTCTAGGCCGATGACGATTTCACTTAAATAGGGAACATGTTTTATTTTATCGATAATATTGGGTAATGCTTCGCCTTCAAGTTCAGAAAATAAAGAAGGCAGTAATAAACCAATTGGCCGCTGCTTGCTGAATTCAACCAGATCATTTTCTAGATCGGCAAGATGTCGATCCGTTAGATTATGAAGAGTGGTGATAATGCCATTTTGATAAAAGTCAGCCATGGGGCTCCCTAAATTTTAAGTGGTGTTACTGAATAAAAAGTTCATCTAAAATGTGTTGCAGACCTTGGCGCCATCCCTCTGGGCCAAAGGCTTCTGATATTGTGACGCCATTAATGCGCGATAATGACGGTATGTCATGAATGGGGGAGCGAATGATCAAAGCGTTATCGGCTATGTCCAACATCCCGCAATCGTTATGGCTATCGCCAATAGCAATGGTTTGATAAGTGCGGTTAAATACTTGTTGGTAGGTATTTGCTAGCCATAATAGCGCTTTGCCTTTATCGGCATTTCCACACACGTGTAAGAATCTCCCCCCTTGTAAAACAGTGACGTTATTTTTTTTTAACACATGCATAAATTGTTTTTTTTGTTCTTCATTACCTAGCCATAAAACAGGTTCACTGTATTGACGTTTGGCCGCTAAACTTGCTTCGTTTAAGGATAAGTCGGTTGCCTGCGCTATTTCTTCAATGGTCATGTCACTGAAGGGTTTATATAAACCACTAAATTCATCGCGTACGGTATTAAGTTGGTTTAGCCAATGTTCGTGCGGCTGAACAAACGATTTTATCCAATAGCCATCACGCTCAATGGTGTCTACAGGCTGAATCGGAAAATAACCTTGTGGTATGAAGATGGCTGCGCCATTTTCAATAATAAAAGGGTGATGATTGTTTATGTCATTGCGTAGTGTTTCTATTTCTAATTGCGTTTTACTGCTACACGGTATAACTGGTATTTTATTTTGCTCTAAATAAACTAACAACGAATCAGCAGCCTGATGTGAATAACTATGATGGTCAAGCAACGATCCGTCTAGGTCAGTAAAGATAAGTGAGTTGATAGTAAGGTTATTAAAGTTATGCTCTTTCTTTCTGCTGATGATATTTCTATGGTTGTCTAATTCAAAAACATAGTGTGCGGTAGTCGGTAGTGTGGCTAATAAATGCTGGGTGAGCCTCTGGTAATGCTGAATAAAACGGTCAATTTCATGTTCATTCATTGTTCTAATATTTTTATTATTGGTATTTTTAAGACTGTTTATCAGTTTTTGTTCTTGCTCTAATCGCCAATTAAACACACTTTCAAAACTAGGTGCTTTGAGCATGATGGTACAATCTAAGTGAGAAAATAGGGGGTGATACTGAATGCGCAGTTGTTCGTTTACATATTCTCGCCACACACCTTCAGAATCTTCATTGGATTCTAAAAGATTGACAGGTTTTAGCAGCTGCTCAGAAGGTTGTGCAGTGGCACCAATACACCAGCCTTCAAGAATAATAATATCAGGCTTGTTATTGACGGGGCTCCAGCTTTCTTTTTTGAAGCGATCATCAATGGCTTTATTGAATCTAGGAATATAAACGGTTTGCGCCCCGTTATGAGACTTTAAATCATTTAATGTTTCATTGGCGAGCAGAGTATCATGTGTGCCTGGCACCCCTCTTGTGACTAATAATGGGTGGACACTATGAGCAAGATGTTTGCGTTCGTCATGGGTGTAATAAAAATCATCTAACGATAATGAGACCGCATTGAGTCTATATTGCTGCTGAACGATCTCTACAAGAAGATCCGATAATGTGCTCTTGCCAGAACCTTGCGCACCATTGATGCCCACTATAATGGTTTGTTTTTTATTTTGGTGCAGATTAACTAATTCTCTTGCCAATGGTGCAAAATATTTTTCAACTTGGTGTGAATAATCACCCTCAAGCTGATGTTTTTGAAAAAAATGAGATAATTCTATTTGGCTCATATTTTATTAACTGCCTGTATCATTGATTTTTACTGGCTTATATCAATACAGCAATTATTGTGCCCCTAATATTGTTGGGTTAGCTTTATGTGAGTAGCCTGCCTATAATGATGTATGTTCAATCAGTAAATATATTTTATGCCTGTTATAATATTTCGTAATGCCACTTCACATGATGTCGCTGCTGTTCTAAATATCGTAAATCTTGCTTATCGAACAGATGGTGGTTGGACGACCGAAAGCCATTTGGTGGTGGGTGATCGTTTAGTTGAATCTGATTATCTATTGGCGTTGCAACAAAAAAATCAACGTATAGTTTTGGCTGAAAAAAATAATAAAGTGGTTGGCTGTATCGAAATAAAAATGGAGGGGAGTCAGGCCCATTTAGGTATGTTAGCGGTTTTACCTAATCAACAAAATAAAGGCATTGCCTCACAACTGCTTGCACACGCAGAGACGCTTGCTAAAGAAAAATTCAATGCCAACCAAGCGGTAATGTTTGTGCTTGATGTACGATCCGAATTATTGAAGTACTACTATCGTAAAGGCTATCAACGAGCGGATGAATATATGCCGTTTCCGGTAGACTTAAATGTGGGCAAACCCATTAGTCAAAACTTAATGTTTGAAAAAATCGTTAAGTCTCTGTAATCCTGTTTTTATCTATATCATAATTTTTGGCTCTGCTGTGCATTTTACGATGTCGCAATTGATATGCGCATGCACCTCTTTATATTCCTATGTAATCTAAACACATGCTGCTTAGATACATTCAATCTTGACCTTACTTTTATAGGACTTTTTTGCGGGCTTGAGTCTAAACTCAAGTGAATATCCCCAAAAGGGATGTGCAGAATTTTCTGCCTCACAATACATGTTGTCGTAAGCCTCAAAAGGGAGATCGGCGTATGTTTTCAACGATGCACACTCATACAGTGCAAGAGCTGCACTTTTGTCAGCAAGGGCCGCTCAATGCTGTCATCGCACTTCATAACCTACGTTTAGGGCCCGCTCTAGGCGGATGCCGTTTTATAGAATACACCAGTGAACGAGACGCCATAGAAGACGCCATGCGTTTAGCCCGTGGTATGAGCTATAAGGCTGCTTTGGCACGAGTGCCACAAGGCGGTGGCAAGGCTGTGATCATGAAACCAAAAGGCAGCTTTGATCGTGAGGCGCTGTTTAAGCAGTTTGGCCAGTTTATTCATAGCCTAGATGGCCGCTATATCACCGCGATGGATAGCGGCACCAATGTGTCTGACATGGATATTATCCGCAGCCAAACCCCGTTTGTGAGTAGCTCTAGTAATATCGGAGATCCATCCCCGGCAACGGCTCACGGCATGTTAATTGGTATTGAAGCCGCAGTGCGCTTTTTAATGAATCAATCGTTAAGTGGTATTACCGTGGCCATTCAAGGCTTAGGGCATGTTGGGTTGACATTGGCTGGGCACTTACACGCAGCGGGTTGTAAATTGATTGTATGTGATGTGGATGAGAAAAAAACACAACTGGCAAAAAAGCAGTTTTCAGCAAAAATTGTCAGAGTAAATGAAATTTACCAACAAAGTTGTGATGTGTTTAGCCCGTGTGGACTAGGGGGCGTATTAAATGAAACAACCATCTCTTTATTGAATTGTAAAATAATCGCAGGGTGTGCCAATAATCAGTTAGCTCATGATGATATTGCCCAATCGATTCACGATATGAATATTTTATACGCTCCCGATTATGTGATTAATAGTGGTGGTTTAGTATTTGCGTCATCGAGTTATCGAGGTTTGAATCAAGATCAAATAACACATGAGGTGAATAAACTAAAAGATACGCTGAATAAAATATTCGTATTATCGAAACAAAAAAATACCCCCTGTAATTATATTGCGAATGAAATGGCGGAGAAAATTTTATATGGCGCCGAAATTGACAAAGACTGGATATTGGAGGCGGTATGAAAGCAATGAAATCGATACCGGTAAACGTGCAAGGGCATAGCCCACTTATCCAGTTTTCATTACAGCGTATTCAATTTTTAGACAAAGATGGTGGCTGGGTAAATGAACGCCCAGACTTTGCCACGGATGCATGGCTAGTGCAGTCTTATAAACATATGGTGTTAACCCGCGTGTTTGATAGCAAAGCCATTGCCCTACAGCGTACTGGGCAAATGGGCACGTACCCATCGAGTTTAGGGCAAGAAGCTTTTGGTGTCGCCATTGGTATGTCACTGCAAAAAGACGATGTGTTTGTGCCTTATTACCGTGATCACGGTGCGCATTTATTACGCGGCCATAAAATGCGTGATCTACTTTTATATTGGGGCGGCGATGAACGAGGCTCGGCTCATGGGCCTAAACAAGATTTTCCTATATGCGTGCCCATAGCTACTCAAATTACCCATGCTGCGGGTGCGGCTGCGGCGCTAAAAATTAAAGGTCAGGATCAATTAGCGGTGGTGACGATTGGTGATGGTGGGACGTCAAAAGGGGATTTTTTTGAAAGCCTAAATGTGGCAGGTGCTTGGCAATTGCCCTTGGTGGTATTGGTTAATAATAATCAATATGCCATATCGGTTCCGCGGGAAATTCAATGTGGCGCACCGACACTTGCGCAAAAAGCCATTGGTGCGGGTATTCATGGCGTGCAAGTCGATGGCAATGACGTGTTAGCGATTTATCAAGCCATGCTAGAGGCGCGTGAACGTGCGCAAGAACATAAAGGGGCAACGTTAATTGAAGCTATTACGTATCGCTTAGGGGATCACACAACAGCCGATGACGCTAGCCGCTACCGTGAAAATGATGAAGTAAAAGACGCCTGGTTAAGAGAACCCATTAAGCGTTTGCAAAGTGCACTGGTGAATTTAAAACTATGGGGCAGCGAACAAGAGAAAGCATGGCAAAGCCAATGTAGCCAACAAGTTGATGCGGCGGTTAAAGAATATTTAAGCGTTGAAAAAGAATCACCAGAAAGCATGTTTGATTACTTATACCAAGATTGGCCAGAGGTTATGAATGAACAGCTGGACTTACTGGCGGATAAAATAGCGCGCAATTCTCATAGTTAATGAAATTTGAACGGAGGCTTATATGTCCCTGATCAATGAAAAAAGAAATGAAAGTATTCAAGGGCAGGATCAAACCGAACAAGTCGAGTGTGTATTACTTGAAGCGGTGAATCTTGCGCTGCATTACGAAATGCATCACGACGAATCGGTCGTGGTGCTAGGTGAAGACGTAGGCACCAATGGCGGTGTCTTCCGTGCGACATCGGGTTTAAAGGAGACGTTTGGTTTTAAACGGGTGATGGACACACCATTAGCCGAAGCATTAATTGCAGGAATGTCTATTGGTATGGCGTCACAAGGGTTAAAGCCAGTGGCTGAAATTCAATTCATGGGGTTTATTTTTCCCGCGTTTGAACATTTATTTTGTCATGCGGCCAGAATACGTAATCGCACTCGTGGGCGCATGAGTTGCCCCATGGTTTTACGAGCCCCGTTTGGCGGCGGCATTCATGCACCCGAACACCATAGTGAAAGCACAGAAGCATTGATCGCCCACACGCCTGGTATTCGTGTGGTGATACCGTCATCCCCCGCACGGGCTTATGGCTTATTGTTAGCTGCAATCCGCAACCCCGACCCAGTGGTATTTCTTGAACCAAAACGTATTTACCGTGGCAGTAAACAAACCATAATTAATAACGGAGAGGCCTTACCACTGGATACCTGTTTCACATTGCGCCAAGGCACTGATGTCACTTTAATCAGTTGGGGCGCATGTATCGCCGACACGTTAGAGGCTGCTGATGCGCTAGCTGAAAAAGGCATTTCAGCTGAGGTGATAGATGTGGCCACCATTAAACCACTAGACATGCGCACCATGCTGACATCGGTTGTGAATACTGGACGCTGCGTAATTATTCATGAAGCCGCGCGCTCGTTTGCGGTGGGCGCAGAAATTGCCGCACAAATTAGTGAAAAATGCTTTTTAAATTTATTGGCACCGGTGCAACGTGTGACAGGGTTTGATACGCATATGCCTTATTTCAAAAACGAAGATTACTACCTACCCAATAGCAAAGATATAGTGGCGGCGGTTGAGAGGTGTTTTAAAGAAGCATGATATGCCACTCTTTATTTAACAAAAACGAACATTACTACCTACCCAATAGCAAAGATATAGTGGCGGCGGTTGAGAGGTGTTTTAAAGAAGCATGATATGCCACTCTTTATTTAACCAAAACGAACATTACTATTTACCCAATAACAAAGACATCGTATCGGCGGTTGCAAGGTATTTTAAGATTAGTGATTTGATGTAAATATCTGTGGGAGGGCGCTTGCGCGCAAAAAAAAACTGGAAAATATATCGCGTTCTAGCGCCCTCCCACAAAAAGCCAAAACATGTAGGATGGGTTAAAGCGAGCGAAGCGAGTCTTGTAACCCATCAATTTAAAAATAGTAACGCGTTTGATATTTACACGACGCTTGAGTGAAAAAGGAATGACGAATGAAATATTTTAAACTTCCAGATTTAGGTGAAGGTCTAAGCGAAGCTGAAATAGTTGAATGGCATGTGAAAGTGGGTGATGCCGTGGCGGTGGATCAACTCATGGTGTCAGTTGAAACAGCAAAAGCTATTGTTGAAGTACCTTCACCACAAGCAGGTGTGATCAGCGCGTTATTTGCCCAGCCCGGTGATGTGGTGCATATTGGCGAGCCATTAGTCGAGTATCAAGGTGAGCAAGACGACTCTGGAACGGTGGTGGGGGATTTATCGTTAAGTACCAAGCGTGACAGTAAAGATGACTTTATAGTGGGCAGTGCTCACCATACTGCCAATCAGCATGCGATTAAAGCAACGCCCAGTGTACGTGCATTAGCGAAACGTTTAAACGTTGATTTATCCCATATCAAAGCCAGTGGTGAAGATGGTCGTATTACCAGTTTAGATATCGAAAAAGCTGCACAATTAAATTCTGATATGGGACAAAGCGAATCGCTAAAAGGCGTGCGTAAGGTCATGGCAAAAAATATGGCCATGAGTCACGCGAAAGTGGTGCCAGTGACCCTGCATGACGATGTCGATGTGCATGCTTGGTACGATATTAACAATAAACAATCGCAAGATATCACCATGCGTTTGGTGCATGCCATCGCGTACGCATGTACGGTGGAATCCAGTTTGAATGTTTGGTTTGATGGCGAACAATTATCACACAGACTATTAGAACAAATTGATCTTGGCATTGCTGTTGATACCGAGCAGGGATTATTCGTGCCCGTGTTACGTAATATCGGTAAACGTGACTTAACGGATTTACGCAAAGGTTTGAACGCATTGCGTGATGCGGTTAACAGCCGAAAAATTCCCCCGCAAGAAATGCAAGGTGCCACTATTACGTTAAGTAATTTTGGTACATTGGCCGGTAAATATGCCAACCCTATAGTGGTGCCGCCGCAAGTCACCATTGTGGGCGCTGGTGGTATTCGCAATGAAGTTGTGGCTCATGACGGGCAAGCGGTGATACACCCAGTATTGCCATTGTCGATAACGTTTGATCATCGCGCAGTGACCGGTGGTGAAGCTGCACGATTTCTAAAAGCGTTAATGGATGATTTAAAACTCAAAAGTGTTGATTAACAGGCTTTGCCAGCTGTTATTTTTTTAGCCACTTGAAATTTGGGTTCGAAGTGTAAAATACCATCATCAATGGTTTCTTTTAATAACGTATTTTTATCCACTTCATATTTATTTAAAACGCGCCAAGGATGGTGTTGACCTTGGCGCGGTAATACCTCTTTTGCTCGCATGACATAACCCGAATTCATTTCACCCATAACGGTTTCACTCAATGGCTTTTCAGTTATGTTGTAGGGTTTTGCCACTTTGTAGTTATGTTCATCCATATAATTAAATAAACGGCATAAATAACGGGCAGATAAATCCGCTTTTAGTGTCCATGGCGCATTTGTGTATCCAAATACCCACGCTATGTTTGGAATGTTTTCAGCTAACACCCCTTTGTAGGTCATATGCTGGCTAAGTTGCAGGGGGCTATCGTCAAAACTTAAAGACATGCCGCCCAGTACTTGTAAATTTAATCCGGTTGCACTGACGATAATGTCAGCATCAAGGTGTTTGCCCGAGCTAAGTTGAATGCCGTTTTCAGTGAAGCGATCAATCGTGTCAGTTTCGACGCTGGCTTTGCCTGAATTTATCGCAGCAAATAAATCGCCATCGGGCACGGCGCATAAACGCTGATCCCATGGTTGATAGTAAGGCGTAAAATGCGACATATCAAAATCAGCGATTAGCTGCCCTTTTACTGTTCTTAATAATAAGCGCCTAACCAGCCTAGGCCAGCGTTTGGCTACTTTAAACATGGTGCGTTGCAAAAATATATTACGTTTACGTGCGATAGAAAAAACCCAGCGCTTTGGCAGAAACGTATTTAAAAAATTTGAAACGCCATCTAAAGATGGCACAGAAAATATATAAGAAGGGGAGCGCTGTAGCATGGTCACATGCTCTGCCTCATCAGTCATGGCTGGCACAATCGTCACAGCAGTGGCACCGCTGCCAATAACCACGATTTTTTTATCAGTGTAGTCTAGGTTATCTGGCCATTTTTGTGGGTGAATAAACTGACCTGTAAAACTTTTTTGGTGTTTGAATTCAGGCTGATAACCTTGGTCATAATTGTAATAGCCAGTACACGGTATTAAAAAATCACACGTATAATGTGTGTGCTCCTGTGTGTTTTCATTTATGGCTTCAACTTGCCAGTATTGGTTTTGGCTATCCCAGTTAGCATGCACAATTTTTAATGAAAAATGGACTTTGCCTTCTACTTCAAATTCTTGCGCGGTTTGAGTTATGTATTGTCTGATGGATGAACCATCGGCCAATACACTTAAACCATCCCATGGGCGAAAGTCATAACCAAAGCTGGCCATGTCACTGTCTGAACGAATACCGGGGTAGCGAAATAAATCCCATGTGCCGCCAATGGCTTGGCGGCGTTCTAAAATAGCAAACGATTTATCAGGGCATTGCTGTTTAAGGTGGCACGCCATGCCAATACCAGACAAGCCCGCGCCAATAATTAGAACATCAAAATGAATAGCGGCCATGCTGTTGCCTTTATTGTTTATGGGTATATTTACCAACATAAAGCAGGCTAGTAGCAATGTCTATGGCACATTAAGACAGGGCTGGTTCCAAGGTTATCGTATCTCTTCTGGCTTTAATCCTGCTTTACGCTTCGCTTTATATTCTAAATAGGATGTCACATAAGTATTACCCAAATACCCATCTAAATAATTTAAAAAACCTGAATAATTACCTTTGAATTTTGCGTGATGAAAATCATGATAAACAGGGCCGTGGTAAATAATCAATAACTTGGCTGGGTTCCACGGAAGGTCATATCCCATGTGGCCATCAGCGGCTTCAAATTGACGAATCACTACCCAAATCCACACCACATATAAATGGCTGCTTAATAAAATGGGGCCAATCAAAATCAAACTCGATGTACACGCAAACTCAAACCAATGCATGTAATTACCGTTGATGGCGCAAGTGTTTCTGATTTTGTGATGCACGCTATGCACATGTTTGAGTAACCACTTATTTTCATGAAACGATCGGTGCATCCAATAGTATAAAAAATCATCGAGTAAAATAAAAAACAAAATTTGTAAGGCAATAATCCAAGCGCTGGGCATTTCACCTAAGTGAATTCCGGTCTGCTTGATTAAAGGCCAAGCTAAAACCAGCGTAATAAACACTACCGTGGTGTTTTTTACACTGTGGTAAATAGAGGGCCAAAAGGTGCCTTTTACATCAATGGGTTTGGCTTGAATGCGATAGGGTTTTAGGCATTTTGGTTCTAGATAGGCAAGTAGTGTCCAAGGCAGCGCAAATGCCATGAAGGCAATAAAACTGATGGCAAGTGTCGCCGCTGGGAATTGCCAAAACCAAGGGTCGGTAAAGACGGTTGCGTAATCGTGAATGATCGCATCAATAAAGTTTGGCATAGCACACTCTTATTATTTTTTAATCAATATACCGTTGATACTTGGTATTAAAAGGGTATTTAAGGACAGCCGAGGGGCATATTTGGTCACGTTAATGGTTGGAAAACACAATCGCATACCTTAGAATGGCCACTTGCTCACGGGGTGCCGCTTGAAGAAGTAGCTGAGATTTTACCCGTTGAACCTGATCCGACTAGCATCGGCGTAGGAATGAGCGTGAAACATCTTTATTCTATGGCCCTATTTTTATTGGGTTATGTGGCGATGTATCACATCTTATCGACGGATATCTTATTTAATATAAGAGTGAGTCGATTTCCCGCACGTCTTTGTTAGTGGTGACTTTATTCATAATAAGGACCCACTATGCAAAATTCAGAAAACACCATTCAAACATCGCAACTTGCTGATGTTAACCCACACCTAATTACTCGTGAACCATTACCGGGTAGTGAAAAAATCTATATTCAAAGCCCAAACCATCCTGATGTGCGTGTGCCTATGCGTAAGATTAATCTAACCGATGGCACACATATTAATGTTTACGATACATCAGGCCCGTATACCGATGTCAACGCAGAAGTAGATGTGCACAAAGGCATAACTTCAGCAGTACGCGCAAAGTGGGTGTTAGATCGTGATGACTCAGAACGTTATGACGGCCGCGATACCAAACCCGAAGACAACGGCATAGACGACGAAACCAAAGCGTTTCAGTTTTATAACCCGCACCTGCAACGCCAGCCGCGCCGTGCAAAACCGGGTAAAAACGTGAGCCAATTACATTACGCACGCCAAGGCATTATCACACCAGAAATGGAATACGTGGCCATGCGTGAAAACCAACTGCGCGAGGCGCTAGAAAACGAATTTACCACACCCGAACGTGAAGCCCGCCTTAAAGGCAATCACATGGGGGCGAGCATTCCGCAAACCATTACGGGCGAATTTGTGCGTGACGAAATTGCCCGTGGCCGCGCGATTATTCCAGCGAATATCAATCACCCAGAATTAGAACCTATGATTATCGGTCGTAATTTTCTGGTGAAAGTGAATTCCAATATCGGTAACAGTGCATTAACGTCATCAATCGAAGAAGAAGTTGAAAAACTAGTTTGGTCTACGCGCTGGGGCGGTGACACGGTAATGGATCTATCAACCGGTAAGCACATTCACAGCACCCGTGATTATATTATCCGTAACTCACCCGTGCCCATTGGTACCGTGCCTTTGTATCAAGCGTTAGAAAAAGTAAATGGTGTGGCCGAAGATTTAACATGGGAAGTCTTCCGCGATACGTTAATCGAACAAGCGGAGCAAGGGGTCGATTACTTTACCATTCACGCGGGGGTTCGTTTAGCACACGTGCCGTTAACCGCAGATCGTGTAACGGGCATTGTAAGCCGTGGTGGTTCGATCATGGCTAAGTGGTGTATTGCGCACCATGAAGAAAGTTTTTTATATACTCACTTTGAAGATATCTGCGAAATCATGAAAGCCTACGATGTGAGCTTCTCATTAGGGGATGGCTTGCGTCCGGGTTCACAAGCCGATGCAAACGATGCAGCACAATTTGCAGAACTTGAAACCTTAGGTGAGCTGACACAAGTCGCTTGGAAACACGATGTACAGGTGATGATTGAAGGCCCAGGTCACGTGCCAATGCACATGATTCAAGCCAACATGGATAAACAACTTGAGTGCTGCGACGAAGCGCCGTTTTATACGCTTGGCCCATTAACTACTGATATTGCACCAGGTTATGACCACATCACATCCGGCATTGGTGCGGCTATGATCGGCTGGTTTGGTTGTGCCATGTTGTGTTATGTGACGCCAAAAGAACATTTAGGTTTACCCAACCGTGACGATGTAAAGGTAGGCATCATCACTTACAAACTTGCAGCACACGCCGCTGATCTTGCTAAGGGACATCCGGGTGCGCGTTACCGTGATGACATGATGTCAAAAGCACGTTTTGAATTCCGTTGGGAAGATCAATTTAATCTTGGCCTAGACCCAGACACCGCTCGTGCCTATCACGATGAAACTCTGCCAAAAGACAGCGCAAAAGTTGCGCACTTTTGTTCAATGTGTGGCCCTAAATTTTGTTCAATGAAAATTTCGCAAGAAGTGCGCGATTATTCAAAAGATGAAATTGTCAAAGCTATGAAAAATAAAAGCGCAGAGTTTAAAGCACTGGGCAGCGAAGTGTATGTGCCAGTCAGCGCTAAAAAAAGCAGTGAACAGCCTGCATGAAAATCGCAGTAGTGGGTGCCGGTATTTGCGGCAGTGTTGTGGCGTATGAGTGCATAAAACGCAATTTAAACGTGACGATTTTTGAGCAAGATACTAATAAACAGTCTTGCTCGTACACTGCGGCTGGCATGCTGGCACCCATGGCCGAGTTAGAAAGCGCAAACGCCAATGTTTATCAATTGGGTTTGCGCAGTCTAGTTTTGTGGCCTGTGATCGTAGATGAACTCGCTCAATTAAATCATTCGGTTTTTTATCGAGATAACGGCACACTGGTATTGGCTCACACTCAAGATGCTGGCAGCTTAGCGCAGTTTCATAGTACGCTAAAACGGAAGCTGGATAATTTTGATGAATGTGTTGCGCCAATTGACCCGCGTTTAATTGAGCCAGAATTACATCGTTTTCATAATGCATTGCACTTAAAGCAAGAAGCACAAGTTGATAGTCATCAAGTGCTAACGGCACTGCATGCGGTGATTCGTGCACAGGGCGCATTTAATTATTCCCATGTGCACACTATTGCGTGTCATAACGTAAACGGTGAAGCCTTTGATTGGGTGTTTGATTGCCGTGGCTTAGCGGCAAAAGAAAAAATGAATTTATATGGTGTTCGTGGTGAGCGTATTTTATTACACGCACCGGACGTCAATTTACAACATATGATTCGAGTCATGCACCCTAAATATAAATTGTACATTGTGCCCCGTGAAAACCATCACTTTATCATTGGTGCCACCGAAATCGAAAGCGCCGATGATAGCCCAATGAGCGTGCGCTCGGCATTAGAATTATTGTCAGCGGCGTACAGTGTGCATAAAGGGTTTGCTGAAGCGCGTATTATCAGCATGAATACGGGCGTTCGCCCAACCCGTTTAGATCACCAACCGATAGTCGATGTTGAAGACGGATTAACCCGTATAAATGGGTTATACCGCCACGGTTATTTGCTCAGTCCAGCGGTGGTGGAGCAAGCATTAACGGCTGATTTATTTAAGAAAAAATTACAACAAGCCTCAATGGCTAAGTGAGGATTTCGTTATGAACATTCGTTACAACGGTGAGCAGGTTGAGTTTAATGAATCCATCAGTTTGCTGACGTTTTTACAAAATCGGTTTGACGACTGGGAAACGATGATCGCCCGAAGTGTTGTGGCCGTGAATCAGCAGTTAGTGCCAAGGCAAGAATACGATTCGTATTGGTTGCAGGCAAACGATGACATAGAATTATTAACCGCAGTGGTAGGTGGCTAAATGAATACATTAGATAATGTGCCTACCCAAACAGACACGTTTAAAATAGGTGGTAAAGCCCTTGATAGCCGATTATTAATCGGCACCGCCATGTACGATTCCCCTAGCATCATGCAGGCCAGTATTACGCAGTCGGCCTCTCAAATTATGACGGTGTCATTACGCAGGCAACTGGCGACAAACGAAGCGCAAGATAATTCTGTATTTTGGCAGTTCATACAAAACTTTACTCAAGACAATCGATTTTTATTACCCAATACCGCGGGTTGTTTTAGCGCCAAAGAAGCTATTGTCACCGCACAAATGGCGCGAGAATTATTTAAAACCAATTGGGTAAAACTTGAGGTGATTGGTGATGATTACACTTTGCAGCCCGACCCATTCCAATTAGTTGAAGCCGCGCAAGAATTAATCAACCAAGGTTTTGAAGTATTCCCATACTGTACTGATGATTTAATTCTATGTGAAAAACTTTTAGAAGTGGGCTGTAATATTTTAATGCCATGGGGCGCGCCCATAGGTACGGGTAAAGGGTTAATGAATCCTTATGCGCTAACTTTACTGCGCAATCGCTTTCCGCACATCCCCATGATCATAGACGCAGGTATGGGTAAACCCAGTCATGCAGCACAAGCCATGGAGATGGGCTTTGATGGCGTACTATTAAATACCGCCATCGCAAAAGCACAAGACAGTGCGAGCATGGCCAAAGCGTTTAAGTTAGCAGTAGAGGCTGGACGTTTAGCTTATAAAGCAGGGTGTATGCAAGAGCAACAAAAAGCGGTGGCCAGTACCCCCGTGGTGGGCATGCCATTTTGGCATCATGAAAACTAAACATATTTAAGAATAATTTAAATGCCTCACATGTTTGCAGTCGAAAAAAAATCAGCAGTGTTATCGGTATCGGCCCATGACCCGTTAGGCATGGCCGGCGTCGCCATAGATCAACGGGCGTTGGCTTCACTAAATGTGCACTGCGCCAGTTGCATTACGGCTAATACAGCACAAAACCAAACAGATTTTTTCAGTTTAAACCCAGTTGATTTAACGGTGTTTGTAAGCCAGCTTGATGCGCTTTACCAGCAAGACATTTTTAGTGTGATTAAAGTAGGTTTAATCAGTGACCTAGAACAAGCCAAAGCGTTAGTTAATCACCCAATCTTTACTCATAAAACAATTGTGCTCGACCCAGTTCTGGGCGCCAGCAGTGATAAAAGTCAATACAGTGAAACGCGTTTAGCCGCGTTAAAATATTTAATGGCTTATGTGCAAGTATTAACCCCCAATGTGAATGAAGCACAGGTTCTAATATCTCTATTAGATGACACCTTCATTCAAACCAATAATGCATTATTACTGGCACAAATGTTAAATACACGCACTGGCTGCGCGGTAGTATTAAAAGGCGGCCATGGTGCGCACAAAGCACAAGACGTGTATTGCGATAACGAACGACATTTTTATTTAGAGCATGCTGAATACTCCCACGATTTAAATCGGGGGACAGGCTGCGCAATGGCATCGCTTATTGCAGGTGCTATTGCATTAGGGCATTCAATGGCGGATGCGGTGGTGATTGCAAAAATGCAAATGGATGCCGGTTGGCAAACCCCGTTTAGTATTGATGATCACACAGGCAGTTTAGGCTTTGTGAAATTTAACCAATCAGATGCATCGCAATTCAATAATTCGCAACTGCCCAGTGTGTATATGAGTGATGAACAAAAAAATCTTAAATTCTTACCCTGCGGTAGTGAGTTGGGATTATATCCCATAGTTGATCGGGCTTCATGGTTAGAACGATTATTGCCATTAGGCGTAAAAGTGATTCAGCTACGAGTAAAAGATTTAAGCGGTGATGATTTAATCAAAGAAATTAAGCAATGTGTAAAACTGGCCAACCAATACGATTGCCAGTTATACATAAACGACTATTGGCAATTAGCTATTGAATGCGGTGCGTATGGTGCTCACCTAGGCCAAGAAGACATCGACGATGCGGATTTGTCGGCCATTGCCAACGCAGGTTTGCGTTTAGGTTTGAGCAGCCATTGTTTTTATGAAGTGGCCCGCGCCAAAACCATCAAACCCTCTTATATTGCCTTTGGCCCAGTGTACGCAACCCAAACCAAAGACATGCCTTGGGTGCCGCAAGGGGAAACCGGTTTGCCGTATTGGCGTGCCCAATTAGCGGGTTTTCCGCTAGTGGCCATTGGCGGTATTCACGGCGACCGCTTTGAAAAAGTAAAAGCTAAGGGAGTTCATTCTATTGCAATGATCAGCGCAATTACTCAAGTAGAACACCCAGAGCAAGTATGCGCTGATTTAATTGCTCGCTGGGATTCCTAGTCATATCTTAAATAGAATGATATGCCCTACGCAATATCACAAACAGGCCTCGTTTCTTGGTTGCGGCATGCTTTGTTCATTAAACGGCAATGCCTCATAGCAATCCTGTTTATAACCTAACAGCGATTTCGCTTCTTCTTTTACAAAGTTCCCAACGGCATCGTTAAATCCTTCATGCTGTAGATGATGCAGCGAGCTTGTGTAAATAGGTTCAAACCCTCGACTAATTTTATGTTCACCTTGTGTACCTGGGTCAAAATGCTGTAGCCCATTTTTAATGCAGTATTCGATGCCTTGGTAATAACACAGTTCAAAGTGCAGGTTAGGCACCTCGGCTACTGCACCCCAGTAGCGGCCATATAAATTTTTATCATCTTGAAAATAAAGTGCGCAACCAATGGGTTTAGATTCGTGAAATGCCATAACAATGTTTATTTGAGCGGCCATGTTATCGGCCAGTGCATGAAAACTATCAAGGGTTAAGTAGCCTTGCATGCCGCGCATGTTATAAGTGGACTGATAGCAATGATAAAAAAACGTCCAAAGCTCATTTGTCATATCTTGTGCGTTTAGCCACTTTATGTCGATATTGTTTTGGTTAATGGATGCACGTTCTTTCAGTACGGCTTTGCGCTTACGGGATTTAAAGTGGGATAAAAAATCATCAAAGCTGTTATAGCCATAATTAAACCAATGAAACTGTACGCTTTTGCGCTCGTGCCAGTTGTGATCTTTTAATAATGCGCGCT
The DNA here is from genome assembly GCA_047621325.1 of Oceanicoccus sp. Lineage (GTDB taxonomy): Bacteria > Pseudomonadota > Gammaproteobacteria > Pseudomonadales > Oceanobacteraceae > Bermanella. The sequence continues at coordinate 42,288 of JBLHLT010000010.1, forward strand.
CTTGCTGATTGCAAAACAAAATATGGGCACCGCTTAAATTGTGTTCTTGGCAGTGTTGTTGAATGCTTTGAGTTAAACGTTCACCAGAAATAAGTCCATTGTTTGGGCTAATAATTCTTGGCCCGCTAGCAGGTGTGAACGGGGCAGCTATAATCAATTTAGGGTAATAATTAAGGCCGTGTTGTTGGTAGGCTTCAGCCCAGGCCCAGTCAAAGACGTATTCGCCATAAGAATGCTGTTTAATAAAGCTTGGTAGCAGGCAGGATTGTTGTTCGTCGTATAAAAAATGACCTTGCCAGCCGGTTTGTTTGTTAATTGAACCGCCAGACTCCAGTGCCCGTATAAATTTTTGTTGTATAAAGGGATATGAGCCTTGCCAAAGATGCACGGGGGCTTGATCAATTGAATTTAGCCATTGCATGTTTAAGGCCCTTATTGGTTAAATAGCCATAAGTTTTAAGGAGCAACATTATGTACAAATTAGATACGCAGCTTCAACAAGATACTGTCCGTTTAGGTCAGTTTAAGCTTTGTGATGTTTTACTGATGAATGATTCACAGTTTCCTTGGATTATTTTGGTGCCTCGCCGCAGTAGCACCAGTGAGTTATACCAGTTATCAACCGAAGAGCGTTACCTGCAATCAGATGAGTCGGCTTACGTGAGTCAGCGTTTAGACGATTACTTTGAAGCCGATAGTATGAATATTGCCGCTTTGGGTAATGTAGTGCCGCAGCTACATATTCACCATGTTGTTCGTAAAAAGAGCGATCCTTGTTGGCCAAAACCAGTCTGGGGCGCGATTAATGCGGTCCCTTACAGCAAAGAAGCGCTTGAGAAAATGGTCGATGAATTGACGCTTTTATTCAGCGATAAATTTGTCACACCGTCTGATAATGATGGTGATGCGCTTTATTAAGCCACCGTGTTTTAAATGAATATTTAACGCCGCAAATGCTCAAGTATGTGCGGCGTTATTTGTTCTGCCCAAGCTTTGTAGCCCAGTGCGCTAGGGTGATACCCATCTTCTGCCATCATTTCTTTTTCAACTAATAATTGACTGCCTACATATTTACAGCCTTCGTGCTGATGACATAAACGCTGTAACTCTGTATTTAAAATATAGGCACGTAACCCTAGTAAATACTTTAGCGGGGCCGGTAAGGCCGGAAACTGCGCCATGGGTGGCACTTGGGTGAAGAAGATTTGGTTAATGCCTTTATTGTGAAGCAGCTCAATACTTTTAGTGATTTCATGTTGCCAGTGCTTCACCGAGGTTAGGCCTGTGGTGTCGTTTACGCCCATAGTGATGATGGCAAAATCGGCTGGGGATGTGTGCTGTTGAATGTGTTCATTGAGCCCACGAAAGCGTATACCGTTTTGCCCTGTAATATTGCACTCAACGCTTGTGCTTTGCTGTGTTGATAGTGCTGTACTTAACGTATAACAAAGTTGTGCGCTCAGCCCTTGTGTAAATTGTTTAACACCGACACCCGCTACGGTGGACTCACCAAAGTGAATAAACCTTAGCGTTTCGTCGTGCTGGCCGTGACGAATCGTTTTTCCACCTTGTGCTTCAGGCAAACGTAAAGCGGTTCGTTTCACATAAAGCGCCTGAGGAATACACAGTGCAAAAACAGGGGTAAGTACATACCAACTTAACTGCAATAAATAACGGGTAAAAAGCATGCTAAACCTATGCACTGTTGAAAGTTGGGCAGTATATCGTGATTACAGTAAGGGTGCTTTTTAAACCATATTGGGTTCCGAAGGGGGCGGTTAACAAATTGAGCCATTAAATTGAGCCTTTCAGGCAAATAGTTTCTACGGGTATCGTTACATTGGTTGCCACTTCTCTGCACTTTAAGGCCTAGAGCTTGGCCAATAATGAAAGAGTGCGTGTTTATTGGGTGTGCAATTTAGGGGGAGGCCCGGAGGGTTGGTGGGCTTTACATCGGTGGCACGGACGGACTTGCTTGAAAAGTGAGGTAAACGGTATGGTTAAATAATAGGCATAAAAAAAGGGTCAAACTGAGTTTGACCCTTTTTTAAAGAGAATGCTTATTCAGCCATTTCTTTAAGTTTTTTCAGTGGGCGAATTTTAACTGCGATTGAAGCAGGTTTCGCTTTGAAAACAGTTTCTTCACCAGTGAAAGGATTAATACCTTTACGGGCTTTTTTCGCTGGTTTTTTAACGGCTTGAATTTTTAACAGGCCAGGAAAAACGAATTCACCAACTGCACGCTTTTTCACGTGACGTTCGATCACATCGCCTAGGCTATCTAAAACCGCTTGCACTTGCTTTTTAGTCAGCTCAGTGTTTTCAGCGATTTCAGTTAGGATTTGAGTTTTGTTGTAGCGTTCAGTAATTGCAGTCAGCTTTTTAGCTGGAGCGGCTGCTTTTGCAGGTGCTTTTGCAGGTGCTTTTTTAGCGGCAGTTTTTTTAGCCACTGGCTTTTTAACTACTGCTTTCTTTGCTGTTTTTTTAGCTGCCATAGCTGTGTCCTTGTTGTTTTTGTGTTTCGTGAGATCGAATATACAAACAAGTAAGAGCGGCAAGCAAGTAAAAAAGTGAAAAAATGCCTATTTTTTAGCTTTTTTTATGTGTAGCCGTTTTACGGCTTGATTAAAGTGCTCTACCCAGATAGGGCAAAAAAGGGAACCAGCCCGCTGATTTATTTCAACAATGGCACGAACTATGGGGCGTTGTTGCGTTTGCTGATGGGCTCGTGTTTGAGTGATGGCTTCAAACGTGTCCACTATTGCCAATAGTTTTGCGCCTTCACAAATACCCCCTTCTTTCAGTGCGTTAGGGTAGCCGCTGCCATCAATTCGTTCGTGATGATGCAGTATTATTTCAGCGGCGGGGTTCCATACTTCAAAACTGCTGATGAGTTTATGTACTAATTGCACATGGCTTTTTACCCATTGCCAATCTTGATGACTTAAAGGTGAGGCTTTATTGGCCATGCCCTTGGGCAAGAAGGCCATGGCTAAGTCATGTAAATATAAGGCTGTTTGCAGTTGATGGGAATCAATCGGATTCCCAGCTAGTTGGTTCATCTGCATGGCTAAATCAAACATGCGCTCGGTACGCCCTGGGCCATAAGGGCTTCTTTGGTCTACCAGTAAACTGAGCTGTAAGAAAAAGGCGACTTCTTCGTTTATTTCTTGCTCGGTGAAATAGAGCTTGTTTTGCATTTCTTCTAATACTTCTACTTGCTTTGTCTCAGGGGCGAGGTGCAAAAGTATGGCGAGAATTTTTTGGTCGTAATCGTGGCCACTTAACGTTGCTAGGTGACTGATCAAATCGGCGGTGGCGTTGTATGGCTCTTGGTCAAAATCATCAATTCCGTTGATAAACTTATTTAATTCATTAAATGTAATATCAAGGCTGAGTAGTAATACATCTCCCAAGGCAGGCGTGTACTGATTTTGTTTTTTTCTTAAGGTATCAAGGATGTCTTCAATAGCCTGCAGTAACGGCATATATTGGCTGATACCCATAATTCCAAGATCCCCCTTTACCGTGTGGACGTCACGGAAAAGTAGGTTGATCGTGTCGGCACTGTCTGGCTTACTTTCAAGGCTGAGCAAGTGGTCATTACACCCCTGGCGCTTTTCTTCCAGCTCATCTTTTAAGTCATTGACAATATCGGTATCAAAATTGGCGATTTTCACATTTGCCATGGCGCCTCCTTGTATAAATAAAGCATAGCAGGATCACACAAGATGTCGGAATTTCGTTCAAAATGGGTATAATGCTCGCCTTTTGATGAATCAGATTATGTTGAGGCGGTTTTTGCCTTGGCATAAGAATGAAGTGGCCTTGGGTCAAATTGAGGTAAATAGCTGATAAACAGCGATATTTCCTGTTTTCAGTGAGGGCGGACAGCCTCGTGAATGTTTTTAATTCACACATCCGCTACATTTGTACTTTTAGGGCTTGGCTCTTGGTACGACGAATAATCGACATATTTAATAAGATAGATTTGGGAATTCAGTATGCGCAGCCATTACTGTGGTGAAATTACAGAAAAATTGGTCGATGAGACCGTAACATTTTGCGGTTGGGTACACCGTCGCCGTGACCATGGTGGCGTTATCTTTCTTGACGTACGCGATCGCGAAGGCTTGGTTCAGGTCGTATTTGATCCTGATACCGTAGACGCTTTTAATGCAGCCGACAGTGTTCGTAGTGAATACGTGGTGCAAATTACAGGTCTTGTGCGTGCTCGCCCAGCGGGTAGCGAAAACGACAACATGACAACGGGTAAAATCGAGATACTTGGCAAAGAGATTAACATCTTAAACAAAGCCAATACGCCTCCGTTCCCATTAGATGATTACAGCCCTGTGGGTGAAGATGTTCGTCTTAAGTACCGTTACATGGATTTACGTCGTGATGAAATGCAGCAGAACCTGCGCTTCCGTCATAAAGTGACGACGCAAATTCGTAACATCTTAGATGACAAGGGTTTCCTTGATATCGAAACCCCAATTTTGACTCGTGCCACCCCTGAAGGTGCGCGTGATTATTTGGTTCCAAGCCGTACACACCAAGGTTCGTTCTTTGCGTTACCGCAGTCGCCTCAGTTGTTTAAGCAGCTGTTAATGGTGTCGGGCTTTGATCGTTATTACCAAATTGCAAAATGTTTCCGTGACGAAGATTTACGTGCTGACCGTCAGCCTGAATTCACTCAGATTGATATGGAAGCGTCTTTCATTGAAGAGAAAGACATCATGGGTGCCGCTGAAAGCATGATCAAAGCGGTATTTAAAGATCAGATGGACATTGATTTGGGTGAATTCCCACACATGCCATACAGCGAAGCTATGAACCGTTACGGTTCTGATAAGCCAGATTTACGTATTCCAATGGAATTAGTCGACGTGGCTGAATTCCTACAAGACATCGAATTCAAAGTATTTGCAGGTCCAGCAAAAGACCCTAAAGGTCGTGTTGCTGCGCTTAAAGTACCGGGTGGCGCTGAGCTATCTCGTAAGCAAATTGATGAATACACCAAGTTTGTAGGTATTTACGGTGCGAAAGGCCTGGCTTGGATCAAAGTGAATGAGATTGAAAAAGGCGTTGAAGGCCTACAGTCGCCAATCATTAAGTTTATCGGCGACGACAACACCATGAAGATCATGGAAAAAATCGAAGCTAAAAATGGCGATATCGTATTCTTTGGTGCTGATAAAGAAACCATCGTAAACGAAGCACTAGGTGCACTGCGTGTTAAATTAGGTCTAGACCTAAACATGCTAACCAAAGAATGGGCACCAATGTGGGTTGTGGACTTCCCTATGTTTGAAGAGACTTCAGATGGCGGCCTAACGGCGATTCACCACCCATTTACGGCGCCTTCTTGTACACCGGAAGAACTAAAAGCTGACCCTGCTAATGCCTTGTCTCGCGCATACGACATGGTATTAAACGGTTGTGAGCTAGGTGGTGGTTCTATCCGTATTCACAATCAAGAAATGCAGAAAGTGGTTTTCGAGATTTTGAATATCTCTGAAGAAGAGCAGCGTGAAAAGTTTGGCTTCTTGCTTGACGCACTGCAATTTGGTGCGCCACCACATGGTGGTTTAGCGTTCGGTCTTGACCGATTAATCATGCTAATGACCGGTTCTGACAGCATTCGTGAAGTGATCGCGTTCCCTAAAACGCAATCAGCAGCATGTGTGATGACTATGGCACCGGGTGTGGTAGAAACTAAAAATCTACGTGAAGTAGGTATTCAGTTGCGCCCTAAAGAGACTAAATAATATAACGGCATCATTAGGTGCCTTTCTATTTTTAGTCAAAAAAGAAGCCCTAGGGCTTCTTTTTTGCGTTATGGGTATTTATTTATTTTGGCTAAACGCCGTTAAATAAAACGGCTGGCGGCTTTATTAAAAAAACATCCGCTTTTATTTGCTCAAGCCACACCGCATTCAAGGTCACTTCTTCATACTGCCAAAAAATCTCGTTGTTCTTTTCTATGCGGTAACGCCATTGGTATTTGGCTTGCACCCAGTTGTTATTTGAGTCCTTATTTAAATCGGCAATAGGGCTAATTTCTCCTTCTTCATCTTCATAGGCCAAATGAAATTGTTGATCTGTATTTGAAATAATAAAGCGATCTAATTTAGCACTGCCATTGGTAAGTAGGCTTTTATTAATGATGCGTCCTGCATCTTTTGCACTAATGTGCTCAGCGCTTATTTCTTCTAGTGGCTCGTGAGTGAAATCCAGTACGTGTTGGTCTAACACACACGGGGTTTCAAATAGCATGAATTCTGGCTGAGACGCGATAGGGTAAATATCTGTCGAGTTGGCAATAATAGCTTGCTGTTCTGGCTGGCGCTGGCTTTTATCCCATTGCTTTAAAACTATTTGAAAAAGTAGCGTGCTCATTGTGTCTCGTGGTGATTCGATATTATGGAATGGTTTGTATTATGCCGCAAAGATCGGTGGAAACAAAAAAGAAGCGTTGAGTAACGTTGTTGATGATTTGAAATTCAATCAAGGTTCCGCTTAGTTTAATGGCGTCATCCCCGAATGCTTTTATCGGGGATTCATTTTTATAAGCCCGTTCGCTCTTAAATCTTCTCAATCAACAGCGTACCCACATACTTACCTGAACTGAAGTGCTTGCCTGCTTCAATATCAGTATCGGCCCGATCGGAGCTAAGTATTGTAATAGGCAAACTTTGTGGGCTGGTATCGCTATTGGCTGAGGTAAATTGCACGCCGTTATCAGTACCGGCGTCATACAGCTCAAGGTTAATGGTTTGTGTTTCAATCCATTGGCCTTGATCATCCAGTAGCGCCAAACCGTGTACACCTACAAACCAATCTGGGCTGGGTGCGATCATGCTGGTAAGTGTTAACAATGGGTAAGTATTTGAGGTTGAAAATTCGATACTGGTGCTGCCGCTACCCGAGCCAACACTGCTAGCTTGAATGCGCCCTTGGCTGTATCCCGCGTCTTTGGCTGCTTGAATTTCCGTATCCAATGCAGATGTGCTGCCAGTTTCCGCCATACTTTTAATCCCTGCCGTGGCTGGCTGATTATTGGGTGCCCAAAAAACAACCTGTTCATTGTGTACCGTACCCACAAGTGGTGACCAATGTGCGCTGCTTGGGTAGTTGGTGGCAAAGTCGGTGCCGTTCCATTGGGTTGTGAATGTCACGCGATACGTCACGTCACCAGTGGTATCACTTTCAACTTTGTCACTGCTTGAGCCGCAACCAGTTAAGACAAGTAAGCTGCTTAATATTGCTATAGATAGGGTTTTCATAGGTTGCACCGATGATGAATAGTAAGTGTTAAGAAGCGTTAAGGGGTGGAAAGTTCCTAGTATTCACATCAAGGGCTAGGTATATGGTTAGAACTGGGTAAAATAAGCGTACGTTTATTCGAGCATTTTTATGGCTATTATTTTAGGAATTGACCCAGGCTCGCGTCTTACCGGTTTTGGTGTGATTCATGCCCAAGGCAGTAAGTTGCGCTATATCACCTCGGGCTGTATTCGTATTGATACCTCGCAAGATTTAGCGTATCGCCTAAAGCAAATATTCACCTGCGTCACTCAAATTATCGAAGAAAATCAACCCAATGAATTTGCGATTGAGCAAGTGTTTATGGGAAAGAATGTCGATTCTGCGTTAAAGCTTGGTCAAGCGCGGGGCAGTGCCATCGTAGCCGCTAGCATTAAAGACTTACCTGTTTATGAGTATGCCGCCCGCTCCGTCAAACAAGCGGTTACTGGCCGTGGTGGTGCAGATAAAGAGCAAGTGCAGCACATGGTGCAAATATTATTAAATCTACCGGGTAAACCTCAAGCCGATGCCGCAGATGCTCTGGCCATTGCCATTACTCATGCGTATTCATCGCAAAACCTGGTGGCACAAGCAGGTGGCAGCAAGCAAAAGAATGGCCGTTTAAAGGTGTTTTAACACCCGCAACTAGCCATCGCCCTAAGGATTGGGTAACCTATACTGATTATAAATACAGTATTCACAATAATAAGCAGCGCTTTCTATGATTGGTCGTATTAGTGGCACCCTAGTTGAAAAACAATCCCCCGAATTATTAATCGATGTAAATGGCATTGGCTACGAGGTGCTCGCGCCCATGACCACCATCTACAAATTACCTGAGCTTGGCCAACAGGTATCACTGCACACCCATTTTGTGGTGCGTGAAGATGCGCAATTGCTGTATGGTTTTTCTGATAAACAGCAGCGCTCGTTATTTCGTGCACTGATTAAAGTCTCTGGTGTGGGGCCAAAGCTTGCCTTGGCGATATTATCTGGCATTGAAGCGCAGTCGTTTGTGCGTTCTATTCACGATGGTGATACGGCTACACTGGTGCGCATTCCGGGTATTGGTAAAAAAACCGCAGAGCGTTTAGTGGTCGAAATGAAAGACCGTTTAAAAGAATGGCAAGTTGATAGCGAATTGCCGCTTATGGCGGCTGCAAACCCTGCGCCGATGGGCCAAGAATATTGGATTCAAGAAGCAGAGGGGGCCTTGATTGCGTTAGGTTATAAACCAACTGAAGCCGCTAAAGCGATTTCGGCTATTAAACAGCCAGTTACCTGTGCAGAAGATTTAATCCGCTTTGCACTTAAAGGCATGTTGAAGCAGTAATTAAGAGATAAAACTATGATAGAAAGTGATCGCTTTGTTAGTGCTAAACACGAAGAAATAATTCAAATTGAAACCCCGCAAGATCGCGCGATACGTCCAACCGCCTTGGCCGACTATGAAGGCCAGCCTGCGGTGCGAGAGCAAATGGAGATTTTCATTGGTGCCGCAAAAGCGCGCCAAGAAGCGCTTGATCATACTTTGATTTTTGGCCCGCCTGGTTTAGGTAAGACCACCTTGGCTAATATTATGGCTAATGAGCTTGGTGTCAGTATTAAATCCACATCTGGCCCTGTGTTAGAAAAAGCAGGTGATCTTGCCGCGCTGCTAACCAATCTTGAAGAAGGCGATGTTTTGTTTATTGACGAAATACATCGCCTAAGTGCATCGGTTGAAGAAGTGTTGTACCCCGCCATGGAAGATTATCAATTAGATATCATGGTCGGCGAAGGCCCTGCCGCGCGATCTATTAAAATAGATTTACCCGCATTTACATTAATTGGCGCAACGACTCGAGCAGGGCTATTAACCTCGCCATTACGTGACCGCTTCGGTATCGTTCAGCGTTTAGAATTCTATAATGTCGAGGACTTAACGGGCATCGTTGGTCGTAGCGCAAATTTATTAGGGGTTGAAGTAGAGGGACATGGCGCCAAAGAAATCGCCATGCGTTCACGCGGTACGCCCCGTATTGCTAACCGCTTATTACGCCGCGTGCGTGATTACGCTGAAGTAAAAGGCAATGGAATTATTACCCAAGATATGGCGGATTTAGCGCTTAACATGCTAAACGTCGATACACACGGTTTAGATCACATGGATCGACGTTTATTGTTGGCCATGATTGAAAAATTTGGCGGCGGCCCAGTAGGGGTTGATTCGTTAGCCACAGCGATTAGTGAAGAGCGCGATACTATCGAAGACGTATTAGAGCCATACCTTATTCAGCAAGGCTTTATGATGCGAACCCCAAGAGGGCGCGTGGTAACCGAGCACGCATACACACACTTTGGTCTTACCATGAACTCTACTGACACAAATGAGTGAATTTAATTGGCCTGTACGGGTGTATTTTGAAGATACCGATGCCGGAGGTATTGTTTATCACGCGCGTTACTTGTATTTTCTCGAACGTGCGCGTACCGAGTGGTTACGTGAGCTTGGGTTTAATCAATCTATATTAAAACAGCAAAATGTATTGTTTGTTGTTAGGGATATGGCCATTAAATGGCAAAAGCCCGCTTTGCTAGATGACGCATTAAATATCAGCGTAAAAGTAGTGCAGGTTAAAAAAGCCTCATTAAAAATGCAGCAAAGTATTACCACACAAAGCGAACAAAAATTACAAGCCGATGTCACTATTGCTTGTATTAATGCGACTAATAAAAAACCAATGGCTATTCCACAGGCCATTTTAGACCTCATTACGATCGGTGGTGAGAAAGGAGTTAAGTGTGAATGAATCCATGACCTTATGGTCTTTAATTTCAAATGCCAGTTGGGTTGTTCAGTGTGTCATGCTGATCCTAATGGCGGCTGTATTTGCATCGTGGATGATTATTATCCAGCGTCAGCGTGTATTAAACGCCGCAAAAAACAGCTTTGATAAGTTTGAAGATCGTTTTTGGTCTGGCATGGATCTAAGTCAGCTATACAAAGAAATCAACCAAGAGCCACCGGCTTTTGGTGTTGAAAATATTTTCACCGCAGGCTTTCGTGAATTTAGTCGCTTGCGTCAACAAAGCAGCGCCGACCCAGAAGCCGTAATGGAAGGCACTCAGCGCGCGATGCGAGTGGCAACTACCCGTGAATCTGAATTATTAGAATTGCATTTACCGTTTTTGGCAACGGTGGGTTCGACCAGCCCATATGTGGGTTTATTTGGTACGGTTTGGGGGATTATGAACAGTTTTAGAGGACTGGCTAATGTGCACCAAGCGACGTTAGCAACGGTGGCACCTGGTATTGCTGAGGCATTGATTGCAACGGCGATTGGTTTGTTTGCGGCTATCCCTGCGGTTATTTTTTATAACCGCTTTACCACCAAGGTTGATCAGGTGATTAGTCGCTATGAAACCTTTGGTGAAGAATTCATTAGTATTCTGCATCGCCAAGTGTATAAGAAAAATAAAGTGGTGCCGGAAACCCCAGTACCCCCTGTTTCTGCAACGGTAGATAAAAATGGCTAGGCAGAAACGTCGTCCAATTGCTGAAATGAACGTGGTGCCTTACATAGATGTTATGTTGGTGTTGCTGGTTATTTTTATGATTACAGCACCTCAATTGACTCAAGGTGTACGAGTGGATTTGCCGCAAGTTGCAAGTGAGCCAATTAAATCAGATAAAAACAAAGTGCCCTTAATTGTGACTATTAAAGATAATGGTCAATACATTCTTGAGCGTGGGCGAGAAGAAGATAAAGCGGTTAACCTCGAATATGTGCAAAAATATGTGACCAAAATCTTAAAGCAACAGCCTGATACCGATGTACTTGTCCGCGGTGATCAAGCCGTTGCGTACGGTAAAGTCATTGCACTTATGAGTACCTTACAGGCAGCGGGTGCAAAAGGCGTTGGTTTGGTGACGGAAGCACCGGAGCCCGGTCGCTAATGCAATTGCACTTTACGGATCCAACCAGTTTTAAGATTCCAATGATGGGTTCTGGTTTAATCATTGCTGTTTTGATGTTTCTATTGAGTAATCAGTGGATTGGCGAAGAAGAGCAGGTAATAAAAAGGCCGCAGCATATTGCAGCGCGCATTGTTCAACTTAACGAGCCAAAACCGAAAGCAGCACCGGTGAAGCAGGCCCAAAAACCTGCACCCCAAAAAAATAAGCCCGTTGTAAAGGCAGCGCCTAAACCAATTAAAAAAGTAGAGCCAAAACCTGAAGTAGTGGTGAAAAAAGCAGATGTGCCGGATAAACCATTACCTTTGCCGGGGCTTGATTTTTTAGAGGCGCTTGAGAAAGAAGAAGCTCTAAGTGCGAAAACAGAAGCCAAGCAAAAAGAAGAACAGGCTAAACAAGCATTGCATGATCAGCAGCAGGTGGCTGATTACAGTAGCCAAATTAACGCCCTGATTCAATCTGTATGGCGTTTTCCTCCCAGTGCGAAGCATGACGAAGAAGTTGTTTTGCGGGTTTACCTTGTGCCAACGGGTGAGGTGACAGAAGTGCTGTTGTTGCAATCTAGTGGCAATGACGCGTTAGATAGAAGTGCAGAGCAAGCGGTATGGAAGGTGGGGAACTTTCCAGTGCCCAAGGATGCCGTATTATTTGAAAAACAATTTAGACAAATCGTATTAAAACTAAAACCGGAAAATGCTCGATTATGATGCGTAGATCGCTTTTTATAGTTAGTTTGCTGTTCAGTGTGTTTGCTAAAGCTGAATTGACCATTGAAATTACTCAAGGTATTGCCACCGCAATTCCTATATCCGTAGTGCCATTTCAAGTGTCTTCATTGTCATCACCTGGTGCAGAGGTTGATGCAGTCTTGCGCAATGACTTAGAACGTTCGGGTCATTTTGGCGTGCTTGCGCCTAAAGATATGTTGAGTCACCCGCATACCGAAGGGGATTTGTATTTTCGTGATTGGCGTTTACTTAAACAAGAATACGTTGTAATGGGCGTTATTACTGATTTGCCAGGTGGTTTGTATCAAGTTCGATATCAGTTATTTGATGTTTTTAATGAACGTGAATTACTAACACAAACCTTAAAGGGCACCCAAGCGCAGTTACGGGATGTAGCTCACCGAATAAGCGATGCTATATATGAACAGCTAACCGGTATTCGGGGTGCTTTTTCAACACAGATTGCTTATGTCACCACAAACCCTGAACGTACTCGCTTTAATTTGTCGATAGCGGACAGTGATGGCGCAAGAGAGAAAATAATTTTAACGTCCAAATACTCTATTTTTTCACCTTCATGGGCACCTGACGGCAAGCGCATTGCTTATGTCATGCTCGAAGATTCGGGCAGTAAGGTTTATATCCAAGACATTACGACAGGTAAAAAACAGCTTATTAGTGCTAATAAGGGTTTGAATAGTGCGCCTTCTTTTTCGCCTGATGGTAAAAAGCTGGCTTTAACGCTTTCAAAAGACGGTAATCCAGAGATTTATGTGGTTGACCTTACGACGCGTACTTGGTTACGGGTTACGAATCATTATGGTATTGATACAGAACCAAACTGGATGCCGGACGGCAAACATATTATTTTCACCAGTGGACGCAGTGGTAATCCGCAAATTTATCGTAAGAATCTCGAATCGGGATATATTGAAAGACTGACTTTTGAGGGTAATTACAATGCTCGTGCTCGATTGGCACAAGATGGTCGATTTTTAGTTTTGGTGCATCAATCTCAACAAGGCGGTGATTTTCATATCGCTTCTTTAGATTTAACGAGAGGTTTGTTGCAAATATTGAGTTCCGACACATATCTTGATGAATCACCTAGTGTTTCTCCAAATGGAGTTATGGTAATGTATGCCGCAAAGCATAATAGGCGAAGTATTTTGGCCGCTGTATCGGTCGATGGCGATGTTAAGTTCTTAGTTCCCTCTAAAAGTGGTGACGTAAGAGAACCAGCATGGGGCCCGTATTTAAATTAACAACACATTAAAATAAGGTAAAACAATGCAAAACTTGGGAAAAATTTTCGCAGTATCTCTTCTTTCTCTTGCTATCGTAGGTTGCGCGAGCAGCGGTGGTACTACAGACGAAGCAGCAACAACTGACACATCAGTAGAAGAGAGCCAAACTCAAGCCGTTCCTGGTTCTCCAGGTCTTGATGTTGTAACTGAAGAGCAAGCAACTATGGCTGCTAATCCGTTACTTGAACAAACGGTTGTTTATTTCGGCTATGACCGTTCTGAGATTCGTCCAGAATTTAAAGATATTCTAAATGCACACGCGCAATACTTAGTGGCTAATCCACAAGCAAGCGTTGCACTAGAAGGTCATTGTGACGAGCGCGGTACAGTTGAATACAACCTTGCTCTAGGTGAGCGTCGTGCAAACACGGTTAAGCGTTACTTAGTTGTTCAGGGTGTAAACCCAAGCCAACTTGAAAGCGTAAGCTTCGGTGAAGAGCGTCCAGCAATGGTTGGTTCTGACGATTCAGCATGGTCTAAAAACCGTCGTACTGAAATCAACTATCAAGCACGTTAATGTTTAATTTAGCATCTTTCAAATGGGCTCCTTTGGCACTTTGTGCCATTGGAGCTGGTTTTGTAAATGCTGAAACTTGGTCGTCTCTGGATAATGCCAGAGCGGTCCCAGTTAATTCAGTTGCCCAAACATCTGCACCTGTCGCCAGTAATAAACCCTCTGCAGGCTTAAGTCCTGCTGCTAGTCAGTTACTTTTCTCTGAAATTGAAATGCTCAAAGAAGAAATTCAAAGTCTTCGCTCTACTGTTGAAGAGCAGGGGTATGAGCTAAATAAATTAAAGGCTGAACAGAAGCAGCGATATTTAGATCTTGATCGAAGAATGACTCAGATGCTGCAAGGCCAAAGTGTATCTGTCACGCCATCGGCTAGCACGCCTGAAAATGGTGATGAAGAGTACGATGCAGCGCTTTCATTAATGAAACAGCGTAAGTTAGATGAAGCTGCTCTGAAGTTTAAATCTTTTTTACAGGGGTTTCCTAGGAGTGAGTTAGCGGTTAACGGTTATTATTGGCTAGGTCAGATCTATTATAATCAAGGTAATCTTGAAGAGGCTCGTAAGGCATTCAAGATTGTTGTTAATCAGTATCCTGACCACCAAAAAACACCAGACTCTACCTATAAGTTAGGTGTTGTTTTGCATCGACTAGGTGATACCGCTCAAAGTAAGACTCTTTTGCAGTCAGTTGTAAATAAATTTTCAGATTCAGCATCTGCTCGCTTTGCCTCTAAATACCTTAAAGATAATTTCAAATAACGCTTTTGCGTATTTTTGTGCTGATTTCTACTTGTGTCATTGCTGTATTGTGTCGATATTTTTTCTGTATGTTCATTCCTCTTAGCTTTACCTTCTCTGTAGCCCTTTAAATATAAGGGGTGCAAAATAAATAAGAAAATAATCGCGTAAGGGGTTGTTTTATATCTGAAAAATAGTATTATTTGCGCCCGCTTTGGGGGTCGTTAGCTCAGTTGGTAGAGCAGTTGACTTTTAATCAATTGGTCGCTGGTTCGAATCCAGCACGACCCACCAAAGCGAACTTAGCGTAGTTAAGTTATTGAATTTGTTGACAAAAGATAATTTCAATGTAGAATACGCACCGAGCTTGGGTCGTTAGCTCAGTTGGTAGAGCAGTTGACTTTTAATCAATTGGTCGCTGGTTCGAATCCAGCACGACCCACCATTATTTAAAAAGGCAGAGTATATTTACTCTGCCTTTTTTATTTGTGCTAAAGAATTTAATTGTTCAGCCAAACAGCTTTTTAGCAAAGTTATGCTTGTGTTAAAATACTGGGCTGCTTATCTAACACAGATGTATTTTCCGATATGACACAGTCAACCATCGCTACCGATCAAGCAGTTCATGCTTGGGTACAAGATCATTTAGAGCACGGTGTTCAGCAAGAAATGGATGCTGAGCAAATGTCTGCTTACGTAAAGCGTATCAAACAATTACTGATTGAGAAAAACGCTGTTCTTGTCGCTCATTATTATACAGACCCTATTATTCAAGCGCTTGCTGATGAAACCGGTGGTTGCGTTGCAGACTCGTTAGAAATGGCGCGTTTTGGTCGTGATCATAGTGCTCAGACTCTTGTTGTGGCGGGTGTCAAATTCATGGGTGAAACGGCTAAAATTTTAAGCCCTGAAAAAACCGTTCTTATGCCGACTCTAGAAGCTACTTGTTCGTTGGACATAGGTTGTCCTGTTGGTGAATTTAGTGCTTTTTGTGATCAGCACCCAGACCGTAAGGTTGTGGTGTATGCAAACACTTCTGTAGAGGTGAAAGCGAGAGCCGACTGGGTCGTTACTTCAAGTATTGCGCTTGAGATTGTCCAAGAGCTGATGGACCAAGGTGAGAAAATCATCTGGGGTCCAGATCAGCACCTAGGGAACTATATTCAGCGCATGACGGGCGCCGACATGTTGATGTGGAATGGTTCGTGTATTGTGCATGAAGAATTTAAGGCGAAAGGTCTTGAGGACCTCAAAAAGGTCTACCCAGAGGCGGCTGTACTGGTTCACCCTGAATCGCCAGAGCCTGTAGTGAAGATCGCGGATGTGGTTGGTAGTACCTCGCAAATTATTAAAGCTGCGCAAACGATGGATAACACCACATTTATAGTTGCGACCGATAAAGCCATCTTTTATAAGATGCAGCAAATGGCCCCAGGTAAGACGTTCATTGAAGCGCCGACAGGCGGCACAGGTGCAAGCTGTAAAAGTTGCGCGCATTGCCCTTGGATGGCGATGAACAGGTTGGGCAACTTAGAGTCTTGTTTAGATCAGGGTCTTAATGCTGTTGAGGTGCCTGATGAAATTGCGGCTAAGGCGATGATTTCTTTGAATCGTATGCTTGATTTTGCAAAAGAGCATGGTGTGCAGGCTCAGGGTCGTCGATTCTAGTGTTTGATGTAAAAATGACTTAAAACTTTAAGTCATTTTTACTGTTTGATATTTCTCTAGCGCGCTGTTCAATGCGCGCAGATAGTAAAAAATTCCCTTTTGATAATTCCAATGCTGTTTTCAACTGCTGTAATGCTTTTTTGTTTTGCCCTGTCAGAAACAAAAATTCAGCCCTTGCTTGATGTAGTGCTATTTTATTGTCCGCTTTGCCTTGTGCTTCTGAAAGCTGCTGCCAAATGTATGGGTCATTCGGTCGTATTCTTGAATGGCTTTGTAAAACATCTGCGGCATCGTGGTATTGCTCGGTGTCCATTAGCATCTCAACGTAGTTCATGGTGAGAGGGTGGTTGTCTGGGTTAAGGCTGAGTTGCTCTTTGATGTGGTTAATCGCCTCTTGCTTTTTATCTGTTTGAAAGAGTATTCGAGCATACAAGGTTTGATAGCTAATGCGCTGCGAGTCGTCCTCAAGCAGGGTTTGAATGTGAGAAAGCGCGCTCTCATATTGCTTTTGCTCGGTCAATAATAAGGCTAATGCATAGTGGGTAATTTTTATTTGCTGTTCATCGTCTAACTTTTTAAGTTGGCTTTTAAAATGGGCTAAGTTATGGCTTTGTTTCTTATACTGCAAAAGTGTATAGGTGCGCATGAGTTGATATTCAATGTCTTCTGGGAATGATTTAATTTTCATTGCATCAACACGGCCTGCAGCATCACTGATTCGGTTTTCTGTAACTGGGTGGGTTAGCAAAAACTCAGGCGGGCGTTCGCTGTATTTGTGTGCTTCGTACATTTGGCGAAACATATCTGGCATGCCGTGAGGGTCTAGCTCTGCGCTTACTAGGGTGTGCATGCCTAAACGGTCTGCTTCGCGCTCCCAGTCTCGGCTGTAATTTAATGACCATTGTGTTGCTGCGGCTTGGCTGGTCATTAGTCCAGCAAAGCCTGCTTCAGTGTTATTGGTGGCAAGTAACATGATGCTGCCAAGTAGTGTGGCTAGTGCAATCGGCGTTTGCTTGCGGCTTTCATCAATTTGGCGTGCAAAGTGGCGCTGGCTAAGATGAGCCAGTTCGTGTGCGAGTACGGCTGCAAATTGCGCTTCGGTTTTAGCGTGTAAGAATAAGCCGGCATTAATGCCAATGACGCCACCGGGGACGGCAAAAGCATTTAATTGATTGTTGTCTAAAATGATTATTTCAAGTCGGCGATCGCTTACTTGGCTATGGCTTGCAAGCCGGTAAATAAGGTTTTCAGTGTATTCGGTGAGTTCAGCGTAATGGAGTGAGGAGACTTGTGATCTTAAATTGCGAAGCCATGCGCGACCTAGGGCATGCTCTTGTTCAATGGATATTAGTCCAGAAGATGCATCGCCTAGGCTTGGCAGCTCATTGTTAGCGCTAAGGCTTGGAAAGCTCACGACGAGCATTAAGCAGGCTAGAATGAAGGGCATATACTTCCTTATAGATTAAGTTCGCCAGTTAAAAGCTTTTAGAATAATATTAGCTCGAATTCTACTCTTTGGGCGTATAAATGGTATCACAGTCGTTTGATGTTTTATTAGATGTATCAGGCTTACGTTGCCCAATGCCGCTATTGAAAACCAAGCAAGCATTAAGTTCCATGATATCTGGTCAAGTTGTGAAGGTCGTTTGTAGCGATGCTGGATCTTGGCGTGATATTCCTGCGTTTGTTGAGTTAACCGTTCATTCTTTGTTGTTTTCTGAGCAAAGTGATGAGCAATTTATTTTTATGATTCAAAAAGGAGAATAGACTTAATATGTCTATGATGCGCCTAATTAGAGGCTGGGTAGAGCAATATTTTTCAGATGAAGAAGCACTGTTTCTTTTGCTGTTAATGGTTGTTGGTTTTGTCATTGTCTTAACATTAGGTAGTGAGTTGGCGCCTGCCATTGCCAGTGTGATTGTTGCCTATTTATTACAGGGGCCGGTGCAGGCACTTAGACGGTATGGTGTTGGGCATACCTTAGCCAGTGTGATTGTGTTTTTATTGTTTGTGATTGTGTGCTTAACGATTATGTTTATTGTCGTTCCCGCTGCTTGGGGTCAGGTGACGCAATTATTTACAGAGTTGCCAAAGATGCTTTCAAAAGGGCATGAGTTATTGGCTATTTTACCTGATCGATACCCTCTGCTTTTCGATCAAGATCAAATTAAAGCCTTTTCAAAAACGATCGGTGAGGAAGCGGGTCGCGTGGGTCAGTTAGCACTATCATTTTCGTTGTCTAATCTACCAAACGTAGTGGCCATTCTCATATATCTAGTGCTAGTGCCCATTCTTGTTTTCTTTTTCTTAAAGGACGGCAATATGATGGTTCGTTGGTGGGTGTCTTTGATGCCATCAAAGAGAGTGTTGATTGGTCGAGTTTGGCGTGAAATGGATCAGCAGTTTGCTAATTATATTCGAGGCAAGGTGGTTGAAATTGGTGCGGTGGGTGTTGTGACTTATGTGGCGTTTGCCATTATGGGGATTCGCTATGCAGCGCTGCTTGCTATTTTGGTTGGTTTGTCTGTTGTTATACCTTATATAGGTGCGGCGGTGGTTACGATCCCTGTTGTTCTAATCGCCTATTTTCAATGGGGGCTTAGCTCCGATTTTTATTATCTGGTGGCGGTTTATTTTATAATCCAAGCGATTGACGGAAACGTTTTAGTGCCGTTACTGTTCTCAGAAGCGGTTAATTTGCATCCAGTGGTGATCATTTTAGCCGTCTTGTTGTTCGGCGGATTATGGGGATTGTGGGGTGTGTTTTTCGCTATTCCTTTGGCTACTATTTTTAAAGCGGTTTTAACAGCTTGGCCAAAAGGCGTGCAAGCTGCTCAACAAGAGCCAGATACGCAGGCTTAACCTACAAAACACCTATTTTAGTGTGTTTATAACGTCCATTATGGGCTGGCGGGCCTTGCCACAAAGGGGTTGCGCCAGTACCATTGCGCTCTATTTTTATATCGTTCTCGGAGAAGGTACATGATCACCGGAAGCATCGTAGCTTTAGTGACACCAATGGAAGCAACAGGGGCTGTGGACTGGAATGCCCTAAAGACATTGGTCGAGATGCATATTGAGAAGGGTACTGCCTCAATTGTTGCTGTTGGTACATCAGGGGAGTCGGCAACACTTAACCCTGAAGAGCATCTCGAAGTGATTGGTAAGATTGTAACTTGGGTCAATGGTCGTATTCCTGTTATTGCAGGCACGGGTGCTAACTCAACGTCAGAAGCCATTCATTTAACAAAAGAAGCTCAGCGCTTAGGTGCAGATGCGGTTTTATTGGTAACACCTTATTACAATAAGCCAACCCAAGAAGGCTTATTTTTACACCATAAGGCAATTGCTGAAGCGGCCAGTATCCCTCAGATTTTATATAACGTACCGGGCCGTACTGCGTGCGATATGTTGCCTGAAACGGTTGAGCGATTAGCGCAGTTTGACAATATTGTTGGTATTAAAGAAGCAACGGGTGATATTGCTCGTGCTCGTGATGTGATTGCTCGTGTTGGTGACAAAATGGCCGTTTACTCGGGCGATGATGAAACCGCTTATGAATTAATACTAGCTGGCGGTAAAGGTAATATCTCAGTGACCGCTAATGTGGCACCTGCTGAAATGGCGCAATTGTGTGCACTGGCTTTAGCGGGCAAGGCAGAAGAAGCAAAAGCATTAAACGATCAGTTGATGAATTTACATAGCGCTATGTTTTTAGAGTCTAACCCTATTCCAGTTAAATGGGCTCTGCACGAAATGGGATTAATTGGCCCAGCCATTCGATTACCTTTAACCCAGTTGTCATCGTCATTGCGGGAACCTTTGCGTCACGCACTGGGTCAATGGAAGTTGATTTAATCATTATAAGATTGGAGTACCTAATGCGCTTAGGTGTGTTGTTCGTTATTTTTCTTACGTTAAACGGCTGTAGTTGGTTATTCCATGACCGTACAGATGATTATTTGGCGAGTGACGTTAAAGCCAATATTCAGGTGCCTAAAGAAGTGGCTAACATTTCTTTGGTGCCGCAATTACCAATACCCGATGTGCAAGCAGGCTTAACCATTAAGGAGTTTGTGCTGCCTAGGCCAACACCGCTTGTGCTTGCTACGGAAGATGAGACTAACTCGACTAGCTTGTCTGAATTAAGCCAGGTTACGCTTGAAACTGATCTATTAAAAGACGGTAACGGTACTCCGATCTTACGCCTGAATATTGAGTTTGCCCGTGCTTGGTCTGAGCTGGGTGAGGCGCTTAAAAAAGCAGAAATTAATATAGTAGATTTAAATCGAAGCATCGGTACTTACTATATTGAACTGACTAAGCCTGGTAATCCGGATGATGTTGGTTTTTGGGCTGGGCTGTTTGGTGGCGAACCTGAGCCCGTTCAGGTCTCTTTGCAGGTTAAACTAAACCAAGCTCGATCGGGTGTGTATGTGGCAATTCATGAAGATGCGGATAATCTTGCTGAAGACGCTCAAGCGCAGTCTTTGCTGGAAAAGATTCAAGAAAAACTCTAGTGCGATTTTGTAGTATTGGTAGTGGCAGTAAAGGCAATGGCACTTTGATTCAAAAGGGTGATACCTGCATTTTAATAGATGATGGTTTTACCCTTAAAGAGTTTGAAAACCGTCTTGCTCAAAAAGGCCTTACGCCTCTTAATCTTAGTGCCGTGCTCATTACTCATGAGCACGGTGATCATATAAAGGGGGTTGGCCCCCTTGCTCGTAAGTATCGTATTCCTGTTTATTGTTCTCATGGTACGTCTCAACATGAAGGCTTAGGAGTCATTCCTAGTCTGAAGGTAATTGATAGTCATAGTGACTTTACCATTGGCGCATTGACGGTTTCCCCGGTTGTTGTTCCGCATGATGCTCGAGAGCCTACACAGTTTGTTGTTAGCGATGGTGAGCTTACCGTTGGTGTGCTTACTGATCTTGGAAGTCTTACGCCTTACATTATTGAGAAATATCGCCACTGTCATGGTCTGTTAATTGAAACTAATCATGATGTGGCAATGTTACGACGTGGGCCTTACCCGCCAAAATTAAAAGTGCGTGTTGAAGGGTCTTTGGGGCATTTAAATAATGAGCAGGCGGCGCAATTTTTAATGCAGGTTGATCAAAGTCAGCTGCAATACGTGGTCGCGACTCACATAAGCGAGCAGAATAACCAAGTTGATTTAGCTATACAGAATATCTGTTCTGCTCTGCAGTGTGATCCTGATTGGGTGATCATGGCAAGTCAGGAAACGGGTTTTGATTGGCGTGAACTTACAACTCAATAACAAATCATGAACAAAAAACAACACTATGAGTGAAAATGCTCACATCTGGCTAATAGTTTGGCTGCGTTTTATCCGTAGTTGTGATTAAATTTGGCCAAATCTATTGATCATGGTAGCGTTAGCCTTGGTTGATTTGAAGATTACTTTTAGAGGAAGATAAAAATGAAAAAAATCCTTGCTGTAGCGGTTGTAGCTGCTTCTTTGCCTCAAGCGGCAAGTGCGCTGCCTTTAGTTGATTTTTATGCGGGTGGTTATTACTGGGATCAAACTGTTTCTGGTGATGTAGTGAATGGTTCTGCAGACCTTGATGACGATCTTGGTTTAAAAGCCGACGGCCAAAGTGTTTTATATGTAGCGTTCGAGCACCCAATTCCAGTTATTCCAAATGTTAAAATTAAGCAAACTGCTATGGAATCCGATGGCAGTGGCACAATTGATACTGGTTTTGAATTTAATGGTACTAATGTTACTGGTAATGTAGATAGCGTTTTAGATTTAAGCCATACCGATTTCACTCTTTATTGGAGTTTACCGCTTCCAATTGTGACGTTTGACTTTGGCCTGACGGCTCGCCAGTTTGATGGCAAAATGACAGTAGATGGCGATGCATCAGCCGCTGCAGATTTCGACTTTGTTGTGCCAATGGGTTACTTGAATGCGGGTATTGATATTCCTCTAACAGGTCTTTCTGTGGCGGCTAACATTAATACTATTTCTTATGGTGATACGAGTCTTACTGACTTTGATGCCAATTTGACGTATGTATTACCGGTTATTCCACTTTTAGATGTGGGCATTACGGCAGGTTACCGTAGTTTTGATCTTGAGTTGGATGAAGCTGACTTTGGTGATCTGTCTGCAAAAGCGACCGTAGCAGGTCCGTATATTGGTTTGAGTCTTCATCTTTAAGTTTTTGTATTCATTTAAAAGCCAGCTTGCTGGCTTTTATTTTAAGCCGAGTATTGGTCTGATTTTACTAAGTTGGTTGGCTTATGCTAAATGATAAGTTTAAAAGCTTAATGCTGATATGTTTATCGATTTGTTTGCTTGGTTGCGGTAATGATAATACCCGGTTGAGCGACGATGAGCTTAGGCAGAAAATAAACGATTGTGATTACGCGTTGAATTTATCAGCGGGTGAGCATCAAGTGTGTGAAAATTATCATCGAGAATGTAAACGTCGTTTAAAAGAAGGTCGTTTTGTTTGTAACTAAATATAAGAGAAATAGTATGCGTAAATTACCTATGGTTGCTCTTGCATCTGCTGTGTTGTTGGCAGGTTGCGGCGAGAAAGAAGTGGCACTTGAGTCGAATGTAGACAAAATGAGCTACGGTATTGGTATGAGTATGGCTCGTAGTGTAACGGGTCAGCCAATTGATATTAATACTCAGGCAATGATTGCAGGCTTGCAAGATGTTTTAAATGAAAAGCCAGCGCGTTTAGAGGAAGAAGTAATACGTGAAGCTTTTGCAGCTGTTCGTGAAGAGCAAATGGCTAAACAGCAAATTGAATCTGAAAGTGTATCGAAAGAAGGTGTTGAATATCTAGCGCAAACAGCGAAAAAAGAAGGTATTAAAGCAACTGAAAGCGGTCTGCTTTATGAAGTGTTAGCAGAGGGTAAAGGCGATATGCCTGCCGCTACTGATACAGTAGAGGTTCATTATCAAGGTACTCTAATCAATGGTTCTGTATTTGATAGTTCTATTGAACGTGGCACACCAGCTAAATTCCCTGTTAATCGTGTGATTGCTGGCTGGACTGAAGCTCTACAGATGATGAAAGTCGGTGGTAAATGGCGTTTACACATTCCTGCTGAGTTAGCCTATGGTGCGCAAAGCCCAAGCCCTAAAATTCCAGCAAATTCTACTTTGGTATTTGAAGTTGAATTACTGTCTATCGAAAAATCTTAATTCTAATTTTCGGTATATTAAAGCCCTAGTTTACTAGGGTTTTTTTATGTCTAAAAAATAGATAGCGATAATTAAAAATAATATATGGGTATGTAAAGATAAAAAATAAGAGGGGTAGATCAAGAAAAGTATAATGGTCGGAGCAGAGAGATTCGAACTCCCGACCCTCTGGTCCCAAACCAGATGCGCTACCAGGCTGCGCTATGCTCCGACAGATATATTTAACAAGGATATTGTTAGATATTTAAAGATTGTGCTGAGATAAAAAAGATGGTCGGAGCAGAGAGATTCGAACTCCCGACCCTCTGGTCCCAAACCAGATGCGCTACCAGGCTGCGCTATGCTCCGAAAGTGGCTCCTCGAACTGGACTCGAACCAGTGACCAATAGATTAACAGTCTACTGCTCTACCAACTGAGCTATCGAGGAACAACAGTGCTGTCTCGGCGTTGCCTTGACTGCGGGGCGTATATTATTGACGAAAGCAGAATTGGTCAACCTTTTTTTATGTTTTTTTTTATTCTTTTTAAAGTAAATACAATGACTTACAAGAGCGGGGGTAATAAAGGGGTTAAATCATGAAATCTTTAAGGTTTATTCCAAAGTCATGAGGGTCCAATACCTGAGAGATGCGATCTTGAGAGGTTTCTTTGCTTAAATCTTTTATGGCTACCTGGGTGTAGATGTTTAATTCAAGGTTGTAGATGACCTTAACAACAGGCTTTAAACTATCGGTATTCTCTGCGATCACAACGGCTGCTGTATTATTGATCTTGACCAATGAACCCACGGGGTAGACTCCGATCGCTTTAATGAAGCTATGCACATACTTGGTGTCAAGGTGGGGCCCGCACCACTCCAGCATTCTTTTTAGGGCATTGGAGGGGGTCATTCCTTTGTGGTAAACCCTGTCGGCGGTAATGGCATCGTAAATGTCGACAACCGACGCCATTCTCGCTTCAGCGGATATTTCATCGCCTTTTAATCCAAGAGGGTAGCCTTGTCCGTCCATTCGTTCGTGGTGTTGACCTGCAACATTTATGGATACTTGGGAGAAGCGGGCATTACGTTGCAAAATCTTTTGGCTGTAACCCGCGTGTTTTTTCATGATGTTATATTCGTCATCTGTCAGTTTATCGGGTTTATGTAAAACGGTGTCTGGGATTAAAATTTTCCCGATATCATGCAGCAGTGCACCTGTAACACATTGATGAAGGTAGGGGCGTTCAAGTTCGAGATGCTTGCCCAAAATAGACATAAGCACCGCGACATTAACGCTGTGCTCCATTAGATAATTATCTTTTTGGCGAATTCTTGATAAGCAGGCAAGTGCATTTTGATTGCGTACTACGGAGTCCATGAAGTTATCTGCCATATTTTCAAATGGCGTAATATCGACCGCTTGCCCTGACTTAGCCGATGTCATTGCATGATTGACTAGGCTGAGAGCTTCGGTATGCAGCTTCGATGCTTTTTCGAGTTCTTTATCAAGTTGGGATGATTTTATGTCTCGCTCAATAGGCGATTTTTGTGCTATATCAATTATTTGGCTATCTAGTTTTTCTTCGCTGGCTTCTTTACTAATCGCATCTGGGCTGTCGCTGCCCTTGTCTGTATCGATATAAAGCTCTTTGACGCCTCGCGTGATCAATTTGTTAATCGTTTGTTGGTCGGGTATGCGACCCTCGCGCTCATGTTCATGCAAACTGAGACCCTGTTGAGCAATATTAGCAACGTACATGCCTGGTTTTAGGTTTGCGGTCACAATTTTTTTTAGCATAGGGTTTATTTGCTCTGGTTTTGTATGAGTATAGAAGAGCTACAACACATATCGAATTTAACGAAAGCTGTTAGTATTTAATTAAGTTATATATAAAGGCGTAAATATGTACAAAATAGCATTTCAGGGGCAGTTAGGGGCGTATAGTCATCTTGCTTGTACACAGGTTAACCCTGACGCTCAGCCTGTGCCTTACGATAGTTTTGTTCAGGCTATTTCTGCTGTCGAATTAGGCCATGCTCGCTGGGCGATGATTCCATTAGAGAACTCCAGCGCTGGCCGAGTAGAAGAAATTTATCGCCAGATACCTAAAACCCATCTTAATATTGTTGCCGAGCACTTTCAGCCGGTTTCCCATTGTTTAATGGCACTGCCAAATGCTAAGCCAACTTGGGTGATGTCGCATCCGCAGGCTTTGGCTCAGTGTCATGACAAAATAATTCAGTTGAGCTTGGAGCCTAGGGCTGAATTTGATACAGCGGGGGCGGCTAAGTTGCTGTCAGAGGGCTCTGACCTAACGGGTAGTGCGGTAGCATCGGAATTGGCCGCCCAATTGTATGGGCTTGAAATTATTGAGCGCCAATTTGAGGATGTGGTGGGCAATACAACACGGTTCATCGTTTTAATGAAAAACCCTGAGCTACCCGCGTATCGTCCTGAGGTCGCCTATATCACCTCGATTCTATTTACGTTAAGAAATATTCCTGCAGCGCTTTATAAAGCCTTGGGTGGTTTTGCAACAAACGGTTTGAATTTAATAAAAATTGAAAGCTATCTTGATCAAGCAACACTAAAGAGTAGCCAGTTTCATATTGACGTGGCGCAACATGTAGAATCTGAGGCGATGCAGCAGGCTATTGAAGAATTAAAGTTTTACGCATCGGAATATCGTTGGCTGGGTACGTTTGAGTCTCACCCATTTAGGGTTAAGTAAGTATTGGTTTATACAGATTTACAAATAGGGGTTAGCAGTGGACTGGAATAGCTTATTGAGCGAGAAGCGGTTTGGCGAGATGGATGAAGCGGAATTAAGTGAGTCGCGAACGCCATTTCATAAAGATCACGATAGGGTTATTTTCTCTAGTAGCTTTAGGCGCTTAGAACGTAAAACTCAAGTTCATCCGTTAAGTGATAATGATCATATTCATAGCCGATTAACTCATAGTTTGGAAGTAAGTTGTGTTGGCCGTAGTTTGGGTGCTCAAGTAGGGGAGATGCTGCAGGGTCGTTTACCCTCGCAAATCACACCTGCAGATTTAGGCGCTATTGTTCAAGCAGCTTGTTTAGCGCACGATATTGGTAACCCACCCTTTGGCCATACTGGTGAGGATGCGATACGTCATTGGTTCAGGGATGGTAGAAACGCGGCTTATTTATCGGGATTAAGCCCCGAGCAAGTGAAAGATTTTCAGACGTTTGAGGGCAATGCTCAAGGGCTGCGAATCTTAACCCAATTGGAATACCACCGATTTGACGGGGGTATGCGCTTAACTTACGCCACGCTAGGGAGTTTCTTAAAGTATCCTTGGCACAGCGGGTATCAAGACCCATTAAAAGGTGAGAAATTTGGTGTTTACCAGTCTGAGTTAGCATTTTTAAATGAGATAGCGAAAGAGGTTGGCTTAATTAAGTTGGATGATAATCGTTACTGCCGCCATCCTCTCGTGTATTTAATGGAAGCGGCAGACGATATTTGTTACGCCATTATTGATTTAGAAGATGGTGTTGAAATGAATTTACTTCAATACGCCGAAGTAGAAGCACTTTTATTAGGCCTTATTGGTGATGACGTCCCAAGCTCTTATTTTAAAACCACAGTACAAGACCCCGCCCGTCGTCGGTTGGCAATATTACGCGGTAAAGCCATTGAGATAATGGTGAACGCAGTTGCTCAGGCATTTGTTGATAAAGAATCGTTATTGCTTAAAGGGCAGTTAGAGGGTGACTTAATTTCGTTATCTGACCCAAAAGTGGCTAGGTGTATCTCTCAAGCTAAGAGCTTGGCCCGTGAAAAAATATTTAAAGACCCAAAAAAAGCATTAATCGAGATTGGCGCATATACCACGCTAGGCAGTTTGCTAGAGTCATTCCTCACTGCTATTGATGAAGTGCTTGCTGGTGAGCAGGTGAGTTATAAGTCTCAACGCATTCTGGATCTAATTGGCCGACATGCTCCGCAGGCAGGTTGGGATAAATATCGCGCGTATTTGCGAGTTGTCGATTACATTGCGGGAATGACAGATGGATATGCAGTGGAACTTGCTCAGGCAATACGTGGTCTGAGGCTTTAGCTAATAGCAAAATATTTATAGGTGAGATTCTATGTGAGATTGGTAGAATGACCCTGATTTTTACATATACCCAAATATAATAACGAGAGTTTAATGGATATCGATTTTCCTTTGGTTTTAGTCTTGGCGACATTCGTCACAGGCTTGGTGGCGTTAGCCGATAAAGTGTACTTTGCTAAAAAACGTGCTGTGTTCGCTTCTCAAATTGAGGAGCAAGGTGGCTCAGATGAGCAGTTACAACTGGTCACTAAAGAGCCTTGGGTGATTGAGAACAGTAAGGGTTTCTTTCCTGTTTTAGCCTTAGTACTGGTGTTGAGATCATTTTTAGTTGAGCCGTTTCAAATTCCTTCTGGTTCGATGGAGCCAACGCTCATCAAAGGTGACTTTATTCTCGTTAATAAATTCTCTTATGGCTTTAGATTACCGGTTCTTGGCACCAAAGTGATTGAAGTGGATGACCCATCACGTGGTGATGTTATGGTATTTATTCCGCCTCATGATCCACGATATTTCATTAAACGTGTTGTTGGTTTGCCGGGTGATCACATTCGCTATAGTAATAAACAACTTTATATTAATGGCGAACAGGTTCCCCAAGAACTCATTTCAATGTTTCCCCACAATGCGCCGCGTATTACTACACTCCAAGAATTCGATTACCCAGTACAGCAGTATGTTGGAATTCCTAGTCGAGGGGATGGTGAATGGATTGTGCCTCAAGGCCATTATTTTATGATGGGTGATAATCGTGATAACTCTGGCGATAGCCGCTTTTGGGGTTTTGTTCCGGATAAAAATATTGTGGGTAAGGCATTTGCTGTATGGATGCATTGGGAAGATTGGAGCAGTATTCCTAGTTTCTCTCGTAATAAGCTGATTCACTAAAATCAGACTACACTTATAAGGCTCAATATAGTTTTAAGTGGGGTCTTATAAGTGAAAACAAAAAAAGTGTGTCGGCGCTGTATCGTGGCTCGTTGGGTGACATTTTATTGTGTTTGCATCGGGATGTTGATGCTATTTGCTTTGAATCGAATAATACTGCTTTAAATCTGAATAATTAGACTAGCATTTTGAGTTTTCAGCAGTAGAATAGCGCCGAATCTACGAAGTTGGCTTAGCGTTTTTATGTATTGGTACCGTAAGTTTTTGGCATCTTGCTCATCATTTGTTACACCTCCCATAAAGCGCAGCTCATTAGAGCAAAAAAAGGTAGATCGACAGGCTTGTAGTTTAACCTTGTATGATTGCCAGCAACGCCCCTTTAATAACAAACTTCAGCGTCACCTCAAGCACTTAAATGTGCCCGTTACGGTTAAGAATCTAAACCGTTGTCATGCCTATCAAAAAGAGCTTTTAGCAGGTGGCGGCCGAGCTCAGGTACCGTGTTTACGCATCGAAAGTGTAAACGGTAGCCGTTGGTTGTATGAGTCAAATGATATTATCCAATACTTGAACCGAAAATTTGCACCAAAATCTCATTCTAAGAGATTAGAACGAGCGCATTAGCCAAGTAATAGGCATAATGCTCTACTATTATTTAACTTAGAATCGAAGAATTGGGAGTTGTAAATTAGAGCATGGGACGCTCAGTGAGTTATTTTTTAAGAATCATCACATGTTTAAGTATCATACTAACACCTCTGTTTGCTTGGGGAGGGACGGTAGGCTTGGTTGTGGATGCGCCAAGTGCACAGATATCTGCGTTTAAGCAACAACTCGACACTCAACTTCCCACTGATATTGTTCAAATCATAGGCATATCCGACTTAACCACCCTTGATGGGTCAAAAATTGATAAGTGGTTAACGCTTGGGCCTAATGCATTAAATCAGCTGCTGTCTAAATTTAAAGCGCCTAAGGGCTCAGTGCTTGCTTTATTTCTTCCGGATTCTGCTCGAATAAAAATAACGGCTGAGCATCAGTATGCCTTCACTACCTTAGATAATTCACCTGATATGGCTAAGCAGCTGTCTTTGATTCATGCGCTTGTACCCCAAGCCAAGCATGTAGGTGTATTTCATTCTAGTCAGTTCATTATTGATAAATTAAAACTTGATCAAGCAGCCAATCGCCTAGGGTTGAACCTTCATTGGGCTGAATTAAAGGATCCATTAGATTGGGACCGTCATGCCTTAAAAACTTTGGCAAATGTTGATTTAGTTTTAGGCGTAAATGATGACGCGCTATACAACACGACAACCATTCGCAGTATTTTAATGCGCCTGTATCGCTCTAGTAATGCACTAATCGGTCCAGATAAAGGCTATGTAAGAGCCGGGGCGGTTGCCAGTACCTACTCTGGTGTCGAAGAAACCTTGGTTGCTGCCGCTAGCTGGGTTCGTGGCGAATTAGGTGCTCCCGCAGTATTAGAGAACCCGTATTTTAATGTTAGTGTTAACACACAAGTCGCACGCTCGTTGAATATTGTGATTGACGACTTAGACGCCTTAATTAAAAAAATTAAGGAGGATACTAATGAAAGGTAAGGGATGGAGTCTTTATACCCGCACGCTGATTCTTGGTTTGGGGCCTGCATTAATTCTGTCTTTTGTATTGAGCGGATACTTTATAAATGTACGAATTCAAGATGTGAAACATGAATTAGATAATAAAGGTCAATTAATCGCGGTGCAGCTTGCATCAACCGCCGATTATTTTGTATTAACCGGTAACCCTTCGATTATATCCCCTTTAACCCGTGTGCTGCTGGATGATAAAGACGTTGAGTTTATTGAGATTGAAGATATCGCTGGTGGATTGTTATTTAGTCAAAGTGATATGAAATTCACTCGAAATCCAGATGGAGCTGACAAAGGGTTATTGCGCTGGTATCAGGCCGATATTATTCAATATGATGTTTTAGCCGATGACGATGATTGGTTTACAAAGCAAAAACAAGAAAAAGTGCTAGGGCAAGTAAGGGTTGGACTGTCTACGAGTTTTGTTCAGCATCGACAAAATGAAATCATATTAAATGCTTTTTTAATTGCCTCGGTAGCGATGGGCATTTGTGGTCTAGTCGCTTGGTTAAGCGGTGCTCGCTTGGCGACACCGATTTCTCGATTATCTATGATTGTAGAGCGGATGGCGCAGGGGGATTACAGTGCTCGCACTGCCGAAACCGCAACTGGAGAAGTAAAGCAATTACAAGAAGGTGTGAATACGCTGGCTAAAGAGTTGCAAAAATCAGAAGAAGTACAGCAGCATTATGTCGAAAGTTTGATAAAAGAGCGTGAAGCTTCAGAACAAGCAAATAAAGCAAAAAGTGAATTTTTAGCGGTGATGACACATGAACTACGCACCCCCATGAATGGCGTGCTTGGTATGTTACAGCTGATGCAATCTACGGCATTATCTAAAGAGCAAGACGAATATGTTGAGATTGCATTGTCGTCTGGTGATCACTTATTGGGTTTGATCAATGACATTTTAGATTTCTCTAAAATAGAGCAAGGCAGTATTGAGCTGGATCCAAAGTTTTTCGATCTGCATCATAGCCTGCGCAGAATAGTCGACAGCTTTAAAACTATTGTGGCCAATAAAGACCTTAAATTTGAAGTCGATATTTCTGCCGTTGAACATCTCAATGTTAAAGCCGATGAAACTCGCTTACATCAAATCTTAGTGAACCTTTTAGGTAATGCGGTTAAGTTTACTAAGAAGGGGCATGTGGGGTTAAGTATTGGAAATGTTGAAAAAATTAATGACCAAATTAAACTGAGCATAATCGTAAGTGATTCAGGTAAAGGTATTAGCGAAGATAACATTGAAAGAATATTTGATGCTTTTCAGCAAGAAGACGCTTCAATATCACGGCAATATGGCGGCACTGGTTTAGGGCTGGCGATTTCAAAGCAATTAGTTAAAAAAATGAACGGCGAATTAATCGTTCAGAGTGCGGCAGAGCAAGGTTCTCGATTTATATGTATATTCACCTGGGAACTTGCGAAACATAAATTAGAACTTCGATCGGTTGTCCCTGAAGAATTAGATGCTGAGAATTTTTTATCACGAGTCTTATTGGTCGAAGATAATGCTGTGAATCAAAAAGTTGCGTTAAAGATGCTAAAGGACTTTGGTTTATATTGCGACTTAGCGGAGGACGGCCTTCAAGCATTGCATTTGGCCCGACAAAATCAATATGACTTGATTTTGATGGATCTTCAAATGCCGAACATGGATGGCTATCAAGCCACAAAAGCATTACGTGAAGAGGAAGGCCTTAATAAGGTCACGCCAATTATCGCATTAACCGCTAACGCACTTTATGACGTTAAAAATCAATGCCTACAAGCCGGAATGAATGATTTCTTGGCGAAGCCTTATAAAAAAGCGTTACTACAGCAACTCTTAACACGTTGGCTTAAAGTAAAAGTATAAGCTATGCCATCAAACTTTAATGGTGAGCACTTCACTCAAAGGGGCTCGAGTTGTTGTGGCGGTGTTTGCTTTGATCTCTAAATCTTCATATCCAAAACTTATTCCAAATAAAATTCCTAGCTCATCATTTACTTCAAAAAAATCACGCACAATATCAGGGTAGTAAGCCGTACTTGCTTGAGCGCAACTTCCAATCCCATTCGCAGTGAGTAATAGCATAAGAGTTTGTGCATACATACCCACGTCTACAGCAATAGAGGGACTGAAGTCTTTTTTCATAGCAATAAACAGCACATGGGGAGCATCAAAAAACTCATAATTACGTGCAGTGGCTTTCATTCGTGCAATTTTGTCATTACGTTCGATGTCCATTGCGCCATATAGCGCTTGAGCACACTCAATTTGGCGTGTGCGCATGACGCCTTCAAATTTAGGTAACGCCTCGAAATCAGGATTCATATTTTGACCTCGCATAAAGGCGTCATGCATTTTTTGCCTTAGTGCTTGGCAGGCATCTCCTGTGGCTAATAGCACTTGCCAAGGCTGCACATTACAATTTGAGGGGCTAAGTTGGGCTGTCTGTAGGATGCTTTCGATTAATTCTTGTGGGACTAAATTGGGTGTATAGCCTCGAACCGATCGACGTTGGCGAATTGTATTTTCTAACGATGTTGCTTGGTCAGAGGCCATGATTGTATCCGTATTGTTATTCTCGTCATAAGAGCATAACAATGATACTGAGTATTCTTCAATGGCTTAAATAGACAAGTTAAATGGCTTTATTGAGGCTTGGGCTCACGATCAAGAATAATAAGAGGGTAACTTGGCATCCATGCGATGGGTGTAATGTTGATCGTAATATCGTCGGGCTTTACACCAAACTTAGGTAAATTCTGTTGAAACTCAATATCCATTGAATATCCCTGAAGTACGCCTGCTCTTTTGATCGAGGTAATCTCAATGTTGGAAACTAGGACACTGATATCAAACGCGACCCAAGCCTGCGGCCACGGCCCATGTAACGTATTCTCTAAATGGAATTTACATTTTAAAACTGGGCTGAATCCGCTTTCATCAATCTCTTTTGTCAGCTTTGATAATGTTAGCGCAAGCTGATGAATGTCCTGATACTCAAACGGTTGTTTTTCTTCCAATGGCATACTTGAAAAGAAGTACGCATCGTTATGATCATTACAGCCAAGTAATGCCACAAAGGACGTTAATATAAAATGCTTAAAGTTGGCCATATGATTTTTGTAAACTCAATACTTTGTTGAGGTAGTCCCGAGTCTCTGAGCTCGGCATTTGTCTTATTAATTTACGTAAAACATCGTTTGGCGGCATACGATTGATAGTACTAACCGAATTATTGATACTTGATTGGCCAGTAAGGGTACGCATCACGCTACTGGTGCCAGCATTATAAGCGGCGATCGCACAATATAATCTGGATTTAGGGTTTTCAATATCGCGTAAGTAGCGGTAGTACAAAATATGTAAGTAAGCGGCGCCCACTTGTACATTTTGTTTTGGGTTATATAAGTAGCTAGGTGAAAGCACTCTAACTTTATTAAATAACATATGAGTTGCATCTTTTCCCGCAGAGTGAGGAACGATTTGCATCAAGCCGAAAGCGGGTATTTGTGATCGAGCTAATGGGTTAAATGAACTCTCCGCATGAATGATGGCAAATATTAAAGACGGTGGAAGATTATAACTTTGCGCATAATCATAAATAAATGATTTATAGCGCTTTGCTTTCATTCGTATGCGTTTTTCAGGTAGTGAGATTATGTAAGTGGTGCGATCATTAAACGCAAATGCTAAATTTAATGATGCGACAGCAGGGTAGCGAATATAAGCTGACTTAGTGAACTTTGTCGCCATGCGTTCAATGGCGGTAATGGAAGGCCGTTCATCTTTAAATAACTCCGATAGTAATAAGTCTCGTCCTAAGCCTCCTAGATCTTGCGCATAACGAATACCAGATAGTGATTCCATTTTTTGGTTAATCGGATCGTTATTGATCGCGCTTGCTAAATCCATGCCGAGTAATTCAATTAATGCCTTTTTTAAATTTTTCTGCATTTGGCGGTAATTCAATACTTTGCCAGTGTGAATGCTTGGCATGGTAATTTGTATTTCATTAGCTTTAAAATCAATAGCTTGTTTTTGTTGGTTGTCATCACTGTAAATAATTAGGCGTGTCTTGCTGCTGATTTCAGCATCTGGCCAATATGCTCTCAATTCAGAACGGTATTCGGTCATGGCTTGTTTGAAGTGTGAGGTTAGCTGTTGTTCTGTTAATTGCGTATCGGATACTTGGTTAGCACCATTGTTGAGCGATGGCTGATAGCCCTTTGGAATAACCTGAACAGCTGAGCTATTGGCTGATGGAATAAGGAATAAGCTCATTAAAATAATAGGGAAATATTTTTTCATATTTATAGGGCTCAATTAGTTATCTTTTAAAGCTAGATAGAATGTTCTTAGGAAGCAAAAAAAAAGGTCGACTTGTGCACAAAAGGTATAAAGATCATGTTTGACGTTGTGAATTAGTAGACGTTTTTTTAGTCATCGCGATTGTTGGTTTTCAATACCGTACCGAGTTAATAGCGTCCGGTAATCATTACTCTTTAGGTACATTTTAAGGTAGCGATTGAAGTTTGTTATAACCTCTTTTACTGCTGGATGTTGCTTGACCATGCTGATGTGCAATGGCTTAACCTCTAAGCTGGTAGTGGTTACTTGCAAACTATTTTGTAAGGCCGGTTTTCGTTCCAAATAATATTGAGCAACGCTTCGATCTAGCAATGAAAAGTCTAAATCTTTTGTTGCTATGGCACGAAAAAGCGCAGTGTAGTGCTTGAGATATCGCCTATTTGGATATTGCTGAATTTGCGGGCTGTACGCATAGTCATCTATTAAACCTAATGATAATGATTGTGAAAGCGCTTCATTCAATGTATCCATTTTAAAAGAGGATTCTTTATGTTTTAAACCGACTAGTTGGTTGTAAAAATATGGGTCGCTAAATGCTAGATATTGCTCTCTTTTTTCGCTTTTCCATGCGGCCACACTAATATCATATTCTCCTTGTTTCATGCCTTGCTGAACCCTTTTCCACGGAGCGAAGACCATATCAACCTTGTAGCCTGCGCGTGTCAATATCGCGCTTACCATTTCGACACTTAAGCCTTGGCCGGGCAAACTACGTGCAATAAAAGGCGGCCACTGAGTGCCTGCAATGGTTAAATGTTTAATAATCTCGGGGTATTCTTGGCAAACTTGAGCCAAGGTTTTATTAAGTCCTTGGCTGTTTATTTTAACGGCGTAGTCATCTTTAAAATTCTTTAAAAGGCTAAGCCCTAAATACGCGGCATCATATATGAGCCATTTATTCTCAATTAAGTGCAGGCGTAGCGTGAACTCACGTGACTCATTAGATTGTTTAAGTAACATGATGACAGCAGCTTTGGTTTTATTTTCGTTAAATTCTGTACGCACAAGTTGCCATGATCTAGGTTGCCACTCAGAAAGCGCTTTAGACTGAGTCGATCTAAATTGTCGTTTAAAGCAACCAAGAAAGCGTTGTTTTTGGTCAATGCTGGCGCGTTTCCAGTGACGCCCAAGAATAAGCTGGCTCATATTTAATATGTCAATGTGAGGGCTAATATGAATGGCTATAAGGTTTTGATAATCGTCATAGGTCTGATTAGAAAGCTGCTGTATATCAGAGAACATGCCGTCTAAAGCCTGGGTAATCTGAATACTTGGGTTACCTTGGGCGCTTAATGAAAGCAGCAACAAAATAGCGACGCCTAACTTACCCATGTAGCCCGTATCCTAAATCTGTGTGGTTACATTAAAGATAGCAGAGCTAAGCGGCTTCGCAGGGTTTGAATTGGTTTATATAGGGTTAAAAGGCGGCTTAATGAGAATGGCAGGTGTTGTCTTGGGTGCACTGCGCATTCAGCATGAGATTCGAGAAATCTTGCATCAAAGCGGCGCGACTTTTTAAGCTGTCATGATACATGGCCATGTTGGGATACTGGCTTTCAGGTGTCGCTACATAACGTTGCAGTCTGGATAGCGAACGCTTGAATAGGGTGCTTTGTTTGGTGCGGTTATCGGCCTGTTTTTGCGCCGATAATGACGGATACTGTTTGATTAGTTTCTGCAGTAAAATTTTGTCTTTCAGTAATAGCAGTAAGTCATCATTGTGTCCGTTATGATTATTGTCCGCCTGAACTATTAAGGCCATATTTAGCCCTAATAGCAAAAAACACAGTTTAATCATCCAAACAAATTCCTATTTGGCTAACCCCTTGATCCTTGCTTAAGGGCAGTAGTTTTTTCACCATATCGGCATGGCTTGAATGGCTGTTTAATAAAGAAAAGAGAGCCTGTTCAAAATCATGTTGTCTTAGCCATAGTTCGCTTTCTGATTGAGCGATACCTTGCATTTCAAGTACTTCTGATAGACGTTCGTGAGTCATTGTCTGAATATTTTCGGCATCTAGAATACTGTTATCAAGAACAGCTTGTAAGCAGCTTTGCAGGTTGACCATACAATCCATAGCAGGGTAAACACCAAAGTGTTCATATTGATCCGGCTCAGGGATTAAATCAGTGAGTGTATCAAGTTGATTCTCTATGTTTTTAAGGCTGGTTAATTGGCCGCGTAAGTATTCCCAGATTTTATTTAGAATTCTTCGACCCTGCTTAAAATCCTCTTCTTTGTTTTCAATCTCACAAAACAATTGAAAATTTGGCATGCTGCGTTCACATAAAGACGCGCAGAAGGCCAGTTGTTGCCAATGATTTAAAGCGGAAAAATCCATACATACCCCATTCGTTAATGATTTGATTATAGCGACTTAGTGGAGCTAGCTACAGGGGTAGATGAGGTCATATAGCTAATTACTAAAAATATATTGGCTATTTTTGTCTATCACTAGTTAATCCTCCATAAGCTATTGTTTTTTTGCGCATTTGAAAAATCCGTCTAGGTTTATAAAAGGGATACAGGTTTAGCAGTACTGTAAGAATCACAGTAATAGGAGAATCCCAGTGTTAGCTTGTCAAGCTAACTGGGCTGTTAAATCATTAGAGCCAGCTCTAATGGATGAGAGGTAGAAATGGCTAATCATATTTTCATATTGGCAACCGTTATGCTGTTGGCGGGCATTTTTGGTGGTCTAGTAAACTATTATATGTACGGAGATCACGATCCAGATGCAACCAGTTTACCCCGTTGTTTAGTCGTGGGCATTGGTGCAGCTTTTTTGGTGCCCGTGATTTTAGACTTAGTGAACAGTGAATTGATATTAGAAACGCAGGGAGACCCATCAAGGTTATTAATTTTTACGGGTTTCTGTTTGATATCGTCCATCGCGAGTCGTTTTTTCATTACCAATATGTCTGATCGTATATTAGATGCAGCGCGACATGCTAAAGAGCAGTCAGATAGTGTCCACCATGATTTACGAATTATTAAAAACGAATTATTACCGCTTATTGATACTGAAACTGAGCAGGATCTCGAACCAGATGAAGAGCCTGCCATTATGGATTACAGCGAAGATTTAGATGTCACCAGTTCGAAAGCCTTAAAAATGTTATCGACTGGCCGATATATATTTAGATCACTTGCCGGTTTGTGTCGCGAATCAAACAATGATGAAGCCACTATGCTGCAAACCTTGAGCGTACTGGTATCACGCAGTTTGGCGGGTAAAGTAAGTGGTAAAAACGGTGTGCGCTGGCACATTACCGAAAAAGGTCGTCGAGTATTGGAGAGCCAAATGTAATTTGGTTGCCATATTGATACCAAGGATAAGCACTTAGGATAGCCGACAATGATTTACCAAATTAAACAGCCATTGATGATTGTCGGTTTTATTTTAAGTACACTTTTTAGTGTAGAAATTCTTTCAGCAGACGGTGATAACAATAATAAGCCATTAGCGGCTACCTCAACCCCTCTATTAAGCGCATTGCAAAATTCTCCTAAAGACAGCGTAGTATTAACGCCGACCGACGGTTCAGTTAACACACCAAAAGTTGACGGCTTAACGCTGCCGAAAAATGCACAAAGCACGATTATTCCGACAAATAAAGCAGCTGATGTTCGTGTGATTATTGATATTTCAGGCTCAATGAAACAAAACGATCCTGAAAATTTACGTATTCCGGCTCTTAATTTAATCGTGGAAATGATCCCAGAAGGAGCCAGAGCGGGTGTGTGGACCTTTGGCCAATGGGTGAATATGTTAATTCCCCCAGCCATTGTTAATAAACAGTGGCGTGAAACGGCAAAGAAAAGCGCAGCAGAAATAAATTCTCATGGGTTAAGGACAAATATTGGCCAAGCGATGGAACAAGCCACTTGGCAGCTAGAGCGTGATGGAAAGTATGAGCAACATGCCATTTTATTAACGGATGGGTTAGTTGATATTGCGGGGGATAATGACCCACAACAGCAAGAAAAAAACCGTGCAGAAAGGCAGCGAATAGCAACGACTATTTTAAATAATTATAAAGAGCTGGGAGTCAAAATACACAGTATTGGATTATCGGATAACGCAGATAAAGTGCTGCTTGATAAATTAGCTATGGGAACAGGTGGCAGCAGCATAATTGTTAACTCGCCTGAAGAATTGGTCAAAGCATTTTTAAAAGCGTTTGAAAAAGCGGCCCCTGAAGTGGCAGAACAAGTGCCGCTTGCGAAAGATAATACATTTGATATTGATGCCAGTGTTGAAGAGTTTACCGCCCTTGTTTTTCGTAAGAAAGGTTCAAACCCAATGCAACTGGTGTCGCCGTCAGGACAAGTGGTTAGTCAAATCAAAGGCATGGAGAACGCGCGCTGGTTTGGTGAATCTGTGTATGACCTTGTCACGATAACGACTCCTGAAGCGGGTAAATGGAAAATAGACGCACAATTGGATCCTGATAATCGTGTTACGGTTGTCAGCGATTTAAAAATGGAAGTTAAAAATTTACCTAACTCATTATTTCCAGGACAGCAGATCGATTTTGAAGTGTATCTTCATGAAGATGGTAAGGTCATTACGAACCCTGACTTTTTAAAATTAATGACGTTTGAAATGACAATGACGGCACAGTCAGGTCGCAGTGGCACGAAAGTGATTAGTGACCCTGAAAGTATTCCTGCCGATGGTCGTTATAAAGAAAGTATTTCGAGGTTATCTAAAGAAGGTCAATATGAGCTGAAAATAGAAGTAGACGGCAAAACCTTCAAGCGCATGCGTAAAGAATATATTCAGGTACGTCAACCGATTGGTTTTGAAATTCGTAAGGTTGAAACTGGAAAGGCCCAATCGTATTCGGTGCGAGTCATTCCGCAAGTTGCAGATATTGAAGTAGCTAAAACAAGAGTCATTGCCAAGTTAAAAGGCCCAGATCAATCTTCGATCATCCAAGCAATGCCTTGGATTGAAGAAGGTGTTTGGGAGGCTGTTATTACTTCGGATAAGGGCGCTGGTGAATATGAAATCAGCATGAATATAAAAGGAACAATGGGTGAAAACAAAGAATTTAGAGTGAAACCCGACCCCATTAAATTAGTGTTTCCTATTCCTGCAGACTTCACCCATGAATACTTAGCACAAAGTGAGCAGCAAGATGAATCACCGCAAGAAAGTCCGACAAAAGTCGAAGATGAGAAAAATATAAAGCAAGAAATGACACCAGAAGCGGCGACGGATAACACTGAAAAACCGAAAGAAGTCATCGCAGAAAAAACGCCAGAGCCAGTGGTGCCAAATTTAGAAGAAAAAATGGAAGCACAACCAGAAGAAATACCAGAAGAAGTACCTGCAACCGATGGAATGCCAGAAGAAACTGAGGGTGCAGATGAAACAGAAGAAGCATTAGAATCAATACCATATTGGTTATATGCCGCGATACCAGTTACCGTACTGTTGCTGGGGGTTGGTGGATTCTTGGTATACCGCAGAATCATGAATAAAAAACTAGCGGCCAACCAAAATGAACCTGCGCCCGCTAAAGATGACAAAACGGACGTTGGCTTAAACGATGGTTTGGACGATGAAGATTTCGATGAAGACTTTGATTTAAGTGGTGATGATGACGATGAAATGGCCATCAATTTGGACGCAGATGACGAGATGAAAGAAACTGAGTCCTTGCCAGAAATGGATGACCTTGATGATATGGAGATGGATGAGCCAGAGCCAGCCGCACCTGAACCGGTAGCCGATGACATTCCTGATTTTGATGAAAATTTTGATATCGATAGCGATAAATCAGAAGCTAAAGTCGAAAACACAGTGAGTGCTATTGATGATTTAGACGATGTATTAGATGGTTTAAGTGATGACGATGAAGAGAATATCCCTCAGCTAGACGAAACCGTAAGTGAAGAATTAGATTCTGTGCTGGACACGGTAGAAGATGATGAGTTTGACTTAGGTGCCGATATCGACGAAGGACTTGACCCGTCATTAGAGGATGAAGATGATAATTCTATTGATGCCGCTCTGGCTGACCTAGAAAATGAACTTGATGACATAGATGTGGATTCCCTCATAGATGATGATAAAAAAGAGTAAACATGGATAAATTTATGCAAGCGGCCATCGATGAGGCTAAGTTAGGCATGCAAGAAGGGGGAATTCCCATTGGCTCCGTCCTTGTGCATAACGGCGAGATCATTGGTCGGGGCCATAATCGACGTGTTCAAAAAGGCAGTTGTGTCTTACATGGTGAAATGGATGCATTAGAAAATGCAGGTAGGCGCACTGCAAAGGTGTACCAAGAATCAGTCATTTATACCACGTTAAGTCCATGTTCTATGTGCTCTGGCGCAATTGCTTTATATGGCATTCATAAGGTAGTGATCGCTGAAAATCAGACGTTTATGGGTGAAGAGGCTTGGTTATTAAGCAAAGGCATTCAGCTAGAAGTGTTACAAGATGAAACTTGCATTCAATTGATGCAGGATTTTATCGAGCAAAAACCTGAACTGTGGAATGAAGATATCGGGGTATAAGCGACAAATCGGCATAGAAACCTAAGCCCATGCAAAATTGCTGGGCTTTTTTGTGTCAAATCGAAACACGAATACTGATCTAATTTACTAACTAAAGCGTAAAATCAAGCCATGTACAAGGGTGTAAAATCCCTTATCCTGAGTTACCATTCGGTAGATTAATATCGCTAAATTGAGCAAAAAACATGAAATTTACAGGTACAGAAGAATACGTTGCTACGTCTGAGCTACAAATGGCCGTTAATGCGGCCATTACCTTGCAGCGCCCATTATTGATTAAGGGTGAGCCTGGCACAGGTAAAACTATGTTAGCTGAACAATTGGCTGAAGCAC
Organism: Oceanicoccus sp.; assembly: GCA_047621325.1. GTDB lineage: Bacteria > Pseudomonadota > Gammaproteobacteria > Pseudomonadales > Oceanobacteraceae > Bermanella. Next base: position 83,539 of record JBLHLT010000010.1, read on the forward strand.
TCGGCACACCTTTAATTCAATGGCATATCAAGTCAACGACTAAAGCACACCAAGGCTTGTACGAATACGATGCCGTTTCCCGTTTACGCGACTCGCAACTGGGTAATGAAAGTGTAAACGATATCTCTAATTACATTAAAAAAGGTAAGTTATGGGAAGCGTTTACCGGTGACAAGCCACCAGTACTATTGATTGATGAAATTGATAAAGCGGATATTGAGTTTCCTAACGATCTACTGCTAGAGCTAGATAAAATGGAATTCTTCGTATACGAAACCCAAGAGCGTATCGTTGCTAAGCATCGTCCAATTATTATCATTACGAGTAACAACGAAAAAGAATTACCAGATGCATTCTTACGCCGTTGCTTTTTCCACTACATCGACTTCCCAGATAAAGACACCATGCAAAAAATCGTTGATGTGCATTTCCCGGATATTAAGAAATCATTACTGGCCGAAGCCATGGATGTCTTCTTTGATTTGCGCAAAGTACCCGGCTTGAAGAAAAAACCATCTACCTCTGAATTAGTAGATTGGTTGAAACTATTATTAGCCGACGACGTAGACCCTGCAACATTGCGCAGCAAAGAAACTGCGATTCCCCCGTTGTATGGAGCCATGGTCAAAAATGAACAAGATGTAGAGCTACTTCAAAAATTAGCATTCATGTCTCGTCGCAAAGGCTAAATTTATGTTGGTTGATTATTTCCAAACCATGCGTGACTACCGAGTTCCGTGCTCGATTCGCGAATACTTGGATCTCATAAGCGCCCTTAAACACCATTTAGCATTCGCAGATTTGGATGAGTTTTATCACATCAGTCGTATTTGCCTGGTAAAAGATGAACGCCATTTCGATAAATTCGATAAAGCGTTTGCTCACTACTTTGAAGGCATTGATCGCCTTGATGAAGTATTGACCAGCGCCAAAGGCATTCCAGAAGATTGGATGAAATCGGAGTTCGAGCGTTTATTCAGCAAAGAAGAGCTAGAAGCCATTGAATCCCAAGGTGGATTTGATGAGCTGATGAAAAAGTTCCGAGAACGCTTAGAAGAACAAGAAAAGCGCCATCGTGGTGGTAATAAAATGATCGGCACTGGCGGCACGTCTCCGTTTGGGGCTGATGGCTTTAATCCTGAAGGTATGCGCGTTCAGCAAGGACGTAGTCGTCATAAAAAAGCGATTAAGGTTTGGGAAAAGCGAAATTACCGTAATTTAGATGATGACGTTGAACTGGGCATTCGTAATATCAAGGTGGCATTAAGGCGGTTACGTAAGTTTGCTCGCCAAGGTGCAGCAGAAGAATTAGACCTTGATGATACTATCAGCTCAACCGCTAATAATGCGGGCTTTTTGGATATCAAGTTAGTACCTGAGCGTCACAATGCGGTAAAAGTTCTGCTGTTTTTTGATATTGGCGGTACCATGGATCCGTTTGTGAAAATTTGCGAAGAACTGTTTTCAGCAGCCAAAACCGAATTTAAGCACATGGAAACGTTTTATTTTCACAACTGCTTGTATGAAAGTGTGTGGAAAGATAATCGTCGTCGCGGCAATGAGCGCACTCAGACTTGGGATATCCTGCGCAAATTCACCAAAGACTATAAAGTCATTATCGTAGGTGATGCCATGATGGCTCCGTACGAGGTAACGCATGTGGGTGGCAGTGTTGAGCATTGGAATGACGAACCGGGTTCTGTTTGGGTTGAGCGTGTAAAAGAACATTTCTCTAAAGTGGTTTGGTTGAACCCTGTCCCTGATACACAATGGGGTTGGAGTGGCTCATTAAACGCTATTCGTGAAATCATGAAAGAAGATATGTATCCGCTAACTCTGAATGGTCTTGAAAAGGCCATGCGCGAATTAACGCGATAACCATTCTTCAGTGCACTTACTAAGGGAGTCTTTGACTCCCTTTTTTATTGGCTAAAATGTGCCGAAATAGCATTTTTGAGTGAATAATAGGCGTTTTGGTACTTACGCCTCACTAACCTTGGTTGCATCCTTTAAAACCCTAGGTAACAATACGCCAAGACGCAGCATTCTCAAAAAAGCGTCCTTATAATAAAAATAAAAAATAAGGGTCAACCGTGAAGGCAATCCAATCTATTGCAAATAGCTTCGTGCTATTTCTTTCTATATTTGCGTCATTTTCATTGCAAGCAGCCGAGCAAGCTGGATTAGATGCTGAAATAGAAGAGCTAAAAGCAGAAGTCATTGAATTAAATCGCGATCTTTTCGATCTAGAAGAGCAGTTACTATATCCAGCCACCACATCATTTGCGGTATTTGTTTCAATGGATGCGGTGCCCGATTTTGAAATTCAATCAGTCAAACTAAATTTAGACGAGCAAGATGTCACCTCTCATATATATCGTGCTGAGCAGGTTGAGGCTTTACGTCGTGGCGGTATCCAAAAAATCTATGTGGGTAATTTAAAACCGGGTTTACATCATTTAAAAGCTGAAATAATGGGTAAAGATCGTGATGGTCGCCCAGTTAAGCGCATGGTGGTGGCTGACTTTGGTAAAGCCCGTTCAAGTAAATACTTAGAAGTAAAAATCAGTAATAACCCTAATCAAAATAAACCAGACTTCGCCATTGTAGAGTGGAAGTGATATGCGCTGGTTTATTTGGCTATTACTAATAGCGCCTATGACATATGGGGCTGATTTACTTCCGGACGAGCGACGTTCAATTGCTCGTGATCCAATCTATGGTCAAGCGCTTTATAGCCTGCATTCGGGGGAATACGATAAAGCCCTAGGTTTAAATTATCAGCTGCGTAAAAGCGGACGTAAAGGTTACGGAAAAGTCTTAGATATACATGCCGCCACTGCGCAATTAGGTTTGGGCATGAGTCAGCATGCACAAAAGCAATACAACAAATTACTCACCGACTCCCGTGTTAGTTTTCTCCCTGCGCCTGCACGCGCTCAAGCTTGGTTTTATATGTCCAAACACTTTTATAATAAAGGGCTTTGGGCCAGCGCATTAAGTGCAATTCGAAAGGTAAAGGGCACATATCTAGCGCCAGACTTAAAAGACGAATATCATTTTTTATCGACCACATTAGAGTTATTCAAAGGCCAGCCAGAAAAAGCAGATCAGCACATACTGGCCATTAATCCAGATAGTAAATGGGCAGTTTATGCCTATATGAATCTTGCGGTCAGTTATACCGAGCGTGATATTCATATAAGCAAAGTTGAGGCAATATTTAATAAGGCATTGTTACTAGCAGAGAATGCAGACAAGCCAGAAGCGTTAGCGGACAAAATCAATTTAATGGCCGGTCAATTTTTCTATGCAACAGGCCGTGGTCGTAGTGCAATTAAGCACTTAAAGAGCGTGAGTTTAGATGGTGCATATACCCCTAAAGCGCTATTAACCTATGGCTGGGCGCTCACTGAACAATGGCAATATCATGATGCACTTCAGCCTTGGTACATGTTGAAAACCACCCATTCTCCATTGAATCAAGATGTGCAAGAAACCTTGATTGCCATCCCTCACTTATTAGAAAAACTAAATGCAAAAGTAATGGCCTTAGGGGCGTTCGATTACGCAACCGAACAATTTGACGATATTTATCGTCAACTAGGCGAAAGCGCTAAACGGTTAAACAGTGGAGAGTTCATTGAGCCGTTAATGAAACAACAAGTGCCAGATCGATGGGGTGCATTTGAGTCCGTTGATTTGTCATTACCAAACCATCCAGATCAAGTTTATCTAAAAGAGGTGATGAGCCAAGGCTACTTTCAAGGTGAATTAACCAATTTACGTGATTTACATGTTATGCGTTACCAATTGCAATCTGCAATGGAGCAATTAACCGCATTGGACGCCACAGCGGATGCGCGTAAAGCGGAGTATTTAATCGTTAAAAAAGAAGCGCAGGTTAGTAAGCAAAAAGCACATTTAGAGGGTTTACAAAAACGCTATAAAAAATTGCTTTCGCGTATAAATAAGGCATTTAAAGACCCTGATGGTTCAGGTTTGGCCTCTCAGTCTGAGAAAGATCAATTAGCTTCTTTTACTCAAGTGACTCAATACATCAACCGCGTTGGCGCTCGCTTCCCTCAAAATGAACAGTCTTATAAAGATCGTCTACGCCGGGTTGAGGGTGTTTTAAAATGGACGTTATCAGAGCGCTACAGCGAACGAAAAAGACAAGTATCACAGAACTTAGCGTTATTAGAAGAAAAGATAATTCAAACCAAAAAACAATTTGATGCTACTCAATATGCTTTTCAGGTCGCGCCAAAAAGCTTTGATGGTTTTAAACAAAAAATCAATAAACTTAATAAAACGTATCAAATGCAGCTTACTAAGCTCGATAAAGTCTATTACCAGCAAAGAGAGAAAGTGGGCAGCATCGTTAAGATTGATATAAAGAAACGTCAAGAGCGAGTAATGGATTATCAAATGCAAGCGCGCTTGGCCGCTGCACGGTTATTTGATGAAACCTCGAATAAACAACGAATAGTGACAGGGGAGGTAAGACAATGATGAATAATTGGATCGTACTGACTGTTGTTATTGCCTTGTTATCAGCCTGTGCCAATCAGCCAGAGCGTAATGTGGTCAGTGTTGAAGAAAAAGACTTATCAGGTAAAAGCATTGCAAATATTCGCCCTGTTGGCGTGCGCCTTGCCAAGATGCCAGCACCACAAGCAAATACTAAAAAAGCCATTGAAAAGTATCAACGCTTTTTAGAGATAGCCCCTACTGGGGAAACTAAGGTACATGTTTTACATCGCTTAGCGGATTTAAAATTAATGGATGTTGAAGAGTTATTGGCAGATAACCCTGAACAACTTGATGCCAAAGAAGTGCAAACAATATATCAAGAAGCAATTGATACCTATAGCCAAGTATTGAAGATGTTTCCTAATCGCCGAGATAGCGACATGCTGCTATATCAGTTAGCTAAGGTACATATGTTAAAAGGGGATGATGAAAAAGCACTAGCGGTACTAACACGACTAACCAACGATTTTCCTCAGTCAGAGCTTGTATCGGAAGCGCAATATCGACGCGGTGATATATTATTTAATTTAGAGCGATTCGTGGATGCGAATAAGGCTTTTGCTTATGTCAGTATGGGTGATAAAACGAATCGTTTTTATATTAGTGCAAGCTATATGCGCGGCTGGAGTCAGTTTAAATTGCGCGCTTACGATAATGCCTTATTGTCATTTGTAAAAGTAATTGATGAGCGCTTTGCCGATACAACCGCTATTGTGACCGCCTCAAGAGGTGATAAAGAATTGCTTGATGATACGGTGCGCGTCATGAGTATGATATTTGCTGACCATAGTGGACATAAACAAATTGCACAGCTTATGCAGCGTATTGGGACTCGTCATTATGAATATTTATTGTACGACTCGTTAGCTGAATACTATTTATCTAAGAATCAATACACAGATGCCGCTCGTACCTTTCAAGCATTTGTTCAGGCCAATCCTAACGATGTATTAGCGCCCGCGTTTTATAGCAGTGTTGTTAACAGTTACAAGAAAGCAGGGTATGTCGATTTAGTGTTAAAACATAAAACTGCATACATTGAGCAATACGGTATTCGTAGCGCATATTGGAAAATTTATGGTGAAGATATTCGCGATATGATTCGACCAAATATTAAAGACTACACATCTCAGCTCGCACAGTACTATCATTCACGTGGGCAAAAATCGAAAAATATTAAAAGTAAATTTAATAGCTTGTTAGCATCTGCTCGCTGGTATCAAGAATACATAGATACATTCCCAACAGATGAAAAGGTTGGCCAAATGTATTTCTTAAAAGGCGAGGCCGTATATGAAGTGGGTCGCTTTGAAGAAGCCATATTGGCTTACACTCAGGGCGGTTACGATACCCCTAAGCATGAACAATCAGAAGAGTCGGCTTACGCCGCTTTAGTTGCCTACAATAGAATGATTGATGCGGTGAAACCGGAAGAGAAATCATTTTGGCTAGAACGAAAAGTGGATAGCGGTCTGCGCTATGCCATGGTTTTTCCGGAAAACAAAAATACATCGCAAGTACTCGCGCGTGCAGCAGAGGGTCTCTTCAGCTTGGGGCAGTTTAAGCGTGCCGTCAGTGTTAGTGCAAACGTCCTTGCGCGCAAAGATGCCAATAAACAACAACGTTCAGTTGCACACTTAATTAAAGCCCATTCTCATTTTGATTTAGCTGAATTTGAATTGGCTGAAGTTTCATACATGGCTGCGATAAATAGCAAACAGCTTAAAATGAGTGAAATTGCAGCAGTTAACGAAAAATTAGCGGCCAGTATCTACAAACAAGCGGTCGCATGGGTTGAAAAAGATGTACTGGATAAAGCGATCACTGATTTCATGCGTGTAGGGAAGGTAGTGCCTAGTTCGCCTATTCGTATTACCGCTCATTATGATGCTGCATCTTACTTAATGAAGAAGAAACAGTGGGATAAGGCAGAAGGCATATTATTGAGCTTTAGAGAGAAATTTTCTAAAGATAAGCTAGCCAAAGATATTCCATCAAAACTGATTATTGCGTATGAAAATACACAAAATTGGAAAAAAGCGGCATTCGAATTACAAGATATTTGGCGTTTTTCACGTAATAAAAAAGAGCAACGTATCGCACTTTACCAAGCGGCTGAATACTATGAAAAAGCTGAAGACATTGATAATGCTATGGTTATGCTAAAACGTTATGCGCACAATTACCCGAAACCATTTGATGCACAGCTAGAGGCAATTAACAAACTTGAAGGTTTGTATCTTAAGCAGAACGATCATGAAAAACGTCGCTACTGGCTAGAGAAGTTAATTGCATCCGACCTTTCTGCTGGCAAAGCCCGTACCGAACGATCAAAGTTCTTAGCTGCAAAGGCGTCGTTTGAATTGGCTGACTACGAGCGACAGGTCTATGCGAAAATAGAACTGACGTTGCCACTTCAAAAAAGTTTAGGCAGAAAAAAAGTAGCACTTAAGAAAACATTGGATGCCTATCAGCGTACTGCCAAAATGGAAGTCCAAGAATTCACAACAGCTGCAACCTTCCAAATAGCAGAAATTTATGGCGAGTTATCTCGTGACTTAATGGCTTCACAGCGCCCTGCGGGATTAGATGAATTAGAGTTAGAAGAGTATGACTACTTACTAGAAGACCAAGCCTTCCCGTTTGAAGAAGCGGCTATTAATATTCATGAAACGAATATTAAGCGTAGCTGGGATGGTTTATACGATAACTGGATTTCAAATAGTATTACGGCGCTCTCTAAGTTAATTCCGGCTCGATATGACAAAAAAGAGGTGAGCTATGATGCAATTGCTGAAATTCACTAGCACCGTTGCTTTAATAGCATTGTTGGCCGCATGTGCGGGCCAGCAAGTGAAATCAACGGTAGATGCTAATGTAGAATCTAACATTATTGAAATACCCACTCAGGCTGCAATTGATTTTAAAAGTGCAATTGGCTTTATGAATCAAAATAAATTAGATGATGCTTTAGCCGTATTTGAAGAAATGACGAAAGACTATCCTTATTTATCTGGGCCTTTTGCTAATATAGGGGTTATACATAGTCGTAAGGGCGAGTGGGAGAAAGCTCGAGATGCACTATTAATTAGCGCTAATAAAAATAATAGAAATATTAAAGTACTGAATCAGTTAGGATTGGCACATCGACATTTGGGTGAGTTTAAACAAGCGGAGTCGGCTTACCTAAATGCAATTAAAGCTGAGCCTAATACTTCTCAAAGCTATTTAAACTTAGGTATTTTATACGATATTTATATGGGACAATTTGTTAAAGCCAGTGACTATTATCAAAAATATCAACGTTTACAAAATGAACCAGATCGCCAAGTAGCAGGCTGGATCGTGGATATCAATCGTCGTGCGGGCATTAAAACCCAAATAGCAGGGGATACGCCATGAAGTTTATATTGATGTCACTATTAATTGGCTTTTCAAGCTTGGTATTTGCAAAAGACCCTGTAATACGATTACAGGGTATTAAAATCAAAGCAGATCACGAAGCGCCTCAAGTGATGCATATTATTCCTTGGCAAAATCCCGAAGGGGCTGAACGTTTATATTCACCAGTACGTGGTGCTGAAATAGAGCGGTTAAAACCAATGGACCCGTATAGTTTTGAATTAGAATCGACACTGCATGAACAGTGGCAAGCAAACAAAAATGCAGCCATTGACCTTGCACATGATTAAGTTTCTAATGGGCTAATAGCGACAAAGCTAAAAATAAAAATAAAAAATATTCTAAAAAACAACACACAATAATAAAATATATCCCAATAGAGGAAGTACACAATGGATACCATTATTCGTTTTTTCCAAGATGGCGGCATGTTTATGTACCCAATCGCGGTCATATTAGTGGTCGGTCTTTCTATCGCGATTGAGCGATTAATCAGTATCTCATCTGCTAAACGTAAAAATCGTGCAGCATTTGAAGACATGTTGCCAATGATTCAACGTAAAGATTATAAAGCAGCGCTTAATTATGCTGGTCAAAGTGACAGTGATATTGCCAATATCTTAGGTGCCGGTATTGCACGTATGCCAAGTAGTTCTCGTCGTGAAGATATTGAATATGCGATGGAAGAAGGCTTGATGGAAACCACGCCAAAACTTGAAAAACGCACCGCTTATATTGCAACACTTGCTAATATTTCTACATTGATGGGGTTACTTGGTACCATTATTGGTTTAATCGCGGCATTTACCGCGGTTGCCACTGCGGCACCTTCTGAAAAAGCCACTCTGCTGTCACAGTCAATTTCTGTTGCTATGAACACAACGGCATTTGGTTTGATTTCAGCCATCCCATTGTTACTGGCTCATACAGTATTACAAAGCAAGACAACCGAAATTATTGATAGCCTTGAGATGGCAGGTGTTAAGTTTTTAAATTTAATTACTGAACGTAAGCCAGCCAGCGCTGCACAATCTCAAGCTGCCACTTCTAACGCTGCGAAATAATTGCACTTAAAAGTGGAGGTTGGCTATGAGACGCCATAAGAAAATTCAACAAGAAGCAGAATTAGATATCACCTCCTTCATGAACCTAATGATAATTTTGGTTCCAGTTTTACTTATTAGCATGGTGTTTAATCACATCACGGTATTAGAGTTAAGATTGCCCCTTGAAGAAGAGTTACAAAAGCAAGATTTAAATCCTGACGACCTATCATTAGAAGTGATTGTTCGAGAATCAGGGTTCAATGTCATGCTGGGTCCTTTGCCTATCGAAGCCATTGCAAAAAAAGACAATAAGTTTGATTTAAACCGATTGTCGACAGTATTGCAGGGTATGAAAAAGAAGTTAGGTCGTGAACGTACAGATATTGTTATTTTGTCTGAACCGGATATCGACTACCAAGTTTTAGTGGGTGTAATTGATACAGCAAAAACATTTCCGGCTGTGATTGCCGCAAGTGTTGTTGATGCTGTTTTGTTTCCCGATGTGTCCCTTGGGGATGCGCCTGAAGTGGAGGCTGCATTATGAAATTATCACGTCGTGCAAAACGTATGTCACGCAGTCATGGTCGACATAAAAAACAGGCTGGCCTAAACCTTGTTTCGTTAATGGATATTTTTACTATCATGGTGTTCTTCTTAATGATGAACCAAAGTGATGTAGAAGTTATGAGTAACGACAGCATTAAACTGCCCGATAGTGTTGCGCAGGCTCAGCCGCAGAACACGATTAACTTAATGGTGAGTAACGATGATGTGGTGGTGCAAGGTCGCCCCATTGCGTCAGTTAAAGATATTCTTGCGATGAAGGCAGATGTTGAAATTATTCCTAGTTTACAAAAAGAACTTGAATACCTAGCATCACGTACTCAAGCGTCAGCTCAAGAGTTAGAGTTAGGCCGGCCAATTACCATAATGGGCGATCAGGGCATTCCTTATAAAGTGTTGAAGCGCATCATGGCGACTTGTCAAAAAGCAAAATTCACTCAGATATCGTTAGCCGTACAGAAAAAAGACAGTAAGGAGGCGTAATGAGCAGTTTAACATTTCGCAGTACTGAACTGCCTTGGTCTAATAGCAAACAAGAGTACTTATTTAACAAGGTATTAGTCGCCTTATTATTGCTTACATTAGTCTTGGGTGTTGTGGTTCCCAATATCACATTACCCGAATTAAAACGTGAAAACTTAGAAAAACTACCACCACAATTGGCTAAGGTAATTAAACGTAAAAAAGAAGCGCCTAAACCAAAACCTGTACCTAAAGTTGAAAAGAAGATCGAAAAACCGGTAGAGAAGAAAGTTGAAGCTAAAAAGGTAGAAGCTGTAAAAGCTAAGCCAAAACCTGTGATTGTGGCCAAGCCGATAGTCAAGCCAAAACCTAAACCAAAGCCTAAGGTTGTATCTAAAACCGAACGTACACCGGAGCGTATAAAAGCAGCAAAAGAGAAAGCTCAGAAATTAATTTCTAATTTCTCAAGTGATCTAGCGGATATGCAAAACATGGTAGACATGTCGACTCTTGGAGTTGACAGTTCAGTATTAAGTAATGCAGGCGCTGCAGCTACGGCTGTGGGTACAGTGGTTGATCAGGCAGCGGTTGATCGTGTGGGTGGTATTGATGAAACGCAATTAACCCGTGCAACAGGAGCCGAGCAATTAGCGACTGCACAACGTGATACTACTGAAGTGAAAGCGGTTGCCAAAGAAGCGTTAGTGGATACTGTAGCCGACACCAAAGTGGCCGGTATGAGTCGTACGCAAATGCAGATTCGTCGCGTGTTTGAACAAAACAAATCTCGCTTTGATCGTATTTACCGTAAGGCACTACGCACTAATCCTGTGTTACAGGGGACGGTAACACTTGGTATTGAAGTCGCCGCTTCTGGTGAAGTGAATAACTGTAATGTGAAGTCCAGTGACCTACAGGATGCTAAAGTCGTTAAGCGTATTACAATGACGTGCAAAATGTTGGCGTTTGATGAAGCGAGTAAAGTGGATAAATTTGAATATCCTCTAACATTCGCGCCTTAAGCGTTATTTATACAGACATAAAAAAACCGAACTATATGTTCGGTTTTTTTATGTCTGTTATTTTGTCGTAAATTAAACCTGTAAATCAAGCCAGTTAGCCACGTCGCTATAAACCTCTTTTCGATTAATCTCATTTAGCATCTCATGGCGGCCATCTTTATATAGTTTACAAGTCACATTGTTTTGTCCTGACTTTTCATATGCTTTGGCAAGCTTAGGGACGCCTTTGCCCATTTCACCTACGGGGTCTTTATCACCGCCAAATAATAAAATTGGTAGATCTTTTTGGATTTTGCGATAGGTTTTATTACCATATAAATCTATTAAGCCTGCGAACATGTCGAGCCATAGCTGAATTTTGCAGTCAAAACCGCACAGGGGGTCTGCAATATATTTGTCGACCTGAGTGTCGACTCGGCTTAACCAATCAAACTCAGTACGGTTTGGTTTAAAAGCATTGTTAAAAGAGCCAAAAGATAAGAACTGCAATAGGCTACTGGTGTTCATTGCCCCTTTGCGTAAGCGCTCTATGCTTGCCACTACACGACCTGCTTTTAATAACAGGCTTGGCTGTATGTTTGAGCCTGATAACACAAGACCCTCAATGGGTTTTGGCTGGCTAGCAAGATAAGATTGTGCGATGAATGAGCCCATACTATGAGCAAACATAAAATAGGGTTTATCGGTTGGTATACTGGTGCGCACAGTATCGATGTCGAGCAGTACTTTTTGCCAACCGTCTTGCTCAGCATACAGGCCGATTGTTGTTGATGGGCTTGAGCCGTGACCGCGGTGGTTATGAGCAATGACAGCAAAGCCAGCTTCTACCAAGTGTTTAGCAAACTCATCATAACGGCTAGCGTGTTCAGCCATGCCATGAAGCAGGTGGACCCAAGCCTTGGCTTGTGGATTTGGCCAAGTGAGTACTTCTATTTGGTGGCCATCTTCAGAGGTAATAAGGTGAGTATCCATAGCGAGTCCTTTGTCATTATTATTGTGCCAAGATTGTATCGAATAATAGCTTTAAAGGTATCGTCAACTTGGGTGATACCGATGAAATGAACGCTAAACAGTCAATAAAGTTGAATATCCGTTCATAAAGTAGTCAGATGAATAAAAGTGGTAGGATTGGGACTTTGCGCGCGTTTCTAAAACTGGTAGTCTGCCCAACTATCCAAATTCCTGCTGTATGTAAACCATACAATTTCTAATAAAAAGACAGGCCAATTTAATTAGGCGGAGGCGGTATGAACGAGAATTTCTTTAGCGACAAATATCCTGAAGGTTTACCTGCAACAGTAGATGTAGATAAGTACAAAAGCGTTGTTGATGTGTTTAATCATAGCGTTAAGAAATACGCCGAGCGTCCTGCATTTACCGCTTTGGGTCAAACTTTAAGCTATGCGGATGTAGACCGTTTGTCTGCTGATTTTGCCGCTTATTTACAAAACAATACCGGTTTGCAAAAAGGCGACCGCATTGCGGTACAGCTGCCAAACTTGCTGCAATATCCAATCGTTGTGTTTGGCGCCATGCGTGCAGGTCTTATCGTGGTGAATACCAACCCACTTTATACCGAACGAGAAATGGAACATCAATTCAACGACTCAGGCGCAAAAGCGCTGGTTGTTCTGGCTCAAATGGCCGGTAAAGCGGGTCGTGTTGTACCTAAGACTCAAATTGAAACGGTAATTGTTACTCAAGCTGGCGATATGTGCAGCCCGCTCAAGCGCACGATTGTTAACTTCGTAATTAAGAATGTTCGTAAAGAAGTTGAACCGTTCACAATTCCTGGTCACATCAAATTATTAGATGCGTTGAAAACAGGCACTAAAGCGACTTATAAGCCAGTCGATGTATCGCCAGAAGATATCAGTGTATTGCAATACACAGGTGGTACAACGGGTGTAGCAAAAGGCGCTATGCTAACTAACCGTAATATTGTGGCGAACATGTGTCAGGCACATCCGTTATTCATGATGGGCTTAAATAAAACAGGTAAAGATGAAGGCTCTAAAGTGGTTATTGCACCACTACCGCTTTACCACATTTATGCGTTTACCGTTAACTGCATGGTATTAATGGAAACAGGTAATCATAACGTTTTGATTCCAAACCCTCGTGACTTACCTGGCTTTATTAAAGAGCTTAAAAAATGGGAGTTCAACGCATTTTTAGGTTTGAATACTTTATTTGTTGGTCTTTGTAATAATGAAGATTTTCGTGCGTTAGATTTCAGTCATCTGCAATTGACCATTTCTGGTGGTATGGCATTAACTAAAAATGCAGCTGACCGTTGGGCTGAAGTAACAGGTTGTGAAGTGTCTGAAGGTTACGGCATGACAGAAACCTCTCCAATTGCGTCTTTCAATCCGCCGGGTCATACCCAGTTGGGTACGATTGGTATGCCAGTATCGAATACATTATGTAAAGTCATTGACGATAATGGTCAAGACTTACCAGTTGGCGAAGCGGGTGAGCTTTGCGTGAAAGGCCCGCAAGTAATGAAAGGTTATTGGCAGCGTCCTGAAGCCACGGCTGAAACCATTACTGAAGATGGTTGGTTAAAAACAGGTGACATGGCGGTCATTCTTGAAAACGGTTACATGAAAATTGTAGACCGTAAAAAAGATATGATCATCGTATCCGGCTTTAACGTTTACCCGAACGAAATTGAAGATGTGGTATCGGGGCACCCAGATGTCGTTGAATGTGCAGCAGTTGGCATTCCTGATGAAGTATCTGGTGAGCAAGTTAAAATCTTTGTGGTTTCAACTAACCCTGCGCTAACCGGCAAAGATCTAACAGATTACTGTCGCGAGCGTTTAACGGCTTATAAAGTGCCTAAATTGGTTGAGTTCCGTGATGAACTACCTAAAACCAACGTAGGTAAGATCCTTCGTCGCGAATTGCGTGATGAAGAGACTGCGTAATTACCTATTAATGTAATTTGCGTATAATAAAACGCCCTCTAAGGAGGGCGTTTTGCGTTTCATAAGAATGAGTTTGATATTTGTGACTAACGACATCGCTCAGCTTGAGCAATTAATATCTCAAAGCATGATTCAGCAGAGATTTGGTTTTTCACGCCAATTGTCTCAAATCAAAAAGCGCTTGAAGCAAAAGCAACCCGTTGATCAATTGTTCGAAAAATTGCAAAGCCAAGTCGTATCCAGCTGTGAGCGCGCTCAAAGCAGAGGCTTAAGTTTATCGCCAATTGAATACGATGATTCGCTTCCGATCAGCCAAAAGCGTGAAGACATATCCAATGCGATTCGTGATAACCAAGTGGTGGTCATTGCAGGTGAAACCGGCTCTGGTAAAACCACTCAGATTCCAAAAATATGTTTAGAGTTAGGCTTGGCGCAATATGGATTAATTGCTCACACGCAGCCAAGGCGTATCGCGGCTCGCTCTGTATCGCAACGTATTGCACAAGAACTTAAAGTGAATTTAGGGGAAGAAGTGGGTTATCAAATTCGCTTCAATGATCAAAGTAATGAGCACACCTTGGTCAAACTCATGACCGACGGTATTTTACTTGCTGAAACTCAGAATGATCGATTTTTAAATAAATACCAAACAATCATTATTGATGAAGCCCATGAGCGTAGCCTGAATATTGATTTTCTTTTAGGGTATTTAAAACAGCTATTACCTAAGCGCCCCGATTTAAAAGTGATTATTACCTCCGCTACCATTGATGTAGAGCGTTTCTCAAAACATTTTAATGGCGCACCTGTCATTCAGGTTTCAGGTCGAACGTTTCCCGTAGAAACGCGTTATCGCCCATTAATTGATTTAGACGAAGAGGGCGAAGCCAGAGAAGGGGACTTGTATCGTGGTATTGTTGATGCCGTAGACGAATTACAACTAGAAGATAGTAAGCGTGGCCAAATTGGCGACGTTCTGATTTTTTTAAGCGGCGAGCGAGAAATTAGAGAAGCCGCATTAGAGCTTAAAAAAGCCAATTTAAAGAATAGCGAAATATTGCCGCTATATGCCCGCCTAAGTAATGCCGATCAAAATAAAATATTCAATCCCGGTGGCGGCTCGCGTCGAATAATACTATCGACGAATGTTGCAGAAACGTCGCTTACCGTACCGGGTATTCGCTACGTGATTGATAGCGGTGTTGCACGTATAAGCCGTTATAGTTATCGCTCGAAAGTACAGCGCTTGCCGATAGAGGCTATCTCGCAAGCCAGTGCCAATCAGCGTAAGGGTCGCTGTGGTCGTGTGAGTGAAGGCATTTGTGTGCGTTTATTTAGCGAAGAAGATTTTAATTCAAGGCCTGAATTCTCTGACCCCGAAATACAGCGCACTAACTTAGCAGCGGTTATTTTACAAATGCTGTCACTTAAATTGGGTGATGTATCTGAATTCCCATTTGTGGATGCACCCGATAACCGGTTTATTAAAGACGGTTATAATTTATTAAAAGAGTTAGGTGCGGTTAGTCAAGATAATCAAATAAACCAAGTGGGGCGGTCGTTATCTAGGCTGCCAGTTGACCCACGCATTGCGCGAATGTTACTTGAATCAAGCAAGCGTAAAGCATTACATGAAATGCTCATTATTGCGGCAGCATTAAGTATTCAAGATCCACGAGAACGCCCACCTGAAAAACAGCAGCAAGCGGATCAAAAGCATGCAGAATTTCGCCATGAAGAAAGCGACTTTTCAACACTGCTGAATGTTTGGCAAAGCTTTGAAGAAGCTCGGCAAGAACTGTCGAATAGCCAATTGCGCCAACACTGCAAAAAACACTTTTTAAATTATATGCGTATGCGTGAATGGCGAGACGTACATTACCAATTGCGCTTACAGTGCAAAGATTTAAAGCTTGAAGAAAATAAACAGGCTGCCAGTTATGACGCTATCCATCAATCGATACTTTCGGGTTTCTTGAGTCACATTGGCCAAAAAACAGAAGAAGGCGATTACCTTGGTGCGCGTAATCGTCGATTTATGTTGTTCCCTGGTAGCGGAATTTTTAAAAAACGGCCTAAGTGGGTTGTATCAGCTGAGATGGTTGAAACCTCGCGCTTATATGCGCGGATGAACGCACGCATTGATCCTGAATGGCTAGAACCGTTAGCTAAGTCGCTTGTTAAGCGTAAATATTTAGAGCCTTATTGGTCTATTAAACGTGGCCAGGTCATGGCTTATGAGCAAGTGAGTTTATATGGTTTAGTCATTATTCCTAAACGTAATGTGAGTTACGCTAAGATCGACCCACAAGTGAGCCATGAGATTTTTATTCGTGAAGCACTGGTACAAAAGCAAATTAAAAGTCGTGCTTCATTTTTGCAATACAATCAAAACTTAATTGAAGAAATAGAAGAGCTTGAAGATAAGTCTCGTCGACGAGATATTGTGGTAGATGAAGAGCGTTTATTTCAGTTTTATTTAGAGCGCGTGCCAAACGAAATAACCGACACGGCTTCATTTGAAACCTGGCTTAAAACCCAGTCACATGACTTATTAAAAGTTAAAAAGTCATATTTAATGCAGCATGGTGCTGAAAATATCACGCAGGCTCAGTTTCCTGATCACTTTAGCCACGGCAGTGTTATCTACCCATTAACCTATCGATTTGAGCCAAACCACAAAGAAGATGGGGTGAGTGTACTGGTGCCTGCGGCGATGTTAAAGCAATTGCCTGTGAGTCGATTGCAGTGGTTAGTGCCGGGCATGTTACGTGAAAAAATTATAGCCTTGTTAAAAGGGTTAACGAAATCAATTCGCCGTCAATTAGTGCCGGTGCCCGATTTTGCCGATGGCTTTTTACTTAAGTATTCAAGCAGTGATGAATCGCTGCAAGATGTCCTTGCTCAGTATATTTATCAGCAGAAGCGCATCACCATTGATGCCCAGGATTGGAATTTAGAGCAATTGGATTCTCATTATCAAATGAATATTCGGGTGATGGGCAATGATAATATTTTATTGGCGCAAGGGCGTAACTGGCATCAGTTAATTGAAAAAATAGGTGATCAAATTGAAACATTATCCCAAGAAAACAATAATGACTTTGAGCGTGAAGGTATTGTTTGCTGGGATTTAAACGAACTGCCTAATGAATATCAGGTACAGCAGTCGGGAATTCAAGTGACCCTTTACCCTGCGTTGGTTGATGAAACCAATAATGTGAGCTTGAAGCTGTTATCGCGTGCAGATGAGGCGTTTGTTCAGTCTAGACAAGGTATTTTGCGTTTACTTAAAATGGAATTAACCGAACAAGTGAGTTGGGTGCAAAAAGAAACTCAAAAGCGCCTTGTTCAAGAAATGATTTATTTCGGCCATATTGGTAATAAAGCTCAGTTATTAGACGCTGTGACACACCGTGTTTTTAGTATGAGCTTTGATTTATCGACTTTGCCAAGAGACGAAGCGGCATACCTTGGATTAAAAGATCAAGGGCGAGGTATCATTGGTGATAAGTTTGACGAAGTCATTCCGTTGATTAAGCTTATTCTGCAAAGTTATCATCAGTTGAATAAAAAGATGAAACAACAAAACCAATTAGCGTTTGCTTTAGCGGTAGGTGACATTAAGCAGCAGGTGAGCGAACTTATGCCTAAGGGCTTTTTAGCCTCTATTGAATATGAGTGGCTGAAACAGTATCCGCGTTACTTTAAAGCCATGATGTTAAGGTTAGATAAGCTGCAGGGTAATTTACAGAAAGATAAATTAACGCAAATAAAAGTGACACAGTGGATCGAGCAATACCAAGCGGTGTTGGCTCAATTGCCAGCCAGTACAGAATGTTTTGAGCAGGTGATGGCATTAAATTGGATGATACAAGAATATCGAGTGTCTTTGTTTGCGCAAGAATTAGGCACGGCGATACCCGTATCAGACAAGCGTTGGAAAGCGCAAATAATCGATGCTAAAGCGAGTATCCAGCAATAAATTGCTGCAGGGTTTAAAGCCCGGTATTTAGGCTTGGCTATTTTGGCGTTTTAATTGTCCATTTAGCCTGCTTTTAGGCCGTTAATTAAGCGTAAATGTGAGTCATGGCTCACCTCGCAAGTGGCATAAACAAAGATATTCGATTATAGTTTTGCACTAATTGTTAGAGCGTGTCAGCCAGCGGATAGGTAGACAGAAAAGAGTTTGAGCTGATAAAAATTTAGGGGATCAAAGTGAAGCAAGTTGTAATTAGTGGTACCGGTTTATATACCCCAACCCAATCAATATCTAATGATGAATTAGTCGCTGCATTCAATTCATATGTTGATACATTTAACGCTGAGCATGCTAATGAAATAGCCGCTGGCACAGTGAACGAGCTTGCACAAAGCAGTAGCGCGTTTATCGAAAAAGCCTCAGGTATTAAAAGCCGTTTTGTAATTAATAAAGAAGGGATTATTGACCCTAGTCGTATGACGCCTTTCATTGCTGAGCGTTCAAATGATGAACCGTCTTTGCAGTGTGAAATGGCCATTGCCGCCGCACAAGAAGCGTTAGCACAAGCAGGCAAAACCGTTGACGATGTTGATGCGGTGATTGTGGCGTGCTCAAACTTACAGCGAGCATACCCAGCAGTGGCGGTTGAGGTACAAACGGCATTGGGTATTCAAGGTTTTGCTTATGACATGAATGTGGCGTGCAGCAGTGCTACGTTTGGTATTCAAGCAGCCGTTAATGCGATTCAAACAGGATCGGCTCGTTGTGTGTTAATGGTGAACCCTGAAATTTGCACGGCTCATTTAAATTTCCGTGATCGTGACAGCCACTTTATTTTTGGTGACGCCTGCACGGCGGTTATTTTAGAAGACAGTGAGTTGGCCACCAGCGATCACCAATTCAAAGTGTTGGGTACAAAATTACAAACTGTTTTTTCAAATAATATTCGCAACAATGCGGGCTTTTTGAATCGCTGTGATGAATCAGGGTTAGATAACCCTGATAAGTTGTTTATTCAAAATGGCCGTAAAGTCTTTAAAGAAGTTTGTCCTATGGTGGCTCAGCAGATCACCACGCATATTGGCGAGTTGGATATTGCGGCGGATGATCTAGCGCGTATGTGGTTGCATCAAGCAAATTTGAGCATGAACCAGCTTATCTCTAAGCGTGTATTAGGTCGCGAGGCGGCTGAAGGTGAAGCACCCGTCATCCTTGATCGTTATGCCAATACAAGCTCAGCAGGTTCTATTATTGCCTATCATTTGCATAAGGACGACCTAAAAGCCGGAGACAAAGGCGTAATTTGTAGTTTTGGTGCTGGTTATTCAATTGGCAGTGTGGTGATTGAAAAGCTGTAAGCGCTGGTCTCAACTAGCCAATTATTTTAAAAAGAGGCCTTGAGCCTCTTTTTTTGTTTTCAAATGAACTATCTTGATGGGCTCTGCTCAAAGCAGGAGTGAAAATAGGAACCCTATTTTCAATAATCAAATCGCTTACTTGAGGGGACTCTCATGACTAAAACTAAAATGAAACCACTAGCAATGGCACTTGGCGCAACGTTAGCCGCTTCAATGGCCACAACCGCGCTTGCTGCTGAAAACCCATTTACGTCTCAATCTCTTGAGTCTGGCTATAAAGTCATGGCTGAAGGCAAATGTGGTGAAGGTAAGTGCGGCGAAAGCAAGACAAAAAAAGAAGGTAAGTGCGGCGAAGGTAAATGCGGCGAAGACAAAGCCAAAAAAGAAGGCAAATGCGGTGAAGGTAAATGTGGCGAAGACAAAACTAAAAAAGAAGGTAAGTGCGGCGAAGGTAAGTGCGGCGGTAAGTCTTAATTAGTTGTAAGGAATCATCATGGCCATTAAGGGTTCAGGTTTAGGTTTGCGCAGAGGCATGTTGGATGAACTGTCGCAGTTAACAGCGCAACAAGTGGATTTTTTTGAAGTAGCACCTGAAAACTGGATTGGCCTTGGTGGTCGCTTTGGAAAAGCGTTCAGAGCATTAACTGAACGCTTTCCCTTTGCCTGCCACGGGCTGTCATTATCAATCGGCAGTTCTGATCCTTTGGATATCACGTTCGTAAAAGCCGTTAAACAATTTTTAGATACACATAAAATTGAAACCTACAGTGAGCATTTAAGTTACTGTAGTCATAATGGTCATATGTATGACCTGCTTCCTATGCCCTTCACGCAAGATGCCATTGGTCACGTTGTGTCGCGTATTCAACATGTACAAGATATTTTACAGCGTCCACTAATTCTTGAAAACGTATCCACTTATGCCAAGTTTGGTGAGATGGATGAACTTAATTTTACCAAAGAAATCGTTAAGCGTTCTGGCTGTAAACTGTTGTTAGATGTGAATAACGTATATGTGAATAGTATTAATCATCGCTATGATCCGGTTGCATTCATTAAAGCATTACCGAGTGATGCGATTGATTATATGCACATAGCGGGACACTTTGATGAGGCCGATGACCTAAAAGTCGATACTCATGGCGCACCCGTTAAAGATGACGTATGGCAATTATTAAAACTTGCCTATGATACGCACGGTGTTAAACCGACATTACTTGAACGTGATTTTAATTTTCCACCAATAGACGCGTTATTGGATGAAGTAAACCAAATTAAAACCATGCAAGAGGTCAATTATGTCTAGTCATGATTTTAAAGAGATTCAAGATGTGTTTACTCAGAGGGTTCGTTCATCTGAGTTTTCTTCACTAGATGGCGTAGAAGACCGACGTTTAAATATCTACCGCGAACTGTTTTATAATAATATTGAAAGCTTTATTAGTGGTACGTTTCCAGTATTAAAAGATTGTGTGTCACAAGCGGTTTGGCAGACCATAGTTAGACGTTTTTTTGTCGAGCATATATCCCAGAGCCCTTATTTCTTAGAAATCAGTGAGGAATTTTTAGAATATTTAGCTGAAGATAAGGAGAACACGTTAGCTTTACCAAGTTATGCCTATTCACTTGCTCATTGGGAGTGGATGGAGTTATTTGCGGATGCTTACGTAGAGTCGGAGCCTCATCAATTATCTACGGTTCATTTAGACGTCGATGTGTTAACAACAGTCGAATGTGCTTGGCTACAAGCTTACGAGTACGCGGTCCATAAAATCGAATCTAATAACAATGTTGCGCAAGCGCCCACATTTTTATTAATTTATCGTGATATGTCGCAACAAGTGGGGTTTGTTGAGTTAAACCCATTAAGTTATCTATTGTTCGAAGCACTACAAAGCAACACAGACCTTACTATTCAGCAAATTGTGCAAGAAATTGCCACTGCTCACCACATGCCGCTACAACAATTGTTGTCAGGTGCGTATGAAACTGTCTCCAATTGGATTGATCTTCAATTGATTAGAAAACGAAACTGAGTTAACCATGATGCACTTTATTAAAACGTTATCGGCTTGTATGGATAGGCTTGCCACGCTCGACTTTATTCCATTGCTTGCACTCAGGTTATATTTAGCCCCTGTTTTTTGGTTGGCAGGTATGAATAAGTTAAATGACATTGACAGTGTTGCAGCATGGTTTGGCAACAGTGACTGGGGTTTGGGCCTCCCGTTTCCAGAATTACTGGCGTGGCTAGCGACGCTGACTGAAGTAGGCGCCGCGGTGTTTTTGGTCATAGGTTTGGCTGTTCGCTGGATTAGTATTCCACTTGTGGTAACAATGTTGGTCGCCATCTTTGCTGTGCATTGGCCTAATGGCTGGCAAGCCGTTGCTGATCCAAGTTCGCCATTTGCTTCCAGTGATATCGACGAAGTAATGCGCCGCTTAGGGTTTGCCAATGATATTCTGCAAGAGCATGGCAATTACGCATGGCTAACTGAACGTGGCAGTCTTGTTGTCAGTAATAATGGTATTGAGTGGGCAACCACTTATTTAATTATGTGCTTAGTATTGTTATTTAAGGGGGCTGGTCGCTACGTCAGTGCTGATTTTTATATTAGTAAGTGGTTAAGAACTCAGTAATTTTTACCACTTATAACGGCTAGTCGATGATTATATTGGCTAGTCGGCATTTCTTGTTTTACTTCCTTATTGCTACTTTTTACGCATTATCGTAATAATAACTGTGCTATTTTGCATAACTTGTCTAAATTTTAGGCATATAAGGGTGATTGGCGCGTTTCTACGTTTAATTACCACAAAAAATTCATCAATCTGTCATTTAAGTGAAAGAATGTAACAAAACTGTCATATGAGCTTTGTAACATAACTGTCACTAAAACTTGAAAACAAAAAAGGTGAACACGAATGAAAAAGCCCCTAATTGCTGTTGCTATCTCTATGGCCTTCATCTCTGGCGCACAAGCTGAGAGCCAGTTTTACGGTAAAATGAATGTTTCTCTTAATTATGCTGATGCGGATCCGGAATTAAGCTTAAATAGCAATGCTAGTCGCTTAGGTGTAAAGGGCTCTGATGATCTAGGTAATAGTAAAGTTATCTACCAAGCTGAGTTTGAATTAGCGGTAGATGATGGCTTAGGCACTGATAAAAATGATGTTGTTAATACAGATACAGATACAAATACACTGAAATCTCGTGATACTTACATTGGCCTAGAGTATGGAAATGCGGGTACAGTTAAAATGGGTTTAATGGATACCCCACTTAAAAAATCTCAAGGTAAATTTGATTTATTTAATGATGTTGTAGATATAAAAAATGTACTGGACGGTGAAAAACGCACTGCCAATAGCATTAACTATACTACTCCTAAAATTGGTGCTGTTCAGGCTTCTGTTTCTTATCTTCTAAAAGAAGATGACACTAAAGACGATGGTATTTCTGCAAGTGTAACTTATAGCCAAGATGCAATTTATGCTTCTGTTGCTGTTGATAGTAAAACTGAAGATGACGATACATCTACCGTTCGTGCTACTGTCATCTATAATGCAGGAGACTTATCATTTGGAGCATTATTGAATAATGTGGATGCTTCAGACACTAAGGATGACGAACTTGGTTTTGCTGTGAATGCAGCCATGAAGATGGGTGTAAATACTGCAAAAGTACAATTTGAGTCAGGAGATCAAAATATACTTGGTGCAACTAGTACTACGATAGGATTGGATCATAAGTTAGCTAAAACAACTAAGGCGTTTGTTTATGTTAATCAGTTTGATCATGATGCCGGCGACCAGTTGACTGTTGCCCTAGGCCTAGAACACAAGTTCTAATTTAAGTCTTAAGCCAAAATTAGCCCCTTAATTGGGGCTTTTTTGTTTCTAAAATAAGCTGTTTCATTGAGTTTACGTGACGCCCTTGGTTTAATGGCCCAGCTTATTGATTAGGACATTTTTATGAAAATTGCCGGTGTGCTATTGGCTGCTTTATGCTCTGTGGTGTTTGTTGCCCCCAGTGTGTTTGCGAACGATCAAGACCCTTGGGAGTCTTGGAATCGTCAAGTGTTTGAATTCAATGAAACCGTGGATTATTACAGCGCCAAGCCTTTAGCACAGGCTTATCGCAATGTGACGCCACAAGTAGTGGATGATGCCATTACCAATGTGTTTAGTAACTTGGGTGAGCCGTTTGTTGTGATAAGCGATCTTGCTCAGGGCAAATTTATGCAGGCTTTATCGGATACGGGGCGGTTTTTAGTGAACAGCACGGTGGGTATTCTCGGCATTTTTGATGTGGCTCGTCACATGGGGATGCCAAAGCATAATGAAGATCTAGGGCAAGTGCTTGCAACTTGGGGTGTGAGTTCTGGCCCTTACTTAATGTTGCCGATACTTGGCCCTAGCACTGTCAGAGATGCGTCAGGCTTTGTAGTGGAGACTTGGGGGTTAGGTGCTATCGATCCTCAATCTCAAGCGTTAGATAATACTAATGTCTATTATTCTAGTGTGTTTATAGAGTATCTCGATCTTCGCGCTGATATTATTCCAGCAGAAGGTATTATAAGTGGTGATCGCTATTCGTTTATTCGTAGCTTGTATTTGCAGCGTCGTGAATTTTTAATTAACGATGGACAAGTAAAAGATGAGTTTGGTGACGACTTCGAAGAATTCGAAGACGATTTCTAAAAATATTAGCGCCAGTGAATACTGGCGCTAATATTTTGACTGAACTATTAACTTAATAGCTCTATGATTTCAGCACCGTAATAATTTAAGCCATTATCTGCCATGTGACGCTTAATACTGATACAAGCATGCAAGGGGGCAAATTGGTTTTGATAAGAGGGCAGGTAAGCCACCGCTTCATCCTCGATAGTTAGATTATCTTTTGTTTCAATGCACATGCCTGTGCCGCTTAAGTCAATGCATATGCACTCAATAATACGATCCCCTAACGTTAGGGTTAACGGTGATTCCACACGCATGCGTATAAAGTCACGTTTTTCTTCGTAGGCTTTGGCTAGGTTCATTGTTTTTATTCCTCTTCCTCGGGCCACAGTGTGTGGTTACTGTGTCAAACTTCAGTAATTCGTGCAACTGTATAATAAGTATGCAAAACCTGTGACAATTTTCACACAAAAACATGAGATTTGTATAATTAATGCATGCCTTTGCTTTCACCTTGGTGTACCTTGCTAACGAGCTATTTGCCATGTAAGGTGGCCGGGCCAAAACAATAACAAGTCTACGCAGGCATCCATGAGTGTGGTAAGTGGTCGAGTATTAGTCATTGATGACGAAGCGATTGTTCGAGAAAGCATTGTTGCTTATCTAGAGGACAGTGGCTTTGATGTTATAGAAGCGGAAAATGGTCTTGAAGGGGTAGCCTGCTTTAATAGTCAGCTGCCTGATGTCGTTTTGTGTGACTTGCGTATGCCTAAAATGGACGGCTTAGCGGTCTTAAAACAAATCAATAAAACCCATCCGAACACACCCTTTATTGTGGTCTCTGGTGCCGGCGTCATGGCTGACGTGGTGCAAGCATTACGCTTAGGGGCCAGTGATTACCTTATAAAACCTATTTTAGACTTAGAAGTGCTTGAGCACAGCATTCTGCGTAATCTCAAGCAGAGACGGCTTATCGAACAAAATATTGCCTACCGCGCACAGCTTGAAAGCAATAACCGCGAGTTAGCCACTCGCCTAGAAGAACTTAGGCTTGATCAGCAAGCGGGTCGCGAGGTGCAAAAGCGCATGTTGCCTGAAAATCAGGCGCAAATGACGGGCATCGAGTTCAATTATCATATTATTCCCAGCTTGTATTTAAGCGGCGATTTTGTTGATTACTTCCCTATTAGTAGCGATAAAATAGTGTTCTATGTGGCAGATGTTAGCGGCCACGGTGCATCATCCGCCTTTATTACCGTGTTACTTAAAAACCTCAGTAACCGTTTAAGACGTAACCTGAAGCGTCAATCCAGCGATGACCTGCTGAGCCCTCATAAAGTGATTCACCGTATTAATAAAGAGCTGGTTGAAGCTCAGCTGGGCAAACATGTCAGTTTATTCTGGGGCATGATTGATTTGCCATCGACTACACTTTCTTATAGTGTGGCCGGCCAATTTCCAATGCCCATCCTAAGCAATGAATTTGGTGTACACTATTTAGAAGGGCGCTCGCAGCCAGCAGGGTTATTTGCAGCGGCGCAGTACTCAACCTATGAGGTTACATTGGGGCAATCGTTTCAATTGGTAGCAGTCTCGGACGGCATATTAGAAGTGATGCCGCATGCCTCATTAGCCGAGAAAGAAGCCTGTTTGTTGGAATGGGTAACTCAGGGTCAGTTGACCATAGAAAACTTGGAATCCTTGCTTAACATTGACACCAGCAAAGAGATACCAGATGACATTACATTGCTAACATTGTCCAGGACAGAATGACTATGAATACGGGAAAGATTCTCGTTGCTCAAAGCCAGGGTATTTACATAATTAAATTCGTCGGTGATGTACGTTTAAGTTTGTGTAGTACGCTTGATCAATACACGGATCAGATGTTTGAAAGTGACGCGTTTAAAACCGTGATTATTGATTTGACTGAAACCCAGTGTATCGATAGCACCTCCTTAGGCCAGCTTGCAAAGATTTCGATTCTTTATAAAGAAAAGTATGGCCAGCTACCTACCATTGTTTCTACTCAAGATGATATTAATCGAATTTTATTAAGCATGGGATTTGATCAGGTATTTTATATCGTAAAAGAATTGGTATCCCGCGTGGAATACCTTGATGAATTACCACTAAAATCCGTTAGTGAAGCAGAAATGAAAAAGCGCGTATTAGAGGCTCATAAGTTATTGATGGATATGAATCAAAATAATCGCGATGCCTTCCAGGATTTAGTGAAAAGCTTAGAAGAAAACTAGTTTACTTATGACAACACAAGAATCTTTAGTCCAAAAAGCCACTGTATTAGGTGGTGGTAGTTTTGGTACTGCAATTGCCAATATTTTAGCCGCCAACGGTTTCCACGTTAGCTTGTGGATGCGTAACCCTCAAGCCGTTGCTGATATCAATAATACTCACGAAAACAAACAATATTTACCGGGCGTTAAATTGCATGAGGGTATTCAGGCAACAGACGACTTAGCTGAGGCCATTACCGGTAGCCAAGTGATATTTTATGCGATACCGAGTAAATCATTTCGTGAAATTGTCGAACGCACATTAGGTCTCGTTGATAAAGAACAAATATTGATCAGTACAACCAAGGGGATTGAGCCGGACGGCTTCAATCTTATGAGCGATATTTTACGCGGTGTTTTTCCTACCAACCCAGTTGGGGTGATCAGTGGCCCTAACTTAGCCAAAGAAATTGCTCAAGGCCAGTTAGCTGCAACTGTCATCGCAAGTAAAGATAAGCGTGTACGTGACTTTATTCAGCAAAGTTTAAGTTGTCAGTTTTTCAGAATTTACGTTAATGCCGATATGTATGGCGTTGAACTGGGCGGTGCGCTTAAAAACATTTATGCCATTATTACCGGTATGGCGGCGGCATTGGGATTAGGTGAAAACACGAAGGCAATGTTGATTACTCGCAGTTTAGCCGAGATGAGTCGCTTTGCTGTCTCTCAAGGGGCTAACCCTATGACATTCTTAGGACTGGCTGGCGTCGGTGATTTAGTGGCAACCTGTGTTTCACCGTTAAGTCGAAACTATCGTGTTGGTTATGCTGTGGGTAAGGGTGAAAGCCTAGATCAAGCGATTGAATCTCTGGGCGAAGTAGCCGAAGGCATTAACACCCTGCGTTATGTACGTAATGAAGCCAATGAAATGGGCATTTATATGCCATTGGTGAATGCCTTATATGCCGTTTTGTTTGAAGGCGTGAAAGTAGATGAAGTTGCCAACGCATTGATGACAGGTGACCACAATACAGATGTAGAATTTTCTTTACCTAGAGGCGCATAGCATGGATAAGCAATGGAAAGACAGTATTAAATCGGAATCGTTTTGGTTGCGCAGTTTATTTATGGTGTTGTTTTTTATTGTGTATCGCATCGTAGATATCTTGGTATTGCTAGTTGCCATAAGCCAATGGTTTTATGTGTTATTAAGCGGTGATGCTAATCAAGGCCTGCGTAACTTTGCAAAAGGTTTAAGTTTGTATGTTGCGCAAATTATTGATTATTTGAGCTATAACACCGAAGAAAAACCTTACCCATTTACCGACTGGCCTGAAGATACGACAAACTCAGTTGCACCTTCAAGAAGCTCGGTTCGTAAGGCGTCTGTAGAATCTAAAAAAGACACCGACCAAAGCGATGCATAAGCTTTGGATTATGCGTCACGGTCAAGCTCATTCGACGGCTAAAACCGATGAGCTTAGACCATTAACAGATGAAGGGCGTAGGCAAGTTGCGGTAAATGCTCAGGCCATTTTGAATGAGTCGTTTACACATGTTTTTGTAAGTCCCTACTTACGTGCGCAGCAAACGTGGGCGATATTACAAGATCAGTCGATAAGTACTCAAAGGTGTGAGACGGTTGATTGGATTACCCCCGATGTGCCAACCCAGCCTGCCTTAGATGAGCTACTCTCCATTAAAGGTGAAAATCTTAAAATCTTACTGGTTTGCCATCAAACATTTGCGGGTCGCTTAACGACTCATTTATGTGATGGCTCTACCCGCGGTCGGCATGTTGAAACCGCAGCGATTGTCGCGATTCAGTCAGAGGTGTTTGCAAGCCAATGTGGAATGTTGCAAGGCATCTTGTCCTCTTATTAGTTTTTCTATTTTCGTCAGCCCTCCAGGCTCAAGTAGGCGCTGGATTATTATGGCGCATACATAAACCTCAGCAGCCTCCCTCTTTCTTATTCGGCACCATACATATAGATGATAAACGCGTTAAAGACTTAAATAGTCAGGTTATTCATCGATTTAATGAAGCTAAAACATTGTGCCTTGAGATTTTACCTAATAGAGAGACTCAAGTGGGTATTGGCCGAGCGATGTTATTGCCTGAAGGTGAGTTTCTTGATCAAATTTTAGGTGATCGCTTATTCAGTCAATTAAGTTTGGAGTTGAATAAGCGAGGTATGACTCCGCTGGAGGCGTTGTACCTAAAACCATGGGCTGCGATGATTGTGTTAAGTCGCCCAAAAAGCCAAGGCGGTTATGCATTAGATGAGCAACTGTATCATTGGGGTGTACATCAATATAAACAGTTATGTGCCCTTGAAACATTGCAAGAGCAGTTATCTGTTTTTGATGGCCTAAGTAGAGCCGATCAAACAACCTTGCTAAAAGATTCATTAAACTTTTTGCCGGTGGTACAGGCTTTAAATGAAAAGTTAGTGCTGGCTTATCTTGATGGTGATTTAGATGACATTTATCGCCGTAGTATGGAGCTACAAAGTCAGGATGATGAATTAGCAAAGCGATTAATGAACTCATTAATTGATCAGCGTAATCTGAAGATGCTTGAGCGTATGCTGCCACAGTTAGAAAAGGGCCGAGCATTCATAGCGGTAGGCGCGTTACATTTACCCGGTGAGCACGGGCTACTTAATTTACTGCGCGGGAAGGGTTATGCTGTCACGCCTCCTGATTTAAAAGTGAGCCCTTGGTGATGGATGCAGTTAATCTTCATTTTTGTCATGCAAATGGTTTTCCTGCAAGAAGCTATGACATCATGCTAAATCGGTTATCTGAACAATTTAATGTCAGTTTTTTAGAAATGCACGGGCATCAGTCACAATATCCTGTATCAAACAATTGGCCTCATCTTGTTGATGAATTGATTGATGAAATCAAAAAGCGTCACCAGCAACCAATTATCGCAATCGGGCACAGTATGGGTGGGGTGTTGATTTTTCTGGCGGCACAAAAAAAACCTGAACTGTTTAAACATATCATCTTACTGGACCCGCCGTTATTAGATCGTATCACCTCTTCAATTATAGGGTTTGCGAAACACTTCAAACTGATTGATAAAATCACCCCTGCTGGGCGAACTCAGGGTCGTTTAGATGTGTTTGATAATCATGATCATGCATTTGATTATTTTTCGGGTAAATCATTATTTAAAAAAGCCGACCCAAGATGTGTTCGTGATTATATTCTCCATGGGACAGAACCAGTTAGCGACGGCTTAAAATTAAAATACGCAGTAGACACGGAAGTTGCCATTTATCGCACGCTTCCAAGTAATATTCTGCTGAATGATTCTGCTATACCGGTTCCCACCACATTGCTTTATGGACAAAGCAGTGACGTGGTACGACCTGCATTAATAAGAAAATTAAAAAACAAACACGCTATTAATGTGATGGAAGTCAGTGGT
This sequence comes from Oceanicoccus sp., assembly GCA_047621325.1. Taxonomy (GTDB): domain Bacteria; phylum Pseudomonadota; class Gammaproteobacteria; order Pseudomonadales; family Oceanobacteraceae; genus Bermanella. Next base: position 113,209 of record JBLHLT010000010.1, read on the forward strand.
GGGCATCTGTTTCCATTAGAATTGCCAGAGCAAACAGCTGACCATATTCGAGCAATTATCGAGGCGCTATGAATCCTTGCATTAAATTACACATTAAAGGGATCGACATACACGGCTTGCAGTGGGGGAACCCTGCAGGACCAAAAGTGTTGGCGCTGCACGGCTGGCTTGATAATGCTGAAAGTTTTTCTAAGTTAGGCCCTTTATTGTCACATTGTCATGTGGTGGCGGTTGATCTGCCAGGTCACGGTTTAAGTGGGCACTGGCCAGATCATCAGCATTATCATTTGTGGGCAGGTGTTGAAGACGTAGAGCATATTTTAGATGCCTTAGAGTGGCAGCATTGTCATATCGTTGGCCATTCAATGGGCGCGGCTATCGCCACATTATATGCAGGTACATTTCCACATCGGTTACGCAGTTTAACGTTGATAGAGGCTATTGGTCCTATGGCGGGTGAGATTCATTCGGCACCTGAGCGCTTGGCACAAGCCATTGTGAGTTTGAAAAAACATACGCCAGAGCAAAAAGCACGGCGTGATACTCAAGGTTTTATTCACGCCAGAATGAATGGGCCGTTAAAATTAAAAGCGGATTCCGCACAGAAAATTGTTGAACGCGGGTTGATTAAAACCGAGCATGGTTATGAGTGGTCTAATGATAAGCGGTTACGTTATACCTCGATGATGCGACTGCCAGAAGACGTGATTGTCAGTTTTATTAGCAGTATTACAAGCCCTGTATTGGGTGTGTTTGCAACCGATGGATTGTTTACTGCGAAGCAGGTTGATGTTCGTTGGCAGAGAATACCTAGCGAGCATTCATTACAGTGGCTAGCGGGCGGGCATCACTTGCATTTAGATGGTGATGTTGATGTCATAGGGCAATTGATCGGTTCTTTTGTAGCGTCTCATAGCGGCTAGCCTCAAACGGCTCATGGGCAGCGTGAAAAAACATCATTGGCAATGACGGCTGATTTCGTCCAGACTTATTTCTATCGCAGATGGAAAACATTATGACGTTAGAAGAAATTATTGCTCATCGTAAAACCCTAGCCAAAACCCATGTCACCAAAGCGGTGTTTCCGGATGCAACCAATCACCATGACACCTTGTTTGGTGGTACGGCACTGCAATGGATGGACGAAGTTTCGTTTATTGCGGCTACTCGTTTCAGTCGTCAACGCATTGTAACGGTAAGCTCAGATAAAATAGATTTTAAGCATCCTGTTCCGGCTGGCTCTGTCGTTGAACTCATTGCACAAGTGATTCATGTAGGTCGTACCAGTTTAAAGGTACGTGTTGATATGTACGTTGAAAGTTTGTATCAAGATGGTTGTGAAAAAGCCATTACGGGTGTGTTTAGTTTTGTGGCCATTGATGCCAACAAAAAACCAACGCCGGTTCTGCCGCAAGATTTTATCGATTTATGTATAGCGAATAACTCAGCGGCACCACAGGGTTGATTAAAACGGCGCGTCACTTTCAAAGTGCAAACGTTGATTGGTGATAGGGTGATTGATCGTTAAGCGCTTAGCGTGTAAGTGCAGGCGCTCGCTCATGCTGAGGGCCTCACCAGTGGCGTAAAAGTAATCGCCTATGATTGGGTGGCCTAAGCTAGCTAGATGCACTCTAAGTTGATGACTGCGCCCTGTGTGTGGAATTAACCGTACTCGGCTGCGTATATTACTTGATTCAATACAGTGCCAATGGGTTTGGGACGGTTTCCCCTCGGGATGAACTTCTTGTCGTGGGCGGTTTGGCCAGTCACAGCGCAGCGGTAAATCAATATGGCCTTTTGCTAGAGGTAATTGACCAAATACTTCGGCTTCATATATTTTGAATGTGGTGCGAAATTGAAACTGCTTAGCTAAATGCGACAGCGCTTTTTGATTTAGGGCGATCACCATGATGCCAGACGTGCCTTGATCCAAGCGATGTACAACGCCTAAAAATGGGAAGTCGTCTTTTAAGCGATGAGTAACACTATCGTTTAAACTACCAGGTTGCGATAACAAGCCACTGGGTTTGTTGATGACAAGTAAATGTTTATCCTGATATAAAATCTGCATTGAGCAATATGCCAAGAAAATTATGTGAGCACTGTCAGCGACCGCTGGCAGTTTGTATTTGCCCGTATTTAGTAAAATTACAGGCTCCGTGTCGTTTGTTGATTCTACAGCACCCCAGTGAGCAAAAACAGGCGCTAGCAACGGTTCCGTTATTGCAATTATGCATTGAGCCGTTAGACGTGCTGGTGGGTGAAGAGTTTGCAGATCATGAGCAAATACAAACACTCTTGAAAAAGCCTGAGTCCTGTCGAGTATTGTTTCCTTCAGTTGAAAGTGTCGAGTGGGATGTGTCTCATGCGGCGAAATCCAGTGAGCAAATTGAAACTCTCATCATCATTGATGGCACTTGGCGCAAGGCTAAGCGCATTTGGCATATGAACCCATGGTTGTCTCAATTATCGAGTGTGTATTTATCGCATGTGCCAAAGAGCGAGTATTTAATTCGCTCTAGCTCAGTTGAGGGTGGTGTTTCAACATTAGAGGCTGTCATGCATGGGTGCCATTTCTTAAGTGACGGTGGCGTAGGCGTGAATGATTTTGAGGCGTTATTAAAGCCGTTTAATGCCATGATCGATATGCAGATAAAAAAAATGGGTCAAGATGTTTTCTTGGCCCATTATGCAAAACAGCAGGGTGATTAAATTACTGGCCTGCTACTTGAGTATTTTCACTTTTGCGATTTAACCCTAACATCTCATCTTTAAAGGTACGACCAACCGGGTTTTCACCAATCCAGATAGAAAGCATTGCGCGGTAGTAATCTTTACCAGGAATTAAGCCTTTTACTTGATTATTGATGGTGATTTGTGTGCCTTTTCCTGGAATATAATCAAAAATGGCCTCTTCACCACGGTGCATTTTGCCATCAAAGTAACTCAACATTTGTTCGATTTCGTCACTTAATTCTTTATGCTGCTCTTTTGTTACGTTCATAACGAGAGCTTCTTGCAGCGCGTTGGCGATACGGCGGGCGCCGACCTTTTTCATCATCACATGAAAGACCATGCGCTTGTGGGTTTCGCTGTTCAAAATTTCTTGAGCATTTGTTGATGGTTTTTCTAGGTACAGTGCGCCTACATAGGTTTTGATGAGCAGGTAAAGTTCGCGTAAAGAGGCGCCATTTAGGTGTAGCTCCGGTCGCTCCGAATTAGCAGGCACCACTTCGCTTAAGGTGATATCGGCCACTTCATATGCAGTAGCGTTAGATACCAGCATGCTTGATGTAACTAAGAGGAATATAGCGCTAATGAGTCTCATGAGTGGGCTCTTATTTTTATTAGTGTGAGGCACTTATATCATTTAAGCGTGACGGGATTCAATTCTAATTTGTGACGAGGTTAACGTTTTGTGTAAACAAAGGTATGCCGAAACTTGGCTTAAAACATTAAGGGTCTTATTAGGCCAAATTTGCCAATATTGTCTCAATAAAGCACATGCTATCGCGTTAAATGCATCAAATATGGCACTGTGAAATAGGCGGGCACTTGGGCATAATGCGCGGCTACTAAGAGGTTGCGTATGCAGGTTAAAAATTTTTATTGGTATGTATTAAATAAGCCGTTGCCAGTTGGTGAAGCGTTAGAGGGAAAACTGTCCAGCAAGCCATTTGAGCCTTGTTTATCACAGCAGTTGTCTTCTCAGGGTTGGGTGGCCGCCATGGCGTCAGGTGAGCGTGTGTACGAAGCACATGGTGCCCAATTACTGATGTTGAAACAAGAAAGGCGCTTGCTGCCTGCGTCAGTGGTAAACGAGCACTTGCAAGTTAAAGTCGAAGAATTTGAGCAGGCTGAAGGGTATAAGCCGAGCCGTAAAATTCGCCAGCAAATGAAAGATGATCTCACTCAGGCGTTATTGCCAAAGGCGTTTACTAAATCTAGTCGTTTGCCTATTTTAGTGTTCCCTAAGCAAGGCTGGCTCATGGTGCTGTCAGGCAGTGCAAAAAGTGCGGATGATGCGACGGCTTTTTTACGGGAAACGCTGGGTGGCTTGCCAGTGTCACTGGTTAATTCAGACAATTCGCCAAGCCACTTAATGACAACGTGGTTGAAAAACCCGCTTTCATTGCCGCAAGATTGGGCGCTAGGTGAAGAAGTTGAACTACAAGACGCCGAAGGCGCGCTCGTACGTGCGCGCAATCAAGACTTGCTAACAGATGAATTAAACGTGCATATGGAGGCAGGTAAAATCGTGAGTAAACTGGCCTTGGTATGGCGTGAAAATGTCAGCTTTATTTTACAAGATGACCTGTCGATTAAACGTATTAAGCTATTGCTCGAGCAAGAAGACGCGCCAGATGCCTCTGAAGGACAAGATGCACGATTTGCTCACGAATTTGCATTGAGCTGTAATTGGTTAGTGCCATTTTGCCACGCCCTACTTGAGGCAATGGGTGGATTGGATAAGGCCCTGCTGGCGAGCCAAGATAGAGCTTTTTCTGGTGCAGACAAATACTGACAATCCACTGCTCAATGATGGCAAGCTGGCTAAAGCTTGCTAAGTTTTACTAAGGCGAGGCAAAACAAGGTCAGGATGTTCGATAGTCGGCCTTGTTTTGTCTTTGTCTATTCCTTTCTTAATTTGTTTTCTATTTTGCTGCTGGTACAGTGTGGTTTTTTAATAAAGCGGCACCTTTATGTTTTCACTCGCTCATCGTTATTCCCTTGCTGTTTGGCCGTTATGCTTTGCGATCGCTCTTTTGATCTTGGTTATGTTAAATCCATGGTTAAAGCATTGGCTTCGATACGATGAAGGGGCGGTTTTTAATGGCGAATTATGGCGCCTGCTGAGTGCGCATATTGTGCATTTAGGCTGGATGCATGGCTTGCTTAATGCGGCTGGTTTTGTCCTTATTGCATTCATCAACCCAGCTGGGCGCGCTTGGCTTTGGCTTGTGTTTTATGCCGTATGCAGTGTGCTGATTTCGTTTTATATCGTGGCAGATGGTATGACGTACTACTATGTCGGGGCTTCTGGTGTATTACATGGTTTATTTCTATTGACCGCTTACTTCAGTCAGAGCCTAAGTCTATGGCGCCGTTATGCCTTGATCGCTTTGGTGGTGGGTAAGTTATTTTGGGAACAAAGTATTTATTACCAAGATAATGGTCTGGGGGATGCCATTGGCGGTTTTGTTTATGTCGACGCCCATTTAATGGGTGGCTTGACTGGACTAGCGGTGCTGATCTTCTTTTTAATGAAAAATAAGCTTAAATTTCCCACTTATAATTAATCTGCTTCTACACTTTTAAAGTGGCCATATCGAATCGGCCACTATGGGGAGTGAATGAAGTTTTACTTTGGGTTGCTTGGCTTATGCTGGGGGATACTTGCTAGTGCAGGTGAGTGGGAATATGAAGCTGACCCTTATTACAGCAATATTGCCTACTATCAAACCCTAGATGAGTCGCCGATACCTGAATTAGGCGAGCGCAGCGAAGCTCAGGTCTATGCCGATTTATTCTTTAGTTCGTACCTGCCGCGATTTTTTTTATTAGAAGCCAGTTTAAATCCCTTACCCCTTCTTGGTGTGTTGTTAAAAAGCGATGAGGCAGAGGGCGTTTATGACGACATGACCGTGACACAAAAACTGAATTTAGTTGAGGTCGTGACAGCCGGTTTTGAAGAGCCTTATGCACTGTCGGTTTTTCTAGGGAATATGGTTAAGTACCGTGCGAAGAATACGGTTAATTCAGAGAACTCGGAAAGTAAGGGATTCATGGGATATTTGGCCAGCTATGGTCATTTGCATATTCGTAAAAATGAGTTGGTGCAAGACCGTTGGGGAGAGCTTGAGTGGAAAATAAAAGGGGATCGCATCACGCAAGGGCAGATGCTGAGTTGGTCGTTTCGAGTGGGAACAAAAATACACGATAACCCCTTTGTTACCGATGAATATTATGTGGCCATGAAGCGAGAGCGCATTGAAGAGCAAGGTGACGTGTACTCTTGGATTAAAAATGGCGGCATCGAATTTAAATACCGTGTTAGTCAGCGCACCGGTAAAACCATTGGCCAGCAGATTATTGTGGATAAAAAAATCCCCATTTCGGATCTTGGTTGGGTCATCTCTTTAGGCGTGGGTTTTGTGCGGGAAACCCGTGAAAAGTATTCAGGGCCTTTGAGCTTAGACGCGTCCAGTACGGCATTTGTTTTGCGGCCAAGCATTTCTTTTTAACTAGACTATTTTTTAATCGGCTTGTTTTTAACAGCCTTCACTTGCTTTGGCCAATCATTATGCACCAGCATAAACCGCTCTTTTTCGGCTAGGGTTTCTGTATTTCTTACCAACTTGACCAGCATGAGTGCGAACGGATAGGGCGCGCTCGTAAAATGTTGATCAACGATGTGCTGCACTTCTTTTGTATATAGCAGTTGAATATCGTTTTCTTGCGCATGTTGGTAATCCCCTAACCAATGAGTCTTTGGCAGTAAAGCCCATTGAATCGTTAGCTCACTGTGACACTGTTCCAGTAGTGCACCAAGGTCTGAGTGATGTAACCAAGAGGTAGTTGCTGTACTTGGATTGATGCTTGGGTGGTAGTGGTGTTCGGCCGCTTGCCATGGTTCAAATAAGTACCCCTTTAGTGCCAGAGCTTGCTGTGGTTGTGAAGGTAACCCTCTTTTTATCAGTTCAGCTTGTGTGGCGTGGTGCTGCAAAAAAGGCAGTTGTTTTTGGCTAAGTTTATTGAGTTTTAAATCCAGCTGGTCATGGCTTTGTGGCCCGAGCCAATCTTGAAGCTGTTTACCTGTTTTATGAGGCTGGCGCAGATAAAACTTTACGGCGAGTTCTATGTGGTAATGACGCTTGAGCTGGCGGTTGTGGGCTAATATGTCAAGCTCGCCCATGGTTTGTTTGCCATCAATTACTTGAATATGGTGGCCTAATAACTGCCAGTCGGGGTTGAATTGAAAGAAAAACTGCCAAAGGCATTCGAAATAACTGCCAAGCAAAACACGGTTATGATTGTCGAGGTAATCGTTTAACGGCTGGGGATTTTGATCTAAATGAGAAAGCCAATTTAGCAGTGCTTGGTTAGGTTCAATATTAAGAGCCTGTATATTTGGGATATTTGCCATGGGTTCACTGAATAAACACCACGCTAGGTGGCGTACAGATGAAATTTTATAATTTATCAGCAATTTCGACAGTCCAAATTCGGGCGTATTTGTGGTATAAACAGCCTATATTCACGTAAGGTTTGTGGTATTCAAATGGATGAATTTCGTAATATTGGCATCATCGGCCGACTAAACAGCGCAAAGGTTATCGAAACCATTAAGCGTTTACGCCGATTCTTAGCGGATGAAGGTATCAATATCATTCTCGAAGAGCAAATAGCCTCGGTTATGATGGGTCATGGCTTACAGGTGTGCAGCCCTAAAATGATGGGTGAAATCTGTGATTTGGTGATCGTCGTAGGCGGTGATGGCAGCTTGCTTGGTGCGGCACGGGCATTGGTTAAATCGAATGTGCCTATTTTAGGGGTAAACCGTGGTCGTTTAGGTTTCTTAACCGACATTAACCCTGATAACTTAGAAGAAAAGGTACAGGAAGTATTAGAAGGTAAGTACATTACTGAGCGCCGCTTCATGCTAGAAGCCGAAGTAAAACGTAATGGTGAGCCAATCGGTTACGGCGAAGCGCTAAACGATGTCATTTTACACCCAGGTAAGTCAGCGCGAATGATTGCATTTGATTTAGCCATTGAAGGTCAATTTGTGTATCACCAGCGCAGTGATGGCATGATCGTGAGCACGCCAACCGGCTCTACCGCTTACTCCCTTAGCGGCGGTGGCCCAATTATGCACCCTAAATTAGATGCTTTGGCGTTGGTGCCTATGTTTCCACACACACTGAGCTCTCGTCCCATTGTGATTGATGCTAACAGTGAAGTGAAAATCACCATCAGTGAAGACATTGATGTTTACCCTCAAGTCAGCTGTGACGGTCAAGTACACATCACTGCAGCACCTGGTGATACCGTGACCATTCGTAAGATGGCACATAAAGCTCGTTTGATTCATCCGATAGACCATGACTTTTATGAAACCTGTCGAACCAAATTAGGCTGGGCGAGCCAGTACGGAGAAGCCTAATATGGCCTCGGTACAAGGCTATGATCTAATCGGTGATGTTCATGGCTGCGGCGTGAGCTTGTGTCATTTGCTTGAGCAAATGAACTACCGCAAAGTGAATGGTGTATACCAGCATCCTAAAGGTCGTAAAGTGGTGTTTATTGGCGATATTGTGGATCGAGGTCCCAATATTCGGTTGGCACTAAGCGTTGTTCGCGACATGGTTGAGCATGGCCATGCGCATTTAATTATGGGCAACCATGAGTACAACGTACTGGCGTTTTGTACGCCATCACGTCCAGGCAGTGAGCATCCGTTTTTGCGAGAACACACCTCTCGAAATTCGTTTATTGTTGAAGAGACCATTCGTCAATTTGAACCGTACCCTCAAGAATGGCGAGAATACCTGTCTTGGTTTTTAACCTTACCGCTGTATCAAGAGTTTGAGCATTTTCGTGCAGTGCATGCGTGCTGGGATCACCAGTTAATCAGTGAGATGAAAGGGCGCTATAACCGCAATTTCATGGATGAAGAATTTTTACATGCATCAATGGATCGTAATTCTTTTGAAGGTCAGTTAGTGGATCGGCTAACCCGAGGCACTGCCCTAAAATTACCTGGTGGGCGCAGTATTACCGCAAAAGATGGTTTTGTACGCCACTTTTTCCGTACTAAATTTTGGGAAAAAGACCCAGAAGTGTACGACGAAATTGTGTTTCAACCTGATCCTTTACCTGACGATATCGCGGAAAAAGCCATTACCAAGGCTGACCGCAAAGAGCTTTTATATTATGGGCCAAACGAGAAGCCTTTATTTATCGGGCACTATTGGATGAAAGGTATTCCTGGCCCAATTACCCATAACATTGCATGCCTAGATTACAGTGCCGTGAAATATGGTCGTTTGGTTGCTTATCGAATGGATGATGAAACGCGCTTAGACCCAGATAAGTTCTGCTGGACTCGCGTTGAAAGAAAAGAAGATTAATCCTCATGCTATTTGCTTGCCGTTGTGATGAACAATACCCTATAGAGCCCTTGCTCAGTGAACTCACTCAGCAAGGGATTCGCTATGAAGTGAAGCAAGTCAATGGCTCGAACGAGCTTTGGATAGACGACCCTCATTTAATCGAGCCAGTGATGAAAGCTTACGACGCTTTAAAACAGGCGCAACGTCAGCAAAAACAGCACACCCTTAGTATTCAAAACCTTAAACAATTACCGGTTACGTCTAGCTTTATTATTTTGAGTTTGGCTGTGGCGTTACTGACACAACTGGGTGAACAGTTTTTAGACTTGTTTTTTATTGCCCAAGTACAGTACTACCCAAAAGGCTGGATTCCTTATACTGGTGTTGCCAATATTTGGCACAGTGTGAGTCCAATTTTTCTGCATTTTGGCATCGAACATCTGGTGTTTAACACATTGTCATTTTGGTATTTAGGTTCAATTCTTGAGCGAAAACTGACATTCATTGGTTATATTATTCTCGTAATCGGCATTGCGTTAGTCAGTAATTACAGTCAGCTGTGGGTATCAGGTCCATTGTTTGGCGGGTTGTCTGGTGTGGTGTATGGCTTGATTGGTTTCGCTTTTGTTTATCAAAGATTTTATCGTCCGTTATTCATACCCAATGGATTATTTTATTTGGCCATTGGTTGGATTTTATTGGGGTTTACTCCTATTTTTGCTTTGATTGGCCTTGGTAATATGGCGAATACTGCGCATGTGAGCGGGCTTCTTTGTGGGGCCATTTTATTTCTTCCGTATTATTTGTTTATTAAAAAAGAGAGCGTATGAACATTGAAGATTTAATCGCGTCTATGACGCCGATGATATATAACAACATGAAAGAAGCGTTAGAGTTAGGGCGCTGGGGCGATGGTCGCGAGGTGACATCAGAGCAAAAAGAATACAGCTTAGAAGCATTAATTCGCTATGAGCATCTGCATAATATTCCGCAAGAGCAGCGTGTCGGTTATGTGGATATGACGAATAAGCGACAACAGAAAAACAAGAAAGTGGCCGATGATGGCGAGCAGCTAATTAAAATAATCGAATAATAAAAAATAAGTCCGAGCAAATCTATTTATGAAGTACCAAGGTCACCTTAAAAAAATGAGTATATCGGCTGAGACCGAAGATGCCCAATACCACATACGATTAGATGATCAGTTAATTTCGCTCAATGAAAAGCTTGGCCAGCCGATACGTATAGAACATCTTGGTGAAATTCACTGCCAAGCGTGTGGGCGTCAAAGCAAAAAAAGTTTTGCTCAGGGTTATTGTTATCCATGTTTTAGTCGTTTAGCGCAATGCGATACGTGCATAATGAGCCCTGAAAAATGTCATTTTGACAAGGGCACGTGCAGAGAGCCAAGCTGGGGTGAAGAGTTTTGCATGCAAGATCATATCGTTTATCTTGCTAATTCATCTGGCACAAAAGTGGGCATTACTCGCCACAGTCAAATTCCAACTCGCTGGTTGGATCAAGGTGCAATGCAGGCGATGCCGATTGCACGAGTGGCAACTCGGCAGTTATCTGGCTTACTTGAAGTGATTTTTAAACAGCATGTATCGGATAAAACCAATTGGCGAACGTTATTAAAGCAAGATGCAGTTGATTTAGATTTAGCCGCTAAACGAGATGAACTGTTCGAAATATGTCATGAAGAAATCGAAGAATTACAAGGGCATTATGGTTTGCAAGCCGTGCAGTTAATCTACGATGCTGATCAGCAAGCATTTAAATACCCTGTGACACAGTATCCAACTAAAGTTAGCAGTTTTAATTTAGATAAAGACCCTGTCGCACAAGGGACACTAATGGGCATTAAAGGGCAGTATTTAATTTTGGATACAGGTGTAATTAATTTACGTAAATACACGTCTTATTTAGTATCAATCGAATGCTAATGGCGGATTAAGGATAAATCATGAAAAACGCAGAACCTAAAGCCATATATTTAAAAGATTACCAAGCACCTGCATTTGAGATTGAATCGACGTATCTGAATTTTGATCTATACGAAGACCATACGTTAGTTACATCATCACTTAAAATGCGCCGTAATCCTGAATTTCAAGATGCTAAATTATTGTTAAATGGTCAAGATTTAGAATTAGTATCGGTTATTATTAACGGTCAGCCAATCGCGGCCAGTGATTACGAAATGACTGAAGAAAGTTTGTCGCTAACGGCATCGGTTGTGCCGAATGAATTTACTTTGGCGATTCAAACAAAAATTAAACCTCAAGAAAACACCGCTCTTGAGGGTTTGTATCAATCGTCAGGAATGTTTTGCACCCAATGTGAAGCAGAAGGCTTTCGCCGTATCACCTATTTTTTAGATCGCCCTGATGTCATGAGCGTTTATGAAGTTCGAATTACCGCCGATAAAAAAGCATTTCCAGTATTGCTATCTAACGGCAACTTAATTCATACAGAAGAATTAAGTGATGGTCGCCACAGTACAACTTGGCAAGACCCGCATAAAAAACCATGTTATTTATTTGCGCTGGTAGCCGGTGATTTACAGCATATCGAAGATACATTTACGACTATGTCAGGTGAAGAGGTGACACTGCGTATTTTTGTGGAGCCGCAAAATATCGATAAATGTGACTTTGCAATGGGTGCGTTAAAACGCTCAATGAAGTGGGATGAAGATGTTTATGGCCGTGAATACGATTTAAATATTTTTAATATTGTGGCTGTAGATGCTTTCAATATGGGCGCGATGGAAAATAAGAGCCTAAATATTTTCAACTCTTCATGCGTGCTTGCAAACCCTAAAACGGCAACAGACGCGACGTTTCAGCGTATTGAATCGATTGTTGCGCATGAATATTTTCACAACTGGTCGGGTAATCGTGTTACCTGTCGAGACTGGTTTCAATTAAGCTTGAAAGAAGGCTTCACCGTTTTCCGTGACTCTGAGTATTCGGCTGATATAGGTTCCCGTACGGTTAAGCGCATCGAGGATGTATCTTTATTGCGTACAGCGCAATTCGCTGAAGATGCCGGCCCTATGTCGCATCCGATTTTACCGGCTTCTTTTATTGAGATTTCTAATTTTTATACACTAACCATATATGAAAAAGGCGCTGAAGTTGTGCGCATGATTCATAATATTTTAGGCGCAGATGACTTTAGAAAAGGGTCTGACTTATATTTTGAGCGCCATGATGGCCAGGCTGTCACAACAGAGCATTTTGTGAAGGCTATGGAAGATGCAAGTGGGCAAGACCTTACCCAGTTTAGAAATTGGTATCATCAAGCAGGCACCCCTGATGTTTTTGTGACAGATGCCTATGATGAGCAATCAAAAACCTATGCGTTAACGATTAAGCAATCTTGTCGTGAAACCCCAGAGACCATCACAAAAAAACCTTATCACATTCCATTGGCATTGGGCTTACTCAATGAAAAAGGCGAAGACCTAGAACTTTTGTGTGGTGCCGCTAACTTTAATAGTCATACCAATGTTATTAATTTAACTGAATTTGAGCAGACGTTTACGTTTGATAATATTCAAGCCAAACCCGTGCCGTCATTATTGCGTGGTTTTAGCGCGCCAGTAAAATTGCATTATCCATATCAAGCCGAGCAATTACAGTTTTTGATGGCGCATGACAGTGATGGTTTTAATCGTTGGGATGCAGGTCAAACATTGGCAACCAATGTGATTTTAGCGTTGTCACAAGATGTATTAGCAGGCCGTGAATTAATATTAGATGAAGGTTTATTTAATGTGTATCAGGCACTGCTCGCACAATTGACAGATGACCTAGCCATGCAAGCGCAAATGTTAAGTTTGCCAAGTTTGGCTTATTTAATAGAGCAACAAGAACAAGCCCAAGTACATGCTTTGTATACAGCCCGAAGTTTTGTGAAGCAAGCATTAGCAGATCGTTTGCATGAGTCATTTAATGGCATGTATCAACAATGTATGGATGCAGCCGAATATGAACCTTCGCCAAATGCGATTGCTAAGCGCACGCTAAAGAATCTTTGCTTGCAGTATATGACACAAACTTTAAATCATGATTATTCGGGACTTGCGCAAGCGCAATTTAATGATGCGAATAACATGACAGACCAGTTTGCAGCACTGGGTTCTTTAGTTAATAGTCACCATCAGAACTTGGCACAAACGGCTCTTCAGAGTTTTTACCAGCAATGGCAGCATGACGTGTTAGTAGTGAATATGTGGTTGTCGTTACAGGCGGCGAGTGATCACACTGACGGTGTTGCCTCGGTCAATGAACTTTTAAACCATGATGCGTTCGATATAAAGAACCCTAATAAGGTGCGTGCTGTTATTGGTGTCTTTGCTGGTCAAAATTTAAGGCATTTCCATGGCGTGCAGGGGGCTGGGTACAATTGGCTAGCCGATAAAATTATTGAGCTTGATGCATTAAACCCACAAATTGCATCTCGTTTATTAGGCCCGTTAACCAAATGGAAGCGCATAGGCCAACCAAATGGCGCCCAAATGAAGCAGGCCCTAGAGAAAATTGCGTCACGTAGTAATTTGTCGAAAGATGTCTATGAAGTTGTGACGAAATCTCTAGTAAGCTAGAGACACTCTACAATTTTATAAAACCAGTGGCGTATTCTGTTGTACGACACTGGTTTATTTTATATGCTTGGCTAATAAGAAAAATAAAAGAATCTAACTGGTACTTCTGTACTGGTTATCCAGCAACAGCTTAGACACTTGATCTTGGCTGGGGGAAAAATAAAAATGAAAAAATCAGGTCTACTGGTATCCGCTATTGTATTGGCGTGTGGCTTTTCAGCTACATCCCAAGCGCAGGTTAGCCAAAAAGAGGCAGATAAACTGCGCACAACATTAACCCCTCTCGGTGGTGAGCGTGCAGGTAATGCAGATGGCACAATCCCTGAATGGCGAGGCGGGATTCAATTTCCACCTAAGGGCTACAAACAACCTGGTCAGCATCATGTTGATCCGTTCCCAAGTGACCAGCCGTTATTTGAAATAACAGCTCAAAATATGGCTAAGTATGAAAAGCACTTAACCACAGGTCAAAAAGCGTTATTAAAAACCTATCCAAATTCTTTTAAAATGCCGATTTATGAATCGCGTCGCACAGCTGCTGCGCCGCAATGGGTTTATGAAAACACCTATAAGAATGCAACAAAAGCTACCTTGGTTGAAGGTGGTAACGGTATTGAAAACGCCATTGGTGGGGCACCGTTTCCCATTCCGTCTAACGGTTTAGAAGTTATCTGGAACCATAATACTCGCTGGCGTGGTGAGTATGCGATTCGCCGCGCATCAGAGGTAGCGGTACAGCCAGACGGCACTTACAGCTTAATTACGACGCAAGCGGAAGTTGATTACAATTTCTATCATCGTGGTATTACCCCTGCCGAACTAGACAATGTATTGATCTATTATCTTTCTTTCACAAAAGCACCTGCTCGTTTAGCTGGTGGTGCAGTTCTTGCGCATGAAACAATGAACCAAGTAATCGAACCGCGTCGAGCATGGGGTTATAACGCTGGTCAGCGTCGTGTGCGTAAAGCGCCTAACTTAGCATATGACACACCAGTAGCCGCTGCAGATGGCCTGCGTACCATTGATGAAACTGATATGTACAACGGATCACCAGATCGTTACAACTGGAAGCTAGTGGGTAAAGAAGAGATTTTTATTCCTTACAATAGTTATCGTGTCGGTTCGCCTGATGTGAAATACGCGTCATTATTGCAACCAGGCCATTTAAACCCAGAATATACTCGATACGAAAAACACCGTGTTTGGGTAGTTGAAGCCACATTGAAATCAGGTCAGCGTCATATTTATCACAAGCGCCGTTTCTTTATTGATGAAGATACATGGAGTGCTGCGGTGATTGATCAGTATGATGAACGTGGTGAGTTATGGCGTGTCAGCATGGCTTATCTTAAAAACTTCTATGAATTACCAGGTACTTGGACCGCTATGGATGTATTTCATGACGTACAGGCTCGCCGTTACCATGTTCAAGGCATGGATAACGAAGAGCGCAGTACCATTGATTTCAGTCAAGTATCCCCTGGTAGCCGATACTTTACACCGCAAGAGCTTCGTCGCCGCGGTCGTTAATATTTGTTGAGCGCAACCTTAACGACAAGGTTGCGCACATACATACTTTTACTATTTATTTAGATTGGAGATTTACTGATGCGTACACTGTTTTCAGTGCGCGCCGTGCTGAGATCTGCTGGCCGATTTTTATCCGCTAGTATCTTAGCCTCGGTGGTAGGATTAACTGCAACAACGGCCCATGCTCAATGGCAAGACCCATTAGATACACCGGCTATGAGCACATTAAAAGCGCATAAGTCATTATTACTAGATGTGATATCAGTAGGTGAACGCCTTGTTGCAGTAGGTGAGCGTGGCCATATCATTTTAAGTGATGATGAAGGCCGCACTTGGCGCCAAGCAAAAGTACCTGTTATTACGACGTTAACAGCCGTTTATTTTGTAAATGATAATACCGGTTGGGCTGTTGGTCACGATGCGGTGGTATTAAATACGCAAGACGGTGGTTTAACGTGGGTAAAACAACTTGATGGCTTTCAAGCAAATGAGATGGTATTGAACGCAGCCAAGAAAATGAAAGCGTTTCAAGAAAGTGAATTAAGTAAAGCGATGGTATTAGGAAGTGACTCTAGGGTTTCACTTGTTGAGGAACATTTAGAAAATGCTACCTATGCATTAGAAGACGCTCAGATTGACTTTGAAGAAAAATCGACCAAACCATTATTGGATGTTTGGTTTAAAAATATTCAAGAAGGGTTTGTTATTGGTGCTTACGGCATGATGTTTAAAACCGTAGATGGTGGTAATAGTTGGTCTGCATGGTCATCAAAGGTCGAAAATCCAGAACGTTTTCACTTGAACAGCATTACTAAAATAGATGACCAGCGTTTAATGATCGTGGGTGAAGCCGGTTTAATGCTTCGTACAGTAAACGGTGGTGATACGTGGACCCAAATGTTAAGTCCATATGATGGCTCCTTCTTTGGCGTTATGAATCTTTCCAATAATGTGCAGTTGGCCTTTGGTTTACGCGGTAACTTAGCTCGCTCAGATAACTTTGGCTTAAGCTGGCGCTTAGAAGATACCCATACGCAACAAACATTAATGGGTGCAACTGACCACCTTGGTCGCATTGCATATATTGTTGGTAATGGCGGCGCATTTTTGAAAGGCATTGATTCTGGCCGTAAGTGGGAAAGCCAAACGAGAACAGGCCGCAGTAACGCATCTTCAATTATTGAAACTCGCTCTGGTGATTTTGTGATGGTGGGAGAAAGTGGTGTTGAAATTTTAGATAAAACCGGTGAGCGCCTGTCGGTAGAGATTAAGAGCATCGAAGGGTAATCAATTATGAATAATAAAAATATGCCGAAATCCGAACCTGAACATTACATACTGACGCCTAATGCCGAGCCATTTCTTGAACGATTATTGTTTGCTCGTCGTGGGTTGTTTTTAATTGTCTTATTGCTTTTGACGGGTTTTTTAGCCTACAACGCATCAAAAGTAGGGCTTGATTCTCGTTCTGAGAAATACATCCCACTGAAACACCAATACATTGAAAATCATATGCGTCATGCAAATGATTTAAGCAGTGGTTTAAATAATATCAAAATCGTTGTTGCTAATAAGAGCGGTGATATTTTTAATGCACAATATATGGAGACGCTCCGTCAAATTAATGATGAAGTGTTTTATATTAAAGGAGCAGACCGTTCAAAACTAAAATCCATGTGGACGCCTAACGTACGCTGGACAGAAGTAACGGAGCAAGGTTTTCAAGGTGGTCCCGTCATACCAGCCACCTATGATGGCAGTGAAGAAAGCATTAATCAGCTACGTGAAAATATTTTGCGTTCTGGTCAGGTAGGTCGTTTGGTTTCAAATGACTTCACATCAACCATGATTGATGTGCCGCTATACGAAATGGACCCTGAAACAGGTGAACCATTAAATCCAAAAGAACTTGCAAGCACTCTAGAAGAAAAAATTCGCGATAAGTTTTCTAGCGAGCATATATCGATTCATATTATTGGTTTCCCTAAAAAAATGGCTGACTTAATGGCTGGTGCCGTTAACGTGAGTTTGTTTTTTCTTGGTGCTATCTTCATTACATCTATTTTGCTTTATATGTACTCTCGCTGTATTAAGGGTACGTTGATCCCTGTTATATGTTCAATTATTGCCGTTGTCTGGCAGCTTGGGTTATTGAATTTAATTGGTTTCGGAATAGACCCTTACTCTATGCTGGTGCCATTTTTAGTATTTGCTATTGGTATCAGCCATGGTGTGCAAATTATTAACGGAATTGCGATAGAGGCCGGTAAAGGTGCTTCAAGAGAAATGGCGGCACGCTTAGCATTCCGAGGTTTATATGTCCCAGGTATGTTGGCGTTATTATCGGATGCCATTGGTTTTTTAACGCTATTGTTTATCGACATTTCCGTTATAAAAGAGTTGGCTATTGCTGCGTCTATTGGTGTAGCCGTGATTATTATTACTAACTTATTACTGCTGCCGTTATTAATGTCTTATGTGGGCATCAGTCGTTCTGGTGTGAACCATGCGCAAAAAGTTGAAAAATCTGAACCTAAACTTTGGAAATTTATTGCAAACTTTACTCACAAGAAAGTAGCGGGCACGGCTATTATCGTGGCTGTGATGCTTGCCATTGGTGGGGTGATTGGCAGTCAAAACCTAAAAATTGGTGACTTAGATAAAGGCGCTCCTGAATTACGTCAAGACAGCCGTTACAATAAAGATAATGCATTTGTGGTTGATAACTACTCTACAAGTTCAGATGTA
Organism: Oceanicoccus sp.; assembly: GCA_047621325.1. Lineage (GTDB taxonomy): Bacteria > Pseudomonadota > Gammaproteobacteria > Pseudomonadales > Oceanobacteraceae > Bermanella. The sequence continues at coordinate 131,221 of JBLHLT010000010.1, forward strand.
TTGGTATTAATGGCTGAAACGCCACGTGAGCAATGTGCAAGTTATGAAGCCTTAGATGCCATTGATCGCTTAATGTGGACCATGGAAAACGTTAAAGGTGTTCAGTCCGCTGTTTCAGTTGTTTCGGTTTCTAAGCTTGTATCTAAAGGCATGAACGAAGGCAGTCTTAAATGGTCTGCACTTTCTCGTAACCAAAATATTCTAAACTCAAGTATTCAGCGTGCACCAAGCGGTATGTTGAACCAAGATTGCTCAATGGTACCGGTCATTATTTTCTTAAATGACCATAAAGCAGAAACATTAGAGCGCGTTGTCAAAACAGCTGCTGAGTTTGCTAAAGGCTATGAAAACAATAAAGCGGTTCAGTTTAAACTGGCTTCTGGTAATGCAGGTGTTGAAGCGGCAACTAACCAAGTAATTGCTGATGCACAAACCTTAATGTTGATCTTTGTGTATATTGTTGTTTCGGTACTTTGTTTTATTACGTTCCGTTCAATTCGCGCCATTATTTGTATTATTACTCCATTAGCCTTAACGTCTATTTTGTGTCAGGCACTGATGGCTCAAATGGGTATTGGTGTGAAAGTGGCGACCTTGCCAGTAATCGCACTAGGTGTGGGTATTGGTGTCGACTACGGTATTTATATTTACAGCCGTTTAGAAGCACTTTTGATAGAAGGCAAAAACCTTCACGAAGCATTTTTCCAAACGCTTAAAACCACCGGTAAAGCGGTAAGCTTTACAGGTTTGACATTGGCTATTGGTGTGGGTACTTGGATGTGGTCACCAATTAAGTTCCAAGCCGATATGGGTATACTATTAACCTTCATGTTCTTGTGGAATATGTTTGGTGCTTTATTGCTATTGCCTGCACTATCCCGTTTTGTCTTAAAGCCAGAGCGTATCATTGCCAAGCATCAAGCAAAGCATGGTGATGCCAGCCCAGCTGAAACACTGTAGCGATTATAGTTACTTTTAAAACCGCGCTAGTCGCGGTTTTTTTATGCAGGTACACTTCATGCAATTTAAATATTAGGTGGTATAACCCGTTGTTAAATATTGTTTTTGAACATAAAGATTGGTTAGTCGTCGTCAAACCTGCAGGGCTGAACTTTCACAGTGAAGACGGAGACGCGGGTTTTGTCGCCCAACTTGAAAAGCAGGTTAATGACAAGCTATGGCCAGTGCATCGTTTAGACAAACTGACATCAGGCTTGTTGCTTGTAGCAAAATCAAAAGAAAGCTGTCGTGTGTTAAGTGAGCTATTTGCGCAGCGATTGGTAGAAAAGTATTACTTGGCCGTTTGTCCGTCGAGTATGAAAAAAAAGCAGGGTTTAATTAAAGGTGATATGAGTCCGGCACGACGCGGTGCATTTAAGCTGCTTAAAACGCAAGACAATCCAGCCGTTACTCAGTTTTTGTCTGTAAGTTTAATGCCTGGCTACCGACTGTGCTTATTAAAACCCAAAACCGGTAAGACACATCAGTTACGGGTTGCCATGAAGTCTTTAGGTGCACCTATTGTAGGGGATAGCGCTTATGGAGGTACTGAATCTGATCGCTTAAATTTGCATAGCTATGTGCTAGGGTTTGAATATGAACAGCAAGTGTTTAAATTTAAACACTTGCCAGAGCCATCAGCCATTTTTGACCGCTCAAGTTTAGAAAACGTACTTAAAGAACAAAATTGGGTAGAGCCTTGGTCGATCAATTGGCCAGTTGTTTAAATCATTTATTTGTAATTAGTTAATCGTTAGGAGACTCATTATGGCATTTCCTCGTCCTGTGGCGATTGTCGCTGCAAACCGTATTCCTTTTGCAAAATCCAATACCGCGTATTTCGGTGTATCAAATCAAACAATGCTGACGGCTGCTATTTCTGGGCTAGTTGAAAAAACAGGGTTGCAAGGGCAGGCCGTTGGTGAAGTCGTTGCTGGGGCGGTTATGAAACATAGCCGTGATTTCAACCTAGTACGTGAAGCCGTATTAGACACAGCCTTATTAGCTTCTACGCCATGTACCGATATGCAACAAGCGTGTGGCACAGGATTACAGGCATTGTTCAGTGTGGCCAGTAAAATTGCTCTTGGCCAAATTGAAAGTGGGATAGCAGGTGGTGTTGACACGACATCAGACGCACCCATTGCGATCAGTGATAAATTTCAATCGATGTTAATGAAATTGAATAAAGCGAAAACCACGGGTGAACGCTTGAAAATACTCGCGTCATTTCGTCCAAGCTTTTTAGCGCCAAGCTTGCCTCGAAACGGTGAGCCAAGAACGGGCCTAAGTATGGGTGGTCATACTGAACTTACCGCCAAGCGTTGGCAGATACCTCGTAACGAGCAGGACCAATTAGCGTTTGCCAGTCATCAAAACCTGCATAAAGCGTATGAATCTGGTTTTATGGCAGATCTCATCACACCGTTTAATGGCTTAGATAAAGATAATTTATTGCGACCTAGTACCAAGCTCGAAAAACTGGCAAGTCTTGGGCCCGCCTTTAACAAAAACGGCGGTACATTATCGGCAGGTAATAGTTCAGCATTAACCGATGGTGCATCAGCGGTATTATTAGCCAGTGAAGAATGGGCAAAAGAAAGAGGCCTACCGGTATTGGCCTATTTAACCGATTATGAAACCAGTGCTGTTGATTTTATTGGCAAAGATAGTGAGTACGTAGAAGAGCTATTGCTTGCACCAGCGTATGGCGTACCTAAAATGTTAGCGCGTAATAATATGTCGTTACAGGATTTTGATTTTTATGAAATTCATGAAGCATTTGCAGCGCAAGTACTAGCGACACTTAAAGCATGGAATACAGAAGCATTCTGTAAAGAGCGGCTAGGCCTTAACGATGTTATGGGTGAAATTGATTTTTCTAAGCTCAATGTCAACGGCAGCTCACTGGCAACAGGGCACCCATTTGCCGCAACGGGTGGCCGGATTGTTGGTAATCTTGCTAAGCTGCTTTCTGAAAAAGGTTCAGGAAAAGGATTGATCTCTATTTGCGCAGCAGGTGGACAAGGTGTGGTGGCGATGCTTGAGCGTTAATAAAAATTTCATTTGAATCTAAATAATGGGCTTTTGCCCATTATTTGTTTTTAATCAGGGCTGATGCTGGAATCATTAAAATAATTCGATTCAACACCAAATAAATCACAATACCCAGTATTGCGATTAATATGCTAATCGCGCCAAATAAATCAGGTGCCTTCATCAAAACCGTCATTAATGATTCTTGGTAGTAAAAAAACCACTGGTGGTTATCTGGAAAAATCCACACGTGTAACGCATAAAAAACCTTTACGGGTCCAATTATTAGAACACTAAAAAATGTGATGATGCTAAAGATTAAAATACCCAGTGCTTGTTGTTTTAAGCTAGGCAGCTTTATATGTTTGTATTTAAAGCCAGCTATAAGGATGAGGGTTAATATGATGGCGATAAAAGAGGCTAAATAAAAATAATTAATTATGTGAGCCACGTCTTGTAAGTGTATGACTTCAGCATTACGCAATAATAAATTAATGGGTTGGCCATCGGGTGAATGGTACGTAATGCCACTTAAGCCGTTACCATCGTCATGAATAGCCGTTACGATCTCAGAAAATAGGCGGATGTGTTCAGGTTGATCGGTTGTTTCAAAATGATTGCGATACCGATTTTGTGGGCCGTACTTGTTTATATGTTGGTCAATGTTCATCAGCGAATACAAAGCAGGGTAAGCAAAATTGGTTTGAGCTAATACTAACCAGCTAATAAATAATGAGCCTATTAATAAGCACAGGCTAAACAGTATTGCGTGTAGTTTATAGGCGAGAGAAGTACGTTGAGACATTACAGTTTTCAGTTATTTAAATAGGTGTAGCTTTACGGGTTTGTAGGTTGAGGTCAAGCGGTTGTCTGATTAATTATTATACCGTTATCTGTTCTGTGCGATATTTATATCAGCTGATTAATAAACAAGATATCCGGTGTCTATGTGTAAATGGTGAGTCAGGCTGTAAATCCCTGCTCAAACTCTGTAAAGGCTTGTCATATAAGGGTTCTCAGGTTAGTGTGTGCGCTATTTTAACGTAGGTATATAAGCTGTTATGGATCAAAAGAAATTCACCGCCACGGGCTTTTTGCGTATTTTTAATGCAACCGGATATTCCTTTAAAGGTATTAAGCGAGCATGGAAAACAGAAGCTGCGGTTCGTCAAGAATTTATCTTAGCTTTGATATTGGTACCAGTCGCTTTTTGCATTGCACAAAGCATTACACAGTTAGCCATCATGTTGATGTCTTTGTTTTTAGTTGTCATTACTGAATTACTTAATACGTCAGTTGAGTATGTGGTTGATCGTATTGGTAGTGAGCGTCACGACTTGTCAGGGGCGGCTAAAGATATTGCCAGTGCCGCTGTCTTTTTCAGCTTAGCGCAGGTCGTATGTGTGTGGGGTTGTATTGGGTTATTTAATTTAGGCTTATTTAGTTTGCCGCTGTTTTAATGATTAGAAAATAAGAACGGGGTAGGGGAGAGTAGTCATGTTGATGGCGATTAAAATGAGTTTAATTTTAGGCACATTGCTCGGTATCGTACATCAATGGCCTGCGATGCTAGAGAACGGTTCGGTCAATTGGTTTGCGTGGTTGATGAGTTATGCCATTTGTTTTTTGATGTTTTATTTTCTTAATAAGACATCAAAAAAACAACTTGAAGATGTTGATCATGATGTGCCTATGGGGACGATTTCACCTGCTAAGTTAGATGCATTGTATAAGCAATCTATTATTGTTGAACGCAATGCGCATAAGGCAAATGCAGTTTTTACTCAGCAGCTAAATTATGTGCGTAAACTGTTGCATAAGACACAAAGTTTATCCCAAGGGGATGACTTTGAGCAGCTACAATACAGCTTAGTTCAAGAGTTAACCGTTCTTGAACAGCATATTGAGCGTTTACTAGAAGAGATGAATAAAAACGTCAAACTTGGCGAGAAGCTTCAACAAAGTGTTGCTAATATTGATCCTGAAATTGGAGTGATTTAGCTCAAATAGCATTGTAGCTGCTCACCGTTTATGAGTGCTTGTCTTCTAAATCTTTTTTATGCATGGCGGCTGCGGTTACGTCGTAAATGATTAAACAAATATGATCCGTAACGCCTTCAATATTGTTTAGCGGAATCATGGTCGAGTTTTGATACATAAATTCAGCTCGGCCAGTTATTGGGTAATTATTTTTAAATTTAAATAAGAAAGGTCTTTGCTCGCTAATGGTAAAGCCCCTTGTGTTTAATAAGAAAACCGATTCTGCTTTTTTCTTAAACCATTCTTTGTCTATCTCTGTGAATAAATCAAATAAGTTGTTTCCTTTTGCTTGGTCTGGGCGAATGCCACTGTGGTTCTCCATGAAACCATTCCAAAGTTTAATGTTGTAATTCCTATCAAGTACGACAAGTCCTGCATCTATAGTTTGTAATATATCCATAAACCAGTGGAACTCTGTCATATCTGTATCGTCAGTACTCATTTTAGTCATCCAATAAAAAACTGATTAAACGGTTCATGTGAATCACGCTATCTTCAGTAAATAACAAGAGTAAATCGCAGTTAATATTGTGATCTTCGATGGTGTAGTTTATTTCAATCGCCATGGTGCGTTGCCATGCATTTTTCTTTTGATTGAGTAGGTCCGAAATAGAACAGTGCTGACCTAATACCACTGGGTGGCTTTGGCTAAAATCAATATCGAGTTGTCCGCCAATGCCCTGAATACAGGCACCATTAAGCACATTAGCGACATCCATCAGCATTTCGAGTTCTTCATGCTTATCTAAATTACCAGGGTAATTAAGGAGCTTGGCGATATCCGAAAAACTGGCATCATTGAAAATCAGAAGCGCTTCACCCGCAATGCCTGCGCCGATAAAACCTTGGCAAACAGCGCTGACGGTGGCATTGCTTTCTAATGATTTAAGCGTCATCTTAAATTCATTTATTTCGATGATATTGACGTTAGGTATTGGTAAAACGACATAGACCCCAAGCAGTCGTGCTAAGCGGTCGGCGGCTTGGCCCATCGCAACATTGGTAATTTCTTGGTAGCAGTCGCGTTCGTCTTCATTTAATTTTACTTCTTCATTCATTAGGGCTCTCCCCAATGATGCCGTATTCCGTTAATACCGCTGCGATTCGTTCTTTATCAACCGGTTTTTTAATGAAGTCGATGGCCCCAAGTTTTTTGACGCGCTCTTGAGCTTCAGGCTGAATATCGCCAGATACGACGATTACCATGATAGGTAGGTCGTCTTTACGAATGGCCTCGAGTGTTTCATAGCCATCCATAACGGGCATCGTTAAATCAAGAAACATAATTTCAAATTGATGCTCTTTGATGTGTGTAATTGCCTCTTCACCGTGATGGGCGAAGATGATCTCGACTGGCCAGTTTTCGGGGAGGGCGCGGGCCATTTGTTTTCGCGCCATATTGGAATCGTCACAAATTAAAACTTTTCTGACCATGTGTACCTCTATGCATTACCACTTCATAAAGTTAAGGCGGAATTTGAATATATGGCAAGGTGTGTGGCACCTTATGACGATAATCCGGTTAATGCATGCTCCCACGTTAATAGCGCGTGTTTAGTCGGTACGCCCCAGCGATAACCGCTGATAGCGCCACTTTGTTTGATCACGCGGTGACAAGGTATTAAAAAGGCCACAGGGTTAGCACCGACGGCCTGCCCAACACCACGCGCGCCCTTAGGGTTACCAATGCTATTGGCGATGTCTTTGTAGCTGATAAGTTGGCTAGGTTGGGTCGCGAGCAGTGCGCGCCAAACCTGCACTTGAAAGTTTGTGGCTGCTACATGCAGTTTAACTGGGGATGCACTCAGAAAAGGGTCGCCAGATAATAGTGAGTTGTTTTCACAGAGGGTAATGGATGCTTTGGGGAAGCGTTTTAGGATATTAATGAGAGCCTCTTCTGTTTCATGATGAAAACCAAGATAGAAAATGCCTCGCTCACTTAGAACCACAACTAAAGGGCCAAATACGCTGTCATGGCGAGCATAGCGTAATACAAGAGCCTCTCCTTGGGATTTGAACTCACCAGGGCTCATCGCCTCAATTTGCACAAAGGCATCATGTAAGCGAGACGGGCTCGATAGACCTAAGGACTCGCTGGCATTGAGAATACTCTGTGTTAATAAACGAGGCTGGGCTTGTTGAATCAGTACACTTTGCTGAAATTGCTTAGGAGAAACCCCTACATGGCGCTTAAACAGCTTTTGAAAGTGGCTGGCACTCAAAGCGTATCGAGAGGCTAAATTCGTTAAGTTATTGCCCAGTAAAGGGTCTGATAACAATAACTGGATGCAATCACGACAAATGTCAAAAGGGCTCATGGCGATACTTATAGGCATAAAAAAGCCCAGCTTACTGGGCGTTTTTCATTATGAACAGCCGAATCTTGTGATTATGCGTTATAGGCTGACTCAGTGTCAGGTGCTTCTAATGCATCTAATTCACGTATGTTGTTCATCATAGTTGTATGAATTTGCTCCATTAGTTCTTTGATATTTTCTTGCGTGTAGCCATCAGTGCTTACGGCCGGTAAAACACGCATGCGAGCTGTACCGTTATCCCACTTATTAATATCGAAACCCTTAAGATAGCTGCTGCAGCACACAGGAATAATCGGTACACCAGCATTAATGGCCGTTACAAACGCGCCTTTCTTGAAGGGCAGCATGTTTTTGCCTTTGTTACGGGTGCCTTCAGCAAAAAACCAAATGTTCGTGTTCTTGGTAGTTAAGGCTTCTTTAGTAATGGCCATGGCTTCCATTGCTTTGCGTGGGTTGCCACGGTCAATTAGTACATTGCCAGCAAGCCAATAAAGTTGGCCGAATAATGGTACCCATTTTAGACTTTTCTTGCCTACGCTCACCGTACGTTTAGGAACGATGCTGCCCACAATGAACAAATCCCAATTACTCTGGTGATTGGCTACAACGATATAGGGTTTGTCAGAATCAAAGTGCTTTAATCCTTCCACTTCGGTTTTGATGCCAATAATAGGCATGCCAATTTTGCCGTAAAGATGAGAGCACCAGCGACTATTGGTTGGGTTGAATGGGCGTAAAATACCAATTAAAAGCCCAACAGTGCTGGTAATGACAAAGTGAATAGCGAGTAAACAAAAGCGAATGAGGCGAATCATAAGTCTACCTATTATAAAAGAGGGTGCGAGCATACATTTGTTTACCCAATTCTTCTATTGCTGCGTTATTTTTTTGATTCAATGCAGTGAATTTACAGACAATGCCCATAAAACTAGCGGGAATATTCAGCTGGTTAGACAATGCTAACGAATTTGACGTTCTTGGTGCTTTCTTATGGGGGCTGAGCAATGTGAAAATAGAATCAAAATAATAAAAAGGTGCGTTATGTCAGAACAGCTTTCCTTGTTTCAAAATTCCTTGAATCGCTTTTTAGATCAAAAAGTGGTCCCGTTTTATTCTGCATGGGAGAAAGAAGGCATTATCCCTCGAAGCCTTTGGCAAGACATGGGCAATGCTGGTTTTTTGTGTGTCGATGTTGAAGAAGCTTATGGTGGTTGTGGTGGTGATTTTTCGCTATCGGCAATGGTGATTCAAACCCTTTCTCAGCGTGGCTTTGCGGCGCTTGCGACGAATGTCTCGGTGCACAGTGACATTGTGGCCCCGTATATTGCACATTTAGGCACGCAGGCGCAAAAACAGCACTGGTTGCCCAAACTGGTAAGTGGCGAAGCGGTGGGGGCAATCGCCATGACAGAGCCCGGTGCCGGCAGTGACTTACAGGCCATGACCAGCCAAGCCCGCAAGGTAGAAGATGGCTACAGCATCAAAGGACAAAAAACGTTTATCACAAATGGGCAACATGCGGATGTCTGCATCGTGGCAGCAAAAACGGACCCAAAGGCAGGTGCAAAAGGCATTAGCTTATTTTTACTCGATAAACAGAGTGATGGCTACGAAGTGGGTGCTAACTTAGAAAAAATAGGCCAGCATTGTGGAGACACTTCAGAGCTGTTTTTTGATGACGTATTATGCGAAGCGCCACTTGGTGAACTTAACCAAGGCTTTAAACATTTGATGGATGAATTGCCCAGAGAGCGTTTAATCTTATCAATTGGCGCCATGGGTGCGTGTTCGGGCATGTTGAGCTGGACCGTCGATTATACCAAGCAGCGCCGTTTATTTGGCCAAGCGCTTTCTGACTTACAAAATACACGCTTCGCTTTGGCGAACCTCGATACCCAAATCAGCGTAAACTGGGCGTTTATTGACAGCTGCGTTGCGTCTTATATGGCAGGTAAACTTGATACCGTGACAGCGTCAAAAGCAAAGCTATCGTCAACCGAGTTGCAATGTAAGGTCGCCGATGATTGTTTGCAGCTGTTTGGCGGATACGGCTATATGACAGAATACCCAATAGCGCGGGCATTTTTAGATGCTCGAGTGCAGCGTATTTACGGCGGGGCATCTGAAGTGATGAAAGAAATCATAGCCCGCGGATTATTTAAATAATCTCACGGGTGATTTCACATGGGCAGGTAGATTATTGGCCCAAAAGATATTCGCTTGAAGGGTCGACTAATACTCGGCCATTCATCGCTTGGCGGCCAAGCAGCATTAAATAGGTCATGCTTGAACGGTCAGTTAGGGTAATGTGAATCGGCCACGTTTCCCCGCCTAACACAATATTGGTCTCAATAACGTTGCGCTGTTCTTTGTCGCCGCTTGAGCTTTTAACGATACGAGTATCATGTACTTTGGCTTTACGACGCACAACATTATCAACGTTGTGCACATCAGGGTGAATATCAAAACTTACCCAGCGCTCATCGTTGTGTTTAAACTCTTCAATATTATCGACATGCAACGAAGACGTTTGCGCGCCAGTGTCGACACGAATGTGCAGCTTAGCGATCTCTAATTGTGGCAGATCACATACTTCAAGTGCGCCTACTGTAATTTTCTTATGGCTCATAATTGGGCTCGATTTCTTTTTCCGGCGTGTTTTTCACTTTTGGGTGAACGATAATAGCTTTTTGAAAAACCAAGCTATTTGGATACGTTAAAATATCCCCGCTTTCACGCCTAAGGATTAAATGAAATAGGGTGATTTCAATGATATCACCTTCCAAGTGTTCTTTTTCGTCTGTTATTCGTACTTTATCCCCCACCTTGTAGGGGAAGAAGAAAAATATAATTAAACTGGCTGTAATATTACTTAAGATGGACCACTGAGCAAATAAAGCAATACCTACCACTGCAAAAACAGATGAAACAATAAAGCTGAATTCACTGTAGTTAAAACCAAATACCGCCGCTGCAATGAGCAATAAACCAACAAAGCCAATGAGCTTGATGATTTTTTGAATATAAAAAATGCGTTCATTGCTAACTTGCCTACGACGACCGTGACGCTCTATCCAATTTTCAATGGCATTACTTAGCACAACAAATGATAAGACAAACCCAATGCCAATTAAAATATCTAACATAACTACGAATAATCCTCTGGTAAAAGTTCTTCATTCATCATTTCTAAGTGCTCAACTACATCGTCAGGCTCTTTGAAGTACGCCAAATGATACATGGCTTCACCTTCTTGAACTAATGGGATGTTCTGTTTGCCAATGATAATACCGTCGGCATTACTGAGAACTTCGTCCAATTTTTGACCGTAAGGGTCACTAATGGTGGCCAGTACTTCATCCTTGACTACAAAATCACCCAGTTGCTTGTGATGCATCACAAGGCCACTTTCATTAGCGCGAATCCAACCGCTTTGTCGAGCAATAAACGGCTCGATATTTTTACTCGAACGCACTTTGCTTTTATTCAACATGCCCAAATGGCGCATCACTTTAATGGTGCCTTTCACGCCAGCGCGTATTGCGAGTTCGTCAAAGCGTAAGGCTTCGCCAGCTTCATATAATAAAATCTTAGTGCCCAAGTCTGCGGCACATTGACGCAATGAGCCGTCGAGCAAGTTTGAATTTAACAGTACTGGCAAGCCAAACGCTTTGGCTAACTCTAACGTTTCAGCATCATCTAAATTGGCACGAATTTGTGGCAAGTTACTGCGGTGAATAGCGCCTGTGTGAAAGTCGATACCAAAATCAGCTTTAGCAACAATTTCACTTAAAAAAGTATGCGCCATACGGCCCGCTAATGAGCCGCGCTTTGACCCCGGGAACGACCGGTTAAGGTCGCGCCTATCAGGCAAATAGCGGCTTTGGTTTAATACGCCATACACATTCACCATCGGTACGGCTATTAAGGTGCCTTTTAACGTTTGGATCGACTTACTGTTAATAATGCGATTGATAATCTCAATGCCGTTCAGTTCGTCACCATGAATGGCCGCACTTAAAAATAACGTAGGGCCATTACGTTTGCCGCGTTTAACATAAACCGGAATACTCATAGTGGTGTCGGTGTACAGACGAACCATGGGTATTTCTATGCGTTTTGTTTCACCAGGTAGAATTTCATGGCCTGCAATTAGCAGTGGCTCCATTAACCTTTCCCTTTGGTGCGGGTGCTGTTTGGTTTAGCATTTTTTTCAAGTAATTGAATAATCAACTTAGCAACGTCTTTACCGGTTGCCGTTTCAATGCCCTCAAGACCCGGTGACGAGTTTACTTCCATAACAACAGGGCCACTGTTAGCACGCAAAATATCCACACCACACATGTTTAGGCCCATGGCTTTTGCAGCATCAACCGCTGTTTTACGTTCAGCTGGTGACAGTTTGACTACCTCTGCGCTGCCGCCACGGTGTAGGTTAGAGCGAAACTCACCTTCGGCGCCTTGGCGTTTCATTGCGGCCACGACTTTATCACCCACCACTAAGCAGCGAATGTCAGCACCACCGGCTTCTTTAATAAATTCTTGTACTAGGATGTTAGCCTTTAAACCCATGAACGCTTCGATGATGCTTTCAGCCGCTTTTTTGGTTTCAGCCAATACCACGCCAATCCCTTGGGTACCTTCTAGCAACTTAATAACCACTGGCGCGCCACCCACATTTTTGATTAAGTCATCCACTTTATCGGGCTTGCTCGCAAAACCAGTACGCGGCAGGCCAATGCCCTTACGAGATAACAGCTGCAATGAACGTAATTTGTCCCGTGAACGGCTAATCGCCACCGACTCATTGATCGTATAAGTCCCCATCATTTCAAACTGGCGCACAACCGATGTACCGTAAAACGTCACCGAAGCACCAATACGAGGAATGATGGCGTCGTATTTTGGCAGCGCTTCACCGTGATAACGCACAGCGGGTTTGCTACTGGTAATGTCCATGTAGCAATGAAGGGTGTCGATAACATCCACTTCATGACCCAGTGCTTGCCCTGCCTCAACTAAGCGGCGGGTAGAATATAATTTAGGGCCGCGAGACAGAATCGCTATGCGCATGGTGATTTCCTTTTAAGGTATGGGGTTTTGACGCTGTGATTAGAAGTAACGCTACATCGGCACAGCAAAGATAGGCGGCAGTGTAGGAAGTGAAACTAAAAAAGACAGCAAAAATTATTTATCCAAAGGATAAATGATTCTAATAGGTAAAGTAAGTACATCATTATTACTTTCCATTGCCAAAACCCACGATATAACGGTTTATTTTGATGTGTGTGCTTTTAGTAATTCAGTTAGATCATCAATTTTTTGATGCAGCCGAGTGATTTCTAAATCAGTCTTTAAACTCACTTCATAATTTGCCGCAATCTCGAATCGATCTTTGGCCGTTTGACGGTTTTGCGACATCATAATAATAGGCGCTTGCAAGGCCGCTAATGCAGACAGTGCTAAGTTCAATAATATAAAAGGATAGGGATCAAATGCCTTTTCTGCGAGAAATAACCAAGAATTAATCGTCATCCAGCACAGCATTAAAATAGCGAACAAAATAATGAAGGTCCAAGAGCCGCCAAAGCTTGCCACTTTGTCGGCCATCTTTTGACCAATACTCAGATTCTCATGGAACAAAGTGTTGACGTTTTCAGGCAGGGGCTCTTTATTGACGATACTCTCGATGACTTTTTGCTCTTGGTCACCTAGTTCGTGGAATTTCACGCCAAACATAGCTTTGGCTAGGTTCTCAAAGTATTTCATCATGTGTTTGCTCTCAGAGTCCGTATTGAAGCAGCAAAGTGTAGAGGCTCACTTTGTTTGTGCTGTCGATAAATATTAATCGTTCGCTATTTTCATTATAGGCACCTTTAATGCGTTTTTTCAGCATGATTGGACACTAAAAATGAAGGTACTTTTTGTGATTTTTATGTTCTTCAGCTTATCAGCATGGGCTGAAGATGGCGAAGAAAATGAAATTGAGCTAACCGATAAGCAGCGCTGCGAAGAATGGGCGGTAATGGACAGTATCCCCAAAGAAGATTTAGCAGACTACATGCAAGAGTGCATCGCCAGCTTAGGTAATGACTCCGGCAACGATGAAGAAGAAAGCGCAGAGTAAAAAGACGACAATCAGCACCGTCCAATTATGGGTAATGCTGATGGGCAAAGCGGAAAATATAGAATGATTTAGCGCTATTCAGGTAACAAGCTCGGCGCAATTTGCGAGCCCATTTGCTTAAACAGTTCAATAACATTTTCTATTAGCGTCTTTTTGTCATTGTCTTGGTGATAACAGGCAAACACGTCACGGTTCATTTCAGGCGCGTTATCAACCTTAAACAACAGCCCTTGTTCAATATACGGTTGGGCCAATGACGAAGGCAAGTAAGCCGCGCCACCGGCTTGAAGCATGTAATCAAGCGCCACACGAGCAAGGTTGGTATGCAAACTAGGGGTTGGCAAGTGACTGCACTTTTTAGCGTGTTGAAGACTAAAAAGCGTGCCCCAGTCGAGCATGATGTAACCGAGTTCTTGCAGCGAGTCGTCAGCTAAATTGGCTTGTGTCGCCACCAGCTCTAACGGCATTTGCAGAATCTTAATCGCTTTTAACTCTTCGACTTTAGGTGCATCAAATACCAAGGCCAAATCTAGGCTACGCTCGAGTAACTGGCGAGCCACAATAGAGTGGCTGAGCACCTCAGCGCGAATAGCAATCTCGGGGTTTGAAACTTTTAGCTCGTATAAACTATTTTGTAACATTAAGTCCCAAACATTGGGGCTGCCACCTAACGCAAGCTGAATAGATTGTTGGTGGTGAATAGCAACTTCTTGAAATGCACGCTGCCAGGTAGTGAGCACCGCCTCAGCATGGGGCAGTAAACGCTCACCAGCGGCGGTCAGTTTAAGGTTATTGCGTAAACGGCTAAAGAGTTCTACACCTAAACGAGATTCTAATTGGCGAATACGAGAGCTGACAGCGGCTTGGGTAACATAAAGATTTTCGGCCGCTTTACCGAAGTGGCGCGTGTTACACACCTCGATAAACGTTTTGAGAAGGTCAGTATCCAAATTAGCCTCTAAAATTTTTTATGGTGAAGGTAAAATCATTTTGTTTTACCGCTTTTTAGAGCATAGACATAATCCCGTCAACTAAAATTATCAGGTCAGGAGAGTATGGAACAATACGGTTCATTTAAAGCGGCTAAGCGCTACTTCGACGACACGAACTTCCCTTACGGCTTTAAGCAGTCAGGGGACTTCACTCGTGTACAGGCAGAAGCCTTAGAATTATGTGGTGCAACCTTGTATGCCCTAGAGCAAAACAAGCAAGAACCATTGGATGAGTCCCAGCAACGCTTCATCTCGGTATGCCGTGGTGAACTGCCTGCCGAGACCGAAATCGAAAAAGCATGGGTAAGCTATCGCGAGGCACTTATCCGCAAGGGTCGAACCTTCAACCTATTCACCAGCTACGTAGCGGGTGACGATGACGACTTCGACAGCAATGACGATGATCTAGACGACTAATTTAAACAAAGCGCCCACTAAAAAGTGGGCGTTTTTGTTTAGATAGTGTGCTTTATGATCATTGCACTTCAAACGCTTTAGCGTCTTTTAAGGTGCCGATGTTTTCGACATTGGTGTAGCCCAATGCTTTTAAGCTGCTTGTGGCTTTGCCCGCACGGCCACCGCTGCGACAGTAGACTTTAATTTCTTGGTTTTTATCTTTTAATAAATTAGGGGCTTGCTCATTGATCGTATCATGGGGGATCAATACCGCGCCGTAAGCATGGCCTGCATCGTATTCGGCTTGGCTGCGCACATCTAATAGTAGCGGCTGCGCGAAACTTAAGCTGCTGAGTAGGGTGAGTGTGATAGCAAGGATGATGTGTTTCATGGGTAGCTCCTTTAATTAGAATTTACTAATATAAGGCAAGTTTGAGTGAATAGCAATTTTTGGCGAGTGTGATATTTACCGCTGGCCATGCCAGCATTTTAGATGAAAGAAGGGCGCTTATACGGACCTTCAGATAAATAAAAGGGATAGACTGTGTCTCTATTTCGCTAATGTATCGGGTTTACAGTCGAGACGGCTTTACCAAAATTGTACGAATCCGCACCCAGAGTGCCCCGCGAACGAAGAGAGTGCTTTGGGTATGCTGGTGAATAACCATAAAAATATCAAAAGCGCTCGTGTTGCCAATAAGACCAAACCCATTAAAAACAATCAGAAGAAAAAGAAGGGCTCACATCAATACGCCTGTTTTGCTGTGACGTAAAAAATGGCAGGGCGCATTTGCCAATATTGGTTGTATGCAGCATGATAGCTGGTTTATAAAAAGTAACCGGGCAAACACTCCCTGAAAACATGTCACGTGACCGCATAATATATGATTTGATCAAGTGACGTAGAATAAACTGTTACGTTACCAAATAGGAGTCGATGTGGATTCAGAGATAAAGGAAAATTTTGAAGAAGCTCTTCGATTAGAAAGTCGAGATCAATTAAAGGATCTCAATAAAAAATATCAGGCAATGATTTCATTGCATGCAGCGAAAGGCTTACTTCGTTCGGGTGCAACGATTAAAAAGACAATGGAGTTCATCACTGAAGGTAGTGAAAAATTATATGAATCTACTTTGGTTTTTATTCGAGGTAATAGTGTCAGGTTTTCGAAGCTTCTTGAGAGTGATATTCAGTTAATTTCCGAGAGCTTTCATAGCCTCTACTTTAAAGAGGCTAAAGAGTGGCTATCGAAATCTGTTAATCTTTCCTCAAAATCGGAACTTTATGACAGAATTTTGTCTGAGGTCGAAGCTGAAATTGCTACTATTCGAGCGAGGTTTCTAAATGAACTTAATCGCGAAATTATAAAACTTAAGGATGTACAGCATACACCGGCGTGGGTAAAAGGTATTTACGTTATCGAAATTATATTGATTCTTACAACTGCAGTTATTGCTGTACTGTGGATTAAGGATCCAGAAGGGAACTACGAGCCTATCATTGTTACGTTAGCTCTTGTAATACCTTTCCTATATGCGGTAATAAAATTACGTGGAACAGGCAACTTAACAAAGCTATCGTAGGTGCTTTTTCTGCTACGCTTCGTGTTGGGGTGGCTTCGCCAACTCCACTACACAACAAAAGCCGAATATAGCGCGTTAAGACTGTAGAAAAAGCTAATTTCTTATCATGAGTGTCTTCGTTAATTCCTTGAGTTAGTTAATTATATGAATAAATATCTAGAATCGACTAAATATATTGATTGGGAAAATCCAGATATATTGAACCGCGCAAAAGCTCTTTCGGCAGGATCATCAACGCATGAAGATATTGTGCGAAAATGTTTTGAGTTCGTTCGTGATGACATCAAACACAGCTGGGATTACAAGTTAAATCCCGTAACATATAAAGCGTCAGACGTACTCAAGCATGGTACTGGTTATTGCTATGCAAAAAGCCACTTATTAGCAGCACTTCTTCGGGCAAACAATATCCCCACAGGTTTGTGTTACCAGCGCCTAACGATTACTGATGTTCCTCCATTTTGCCTTCACGGTCTAAATGCTGTTTACCTTGAATCTTATGGTTGGTATCGCATTGATGCTAGAGGTAACAAACAAGGCGTGTCAGCTGAGTTTTGTCCTCCAATTGAAAAGTTGGCGTTTCCTATAGCTACACAAGGCGAAGCAGATTTACCTGAAATATGGACAGAACCGCTACCTGTTGTACTTCAAGTACTCGAACAATATAAAACTGTTCAAGAGGTCGCTAATAATTTGCCAGATGTCGAGCTGGTCACGGTTAGCAAGTTAACGCTGTCGGACTCGCTAGTGCTCGCCGAAAATTGAGGCGCTAGTCATATAAATGGAAAGAAATCTAAATAAACAAAATATTGATGCGGCCATTGCCGAGTATGAAAGATCAATTGAAAGTATTGGTGGGAATATATCTGGCTTAAGGGGGGTAGAATTATTTCAGTGCATAAAACGCCAACCATTAAATTCAGGGCCTTACCCACATGTGACGTTATTTGAGGCTGCAAATAGAATAATGACAGATCTTGTTATTTTAAAAGGTGTTAAATGGATGTTAGCGTCTAATTTATTTCCATTTAGTGAGTACATTGTTGAGTATGGAAATGAAGATAATAATGATCATGATATATTGGCCTTGAATAATGGTAAAAGATTAAATGGTGAAGCATTTAATGTAGCACCTTCGTTTTTTCAAAGTAAAAAGAGTACTGCTATTAAGAAGCTTAGAGCTTCAAAAAATAAAGCAGACTATATCGTTATTTTGATCAATGCTGATGCGGTTGGAGAAAATTATTCTCCGAAGCTAAAAGAAAAAGAATTTTTTGTATTTGTAGATATTATATCTGGCAAGGCAAGGGTGCTGTCTAGTAAGCCCATTCATCCGATACCCAAAAGCGGCGAGGCTGATTAAACACTAACATAATTTAAAGGAATCCCAGATGGTGATGTTCTGGCCCATCCAACAAGCTCTTAATTGCATAACCGATGACGGAAGCATTTTGGGTAAAATACAATTTGATGTTAAGACAGAACAGTACGTATTTTGCCCTGAAGAGGATGAAGTAGTGCTGTCCAGTATAGAGGCGAGCCAAATTGAAAAAAGATTAGCGGATCTTCACAGCGGCAACTACTTAATGCCCATGCAAGATGACGATTAATTATAAGCAAGCAAAAAAATGCAGCCATTTGGCTGCATTTTTCACATTTCACATTTCACATTTCACGTCTTATATCTAACGCTCAATATATCACGTAAAAGTCACTTACAAACTAGCGGCCAATTCAGACGCCAGTTTAATCGCACGCTTAGCATCAAGCTCACCCGCAAACTCAGCACCACCTACAAGGTGTAAACCGAAGTTGTGTTCGCTGTTGCCTTGCAAGTCTTTGAACAGTTGGTTCACACTTACTTGACCCGCACACAGTACAACGTGGTCTACGTCTAGTACGCGTTGCTCGATCACGTCGCCATCTTTATTGCTGATGGTGATGTGTAGGCCTTCGTCGTCGATTTTGTCATAGCCAACACCTGCGATCATTTCAACGCCTTTCATTTTCACAGCAGCACGGTGAACCCAACCAGAGGTTTTGTTTAGGCCGCGGCCCAGTGACGTGGTTTTACGTTGCAGCATGTAAACTTTACGTGGTGATGGTTCGATGTCCATTGGCTGTAGGCCGCCGGCTTTTTCGTTGTTGATTTCTACGCCCCATTCTTTAAACCATAATTCTTTGTTTAGGGTTAAAGATGGGCCTTGGTGCGTAAGGTATTCACTGACGTCAAAGCCGATACCGCCAGCGCCCATTACCGCCACTTTACCGCCAAGCTCTAGGCCTTTGCCTAGTAGTTCTTGATAGGTCACCACTTTTTTGTGGTCGATGCCCGGCATGTTTGGCACACGTGGCTCTACACCGGTTGATACGATGATTTCATCGAAGCCTGCGTCTTTAAGGTCGTTGGCGGTTACCCAAGTGTTTAACTTAAGTTCGATGTTGTGCACTTCAACCATTTTGGTGAAGTAACGAATGGTTTCAACAAATTCTTCTTTGCCCGGAATTTTGCTGGCAAATAAGAACTGGCCACCAATGGTTTCACGGCCTTCAAAAATCGTTACCTTGTGGCCACGTTTTGCAGCAACCGTGGCAGCGGCTAAACCAGCAGGGCCAGAACCCACAACGGCAATCTTTTTAGGTGCGTGCGTTGGGGTGTATAGCAATTCTGTTTCGTGACAAGCGCGCGGGTTAACTAAGCAGCTTGAACGTTGGTTTTGGAAGGTGTGGTCTAAACACGCTTGGTTACAGGCGATACAGGTGTTAATTTCATCAGCACGGCCTTCGGCGGCTTTGTTTACCCATTCGCTGTCAGCAAGGAAAGGGCGCGCCATAGAGACCATGTCGGCTTGACCACTGGCCAATATTTCTTCTGCGGTGTCTGGCATATTAATACGGTTAGAGGCCACAACCGGAATGTTTACCGCTGCTTTTACTTTTGCCGTTGGGTCGACAAACGCTGCGCGCGGTACTGAGGTAACGATGGTTGGTACGCGGGCTTCGTGCCAGCCGATACCACTGTTGATAATGGTTACGCCTGCTTTTTCTAATTCTTGCGCTAACTGAATCACTTCAGCCATGCTTGAGCCGCCTTCTACAAGGTCGATCATAGATAGGCGGAACATGATGATGAATTTCTCGCCCACTTGTTGGCGGGTTTCACGTACGATTTCTAAGGCTAAGCGCATACGGTTTTCGTAAGAGCCACCAAATTCATCGTCACGTTGGTTGGTGCGTTGGTTTAAAAACTGAGTAATGAAGTAACCTTCAGAGCCCATAATCTCGACACCGTCGTAACCGGCTTTTTGTGCAAGCTTGGCACTTTTAGCGTATTGGCGAATGGTTTTATACACGCCCTTAGTGGTTAAGGCTTTTGGTTTGAACGGTGTAATAGGCGATTTAATGGCAGACGGTGCCACGCTGTATGGGCTGTACCCGTAACGACCAGCATGTAGGATTTGCAAACAGATTTTACCGCCAGCATCGTGAACCGCTTTGGTCACTTTTTTGTGCATTGGCACTTGCAATACGTTGTTTAAACGAGAACCCAGCGCGACTAATTCGCCACGACGGTTAGGTGAAAAGCCACCTGTTACCATTAATGCAACTCCGCCACGCGCACGTTCTGCAAAGTATTCGGCCAATTGTTTGAAGTGCCAAGGGCGATCTTCAAGACCGGTGTGCATGGAACCCATGATGACGCGGTTTTTTAATGTGGTGAAGCCAAGGTCTAACGGCTCAAGCAAATGCGGGTACTGACTCATCAAGTTGTCCTCTGTTTATTATGTGGGGGAATATAGGGTGCATTTTTTACAAGGTAAATGACTCTGCAGCTCAATTCAGTGATCAAATTGCGCAGTTTGTCTGTATGTGGCCTGTTTTAGCTAGTTTAGTGCTATCTATAGGCGTTCTAGTGACGAACCAGTCTTTCACCAACCCCGCATTAACCTTCTACTATAGGGCCTACTTTGCTGTTTTTTTGTCCCAACCTTGGAGGCCAAATGCAAATCTCTCAAACACCTTCTACTCGTAGCTTAGACCAAGCATCCCAAACGCAGCAAACCCAGCTAGCGCGCTTAAGCAGCGGCCAACGGATTAATAGCGCCAAAGATGATGCCGCCGGGCTAGCCATTAGCAACCGTATGGATACTCAAAGCCGTTCAATGACGGTGGCTATTCGCAATACCATGGATGGCGTGTCCCGTATTCAGGTTGAAGATGGCGCGTTAGGCAGCATTAATGAAGATTTGCAGCGGGTGCGTGAATTAACCGTGCAGCAGCAAAATGGCATTCTAAATGAAAGCGATAAGTCAGCCATTCAATCCGAGATTGATCAGCGCTTAGAGTCAATCAATAGCCAGTTTGAACAAACCGAATTTAATGGGCAAAACGTGTTTGAAAATAAAGACGTGGGTTTTCAAGTGGATGCCAACGCGGGTGATCAAGTCGAATTAAAAGGATCAGACGTGGCGGATGCGTTATCACAAGCGGGTATTGAGGTGGGCAGCAAACTTGACCTTGATGCGATTGATGCCGCACTTCAATCGGTTAATGAGCGACGCAGTGAGTTAGGTGCGGTGTCGAATCGCTTATCGTCATCGGCCGAATTTGTAGAATTGAAAAACCAAAACAATCAAGAAGCCAGTAGTCGTATTCGTGATACCGATTTTGCCCAAGCCAGTGCAGAAAAAGCTAAGGGCGACGTGCAGCAACAAGTGGCGATCAGCGTATTTGCGCAAGGTAATGCTAATCGCCAAGATGTGCTGAAATTACTAGGGCCATAAGCGTTGGTTAAAAGTGTGGTCATGTCTTTTTACTAGGTCACTTTCGCTCCTAAGATCGACGTTTTTCCCGCGAAGGCGGGAACCCAAACCAAAGCTAAGACTAATGCGCGCACTCAAGTGAGCAAACACCCTAGATTTAGACTCCCATTCACGGACTTCGTCCTATGGGAGAGACGAGGGAGTTTAGAGGTCATCATCCGTAAGTTTAACGTTCACTCTCCAGCACTAGCGCCTTTCCCGCGAAGGCAGGAACCCAAACCAAAGCTAAGACTAATGCGCGCACTCAAGTGAGCAAACACCCTAGGTTTAGACTCCCATTCACGGACTTCGTCCTATGGAAGAGACGGGGAAGTTCAGTCGTCATCATCCGTAAGTTTAACGTTCACTCTCCAACATTCACGTCTTTTCCGCGAAGGCGGAAACCCAATAATTAGCATCAGTAATATAAGACTATGAAGCAATCTTATATACAAAAAATAATTATGTAGGCACATCTGCAATTTATCGTTCCATTACATTTCGCTAGTTTTCAATTTAGCCAAAGCTGTGTACTGTGACCTCAAACTGGGGGCAGTTATGACAATAAAAACAAATATACATTACCGTACTTGTAACCTATGCGAAGCCATGTGTGGTTTAAAGGTTGAGCATCAAGGGACAAACATTCTTTCTATCAAGGGTGACGAGCAGGACCCGTTCAGCCAAGGGCATATTTGTCCTAAGGCGGTGGCGCTGCAAGATTTATACGAAGACCCTGATCGCTTAACGTCACCAATAGAACGCACCGAAAACGGTTGGCAAAAAATATCTTGGCAAGATGCGTTTGATAAAGCCGCAGCCGGAATCGCTAAGGTGCAAGCACAACATGGCAATAATGCGTTAGGTGTGTATTTGGGGAACCCAAACGTACATAACCTTGGCGGCATGTTAAGTATTCGCCATATTTTAGGTGCGTTAAAAACCCGTACTCGTTTTAGTGCGACATCGGTTGATCAATTACCGCATCACATTGTGGTCATGCATTTGTTTGGTCATCAATTACGCATACCTGTGCCGGATATTAATCGCACCAATCACATGGTGATTATCGGCGCTAACCCATTGGCGTCTAACGGCAGCATTATGACCGTGGCGAATGTGCGCCAAAAAATCAAAGACATTAAAAAACGCGGCGGTAAAGTAGTGGTCATTGACCCGCGCAAAACCGAAACCGCTGATTTAGCCGGTGAGCATCATTTTATCAAACCCGGCTCAGATGTGGTTTTGTTATTGGCCATGGTTAACCACGTTTTTAGCAAAAACTTAGTTAAACCTTCAAAAGCATTAGCGCTAGCTCATGGCTATGAAGACATCGCATCACAAGTAAAAGACTTTTCATTAGAATACGCAGGGCAACATACTGGCATTGCTGCAAACGATATTGCAACCATGGTTGAGGAGTTCTGCCAAGCTGATAACGCCGTCTTGTATGGGCGCATGGGTGTGAGCGTGCAAGAATTTGGTTTATTGAGCCAGTATTTAATTATGCTGTTTAATTTAATAACAGGCTCATTAGACGAAGAGGGCGGGATGATGTTTCCGACCCCAGCCGCGGATATCGTTGCCAATAGTGGCCCTGGCTATTTTAATAAACGTCAAAGTCGTGTGCGCGGTCTGCCAGATTTTAACGGTGAATTACCAGTGGCGTGTTTGTCTGAAGAAATACTCACCCAAGGGGAAGGGCAAATCAAAGCCATGTTCACTGTGGCGGGTAACCCTGTGTTAAGTACACCTAATGGCCAGCAATTAGATACCGCTCTTGAATCGTTAGATTTTATGGTGTGTGTTGATTATTACCTGAACGAAACCACGCGTCATGCCAATATTATTTTGCCGCCGGTTTCACCTATTGAACGTGATCATTATGATATTAGTTTTCATAATTTAGCGGTTCACAATACGGCGAAATATTCTCCCGCTATGTTTAAAACCCCTAAAAATGCGCGCCATGATTGGCAGATTTATTTAGAACTTGCCAAACGCTTACAACCCAAATTGCCGTTTATGCAAAAAATAATACGCGGTGTCACGCAACTAATAGGTCCTAATTTTTTATTAAATGCCATGTTAAAACGCGGGCCATATCCAGGTTTAACCTTGGGTAAATTAAAAAAACGCCCACACGGTATAGACCTTGGGCCGTTACACGCACGCTTGCCAGAAGCGCTGCGTCATAAAGATAAAAAAATACATTTAAATATGGATTTCTATTTTGCTGATTTACCGCGCTTAAAACAAAAACTCGATGCCATTCTGGAAACAACATCCGACAACGATGCATTGTTAATTGGCCGTCGCCATGTACGCAGTAATAATTCGTGGATGCACAACAGCAAGCGTTTAGTAAAAGGCAAATCGCGTTGCACGTTATTAATTCACCCTGTTCACGCTAAACAACTGAACATTGGCGAAGGGCAGTTGGTGCAAGTTACCTCACGGGTAGGGCAAGTTGTCATTGCCTCTGAGATCAGTGAAGAAATAATGCCCGGTGTGGTGAGTATTCCTCATGGTTGGGGCCATAATCGTAAAGGTACAGGTCAAACCATCGCTGATGCTAATGCAGGGGTCAGCGTGAATGACTTAACCGACGAGCACATGATTGATGCGTTATCTGGGAATGCTGCAGTTAACGGGGTGCCGGTTACGCTAACGGCTGTCGCTGAGCAGGTGGCGGTTTAATTTTTTAACGGTTAATTTTTAAAGCCGCTGAGCAGTTTGCTGGCGGCTTTTTTTATTTTTTTAGGTCCTTTATTTAGATGAAATCGTGAATACAGCCACGTCGTCGACGGACGCTCGTTCCTCTGCTCAGTGCGAACGGTTTTGGTTAGTTATGGTCTGAGCTGCGTCCAATTAATCTATCAGTCACTCGAAGCGATAATTAATCGGATAAATGTGTTATCAATCAACACCATTCTCACTGAACGCGAGGTTTAGCCTGTCCTGAGTTTGCCGAAGGAGCCCAGTCGAAGTGTGGCTGACGTCTTTAATCACAATACATTTGAGCCAATATCATATTTTATCTAGTGCCGCTTAGCAGTATGCTGATGTATTAAAATAATTAAAAAGGGGTCAATTATGGATCTTTTAAACAAAGTCGCCATTGTCACTGGTGGAGCCTCAGGTTTGGGCTTTGCGGCTTGCGAAGCATTAGTGGCTAAAGGTGCAAAGGTTTGTATTTTTGATATGAATCAAGCACTGGCAGAAAAAGCGGTGAAAATGTTGGGTAGCGAAAATACCATGTTTGCACAAGTGAATGTGACAGACGAGGTATCGGTTGAGGCCGGTATTCAGGCGTGCATCGCATCATATAAAGCACTGCATATTGTGTTAAATAGTGCGGGCATTGGCCCACCCGAAAAAGTGATTGACCGTGAAGGCAACCCTTTACCATTGGATAATTTTAAAAAAATTGTGGATGTGAATTTATTTGGCACTTTTAACGTGCTGAGTAAAGCGGCAGCCCATATGGCCAAAGGTGAGACTATCAATGACGACAATGGCCGTGGTGTGATCATCAACGTGGCATCGGTTGCGGCGTTTGATGGCCAAATTGGTCAGCCAGCTTATGCCGCCAGCAAAGCGGGTGTGGCGGGTATGGCGCTGCCGATTGCGCGAGAATTGGCCCGTTATGGTATTCGCTGTAACACGATCGCCCCGGGCTTGTTTCGCACGCCATTAGCCGAAAGCCTTGGTGAAAAAGTAATCGAAGCACTGGGCAATAGTGTTGAATACCCTAAACGACTCGGTGACCCAAAAGAGTTTGGTAACCTTGTGGTTCACATGGCTGAGAACGATTATCTTAATGGCGAAGTCATTCGCTTAGACGGCGCTATACGCATGACGGCGCGATAAAACAGATAGTTTGGCCAAAAATGGGCTTTGTGATGCAGTTCTGTGTGATAAAGTAGCCAAGCCCATATTGGCCTTACAACATAGGATAATAATAATGAAACGATTTCTTGCTCTTTCTGCCTTTGCTTTTGGATTAATGTCCCAGCCAACATTTGCCGACAATATGTCACCAGAAGGCACGTGGAAAACCATTGACGATGAAACAGGCAAAGCAAAAAGCCTTGTACAAATTTGGATTGATAACGGCGAGTTAAACGGCAAAATTATTGAACTGATTGAGCCAGATGAAGAAAACCCAAAGTGCACCGAATGCGAAGGCGATAAAAAAGATCAGCCAATTGTTGGTATGCAGTTTATTTGGGGCTTAACCGAAGAAGACGGTGTTTGGGATAATGGCGAAATTTTAGATCCTAAAAATGGCAGTGTTTACAGCTCTAAAATTGAAGTAACAGACGGCGGCCAAAAATTAGATGTTCGCGGATATGTTGGTTTTGCGTTTGCAGGTCGTTCACAGGTTTGGCATCGCGCAGAAGCAACGCCTGCCAAGCCAGCGCCACAAGAAACAGCCATTGAATCAACCACTCAGGCTGCCACAACTCATTAATTCAACATACAAATTGATGGTTCACAGCTCAACGGTTTAGCAACAGAAAATGTAGGTCGGGATTTATCCCGACAAGTTGTGAATGGCTGTATGAGGTTAGTACTGATAAGTGAAGACTAAAAAGCGTAATCAAAACTGATTGCGCTTTTTTTATGGGAATAATTGCTCAGCGCGGTTGGGCTTACTAAAATAATAGCCTTGGATATAATCGCATTTCATATTTTTTAGCAGTTGCCATTGCCCTTCGGTTTCAACACCTTCTGCGATGGTTTTTAATTTTAAGTGTTGGGCTAAATCAATGATAGCGGCCACAATATTTTTATCATCATCGTCATTTTCTAAATTTTTTACAAACGCTTGATCTATTTTAAGCGAATCAATCGGAAATTCCTTTAAATAACTGAGTGATGAATAGCCTGTACCAAAGTCATCAATTGCCAGTGAAAAACCCATTTCTTTAAGCTTCTTCATTATACCTATGCTGTGTTCGGCGTTTTCCATGATTAAGCTTTCGGTAATCTCTAATTCTATGTATTTGGGATTCACACCTGTTTTATTAACGAGCGCTTGTAGTTGTTCAAGAAAATGGCGGTACTGAAACTGCCGAGCAGAAATATTAATGGCAACTTGAATCGCATGCCCTTGTTTATGAAATGCGATGGTTTGATGAAAACATTGCTCAATGATCCAGTGCCCCATTTGAATAATTAACCCTGTTTGTTCCGCAACCGGAATAAAGGTAACAGGGCTGACCATAGAGCCATCGTCTTTAAACCAGCGAATGAGCGCCTCTGCGCCGGTTGTTACACCTGTATTTGCATTGACTTTTGCCTGATAAAACATGACAAATTGTTGTTTGTTTAGGGCTTCACGTATGCCTCGCTCAATGGGTAGCCAACTTTGTTCGCCGGCGTGCAGTTGTGCACTGTAGGCTTCTACATTGTTACCCATCACACGAGCGTGGTTCAGCGCAGCGTGGCCATTGCTGATTAATCCTTGGGTATCATTACCGTCTTGTGGGTAGTGGCAAAACCCCATGCTTAAATTTAAATAATAACTGTGTTCGTTTACAAACAATGCTTCATCCATTGCGGTTTGTATGGCCTTTGCCACGTAACTTACTTCTTTTGGGTTGCTGTGGTGCACAATTAAACAAAAGGTGGAACCTTCAAGGCGGTAGTTTTTTATTTGGCAGCTCAGTTGTTGGCTAACATTCAATAGTCGCTGACCAAGATGGTGAATAATGGCATCACCAGCATGATAACCTTGACTTGAGGTAATAAATTTAAAACGGTCGATGCTTAAAAATAAAATAGAACAAGGTTGTTTAAGCTCGATCGTGTAGCTTAGATCGTTTTCAAATTTACGTCGATTAGCTAAACCCGTATGAATGTCATGGAAAGCTTGGTATTCCAATTGTGTTTGTGCTGCCTTTTGTTCGGTTATGTCTTCAATGTAAAGGTGGCAACTTTCTAAGTCGCGCAATAGCGAGACACTAAATTTTAAGTGGCGTTGATTAATGGTGGTTTCAAAATTAACGGTGTTTTCATAGTCTGCCTGCCATTGGTTTAACTGGTTTTTAAAATCATTTGGCAATAAATTGGATAATTCATTTGAGTCAGGGTGAATAATGTCAAGTAAGTGATGGCATGCTGGGTTCGAAAATAAAATATCGCCCTGCCAGTTTAAATTCATAACAGGGTTTGGATTGCGCTCGGGGAATTTAGCAAGGGCTTTTCGTTTGGCTGTTTTACGTATAATGAGCTGCGTTAAGTAACCTAAAATCAAAGCAATGATGACAATTATAACCGTATATAAAATTACTAAATCAACAATATTTTGAATTTGATTTTGAGTATCTATTGCTTGTTGCTGTGCTTGCAGCTCAATCTCTTGTGTTAGCTCTACCAGTATACTTTCGGCTGCTTGGCCTGCTTTGGTTAATAAGGCTAGGTCTGCGCGTGCTTTATCCCAACTAGTATTGTCCGATGACAGATTAGCGTCGAGGGCACCTTGTAGTGCTTTAATATCACCATATAATTTAGGCAAGCTCATTACATGGCCAGAAAAACCTTTGTTAATCGCCATCAGTTGCTCGGCAAGAGCAGCTTCAGTTTGCTCGATCTGAGGCCATAATTGTTGGCGGGTTGTGCTGGCGTAATACTCATATAACAAACGTTCGTGTTCGGTGATGCTGGCGCGTAATTGCTTAATCAAGTTAAGTTTAGGTATCGCCACAGAAACCAAATTACGACTACTGATGCCGGCTTTTTCACCGGTATCACGAATAATCAGTGATAAAGCAATGCCCACAGTAACCACAAGGGCAAAGCTTATCCAAACGCGCTTGGTTAGACTCATTTTTAATAACGTAATTTGCTTAAACATAGATTAAGCATAGACAGTTTTCGCATATTTTTTAGATAACTGGAACTGGTTCACGGCTTTACGGGTGCAAGCTAGAGGCTAGCGGGCAAATACCTTAATATCTGCTCGCTATTTTTTAGCAATCATTCAAAAGGGGATTCATCATGTTGAAGCAAGTAGCAATTTTAGTAGCAGCGTTATCACTAATGGCGTGTGGCGAAGCATCAGTAACTGACCAAGCAGACGCAGCCGTTGAAGCGGTAGAAGCACAAGCAGCTGCAGCCGTTGAAGCTGCACAAGAAAGCACAGAAGACGCTATGGCCACTTCTGAAGAAGTATTGGAAGAAGCGGTTAATGCCGCTGAAGAAAAAGCGAAAGAAGCAAAAGAAGCAGTAGCCACTGGCACTGTTGAAGGGTAATTCCTTTACACAGCTTGGCCCTGCCAAGCTGTGTTTCCTAACTATGCCGTATGTTCTAGTAGTAAAGTGCTAGCTTGATCTTATTTTTTTGAATTATCTCTCATATCATTATCTAGCCTATTGGCTATCCCCAATTATTCGGTAAAGTACGGCTTCGCCCCTCTAAGTTAGTGAATGACAGTTAATAGAGCACTCACTCAGATAAACCGCTTTATTCAAGGAAGAATATGCTTGCGCTAAAATATTCTCATCAGCTCTCATGGGGCGAACTTCGCTTCATCGAAGACCCAATGCACGCCATCCGTACCGTCGAATCCGAACACGGTCGACGCATCGGCGGTAAAAACATTCAAAACGCCCATTTACATGACCTACCAAACGGCGACGACAGGCGTTTTGACCCATACCGCTTTTTAAAAACCAAACTCGAAAACGGCGAAGTATTTTTAGTAAACCATTCCACCATGGTGCCAGCCATAACCTCCCTTGAAATCGACGCCGACGGCAACCCAAAATACACCTTCCGCAACAGCACCAGCCAATACTTTCACAGCGCATTTCGGTCGGCCTTATGGCACATCCCTATACCAAAACCCATGGGCGTATTACGTGACGAGCCAAAACCGGCGCAGGCCAAGCAAGAACAAGAAAAAATAGAGCGTGAAAAACACGTCATATTGCTCAACCTAGAAGGTCAAAACGACAGACCATTGCCACTCAAACACAACATCACCCTATATGTAGAAAATACCAGC
>JBLHLT010000011.1:0-128094 GCA_047621325.1 Oceanicoccus sp.
CGATGCCTATTAGAAATTGGAAACCGGCCTTGAATCGTTTTATGATTGAATTCGAAGACCGTTTAAAAGACTATATTTAACACTGGCGGTTACACAGAATGATTTACAGCCTCTAGTCACACTCTACTTTCTTAAGCACTTACACTCTCAATAAATAACACTTGAGCATTCAAGTGAATAGTTGTGCCTGCGATTCAAGATTAACACTGAAACACGCAATCTTTGTTGTCGAATTCCGTTTTGCTAGACCTAAACCTATCTAAATCAATTAACAATGCTCGAATAACGCTACAAAAATCACTTTATTTTCCAACTTTTCTTAACGTGACTGTCCTATTAGTTTCGATATTTTTCATCTTATCTTAACGTGACTGTCCTATTAGTTTTGCAACTTCGCTAACTACTTTACTACTACGGCCCTTAACATGACTGTCCTATTAGTTTCGTTAGTTTCGTTCTTTAATACGATAAATTGCGTATAAAATTAAAATCAAAACACCTAAAAGAATATCAATCAACCCATTTATTTTATCGGGAAGTATTGAATATAAAGAACTATACTTTCCATGACCAGCTGCCGACTCCCCAATAAACAAATAATACCCACCTTCAATTATTGCAAAAGAAGATAATACTACCACAATTATTAACTCAAATATTTTAGGCATATTCGTTCTCAATAGTTCACATCAGGTGATGTGTTTGCATGCTTATACATTTCTGAAAACATAGCTCCTCCGTCATTTTTAATACCTTCATGTGCTGCTTCTGTACCATTTTGAATCGTGCCACCAATAATAGGAATTTGTCCTGAAGCCGCTGACATTGTGTAAAAAACTTTCTCACTAGTAGGTAAATCAGATGCCCACTTCTCATAAACTTGGTTAATTGCCATTGGAAGTGAAATTACAGGGACAGATTTACCAACTACTTTTCCTCCTAAATACTCTGCACCCTCTATAGTCTTAACGTGACTGTCCTATTAGTTCCCGTTTTGCTACACCTAAACCTATCTAAATCAATTAAAAGTGCTCGAATAACGCTACAAAAATCACTTTATTTTCCAACTTTTCTTAACGTGACTGTCCTATTAGTTTTTTACTGTCCTATTAGTTTTTTTACTTTATTTTCCAACTTTTCTTAACGTGACTGTCCTATTAGTTTTGATTGCAGCTGTACTCCCGCTAAACTATCGGTGAAAACAAATAACACTTTTTTTGAAAAGGAGCATTCATGTTAGTCATTAAACGGTATCTGGCCATTTTACTTACCAGCCTCATGCTAAGTGCATGTGGGCCAAACATAACGGTATTGGGTAACATCGATGAAAACTTGCTTATCACCAAAGAACAAATCCATGAAATGGGATTTGAGGAATTTAAAAAGCAGTACCTAGGAAAAGTCGTAACAATTTCCGGCTTAGAGCACATTGCCCATGGCGGTGGTTTTGACGCAAGAAAAGGTCAATGTAACATTGACTATGGAACACTTGCAGTATTTAAAGATGGTCGTTTTCATATAAAGGACCCCATAGCAGTAACAATTTATGCTAATGGGACCCCCAGCTATGCCCTTAAGCAACACTTCGTGAAAGGTAGCTATATTGAAGATGAACTGGATTATGAAGAGGAAATCCACCTACCCATGATTGTTTGTGAAAAATGTGAATGGGACCCTGATGATAAAAAATGCTTTTATAAAAGCCCTAATACAACAATCACAGGTAAAATTATAAAAATGGGAGGAAGTAAACCTAATGATAGAATAAGCATGGTAATCCGACCTAAAGGACTAGCCTACTAGCCAATCCAAGACTTTCAGTAGAGCCTGAATTCATACTAATTCAGGCTCTACCCTCAGAATTAGGCAGGTATCATACTTTCTTTTACGTTTACCGGCTCAATATCCACATCTTTACTGATAATAAAGTTATCTCCTAACACTAACAAGACAGTCACCCTAAGAAAAAAGCATCAAAAAAGCCAGCAAAAGCTGGCTTTTCTAAAACACACTAAACACAAACAACACTAAAGCGTATGCGTAGGCCGATCCGAATTCAACGCACCCGCCAAATGGGTTTCAATCTTATTGCGTGCCGTATTATTCTCAGCAAACTGCACACCCACACCGGCGGCTTTGTTGCCCTGGGCCCCTTTTGGGGTGATCCAAATGACTTTGCCAGCCACTGGGATTTTTTCAGGTTCGTCCATTAGGCTTAATAGCATGAACACTTCATCGCCCATGGTGTAGCTTTTATTGGTGGGTATAAATAAACCGCCATGTTTGATAAACGGCATGTAGGCTGCGTATAACACGGCTTTATCTTTAATGGTCAGGGAGAGTATGCCGTTACCGGGACCTAATTTAGGCGCCATAGTGTTTAACCTTTATTATTCTAATACTGCTATTAATGGGCAGATTGCCCCAATAACGCTAACCAGTCAATGAGCAGGGATTCTGTCATCATGGTGGGATTCGGGTTGGCTTGGCCACGATAAGCTTGTTGTGACTCAGTCAGCTTTTGCAATGCCTGCTCTATTTGCCCATATTGCGCGCTTTGAGCCACTTGTTGGCTTTGAGCCGCCAGTTCAACCATGGACAATGTTTGATCACCCACTAAACCTGCTTTTTGCTTTTGGGCGTCTAATAATAAACCATAAAACCATTGCAGAATGTTCTGCATGTCCCAAGCCTTCCACTTGGTGAGTAGCTCGTTCCATTGGACTTGTCGGTTTTGCAGGTCAATCATGTTTTGACAAAACTGCATGTATTGCACATGTACATCTTGCTCGATCATGTCCAGTGCCTTAAGAGGTGCACCACTGGCTAATCGTAATATGCTATTAGCCACTTGATCGGTTAATTCTGTCTCACTGTTTTGCTGCAACCATGTAAGCGCCTGAGAAAACTCTGGGCCATACACAGGGAACTGCTGGCAGCGGCTTTTAATGGTGGCCAACAATCCACTTGGTTGGTGACTATACAGCAACAGTGTTACGTTGCCACTTGGCTCCTCTAAGCTTTTTAATAAGGCGTTGGATGCGTTGACATTCATGGCTTCCGCAGGCCCAAGCAAGACAACCTTACTATGGCCACGCTGAGCGGTGGTATTTACAAATTCGGTGACTTTACGCACTTGCTCGATTTTGATTTGTTTACCTTTTTCTTCTGGCTCAACCATTAATAAATCTGGGTGACTGCCGGCATTAAATAAATGGCAACTGCCACATTCACCGCACGGGCCTTGCTGCTGATTTGTACATAATAAGAACTGGCTTAACTCGCGTAAAAACAAACGCTTGCCCACACCCTCTTGACCCACTAACAACAAGGCATGACCAAGACGCTGTTTAGCGTATTGCTGAATAATGCGCTCACTGACTGGCTGGGTCCAAGGTAATGCTTGTGCTACTTTCATTGAGTAGCCTCAGTTTTTAGGGTATTCAATCTTGCTTGAATATCCGCTTGTACGCTTTGTAATGATTGTGTGGCGTCAATCACACTAAATCGCGCAGCTTGTTTTGCGCGGTTTAAAAACATGTCACGCACCCGATTAAAAAAGCTTAAGTCTTCGGCCTCAATGCGATCGGCGGCACCACGTTTTGCAGCGCGGGCGCGGCCAATTTCAACAGGGGCATCTAACAACAAGGTTAAGTCTGGCTGAAAGTCACCGTGCACCAATTGCTCAAGTTGTGCAATCACCTGTGTTTGCATTTGACGCCCCCCACCTTGATAAGCGTAAGTGGAGTCGGTAAAGCGATCACAGATGACCCATTTATTTTGCGCAATAGCGGGCTTAATCACTTGTTCTAAATGTTGCGCGCGAGAAGCAAACATCATAAGTAGTTCGGCGCTGCTGCATACATCACCGCCGTGTAATAATAGTTCACGCAACTGCTCACCTAGCTCCGTGCCGCCTGGTTCGCGGGTGGTGATAAATTCTATTTTGTGTTGTGTTAACCAAGACTTTATAAATTCGATATTGGTGGTTTTCCCCACACCTTCGATGCCTTCAATGGTTATAAATTTACCCGCCATTATTTATTGTCCGCTGGAGTGGAGCGATAGTCATCGCTGCGCTTATTAATTTGATAATGACGCACGGCTTTATTGTGTTCAGCCAGCGTTGCAGAAAATTGATGGCGGCCGTTTCCTTTTGCCACAAAATATAATTCTTCACCAACCGCTGGGTGCAGTGCAGCATAAATGGCTTCGCGGCCCACTAACGAAATAGGCGTAGGCGGTAGGCCTTTAATACGGTAAGTATTGTATGGCGTGATTTCTCTTAAATGTTTTTTGCGAATATTACCTTTATAGCGATCACCCAAACCGTAGATTACCGTGGGGTCGGTTTCTAAACGCATGCGTTTTTCTAGGCGGCGCACAAATACACCAGCAATTTGTTCGCGCTCATCTGGGGCGGCGGTTTCTTTTTCAACAATGGACGCCATGATCAATGCTTCGTATGGCGTTTTATAAGGTAAACCTTCTTCACGATTACGCCACTCTTCTGCTAATACCACTTCTAAGCGAATTTGCGCTCGTACTAGTATTTCTGAGGCTCGAGTATTTGAGTGAAATAAATACGTATCGGGGAAGAAACGCCCTTCTGGATGACCTTCTAATCCTAAAAATGGCATTAATTGATTAACGTCGCTAGGTAGATCTTGAATCAGTTTATTATGGGCAGCAAGGCGAGCTAATGTTTCATGAATATTTTGCCCTTCAACCAAGGTGATTTTATAGGAGACCGTTTTACCTGATACCAATAAATCAAGAATATCCAAACTGCTCATATCAGGGGTTAACTCATATTCACCTGCTTTTGCTGAGCGCGCCTTACCTGATAACTTAGCTATCAGCATGATCCAACGGGCATCGGCCATCCAGTTTTCTTGTTCAAGTTTTACAAAAAAACTGGATAACGGACGGCCTTTATCAAGGCTTATAATTTTTGGCTCTTGTATTTGTAATGGTTGGTTTAATTGATAAATGCCATAAACCATTAATGCCAGTACCCAAATAACCAGCATTAACATCACTAAATTTAGGCGCTTACCCATATACTACTCCATCTTTACAAGCTTCTTGCATGGCTTTTGTTTGCGGCCCTATTTTAAATGAACGACCATCTAATTGTGCAATAGGCATAATGCCCATGACACTATTGCAAATAAAGCCTTGCTCAAATTGATCCAACTGCTCACGGGCAATATCGTCAACTTTGATTATTATATTTTGTGATTCAGCATGATTAATGATGCATGAACGCATAACACCAGCCACGCCAGATACATTCAGTTTTGGGGTAAATAACTGATTATTTTTCTCAAAGAAAATATTGCTAGACGTGCCTTCGATGACATAACCCAAGTGGTTAAACATCAAACCTTCAAATGCTTCTGAGCCTAATTCTTTTTTAGCCAATACATTTTCTAACCGATTAAGGTGCTTTAAACCGGCCATTTGTTTTTGTATTGAGCACTCAGTGGCCAAACATTTAACGGATACACCATGCTCGT
This sequence comes from Oceanicoccus sp., assembly GCA_047621325.1. Taxonomy (GTDB): domain Bacteria; phylum Pseudomonadota; class Gammaproteobacteria; order Pseudomonadales; family Oceanobacteraceae; genus Bermanella. The sequence goes on from JBLHLT010000011.1 coordinate 5,523, forward strand.
ATGAGTTTTCATTATATTGAGGTAACGGATTAAAAAACGCCGTCACCTTAGGCGTGATTACATCATCATATCCATAGCCACGCTCACTATTACCACGACTCACAATGACTTTTAATACGCCACTTTCTAACCCTGAAAGCTCAACAAATTTATGAGCATAGGCAATAAATAATTCAGTTAAGTTGTTATCAGGCAGTTTAATATCTAAACGTGCACAGCCCGAACCTAAACGCTGGGCATGATAATTAAGGGCTTGTATCTGCCCTTTTTTCACCACCATGGTTTCAAATAATCCATCAGCAAATTGAGCAGCACGGCTAAACCCATCAAGCTGCCCTAGATATTGCTGATCATCAATCACCCACATAAGCGTTAACCTTGTACCTTGCTAAATATGAGCGAGCCATTAGTGCCACCAAAACCAAATGAATTACTTAATACGTGGGTTAACTCAATGTCACGCGCGGTATTGGCAACATAATCTAAGTTACAGCCGTCTTCTAACTCATCAAGGTTAATGGTGGGCGGTACCTTATTGTTATTCAGCGCTTGAATCGCAAAAATCGCTTCAATGGCACCAGCGGCTCCTAATAAATGCCCCGTCATGGATTTGGTTGACGACACCAATACATGCTGACCAATGGTGGATTCAATCGCTCGGCTTTCAGCCACATCGCCAGCGGGTGTTGAGGTGCCGTGTGCATTGACATATTGAATATCAGCACCAGTTAAACCGGCATCGTTTAACGCATTTTGCATGGCTTTTGCGGCGCCTGCGCCATCTTCAGGAGGGCTTGTCATGTGAAACGCATCATCGCTCATGCCAAAGCCTGTGATTTCAGCCAAAATGGTGGCACCGCGTTTTTTAGCGGATTCGTATTCTTCAAGTACCAAGGCACCTGCGCCATCACCTAATACAAAACCATCTCGGTTTTTATCCCACGGCCGTGAAGCCGCCTTTGGGTCATCGTTACGAGTCGACATGGCGCGGGCCGCACAAAAACCGGCCATACCACTTGGTGTGCATGCGGCTTCTGCACCACCGGCAATCATCACATCTGCATCACCATAGGCAATGGTACGGGCTGCGTAACCAATGTTATGTGTGCCGGTTGTACACGCGGTTGAGATGGCAAAGTTAGGGCCTGTGAATTGATAAATCATGGCTAAATGCCCTGAAAGCATGTTCACAATAGAGGCTGGAATATAAAACGGGCTGACACGACGCGGGCCAGAATTTAATAACTGAGAATGGTTATGCTCGATGGTACTTAGCCCACCAATGCCTGAACCCAGTGCGCAACCAATGCGGTCTGAATCATAGCCTGCATCCAATAAACCCGCTTGTTTAACCGCTTCAGCACAGGCAACAAGACCATACTGTATAAAGATATCCATTTTTTTAGCGTCTTTTGCGCTAATGACATCGCCTAAGGAGAAGTCTTTGATGGTGCCAGCAAACTGAGTGGCAAGATTAGCAGGGTCAAAATGGGTAATGGTTTCAATGCCACTTTGGCCGTTGATCAAACCTTGCCAAGTGGTGGGAGCATCATTCGCAATGGGCGTGACGGCACCCAATCCTGTTACAACTACGCGACGCTTAGCCATAATCACCCTTCCTTTTGCTGTTTTTTTCAAAACCCATACAAACAAAAAAGCCGCCTTTTAGGGGGCGGCTTTTACATCAATGCTTAGCGATTAGCTATGAGCAATAATGTAGTCGATTGCTTCTTGAACTGTGGTTAGTTTTTCAGCATCTTCATCAGGAATTTCAGTTTCAAATTCTTCTTCTAGTGCCATAACCAACTCAACTGTATCTAAAGAGTCTGCACCTAGGTCTTCTACAAAGCGAGATGTACCTTTCGCTTCGTCTTCTTTAACACCTAGTTGTTCGCAAACAACTTTTTTTACACGTTCTTCAATGCTGCTCATAATTTATCCTGTTTATTATATAGAGCCAGTTTGCCCTACAAGGCTTGCTCAATAAAGGGCGACATTATACCCCTCTTTTAGCACGGGTAAACCTATGATTTGTGCCATATTAGGCAATTCTAAATAACCCAATATGTGTACAAATAGATATTAACCAGCTGATTATTAAGCCATTTATTGTAAATTGCGAGATAAATTAGCCGCTAATGGCTAATTCACCCCATATTTAGGCCACCGTTCACATTTAGCACTTGCCCTGTAATGTATGCCGCATCATTGGATACCAAGAAACTAACCGCTTTTGCGATCTCTTCTGGTTCACCGTAACGACCAACAGGGATATTCGCCATCATGGTATTTTTTTGATCTTCAGTGAGCTCGTTAGTCATATCGGTTGCAATAAAACCAGGGGCCACTGCATTGACAGTAATGCCACGACTACCAATCTCATGGGCTAGTGAGCGCGTAAAACCTTCAATGCCGGCCTTCGATGCACAATAATTCGCTTGTCCAGGGTTACCCATAGCCCCAACAACCGAGCTAATATTGACAATGCGACCCCAGCGCTGCTTCATCATTCCTTTAAGCAGGCCTTTAGTTAAGCGAAAAGCACCGCTTAAGTTGGTATCAATTACACTATCCCAGTCTTCATCTTTCATGCGTAACATGAGTGTATCTTTGGTCATCCCTGCATTATTAACCAACACAGATACCGCACCTAGCTCGCTGACATTTTTAACAAATTCTGCACAGCTGTCTTTGTCTGATAAATTTAAAACGAAAGCGGTGCCGTTTTCACCTAAATATTCTTTAATGGCAGCCACACCAGACTCACTGGTTGCACTGGCTACCACAAAATAGTTGGCTTCAATCATTGATTGAGCAATGGCTCGACCAATACCCCGACTTGCACCTGTTACCACGGCAATGGCTTGCTGCATAATTTTCCCTTACAAAGCCTGTAGCGATTCAACTGAATTTATTGTTTGGTTATTGAGTTGCTTCGCAATTCGTTTATTAAGCCCAGTTAGAACTTTTCCTGGGCCTATTTCTAACAGGTTTTGCACCCCATTGTCAGCTAATAGCTCAACCGCTTGAGTCCAACGGACTGGGCTTGCGATTTGTTTAACTAAATTAGATCGAATCACCTGCGCATCTTGCTCAAATGTATTGCTGGCATTTTGTAGCACAGGTAAAGATGCATTCTGAACATTAAAACCTGAAAGATATTCTGCAAAATTATCCGCTGCAGGCAGCATTAATGCACTATGAAACGGCCCACTTACTGGTAATAACATGGCACGCTTTGCACCGGCTTCTTTACAAGCCGCTACAGCTCGCTCAACTGCTTCTTTATCACCTGAAATCACCACTTGGCCTGGGCTATTATAATTAGCCGCTTGTACTATTTTCCCCTGCTCACAAGCCTTGCAAATGTCTTCAACCGCTGAATCATCCATATTTAAGATGGCTGCCATGGCGCCTACACCATTTGGTACAGACTCACGCATTAATTCGCCACGACGACGCACTAGCAATAACGCATCTTCAAATGCAAGAGCACCTGCACAGACCAATGCAGAAAATTCACCCAAGCTATGGCCTGCCATAACATCCGCTTTAACCTTGCCGGCTAGCGCTCGCCATAATGCCACCTCAACCGCAACCAAAGCAGGCTGTGTGTTATTGGTACTATTAAGCTCATCTACTGGACCGTTTAGAATTAATTCACTTAGCTTAAAACCTAAAACGTCATCGGCCTGCTGAATGGTTTCTTTTGCGACTGAATATTGTTCAATGACGTCAGACAGCATTCCTACAGATTGAGAACCTTGACCTGGGAAAACAACGGCATTTTTGTACATAGATAAATCCTGAAAGGCTTATTTTTTTAATAGACAAGAATATTTAATAAATGTGTAACAGTGTTATAGCATTTCACTATCTAGCATTTCAGCTATTTGTTGTAACAATTTGTTTTTTGCTAACAGGTAGGCGCCATCAATGGCGTTTGAAAAAGCAGTTTGCTGTGACTTTCCATGACTCTTTACCACAATACCTTGCACACCTAGTAATACACCGCCACTTTTTAAGTCGGGCTCGAATGCTAAGCGCAAGCTATTTAACATTGGCAATGCCACAAGGCCCACCAATCGTGTAAGCAGATTTTTTTGAAACGCATTTCGAATAATTTGCACAACAAAGCTAAGCAAACCCTCACTGGTTTTTAAGGCAATATTACCAGCAAAACCATTGGTGACAATGACATCCGCAATACCCTTATACAGGTCATCACCTTCAACATAACCGACATAATTAATGCACTGAGATTCTTTTAACATGGCATTGGCCAAGCGAATATCTTCGTTACCCTTAATTTCTTCACTGCCAATATTCAGTAGCGCCACCTTTGGCGACTTGATTTCCGCTAATGACGAGGCATACGCACTGCCCATTAACGCGAACTGGTGTAAATTTTCTGAATCACACTCAACATTTGCACCTAAGTCCAACATATAACTGGAACCAGAAATATGAGGTAAACGCGCTATTAAGGCAGGTCGATCAATACCCAACATGGTTTTAAGGACATAACGGGATATGGCAACTAAGGCGCCGGTATTGCCTGCACTGACTAATGCATCGGCTTCATTATTATTGACCGCATCCACCGCTAAACGCATTGAAGACTGTTTTTTTCGCAATGCCGCAGACGAGCGCTCACCACAACTTACAACTTCTTCAGTATGAATGACTTTTAATCGAGAACTGGCGGTAGATTGGTGTAAAAAAGGGTCAAGTTTGGCACGATTGCCAAATAACAGAATAGTTAGATCGGGATTTTTTTCTAAGGAGGATAACGCAGCTGGAACAGTCACGCGGGGACCGTGATCCCCGCCCATTGCGTCAATGGCAATGGTGACCATAATTAGCTGTCTTGTACTTCAACAACTTTACGACCACGGTAGAAACCATCAGCAGTCACGTGGTGACGGATGTGAGTCTCACCAGAAGTTGGATCGATAGACAATGCACGAGTAGTTAGTGCATCGTGAGAACGGCGCATACCGCGACGTGAACGAGATTTTTTGCTCTTTTGAACAGCCATTAGGCTCTCCTACTATTTCTTTAATTGCTCAAGTACGCTGAACGGATTATTCGGCGCTTCTGTTTCAACCGGCACTGGCTTCATTTCTTCAGCTTTAGCGACCAATTCATTATCATCACACTCGGCATGATAAGCATACATCGGAAGGCTGAGGATTAACTCATCTTCAATCACGGGAAGCAAAACTAAGTCATCTCTCTCGGCAATAACAGGTTCGTATTGCTTTGGTAAATGCTTTGCCTGCTCATCGCTAAATGCGATACCGAGTTCAAAGTTTGTGGATAACTCCACATCAACCGGGTTCATACAGCGCTGACATGTCATGCGTACTTGTGCTTGACACTGGCCACGTAACAAGGGAGTACCTTGTTGGTCATGACCAAATTGGATTTCAACTTGAGATTCACCGCTGTCGTCCTGTAGAAAGTTTTGCAACCGCTCTAGCTTGGAGACTTGAATGGAACCGCTGAATTCAGCTTCTTGTTCCACACTTTTTATCGGATCAACCCGTACTGGAAATAAACCTTGGTTCATAGTGCGCGCAATGGTACTCATGGGGTTAAGTGATGTCAAAACTATTTGACGTTTTTTCAAGTAAAATCAGGCTTTAACGCCTATTTTAAGCTAATTGGAGAGTCTGACACGCCAAATGCTGTTGCTAGACTCTTACCCATGGATGCGCCAAGACGACCCACCAAGGCTTCAAACGGTGTTGGCTGAGGCGTGAAATCAACGATTTTCTCTGCTCCCACCAACTCACGCGCCACATAACTTGAACTGCCCAAACCATCTATCAACCCCAGTGATAGCGCTTGTTCGCCCGTCCAAACCAAGCCACTGAACAGCTTAGCATCATCTGCCAACCTGTCACCTCGACCCTTTCTTACTTGCTCAATAAACTGTTTATGAGTCGTGGCCAATACCCCTTCCCAAAAAGACTTTTCTTCTTTATTTAAAGGCGTAAACGGATCAAGGAACCCTTTGTGCTCTCCGGCTGTAAACTGGCGACGCTCAACACCTAACTTCTCCATCGCACCAACAAACCCAAAGCCAGAACCAACCACACCAATCGAGCCAACCAAGCTGGCTTTGTCTGCATATATTTCGTTCGCCGCTGCAGCTATATAATAAGCACCCGAAGCACCCAGATCAGAAATAACCGCATAAACAGGTATTTCTGGATGCAAACCGCGTAAGCGCATAATCTCGTCATATACATAACCAGATTGGACAGGCGACCCACCCGGACTATTAATTCTCAAAATGACTGCCTTAACACCTTCAGCATCAAATGCATTACGAAGACCCGTGACGATTAAATCAGCCGATGCCTCCTCACCAGCAGCAATCACACCTTTCACCTCAACCATAGCTGTAAACTGACCATCTACCCCTAGGTTTTTAGTATCTATACTGCTTGGCGCAAAAATAGCCAGCACAACAAATAAATAAGCAAACGTCATGAGTTTAAAAAAGATACCCCAGCGTCGAGCACGGCGCTGTTCGGTATTGATGCTACCCACAACTTTTTCTATGAGTTTCCACTCTTTATCTGACTCTGGGCGATCAACTGGATCTTGATGCATTATCTATCCCTACTTTCACTAATCTTAAACGGTAAGCTCTGACTGACAAGACAACCAATGAGCGAATTGTTTCAAATCATCCACCATTAACATAGGCGAACTGAGTTTTAATTTTTCAACACTATGAGCACCATGAGTAATGGCAACTGAATCCATTCCCGCATTATGTGCCATATCCAAATCAAATTGAGTGTCACCAATCATTAACATTTTTTCATTATCGACATTCAAAGACTGCGACAACTCATGAAGCATTAACGGATGCGGTTTTGAGCGCGTCTCATCAGCACAGCGAGTATCATCAAAATGCTCAGCAAGATCAAATTGTGATAAAACACGATCCAAACCCGTACGACTTTTGCCCGTTGCAACCGCCACCTTTAAACCCAGCGATTCAATTAATACAAGCAATTCTAGCGCATAATCAAACAACACCACATCTGATCGCTGCTCATCGTGATAATGAATACCATATTGTTTGGCTACACCTTTAACAACGGTACGATCAGCTTCAAGTTGCGGCCACAAACTGACAATAGCCTCGGGTAAACCCAAACCGATAATCTGCTTCACATCATATTCACTACGATACGGCAGATCAAAATCTTTTGCCGCACACTGCATAGATTCAACAATACGACTTGCTGAATCAGCTAAAGTGCCATCCCAATCAAAAATTATTGCTTGATACTTCATGAGCTTCCGTTAATTAATTTATAGGTGTCAATGTCTGTAAAAATGACTCATAAACCGAATCTAACGGTGCTTCAATCGTTAGCTTTTCATTTGTTTGAGGATGAATAAAGCGCAACGATTTAGCGTGTAAAAAGAGTCGCTTCGCCCCTGCTATCTTAGCTTGTTTGAGCTCTTCATCAGTCGCGTATTTTTCATCACCTACAATAGAATGGCCTGTAAACTGACAATGAACCCTAATCTGATGAGTACGTCCCGTTACGGGTTCAGCATTCATCAAGGTATAACCCTCAAAACGCCGCTCTAAAGAATAACGAGTATGGCAAGGCTTTCCTTCCTGCGAGACACGCACAACGCGTTCACCCGATTGAAGTTCATTTTTTAACAACGGTGCAGTAACCTCGGCCATATGCTTAGGCCAACCACCATATACCAATGCCCAATAACGCTTCTGTATTCCTGACTTTTTCTGCAACATGGCATGCAACGCAACCAATGTTGAGCGTTTTTTAGCCACCAATATGACACCTGAAGTGTCGCGATCCAAACGATGAACCAACTCCAATCTTTTGCAATCAGGACGAATCACACGCAAAGCCTCAATCAACCCAAGACTAATACCACTACCCCCATGAACAGCCATACCTCTTGGCTTATTCACTGCGATCAAGTGATCATCTTCAAATAAAATCGCCGATTCTATATCGTGCGCCATTTTATCAGAAACATTTTCGATTTTTGACTCTTCTTTGACACGAACAGGCGGAATACGAACTAAATCTCCTGTCTTTAACTTATATTCAGGCTTAGTACGGCCTTTATTTACACGCACCTCACCCTTACGGATGATTCTGTACACCATTGATTTAGGCACACCCTTCATACGCGACATTAAAAAGTTATCTAGACGCTGCCCCGCATAATCTAGGCTAACTTCTTCAAAAATGACCCCGCGTTTAGAACTTTCAGACATATAAAACTCGTAGTTAAGAAAAACCGGTTTGACGCATTGCTAATCTTTGCTATATTCAGCCATTCCGGTTGTACCCAGGGCTAAAGCGCCCCAAACAACATTGGGCCCGGATGATAACGTAAGTTTGGGAAAGTTAGATATAAACTTCCCGGAATTTTGGCATTTAGCGGTAAATTGACCGCTAAATAAGAAAAACGATACGTTCTGATTGAGCAAGGGGTCTTGCTAAGTCAGCTTATGTTTCGTGTCGGTGTTAGCAAATTCACAGTAAAACTAGCTAAACACCCCTGCGTGGACGCAGTCAATCCTAGAGTCGGTATAGAAGTCTACGCAAAGCACGCATAAATATTTTGATTAGCTCAACCCTTGTGATTCATATCAGAACCACACAAATATGAGCTCTATAAGTTAATGAAAAGAATGCTAATTAACGCAACTCAATCAGAAGAGTTGCGTGTTGCGCTAGTTGATGGCCAACGCCTATATGATTTAGATATCGAACCTACAACCCGCGAACAAAAGAAAGCCAATATCTATAAGGGCAAGATAACCCGCATAGAACCTAGCCTTGAAGCCGCTTTTGTCGACTTTGGTGCTGAGCGTCATGGTTTCCTGCCGCTTAAAGAAATCTCTCGCGAGTACTTTAAAACCTCTAGCTCTGGCCGCCCGAACATCAAAGATGTCATCGAAGAAGGCCAAGAAGTCATTGTTCAAGTAGACAAAGAAGAGCGTGGCAACAAAGGCGCAGCATTAACCACTATGATCAGCCTAGCTGGTCGTTATTTAGTGGTTATGCCCAACAATGCTCGCGCAGGTGGTATTTCTCGTCGCATTGAAGGCGACGAACGTAACCAAATTCGTGATGCGATGCGTGACGTAACTGTCCCTAATAATATGGGTGTAATAGTGCGCACTGCTGGCATCGGCCGTGCTGCTGAAGACCTTCAATGGGACCTAGATTACCTATGCTTACTTTGGGACTCTATTAAAGGCGCATCTGAAACACGTAAAGCCCCTTGTCTACTCCTACAAGAAAGTAATGTGGTTATTCGCGCAATCCGCGATTATCTTCGCCAAGATATTGGTGAAGTACTAATTGATGACAAAACAGTTTATGAAGAAGCCCTAAGCTTTGTTCAACATGTTATGCCTCAATACGAAAGTAAAATTAAACTTTACGAAGACAACACACCTTTATTTAGCCGTTATCAAATCGAAGCGCAAATTGAAACTGCGTTCCAACGCGAAGTAAAACTTCCTTCAGGTGGCTCTATCGTTATCGATACCACTGAAGCACTTATTTCTATCGATATTAACTCTTCGCGCGCCACTAAAGGCTCGGATATCGAAGACACTGCGGTTAGCACTAACCTTGAAGCAGCCGACGAAATTGCACGTCAATTACGCTTACGTGATATTGGCGGCCTAATCGTTATCGATTTCATCGACATGATGTCTAATAAAAACCAGCGCGATGTTGAAAACCGTGTTAAAGATGCCTTGGAAATTGACCGCGCACGCGTTCAAGTTGGCCGCATCTCTCGCTTCGGTTTATTAGAAATGTCTCGTCAACGCCTACGCCCATCACTTGGCGAAACAAGCGGCCACGTATGCCCTCGCTGCGTTGGTACAGGTTTTGTTCGCGACATGCGTTCTTTAAGCTTATCACTACTTCGTTTAATTGAAGAAGAAGCAAGCAAAGACAATACCGCCCAAGTTCGCGCACAAGTACCATTAGAAGTTGCTAGTTTCTTAACGAATGAAAAACGTGAAGAAATTATGATTATCGAAAAGCGTCACGAAGCTCAGATATGGATCATTCCTAACCCTAACTTCCATACACCTCATTTCGAAGTATCTCGTGTTCGTTCTGGCGATAACCAAGTTGACCAAGTAAGCTTTGAAATCAACTACGAACAAGAGTTAGCGATTGAACAAAGCACGCTCGTTAAAAAGGAAGCGGCTGCGGTTCAAGCTGTATCGTCTGCCCGTGCTCCAGCACCAACGCCTAAAGAAGTGAAACCGGTGAAAGAGCCAGGCTTGTTCAGCAAGCTTGCAAGCGCTGTTTCTAGCTTATTTGAAAGCGAAGAAAAACCTGCCCAAAAGACGAATAAAACCACAAACAACAAAAATGCAAACAACCGTAATCGCAATAGCAACCCGCGTAACGGTAACAGCAATAACCGTCCGAACAATAATCGCAATCGTCGCAACGAGCCTAAGAAAGACGCTCGCCCAAACGAAAAACGCAACGAAAAACGCAACGATCGTAACGAGACTCGCTCAGAACAACCTCGTCGTGAGCGTAACGAGACTCGTAATAGCGAACGTACGACTGAGCGCAGTAGCGAACGCACAAACGAACGCAATAATGAACGCGATGAAAACCGCAACCAAAATACCGCTCGCCGTCGCAATCGTAACCAGCAGCCAAACAAGCTTGATGAGAACGTTGCGCGCAAAATTGAAGATGTGAATACCAAGCAACCAAACGCGCAGGAAAAAGAAGCGCCAAAAGTTGAAACCATGCCGGTAAATACAGCTCCAGTGACAGAAAATAAAAGTGTTGGCACCAAGGTAACTACTGACGTTATTAAAACTGAAAAACCAGCAGTAGTTGAGCAAAAGCCAGTACAGGCTGAAACAGCAAAGACACCGTCTGAAAAAATACCAACTGATAAAGTTAGTGAAAAGTCAGCTCAAAGCTCTGCGCCTAAAGCTGAAAAGATTAGCCCGGCAGAGCCTCAAGAAACAAAAGTTGTTGAAACTAAGGTTATCGAGACCAAAGTTATTGAGACAAAACCAGCTGAGCCAAAAAAGTCTGCTGAAACCGTGAAAGCCGAAGCACCCGCTAAGACTGAAACAGTACCTACTGAGTCTAAGGCCGCTAACGAAGTGACATCAAACAGCGCACCAAAACGTGCATATAACGACCCTAGGGAAGTTAAACGCCGCGAACGTGAAGCCGCTGCTCAAGAATCTAATTCATAATTATATTCTTTGACATAAAAAAGGGACTCTATTGAGTCCCTTTTTTATTGCTTTGACAATCAAACGCATATTTATTAGTTTCAACCATGAGGGTGCGCAGTTCGTCTGGACAAATCCCGAGCTACACTAAACAAAGACTCTTGGCTCTTGCTCTAACTTAATCCCGTATCTCTCAAATACAGCCTCTTTAATTTCATGTGCCGCGGCCAATACTTCCTCACCACTACCACCATTATTAACCAATACTAACGCTTGCTGTTTATGTACACTGACTGGGCCAAAAGCCTTACCTTTATACCCCATTTTATCAATAAGCCAGCCAGCCGGAATTTTTACACCCTGCTCTTGCTTATAATGTGGTGCGTCAGGATATCGGCTTGCTAGATTTTCAAATGCGGCATCACTAATCACAGGGTTTTTAAAGAATGAGCCTGCATTTGGTAACTCACTAGGTTGAGGCAGCTTACTTTTACGCACGGATATGACCCAACGTGCCAATTCTAAGGGTGACGGCGCGCCTCGCTCATTTGCCATTTGATCTAATGGAGAGTATCCAACATTCACGCTTGCCGCCTTACTCAACACAAAATCCACGGCGGTTATCAGAACCTTGCAGTCTAATGCTTGTTTAAAAACACTTTCACGGTATTCAAATTTACATGCCGCATTGTCAAATTCGAATTTTTTCAGCGATTCCAGAAAGACGCCATGCACACTTTGAATAAATTCTTTCACCTCAACACCATAAGCACCAATGTTTTGTACTGGCGCAGCACCCACTAAACCCGGTATATACGCTAAATTTTGTAAACCATTCCAACCTTGCTGCAAGGTATACATGACTAACTCATGCCAATTGAATCCCGCGCCGACTCTAATTAAGATTGAAGTATCATCTTCTTTTAAAATGTCACACTGACAATTTAAAAACTGCACGATCAAACCCGAAACAGATTCAGGCAGCACAACATTACTACCACCACCAAGTACTTTTAGCTTCAGATTTGATGCCTGCGCAAACGCAGCCACTTCCGCTAGCTCTTCGATACTACTAACTTTCGCCATGAACTGAGCATAAGATGCCACCCCTAGTGTATTAAGTTCTCGCAGCGCGACATTTTGCTCAATGTTCATGGGGCAACCTTACTTTTTAAAAACTGCTCACAAGCGTCTTCTAACAAATCCAATACTAATTCAAAGCCATCACCATCACCATAATAAGGGTCTGGCACATCCGACGGCCCCATTGTGCCAAACTCACTTAAAAACAGTGATAACTCGGCTTTAGGATTTTCAGGCTTAATTGCCATTAGGTTTTGATAATTAGATTCATCCATTGCAAAAATATAATCGAATTCGTAAAAGTCCTCTGGCTTAGCTTGTCTTGCACTTAAGCCCTCCATGCTAATACCTCGCTTAAGCGCGGCTTGCTGAGAACGAGAATCTGGTGATTTTCCGATATGATAAGCGGCGGTTCCTGCACTATCAATTTTGATGGGTAGCTGTCGCAGCGCTGCCATATTACGTAATACGGCCTCAGCCGTTGGTGAGCGACATATATTACCCAAACATACAAATAACACTTTCATAAAGATAGAACCCCTAACTGCCACTTATTAGGCATAAACTTGCCGCAATATTACTCGATAAAACGATAAACACCTTATTTTAAGGCTTTTTAAAAACTGGCAAACATTATGCTTTTGTTAAATCAAATAAATCGTTGAAAGATGCTTATGTTAACTCAACCAAAGCTCGTTAAAACCGAATCAAGCAAAAATAAAAGCATTAACCTTAAAACACAAACAAAGGGTAGCGCTCGGTTTCTATTGGGACTCAATAATCGAGTCAGTCACATGGATAAGCGACTCAGCCGCTTAGAGGCCACGTCAGACCATATTTTACGCCATCACATAGGTTATAAAGAACTTGGGCTTACATTTGTCTTAGCGCTTTTAATGTTTACAAGTATCACACTTGGGCTAAAGGAGTTTGGGTTAAGTACAAATAACCAACACAATATTGCCAACCAGCACGCACTCATAGCCCCATTGCTAAAACAAACCGCCGAATTACAAACTGCGCTTAAGACAATCAATACTCAAACCACTAGCTTGCCAGAAATAAACCATTCATTTAAATGGCCACTGGAAAAGCAGCCCAACATCAGCGAAGTGGAATACGCTCAACACAAACATGGTGTTGAACTATCATCAAAGCTAGGAGACCCCATCGTAGCCATTGAGAACGGTGACGTCATATATAGCGGCAATGCCATTAATAGTTATGGCAATTTAATACTCATTCAACATGATAATCATGTGATCAGCGTATACGGAAACAACTATTCTAATTACGTTTATGAAGGTGACAAAGTCAAAAAAGGACAATTAATTGCGGCCGTAGGCGAGAGCGATGGTAAACGATCTAAGCTTTACTTTGAGATTCGCTATAAAGGTAAAGCTCAAGACCCGTTTTTATACTTCAAGTAAATTACTTGGCTAGTTTTTCATCGGTCGTCAATGCACGACCACTCTCAGGCAGCATAACCGGAATACCATCGTCTATTTTAAATGCGACACCATCAAACTTGCAGATTAGTTCTGATTTTTCTTTATCTAAATGAAGATTGCCTTTACACAAAGGGCAAACCAAAAGAGACAATAATTTTTTATCCATGATCCCGCTTCCACTGTTCGAGTTTCAATTTTAAGTGCTGCAAAAAGGATTCAGGTAAGCGGGCCGATATTTTCAAATACCACATATCCTCACCTGCGAACGGCTTTACCTTCACTGCATCTTTTTCTGTCATTAGTACTTGCTGAGTTAAATCTAAAAAATCTTGTGCTTTGTAATCATGATGATCAGGGAACCAATTATGAGCACAATGAATATTCAAGTCATTTAGCGTTTTCAAAAATTTATCGGGATTACCTATACCAGCAACCGCTAATGCATCTTGCTTGTGCTTGAATCGTGTCAACTCACACACTTCATTGGTACGCAAATTGACCCATGATACAGGCTCAATTTGAAAATGTGACTCGCTGATTTGTGTACCACTTTTTAAAACATAATCCACACTGTTCAGTCGATTTTTATGCTCCCTTAATGGCCCTACTGGCATTAATTGCTCATTCCCTAAACCTCGTGAACCATCTATCACACAAATTTCATAATCACGATGCAATTGATAATGCTGTAACCCATCATCACTGATAATCACATTAACGCCCGCCGTTAATATACAAGACACCGCGCGGGTTCGAATTGGGTCAACAACGACAGGAATCCTCAGTGAGTGATACAGCATATAAGGCTCATCACCCACCTGATGTGAGCTATCTTTAGCTTGAATTAAATGCGGGAAAGCCGTCAATGCCCCCCCATAACCGCGACTGATTACGCCCGGCTGATAACCGAGTGATTGCAGGTATTTTACCAACGCTTGCACGACTGGGGTTTTACCCGTACCACCTATAGTGATATTGCCGACTACAATCACAGGCACAGAATAAGGCTTTGATTGAGTACCCAAGTAAGCGTTTCGCTTTCGAGCTGTTATGACTCTTACCAATACAGATAGAGGCCATAACAACCAAGTCCACTGCAAGCGGCCATACCAAGCGGCATTAAATAATCGTTCTAGCACCGCTTACCCACTAAATTGCATATCATGTAGGTTCTTATAAAACCCTTGTTTTTCTATTAAGGTCTTATGATTACCACGCTCAACAATTTCGCCTTTATTCACCACTAAAATAGTGTCGGCTTTTTCAATGGTACTTAAACGGTGAGCAATCACAAAACTAGTGCGATTTTTCATCAAATTATCTAAAGCTTTTTGAATATAGCGTTCAGATTCCGTATCCAGCGCACTGGTCGCTTCATCTAAAATCAAAATAGGTGCATCTTTCAAAATGGCACGGGCAATGGCCAACCGCTGACGCTGCCCACCCGACAAATTACCACCATCATCACCTATCATGGTTTCCATACCTTGCGGCATTTCTTCAATAAATTCTAAGGCATGAGCGGCTTTTGCGGCGGCATACACTTCATCTTCCGTTTTTTCGGCCAAGCTGCCATAAGCAATATTATTAAAAACGGTATCGTTAAATAACGTAACACCCTGACTCACCAACGCAATTTGACGACGCAGATCATCTAACGGGTACTCTTTAATACTGCGACCATCCAATAAAATATCACCATCGTTAAACTCATAAAAACGGGTTAACAAGTTAATTAACGTGGACTTACCACTGCCTGACTTACCCACTAACGCTACGCTTTCGCCAGGTTTGACATCAATCTGTATATTTTTAAGCACGATTTCATCGGATTCAGGGTAATGAAAATTCAGATTTTTAATTTGAATCGACCCTTCCGCCCTTTTAATGGATAGCGCACCTGAATCGTCCTCGGCATCCTGACCCAGCACTGAAAAAATACTCTTTGCAGCAACAACCCCTTGCTGTAACAACGCATTAATTCCGGCAAGCGTTCGCATCGGCTTAGCCAACGTACTTGCCGCTGTCATAAACGCCATTAATTCGCCAAAATCCATACCGCCGATAACACGCGGATCTAACGCAACCCACATCAAAGCACCGATTGCCATGGCGACAATCATTTGCATAATGGGCACACTAATGGCCTTTACTCGGGCAAACTTTAAAGTTTGAATTCGATTGGTTTCACTAACTTTAGCAAATCGGCCTTGTTCATATTCGTGACCTGAAAATATTTTTACTTCCTGATAAGCATTAACAGCTTCACCAGCGACTTGCGTCACCTGCCCCATACTGCCTTGAACGTTCGTGCTGTATTTTTTGAAATATTTATTGGCTTTTTTTACGATAAGTGCCAAGAAAGGTGCAGCAGCAAAAAAGATAAGTGTAAGCTTCCAGTTCATATAGAACATATAGCCTAACAAAAAAACCACGGTTAAACCTTCACGTACCAAGCTGGTAACCGCATTTGTGATCGAGCCGTAAACTTGCTCAACATCAAATGTGATTTTAGAAATAATGTGACCTTTAGCGTGCTTATCAAAAAACTCATTGGGTAAAATAAGATAATGATTAAACAGCGCTGTTCTTAATTTATGTACAACAGTACGCCCTACTTTGGCTAAAAAGAAGTCTCCCAAGAAACTACCGAAACCTCTTAAGGCAAAAATACCAAGAATCAACGCCACTAAAAATGTCCGAGATTCAACCGTAGGGTTTTGATAAGTCTGCTCTATCAACTCCATTAAGTGCGCCAGCATTGGTGCTGTCGATGCATAAATACAAAAACCAAATATGGCAATAAAATATAAGAATTTTTGCTGAAACACATAACCAAGTAGGCGCTTATAAAGCGCCCAGTCAGTTAGGTTAGAAGTATCTTTCATGATTATTTAGCTTGCTTGCTGGTAATACTCAACCGAGAAAATCCCAGTTGACCGGCGGCATCCATCGCTCGAACGACGAACTCATGGGGTGTTGATGCATCTGCAGTAATTATAAATGGTAAACTTCTATCGCCCACTGACACTTTTTCAATTGCCTGCTTCAACGTCACCAGCTTTTGGCTAATTAACGCTTGCCCATTAATACTATAAGTACCTTGCTTATCAATCACCACCTCGACCATTTTATCGGGGGCGTCAGCCACTTCGCCGTCCGCCTCTGGCAAATTAACGGCCAAGTGATTCTCTTTAGTAAAGGTCGTACTTACCATAAAAAAGATAAGTAACAGGAATACAATATCGATTAAAGGAGTCAGATTTAAGCTGAGTTCTTCTTTGTTTTGACGCTTAAAGTTCACAAATCTAACCCTCTGGCGTCTCACTAACTTCACGATCGCCATGCAATACGTCAACTAACTTGATCGCTTCTTGCTCCATAAACACAACTATCTCATCAATTCGACGCTGAAATATGCGATAACAAATTAAAGCGGGTATCGCAATCATCATACCTGCCGCAGTGGTTACCAGTGCCTCAGAAATACCTCCAGCCAACACACCTGCATTACCTGTACCTTGGGCCATAATTTCATTAAATACCGAAATCATACCTAATACTGTGCCTAATAAGCCCATCAAAGGAGCAACCGCAGCAATTGTACCCAGCGCATTTAAGAAACGTTCCATTTCGTGAACCGCTTTCGATGCGGCTTGCTCAATAGCTTCTTTTGTAATGTCACGACCATGGCGAGAATTACTTAACCCTGCCGCTAAAATAGAGCCTAAATGCGTCTCTTGCTTTAATTGCTTAAGTTTTGTGCTGTCTAGTTCGTTGTTTTTAATCCACATCCACACCTGCGCAAGCAAATGCTTAGGGGCGATGTTTTCAGGGCGTAGCGTCCAAAAACGCTCAATGCAAATTGCAACGGCCAATACAGAGGCCAAAATGAGGGGAATCATCATCCAACCGCCAGCAAATACCAGTTCTTTCACCTCATTACTCCTACTTATTTTATTCTGTAATACTAAATTGAGGGCGGTATGTTGAAACAACTAGCGCCTCTTGTCTAGGTGGAAACGCAACTTGTAGCGAACCTTTCTCAGCAGTTGCATAAACCATCATGTTTCTGCTTTGATATTTGTTCACTATTTGCCCATGAGGATGCCCATAACGATTGAGAAAACCAGCCGAAATTAAAACAACCGCTGGATTTACCGCATCCAAGAACCCATCCGTGCTTGACGTTCGGCTACCATGATGTGGCGCAATTAAAACGTCAGCACGCAATTTACCACGTTCCTGTGCAATCAATTGTTTTTCTGCTTCTTTTTCTATGTCACCAGTAAAAAGCACGCTTTTGCCACCCGAACTGACAACCTTCAATAAACATGATCCATTATTGCCGCGAGCAAACCCTTCAGCTTGGAAGCGCATAAACATCACGCCATCGTATTCCCATTGTTTAGCGTCACAATGATTCTGGTCTATCTTTTCATCTGCTATTTTACTAAGCAAGACCGATCCGCCAGCATGATCATTATCCTCGTGCGTCACATGGAGCATATCCAGTCTGCGTATTTTATGTTGACGCAAATAAGGTTGAATAACAAAATCCGCCACGCCTAAACCGTTCATAAATTGAGCGCCCGTATCAACAAGTATGTACTTATTTGCGGTTTGAATCAGCGCAGCACTGCCCTGACCAACATCAAACATGATCAACTCAAAACCACCGTCATCAGGTTTATTGGCAGGTAATAAAAGCGCAATCAACCCGACTGCCAATCCTAAAGTACGCATATTTAAAACACGAGGCAGCAAACCCATCACTAACGCCACCATGAACAGATAGCGGTAATCTTGATGTATCGGCAACCACCAAGTAATGACACGCTCTACTTCATGAAGCACACCCATTAAGGATGATAATGCCAACTCCAATAACTCGAGTGCATGGTTATCAGCTACAGCACCCCACACAAGTGCCAATAAAACCGCTGGCATCACCAGCAATGTAAAAAGTGGAATCAGCAATAAATTTACGAGCAATGAAAAAGGCACTACTGCCTGATTAAAACCAAGAAGCACCAGTCCACCCATACTAAATGCCAACCACTGCGCCTTAATCAAACCAGATAACCAAGACACGCTGGCCATCCCAGAAAAGCCCATAACAAGTGCTAAAACGATGCTAAAAGACAACCAACTGCCCATATCCATAAAAGCTAAGGGCTTCATCAATATGACAACGAGAAGCGCAAATACAAAATAATGAATCACATGTGTAAAGCGCGTTTGATATAACATCAACACACCGCACATGAGCATCAGCACCGCTCGCATAGCAGGCACTTGAAAGCCTGTCATAAAGCCATAGAGAACAGCAGCACTCAAACCTGCTGTAACCGCTACAAACCGCGCATACGGCCAATTAAGAAGCAATAATGGACGTTGCAACCAATAAAATAACAACCCAACTAAACCCGCTACAATGCCGACATGCAGACCAGACACCACAAATAAATGACTAATACCCGATGAAAAGATTAATCTCTTATCATCACCCCTTAAGCCATTTTTATCCCCTAACACCAATGCCCTTAAAATTGGAAATTCCACGGCCGAAAGCTGATCAGAAAGCCTATTTAATAGTGTATGGCCTGCATCCCCTACCCTTACATTTAATTGAGACTTAGTGCGTACGCTGGCTTGCGCGCGATGCCCTTTGGCTATCAGCCATTGTCGATAATTAAAGCCACCGGGATTGCGAAAAGAATAAATAGGTTTCACTCGCAGTTCTAACTGCCAGCGCTCACCACTGGCGATATTCAATGGGCAGCGATAGCAACTGACTTTTAAAGCACCAATGCGACCCTCTTCAATAAAATCAAAATCCGTTTTAAAGGGTAAACGTGACACAGAGCTGACCTGCCCTATAACAACCGCAGTTGATTTATCTGCGCTTAACGGCAGTGCGTTTTGCAGTGCAAGCGACCAATGCCAATTGACCCACAAAACCCCCGCCACAAAAAACAATACGTGAGACAGTCGCTTAGGGTGAGCAAACACCACTAATAATAAAATCAAGGGTGAGAACAATAAGCTTAAGATAGGCCAAATAGACGACACTAATACGCCTATAATGAAGCCAATAAAGGGCAACCTGATAACTAGCATGTCATATGCATTCCGTGCATAATTGCGCCCTTCTCAAGGGACACATGTTCCATAATAACTAATACCCCTCTGAATTGTGTCTGGGAATACTATGCCAAAACAAGCACTTAAGCGTTTATTCCCTAACCCTAAAACGGTTCAGCAGCATCCATCGTTACAGTTTCTAGGGCCATTGCTACACGAGCCAAACCTGTGGCATCTAAATCGTCGCTCGGTTTCACGAGCGTTTCTTGTGGGAATATTTTTTGCGTTTATTCCTATGCCATTTCAAATGGTAGCCGCAGCGATGCTGGGCATTATGATCCACTCAAACCTGCCCATTTCCATTGGCTTAGTTTGGATCAGCAACCCAATTACCATTCCACCTATTTTTTACTTCACCTATAAAGTCGGCACCGTGTTATTGGACACACCGATTCGAGAATTTGAAATAGAGCTATCACTTGACTGGGTATTAACTGAACTCAGCGCCATTTGGGAACCGCTATTATTAGGCTCCCTGTTATGCGCCACCATCTTTTCGGCCTTAGGCTTTATTGGTATCCGTTTATTTTGGCGCTTCCATGTCATTACTAACTGGAATAAACGCAAAGCAAAGCGCGCTGCGCAAACATAAACAAAAAAAGCGCTAGTTAAGCTAGCGCTTCCAATGATTGCAATTTTCCATCCAATAATTGGTAACTCGTTTGAGCCAAGCGCGAGAACGCAAGGTCATGAGTTACCACCACAAATGCGGTTTTCATTTCTTTATTTAACTGCGTAATCAACATCTGAATATCATATGCCGTATGCGCATCTAAATTCCCAGTGGGTTCATCTAGTAATACCAAGGCAGGCTGGGTAATGAGTGCACGAGCAATAGCGACACGCTGACGTTCACCACCAGAAAGCTCAGCTGGTTTATGTTTTATACGTGGGCCCAAGCCTACTTTTTCTAACATAGCCTGAGCCTGTGATAATGCTTGTTTTTTATTAACACCCTGAATCCATAGCGGCATCGCGACGTTTTCGCAGGCGGTAAATTCTGCTAACAAGTGGTGAAATTGATAAACAAATCCTAGGTGCGCATTTCGTAACTTACCTAACTGAGATTCAGATAACGTACTAATATCTTGCTCACCCCACATTACACGACCGCTACTGGGTAAATCCAAGCCTGCCAACATGTTAAGCAATGTTGTTTTACCTGAACCCGATGCCCCCACCACAGATACCCAATCACCTTGTGACAAGGTAAATTCAAGCTCATCCAAAATGCGAATTGGCTCTGGACCCACCTGGTATTCTTTAACTAAGCTTTCACAGCGTAAAACCGTGGTATTAGATGTCATAACGTAATGCCTCTGCCGGTTTTACTTTTGATGCTCGATAAGCCGGATACAAGGTAGCTAAAAAGCTCATAAGTAAACCACTGCCGGTTACAATCATGACATCTAGCCATTTCAATTCAG
Organism: Oceanicoccus sp.; assembly: GCA_047621325.1. GTDB lineage: Bacteria > Pseudomonadota > Gammaproteobacteria > Pseudomonadales > Oceanobacteraceae > Bermanella. The sequence continues at coordinate 26,894 of JBLHLT010000011.1, forward strand.
ACGGCAAATAACTAATAAAATACACATTCGCGTTTAAAAACTGTACGCCAAGCAAATGTTCAATACCTGCAATTATATCCGTTACGGTGAGTGCCAAAATAATACCAAGACCCGTGCCCAATAATATTCCCACAACGCCAATTAAAGAGCCTTGCACCATAAACACGGCCATAATACTGCTAGGCGACATACCCAGCGTACGTAGAATAGCGATATCCCCTTGTTTATCGGTTACCACCATCACCAAGGTAGAAACAATATTAAACGCCGCAACCGCTACAATAATCAGCAACAGTAAGCCGATCATGGTTTTTTCCATTTGTATCGCTTGAAATAAGTTGCCATGTGTACGCGTCCAATCGCTACTGGTAATGGAGGCATCAAGGTCAAAGGTTAAGTTCCAAGCGATACGCGGCGCTTGAAATAGGTCTTCGGTTTTTAGCCTTAAACCTTGCGCTGGATTTTTCATACGAGCCATTTTCGCCGCATCAACCATATGTATGTATGCAAAATTCGCATCCAGTTCAGCCCCTACTGAAAACACACCACTAACGGTAAAACGCTTTAAGCGTGGCATCACCCCTGCTGGTGTTAAGCTGGCCTCTGGCATAATCAATGTTACTTTTTCACCTAAGGTAACACCTAACTTTCTAGCCAATAGATCCCCCAAAATAATGTGATATTCACCCGCGGCTAACGAATCAAATTCACCTAGCTTCATGAAGTCCGGAAGTATAGATACTTTTTTCTCCCACTCAGGTTCAATGCCATTCACCATGACACCTTGCACACGGCCCTTATGGCTCATCATTCCTTGGATATTCACAAATGGCGCAACACCCACAATGCCAGGTTTCGCCTTGACCTCATTCGCTAATTCTTGCCAATTCTCTAAGCCATCCTTTGCATAAAGCGCTGCATGAGGCACCATACCTAAAATACGCTGGCGTAATTCACGATCAAAGCCGTTCATAACCGATAAAACCAGTATTAATACGGCAACGCCTAACGTCAGCCCCGCCATAGAAATTGCGGATATAAAAGAAATAAAATGATTACGCCGCTTAGCGCCGGTATAGCGTAAACCAATCATAATGGGTAATGTTTTAAGCATTCACTGTTACAACCGAAAAATAAAACGTAAGACTAAAGAATTCACCGCACAATTGAAATGGTCTTATGGCGCTTTTGGCGCTAAAATCAAAGGATAAATGGACATAATGGTTAGTATCATGAAATCGTTAACGCAAATAACTTACAGCTGCTTCACTTTAATACTCGCATTCGCGTGTATCTCAGCTCATGCACAGAATATGGACAGCACCACCAAACAAGAAAGCTCTCATGTTTCAGAAGTGGTTATTCCACTGTCAGGACAAGAAATCAAAAAGAACTTAGCTGATCCCAAACGCGGTACAAGCATGATGCAAGTTGAAGCCAAATACGGCAAAGCGATCAAGATTCACCCAGCAAAAGGCAAGCCGCCAATCACCCGCTGGGATTACGCTGAATTCAGCGTCTATTTTGAATCCAAATCTGTCATCCACACCGTCAGTCGTTCCAACTGATCTATAAAGATATACATTCATGACCCGATATTTCCCTGCTGAATGGCATCCTCAATATGCCATTCAGTTGACTTGGCCCCACACTGATACTGACTGGAACTGGATTTTAACTGAGATCCAAACCCTCTATATCGAACTCATTAATACCATTACCGAATATGAAAACGTCATATTAAGCGTCCCAAACTCTGAGGCCATTAATAGCATCCGTTCAAAATTAAATACCAAAAAATTTAAATGCGAATTTTATATTGCCAATAACGATGACACTTGGGCTCGAGACCACGGTCCTATCAGTGTTTACGAAGAGTCAAAATTGTCGATTCAAGATTTTAAATTTAATGGCTGGGGTCGAAAGTTTGATGCGTCACTCGACAATCAAATAACTGGGGCGTTATTTCAACAAGAAGCGTACCCAGCACATACATTCGAAAAGCATAACTTCATATTAGAAGGTGGCAGTATCGAGAGCGACGGCAATGGATGCCTATTAACCACTCGTCAGTGTTTAATGAACACAAACCGCAATGCCTCTCTCACTCAAAACCAGATTGAAGCCTATTTAAAAGACCGTTTAGGTTCTAATAAAATTTTATGGTTAAAACATGGCGATCTTATTGGCGATGATACTGATGCTCACATCGATACCCTTGCACGTTTTGCACCCAATAATCAGATAATATTTCAAGGCTGCCAAGACGAAGACGACGAACACTACGTCGAACTTTCTGCGATGAAAGCAGAATTAGCACAACTGACCAACACAGCAGGTGAACCATTTACTCTTATTGAGTTGCCATGGCCGGATGCACTTTACGAGGACGGCACAACTCATCGCTTACCTGCCAGCTATGCGAATTTTTTATTCATTAATGGTGCAGTATTACTGCCTACTTATGGTGTAAAACAAGATGAAGCCGCTATTGCGGTAATGTCTAGCGCACTGCCTAACCACACAATCATTCCAATTAATTGTGCCGTAGTTGTACGTCAATACGGCAGTCTGCATTGCTTAACCATGCAAATTCCAACAGCTGAACAACAGGAGACCAATTAATGTCGCGCAATATCCGTGTTTTCGGCATTCAACAAACCTGCTCAAGTGATAAATTAATTTCACTTGAGACAACAAAAAGCTGGATTGAAAAAGCCGCTAAACAAGGGGCTGATTTAATCGTATTGCAAGAACTCCACGCCACCGATTATTTTTGCCAAACTCAAGAGCCGAGTAAATTCGATTTAGCCGAGCCATTGGATGGGCCAACCGCACAATTTTTAAGCGCTCAAGCTAAGCAAGCGAATGCCGTGATTGTCGGTTCGATATTTGAGCGCCGTGCAGCCGGAATTTACCACAACACTGCCCTAGTGTTTGACAAAGACGGTAGCCTTGCAGGCTTTTATCGCAAAATGCATATCCCTGACGACCCAGGATTTTATGAAAAATACTATTTCACCCCCGGTGATATGGACGGTTTTGAGCCAATTCAGACCAGCATAGGCAAACTTGGCGTAATGGTTTGCTGGGACCAATGGTACCCCGAAGGCGCACGCATAATGGCGCTTAAAGGGGCTGAAGTATTAATCTACCCTACCGCTATAGGCTGGGATACTGCCGACACCAGTGACGAGCAAACCCGCCAAAAGGATGCCTGGATTGGCGTTCAAAGAGGTCACAGTATCGCTAACAACCTACCTGTTATTGCCATTAACCGAGTAGGACACGAAGCAGACCCTAGTAATCAAAGCACTGGTATTAAGTTTTGGGGGCATTCCTTCATAACAGGTCAACAAGGTGAATTCTTGGCTCTTGCCGACCATCAGGAAGCCTGCCTAGTAGAAGCCACAATTAATCTAGATAAAACTGAGCAAACACGACGTATTTGGCCTTATTTCAGGGATCGCCGTATTGACGCATATACAGGCTTACAAAGTCGCTACTTAGACTAATTCGCCCTAGCAAATCATCGCTATTACGCTAAGGTATAGGTAGGGACTAAGGAGACATTATGAGACAAATATACCTATACCTTGCGAGTTTTTTAGCATTGCTTATTAGCACAATGGCCACCGCCCAAGTTGAAGAGCTAAGCAACACAGAAATGACTGAAGCTTACATCCTTGACGGCTCAATCATGGTTAAGCAAAAAAACGCAATGCCCCAGCCAGAGGCGCACCCAAGTAAACGAATCACGCTCAGCCCTGGCAAACCTGCCATAACAGAAGCAGACTCTGTGCGAGAACTTGATCAACAAGCCAACCAACAGATTATTTTTGATCAAAACTTAACTCAGCGCCAAGGTGAGCAGCAACTTCAACAGTATGAGCAAAGTCGCAGCAACCAATTATTGATCGCACCTCAACTCAGTCCAGCTGCACAAGCCCAACAGGCTTATGCACAAAACTTAGTGCGTGAAGGTCTGGGACTTCCCTCCGGCACCCAAATTACACCCGAAATAATGGGGCAATACCTTAGTACGTTTTCTGGCCAAACCTCAGGCGATCCACTACAAGGCCAGCAAACTATTACGAACTCAGGCTTTCAATTTATTATTCCAAATCCTGGCGGTGGCATTCAAAGTGGTATTTATTCATCTGGTGATGGATCAATCAACCTCGAAAGCAATAACTCACAAATCATCTTCAATTTGCTCTTCCCTAAGAACCCATAGATATTTTATAAAAGTCTTACATAAAGTCTTCTTATTGCAACAAAAAGCCCAGCGAATGCTGGGCTTTTTTATGTACAGTACGGCTGGTTTTAAGGCGAATTCAATCAACCAAATAAATCAAAGCTAGGTCCCTTTACCTGCTCGTCTCCATCGGCATGATCGAGCCAAAGTTTTGGTTTACTAAAAGTTTGCTCAATTAAACGAGCCAGCGAATCAGAAATCGATTTTTTACTATCTGGTGACATCAATGCAGCCATTTTACTTTCATCTTTGCCCAAACACATTGCAAAAGATAGTTCGTCTAATGCGTTTTCATGCATAATTTCAATTGTATTTTTTCGGCGGATTTCGTCTAAGCCCATAAAGACCTCTCAATTTTGTACCATTATAGTCGTGATAAGATTTGGGATAAACCTTGAACTAACCAGTTGAAAAATAATATATGACAGAATTCAAGAATCGCTGCAAGATTACTGTATTCTTATAAAATGTCTGCTATAAAGCAGAGCGTATTGGCTTTGAACACCAGCCAGCTTCACAATTAATCTAATGATAAAGTGCCAATATTTATGTCGCAATTTAATACCGATCAGTTATTCCAAATAGCAGAAAAGCTTAGCCAAGACTTCTCGCTTTTCCCTAACTCCAAGGGAAGCCAAGCTGCCGTGGTGAAAGGATTGCTTAACCACGAGCAAGTGAGTGCCAAGAGTGATGAGCTTAAGCAATTAGACATTGATAGCTATATCAAAGAAGTTGTTTCTCCTAGCGAATCAAGCCAGCGCCTAAATGCAAAACAGCTAGTACATAAATTAACTACTCGTTTCATTACAGAGCAAGAATTCGGTCCACTGTATGTGGCAGAAGTAGAACTCGCTTTCGACGATCAATTTCGTCGAGTCGGCTTCATAGGCCAAAACCGAGCAGAACGTAACGGCGCTTGGTTACCTGAACACCATCGTCAAGCCGTCAAATCCTTACGTCAATTCGCAAAACATATTATTCCCGTTGTTACTTTAATCGATACACCGGGGGCCGATGCTAGTGAGCAAGCTAACCTAGACAATCAAGCCCATAGTATTTCCCGCTTAATTACTGAAATGTCAAACATCGACATACCGACTGTTGGTATCATTTTAGGTGCAGGTTATTCTGGTGGCGCAATCCCCCTCGCGTCTACAAATATATTACTATCGGTACGTGATGGTATTTTTAATACCATCCAACCTCAAGGACTCGCGAGCATTGCACGTAAATATAATTTGTCTTGGCAAGAATGTGCAAAATATGTAGGTGTCTCAGCCTATGAACTTCAATTACGAAATGTAATCGACGGTATTATTGATTACGCACCAAGTGATCGTATCGATCAACTGCAAAATTTAACATCCGCAATTACCAGCAGCATTATTGGTATCGAAAACGGTGCAGAAAACTTTGCCAGAGAAAACCCATACTTAATGGATCACTACATGCGTAGTGTTGAACGCTATTTAAACCCTTCTGACAAATTAGTAGCATTAGAAAAAGGGTCAAGTTTAAATCTAGCATCATCCCCTTCTGAGCATCACAACTTATTTCGCATGACCTATCGCTACATGCGGTATCTCACATTAAGAAAACGTATTTCTTCTACGACTACCGGCCACTATAGCCGCCTTGCTGAGGTAGAGGTGCCAACCGGTAAACTAAACGAACGCCTTGAAGAAGAAAAACGCAAAAAATTTCAAAAATGGCTACAAGCACCTGACAAAATCAGATATGACGAAGAGCTTAATAAACTCTGGAAAAACTACCTTCAAAAACTAGAAGGCCGTAGTGATGCACGAGGCTCTATATCAAAACTATTCTTTGGTGAACCAGAAGATAATTATATAAAAGCAAAACAAGATTTTAGCTTTTCCCTTGGCTTGTATTTATTCAATCGTTGGAAGTCAGATGCAGATGTAAACTTTGTAGAGCTCATTAATTACCTAGAAAATTATCAGCAAAGTCGCTTTCTATTAACACAAGACGATTTACTTGATATACAAGCAATCATTAGTTTCATTAAAACCAATGATCACGCATTAGCACAGTTTATTCAAAAATCTCTAAATTATGATACGCAAGCACTGCTTGCTAAACATACAAAAGGCAAAGCATCAGCCGAGCTTGTAACGGGTATAACGGAAGCGCTTAACGGAATTATCACATCTAAAAAAATGCCTAAAGATGTCACTGAAAGCATCAAACTAAGCCAGACTACAGAGCAACTATTAAATAGTGTCGCTAGTGGTTCACTAGAGGCAAATCGACGCACACTTGAAGAGGCACTAGCCCCTTATATTTGCATTAAAAGCGACACGCCAATTGCTAAACTAAATAAAGACGCCACAGTATTAGACGCCATATTAATGGACGATCTACGAGTTGAGTTTATTAGTATCAGCCAAAATTTAATTATGTTTGGCACACTATACGATTACGTCATCCACAACCTTGGCACCATCGCAAAAGAAGCAAAAGAAACACATAGCTTGTCATACATGGCAGTCAACAGCCTCCTCAACAAAGGCCTTGAATACACTAATAATTTAAGTATCGCCGCAAACCATAAAGAAGAATTTGCAAATTGGTTTAAATATTTTGTCGAATCAAGCCAACGAGGTGCATTCTTAATACAAGTTGAGGAATGGAAAAAACATAGTTTCCCACGATTAAGCGACACTCTTTTTGTAATTGTCACATTCTTCTTTGATAAACTTTTGGCTGAGTTCTATGACTCAAATAATGGATCGAACTACAATGGGCGCATCAACCCATACAGCATTGGTCGTAAGAAAGATTTTTGGAATCGCTTAACCATTGCGTATTTCGACCTATTAATTCAAGACGTTTTAGATAATGTCAAAAAAGAGAAAAGCACTCAAAGCCAAGCATTTGTTGATCAATTCTTTAATGATTTTGAAGAAATAAACGATCACTTAATGACATCAGATCCAGTTCAATTCCCAGGCTTCAGAAGTGCCATAGAAAAAGCATTAAGCAACAACATTGCTCCTTGTGGCGTAATCACTGGTTTTGGCACCATAAAAATTGGTGATGAAAGCAGACGTGTAGGTACGTTAATTTCAAACCTTGATTTCCAAGCAGGCGCATTCGACATGGCCAGTGCGGAGAAATTTTGTAAACTACTGGTTGAATGTGCACGTCACAACTACCCTGTCATTTGCTTTGTAAGCTCAGGCGGCATGCAAACAAAAGAAGGCGCGTCTGCCCTCTTCTCAATGTCCATAGTAAATGATCGCATCACTCGCTTTGTTCGTGATAACGACTTACCTATTGTCGTATTTGGCTATGGTGATTGTACCGGTGGCGCTCAAGCCAGCTTTGTAACTCACCCGATGGTTCAAACCTTCTATTTTTCCGGCACCAACATGCCATTTGCTGGGCAAATAGTTGTACCGTCCTATTTGCCGTCAACGAGCACATTGTCGAATTATTTATCAACAAATCGCGAATCAATGGCTGACTTAGTTAAACACCCATTTATTGAAGATTTAGACAGCCAGTTACGCGCCATAGACCCTGCCATTCCTGTTGCGCGTAAAACGGTTGATGAAGTTCTGACTCGTATTCTTAAAGGTTATGTAACGCCAGGAAAAGTAAAGGCAAGAGAAGTAACTAACCTTAATAAAGAAAAATTATTTCGCCCAGTCAAGAAAGTACTTATCCACGCTCGAGGCTGTACTGCCGAAAAATTAGTTCGCAAAGCACAAGAACACAATATTGATGTGGTATTGGTTCAATCTGACCCAGACATGAACAGCACCGCAGCCGACAATTTAAACAGCAGAGGCCGCTTAGTTTGTATTGGTGGCAATACACCTGACGAAAGCTATTTAAACGCCCAAAGTGTCATTCGAATAGCCGATCTTGAAAAAGTAGACTCTTTACACCCCGGCATTGGCTTTTTGTCTGAAAGCTCTCAGTTTGCAGCGTTCTGTGGCAACCACGACATCAATTTCATTGGCCCAAGTGTTTCATCAATGGAAACCATGGGTAATAAATCCAATGCAATTAATACCGCTATCAGCTCTGGCGTCCCCGTTGTACCAGGATCCCACGGCATTGTAACCACATCCGCTATGGCCGCAAAAGTAGCTGATGAGATTGGCTATCCAGTGCTGCTTAAAGCCGTTCATGGTGGCGGCGGTAAAGGCATACAAGTTGTGTACGAACCAACAAGCATTCATGAACTTTTTCATCAAATCTCAACCGAAGCACGCAGTGCGTTTGGCAGTGGTGACGTTTATCTTGAGAAATTTGTCACGTCACTTCGTCATATAGAAGTACAGATATTACGTGATAGCCAAGGTAACACGAGAGTATTAGGTTTACGTGATTGCTCTGTACAGCGTAACAATCAAAAAATAATCGAAGAGTCCGGTTCGACAATGCTACCTAAAAACCTAGAAGATAAGGTTTATGATTACGCAGAAAAACTCGCTAATGCAGTCGATTATTTTGGCGCAGGCACGGTTGAATTTATTTACAACCTAGATGCGAATGACGTGTACTTCATGGAGATGAATACTCGACTGCAAGTCGAGCATCCTGTCACAGAATTTGTAACAAACACCGACATCATGGGCCTTCAATTTAAAATTGCCAGCGGTGAAAGTATTGCAGACATAAAATACAAACCAAAAGGCTATGCAATGGAGCTGCGCATTAATGCAGAAAAAGCAACGCTACAAGGTGATGACGTCCAATTTATCCCTAACGCAGGTAAAATCACACGCTTTGAGTTACCTGAAGATAAAGACATCCAGCTATTAAAATCAATTGATACCGGTAAAGAAGTGACGCCGTTTTATGACAGCATGGTCGTACAGGTGATTTGTTACGGTAAGGATCGAAATGACACCATCGACAAATTAAAAGTTTATCTAGACAAAACCGTCATACAAGGTGTTAGCACTAATATTCCACTATTAAAACGAATATTGAATGACGATGTTTTTGTCAACGGTGATTATGATACAAACTATTTGCCAAACTTTTTAAATCGAATTGATAAACAAGCATTGATCAAAGAGATTGCTATTAGTGCAGGCGACGACAAGAAAAGTGTCACTTTAGATAACTTACGTATTGAAGGCTCAAATGAATTAAAAGTATTGGCACCTGCCAGTTCTATTTTCTATAGCGCCCCTTCTCCAACTGAGAAACCATACGTCAAAGAAGGTGACACAATTTCGGTTACTAAAACATTGTGTTTAATGGAAGCGATGAAGATGTTCAGTCCCTTGAATTTGAAGTCCTTCAACACTCAAGGCAATACACTTTATGACCCAGATGCCCAATACAAGGTAGTGCGTATACATAACGCCGAAGGCCAGCAAGTGAATCAAGGTGACCTATTGTTTGTAATCAGCCCAGTGCAGCACTAAGCCAATACGAGAAACCCTAGTCTGCTAGGGTTTTTTTATTTTAATCAAACAAAACACTTGGTGGAGCCGTTAGGCGGCCTTCTTTTTGAAATAAGATAGCCGTTTTCATTCTGCAAATTTCATCACCTGCACGACGTACCAAATAATAAAGATCAAACCCATATTTATGCCTTTCACCCAAATATAAGCTCACAGTTAAAGACTCTAAGGCAAATGCCTCACTCAGATACTGTAACGCGGCATCTGCCATGATCGTATTACAACCCTCAATATCAAGCTCATTGAAGCCTAACGAGGCAAACCAAGCACTCCTACACTCTTGGGCATAAACCAGTAGGCGATCGTTACCGAGATGGCCCGCATAATTAATGTCGGTCACACGGACAGAAACTTCCATTTCAAATAGAACTGTTTGGGGTAAATCAAGTCGAATACGCATGGCTTTTCACATGAAAGTTATGAATGCATAGGCTATTATGCCATTATTTTTAGAAACATTGGGCCAAAGCACACATTAAGCTGGGTTAAGTGCTATAAATAGCCAAAGCCCATTTTTTATTTGAGTGCGTCATCCAATAAGGAATATAACGTAAATGTTGCGTCATCTTATAATACTTAGCTCGATTTCTTTGTCATTTTTAGCTCAAGCTACCACAACTGAAATTCCGGTTCTAAAACCTGATGCTGAACACGCATTGACCAATCGTGCAGTGGTTCACCACTTATATCAACACCATTATTCACGTAAATATTTAAATGACGAATTTTCTGAAAAGGTGTACACCCGTTATTTAAATATACTAGATAACACGCGCTCATATTTCACCCAAAAAGATATCGACCAATTTGAGCAGTACCGTAAAAAACTAGACGAAGCCATTAAAACTAACGACCTAGATCCCGCTTTTGTTATTTACAACCGCTATGAACAACGAGCCATTGAACGTTTAGATTACGCACTTTCTCTATTAAGCAAAGGCATTAAACAATTTAATTTCAAAGAAGAAGAGTCTCTTGAACTTGATCGTGAAAAAGCGCCTTGGGCAAATTCAAGCAAAGAGTTGGATATCCTTTGGAGTAAACGCATCAAAAATACCGTTCTAAATCTTAAGCTTGCCGGTAAAGAAGACAAAGACATCATTGAGCTATTACAGCGTCGCTATGAAAGCCAATTAAATCGAATTAAACAAATCAACTCTGAAGATGCGTTTCAATCTTACATGAACGCACTAACTTACACGTTTGACCCTCATACTCAATATATGTCGCCACGCAACAGTGAAAACTTCAACATTAATATGAGTTTATCTCTTCAAGGCATAGGCGCAGTACTACGCAGTGAAAATGAAAACACAATCGTCGAGCGCTTAGTACCTGGCGGCCCGGCTGCAAAAGCCAACCAGCTTAAACCAAGCGATAGAATTATCGGTGTCGCTCAAGATAAAGAAGAAATGGTAGACGTTATTGGATGGCGCCTAGATGAAGTTGTCGATCTTATTCGTGGACCGAAGGACAGCACAGTTCGTTTGGATATTGTTTCTGGCAGTGGCCAAACCGAATCACACCGCACCATTTCAATCACACGCGATGAAGTAAAACTCGAAGACCGCGCCGCACAAAGTGAAATTATCAACATTAAACGTAAAGACAAAGACTACAAACTGGGTGTCATTGATATACCGGCTTTTTATGCTGACTTTGAAGCTAAAAATGCGAACGACCCTAATTATCGAAGCACAACCCGTGATGTTAGTAACCTCATTACAAAATTGAAAACAGAAAATATTGACGGTCTTATTATCGACCTTCGAAATAACGGCGGCGGTTCTTTGGCCGAAGTGAACAACCTAGTGGGCTTATTCATCCCTGAAGGTCCAACCGTACAAGTACATTATAGCTTTGGGCACACCCAAGTACTTGCAGACCAAGATCCTTCCGTATTGTTTGACGGCCCATTAGTGGTACTGACTAACCGTTTGAGTGCAAGTGCATCTGAAATATTTGCTGGTGCCATTCAAGATTATGGCCGCGGTCTCATCGTCGGCAGCCAAACATTTGGTAAAGGCACAGTACAAACACTTATCCCTTTATTTCGCGGCCAAATGAAAGTAACCAATGCAAAATTTTATCGCGTAAGCGGTGAAAGCACACAGCATCGTGGCGTTATTCCAGACATCGTATATCCCGAAATTTATGACATCGAAAAAATTGGTGAAAGCGCTTTGGAAGAAGCACTGGCCTGGGACAAAATTGAGGCGTCTAAATATAAGCCTCAACCTAGCCTCAGCACCATTGTACCCGCCATTGAAAAAGCGCACTCAATTCGAATCAAAAACAACCCAGATTTTGAATACCTCAATGAGCAAGTTGAATTCTTAAAAGAATTAAGAAGTGACACTAGTATTTCTTTAAATATTGATACTCGTGAAAAAGAACGATTAGAAACAGAAGCTCGACGATTAGCGTTTGAAAACAAACGCCGTAAAGCGAAAGGACTAAAATTACTGGATAAACTAGAAGAGCAGAATGATGAAGAGTCAGCCAATGATTCAGATAAAAAAGATGCCACCGAAGATGCCTTACTGATTGAAGGCGGTGAAATACTAGTCGATTTCATGAAAGTCAAGCCAAGTAATGCTATAACAAAAAAATAGGCTGTCACAAACAAAAAAACCACGCTTTAGCGTGGTTTTTTTTGTTTCATAGTTAAGTAAGTATCAGTAAAAGAAGGATATTACTTAATCTTCCCTTCTAATATATCTGCATCCATTACCAATAATTTAAGCGCCTTCGAAGAAAACTCACGTCTATAAAGCACGGCAACCACCAAGGTGGTGGCAAAGATAAATAATAATGGATGAATAAACCAAGCTAACGACGCCATGGAAAAATAATATGCTCTCAATCCATAATTAAACGCATGCCCTGCTTGGTCTAAAATCTTCCCTGTTGAATACGCATACTCTTTACGCTGACGCGAGTTAAACTCCTCTTGATCTGGCATTGGTGCAGCTCCAACGAGCACACTACCAAAACCATATTGACGTAGAGACCACGTAAAACTAAAAAAAGCATAAACCATAATAAAGAGAAGCAAGCCAAGCTTATACTGATTAAAACCCGCACCAACGCTTTCAAAAAGCACCCATTTCGATGCAGACGTTAATGCCGTTAGCACTGCCGCCACTATAATCACTGAGGTAGAAGCCATAAAGTTTACATTGCGCTCTAAATTTGCCAGCAGCGCAGCATCCCCTATTCGATTTTCTCTTAACATCATACGCTCCATCCAAGAAACGCGATGAACATCAAGTACAGACGCTAAGCAGTGTGTACGCTTTGCCATATACTTAGCAAAAGAGCTATAACCAACCCAAACAGCAAAAAAGTATATTAAAGCGATGTAATTCCAAACCGCATAATTGAGAATAAACGTATATTCCATATCTCTCTCTATTTAAGAAAATTAACGATTTCTTTATCGTTCAATGCTTTATTAAACAATTCAGTCAACATGGCATTCAAATATTTTTCATTAAATTCTTGAGCGGGTGCAGTTGCGACATCTTGGGCTCGATTAGCCGAAAAGCGCTTAGTCAAGCTTGATCCCGAACGGCTTAACACGACAACAATTTCACCTTCTAAGGCAATATGATTAACCCAGCTTTCATCTGGCGAAAAATAACGTAATTTAACAATACTAATTTTTAATTTAGAAAGTGGTTCAGGTCCTTTTTGCATAGCAATATCTTGCTCAATCATTGCGGCTTGCAACGACTCCCCCACAGACTTAGCCAAACTTTCTTCAAAACTAATAGGTCCTTGGTTTTTTGCATTACGATAGCCGAGTAAATCTGTATTTTCCCGCTCATCCGTCACCACTAACTCAATTGGTACGGTAACGCCTTTCAACTGAGATAAGTTCAACTCAGGAGCAACCTTAAGTGACTGTGGGCCAACCGCACAGCCAGTAAGCATTAATATTAAAAGACCACTTAATAATTTTTTCATATCCCATATCCTCTATGTGTATTGTATCAACTTCGGTTATTTCAGTTTTGTTCACTTCTTAGGAAAATCCATTCCTTTGCATTTGATTGCTCAGGGCTATACTCATACCCTGATACATCAAAGCGTTTAATTTTTTCTACATCATTAATTCTATTCTTAATAATGTATGCCGCCATAAGGCCGCGTGCTTTCTTTGCATAAAAACTTATCACTTTATACTGCCCGTTTTTTTCATCTTTAAATACAGGCGTTATAACGTGAGCATTTAGCTGTTTAACTTTTACTGCCTTAAAATATTCATTCGATGCCAAATTTAATATCACGTCTTGAGCTGTTTTTTCTTGGTTGATTTTATCGGTTATCAAATCACCCCAAAAATCATATACATTACTGCCCTTTTTATTGGCGAATCTCGTACCCATTTCTAAGCGGTAAGGTTGCATTAAATCTAGCGGTTTAAGTAAACCATATAAGCCAGATAACATACGTAAGTGCTTCTGTGCAAAATTAACATCCGATTTTTTTAAAGAATAAGCATCAAGACCAGTATAGACATCACCTTTGAAGGCATACATGGCAGGTCTTGCGTTATTTTGGGTGAATGGTAATGACCAGTGCTGGAATCGATTAACATTAAGCACCGCAAGCTTATCGCTTAGCTTCATCAAATGGGCCACGTCTTTGGGTGTTAACTCAACCAATTCATTGATTAATAGCTGAGACTGCTCTAACAGCTCAGGTTGTGTGTATTCATCGAACGGCAGTGGTGTTTCATAATCCAGCGTTTTAGCCGGAGAGACGAGCATTAACATCTTCTTTCCTTACATCTTAAAATCAAATTGGCGGCTTTGGACGTTTTTCATTTCACTTAAGGGTACGTATAGTAATCCATTGCTGCCAGCCATCAAAAGCGATAATAATAAAAATGCTTACGAGGCACCCTAGTTATGCAACCCAAAACTGTCACCGGTATAAATGTTTTTTCTGGTACTTTACGTATATTGCCAGATATTGGCCGCATACTTAAGGGTGTCTATCACCTTGCAAGCGCCAAACCCGATAAATACCAATCCATTGGCCGAATGTTCGAAGTTCGGGCATCTCAACGCCCTAATCATTGCTTCTTACGCTACGAAGACAGCCAGTATAGCTACCAAGCGTTTAATCAATGGAGCAATCAAATATGCCATTACCTTAGCAGCCAAGGGATAAAAAGTGGTGATACCATTGCATTAATGATGGAAAACCGCCCAGAGACCCTTGCCTGCGTTTTGGCAATCACAAAGTTAGGCGCGATTGTCAGTATGATCAATACCACTCAAAAAGATGATGTATTGATTCACTCTCTGACCACTGTCATTCCAGCAATGGCAATTATTGGCGAAGAATGCATCGAAGCATTTTCTCAAGTTCAAAGCAGAATCCACAAAAGCCCGTCGTTTAAAACATTCTATATGGCTGATGCATCATCAAATCCAGCGCCAAGGGGCTTTATTGACCTTAATCTAGCTACACAAAACTTGCCCAAAGAAAACCCCAAAAGTTCGCAAGCCATTCAAATGAAGCAGACCGCTTATTATATTTTCACCTCTGGTACAACAGGGCTGCCTAAGGCTTCTATTTTAACGCACTTTAGATGGATCAAAGCCATGGGCGCTTTTGGCCTATCGGCCTTTAGAATACGCAAAGATGACGTGTTTTATGTATGCCTACCGCTTTACCACAATAATGCTTTAACCGTATCTTGGGCTAGCATCGTCGGGGCTGGCGCCACCATGGTATTAACGCGAAAATTTAGTGCATCTCGATTTTGGGATGATTGCCGCTACTATGGGGTCACTGCGTTTTGCTATATAGGCGAACTATGTCGTTATTTACTTAATCAGCCAGAAAAAGAAAATGATCGTAACCATAATGTTCGCATCATGGGTGGCAATGGCTTGCGCCCAGACATTTGGATGAACTTTAAAAAACGCTTTGGCATCCCTCAAATAATGGAGTTATATGGTGCCAGCGAATGCAACATTGCATTTGTTAATAATTTGAATCTAGACATGACCGCAGGCTTTTGTCCCATGAGCTTCAATGTCATCAAATATGACATTGAACAAGATGCCCCTGTACTTAATGAACAAGGTTTCATGATACCAGTTACTAAAGGTGAAACAGGACTATTGATTGCCGAAGTCACCAAACGCAGCCCTTACGAAGGATATACCAATATTAAAGCTAACCAAGCGAAGGTATTAAACAATGTTTTTAAAAAAGGGGATGTGTATTTTAACAGTGGTGATCTAGTGCAAAAGCAAGGCTATAAACACGTCGCCTTTGTTGATCGATTAGGCGATACCTTTCGCTGGAAAGGTGAAAATGTCGCCACCACTGAAGTAGAAGAAGTGGCTAATCAGTTTCCTCAAGTTGAACACAGTGTGGCCTATGGTGTGCAAATCCCCAATACCGATGGCCGAGCAGGTATGACCGCGATCACACTTAACACAGAGCTAAACGAATTTGATGTTACTGGTTTTACACATCACATCAAAAGTAAGCTTCCGAGTTATGCCGTACCTATTTTTATTCGCATAAGACCCACACAAGAAATAACAGGCACATTCAAATATAAAAAAGGCTCTCTAAAAACAGAGGGGTTTAATACACAAGAGTTTAATGAGCCTGTTTTTGTACTTTTACCTGGGGAGCAAAGTTACACCTTAATTAACTCAGACTTAATAACTCAACTGAAAGATGGCAGCTATCAATTTTAACGCATGAACATTGTATTTACCTTGAGCTGCAATAATTCAAGGTAAATACAACAACTTAAATACATTAATGTCGTGTATTTATCCGCAACTATTTTTAAATTATGCCTAGCCATAATAGTTCTACAAACAAACCACTAATGTGCGCCATTACTTTTATATGTAGATACGTTTTAATTCCCTCAAGGCTAGCTTAATAACGGAGCAACATGAACATCACTGACTTTGATATTGGATTACTTGCGCTTGCCACCATATGCACAAGTGGATTCGCAGCGGTATTAGGTCAAGGTGGTGGTATTATGTTATTTGCGTTACTCGCCATCTATATTGAATCACCGATGCTCATTGCCTTTCACGGCTTCATACAATTATGCAGTAATAGCAGCCGAGCGGCTTTGGCGACTTCCCACATAAAATGGCAGATCATATCCCCAATACTTTTGGGGACGTTGGCTGGCGCAATATTTATCATCCCATTTATAAAAACCGTAAACTGGAATTGGATGCAACCGATAATGGGGAGCTATATCCTTTATCTAACATGGGGTAACCGCATCAAACTCCCCTTTCACCTACCAAACTCTATGTTTGGCATAGGAATCTTTCAAGGTAGTTTAGGTATGGCACTTGGAGCCACCGGCCCACTTGGTAATGCATTGCTGTTAGCGAAAGGCCTCGGTAAAGATGCCCTCATTGCCAGTAGCGCTGTCATCATGAGCATTAGCCATTTCATGAAGGTCATTCTTTTTAGTTTACTGGGTGTTAGTCTCTGGCATGACATTGGGATTTTAACACTGCTCAGTATATCCGCCATTATTGGTTCTTTTATTGGAAGCAAACTTCGTGGATTTCTACCAGAAAAAACATTCGACATTTTATTCAGACTAATACTCACGGCCCTTGCAATGCGTATGATATTCACACAATGCCTGAGCTTTAATTAGAGTCATCGAACTGTCACATAACCTCGCCATGCTGAACCCATGACACAAGCATTAGAATTCCCCAATTCCAACTGTTCAAAATTATCAATTAGCGCTATGCTAACAAAAAAAGATAACGGTATAAAAATGAACACATCGGATCTAATCAACAACTTTGATAGCCTAGTTGAAACAACTAGCAAGCTTTGCATTAGCATTCGTTCTAATCATCAAGGTTATTGGATTCCACTAACTGAAACTGAGCAGTCCAGTGGCGTCACTGGCATCAACAAAGCCTGTAATATGCTAAGTGATTTTTGGTATCAAGATGGACAAGATGGGCGAGAAACCAGAAGTTGCTTTGGTTTTATAGCCGTACCTGACTCAACGTTAGAGCTAGCCAACACAGTCAATCATTTAAAAGACACCCTAAAGCAAAACGTTCAGGTACTGCAAAAACAAAACAAACAACACTGGCTTGAACTAAAAGGTCAACTGGCACGTCGTCACCCATCACTCCAAACTCAGTTACATTTTTCAGGCCTAAGCCGACTGCATTTAAAACAAACATGGCGTGCTATCACCGTCATTAATCGCACCCCCGTTCGCATCGGTTTTAATTGGTATCATTCAGGTAGAAGCATTCAAAAAGTAACCGTTCAACAAGCATATGACGCACTCGCTCGCTTAGATACGAATAGCCCACATATTCAAACTCAGCTTTCAGCGGTATCACAACTTACCAACGACACTCCGCTGGCAAAAGTGCAAAACTTAGCGCCCACTATGAGAGCCAATTTATTCTATGACGATGGCGAATCACCGCTGCGCCATGCAATGAACATTTCTTTACCTATTTTGTTTAAAGTACATACTGAAAAAACACTACCACAACATAATGAACCTGAAATAGATCCTCCAACCGAACGTCAAAGAGCCGTACGCAGCGACCGTAAAATTGAAGACAACCCTTTTTTACCAAGCATTCGCGTACACAGATACAACCCATAAAATAATTTGAGAAATTATGCATATATACGGTCATCGCGGCGCCAAAGGGGTAGCCATGGAAAACAGCCTTGCCGGCTTTCAACTCGCGGCAAGCCAAGGCATAGATCGCTTTGAATTAGATGTTCGTCTAAGTAGTGACGGTCAACTCATGGTGGTTCATGACGAGAAATTACAACGACTCGCAAATAGCCCGCTAAGTGTGAGTCGCAGCACTGCACAAGTATTAGATACAACTATTTTAAAAGGTACACAACAAGGTATTCCAACTCTTGAGCAAGTGGTCGCTGCTTGCCCTAATGTTGTTCATTGGCAATTTGAAATAAAAACACTCACCACAAACCCTGGTTTTTTACAGCCAATGGCACAACTAATTGAACGCTTCAACTTACAAGAAAAAGTTGTAATCACGTCCAAACATATCGGTATTTTACGTGCATTCAAACAAAGCATCCCGCATATTGAGCGCGGCTACGTGCAAGAATGGCCACTACCTAATGGACTTAGAGCAGCACTCAAGCTTGAATGCACCCATCTTTGCTTAAATAAAAGCCTTGCTCGATTAAGCTATGTTAAAAAAGCACAACGTAAAGGCTTAAAAGTAAGCGTATGGACCGTAAACGATGCGGATGAAATGTGTCGACTATTTAAATGCAATGTTGACAGCATTATTAGTGACTTCCCTCAAGCAGCTAGAGAAGTTGTCACTCCACTAATGCAAGCAGCCACATGAATACGTTATACATTACTGGCGCTGGTGTTAGTGCGGAAAGTGGCATTCCCACTTTTCGCGGCCAAGACGGCTTTTGGACCATAGGCAGTAAAAACTATACACCCATGGAGATGGCCACAAGAGCCATGTACCAAAACAAACCCGATGAATTTTTAGCTTGGTATTATCATCGCTTCGCAGCCTACCGGGATCATGGTCCAAATGATGTGCACCACTGGCTAGCTAATAAAAATTTAATCACGCAAAACATTGATGGATTAGATGGTAAAGCAGGCAACAATCATTACATATCAATCCACGGTCGACTCGATAAAATGACTATATTCCAAGAGCAAGGCGCTGTAGTAGATTTACTAAACGCCTCATGGGAGTCAATTGATAAATCTAATTTAACTGAATCGTTATTGCATTATTTTAAGATAAAAGACAAACCAATCGAGGGCGAAAGCTACAAACCCTTCGTATTATTATTTGATGAATATTACACCAATCTTTATCAAATAGACCAAGCAGAAGAAAGGATGAAGCAAGCCGATAAAATGGTTTTCATGGGCACATCGTTCAGTGTCAATATTACGAACATTGCTCTAAATATAGCCATGAACAATAAAATTGAGGTAGAGGTAGTCGATCCAAATCCGATTATACTGCCTTATAGTAAAACGACGTATCACAGACAACGCGCGCTAGATTATATTCAAAACAAAGAATAAATATTTTTCTTATACAATTCAAATTAACTAGTTTCAACTTTTTTTAATCATAAAATCTATAATCCCCAACTCTAGGATTTGATACTTTTACATAAATATCAAAAAAACGAGCCTATCTAATTGACAATAAAAAGGACATAAAAATGCGCAACATAAATAATTTAAAAATAATAGGATTGCTTTTAAGTACTGGTCTGCTCACGGCTTGCGCAGGGACACCCCCTACATTCGTAGACCCCCCTCAAACCTTATCGCCCTGCCCCAGCTCTCCTAACTGTGTTTCGAGTACGGCAGAAAATCATGATAGTCACTACATTGCGCCGATCAGCTCAAACTTGACTCTCAAACAAAAACACCTGCGATTGTCAGACATTCTTTCCAAGCAAGATAATGCAAAGATTACAAAAACAGATACTCACTATATAAGAGCCGAATTTACCTCTTCATTCTGGGGTTTTGTTGATGACGTTGAGTTTATTCTCACTGACACACAAATACTCCTAAGATCATCCTCACGACTTGGCTACAGCGACTTCGGCGCCAATCGAAAGAGGCTAGAAGCCCTGCGATTACAGTTTTAATACTTACAAAGCCATACAGACCTAGCTGCAAACTAGGCTAAAGCCAGTGATAACAATTAAGGCAATTTTTGATATAATGGCGCGCATATTGGCCGTGATACTGATTAACACACGGCTCTGCTAATCGGAGTATGTATGACCACGAATATTGATACCCCTGACCAATTTAAAGACAGTCAATCCTTATTAAGCAGTACTGGCTTTAAAACCAGCAATGTTTGGTATCATGGCACCACGTCTGGCCTAACAAAGAAAATACTAGAGCAAGGCTTAAAGCGTTCTGGTGATGCCGCCATCAATCAAGCTACCAAGAAAGCCATGGCCACTATCGGCAACAGCTACACTGAAAGAAAAGAGCCTATTTACCTAACCCAAAGTAAACAGCTTGCTTACTACTGGGCAGATCAAAATGTACGCGCTCGTAAAGTACATACTGGCAATGATGAAACCCCGGAAATCATTCAAGTAACACTGGATGAAAAAACCAATAGCAACGTAAAAACGGATGTTGGCGCGATCGTGATGCTCATGGATCTAAACCCATACATGGGATACTTAGAAGAGCTGTATCAAGCTGAAGGTATCGATTTTGACTTAGACGCAATCCAAGCCAATGCAATGACGCTTAATCGCGAAGACTACATGAATAAATTCGGCCTAGCTTACTACGACAAAAATATAGATGCTAAATTTCTAAGCCTAATTAAATAACTTGTTTTTGTTATTACTAATAAGCCGCCTAACAGGCGGCTTATTAGTTTCTGGCTACTATTTAACCAGCCATTAGCATCTCTAGCTCTTTATCCTCACGTGCCTTCTCTGCCTCTTTTAATAATTCTTCCGGTGTTTTTTGCAAGGATAACCCTGCCAAAGGGTCTTCCTCTTTGGTATCTGAATCACCACCCTCAGCCAACTTAATTCTTAAACGCAAGTTATTTTCAGAGTCTGCATTTTTTAGCGCCTCCTCTAATGAAATTTTACCTACTTGATACAACTTAAATAACGCAGCATCAAATGTTTGCATACCCAAGTTTTCTGATTTAGACATGATCTCTTTAATGGCATCAGTATCGCCCTTAAATACCAAGTCTTGAATAGTCTTGTTTCCAAGCAATACCTCGACCGCGGCAACCCGTTTACCATCAACTGTAGGAATCAAACGCTGCGAGATAATAGCCTGCAAGTTCAAACCAAGATCCTGGAGTAATTGTTTATGACGTTCTTCTGGGAAAAAATTAATAATTCGGTCAAGCGCTTGGTTGGCATTATTAGCATGCAAGGTTGAGATTGCTAGATGGCCTGTTTCAGCAAACGCTAACGCGTGCTCCATGGTTTCCTGATCACGTATTTCACCAATTAAAATTACATCTGGTGCCTGACGTAAGGTATTTTTAAGCGCGGCTTTAAAACTTTTGGTATCAACCCCGACTTCACGCTGGTTAATAATTGAGCGTTTATGAGTATGAACAAATTCGATAGGATCTTCTATGGTGATAATATGCCCAGGGACATTGGTGTTACGATAGTCAATTAGAGAGGCCAATGACGTTGATTTACCTGAACCCGTTCCCCCTACAAATAAAATCAAACCCCGCTTTGCCAAAATGACTTTTTTTAACACCTCTGGCAAACCCAAATCATCAAAGCGAGGTATATCCGTTACAATGTTTCGTGCAACTAAAGACACTTCATTACGCTGACGAAACATGTTTAAGCGAAAACGCCCTCCAGTTGGCAAGCTAATCGCCATATTCAACTCCAGCTCACGTTCAAACTCCTTTTTTTGGTCTTCATCCATGACTGACTCAATCATTTTCGCAATTTGACCGGGCTTCAATGGCTCCTTTCCTAGGGGCTTTAACGTTCCTTGAAACTTTGCACTAGGTGGCGCGCCTGTACTTAAATACAAATCAGAACCATCATGTTTTGCTAGAATTTGCAGATACTTTACTAATGCCATGGGTGTTCACTTTTTATTATCAAAACTACAACGAAATTCAGTTTAGATAACATTTAAGCATATAGAATTAGAAATGAATATTTATCACCCAGATAAATGTGCGCAACCCATCATATTTCAGCATTAAGCTTATGTTTAAAATTAGACAGGCATAAAAAAAGCGAGCTAAGCTCGCTTTTTTAAATTAATTGCTTAAATCTTAAGAAATTCGATTTAAACCATTAAGCGCCGCAATCCGATAAGCCTCAGCCATAGTCGGATAATTAAATGTATTATTAACAAAATAGCGAACCGTATTACCAGCGCCCTCTTGTTTCATTATGGCCTGACCGATGTGAATAATCTCGGAAGCTTGGTCACCAAAGCAATGAATTCCAAGTATCTCAAGTGTTTCACGATGAAATAAAATCTTCAGCATTCCAACACTTTCACCCGTAATTTGTGCACGAGCAATACTTTTCAAAAATGCCTGCCCAACTTCATAAGGTACTTTTTCATTGGTCAGCTCTCGCTCGGTTTTACCGATTGAGCTAATTTCTGGAATTGTATAAATCCCCGTAGGCACATCGCTCACAAACCAATAATCATCATCACCGGCTAAATGGGCCGCAGCACTTCGCCCTTGGTCATAAGCGGCACTAGCAAGGCTTGGCCAACCAACAACATCACCAACTGCATATACATGATCCGCACTGGTTTTGTAGTTTTCATCCACCTCAATCTGGCCACGACTATTAGGTTCAACACCTACATGCTCTAGACCAATATTCTGGGTATTACCGCTTCGTCCTGCAGCCCACAAAAGCGCATCTGCTTTAATTTGCTTGCCTGACTTAAAGTGCATAATGACACTATTTTCATCCGTCTCTACCGAATCAAACAGCTCATTATGTCGAATCAAAACCCCTGTATCACGCAAGTGATAACTTAACGCGTCTGAGATTTCATCATCCAGAAACGGCAATAAGCGCTCACCAGGATTGATTAAATCTACCTTTACACCCAAACCACTAAAAATCGAAGCGTATTCAGACCCAATCACACCCGCGCCATAGATTATAATCGTTCTTGGGGTGTGCTCTAGCTTTAAAATGGTATCAGAGTCATAAACACGCTCGTGATTAAAGTTCACACCATCAGGGCGAAACGGGCTCGAACCGGTTGCCAGCACAATTTGCTCTGCATGTAAGCGGGTACTCGAAGCAGGCCCTTCTGTGATCTCAATAGTATGACTATCAACAAAACTGCCATGACCGTGATACAAGTGCACACGATTACGGCTGTAAAATTCTGTACGTAGCTTTACTTGCTTCGCGATTACTCGCTCAGCTGTTTTCAAAACACGAGGAAAACTAAACCATCTAGGCTCACCAATATCACGAAACATTGGATTGGTATTATATGAAATAATTTGTTTAACCGAGTGACGTAATGCTTTTGAAGGTATTGTGCCAAAATGCGTACAGTGCCCCCCTACAGCAGGCGCTTCTTCAACCACCGCCACTTTTTTGCCTTTTTTTGCTGCATTCATTGCAGCACCTTCACCTGAAGGTCCTGTCCCTAAAACAATGACGTCATAATGGTAATCGGCCATTCAAAACTCCTTATACATATTATTTTTGGCTTGCGTCATATCCTAAATTTGCGGTTACCGTGCCAGCCTCTACTTTCTCTTCTGTATCGCACTTTTGCTTATCACCACCACACACATCACAGGCCGTCTCCATACCGAGTGCACTCATACCACCACACGAGCCACTAATGGGCTTACGTCCGATAAGAAGACCTACTGCCATCAACGCAACGACGATCAACATGAAAACAAACACGACTAATATCATTTCCATGGGGAAACCTCACTTAATTTGCCAGCGGTCGAATGCTGGCGTTGTGTATTCACTAAAGCCACGAGGACTTCGTTCGATTAAATAAGCTTTAATATTATGCTTAATTGCAAAAGATTTCGCTTTATCGGCACCCATTACAAGCATAGCAGTCGCTAGCGCATCGGCACGGGCACATGTCTTATCAATAATCGTGACAGACGCAAGAGTATGTTTGACTGGCTTGGCCGTAAAAGGATCAATGGAATGGCTGTATTGTTCGCCATTCATCTCAAAGTAATTACGGTAGTCACCGGATGTTGCCATGGCGCCTGTTTTCATCTCAATTATTTTCTGGACGCTTCTTTGCTTTTCATCTGGTTTTTCAACGGCCACGCGCCAAGGCTTAGCATCAAGCTTCACACCTTTAACGCGCATTTCACCGCCAATCTCAACCAAATAATGATCAACGCCCTTTAGCTCTAGATAGTCTGCCACCTTATCAACCGCATACCCTTTAGCAATGGCTGACAAGTCTAAATAGCGTTGCTGTGTTTTTCTCACAACTAAATCACCTAAGCTAATTTCAGCCAACCCAACGCTCTGTTGAGCCTGTTTTGTTTGTGCCTGACTGGGAAGCTGTGTGGGCATTTTATCCGGACCAAACCCCCAAAGGTTCACGACAGGTCCGACCGATATATCAAAGTAGCCAGCGGTTAACGTATGTAATGATAAGGATAACTGCAAAACTTCGAACAGCTCAGCACTTACTTTTTGCTCAAATGGGGCATCTGCTGAGTTGAAAACACTCAATTCACTGTCTTTTTGATAGGTCGACATCTGCTGGTTTATCATCAGCAGTATTTGATCTATATCTGACTGGGCTTGCTTAACATCAACACCTTCTAGGACGCGCCACTGGACACTATAAGAGGTGCCCATGGTGTAACCATGGACTTTTTCCAGTGTACCCTGCTTGTCTGAGCAAGCTGAAAGCTGGAATAAAATGAGAAAAATAAATGCAAACTTCATACATTCGCCTTAAAAAGCTCAGTATATCGGATATATGAAAAAGCCTCTATCAATCCATTTAGTTATGATTGCGTACTGGGTATTATAAATTAACTATTTGGTATCAATAACTTATGCAAGCGGGTCTCACCAGCAGCCGTTAATTGCCAATAGCTTTTTAAGCCTGTACGTTCCTTGGCAACATTCTCAATAACACCGGCTCCTTTTAAGTAGGCTTTCAAACGCTGGAATTCAATATCATTGCACCGCACACTCGACAAAGCGTGTGAATCAACAATAGCATTCATGAAGTCATCTTTATAATTATCTTCAACATAGTCTTCTAGTGCAGAACGCATTCTATCTTCAGTCACAGGAGAGGTCATCATTGACCCAATATTTAGGAATGCCATATCCCATGTTAATAAGATGTTACTCATAACTTCGTGGCAATTACCGTGCGCAAATACTTTTCCAGTAAAGCGCATAGGGTAACTTTGCATGCCAAATAAAGTATCTGTAATAGCTTGATGTAACTGGTTAGCGGCTTGTGTCTCAGCCAAATTATTAGAGTCCACCAACCCAAGTTGAGGCTTTAGTAGGTCGCGCAATACCTGTCGCGCGATTAACAAGAGATCTTCTTTGTGATTCCAATATTTGAATACACCAGACATCGTCAGGCGATGTAACGTGCGTAAGCGCTGTACATCCTGAGAAACCATGCCTTTAAGCTCAGTATTCTTCAGCAGAGCAACTACTTTTTTATTCTTACTTTTTGCATATACGGCTTCACGGTGAATATAGCTCTCGCCAGTATCTGAAAGCGCGCCATATGAATCCCCCACCAACAAAATAAATACATCAGCAGCATCAATGGCCTTACGTACCAAAGGCCAGTCGTAATCGCCTGACTCAGGAGTAAAGTACAATGAAATAGGCAGGCCGCCCAATTGAACGACCACCCGATTAACGGTATAAATTAGTGAAGAAGTATCTTTTGGATCAGTACTAATAAAGACCTTTGGCTGGGTGTTTTGATTCATATCCTTATTCACCGTTTTAAATCCACGCTAATACCTTAGCTAAATACAATAATAAACTAATTGAAAATGCTGACATCAACGTGCTTAACGCAATGATATTTGACGCCAAAACATGATTACCACCCATCGCCCGCACCATAACAAAACTCGCTGCCGCAGTAGGACTTGCAAACATTAAAATGATGCATCCGATTTCTATCCCGTCAAAACCAAATAAAAACGCAGCCGCCCCAACCAGAACAGGCACTAGGACCAATTTGGCAAATACAGCTTGAGAAGACAATGCACTGGTATTTTGAAGTTCGCGCAAGCTAAGCGAGCCACCAATGGCAATTAACGCAAGAGGCAGTGTCATACGGGCTAAATACTGACCAGCATCATACATGACTTTGGGGAGCTTTAAATCTAACCATGCGCAAAAAAAGCCCAAAGCAATGGCTATAATCAAAGGGTTTTTGGCGATATCGTTTAAGGTCTTCCCCCATGGCACCGCACGGCCCTCATGAATACTACGGTTTAAAGCATAAACAGATAAAACATTATAAACCGGTGTCACCACCGCAAGAATAACAGCACCTATCGCTAAACCGTCTCCGCCAAATGCCTTTGCACATAAAGCAATACCCACAATCCCTAAGTTACTCCGAAAGGCACCCTGCACAGCAACCCCTCTATCTTCATGTGGCACCCACAAACCCGACAACAACCAAAAGCATACAAAGGTCGCCGTAGCGGCCCCTATGCAAAACCAAACCAAGGGTAATTGAGCTGATAACTGTAAGTTGTTATCAATCATTGATAGGAATATTAAAATTGGTAAGCAGATATTAAATACCAGTGCCGACGCTTTACCGACAAAATTATTATCAATGTGCCCTTTACGCTTCAGATAGAAGCCTACAAAAACAATGACAAAAACAGGCCCCGTAACGGATAATGTATACTCTAATGCCGCTAAATAGCCCATAACACCCCCAAAAAAGCCGCATTGTAACAGTTTCCCACTTTTCAGCCTGTATAATAAACAAACAATTTATTTGTGGTATTCGCTATGGTAGAATACTGCGCATAATTTATAGGTAAATATCATGTCTAGACTAAAAAAATCACGCTCACTAAAGCGCGTTACCGGCGGGGTTAAAACGGGCTCAAAGGAACGAACAAAACTAGAGAACAAACAACGTAAAGCCAAACAAAAAGCGGCCAACCCAATGAAGGGCAACCGTCAGCGTTCGGTTTATCAAAAGTTCTTAGATGAAAATGAAATCGTTGAAAAACAACATCCTGCAAAACCTATCCCAGTGAAAGAAATTGCAACCGTTATCAAAGCTAAGGCCAACACTAAAGCGGCTGTACACAAAGCCGTTGAACCACTTGAAAATAGCGAGTCTCTTTGGGATCAGTTAGAAAAACCAACAAATAACGATACCTTCTAAAGATACCCCTCTATCTTATGCAACAAGACCAATTAAACTGCACCAGTGGCCAGTACTCTTTAATTCGCCCTGGGGCAAATCCCAAGCAGCCTCTTCGCGCTTGGGATGCGGCTGATGAATACCTTATCAATCTCGTCAGCCTAAACTATCCTACCTCTCAACTATTAATACTCAATGACCAATTTGGCTCTCTTGCGTGTGCACTACACAAACAAACATCAGCATGGTCATCGGATAGTTTTTGCGCTAAAGAAGCACTGCAAAACAATCTAAAAGCAAACAATTTAGCACGCATTACAGCACAACATGAGTCACTCACGATTCAAACTGATGCTAAATTGGCCATCATGAAAATCCCAAAAAATACGAGTTTTTTGGATTTCCAACTAAATCAGTGCGTAACGCTAGGCGTAGAAAAGATATTACTAGCAGGAATGATGAAACACCTTCCAAAAACAATTTTAAATCAATTACAAAAATTTGGGATTGCCAACCGCCTACCGTTTGTTAAAAAAGCGACGGTGTTTGAACTTAATTTAAAACAAGCTTGCCAAAACTTATACCCAAAGAAAAATAACTTTGAAGGCGTCGAACTCTTAAGTCATGCCAATGTATTTGGTCGAGATAAACTGGATCCTGGCGCACGATTTTTTATTGAGAATATTGAATTATTAACTGATGCCCCTCGTGTGGCGGATCTTTGCTGCGGCAGTGGCATACTCGGAATTAAGTACGCTCAAAAGCATCCACACGCTAGAGTCGACTTCTATGATGAATCACATATGGCAGTACAAAGCGCCAAATCATCATGGCCACTTAACAACCTCAGCAATAATGCCAATTTCACTTGGGCGGATGGTTTAGACTGCGAGGCAGATAGCTATGATCTTATACTCTGCAACCCCCCGTTTCATGAGACACATACCATAGGCGATCACATTGCTAAACGCTTATTTAAACAAAGCAAAACAGCGCTAGCAGCTAAAGGACAACTTATCGTTGTCGGTAACCGACACTTACAGTATCACCAAACCTTAAAAAAATACTTCAACAAAGTAGAGCAAATTGCGGCTAATCCTAAATTTGTTTTATTAAGTGCTCATGGCTAGTTATCGTGTTCCAGCTGCACCATGCAGCACTGAATTAGAAGTAAAACGAAGCCACTTCATTGGCTTCGCAGCACACACCCCCAGCACTCAGTCAGCGAAAGAATTCATTCAGTCACTCAAAGAACGTTACCCTGATGCGCGCCATCACTGCTTCGGTTTTATAAGCGGTGCACCTTGGGATAGTAGCTCATATGGCTTTTCGGATGACAATGAACCCAGCGGTACAGCGGGCATGCCAATTTTCTCTCACCTAAAACACAACAATATTGGTGAAGTAACCATTGTAATCGTTAGGTATTTTGGAGGGACTAAATTAGGCACAGGCGGTTTAGCCCGAGCTTACAGCGAAGCTGCAAAAAACACATTAGCAGCATTAGAACTTCGTGATTTTATAAAAATGAACACAGTCAATTACGCTCTTGAGTTTTCACAAGAAGCACAGATAAGAAAAATAATCACAGAGGCAGGCGGAGAAATAATTGAAGTTACTTACAGTAATAACGTGAACATAAAAGCGAGCATCCCCATAGATGCAAAACTTTCAATGCCCTATTCAGTTATCCCATCACGCTCAACAATATAACGTGCAATATGGCGATAGCCGTCTTGAACCATATCATTAAAGCCCATATGAACTTCAAACTCTTCTTGTGATACACGCCTAATACTTTGAATTTGAGCCTGGGTCTCAAGTTGAACAACTTCGCCCGAAGTAAAATAAAGACCTAATGAAATCAATAAAATAGGAAATTTTGGCTGTGTCTCAAAATTACTACTACCATGAAGAGACGTTATTTCCTCTTCATTACAGCAAATACAAACACCCCGAGGAGTAATTTGACTACCAGCCAACGAGTATGCACGAGAGCCGTCCAACGCCATCGCATCAACTGTTAAATAAGGGCTGGATAGATCCTGGCTAATCGCTTTCATATTCATAGATCAAAAAATATACCAATGTGTGTATTATAAGTAATAAACCAAACTGTTCATTTTTCAAACAATTAATAGATTTATAGCAATAATAGCACCTTTTTCACATACTAAATCATTAGAAAAGCAGACTAGATCTCAATTTTGGCCATTAATTGTGGCCAATAAACGCCTTTCTCCACCAGTATCTCTATATTCCCCAAGATAAATTCCCTGCCATACACCTATATTTAACTTACCCTTAGTAACTGGTAACGTTAATTCAACCCCTAACAAACTGCTTTTTATATGAGCGGGCATATCATCACCCCCTTCATAAGTATGCTCAAAGTAGTGACAATCCTCTGGAACCAAACGATCAATGAACTGCGAAAAATCCGAACGAACTGTTGGATCAGCATTTTCATTGAGGGTAATCCCCGCTGAAGTATGCTGCAGAAGTAAATGCACAAGACCCAATTTTATATTTTTTAATTCAGGCAACTGACTCAGCACCTCTTTGGTAATCAAATGAAAACCTCTGCGCTTAGGCACCAATACAATCTCTTTTTGCATCCACATATAAATCATTCTCAAAAACGAAAAAAGGCCCATAAAACAAAGTTTTATGGGCCTTTTTTACGGTAACTTACTAACCGCCAAAATCATCTAACATGATATTTTCAGGCTCAACACCCAAATCTAACAACATATTAATAACCGATTGGTTCATGATTGGAGGTCCACACATGTAGTACTCACAATCTTCTGGCGCTGGATGATCACGTAAATATTGCTCGAACAATACATTATGAATAAAGCCAGTTAAACCCGTCCAATTATCTTCAGGCTGCGGATCAGACATAGCAACATGCCAAGTAAAGTTCGAGAACTCTGCTGCCAAGGCATCATATTCATCATCATAGAACAGTTCACGAGAAGAACGCGCACCGTACCAGAAGCTCATTTTACGCGATGATTTCAAGCGCTTAAGCTGATCAAAGATATGTGATCGCATTGGAGCCATACCAGCACCACCACCAATGAATACCATCTCTGCATCTGTATCCTTAGCGAAAAATTCACCAAATGGACCGTACACAGTAACCTTGTCGCCTGGCTTCATGTTAAACACATAGCTCGACATAATACCTGGGTTAATCCCTTCGGTACGTGGAGGCGGTGTTGCAATACGAATATTGAATTTCACCACACCGCGCTCTTCAGGGTAATTAGCCATAGAATATGCGCGTATCACGTTTTCTTTACTCACTGTTTTAAGATCAAAGAATTTAAAGTGATTCCAATCACCACGATATTCTTCTTCGATATCAAAATCAGAGAAATTGATTTCAAACGGAGGCGATTCAAGCTGAACATAACCACCTGCACGGAAGTCTACGTTTTCGCCTTCAGGAAGCTTAAGTGTTAGCTCTTTGATGAAAGTCGCAACGTTAGGGTTAGATTCAACCGTACACTCCCACTTTTTAACACCAAATACTTCGTCTTCAACTTCTACTTTCATATCCTGCTTAACAGGTACCTGACACGATAAACGCCAGCCCTCACGAGCATCACGCTTAGTAAAGTGTGACTCTTCGGTTGGCAGCATAGAACCACCCCCTTCTGTCACCAAGCACTTACACTGTGCACATGTACCACCACCACCACAGGCAGATGATAAAAACACACCATTGCTAGCAAGGGTTTGCAGTAGCTTATCGCCTGCTGCCGCTTTAATGGTTTTCTCTGGATCACCATTAATTTCAATTGTCACTTCGCCAGAGCTTACTAACTTAGCGCGCGCACTTAAGATCACAGCAACCAAGGCAAGCACCATGGCTGTGAACATAAATACACCTAAAATAATTTCTGTATATTCACCCATACTCTGTCACCGTCCTTATAGAGATACGCCGGAGAATGACATAAAGCCAAGAGACATTAGGCCTACCGTCATAAAGGTAATACCCAAGCCCTCAAGGCCTTTTGGCACATCACTGTATTTTAATTTTTCACGAATACCCGCAAGCGCAGTAATAGCCAACGCCCAACCCACACCAGCGCCAATACCGTACACTACTGACTCACCAAATTGATAATCACGCTCAACCATGAATAAAGATGCACCCATGATGGCGCAGTTCACAGTAATCAAAGGTAAAAACACACCTAACGCGTTATAAAGTGCGGGCACGTATTTATCCAAAAACATTTCTAGAATTTGAACAATCGCAGCGATTACACCAATGTAGCTTAATAAGCCAAGAAAGCTTAAATCTACGTCAGGGAAACCAGCCCAAGCTAATGCACCTTCTTTAAGTAAGTAGGTATAAATTAAATTATTAACAGGTACCGTAATTGCCAATACAACAATTACCGCTACACCCAAACCAATCGCCGTTTGGATTTTTTTAGAAATAGCCAAAAAGGTACACATACCTAAGAAGAAGGCTAATGCCATATTTTCAACAAATACGGCTTTCACAAATAGAGATATATAATGTTCCATTAGTGGGCCCCTGATGTTTCAGTGTTTGGTTGAATCTTAAAATCAGCCGCTTCCACTTGAGCAGGAAGCAAACTGCGAGACGCCCAAATAAATAAACCAATAATGAAGAATGCACTTGGCGGCAATAACAATAAGCCATTGCTATAGTACCAACCGCCATTCGTTACAAGAGGCAGAATTTCAAAGCCAAACAGAGAACCAGAACCTAATAGTTCACGGAACACAGCGACAAAAATCAGCACAACGCTATAACCTAAACCATTACCAATACCATCCAAGAAACTCAAACCAGGAGGATTCTTCATGGCAAAGGCTTCGGCCCGACCCATTACAATACAGTTCGTAATAATCAAGCCTACAAACACAGAGAGCTGCTTACTAATTTCGTAGGCATACGCTTTTAATATTTGGTCCACCACAATTACTAACGATGCAATAATCGTCATTTGCACAATAATACGAATATTACCTGGTATATGATTTCGAATAAGTGCGATGGCAAAGTTCGAACACGCAGTTACAGACGTTAGTGCAATACACATAACTAATGTAACGTTTAAACTTGTTGTTACAGCTAGCGCTGAACAAACACCCAGAATCTGTACTGCAATTGGGTTATTAAGCAGTAACGGCTGAGTTAATACTTCTTTAACAGATGTCGACATATTAAACCCCCTGCTCTTTGAAACCAGCTAAGTAAGCAGCAAAACCTTGCTCACCTAACCAAAATTGCATCAAGTTTGCGACACCTTTACTTGTAAGGGTTGCACCTGACAAACCATCAACTTGATTGATTGCTTTTGAAGACGCAGGATCAACCTTACCTTTAATGACATCAATGGCTACTTCGCCAGAAGTATTATGAACTTTCTTACCCTGCCACAACGCTTTCCAAGAAGGGTTATCAACCTCACCGCCTAGTCCAGGTGTCTCTGCATGAGAATAGAAACCTAAACCAGCAACCGTCTCGGCATCCCCTTCAAGAGCAAGAAAACCATAAAGCGTTGACCATAAACCATAACCATGAACAGGCAGAATGATTCGATCAATAGCACCGTCTTTTTCAACTAAATAAACAGCTGCAAAGTTTTCTTGGCGCTTAATGCTTGCCATGTCTTCAGCACCTTGTAGTTTCTCACTAAACTTAGGGTCTTTAGACAATTTCTTTTGATCGAACTTTTCAACTGGGTAACCTGCTTGAGCAAGTTCAGCTAGTTCTGTTTCAGTTGCATAAGCACCAGTCTCGAGATTAACAATACGAGTGGTTACTTGCTTAAATTGTTCATCAATTGTTTTGCCAGGTACTAAAAGACCTGCCGCAGCCAAGATGTTTTTCTTTTTGTCTTCAAGTTTGTTTTTAACTTGAATCGGTTTAAGTGCAACCGCAGAACCTGCCACAATAATTGAGCAAACAAGGCAAAGCAGCACGGCAACCATTATGGTTTTTTGAATACTATCGTTTTTAGCCGACATTGCGAGCCACCCTCCGCTTAATATTTGCTTGAACTACGAAATGGTCAATAAGGGGTGCAAACAGGTTTGCAAACAAAATCGCCAACATCATACCTTCTGGAAACGCTGGGTTAATGACACGAATCAACACAACCATCACACCAATTAAGGCACCAAAAAAATATTTACCGGTATTAGTCATAGACGCTGAAACAGGGTCTGTCGCCATGAAAATCATACCGAAAGCAAAACCACCAATAACTAAATGCCAGTACCAAGGCATTGCAAACATTGCATTAGTATCTGAACCGATAAAGTTAAATAACGTTGATAACGCAACCATACCAATCATGACACCTGCAACAATACGCCAAGACGCAATGCCCATGACCAATAAAACAGCACCACCGATTAAAATCGCTATTGTACTGGTTTCACCAATAGAGCCTTGAATCGTGCCTGCAAATGCATCAAACCAAGTTAAACCCGATGCAACAACGGCATCAATACCGCCAGTTGAAGCTAAACCTAGCGCGGTTGCACCAGAAAAACCATCAACTGCTGTCCACACTGCATCACCTGAAATTTGCGCAGGGTACGCAAAAAACAAAAATGCACGACCAGTTAAAGCAGGGTTTAAGAAATTTTTACCTGTACCGCCAAAAATTTCCTTACCGATCACCACACCAAAGCTGATACCAAGAGCAACTTGCCATAATGGAATATCAGGCGGGCAAATTAATGCAAAAAGAATGGAGGTAACAAAGAAACCTTCGTTAACTTCATGACCACGAATGGTTGCAAACAAAACTTCCCAGAAGCCACCAACAATAAATGTCACGGCATAAATAGGCAGAAAATAAGTCGCACCAAAAATTAGGTTATCCCAAATGCTATTGGCGTCATAACCTGCAAGCATTGAAATAATCGCACCACGCCAGCCTTCAATTTCAGCTAGACCCATACCATCTAAAGCATTATTTGCTTGAAAGCCTAGATTCCACATGCCAAAAAACATAGCGGGGAAACAGCACAACCAAACTGTAATCATAATACGTTTTAGATCGATACCATCACGTACGTGAGCGGTGTTGTTCGTCACGTTTGGAGGTGAGTACAAACCTGTATCAATAGCCTCATAAAGAGGATACATTTTCTCGAATTTACCGCCTTTGGTAAAATGCGATTCGAGGCTTTCTATAAATGATTTTAAACCCATAATTATGCCTCTTTCTCAATACGCTCAAGGTTACCGCGTAAAATTGGACCGTACTCGTATTTACCTGAACACACATAAGTACAAAGCGCTAAGTCTTCTTCGTCCAGTTCAAGTGCACCTAAACTAATCGCAGAATCCATGTCTTCTACAATTAATGCGCGTAAAAGTTGAGTAGGCAGAATATCCAACGGCATAATTTTTTCGTAAGCACCAACCGGTATCATTGCACGCTCACTACCGTTGGTAGACGTTGTGAAATTCAATAGTTTTTTAGGCAGTAACTTAGATAAATAAATATTTTTAACTGAGTGACGATCAATACCTGCGCGTAAGTAATGCAATAAATAACGCTCGCGGCCTTCAGTTAATACAGATACTTGATTAGCAAAACGACCTAAATAAGCCGTTGTACCAGCCGCTGTGCGACCACCAAATACAGATCCAGAAATAACGCGGTTATCACCAGTGTTTAGCTCGTTCGCTAAAAGCGCAGTTAAGCATGCACCCACACGAGTACGCACTAAACGAGGTTTACTCACTTGTGGACCCGCTAAGGCAATAACACGATCAGTGTTTATTTTGCCTTCGGTGAACAGTTGACCAATGGCAATAACATCTTGATAACCCACATGCCAAACTGTTTTAGTTGCACTAACCGGATCAAGATGATGGATATGCGTACCAACTAAACCCGCAGGATGAGGACCATTGACATCAACTACTTGCGCTTTCCCAACTGGAATACTCGCAGCAGGTGACTTAGTCACAAATACTTTTTTGGTTAAACATGATAAAACCGCTAAACCATTAGCAAAGGCTTCTTTTTGCTCTGCAATCACAATAGTAGGGTCAGCTGCTAAAGGATTAGTATCCAGTGTTGATACAAAAATTGAACTTGCTTCGCTTTCAGGGGCAGGAGCCTTTGAAAAAGGGCGCGTACGAATCGCTGTCCATAAGCCAGATTCAATTAATTGAGATTCAACTTGTTGACGTGTTAAAGACGAGAGTTCACTGGCACTGAAATGATTAAATGTAACTTCTTCATTGCCTTCAACCTCAATCACAAGCGACTCAAATACTCGACGCTTACCACGGTTAATTTCAACAACCGTTCCTGAGGCGGGAGCCGTGTATTGCACCCCTTCGTTTTTCTTATCGGAAAAGAGCAGCTGCCCTTTTTTGACCTTGTCACCTACCTGCACAAGCATGGTAGGCTTCATACCCACATAGTCGAAACCCACCAATGCTACCCTAGAGACATCATTACCTTGAGTAATGCTTTGCTCCGGTTGTCCAGCAATTGGCAGGTCAAGACCTTTCTTGATGTTAATCATATGCCTTGCCTAATCACAGTTTCGAGAGAAATCTTTACATTTGCGCCGCATGGCGCTGCTTTTTTGCTTATTATTCAAACAGTTAGAAGCAGAGTAAACGCTCCATTTAAACTGTTTGCTAGTATAATCATCGAATAACAAGGTGACTAGCTATAACTAAGCAATATTCTCAAAGCAATTGGGAATAAGTATAGCCAGAGTCATCTAGAATGCGTATTTTTTTGATCATACAAAAAAGCCGCTGTCTTGCAGCGGCTTTTTTATTGCTTACTTAACGAGAGGGTAAGCTGGATAATCAACACCGCACAATTGCTCTGCGATGCGAACTACCTGACAGCTATAACCATATTCGTTATCGTACCAAACGTAGACGTTTACACGATTTCCGCTCACGATTGTCGCCTCACCATCCACGATACCCGCGCAACGATTACCAACAAAGTCACTTGAAACCACTTCAGGACTAGCAACATAATCGATTTGTTTTTGCAGTGTAGAATGCAAAGACGCTTGACGTAAAAATGCATTTAAGTCTTCACGAGACACTTCTTTATTTAACGTTAAAGAAAGAATTGCCATTGAAACGTTTGGCGTAGGAACACGAATCGCGTTACCCGTCAGTTTACCCTTTAATTCAGGTAATGCTTTTGCAACTGCACTCGCCGCGCCCGTTTCAGTAATTACCATATTCAATGCAGCAGCACGACCACGGCGATCACCACTATGGTAGTTATCGATCAAGTTTTGGTCATTAGTATAAGAGTGAACCGTTTCAACGTGGCCACACTCAACACCATATTCATCATTAAGTGCTTTAAGTACAGGTGTAATCGCATTTGTTGTACAAGAAGCGGCTGATAAAATAGTATCTTCTTCTTTCATATCAGCGTGGTTTACGCCGTATACAATGTTCTTGATGTCACCTTTACCAGGGGCGGTTAGTAGAACGCGAGAAATGCCGTTACACGCAGCATGCTGACCTAGACCATCCGCATCACGCCAAACACCAGTATTGTCGATCAATAGCGCGTCTTTAATACCGTACTGAGTGTAATCAATCTCAGTTGGGTTTCCGGCATAAATAATGTTGATGTAAGTACCATTAACGATCAACGCACTATTTTCTTCATCAACTTGGATTGTACCTTTGAATGAACCGTGGATAGAGTCACGACGCAACAAACTAGCGCGCTTAACTAAATCGTCACCCTTACCTTTACGCACAACAATTGCACGTAAACGCATGCCCGTACCACCACCCGCTTTCTCAACCATAATACGAGCAAGTAGACGACCGATACGACCAAAACCGTAAAGAACAACGTCCTTACCTTCAGCGTCAACCATTTCACGAGCCGTAAGGTCAATTAACTGCGCCTTAACGAAATCTTCTAAAGAAGCACCGTTACCTTCATTACGGAAGTTCACCGCCATTTTACCGATATCAATATGACAGGCTTTAATACCCATCTCTTTCAATATAACGATAACAGGAAACGTTTCTTGTACAGAAAGCTCTTCTTTTTCCACCTGACGAACAAAGCGGTGAGCTTTTAGGATATCAATCACAGAACGATTGATAATAGGACGGCCATACACAGACAACACAACGTTGTTCTTACGGTACATACCACCAATTAATGGGATCATGGATTCTGCGGTTTCTTCACGCAACGTCCAATCAGACAAGCTGGCTTCACGAACATCTTGACTCACGGATACACCCTCGATATTAAGGCCAAAAAATTGTGCGGTATTATGCCCATAAAGACCGCTAACCTCAATATTTATACAAGCATAAATATTGCTTCCAAAATATGGTCACGGTTTAAGCAGGCCAGTAAACGTAAGCACTAATGTGTGCTACTGCAACCACTCAAGTCAATATTCCCTTTAAATAAACAACATTAAGCACAATCACTCACAGCAAAACTTAACAGCCACTATCGCTTTGAGTACACTAGCCCCTCTTTCAATTATTCAAAGGACTGTCATGGCGGCCAACCCTCCCTTGCCAAGTAAATCTGGTGACATTTTATCTTGGGGTAATATTCAGGGCTCTCACCTTGCTCACGCCATCGCTAACACTGCACATGACTATTCTGGGTTGACCATAGTCGTTGCAAACAACAGCAGCGATAGCCAGCGATTGACAGAAGAGATACGCTATTTTTTCAAGGGCGATGTTTTCAACCTACCAGACTGGGAAACTCTGCCCTATGATTATTTTTCGCCTCACCAAGACATTATTAGTGAACGTCTAAGCACACTCGTAAAACTCCCCCAAGCCCAAAATAGCGTGCTGGTGATACCTGCTTTATCACTACAACTTAAATTACCACCTGTTAATTATATTCTTGGGCACAGCTTCACAGTAAAAGTTGGTCAAACCTTAAACCTAGAACAACTCAAGCCCAGATTAATTTCAGCGGGTTACCAAGCCGTTGATGGGGTTTTTGAGCACGGTGAATTCTGTGTTCGCGGCGCAATTTTAGATATATTTCCTATGGGGTCAGACCAACCCTTTCGTATAGAGCTATTTGATGACGAAGTAGAAAGCATTCGCTGGTTTAATGCTGAAACACAACGATCAACAGAAACCACCGACAGCATCGAACTACTGCCGGCCAAAGAAGTTCCACTCGATAAGAGTGGCATCCGTACATTTAAGCAGCGCTGGTTTGATTTCTTCGAGTGCGACCCGAAAGAATCGCCATTATACATGGACGTTACCAAACAAATTGCGCCAGGTGGTATCGAATATTATCTGCCTTTATTTTTTGAAGAAACTGCCACGTTATTTGACTATCTACCATTAGATTGCCAGCTTATATTCAATCAAGATTTAGAAAAAAGCCTGCAACATAACTGGCAAGAAATTGAACATCGCTATGAAGAACGTCGCCACGATATTCGCCACCCTGTGCTACCGCCCAGTGAAATTTATCTAAATGACAACCAAACGTTTGCTCAATTTAAACATTATGGTCGAATAAAAACCTTCACCGGCAACATCAAAGAGCAAGCAGGCCACCATAACTTTACCCTACCAACGCTGCCGTCTTTACAGGTTAACCACAAGCATGAAAATCCATTAGAAGCATTAGAATCATTTTTAATGGACAACAACGAAACCGTTGTTTTTTGTGTCGAAAGCGCTGGTCGCCGCGAAGCATTACTCGAATTGCTCGAACGCATTAATATCAACCCTCAAGTCATTGACTCATGGCTTGACCTCAATGAACACGAATTTGAATTTGCCATTACCACTGCCCCCATTGAAGACAGCTTCTTTAGCCAAACACTCAATGCTTGGCTAATCAGTGAAAATGTTTTATTTGGAGAACGCATTCGTCAAAGCCGCCGCCAAAAGCAAGAAAAAGATCAAAGCGAAAACATTATTCGCAACCTTACCGAACTCACCATGGGCGCCGCAGTTGTACACATCGATCATGGTGTCGGCCGCTATCGAGGAATGCAAACCATTGAAGTCGATGGCGACGCCACCGAGTTCGTCATGCTCGAATACGCCGACCAAGCAAAA
The DNA here is from genome assembly GCA_047621325.1 of Oceanicoccus sp. Taxonomy (GTDB): domain Bacteria; phylum Pseudomonadota; class Gammaproteobacteria; order Pseudomonadales; family Oceanobacteraceae; genus Bermanella. Next base: position 66,655 of record JBLHLT010000011.1, read on the forward strand.
CTTTACGTACCAGTGTCGTCTTTGCACTTAATCAGCCGCTATAGCGGCGCTGATACCGACATGGCGCCCATGCATAAACTGGGCACTGAAAAATGGTCGGTTCAACGTCGTAAAGCGCTAGAAAAGATCCGCGACACGGCCGTCGAACTGCTTGAAATTTATGCCAAACGTGAAGCCAAACCTGGGCATGGCTTTAACTTTCCACGCGATGACTACGAAATATTTAAATCAGATTTCCCGTTTGAAGAAACCGTCGATCAAAAAAGTGCCATTAATGCCGTCATAACCGACATGATGAAACCCAACCCTATGGATCGCCTTGTGTGTGGCGATGTAGGTTTTGGGAAAACAGAAGTCGCATTACGAGCGGCCTTTATCGCGGTACAAAATGGCATGCAAGTGGCTGTTTTAGTTCCCACTACCCTGCTTGCTCAGCAGCACTTTGAAACCTTCAGTAACCGCTTTGCAGACTGGCCTATACGCATAGAAAGCTTATCTCGCTTCAAAACCGGCCAAGCTAAAACTAAATCCATTAAAATGCTGGAAGATGGAACCGCTGACATCGTCATCGGCACACACAAATTACTACAAGGTGACGTTAAATTTAAAAACCTTGGTTTACTCATCATTGATGAAGAACATCGCTTTGGCGTGCAACAAAAAGAAAAAGTTAAAGCATTACGCGCCGAGATCGACATACTCACCATGACAGCAACCCCGATTCCGCGAACACTAAATATGGCCATGTCAGGTGTGCGTGATTTATCGATTATTGCCACCCCACCGGCTCGTCGACTAGCCGTGAAAACCTTTGTTAAAATTTGGGACGAACACCTAATTAAAGAAGCAATCCTTCGTGAAGTATTACGGGGCGGACAAGTTTACTTTTTACATAACGAAGTTAAAACCATCGACAAAGCCGCTGAAGATTTAGCCAAGTTAATTCCCGAAGCGCGTATTGGCGTGGCACACGGCCAAATGTCCGAACGCCAACTTGAATCGGTTATGGGCGACTTCTATCATAAACGCTTCAATGTATTAATGTGTACCACCATTATCGAAACCGGTATCGACATCCCTAACGCCAATACCATTATTATTGAACGTGCCGACAAGTTTGGTTTAGCGCAATTACATCAACTGCGTGGTCGTGTTGGCCGCAGTCATCACCAAGCGTATGCATACTTACTTGCTCCGCAAGAGAAGAAAGTCTCGAAGGATGCTGAAAAACGCCTAGACGCGATTACCAATGCCCAAGACCTTGGGGCTGGCTTTATGCTCGCCACCCACGATTTAGAAATTCGGGGCGCTGGTGAGCTTTTAGGTGAAGAGCAAAGTGGGCACATTCAAAATGTGGGTTTCAGTTTATATATGGAACTACTTGATCGCGCCGTTGAGGCTATCAAAGAAGGCCGAGAACTCAGCCTAGATAATCCTACAGAAAACCAAGCCGAGATTAATTTACGCCTACCAGCGTTAATTCCTGAAGATTATTTACCTGATGTTCACAATCGACTCATCATGTATAAGCGCATTGCCAATGCCAAAAACAAGCACGAACTCAAAGACCTGCAGGTAGAAATGATTGACCGCTTTGGCTTATTGCCACAGCAAGTTAAATACCTAATCCAAGTCACAGAATTAAAATTCAAACTTGCATCATTAGGCGTTGTGAAGTTAGATGCCGGTGATAGCCAAGGCCGAATGGAGTTCGGCTCCCAAACATCCATTGACCCATACACAATGGTGCGCATGGTACAAACCAAGCCAGCTAGTTATAAATTAGATGGCTCAAATGCCTTTAAATTTATTTTTGAGATGCCTGACGCACAAACTCGCTTCAGCACCATCAACCATGTTTTAGATTTGCTTTCGCAGCCAGGTACGCCATGATAGCCCGCTTATTATTCATTCTTTCTATCACCATCAGCCCACTCACTTTGGCTGAGGATGAAACGCCCGTAAAAGAAGCCCGATGGTATCAGGTGAACCTAACCTTGTTTCAACAAAGCCCCGATGGGCACCTTGATGAATCGTTTCGCTTTACGCCTTTACCTCTCGACATGACTGATGTTATTGAACTAAAAAGCAATCGTCCATTACCCCTAGCAAATTCAGGCATGAATGCAACACTTGCCTTCCATCATGAGAACGCAAACAATCTAGCCTTTACCGAGCAAACAATCGATCAAGACTGGGCCGAAAAAATGTCCAAACTAGACCCCGTCAATCAACCTATTCTTTATAATGCCCAGTGGAAGCAGCCCGTTTACGAACAAAATCACAGCTTACCAATATACATAGAGAGTTCTATTCAACATCTTGGCGCCCCCCAATTAAAAGGGTTATTTTATTTGCACGTGTCTCGATATTTACACAGTAAAATTGACTTACAATTTATCCCTGAAAACGCACATACAACCAGCGACCTAATAAGCTTTCAGCAAAGTCGACGCATGCGCAGCAAAGAAATTCATTACATCGACCACCCATTAGTCGGGGCTATCATTCGTATCTTACCTATTGAGCACCCATTAAAACATTACGAGAACAAAAGTATCCCAAATAACACTCAGCCAGCACTCGACTCCGCATTAAACGTTCGCCTATAAATAAAAAAAGCCCCAAACTGATTACGTAAGGGGCTTTCAATTCACACCGCTGCGCTATTTTTCCGCAAGAAATCCTGCAATAATCGCCTGTACTTTATGCATACCCTGATCCAAAACCTTGCGGATATCATCCATCGTAATAAGCTCATCGCTTTTACCCGCTGCTTTATTGACAACTAAAGCCAAACAGGCATAAGGCATCCCCAGCTCACGGGCCAAAACCGCTTCTGGCATCCCCGTCATCCCCACCACATCACAACCATCTTTTTCTAATCGATTTATTTCAGCAATGCTTTCTAATCTTGGTCCTTGAGTGGCTGCGTATACGCCACCTTTTTGCACCAGGATATTTTTTGACTCCGCTGCAAAATACAATTTGGACGATAACATCTGATCATAAGGATAGGTAAAATCTACATGATCTAATGAGCGATAAACGCCATCAAAAAATGTATCTTCGCGACCATGGGTATAATCAATAATTTGATCAGGTATACAAATCGCCTGCGCATCCATCGCCTCGGTAATGCCACCCACAGCATTCACTGCAATAATTTCAGTCACACCAGCTTCTTTTAAGGCTAACAAATTTGCTCGATAATTTACTTTATGCGGAGGCATTTTATGTGGGTGCCCATGGCGTGCCAAAAACACCACTGACTGCCCCATCAATTCACCAAACACCAAAGGTGCACTTGGGGCACCTAACTCTGTTTGCGCCTTAATTTCATGGCTAATATCCAACCCTGGATATTCCGTTAAACCTGTACCGCCAATTATGGCGGTAAGCGTAGTTTGTTTTGTCATATTCTTCTCAATCATGCCTGATGATTAACAACTGGCACTTTATTTTCCATATAAATACTGCGACTTGGAAACGCGATCTCAGCGCCTTCTGCAATAATTATCTCACCAACTTTAAACAACACATCATGTTTGATTGCATGAAATGTCTGCCAGTTTGTAGTATGAGTAAAGCAGTATATAAAAAATTCTAATGACGAATCGGCAAAACGATTAAAATTCACCATCAAGGTTTGTGATTCATCAATATCGTTATGCGTAGCCAAAAGCGCTTCTACTTTTTTACAAATCATATTGACCTGAGAAAAATCACGGTAGCGCACTCCAATGGTTTCGTAGATTCGGCGATGACTCATTCTGGATGGGTTTTCTATACTGACTTGTGTAAACACCGAGTTAGGCACATACAAAGGGCGCTTATCAAATGTACGAATGCGCGTCACACGCCAACCTATATTTTCAACTGTACCTTCAATGTTTCTATCTGGACTACGCACCCAATCACCTACCGAAAATGGCTTATCTAAATACACCATCAAGCCGCCAAAAAAGTTCGCAAGTAAATCTTTGGCGGCAAAAGCCACAGCCGCACCACCCACACCACCAAAAGCAATAATACCGCTAACAGACAATCCCAAAGTTTGAAATACAACCAAACAGGTAATTATAACAACGACTATTCGTAACAATTTAAAAATAGCACTGATCGTTGTTTCATCCGCCTTGGTTTCGATTTTTCCTTTCAAAATTTGGTTTTCACGAATGCGTATTAAACGCATGATAAACCAAGCAACAAACACAGATAATGCAATAACATACAAACTCTTAGCTTGTGGTAGTAACTTAATATCAAATTCCACTTGAATAACAAAAAGCACATAAACAACAATGCAAACTAAAATACCATAATGAAGCGGCGTCTCTAAGGCACCCACAACAGCATCATCAAATAGATTACGTGTCCTAGAGGCTTTCACTTTTAGTTGTTTGATCACGCCCTTAGCAACGAAAAACGCAATCACTCCCGCAATGGAACCAACAAGGATCTGTACCCACCAAACGTCTAATAAATCGATCAACACTTGTAACTCAAACATATTTAATTCAACTCTGCTAATAACGCTAAGGCATCCATGTACGCCTGTTTATTTTCGACCAAAGACTCAACAGGTTTGTAAGCTTTTAAACTATAAGGCTCTGCATTTAATTTTTCTAAACTTGTTAAGATCTCGATAGAGGCCTGGGCATGATTGCAAGCCAATAGTATATCGCATCCTGCTTCTATTGCCGCTAGGGCTCTGTGCTGGTAATCACCTTTAACGGATGCACCTTCCATACTCAAATCATCACTAACGATGCGCCCTTTAAATTGTAATTGCTCCCTAAGAACTTCTTGCAACCACTTTTTAGAAAAACCAGCAGGCTCTGAATCTACTTTCTCATACACTACATGAGCAGGCATCATCCAATCTATTTTTGGCAATAGCGCTTTAAAAGGCTGTAAATCCTGCTGTTGAATTTCATCAAAACTACGCTCATCAATTGGACAAGCAATATGACTATCTAAATTCACCCAACCGTGACCTGGAAAGTGCTTCGCCACGACTGCAAAATCCATTTCTTTTAAGCCTGCCATGAAACTAGCAGCAAGTACTTGAAGACACTTTTTATCCTCAGCAAAACTGCGATCACCAATGACCGTATTACGCTGGTAGTTAATATCAAGCACCGGGGCATAGGTAAGATCTATGCCCACCTCTTGTAATTCATAGGCCAGTACAATAGCCGCAGACTTTGCCAACTTAATCGCCTTATCTGGGTCTTGAAGGTACACGACTCCAATCTTCCCCATAGCTGGCACTTGTGTAAAGCCTTCACGAAAACGCTGTACTCTTCCACCTTCGTGATCAACTGTGATTAACAAATCCGGATTTATTTTTTTTATTTCTTTTATCAACTGAACAAGCTGGTCACGGCTCTGAAAATGACGGGTAAATAAAATTATCCCCCCTAAAAATTCATGACCAAGCCATTGCCGTTCTGCATCTATCAGGATGGGGCCTTGTACATCTGTTATGAGCGTTACTTGCACTTAAACCTCGATCATCACAGGGCAACCAACTGGCGCCCAATCAAATAATTGAACTACTTCAGAATTTCGCATGCGAATACAGCCATGACTTTTCGCCACACCCATCGGCTCAGAATCTGGTGTGCCGTGAATATAAATATAACGAGCCATTGAATCGACTGAGCCCAGCCTATTTCTGCCTATTTCTTTGCCACATAACCATAAAATACGAGATAGAATCCAATCTCGATTAGGGAATTGCTCGGCTAACAAGGGAGAATAAATCTCGCCAGTGGGCCGACGACCAACAAAAACAGAATTAACAGGCTGATTAGAACCAATTTTGGCCCTAATATAATGTTGACCAAGTGGTGTTTTACCGGAACCTTCATCACAACCCACGCCATTTAGTGCCGTAGATACCGAAAATTCGAAGACCTTTTGCTGGTCTTCAAACGCGGATAAAGTTTGTTTAAGAATTGAAATGTGCAAATAACGCACTGAATTACTCACTAGCAAAGTTTAATGCTTACTTTGCCCGAATACCTGCCGCAAGGAAAGGCAAGAGATAGCCAACTACTTCTTCTTCTGTGCATTTTGTATCAAAGTCATGCTCAACAATAGCACGTAGGTTTTCCATACTCGACAAAGTAAATGCAGCAGAACCAAGCATAAAATGAAAACGCCAGAAACGCTCTACTGGCTGTAGATCAGGCGTTGCCTTGGTAATAAGTGACATGACGCGGCGAAATAAACTTCTATATTCGGTTTGTAAGAATTTACGCAAATGACCCTGCCCTTGATTATAAGCCAAACCCAATAAACGCATAAAGATTGCCAATCGACTTCGATCACCTTGGGTGACACTGGCCATAGCACGGGCAACAAACTTCAAAATATCTTCGATAGATAATACGGTATCAGGGTGCTGCTGCTCATGCGCATCAAGGCTAGATTCAACAAGCTTATAGAACGGCCCTAAAAAACGTGAAAATACAGCCTGAATAAGCGCTTTTTTAGAACCAAAGTGGTAATTGACTGCTGCCAAATTCACATCAGCACTGGTCGTAATCGTGCGTAAAGACGTTTCTGCAAAGCCATGCTCTGCAAATAACTCTTCTGCCGCGTCTAAAATTCGTGTAACTGTATCAACTTGTGCCATGTAGCAAACCCAAACAAACAACTGTTTAAAACATACGTTTAACTCAAAATCATGTCAAGCAATCAAGACCTTACATCGGGCATACCGCACATTGCCTTACGTTTTATAATATAAATGCAAAAAAAACGGGCTCATAGAGCCCGAAAGAAAGGTCTTACTTAAACAGGCTCACTATAGATAATAGGACAATGTGAGCTTAATGAAATCTTCATCACGAAAGCTCCATAACGGATTATCATCTTTGGGCGCAAAAACACGTGCTTCTATGGCAAGTGTCATACTATTCAAAATACGCGTATTGCCTTCAACACTTAAACTGTAATCGTCGTATTCATAATCCACCAACACGCCTGCTAACAGCGTTGACGATGCTGCATTATTAGCAGCCCAGCGCGTTGCCAGCAATATATCGTGTTCAAAAGCTGCTTGTGCTGCGTCCTCTTGGCGAGAATCATAGAGATGCTCTACCACCCAACCTAGGTCAATACGTGTATCCCAAATGCCTATTTGGGTATATTCAAAACCCGCAGTCGTTGCAAAATACTGCTCAGCATCGGCTACCGACAAATTCACCCCATCATAAAAAACAGGCCACTGGCCAGCCAAGGTTTGCATGGTATTTTTAGGTACGCCATCGCGCGCGACTCCTTCAAACTTCCACGCCCAACCTTCATTCAAGTACTGCATCTCAAGCCCAAGTTGCGTTATCAGTGGGTAATAAGGTAATGCACCCGCTACCACATCGACGCCTAATGAAGGTGAGCGGCTAGTACCATGAAACACTGACACCGCATACTCAAATTCTTCGATATACGTGTAGAAACGCGCAGCTATATCAATATTATTTTCGTCACTAGAGCTTTCATATACTGCATCTGCATATTTCTGGCCGATACTTAAGCGCCCCTCTTTACCAGCAAATGTTCGCTCTCGGTGATACGGCAATACAAAGACATCTAAATTACCCCAGTCACGCTCAAGCAGTAACTGCACCATAGGTTGCCCTAACTTCTGCTCACCATCTAGACTTTCAACAGAGTCTGTTTGATTGATAATATCAACTAAGTGCTGAGACTCTGTTACACCCCAAAACACCTTGCCAATACCCGCTTTAAGTTCGTACTCATCCGCTACTTTGTGCCAAATAAACTCTCGAATATCGCCATGAGTACGCTTATCGTCATTTTCATCAAACCGATAAAAAGGCTTAAACGTGATGGATTGATCACCCTCTAATTCTTTATACAACTCAGTGCGTAATGCAAACGAATGATTGATACGAGAATCATTGGGCTCAAAGCCCTCGGTAGCCTTACTGTCTGAAAAATACCCCGACAGTTCGTAATCTAGCTGAGTCGTCACACTCAACTCAGCTTGAGCGACCATGCTGACTAATGCAAAGCTCGCAAACAACGAATACACTTTCATATTACTTAGCTCGTTTTAAACTGTTTTTAGTGAATTCTTTTTCATCTAAACCCACTTTGAATTCATAACCTTTATATTCTAAACGAGTCGACTTACCGGTTTGATGATTTTGCATAACGCTCAACGCTGGACGCCAAAACTTATCTAAATACAGTTTGTAGTCTTTATTTTCTAGTGTTTTAAGTAAGCTTTTTTTACGATCATAAAAGTCAATTTTAAGTCCTCGATATTCAGCTTTATCTATCCAAGCAACTTGTTTGGTGTAACCAGAGTATTTATCCGTTGGGAAACGCTCAACCACAAAACAATCTATGCCATCTATGGTTTCATCACGTAAATACTTGTAAGTATATTTCTCTACCTCTTGCGAGCTAATATCTTCAAAAGCAAATTCGCTACCTACAAATGGACCCGATTTGTTTTTGCTGGATATTTTTTTCACACGCTTTAAAGCAGGCAAGTACAACCACTGATCATCAGATTTTTCTTTATGGGTATAAGTCAGCATAGCCACACCCTTCTGATCAATTGGCGTATCAAAAATCATCAATGACTTATCGCCGTTCTCGCCTACCCCTTCAAGCGCTTTTACACGCATATCCCGAGGCGCTTCCGTTCCTTTACTATCAACCAACACCATTTTTAGCTCTACTTGAGAATCAGCAAACCCTTCACCGCGTTTGTCACCCTCAATCGCTATTGCCAAGCCTTTTTCTTCTGCGGTTTGTGCCAAAACTGACATATTAAACAGGGACAAAAACAATGCCGCTACAATGTATTTTTTCATCTTAAATTTCCTTATTAGGCGTGTATTTTAACGTTATCTTCTGAAGATAAAACGTCACTTGAGTTTTTTTCATTCATACCACTTTCATCATCCCCTACTTTATCTTTATCTAACTTAAGCAGCAAAGGTGGCAAGTAGAAGAAATCAACAATTAACGCTAAAGCAATCGTTAGCGCGCTCATAATTCCCATATGTGTATTGATTGCAAACGGAGATAATGCCAACACCATAAACCCTGCACATAAAACAATGGTCGTAGCGGTTAAAGCCACACCAACTGTATGAAACGCATACTCAATAGCGGCTTCTGTTTTTAAACCCAGTTCGCGTTTTGCTCGTACGTACTTCGTCATAAAGTGCACAGTATCATCCACCACAATACCTAAAGTTACCCCCATAACGACAGACAAACCTAAGCCAACCATGCCATCGAATACAGCCCAAAGACCAAACGCCATGCCAGCAGGAACCAAATTGGGAATTAAGCTAATAAAACCTAACTTAACCGATTTAATCGCCAACATTATAATAAAAGAAATCAAGAATAACGCACCGACCACCCCACCAATCATGCTCTTGATATTACGTTCAGTAATATGGGCAAACATGACAGCGGTACTCGCGCCCTCTGTCACCATGTATTGAGGCGCATTCTCTTCAAGCCAAGCAACCGCACGATTATCAAGTGCAATAATTTGTTGTGCGGTAATTTTATCAATCTGAACTGTCATACGCGTAGCGGATTTATTGCCATTAACTTGGTTTGTCAAATCCAATCCATATGGTAGAGACAATTCATACAACAGCATATATTGTGCCGCCAGTTGACGATCATCAGGTACTTTATAGTAAGCTTCATCATCGCCATTCATGTTTTTATTAAGGCGTTTCATTACATCACTAAAACTACCGACATGACGAACTTCAGGCTGCGTACGCAAGAACTCAGCAAAAGCATCAATAGTATTCAGATAGTCAGGGGCAATCACACCCATTTCGCCATCGGCTTTTAATGAATAATTCATACTTTGTACACCCGTCAGCGTGTCAGCGATCATTTCACTATCGCTTCTGAACTTTATGCTCCAGTCAAAATATTCAATCGTATTATCATCCAACTCGTTGAGCGGAATGAGGGCGATTAAACCGATAATTGCAATCGTGAAGCACACTAATAACGAACGGTAATTCTTAATAACAAAGTCGGATAGCATTTGCATTTTCTTATTTTCGTTAAATGATTCTGACACTTTTTTCGATGACAATAACATCATTAATGCGGGCAAGAAAAATACCGCTAAAATAAAGGCGGCTAATACACCAATACATACAATATTCCCTAAATCATGAAATGGCGGTGCGTCAGAAAAGTTTAGGGTCAGAAAACCAATAGCAGTGGTTAAACTTGTCAACAAAACGGGCTGAAAATTAATACGAATACTCTCAACCATTGCGGCTTGTTTAGAATCACCTTTGGCAATGCCATGGTAAAAACTCATCAAGATATGAATACAGTCAGCAATCGCCAACGTCATAATCATTACCGGTGCCGACAGTGTCGTTGGCGTCACTTCAGGCCCAGGCCACCCGAATACCCCCATTGCAATGGCACTGGAAAATACAACAATGCTAAAGGTCGCCAATGTGCCCCACATGCCCTTTAAAGAGAAAAACAACAGAACCAGTATCAATAGAATCATCACTGGATATAGCTCTTTGATATCTCGCGCACTGGCTTCAGGGAATGCATTATTGGTCATGGTAACGCCAGTTAGATAAAAACCAACCTCAGGGTAAGCTTCTTCATATTTTGCGATCATTTCACGAACAAAACCCACGACTTCTGGTACTTCTTTCGCTTGATTAATACCCGGTAAGTTAATGGTAATATTGATACCTGTGGCTTTTCCGTCATAAGCAATTAAGTTGCCTGCAATCACTGGATCCTTAAGCGCAACCGCTTGCTTAGCTTTAATTTCTTCCTGTGTTAAATCAGCTGAATATTCGAAAAGACTTTCAACAATCATGTCGTCTTCTTCTGCATAGGTATGCTGAAAATTTGACATCGAATCTACACGGCGACTGTAAGGCACCTGCCATGATTCCTCGGTTAATTCTTCAACCAAGGTTAAAATACGAGGGTTAAATACCTCGCCATCTTCAGGCACGATGGCAATAAGAATATTATCAACTTTATTATATTGATCTTGTAGATTTTCAAACGCTTGTAAATGAGGGTTATCGCTACTAAAAAACGCACGATAATCGGCATTTAGTTTAATATTTTTAGCACCATAACCACTGGCAGCCACCAACAGTATAGTCGAGAGCACGACAGCCCAAGGGTGACGTACGAGCCACCATGTTATTTTCTCAATCAAGTGATTACCTTATTGTTATATTTATTTTACGTTAAAATTTTTTTTGCGAGTGCTTGAACCATTGTATAATCATGGCTCACTTGATCCCGCTTAACACCAAGACCATCTAAAAAAACATGCAGTGATTCAAAAAAATAATATTTCGGATCATCAAACCCAAATTTTGACATCTCCCAATCATTAACCAAAACATCTTGAACGCCCCATTTCATTGCCCACCAACCGAACGCACCGATCTTAATTTTCTCAGCACCTATATCTGTTTGATTTGTAAACAGACCAATCACACGGGATAAAATACTTTGATCTATTATTGAAATGGCACTTTGATGAGCATCACTCACCTTGGTTTGAAATTCAGGTGATTTAACCATAGAAACTAACCCTGCGGTTTCGGGTTCCAATTCAGCATTCATAAAAAATGCCCAGCTGACCATCACCACTTTATGGCGCAAACCATCACTATTCTCTAACGCGACATCAATTAGGGATATCAAACGCTCACCACAACGAATAACTAATTTTGCAAGCAAGTCTTCTTTACAACTGAAATGCTGATAGATAGTGCCCTTAGAATAATCCGTTTGATCTGCAATGATTTGCATGCTTAAACCATGGAAACCATCTTTTTTTAGCAAGGACAAAGCGACGTCAAGAATTAATTCTTCACGCTCCATTCGCATTTGATCTTTATGGTTGATTGTTTTTACTGATTTCACATTGTTGTCGCTTTTTATTATTTTTTGACATCGTGTCATTTTTTGACGCGGCGTCAAACTTAAAGAAATTGTCCAACAAGGTCAATACTTAATCACTAAGTTTTTAGGAACACTTTACAGATGTACAGTACTGTATATAATCACAACATGTATATAAAAACAGATAAGAAGCCACAATGATCAAACTTACCGCTCGCCAGCAAGAAGTATTGAATTTAATAAAGCATTCCATTGAAACCACAGGCTTTCCTCCCACCCGCGCAGAAATTGCAAAAGAACTTGGTTTTAAAAGCCCTAACGCAGCCGAAGAACACTTAAAAGCCCTTGCTCGTAAAGGCGCAATTGAAATGACCCCTGGCGCCAGCCGCGGCATCCGTCTTGCTGAAGACCAAAGTGGCATTCCACTCATTGGCCGTGTGGCAGCAGGCGAGCCTATTTTGGCGCAAGAACATGTTGAGCGATACGTAGAGCTACCAAGAGAGTTTTTTAAGCCCGGCGCAGACTTCTTACTTGAGGTGCACGGTGAGAGCATGAAAGAAATTGGTATTATGGACGGCGATTTAATTGCCGTACATAAAACCAACCAAGCTCGTAACGGCCAAATTGTCGTAGCGCGCGTTGGCGAAGAAGTAACCGTGAAGCGTTTTCAGCAAGATAAACACATTGTGCAATTACTGCCTGAAAACAAAGACTTTGAACCGATTGTGGTCAACCTACAAACCGAGCCTTTCGAAATTGAGGGATTGTACGTGGGCGTTATCCGTCAACACTTCCACTAGATACCACTGAACATCGGGCATAAAAAAACGCTGCATATTGAAGTGACCCCAAAGTTATTTGTCTAACTATTGGGGTCACTTCAATATGCAGCGTTTTTTATTTGACTTGATTCTTTTAGTTTAGTGAAAAATGCGCTCTTCGTAATCAGCGATAGCCGATGTATCGTCAACATGCACGCCACTTAACTCACCTACTTTACGAACCGCAGCTTCAATCATCGCCTTGGCAATTTCAACATGCTGCTCAGGAAAACTGTCTTTTGCATCATGAGAAAAGGTAATTCGCACTAGCGGCTCACCTTCACCATCACTGCGTTTCAACGCAATGTCGCCGTCGTCTAATTCTACAATTTCAAATACAGCAGCCATAAAAACTCTCGAAACTTGGTGACACGATACAAAGGGGGCGAGAGTATACCATTGCCAAACTACCACTCCAACGCCTAAAAAAACGACAACTAGTTTTCTTGATAGTGTAAACGCATGCGCTGAATGGTTTTTTCTAATTCAATCAACCAGTTACGCAATAAGTCTACATAGTCAGATTGCGTTGTAATTAATTGTACAGACTGTACGACCGAACTCTCATCAAAGCCGGTAAGCAACATTCGGTTATATTGTTTAAGCAAGGCACCTAACCAACCCGTTGATTCCTGACTAATTAGGCTTAATTCATACAACTCAGCCGGAAGCGCTTCACGAGCAAACAACTCATTCAGATTAGCAAAAGGCGGTAATCGGTATTGGGAAATCAACTCGTTAGCGAAGGACATAACGCCAGCATAAAGGTGCGACAAGGCCGCTTCTTCTAACTGGCGCTTTTCTTGATTTTCACAATGCTCGGCTTGCTGTAAACAAGAGCGAGCAAAGAACACAACTTGGTTGGTACGACTAACTTGGCTCATGATTAAAAGTTAATACGCAAGCCAAAGTGGCCTGCATTAACAACGTCTATATCGCCCTTTTCGTCATTGGCTTCAACAAAGCGATAACCTAAGTAGACCATTGCCGTTGGTAATAACATAAACTCGACTCGAGCCCCTACATCAATCAGATTTTCAGTGGTAGAAAAAGACAGTACGCTTGGTGAATAGTAGATGTGACCACCAAATCCCAAACCGTTTAGTTCCGGCGGCATATAGCGCGCAAAACCACCAATGGCTAGGGCACCACTATCATTCGTATCAGTAAAATAACCATATACTTTACCGCCCACTCCAATGCGTAAGCTGCTTTGTTGGCTGCGTACATCCACGGCATTTAAGCCTAGGGACATCAAGTCACCATCTTCTTCGTGGTGTAAAAAGCCCGCAGAAACATGCATAGGACTGCCCATACGGGTGGCGTCATAATCAAGGCCAGCCATGCTGTCATTAATGCTTAAATCCAGAGTACCACCGGCATAAACAGCAGAACTCATCAACAAACCGATTGGGGCCAATAGGCGCAGCAATTTCATGAATCACCTTTATTATAAATTTGTAATTTTCAGATGGCGCTATGATACGTCATGCTAAAGCATAAACCTAGCCGTCGATTGTGCGCTAGTCCCCTGATTTAAGACAAAAAAATAGCCCACAAAGCTTCCTCTGCGGGCCATCCTTTACGCTATCAAGACTTAATCGTCTAATAAACCAACTAATAGTTTATTGATGCGATCCACATAACCTGCTGGATCTTGCAGCTGACTGCCTTCTGCTAACTGAGACTGCTCATAAATTATATCCGCCATTTCAGCGAAACGAGCTTCATCACTTTGCTTGTCCATTTTCACAATCAATGGGTGCAACGTATTAATCTCAAGCACACGTTTCGCTTCTGGAAGCGCTTGTCCTGCTGCTTCCATCATGCGACGCATTTGCATGCCCATGTCGTCTTTACCTACCACCAAACAAGCTGCCGACTCAGTTAAACGTGTGGAGATACGAACATCTTCAACCTTTTCACCAAGTGACGCTTTAATACGACTAATTAGGCTTTCGTTTTCTTTTTCGGCCTTCTCTTGTTCGGCTTTATCGGTGTCATCTAGTGCTAAGTCACCCTTAGTAATGTCTTCGAAGGTTTTACCTTTGAATTCACTTAGGTGGGAGATCATCCATTCATCAACACGATCGGTTAATAATAGGACCTCTAAACCTTTCTTGCGGAACACTTCTAAGTGTGGACTACGAGACGCCGTTAAATAATTTTCAGCGGTTAGATAATAAATTTTATCTTGGCTGTCTTGTGCACGCTCAAGATAAGTATCTAACGATACAGATTGCTTATCATCTTCGCCTTTAGTCGACATAAAGCGAAATAACTCAGCGATTTTTTCTTTATTGGCGAAATCATCTGCTGGGCCTTCTTTCAAGACCTGACCAAAACCATCCCAAAATGTTTGGTATTGTTCTGGGTCTTTTTTCGCAAGCTTTTTAAGCATGTCTAAAATACGCTTAGTGAGCGCGGTACGCATCGACGTAATACTGGCATTTTCTTGTAAGATTTCACGGCTCACATTAAGCGGTAAGTCGTTGCTGTCAACCACACCTTTGATGAAACGTAAGTAAGGCGGCAAGAATTGCTCAGCGTCGTCCATAATAAATACGCGCTGTACGTATAGTTTTAAACCACGATTGCCTTCACGATTCCACAAATCAAACGGCGGGCGCTTAGGTACATACAATAAGCTCGTGTACTCAAGTTTGCCTTCTACTTTGTTATGAGACCAAGTTAATGAGTCTTCATAGTCATGGGCAATGTGCTTGTAAAATTCTTGGTATTCTTCATCTTTAACATCAGATTTGCTACGTACCCAAAGGGCTTTCGCACTGTTTACCGATTCCCACTCTGCTTCGACAGATGCTTCATCTTCGCCTGTATGCTCTTTAAGCATTTGCACAGGAACAGCAATATGGTCTGAATATTTTTTCACTAAGTTACGCAAGCGAAAACCATCGGCGAACTCTTTTTCGTCTGTTTTTAAATGCAGCGTAATTTGCGTACCACGATCTGCTTTTTCAGACACTTCAATGGTGAAATCACCCTCACCGGCTGACGTCCAAAGAATCGCTTCTTTTGCATCAACACCTGCACGGCGTGTCAAAACTTCTACCTTATCCGCCACAATGAACGAACTGTAAAAGCCCACACCAAATTGGCCAATCATGTGCGCATCTTTTTTCTCGTCACCTGACAGCTTTTGTAAAAACGCAGACGTACCTGATTTAGCAATCGTACCTAGGTTTTCGATTACTTCATCGCGGTTCATACCAATGCCGTTATCTGAAATAGTCACGGTATTGGCGACAGCATCAAATTCAATATTCACTCTGATGTCTGGATCATTTTCGAACAAACTATCATCGTTTAACGCTTCAAAACGCAGTTTATCGCACGCATCTGATGCGTTAGAAATCAATTCACGTAGAAAAATCTCTTTGTTGGAGTATAGAGAGTGAATCATCAAATGAAGCATCTGCTTCACTTCGGTTTGAAAGCCTAAGGTTTCTTTTTGTGCGGTAGTCATAAAGCCTCGCTGTCCTTTTGAAAAAACACTGAGCTGCTTATATATGGGCGGGAATTTTTAATTCAAGGGGATTTTTTAATCAAATGCACAAACAGGTTCAATAGCGGTAACAAGGCTGATTTATTAGGGTTATTCACCCGCAGGTGCGGGTTCACACAGTTAGGCAGCTTGGCCACCCGGGGATTCGTACGGTTAATGTTCAAGCATAACCCTGTACGAACTCGCACCTGCGAGTGAAGCAATTAGCGCTGGATCACTCATTACTAGCCAGTACCAAAGGCTTATCTTAGAAAACTGCACCGCCTAACCAGCAATGAGGCTTATTCACCCGCAGGTGCGGGTTCGTACAGTTAGATGATTAAGGTGCCAACAAGAAGTGGGCACGCGCGGTGGCCACCGCCTCTTCACGCCTGGTCTGCCAAGCATTTATAATCACATTGGCCACGCGTGAGCCTTGGCGAATTACTTGGCACTCGGCAAAGGTATCTTTGCCACCGCGTACGGCCCGCAAATAGTCCAACGAGAAATCAACAATTTTAGGCATGGCTGGTGTATCAAGCATCATTAATAAATGTATCGCTGCCGACATCTCCATAAAGCCCCCTACTACGCCGCCGTGCACGGCAGGTAAAATAGGATTGCCTATGTTGCTCGGATTATCGGGTAATTTAAAAATCACATCATTACCGAAGCGCTGAAAATCAATACCAATTAACTGTGCATACGGAATGGCATCCACTACAGGCTTATAATCACCACCTTCATGGGCCGCTTGTAAAAGTTCTTCAAAATTTGACATATTATTCTCCTGCCCCCTTATTTATGCCTACAACTGCATCTCTAAAATCAGGTGGCGACAAATGAGAACCAATCCGCATGAACGTACCCACACAATTGGCCACAGGCTCATTCACATCACCCTGATGCACCGTGCAGCGGGTAAACACAACATGGCGGCTCACCCGGTACGCTTCTGCAAAAGCAAAAATTGATTTATTCGGTTCTGCGGCGCGCACATAATCCACACGCAAATCGAGAGTTGGACACAACTCGAATTCGGGTAGTGCATTAATCACCATTGTGCCGCAGGCGGTATCCATTAAGGTGGTCAACACGCCGCCATGAATCACACCCGTCGATGGATTACCCACATGCTGCTCGCTATAAGGCAGCTCTATCGTTAAGTTTTCTTTGCTCGCCTCTTTCACCTGCATGCCTAATACTTGGCAATGCTTTAGTAAACCAACAAAACGCTGGGCACGACCTAAATATGGGTTGCTCTCGCTCATGGCTCTCTCAATAAATAAATGGGGTATTCTAAGAATAGACGGAATATTTGCTGCGGTTTATACAACAAAATACGCCAACACTGTAGGCAACAAGCTCAAATGTCACATTTTACCCATCAATATGAGCGCTTTTATCAAACTAAACTCACTTTAATTAAAAACAGTAATCTTAAAGACAAGTATTTATCGTTGTACTGCAGGTATAATCAGCCTATATTCCGCACTTTCACGAACACAACCAACATTAAAGAAATTTAACCCAACAGGAGCACCACACACTGATGCAGATCCAACCTAAGGACTACTACGAAGGCGATACCTTTGAACGCATTAAAAAATACGCTGACAATCTCGAAACGCCATGTGTTGTTATCGATACAGCGACATTTGCTCGTCAATTAGATGAATTAATGGCGTGTTTTCCTTACGCAAAAACTTACTATGCGATTAAAGCAAACCCCGCTGAAGAGCTATTAAGAATTTTGGACGATCGCGGTTGTAACTTTGACGTAGCATCTCGCTACGAACTAGACAAAGTACTTTCTATTGGTGTGAAGGGTGATCGTGTTAGCTACGGCAACACCATCAAAAAATCAAAAGACATTCGCTACTTTCACGAAAAAGGCGTTGATCTTTTCGCGACTGACTCTGAAGCCGACTTACGTAACATTGCACAAGCGGCTCCTGGCGCACGTGTATTCGTACGTATTTTAACCGAAGGCGCGCAAACCGCTGACTGGCCACTGTCTCGTAAATTTGGTTGTCAAACCGATATGGCGTTGGATTTATGTATCCTTGCCCGTGACCTAGGTCTAGTACCTTATGGTATTTCGTTCCATGTAGGTTCACAGCAACGTGACATCGGCGCATGGGACTCTGCCATTGCCAAAGTAAAATGGATCTTCGAGCGCTTACAAGAAGAAAATGGTATTCAACTGAAAATGGCAAACCTAGGTGGCGGCTTCCCTGCTAACTACATGAGCCGTACAAATGATTTAAAAACTTACTCAGAAGAAATCACTCGCTTCTTGAGTGAAGACTTTGACGACAACTTCCCAGAAATCATTCTGGAACCTGGTCGTTCTTTAGTTGCAAACGCAGGTGTATTGGTGAGTGAAGTGGTATTAATCAGCCGCAAAAACCGTCATGGTTTAAACCGCTGGATATTCACTGACATTGGTAAATTTGGTGGCCTCATCGAAACAATGGACGAAGCCATTAAATACCCGCTATACGTTGAAAAGAAAGGTGAAACTGAAGAAGTGATTATCGCAGGCCCAACCTGTGACAGTGCCGATATTTTGTACGAAGACTACAAATACGAACTGCCACTTAACTTGGCCATGGGCGATCGTATGTACTGGTTCTCAACCGGCGCTTACACCACGACTTACTCAGCGGTTGAGTTCAACGGTTTTCCTCCGTTAAAAGCGTATTTTATTTAACTCACCGAGTTAAATAAGCACCCGATAAAAGAAAACCGCTGCTTTGTGAAAGGCAGCGGTTTTTTTTAATTAATAATTTTGCCATCTGTTCAACTCTCTACATGCACTTCATAGCCTTTGCATGCTCGCGATCATTAGACGATGAGATGAAAATTAACGTATTCGAATCCCATATTCACACAAAAAAATTTATTCAAAGATTAATTTTCTTGCATTAACTGCCAAATAAAACTCATTAAGGCTAGCCTTTAACACCGATGCTATCGCTATATCATTTATAACACCGTCCACATCTAAATCACGGCCCAGCAAAGGAATAGATAGGCACGCGCTTTCAATAACATTAGCCGACATTGTCACAAGAATTTCTTTTAATGCGCTTTGAGCATGAGAAGCCCGCGGAGAGGTATTAATAAGCATCACAGGTTTATCAACAAACTCAGTTCCACTCACCAACCAATCAAGTGCATTCTTCATTGGACCACTCACTCCATGGGCATACTCAGGGCTAGAAATAATAAGCCCATCAGACTGCTTAAGAAGCCTCACTAACGTATCTAGTGCAGGTATTTCATCAGCTTCTTGGTCTGGGTTAAATAAAGGTAAATCACGAATACTTCCAATCGTAATATCCACATCACTAGGCGCCATTAATTTTAGCGCTTTAATAGCCAGCGTATTATATGAAGCTTTACGCAAGCTCCCAGACAAAGCCAAAATATCCATATTACTTATAATCCATCACTCAACGTATTTGGTTATATTTCAATGTGCCTTCAAACATAATTAATCTCGATTGATCTAGTTAACCATTAAAATTCATTTACCTTTCATTATGGTATACCATCAAAGAACTCATCTAATATTAAACAAAAGATAGCAATAGAAGACACCAACCCAACTAGAAAAAAATACTTACAAAACCGCCCTAATTTACTTTGGCCTTCTGGCGTATTCATTACAACCAATAAGCCAGCAACAAGCCCTAGAATAAACCCACCCAACACACCACCAATAAGCGCAACCATCCCCATTGCTACGACCCCTCTTTATTTATTTCGTAATAGTAAAGGTCAATATTCAAATGATATACTTTAAAAACCACCTTTACACTTAAAAACAATCCGGCACAAATATCTGCAGGGCAGCACCTCAATAACACGAAGCAATATAAACCCAACACAATGAGTTTTCTTTAAAAGCCTACATATTTGATTTAGCTATCCCTAAACCAGAAAGTCTAAGAAAAAAGGCCGCTTATTTTCATAAGCGACCTTTTCTTTTGCACGTCGTAGTAACTTACAATTTATTAATCATCTTTAACCATCTGATCCATCAGCGCTTGCTCTTCATGCAAGTCGTCGATGTCATCATTGCTGTGCGGTAATATTAAGTTCAGCGCAATTGCCACAAGGCCACACAAGCTCACGCCTTGTAGGCTGAAGTCACCAAAAGTAAACGCCATGCCGCCAATACCAAACACTAATGTGGTCGATACAATCACAAGATTACGGCGCTCGTTTAAGTTTACTTTTGATTTAATTAAAATATTCATCCCCACTGCGGCAATCGAGCCAAACAATAGAATCAAAATACCGCCCATTACAGGCGCAGGGATGGTTTGCAGCAAAATACCAAACTTGGCGATAAAGGCTAAGCAAATGGCAATACCCGCCGCCCATGTCATCACCACAGGGTTAAACGCACGGGTGAGCATGACTGCACCGGTGACTTCTGAATATGTGGTGTTTGGTGGGCCGCCAAATAGAGACGCCGCCGAGGTAGCTAGACCATCGCCTAATAAGGTGCGGTGCAAACCGGGTTTCTCAACGTAGTTTTTACCGGTCACACTGCTAATCGCGAGTACATCACCTACGTGCTCGATTGCTGGGGCAATGGCCACTGGCAACATGAACAAAATCGCAGCCAAGTGGAATTCTGGTGCGATGAAGTTTGGCATAGCGATCCAATCTGCATTATTCACTTGCGCCATGTCTAGCATGCCGCTGAAACCAGCCACGGCATAACCCACAGCAACACCGGCCAAAATTGGCACTAAACGAAAAATACCCTTGGCATACACCGCCACAATTAATGTGCTGACTAAAGCCGACATTGAAACCAATAGCGCTTGGCCATACGGGAACAATTCTGCTGCGCCATCGCCGGTTTTACCCATGGCCATGTTCACGGCAATAGGCGCCAAACCCAAACCAATAATCATAATAATTGGACCAGTTACCACGGGCGGCATAATGCGATGCAAAAAGCCCGGGCCGCGAATCGCCACTATACTGGCCAACACCACATACACTAAACCTGCGCAGAACAACGCCCCCATAGTGGCCGGCGTTCCCCACGTTTGCACACTGAAGGCAATCGGGGCGATAAACACAAACGACGATGCTAAAAACACAGGTACGCTACGCTTGGTCACTACTTGGAAAATTAATGTCCCAACGCCTGCCGTAAATAACGCCACACTTGGGTCAAGCCCAGTGATTAGTGGCATTAATACCAGCGCGCCAAATGCAACAAACAGCATTTGTAAGCCCGCTAAAGCCGTTCGCCACGTTTTGTTTTCAGTTTGATTATTCATGCAACACCCTTTAATTCTTATTTCGTACCGAAAATTTTATCGCCCGCATCACCCAAACCAGGAATGATGTAGCCTTGCTCATTTAAGTGACTGTCAACAGATGCGGTATAAATGTCGACGTCAGGGTGTGCCGCTTGTACTTTTGCAATGCCTTCAGGCGCGGCGACCAATACCAATGCACGAATACTCTCACAACCTGCCGCTTTCAATAGATCGATCGTGGCAATCATAGAGCCACCAGTAGCCAGCATTGGGTCGATCACCAGTGAAATACGCTGATCAATGTCGCCTGCTAGCTTGTCAAAATAACTGACTGGCTCTAGGGTTTCTTCGTCACGGTACAAACCGACTACGCTGATTTTGGCGCTCGGCAATAGCTCTAAAACACCGTCTAGCATGCCAAGACCCGCACGCAGAATGGGCACTACGGTGATTTTTTTTCCACGAATGCGCTGGGCGGTAATCTCACCGCACCAACCATCAAGGGTGTAATCTTCAAGTTCTAAATCTTTGGTGGCTTCGTAAGTAAGCAAGTTGCCGATCTCACCCGTTAGCTGACGAAAACTGCGAGTGCTGCGATCACTCGCTCGCATTAAGCCAAGTTTATGCTTAACCAGAGGATGGCTGATTTCATATACGCTCATGGGAGACCTTCTATTGAACTTGTGAAAATATGTGCACTGACCGATTAAATGGACGCCGTCCAAAGTCAGTTTAACGCGATGCTGTGAATTTTGTCACAGTCGAGAAAAACAGGCGACAACAAATTGACCGAACGATCAACTTACTTATCTTTTTGCTGTTTTCTCATCCAAAATTAAAGGCTATACAATATTGAGCGCAAAAAAAACCCGCCAAAGGCGGGTTAAAATAGAACCTAAGTTCTCGCTACATTCTCACTGTGCTCACTTGCGTAAACACAAATGCATCATGAAACCTATCTAAATACATATCTGTAGTAGAAATGTATCCTAATGTAACATCTTGTAAAATAAGGCTTTTATCTGACCAATTGACCAGTTCCGTCTAACTACTAATAGATACCTGATGATTTTTCGGCCATAACAAGCTCATTTTAGCCCCACCCCATCGACTCTTAGAAACAAACGCCTGACCGCCATGCCAGTAAATAATTCGCCTAACAATCGACAACCCTAACCCATAGCCACCTGATGCACGGGTACGACTATCGTCTAAGCGTGTAAACGGCGAAAACACACGCTGCCAATCTTTTTCTGGGATACCAGGGCCGTCGTCTTCAACATCCACTCGGCAAATGCCGTTATCAAAACTGTATTCCAGCCATACTTGGCCCTTGGCGTATCGGCACGCATTACCAACTAAGTTTTGTATCGCGCGATGCATATATCGATACTCAACGTCACTAAAAATATGCGTCTCGTCGACGGTTTGGCTATGCCAATTAATCTCCACTTTATCGGTGCGCCTGCGTGTTTCTTCAACCACCTGCCCCACTAGGTCGAGCATATTGGCTTCTTTAAACTCTAAAATAGGGCCACCCTCTTCAAGGCGAGCATAGGTCAGAATTTCATCCACTAGCTCATCTAATTCTTGTAGGTCTTGATCCATTTCATGCAATTGCTTTTGGGTATATTCATCGGTCGTAGTGTCTTCTAGCATCTGAACACCAAAGCGCATGCGTGCGACCGGCGTTCGTAATTCGTGGCTCACTGCACGAATCATTTCTTTTTGCACACCCATTAATCTTTGAATATGAATTGCCATTTTATTAAAGGCATCACCTAAACGGCCAAATGCATCTTCAGATTCAACCTTGACCCGTGAATTCAAATGCCCGGATGCAATTCGAGTCGCTGCTCGCTCTAAGCGCTGCAAATTCACCTCAAATCGGTACACAAGCCAGTAAACAGCAATGCCGGTTAAAATAATCGCCAAAGCGATCACCACCAATACAGACTGAAGCGATAAGCCTTGGCGGAAAACAATGGGGCCCATCTCAATAATTTGATTGGTTTCAGGTAAGTAACTATAAAAACGGCCTGTGCTGCCATCTAAATCGTAAAAAGCCAAATAGTCAGGTGCGGCCATGTTCGCCAACTCTGATGTATATTGAGCCGCTTCACTGCTTTCTAACACACGTATAGGTAATATTTTTTCATTGGAAAACGCTTTTATTAATTCAGATAACGACCGCTGTTCGCGTTGAACGAGCTGACGAATTAATGCCGCTGAGCCACGAATATGAGAAGTGCGGAAATCTTGGAAAGTGCCTTCTAATAAGTATTCTTTAGCGTTTATCGTCACCGCAGCCTGAACGTCAAGACGACTATTACCAACATCCGTTAGCAGGTATTGGCCTTTTTCAAGCCGCGCTTTATCGATTGAATTGAGCTTAGTTTGCGCCATAAGCGTTAGCGTTAGCGGCACACCTAGTAGATTAGAAACAGACGTAGTATTGCCGTTGGAGGCCTTAATCTCACCGATGGCCAGTAACAATATACCGCCCATGATGCTTTGCTGATGTTGCTTGTGATTAATATGATCAACCAACCATAACGACCCTAAAGTCGAAATGGCGACTAACAATAATATCGTTAGCACCCCAATGTATACGCGAGAAAAGATGGCGGCGCTCCTGCTTGCAAAAAAAACGATTGTGCCTAAATTTCTTTTACAAACAAGTAACCTTTGCTGCGCACAGTTTTAATTCTTTTAGGCTGCAACGGATCATCACCTATTTTAGGGCGGATGCGACTGATGCGCACGTCAATTGAACGATCTTGGCCATCGTACTCAATGCCACGTAACGCATTAAAAATTTCTTCTCGGCTCAATACCCGCCCAGCATTCGAACTGAGCAACCAAAGTAAATCAAATTCGGCACTGGTTAAATCAATTGATTCTTCATCTAACCACGCCTCCCGCATGCCGTTATCGACCACAAGATTGGCAAAGGTCACTCGATTTTGCTCACCTGCCGCACCCTCTTTACCTGCCCCCTTAACCGGGCCCTCTTTAACTCGGCGCAGCAGCGCATGGATACGCGCCAACAACACACGAGGGCGAGCTGGCTTAGCTAAATAATCATCAGCCCCCATTTCCAAACCCAGCACTTGGTCTAGGTCATCATTACGGGCGGTTAACATAATGATCGGCCCCCGATAATAAGGTCTAACCAAGCGGCAAACCGATAAGCCATCTTCCCCTGGTAGCATTAAGTCGAGTATGACTAGGTCGGGCTGCTCATTTTTAATCCGATCAACGGCAACACCACCATCACCCTCCACCGACACCTGCATCCCATTGGATTCTAGATATTCACGTGTTAAGCCTGCCAACCGCTCATCATCCTCTACGATTAAAATCTGCCAGGCTTCATCAGATTGCGTTGTCTGTTGCATAGATCATCCTAGAATAGATAAATAACTTTAATATACATCAATTTAGACCCTTGTCGGCATCCTGCCCAGTCTTGCTGATAATTTCAGCTTTCTCTTGAAACCCAATGTGTCCACATTTTTAGATTAGCCCATAATACTGATAACGACATTCTGGGATTAGCAGACACTAATGCCTCATATTTACACACCTACTGCCCACAATTTATCCACAGCCTAAACACTACATATAGGCTTGTTTTGATAACTCAACCGCAATATGCTGTGCTTACTTCTTAAAGAAACAATTCAGAATTTTAAATCGAGCTAGCAGAGGTTATGACTCCTCAGAAATGAAAAAGTCCCAACCACTTTAGGCGTTTAAACCGAAGCAATTGAGACTTTAAGTGTTTTAACTAGAGAACAGGTCTACTAGATAAAAGCGTCAGAACTTTAGTGTACCCTTGACATCATATTCTGCAACACATTCTTTGCCAGAATTGATCGAAGTCGTACACCTAGAAGGCAGCCTGTTCTTTCTTAGACAAACTTAACAACTAGGAAGCCACATGAAGCGTAAAAAGATGAATAAAAAAATCCGTGAACTGACAATTATAGCAATTCTCAACATTTTTTTATTTCTGCCAAGTGCAGCCCTGAATAATGGCAACATTAATGTATCCATATTCAAAATTCCCATTCAAGCATCTATTCACAATCCCGCAGCTTAATCAGAGAAAAAGATAGCTAAACAAAAGTTGCTTCTCCAGTTCTAGGAGAAGCAACACATGATTAGGTGATTAGGTCTAATTTAGTGCTTTTTTATTGGTTATCACCTGCGAACATAGTGTTGTGACTTTTTTCAATTTTTAGTTGAGACCCAACCTGTCCACACTTTAAGATTAGCCTATATTACTGATAACGACACTCTGGCGTTAGTAGCCACTAACACAACACTTTTACACACTTATTACCCACAATTTATCCACAAGCCCATTCTTGCCTAAACACTACATATAGGGTTGATTCCAAGTCGCAACCGCAATATGCTGTGCTTATTCCGAGTTTGAGCAGTATTGAATGTTCATATTTCGATCACAGTTACTTAAAATAAGAACAAAGTGATCAGTTAACAGCCAAATCTTTATTCGGAACTTCACAAACCAAATTTTATCTATCCACTCCTTCAATTTTAGGACTGGTGTTTTTTGTATGGGCAAGGGTCAGAAATGAATAGCACACTTCATGTAACAAAACGGGACGGAAATCGTGCTCCTTTAGATTTAGATAAAATCCATAAGGTGCTGACATGGGCTGCTGAAGGCCTTGATAACGTATCAGTATCTGAAGTTGAATTACGCGCACAAATCCAACTAAATGAAGGTATTACCACTTCTGACATCCATGAGACGCTGATTAAGTCGGCGGCGGATTTAATTTCAGAAAACACGCCAGATTATCAATACATGGCTGCGCGTTTAAACATTTTCCATTTGCGTAAAAAAGCCTACGGCCAGTTCGAGCCACCTACCTTATATGACCAAGTTGCCCGCTTAGTTGACACCGAACGCTATGATCGTCACTTATTAGAAGATTTCACAGAAGCTGATTTCAAAGAGATGGATGACTTCATCGATCACGGCCGTGACCTTAACTTTGCTTACGCGGCCGTTAAGCAGCTTGAAGGCAAATACTTAGTACAAAACCGTGTGACCGGTGAAGTATTTGAAAGCCCTCAGTTTTTATATGTATTAATTGGTGCGTGTTTGTTTGCCAATTACGATCAATCTATTCGTATGGATTACATCCGTCGCTTTTACGATGCCGTATCCACCTTCAAATTGTCTCTACCAACGCCGATTATGGCGGGTGTGCGTACGCCAACCCGTCAATTTAGCTCGTGTGTATTGATTGAAACCGACGACAGCCTAGATTCAATCAATGCCGCCGCCGGTGCCATTGTAAAATACGTATCGCAACGCGCCGGTATCGGCATCAACGCTGGTCGCATTCGTGCGCTTGGCAGCCCTATTCGTGGTGGCGAAGCCTTCCACACAGGTTGCATCCCGTTTTATAAACATTTCCAAACAGCGGTTAAAAGCTGCTCGCAAGGCGGTGTTCGTGGTGGTGCAGCAACGTTGTTCTACCCTATTTGGCACATGGAAGTTGAATCACTACTTGTGCTTAAAAATAACCGCGGTGTTGAAGAGAACCGTGTTCGTCACTTAGATTACGGCGTACAGCTAAATAAAGTGATGTATGAGCGCTTAATTAAGGGCGGCAACATCACTCTTTTCAGCCCGTCTGATGTACCTGGTTTATACGATGCCTTCTTCGAAGACCAAGTAAAATTCGAAGAGCTATACGTTAAATACGAAAATGACCCTCAAATTCGTAAACAAACCATTAAAGCGGCTGAGTTGTTCTCAATCTTGATGCAAGAGCGTGCCAGCACGGGTCGTATCTACATCCAGAACGTAGACCATTGTAATACTCACAGCCCATTCGACTCGAAAGTTGCACCTATTCGCCAGTCAAACCTATGTTTAGAAATTGCATTACCAACTAAGCCGTTAAAAGAAATTAACGACCCTGAAGGTGAAATTGCACTGTGTACCCTAGCGGCATTTAACTTAGGCGCACTTGAAAACCTAGACGAATTAGAAGAACTAGCCGACATCATCGTACGCGCACTTGATAACCTATTAAGCTATCAAGACTACCCAATGCCTGCGGCTGAAATTTCAAGCATGTCACGTCGCACGCTAGGTGTTGGTGTTATCAACTATGCATATTATCTTGCGAAAAACGGCGTGAAATACAGCGACGGTAGCGCACTAGGCTTGACCCACCAAACATTTGAAGCGATTCAATACTACCTATTGAAAGCATCAAACAAACTAGCAAAAGAAGTAGGTGCCTGTGAGAAGTTCAATGAAACAACTTACTCTCAAGGTATTCTGCCAATTGATACCTACAAAAAAGAGCTAGATGCCGTTTGTAAAGAAGAGCTACGTTACGATTGGGAAGCGCTACGCAGTGAGATCAAAACTCATGGCCTACGCAACTCGACACTGACGGCATTAATGCCATCTGAAACATCGTCGCAAATCAGTAATGCGACCAACGGCATTGAGCCACCACGTGGCTATATCAGCATTAAAGCCTCAAAAGACGGCATATTGAAACAAGTGGTGCCTGATTTTGAGAACATCAAATCTAATTATGAATTGTTATGGCAGTGGCCAAACAACGATGGTTATTTACAGCTAGTCGGTGTCATGCAGAAGTTCGTTGACCAAGCGATTTCAGCAAACACCAACTACGACCCATCTAAATTTGAAAACGGCAAAGTGCCAATGAAAGTCTTATTAAAAGACTTACTATCAAGCTATAAACTGGGTCTTAAAACTTTGTATTATCACAACACCCGTGACGGTGCTGACGATTCTCAACAAGACTTAGAAGACGATTGTGCAGGCGGCGCTTGTAAAATCTAAAACACTTGGCGCCCAGTTGGGCTTTTAAGTTTTCAAATCATTAAGGGTAATATGTTCGCATATTGCCCTTATTCAATAAGTAACGCTTATTGTCATTTCAGAAGTGTAAAAACATGGCTTATCAGACATTTAACCAAAATACATTCGACGCCTTTAGCCAGCCTATGTTTTTTGGCGAACACGTGAATGTATCGCGCTACGACACGCAAAAATACAAAATATTCGAGCAGCTCATTGAAAAACAACTGTCTTTTTTCTGGCGCCCTGAAGAAGTCGATCTTTCAACAGACCGCAAAGATTTTGCTAACCTGCCAGATCACGAAAAACACATATTTTTAAGCAACCTTAAATACCAAACATTGCTAGACAGTATTCAAGGTCGCTCGCCAAACGTTGCCTTACTGCCGATTGTTTCTTTACCTGAATTAGAAACCTGGATCGAAACATGGTCATTCAGCGAAACGATTCATAGCCGCTCTTACACTCACATTATTCGTAACATCATGAGTGATCCGGCCAGTGTGTTTGATGATATTGTTTCTAATGAATTCATCACCAAGCGCGCAGAAAGCGTTACAAAATACTATGACGACCTAATTGAAGGCGTGACCTTTTATCAAAACCTAGGCGAAGGTAAACATGAAGTAAACGGTAAGACCGTTGAAATCAATTTACGCGACCTTAAACGCAAGTTATACCTTACCGTCACATCGGTTAACGTACTTGAAGCTATTCGCTTTTATGTGAGCTTTGCATGTAGCTTTGCGTTTGCAGAGCGCGCAAAAATGGAAGGCAATGCAAAAATCATTAAATTAATTGCCCGTGATGAAGCGCTTCATCTAACCGGCACGCAACACATGCTACAAATTTGGGCGCTTGGTAAAGACGATCCGGTAATGGGCGAAATAGCCAAAGAATGCCGTGACGAAGTCATTGAGATTTTCCGTGAAGCAGCCGAGCAAGAAAAAGAATGGGCCGCGTATTTATTTAAAGACGGCAGCATGATTGGCCTAAATAAAGATATTCTTTGTCAATACGTTGAATACATCACAAACCAACGTTTAGCCGCTATTGGTCTTGAAAGTATCTTCCCAACCAAGCAAAACCCACTACCGTGGATCAACTCTTGGTTAGTAAGCGACAATGTTCAAGTAGCGCCACAAGAAGCTGAAATCAGCTCTTACCTTGTAGGTGCCATTGATAGCGAATTATCATTGGAAGATTTTAGCGACATAGAACTTTAAGCTCGGCGTAATCATGTTGGCGATGCGAGATAAATCGAACGACTCAGACTCAGAATTTCATCTTGAAGATGATGCATTCGACCATCAGGACTTTCAGCTTGAAAGCCCTGAGACTTCATCGTCTTCGGACGATGATCGCCCACAACCTGAACTCTATCTGCCCGTTGGCAATCCAGAAGCCCCTCAAGAAGAACAACAACTTGAAATCCAAGGCTTTGAAAAACCCGTATACACTTTACAGATAGAGGGCATCGCAGAACCCCTCGCTTTTCACTATGCCAGCAACTTACTTGAAAGCTTAGAAGCACAAGGTGTCCAGCTCCCCTACCAATGCCGAGAAGGTTATTGCGGTGGCTGCCGTACAGACCTCATTGAAGGTAAGGTAGCTTATCTTCAAGAGCCAATGGCATGGATCAACGAAGGGGAAATTTTACCCTGCTGCTGCGTGCCCAAAACCCCTTTAAAACTAAAGCTTAAAGGCTAAGCCTCAACTCCCAAGGAATACTCAATGATTCGCCCAACCATTGGCAAAGTCGCCCCAGCATTTACAACCTTAGATGAAAACGGCAACAAAGTAGCGCTGAAGGATTTTCGCGGCCAAACCGTAGTATTGTATTTTTACCCTAAAGCCATGACACCAGGCTGTACCACACAAGCCTGTAGCCTACGCGACAATAAAAAAGAACTAGATAAATTAAATGTGGTGACTTTAGGAATCAGCCCTGATGCGCCCGCCCGCCTACTGAAGTTTAAAGAGCGCGACAACCTAAACTTCACACTACTGTCTGATGAAGACCATGCCATTGCCGAAAAATATGGTGTATGGGGCCTTAAGAAGTTTATGGGCCGTGAATACGATGGCATTCACCGCATTACCTTCATTATTGATGAAAAAGGCAAGCTTGTTCACATCATGGATAAATTCAAGACCAAAACCCATCATGAAGATGTTCTTAATTATATAAAAGGTGAATGAATTAAATTTTTCATCTAAATAAGCCTGTTACGCTACTCTGTCTATACTTAAGTTTAAGTCACAGACAGAGTAGATCTTATTATAAGAAACGTCTGATTATTACGTTTAAGAATAAGACTCCCATTCATTAGGAGATAATATGGCTAATCCGAACGCTCATTACGATTTTGACCGCTTTGCAGAATACCTTTGTGTTACTTTGGCTGAGAACACAGCTCGCTGCCAGCAGGGTCTCAACAAGATTCACAAAATCCGTATTTACACGTCAAACGATAAACTTTGGCCCATAAGCTTCAAAGTGATACTCGACAATGAACTCATTGCACCCATGAGCAGCCCAACCAATGACGATGCCAGTCATGACATTCAATACTTTTATCGCTGCCCAAGCAGTATACCGTTCGAAGCAAGTGCCGCCGACCGTATCACAGCGCCTTTTATTGATCAGGCAAAACAACTCGACCCAGACTTCTATAGCGATGCTTGGTCTTTCAAAACAGCTGACACCCTACCCTCACTATTAAAAAACTTAGCCTATCGTAATGTCACCCATAACTTGGCCAAACAACTGCAACATCAAGGCATCGATATTAGCCCTGACTTCAGTGTGCAGTTCCATGACGGCGATAACTATTTAAGCTTCAATTACGACAATATTACCCAACAAATATCACAGCAAATTCATTTTTATCTTAACAACGCTAAGGTCAAACAACTGGCTTGCGATATCTGTTTCAAACACACACAGAACAAACAGTGGTTTATGGGCATTAACTAGTCCATTTTTAGCAGACAAAAAAAAGCCCTAAGTAAGCTGCTTACTTAGGGCTTTTTTGTGAAATCGATTATTTATTGGATTTCACAACATTTTTTACTTTTTGGATTAAACCATCCATAAGCTCTTTGGCTTCCTGCCAAGCTTCTTCGCTTAATTCTAACAAGCTTTCGCGGCGTAAGGTTTCTTGATTGATCATATTTTCTAGATCTTCAATTACTTTATGCTGCGCTTTTAAGATCTTTTTATTGGCCTTTTTTTCTAAATCAGCCAGTGTCGATTTTGCATCCTTGACCTGTTTTTGCAGTTCCTTAATTCGTTTCTTACCCATAGCTATCTCCTTAGCTCATGCTAGACATGATAAATACACATAAACCAGGTAACAAGAAGAACACACTCAATACGTACAATGCCGCTAAAGAGTGACGCTTTGTTGCTACTTCAGCTAAACGCTCGGCTGCTTTTAAAGGAATCTCTCTCAGGAAAGGAATTCCGTAAATAACCACAACACCTAGTAGGTTGTACATTAAGTGTACCAACGCAATTTGCAAACCAACCACCGCACCCGCACCTGATAACGCCGTTGCGGCTAGCAATGCCGTAATGGTTGTACCAATATTAGCACCCAGAGTGAACGGATAGATGTCACGGGGCTTAAACACACCTGAACCCACAAGAGGAATCATTAAGCTAGTAGTGGTCGATGAAGATTGTACCAATACAGTCACAACCGCACCGCTAGCGATGCCTGAAATCGGGCCGCGACCAATCGCTCCGTGTAAAATTTTCTTAGCACGACCAACCATTAAACCTTTTAGTACACGGCCAATAATCGTAATCGCAATAAAGATTAAAAGAATACCGATAACAATTAGGGTTATTGCTGCAACTTTGTCAGGGAATATACCCAAAAGAGATTTAACTTCAGTAATCACAGGCTTTGTAATTGGCTTGATGAAGTTGAAACCCTTCATGCTCATGGAGTCGCCACCAATTAAATGAGTGGTCAGCCAAGCACTGCCCTTTTCTAAAAAGCCAAATAGAATTTCTAACGGTAAGAAGATCGCAACACACATCAGGTTAAAAAAGTCATGAACCGTTGCCGCGGCGAACGCGCGACGGAATTCAGACTTTTTACGAACATGGCCTAAACTTACTAAGGTATTGGTGATTGTTGTACCAATATTGGCACCCATCACCATAGGAATCGCTATTTCAATCGGTAAGCCGCCAGCCACAAGACCTACAATAACCGATGTTACGGTACTAGAGCTTTGCACTAGAGCAGTTGCAAGAATACCAATAAGGAGTGCAAGAAATGGATTAGTTGCAAATGCAAAGAGCTCTCTTGCTCCGTCTGAGCCACCAGATACCCATTTGAAGCCAGACCCCACCATGCCGACAGAAAGTAAGATGGCGTATATGCCCGCTAACAAAATTAGCCAGCTTAAAATACGTTTTTGAGTACTATTAGTCAGTTGCTCAGCAGATTCAGTCATGCCAGAACCCTATCAAAAAATTTGGCGCAAGTTTAACACTGCTTTTTTATTAGTACAGTTCTAAACCCCACTCAATTGGAGTAAATGGCAAAAAAAAAGCGCCCAAGGGGCGCTAAATAAAATAAGGAGTCACACAATGATCAGCTCTTGTACAAAAACTGATGCCATTAATATAACCCCACACACCTGTCAATACCGTTTCTTTTGTAATGAGTTTTGTAAGTTTATGTAACTAAAGTGAATTTTTTGCGGTTTTGGTCGATAACCCGTGTATGAATCGACTCTTTATTTACACGGCATTGGCTCTATTTTCGCATCAATCCAATCTAACAATGGCTGAGCACATGGGCGGCTATAGCGGTATAAATCAAATTCAGCACCAATATCTAACCGACAAAGCCCAATCAAGTGAGCAAACCTATGGCGCCATATTGGATATGCAAGCACGTCGATATGCGACTCAAGGCTGGATGGCGAAAGGCCCGAAAATTCAAATACAACAAAGCTCCAATCACCTAGAAATCGACCTACATACAAGCCTGTATCAATTTAACCCCCATAATGGAGTGTGGTTACAATTTGAATGGCAAAAAACCTCACTCGATACGATTGTGGGCAGCAATCAAATATACATAAACGAATCAGGCACCGCACAGGCCTTATCTAGCGGTGATACGCTTTTACTTGAAAGACAGTTTTCACGCAGTCAGGTGTATTGGTATGAAAGTGTAAAAGAAGAAGGCCCTATCAATACCATTGGGGTGTTTTACTCAGTTGAAACTAGCCCTGCCAGTGCTAATTTAAGTACAACAAACGCCAACGTATTTGACGGGCGCTTCTCAGGGTTTGGATTCAGTTTAGGACGAATAAAAGACGACAGAGGTTTAAACTTTCAATGGCGGTTAAATCTAGCACAGCTAGACACTGACTTTAGCAACGATGCGACGGCTCATCGCGCACTATCTTCTTTAGAAAGTACCGCTTACCAAGTCGATCTAACACTCAACTGGCATTATCGTTATTACTTGTCACCGTACTGGTATTTAGTACCGAGCATCAAATACCAATACCAAAATGCATTTCAATCACAGTTGCAGCCTGAATTTGTCGAACACGAGCAACTTAGCTTTACACAATTTAGTGGCTTCATCGCAATAAGGCGCTATTTTTGATACTCAGGCTCAAAATTAAAGGGCACCTGTCGTTCTTGCTGCTCAACCTCTATGTAGTTGCGACCCTTATGCTTTGCGTCATACAACAGCTTATCAGCACGTTCCAATACACTATCAATGGTTTCGGGGGATTTAAATTCCGTAATGCCCGCAGACAACGTCAAAACCAGATCGGGGGCATCAGTAAATCGAAGGTCTCGCCATTTATCTGCCATTCTTTGGCAAACACCCTGCGCAGCATCTAGGTTAGTATCGGCCAAAATTAATACAAACTCTTCCCCCCCCAAACGAGCGCCTATATCCACTTCTCTAAGACTATTGATCATGAGATTTGCAAAGGCTTTTAACACTTTGTCGCCGAACGGGTGACCATAAATGTCATTAACTTTTTTAAAATGGTCTAGATCCAAGTAGCACACGACAAACCCATAGCGACTACGATTGGCCAATGCGCGCTGCTGACTTAACATTTGCATAAGATAGCGACGATTATACAAGCCGGTTAATTCATCGGTAATCGCCAGCTCTTCTATACGGGAAATCGCGCCTTTTAATTCACGGTGCCGGGTGCCCAAAGAGTTACGAAGATTACTAAATTCACTCCCCATCAAAACCACACCACACAGGGCTAAAAAGAAACCTACAAAGACAAAAAATTCTTGTGATAAATGAATATCGCTGGGGCGCTGATGAAAAACCCATAACAAGCTAGAAAGATAACAGACCAAGGTGAAAATCGTGAACCCATATAGCCCTTTAATAGAAAGCCTGAATGCGCCAAACGACATGACAAGCAGATAACCCATCAACATTAATGGTCGTATATCTTGTGAGAAGGACATCAAGACACTAATACATGCAACCACCCAAACCATTTGCGGCAGAGTAAGACTTGCATCCTTGAATCGTAAGTTACCAGAAAAGAAAATAATAATGACGAACACGCCATGACCTAGCCACATGGTCATAGCCAAAGACAATACAGTCGATGTATCAATAACAAAATAGCCTAACAATACAGCCAGCCAGCACAATAAACACAGAGAAAATACGCCAATATTTGACAACACCGAACGCCTTAAGCGTAAGGCCTGCTTTTGGGATTGCAGCATCGTACTTCCTTGCGTTACTAACTAGCGCTACTATTATTTTTATGGCGCCATCTTACTCGCTTGAGTAACCGATGAAAACCGTACCTAACCAACCGTTCTAAAGAGTATTGCGTTCATGGTTTTTAATTACCACGAACTAAAATGGCTCAAATTAGGCAATTGCGACCCTTTCACTTAGAACATGGCGTATTACAACAAACTGTAAATCAATCAAAGCGGTAATTTAAGACAAACCCTAAACCAAGTTAAATCAAGGGCGCATAATACGCCCTTTTAAAAATCATTAACTCATCCTAAAGTTTTAACTAAGCCCTAAAATACCTTTTTTGATCGAATTTTAGAACCCAAGTACGGTAGCGCTAACGTAAGGACGCCATAATTGTTAATGTGAAAAAGCAGACGCGCCAGTAAAACTTCTGTTTATACTAACGACAATTTTTTATCAGTTGTGATGTCACTAAATAGAGCATATATAGGCACTTAAATTGATAGGGCGTCACATTCCCTTGAAAATCACTCAAGCACACGGTCAATAACGACCAAACATACTGAACCATATAACCGAACAAGGACATTACGTGTATAAAACCCTGATTGTTGTAGACAATGAAGATTTATCCCTTACAGAACAATTCACAGGTGTTATCAGTTTCGAGACCTATCTTCGTGAGTACCCAAAGCAGAATGAGCCGAAGACGCGCATCATTAACCTTTGCGATACCACAACCTATTTGAGCAAAGGATATTACTGCTCTTTATTAGCTGAGGCTCGTAACCATACCGTTTTGCCAAGCGTAAAAACCATCAACGCATTACGTACGTTAGTGGGCGAAGATTTGTTGCCATTTCAAAGCAGCATGAAAAACATCAGCCAAGAGCAATGGCCAGCAAATTACATGATGTATTTTGGTAAGGTCGTCGACAATGGTATTCAGAATTTATCTTCGCAAATATTTTCTCAATTCCCAGCGCCTATTTTAGAGCTGAGTTTTGACCGCGATGAAACTGGCATTAAATTAAGCATTCAACGCCGTTCGTTCACAACATTAGACGACAACCAAAAAAGTCATTTCATTGAGCATTTAACACATTTCACCAACACTGTTTGGAAGATGGGCGAGAAGAAAAAACGCCAACGCTGGGATATGGCGATCTTGATTGACCGTGAAGAAAAAGTGCCGCCAAGTAATAAAGAAGCGATTGCTAAATTCATTAAAGCAGCCGGTAAATATGGCATTAATGCACAAGCCGTCAGCAAAGATGAAATAGAAAACTTAGCAAACTACGATGCTCTGTTTATTCGTGAAACAACGGCCATTGACCATCACACCTATCGTTTAGCCACTAAAGCTGAAAACATGGGCTTGGTTGTTATGGATGACGCAGCATCCATCTTGCGCTGCTGTAACAAGGTGTTCTTACATGATGCATTTAGTTATCAAAAAGTACCTAGTTTAAAAACCGAAGTCGTCGATGATGCAAGTGACGACACGATGAGTAAACTTGAAGATGAGTTCACCTACCCTATTGTGCTTAAAATGCCAGAAGGTTCATTCTCAAAAGGCGTTTATAAGGTATCCAATCGAGAAGAGCTGAAACTGAAATTGGATGAATTATTTGAAGTCAGTGCACTGGTTTTGGCACAAGAATATTTATTCACCGACTTTGATTGGCGCATTGGTGTGCTCAATGGCCGTGCATTGTTCGCTTGTCGATATTTAATGGCCCGCAACCACTGGCAAATTTACAACCATACTGCAAAACGTTTCTTCTCTGGTGGTTTTGAAACACTGCCTACCTTTGAAGTGCCAAAAGCCGTACTAGATGCCGCATTAAAAGCAGCAAAGATCATCGGCAACGGTCTATACGGTGTGGATGTAAAAGAAGTGAACGGTAAAGCTTATGTATTAGAAGTAAACGACAACCCAAGCTTGGACCACAAAGTTGAAGATGAATATCTAGGTGACGAGCTCTACATGCAAATCATGGGTGAATTTCATCGCCGCCTAGAAACCAAAGGCAGCTAATCGGTAATCGCATATTGATTACACTTGCTTAGAAGTAAGGGTATGCCGCTAGGCATCCCTTTAATGCAAAACCCTTAGAGAAACCCTATGCCGGACCTACAGTATCGCCTAGCAAATAAAGAAGACTTAAATGCGCTAGTCGATTTAGAAAACAGCTGCTTTCAGACCGACAAAATCAGCGCTCGAAGTTTCAAGCGTTGGATTCAATCTGAACACGCTATTTTATTATTGGCCCAAGAAAATGATCACATTTTGGCATATGGCTTAGTCTGGTGTCACAAAGGCACCCGACTCTCACGTTTATATTCTCTCGCCGTTAGCCCGACCATGCGAGGCAAGGGTTTAGCCCGTGATGTACTTAGTCAACTTGAAACGCGCGCTGCCAAAAAAGGTCGCCTTTATATGCGTTTAGAAGTCTCTAAATCAAATCAAGCGGCTATCGCGTTGTATGAACAATCCGGTTATCGCGTTTTTGGTGAATACAGTGATTACTATGGCGATCATATGGATGCGCTGCGCATGCAAAAACAAATCAGACACAGTGAAATAGAGCTAGAGCACAAAGAACAAATTGCGTGGTATCAACAAACCACCGAGTTCACGTGTGGGCCTGCTGCGTTGATGATGGCCATGAACAGCCAATCTGCCAAATTAGAGATGAGCCAAATAAACGAACTCGAAATTTGGCGAGAAGCCACCACTATATTTATGACATCCGGCCACGGTGGTTGCCATCCGGTTGGCTTGGCGCTAGCGGCAAATAACCGCGGCTTTAACGCAAGCGTTTATGTGAATTCACAAGAGCCTTTATTTTTAGACGGCGTACGTTCAGCCAATAAAAAAGAGATAATGCGTGTAGTACACAACAACTTTATTGCGCAAGCCGAAAAACAAAATGTGATCGTTGAATACAAAGACATTACACAAACAGATTTACAACAGCTATTAGATAACGGTTACGCCGTATTAATGCTAATTAGCACGTATCGCTTGGATGGTAAAAAAGCACCCCATTGGGTAATGCTTACAAACATGGATGAATACTGCCTGTATGTACATGACCCAGATTTAGACAACCAACAGCAGCCTGTTGATTGCCAGTACCTACCCATTGCCAAACAAGATTTCGATAAAATGTCTGCCTTTGGCGCAGGCCGATTAAGAACCATTGTTGCGATAAAACACCCGTAACGTTCAAACACTCAACAACCATTAAAGCCCGTAAATTTATAACGGGCCTTAATCGTTGATATCGCCAAGTTATTCGCTCGTGCGCACTCTAGAAACGGTATCTAACCAGCCACTATAAAGCTTATCGCGCTCTTCATCTGCCATCACTGGCTCAAACTGAGTTTGTTCCTGCCAAAGATCGCAAACATCTTCAATGCTAGCAAATACACCACTACTTAAACCCGCTAAAAAAGCGGCCCCTAACGCGGTGGTTTCAGTTATAACTGGGCGCTCTATAGGTAAATCTGAAATATCCGATAAAAACTGCACTACCCAGTCATTCACCACCATCCCACCATCGACTCTTAAATGAGCGGGCATGGCTTTGTCTTTTTTCATAGCCTCAAGCAAATCGCGGGTTTGATAACACACACTTTGCAAGCCAGCTGTCACAATCTCAGCTATTCCCGTATCTCGGGTTAAACCCATAATCGCACCACGAGCATGTGGGTCCCAATATGGCGCACCCAATCCGGTAAACGCAGGCACTAAGTAAACTTGATTATTAGCACCGACTGACTGCGCCATATCCGATGTTTCGCTGGCATGTTGAATCAGTTTTAATCCATCACGAATCCATTGAATGGTGGCACCAGCCATAAAAATACTGCCCTCTAGGGCATAGTGCGTTACATCCCCAATTTGATAAGCCACTGTCGTTAATAACCGATGTTGACTTTTACGCGGTGTGTCACCGGTATTAAGCATCAAGAAACAGCCGGTACCATAGGTGCTTTTTGCCATGCCTTCTTTAAAGCAGGCTTGCCCAATGAGTGCGGCTTGTTGATCCCCTGCTATCCCACCAACATGAATGGCAGAGCCAAAAATGTCGGTACGGGTCTGACCAAAGTCACAACTTGAAGGATGAATACTCGGCAGCATACTTTTTGGAACATCAAAGATAGCCAGCAACTCATCGTCCCAAGCTAAATCATGGATATTACACAACAAGGTTCGGGAGGCATTGGTGACGTCGGTTTTATGCTCACCCGTTAAGCGCCACAAGATAAATGAATCAATGGTGCCAAACGCAAGTTCGCCGTTTTGTGCACGCACACGCGCACCATCAACATTATCTAAAATCCACTTGATTTTAGTTGCCGAAAAATACGGATCTAACAACAACCCAGTTTTATCGTTAATTTTGTCTTCTAAGCCCTTGTCTTTTAATTGTGAGCATAAGTCAGCTGTGCGCCGATCCTGCCAAACAATAGCCGGATATACCGCTTTGCCCGTTTGTTTATCCCAAACAACCGTTGTTTCACGCTGGTTTGTAATACCAATACTGGCAATATCGTTAGCGGTTAAATTGGCGGAGGTCAGTGCGGTTTTACAAACCGATAGAACCGTCGACATAATGTCTTCCGGATCATGCTCAACCCAACCCGATTGAGGAAAGTGCTGGGGAAATTCTTCCTGCATCTGTGCCACTATTTGACCTTTTTCATTAAACACAATAGCCCGTGAGCTAGTGGTTCCTTGATCAATAGCGAGAATAAACTGACTCATATAAATGCCTGATGTTTTTATTATGGACAAATTAGCCTTGCATTATGCCTGACAATTACACATTTCACTTTAGCAATTTTAGGCTAATCTTAAAGGCAGAAGCCATAACGGATTAAGCTTAGTGAAAGCCCTATGAAAAAAAACTTGCCGATAACCAATAATGAACGAGTAGTCGAAAACAACGAGCGCATCATTTCGTCTACCAATTTGAAGGGGCAGATTGAGCACGTCAATCAAGACTTCTTAAAAATTAGTGGCTTTACTGAAGAAGAATTAATCAAATCTAGTCACAACATCGTACGCCACCCCGACATGCCAGAGGCCGCCTTCAAACAAGCCTGGGACTACTTAAAAAGAGATAAACAGTGGAAAGGCATCGTTAAAAATCGTTGCAAAAATGGTGATTTTTACTGGGTTGATGCATTCATTACCCCTGTTAAAAATAATGGTACGGTTGTTGGCTATGAATCTGTGCGCTACAAACCAAAAAAAGAATCTGTTGCACGGGCTGAAAAAGTCTATAAGCGATTAAACAAAGGCAAATCCGCCTTCCCCTCTAAAGACAAGTTACGCAGCTTACCTTTAGGTCAAATATTGAGTGTCTTACTAGGCCTTACCGCAGTGGGTATCACACATTTTTACACCCCATTAATAGCACTTATTCCGGTAGCTGCTTTAGCATTTGTGCAAGGTAAGGCGTTACGTAATTTAAAACTCGTACTCAAAAAAGCCCGCACCGTCACACAAGACCCATTAGCCTCTTTTATTTATACAGGTCGCCATGATGATGTGGGGGAAATACTCATGGCATTTGAGCACATGCAAAGCCAAATCGTGACACTTCGAGAGCGTATTCAAGACACCTGCGGGCCGATCCAAAAAGCCAGTAACACAAGCCACAGTGCAGCTCAAAGTAGTTTACAAAAACTCACTGAGCAATTAGATGCCGCAACCATGTTTGCCGCTGCTTTTGAGGAAGTAACCACACAATTTGATTCTATCTCTGATTCTGTCAACGAGACCGCACAGCAAACTGAAAAAGCCAAAAACGACACACAAACCAGTGAACGCCAAATGCAAAAAGCAAAAAGCACATTAGAGGTAATGGTCGACACCATTAACCAAGCGAGTAGTGATGTTCAAAATTTAGCCGAACACTCAGAGTCTATTCATAGCTTTCTTGAAGTGATTCAAGCTATTGCTGAGCAAACTAATTTACTTGCACTTAACGCCGCCATTGAAGCGGCTCGTGCCGGTGAACAAGGGCGCGGTTTTGCAGTTGTAGCCGATGAAGTGAGGACACTAGCCAATAGAACATCCGAATCCACTGAAGAAATTCGACGAATTGTTGATAAATTACGCCATGGTGCGCAAGACGCAACCGAGGTAATGAATAAATCACGAGAACAAGCCACTGAAAACGTAGACCAAATTCAAGAAACCTACTCTATCCTTGAAGACGTCCGCAATAGTGTTGAGCTAATCAATCAAAAAATGAGCACCATCAATCAAGCCGTTCAAGAACAAAGACTAGGCTCAGAAGAAATCAGTAAACACATGGAAGTCATCAGCCAAAGCGCACAAGACAATACCGAAAGCGCGAAAAAATCAAAAGTAGCGGCGAATCAAGTCATCAAACTTGTAGACGAGCAATTTGAAATAATCGAACGCTTTCGCTAACGCATCCCGAGCTTTCATCAAAACAATCGCTGGGCTATAGTGCGGCTATCGTAAAATTAAAATAAGAGGTAGCCCAGTGTCTTCATTTTTTATTATCAGCATCATGACCAACGACCGCCCAGGCATTATAGATACGCTTTCCGGCATCATTAAAGACAACCATGGCAACTGGCTAGAAAGCCGCATGACACAACTTGCCGGTAAATTCGCAGGGATTGTAAAAGTACAAATCACTGAACAAAATGTGGCTAATTTAGAAGCAGCTTTAAATCAATTAAAGCAATCCGACTGGATCATTAACACTGAATACTCCAACGCCAATGCAGAAGATCACCAAGCCAATGCAAAACTGAGCATCATTGGTAACGACCGCCCGGGCATTGTTAAAGATGTTGCACAATCGCTATCTGCGCTTGCGGTGAACGTCTTGGAATTAAACACGCAGTTTGAAAGTGCCGCGATGAGTGCCGAACCGCTTTTTAAAACCAAGGCCCGTGTGCATATTCCTGCAACGGTTGATTTTGATGATGTACGTGATGCACTCGAAAAACTCAGCAACGAATTAATGGTTGAAATAGCAAAAATTTAATCAAAAGCGACACCACTTTAAAAGGAAGGCAAATGCCTTCCTTTTCTGTCTCTTCCTGATCAAACAAAACACAATCTTACTGTATTGGGTAAAGCACAATATCTTGATAACCCGTTACCACTGCAATATGCCCTGCCAGTGATTTATCTAATTCGACATCCGATGTATCGGTAATTAATGGCCGCCCTTCTAATTGCGATAACTTTGTTTTTGTCGATAAAATAATTAGATTGTCACGGCCCACTTTTTTTATCACCTCACTACTTAACTGCTGATTACCGCGACCAAAAACATGGCCCTGTCCACCAATTACACTGACCATAATGCGCGCATCTGAATATTGCTCCAGCAACGTTAAAATTTGTTGCTCATTAACATCTTCTGCAATCACCTCTTCATTCAGCATGGCATCGACGCCAAGTAACGTACTGGGCAAATGCAAGTAATTCATCAAATGCTGAGTGGTTTTACCCGAACCAATTAAATAAAGAACATCGGGTTCTAATTCTTGCGCTAAATACGCGGCCAAATCATCCAGTACAAGCTCTTCTTGCTCGATACCACCTTGCTTAACCGACTGCACATACTGGCCCGCTTGCGGCACCATCATTTCACCATACAGTTTTGCTTTAACTTGGTTATTACGAAAAGCATCTTCATCAATATCGCGGACATCTTGTGGTTTTAAATCCACCAGCTGGCCTGTGACTAACAACCGAATCACTTCACCAGAAGCTCGTGGTGTAATACCGTAAACGCCACTGTGAATTTTCACACCAGCAGGAATGCCCAATACAGGGCAAGCATCTTGGACAACCTCACAAACATCTCGAGCGGTGCCATCACCGCCAGCAAACACAATCAAGTCCATACCGATTTTCTTAAGAGCGAGAACCGCATCCTTAGTATCTTGAGCCGAGGTTTTATAAGCATTAGGCATTTCAATTAATTCATAATCCCAGCCCAGTTCTTGCACAACGTTTTCACCCATATCCGCTGGGCACGTAAATACTTGAATCTGATCTTTAAGATCAGCCAAGCCAGATAAGGCCGTCAATGTACGCAGGCCAGCCTTAGCTTTGGCTCCCATAGCCAAGGCTTGTTCAGCCATGTTATCGCTACCTTTAAGCGCAACACTGCCCCCAAGACCGGCAAGGGGATTGATAATAAGACCCAGCTTAAACATGTTATATCCACCTGAAATTTGGACGCTATGATACTGGATTTATCCTTAATTGCGTAACCAGCGCAGACATGAATAATTACAAAAGCATGACAATATTTAACGCTTCAATAAACGGTAAGGCGGTATATTTAATTCTAATAAGCAACAATAAGAACAGGGCACCACATGGGCAGCGAACATAAGAAGGCTTTATTAGCCATATTTACACTTTTATTTGTTTTTCTGTTAGCGGGTACAGTTTTCATCACGGTTCAAGTCGAACATTATGCTGTCGGTAGTATTTTACTGGTCACGACTGCCATCATAGGCATTGATATCCGCTGGGTTCAAAAAGTTGAGCCCCAAGATTCCACTTTCCAATAATCAGCATCAAAGGCTTACAAAGAGGCAGTAATAACTGCCTTTTTGCAGCAAAGAATGAC
The DNA here is from genome assembly GCA_047621325.1 of Oceanicoccus sp. Taxonomy (GTDB): domain Bacteria; phylum Pseudomonadota; class Gammaproteobacteria; order Pseudomonadales; family Oceanobacteraceae; genus Bermanella. The sequence goes on from JBLHLT010000011.1 coordinate 110,519, forward strand.
CACTAAGCCAGTACACCATTCTGATAATCCGCAATCGCCTGATCTATCTCTGCGGCTGTATTCATCACAAACGGCCCATAATTGGCAATGGGCTCTTTATGAGGCAAACCATGCAATATAAGTGCTTTACCGCCATTTTCAGAGTGTAATCGTAACACCCCAGCTTGCGAGAACACGGCCATTTGTGGACGAGCGACGCTCTTATCACCTACTTGAATTTCGCCTTCATACACCATCATGATTAGGTGATGATCATCAGGAATATCATGTCCAAAGTCACCGCCGGCATTTAATTCTAAATCCAGCATCGCGCTATTGGCTTCAAGTCGATCTAGCGGCCCCGTTACCTTTTGCTCCCCTAGCTGCCAACTACCTGCTAACGCATGAGCCAAATAGTGCTGCGTTTCAACATGCACGATTTCTTCTTTCGGCACATCGCGATAATCAGGATCAATCATTTTATTTTGACTGTTTAGGTTAATCCAAAGTTGAAAGCCATGCATTTTATCGTGTTCTTTTAATGGCATCTCACCATGAATCACACCTTTACCGGCTCTCATCCACTGAGCGCCTCCGCTGAGTACTTGCCCGGTATTGCCCATGTTATCTTCGTGGCGAATACCACCAACTCGCATATAAGTAAGTGTCTCAATGCCTCGATGTGGGTGCGGCGGAAAACCTGCAATAAAGTCATTAGGGTCATCGCTGCGAATTTCATCCAGCATTAAAAATGGGTCAGCCAAACCAAGACGCACAATGCTGTGACGCTTAATTTTCACGCCAGCGCCGTCCATTGCGTCTTGAGGGTTTAATAACGTTTGAATTGTACGCATATGTTTATCTCCACTGTTGAGGTTAGTGTAAAGGAGATCACTAGAAGGAATGGTTCATAATTCTCAAGCAACGTATCGAAATGACTGATAGGTAAATAGAACTAACACACATGCTTAATACAAGTACTCATTGAATCGAATAAAACGTTTGCAGTACTCTCACCATAGCTTGACCTGCCGTGGAAAGGCTTTGGTTCATTTGAGTCACAATCCCCACTTCACGGATTAAAAATGTTTCACCAAGCGGCTGCATCGTTAAGCCAAATGATTGCATTTGCTCTCGACATAAACTCGGTACAATACCAATCCCCATGCCTTTCGCGACAAAACGCCCAAGAGTTTCAAGTTGATTCACCTCTGCCACAATTTTAGGCTGCTCGTTATGGGCTTGAATTACATCATCAATCCAACGGCGCACGCTCGAGTCTTTATCCATGGCGATCATCGGCAAACTAAATAGCGTCTTTAAGTTGTTCGATATATCCATACTATCCAGTTGAGTTTTATATGGCTCAGCATATACCACCATAAAATCATCCCGAAACAAGGGCGTAAAATTCACACCTTGCATGTTTTCACCAGCAAACATAACGGCTAATTCACAACGACCTTTGCGCACTTTCTCAACGGCTTCATCCATTACAATACTGTCAATGGCTAAGTTAATTTGTGGGTATTGTTGATGATACTGAGCCACAATCTCCGGCAAACCATTTGAGGCGAACGACGGCATAACCGCCATATTTAATTTACCGCGCTGCAAGGTAAATAGTTTATTCACATCCTCCATAGCCTCAGACCATTGGTTGAGCAAACCTGTCGCCGTGGGATAAAACAGCTGCCCTTCTGGTGTTAGCTCCAAATGACGAGTATTGCGATCAAACAACTTACCACCAATATGCTGTTCTAAGTTTTGTATCGCTAACGAAATAGCCGGTTGCGTTAAATGCAGGTGCTTAGCCGCTGCGGCAAAAGAAAGCTGGCGGGCGACTTCGATGAATATTCGAAGCTGTTTCACAGTCACATTCATAAGTATTATCTATATAAAGCGGGTAAACATTAAGATAACTCATCAAACCACAGGTAAACGTCATTGTCTGTAGCCATTGTGCCCACACTGTTTTTTGCGCAGAATATGCCTAAATTACCTAAACACATAGAAGTAACCTTAAATGAAAGCAGCCTTAAGAACCCTATTCTCCCCCATCTTAAATGTATTTGAAGCAGGCGATGAGGCCTACCATTACAAGCCATCGCAACGCACCATCTTGCTTGCGGTATCTTCTTTATTTAGCATCCTGATATTGGCCGTTTTTGTGTTTGCTTCTAAAATAGACGGCAATGGTTATTTAATACCCGTGGTCGTATTTTCAGCTGTTGCATTGGTTGGCTTTGTAGTGGGTTTACTGGGGAATGAACGTGCCGTGGCAAAAATTTGGGGGAACAAATAAACGGCATTTAAAGCATGCCGCACAACTAAAAAAGCCGATGAAATAATCATCGGCTTTTTGTTCTCAGATAGCATTCAATACATTAAAGAATAAATGATAAATCAGGCTGGCCGTCTTTCATTGGTGGACACCAAAAAAATGCACCCGTAAGTGGCCGTGTAAAACTAAACAAACCATCAACAATACCATCTTCTTCACCCACCATTTTGGCCATCATTTTAGTGAATGAGTCGGGTGTGTATGAAAATGACTGAAACACAAGGCCCGCCTCTACACCTTCTGTGTATGCCATAGAACGGCGCAACAAGAATGTTTCGGGATCAAAACCCTCTTGCTCTGTACGCTTAACATGAGCCGATTGAGGTGCATCACCTAACTCTTTGTTATCACTTAAACGTCGGCCAAATGTATGGTCCTGCTCGTCTTGAGTTTTTGACTTAAAATGCGCTAAGTCATGTTGCCACTTCTGTACGGCTACATAAGAGCCACCTGCGGGTTGCTCACTAAAAGCCGCTTCGAAGGCATCATCACCCTCTGGGTTTTCTGTTCCGTCTTCATAGCCCGTCAAATCTCGACCATCTTTGTACTTAAATGCATCAATAGCACTGTCAAATTGATATACGGGTTTTAACTCAGATATAAATGCTTGAGCCGCTAGTGTGATGATAGCCAAATCATCACCACGCAGCCACAACCATAACGCTGCTGGTGTAGAAGGCACCTGTACTCCGCGAGTATCGTAACTTGGAAAGTGCAGTGGCTCTAAATGCTGAGCATTAAAGGCACTCAAAGTCGCATCGCCTAACCCCAAAACAGCCGACAAACCATCCACATGGGCCGTCAGGGCTTGCAAGCAGTGCTTTACTTCATCGTCAGTGGCTTCATGGCGCAATTGAAAAAACAAAAAGCGACCATACTGGGGAACATCTTCAAAAATACCATGTTGTACAGTACTCAAATCCATCATCTAATCCTTACGCCTTTTTACTCAATAACACTTAAATCTATACGACAATAATGCAAATCTAGCCCATTGTAACTTCCATCATTATAAACCACTAAAGTTGTGTGCTTATTATGTAAAAGCGACTATTTGTATAATTCATTACAATATTCGCTAAATATCGCCTAAGGTACTAATATATTTTTCTTTTTGATTATTACTTGATATGTCACCACCACTTTCCAATACCCAATCATTAATAGAACGCTACCAACTCATTTTAGAGTCCATGTCTGAAGGGGTTTACGGCCTAGATGCTAACGGCCTTGCCACCTTTGTGAATTCTGCAGCTGAAAAATTAACCGGTTGGCATAATGATGATTTAATCGGAAAGAATATTCATAGTTTCCATCACCACAGCCACGCTGATGGAACGCACTACCCTCACTCAGATTGCCCGATTTATCAATGCCTGCAAGATGGCATCACTCGCACAAAAGAAAACGAAGTATTTTGGCGCAAAGACGGTACGTACTTTTCTGTCGAATACAGTGCAACGCCTATTATTCAAGCCAATAAAATTCAAGGTGCTGTTATCGTCTTCAAAAACATTAGTGAACGAAAACGCATCGAAGAAAACCTAAAACAAGCACTCACTGAAAATCGATTCTTAAAAGAACGATTACAAGCACAAAACCATTACTTACAAGAAGAAATAGATTCTGCTTTTCTAAGTGAAATCATTGGTCAAAGTGAACCCATCAAACACCTAAAAGAACAAATCGCATTAGCAGCTCCGACTCTTGCCAATATTTTAATCTTAGGAGAAAGCGGCACAGGCAAAGAACTTGTCGCGCGCGCCATTCACGAACAGAGCAATCGCAGTCAACATTCAATGGTAAAACTAAACTGCGGTGCCATACCGCAAGGGTTAGTTGATAGCGAGCTATTCGGCCACGAAAAAGGCGCGTTCACAGGCGCAATTCAACGCAGAATCGGTCGTTTTGAGTTGGCACACAGCGGCACGCTATTCCTTGATGAAATCAGCGAACTTCCAATGGATGCTCAAGTAAAATTATTACGCGTGTTACAGGAAGGCGAGCTTGAACGAGTCGGCGGCAATCAAACCATCAAGGTCAATGTAAGAATAATTGCAGCCAGTAATAAAGATTTAAAAAAGGCCGTTGATCAGGGTTTTTTTCGAATGGATTTATATTACCGTTTAAATGTTTTTGCAATTAACGTTCCTTCGCTTAAAGCGCGTAAACCTGACCTACCATTACTGATTAATGGCTTTGCGCAAAGAGCATTTAAAAACATGAATAAAGTTTATCAAGGATTGCACATGCCATCATTAAAATGGGCAAGTCACTATGATTGGCCCGGCAATATTCGAGAATTACAAAATTGGGTAGAACACAGTGCTATTTTGCATCAAACAGGGTTATTTCACTTAATCCCCATGCAACATCCTGACACTAATCACACAGCAAAAAATATGACACAGGAAAAACCCATCTCACTGCAACAAGCCGAAACTAAGCATATTGAATACGCGTTGCGTTACTGCAATGGCAGAATATCGGGCGAGAAAGGTGCTGCCGAGCTTCTAGGGCTTCCAGCCAGCACACTACGTTCACGTATGAAAAAACTAGGGTTAACCAACAAGTAGCGACATATCGCGACTAAATATCGCGTTTTTACTCATTAAATACGGGAAAACCCCCGTAAAGACTGGGTGTTTCAATTGGAACACGCCTTGCTGAAGGGAATGCAAAATAATCCCTTTAAATGAGAAAAACGCAGTATGTCCCAACTCATTTCTGTCACCCATATTGATGAAAAAAATAGCCTTATTATTGATGCCACTGCTCACAATGAAGCCGTGCGCCTTGCCAAAGGTCGCTACCAACTCATTCGGCGACTCATCAATGCACCACTTATATTCATTTTTTTATTTGCACCATGGCTCACAATAAATAACGCACCGTTATTATGGATGGACCTTGAACGCCATGTATTGCATTTATTTGGCTTCACCTTTTGGCCCAATGACTTATTAATGCTCACCTGGCTTGCTATGGCCAGTGCCTTTGCATTATTTATTGCAGCCAATATTGCAGGACGCATTTGGTGTGGCTTTAGCTGTCCACAAACGGTTTGGAGTATGATGTTTACTTGGGTCGAAGAAAAAACCCAAGGTTCACGGAATAAGCGCTTAAAAGAAAAACAAAAAACCATTTTTCAACGCAGCTGGTTACGTTTATTAATCAAACACGTTCTTTGGATTAGCATCGCCTTTATAACGGGCTTTACGTTTGTCGCCTATTTTGAAACTGGCACGGGCCTTTTCCAACAAATAAAAAATGCATCACTGAATCATGAAGTTATTTTTTGGCTGGCTTTTTTTACATTACTCACTTATATCAATGCGGGTTGGTTACGCGAGCAAGTATGTTTGCATATGTGCCCATATGCGCGCTTTCAATCCGTCATGATCGATAAAAAAACCGTTAAAGTAAGTTACGACACCGATCGCGGCGAGCCACGTAAACACAAAAAAACCACATCACAAAACAGCAAGAATGGCGATTGCGTAGACTGTCAGTTATGCGTACAAGTATGCCCAGTCGGCATTGATATCCGACAAGGTTTGCAATATGCGTGTATTGATTGTGGCGCATGTATTGATGCATGCGACAATATAATGGATAACCTAAAGCTACCCAGAGGACTCATCAATTTTAGCGATGAAGCCACACCCTTAACCAGCACAAGCAGAAAAAACAGATCTAATAACATGAACCGCTGGTTGCCTGCACACAGGCCACGTTTATGGGGGTATTTGCTCGCACTGATCGTCTCTTTATCATTATTTTGGGGACAAGTAGCCACAAAAGAAGATTACGAATTCCATTTAAGTCGTGACCGCGGGCACTTGTATTTTTATAACGAACTTAATATCAGCAATGCTTTCACGTTAAGTATTCAAAATAAAACCCGTCAATCGGCTGTATTTACAGCGGAAATCACACACCCTGAATTATTTATTTCAAGTGCTAAAAAACTACACTTAATTCCCGGCCAAAAAGCCAGTTTATCGCTAAGGGTATCTTGCCAAGTAAACTGCACCATTAAAGGGAAGCTACCTATAGAGGTCATTGTTAAGCAAGAAGATAAGGTTCACACAACACTCTCAGGTACATTTTTCTCACCTGTGAACCATTAACCACCCATTCCAAACACAACTTAGCCAGTCAATAGAAAACTCTTAACTGGCTATCAGAGACCTATAACTATGAACACATAAAACACAACTAAAAACATTGCCTTTAATCAAATTCACCACGACTAAACAACATTAAAATTAAACAGCTTCATAAAAACCAAAGTAGTTAAGAGGATCACAAAAAACCACTTACACAACTCACTTTCCAGTACTTTAGTATTAACTTATTAATCCCAACATTGACCCACACATAACAAGACTATAATTTACGCCCGCTATAGATTTTGTATGTGAAAATCTTTATCAACACTTGGATATTTTGATCAAAACATGGAGAGAGAAAATGAATACTGCAATCAAATCTGCCTTTTTACTTGGCACGGTTTCTTTATTAGCAGCTTGTGGTGCTGAAGATACTACTACTCAAGCCGCGCCACAAAATTACCACGATATTACCACTACCCTTCAAGGTTCTATTTTTAATGCTTTGGACGGTTCACGCATTACTGATGAATCATTAAAGGTTACCTTGGTACAAGGTAGCAACTACCGTAACGCCAACCTTCGTAAAGGCGACAATGAATTTGCAGGCGATTACTCGATCTCTGATATTCCTACCTCAACAAGCGCTAACATTACTTACCGTATCGTGACCACTGCTGACGGTTACCAGCCAATTGAAACTGACATTGCGTTCAATACTAATCTAACTGCTGGCGGTGCTATTCAAGATCGTCGTAATAATGCAGTTGGCAACATGTACATGTTCCCATTAGGCACATACGCTACCGATGTAAAAGTAAATGTAACCTTCAATAATGAACCAGTCGAAAATGCGACTGTATTATTGAACCCAATTACCGCTGCCAATGTATTAACAACTGATAGCAGCAATACTATTTTCACAGCTGCAAATGGTTTTCAGCAAGCAACTACAGCATTAACAGATGCATCTGGCGTTGCAACGTTTGCAGCGGCTGGCCTTGTACTAGGCGGTCAATATAACATTGATGTTATGCCTGCCACTTATGAAGGCGTTAACCTAGCACAAAACTCTGCTGGCCCAATTACCATTGGTGCAACAGCCAACAATAACGTTGTTACAATGACCGAACTTGTAAATGGTTCATCTAACGGCTTGTACGTTACAAGTGCAACTAATCAAGATACAGATGCCATTACATCTAATGGTTCTTTAACCCTTACTTTTAGCCGCGCAGTAAAACTTGTTGATGAGCGTAACATTCTTGCTACTCTTGCTGGCGATGATAGCACTAAAAAAGCTCAGCTAGACACATCTGCTGCTCCGAACACAACAGTTAATGCGGTACTGGCAACTGATGGCTTGTCTTTAACTCTAACGCCTGCATTTACGACTATACCTGTAAACTTTAACGGCACGAACAATGAAACAATTGCAGATGACAACCTAAGCGTTGTTTACTCAAATGTTATGGTTCGCATTGCAGCAACCAATGACACCGTAGCTCAATACGATGTATTTGGTCTAAGCAATGGCACTGGCGGCAACCCAAGTGCAAGCGTTCAAACCACTATCGATTTTAATTAATTTCTAATTAAAAATAATTGATACTCAAGCCGAATCTGATTCATTCAGATTCGGCTTTTTATTATTTTAGACCCTGTAAATACCCCAATCTTGCATAGATTTTCGCAGAGCCCCATTTAAACGTTTATGCAATAGTCATTGTATTTATTGATGATTCACCCTTTCCGCTCTTCATTGCACCAACTCAACTTTTAATATTTATATCTAAGCCTCGACAAACCGCCCTCTAAATCGTAATATCGAGAATTCTAAATATCATAAGACGATAAAATGGATCTGAATGAAGTGATCAAAGCGCTTGGTAACCCACTGCGCATGGATATCGTCCGCTGGCTCAAAGACCCTAAAGCCCATTTTGATGTGGCTGAACAATTGGTTGATGCCGACAAAGAAGGCGTGTGTGTCAGTATTATTCAAGAAAAAGCCGGGCTCTCTCAGTCTACGGTATCTGTCTACTTAGCTGCATTACAGCGAGCTGGCTTGGTTCGCTCAAATAGAATCGGCGCTTGGACTTACTACCAGCGAGATGAAGCGAATATTCAGCGCTTTTTAAGCGCATTAAAAACAGAGCTTTAATCAAACATATAAACGAAACCTAAGTTACGGATGATGACATTCACTTAGGTTTTTTTAGATCATTGAATATCGAAATTTATAGATATCTAAATATTAGAATTACACATTAGAAACTGGAAGCCATGATGGAAACAATCAATCAAACCACTGAATTTTTAACCTCTTTTAACCCAAGCACGGGCGACATACTTGGCCAACTGCCAATCAGCACCACGGCTCACATCCATAAAACCGTGGCCAATGGGCAACAAGCCGCAAAGCAATGGAAGTCCTTAGCGGCTGGCGATCGAGTACGCAGAATCAAAGCCGCCTACGCGCACATTAAGCCCCATGTTAACCAATTGAGTGAGTTGCTGAGTAAAGAAATGGGCAAAGATTTACGCCGTGCAATGGGCGAAGTTGAAGGCGCCATTTTTAGCGCTGGCTATTACGCAGACTCGGCACAAAAAGCCTTGAGCAGTAAGTCCCTTGGCAGTGGCACCACCTTACATTACAAGGCACTGGGTGTGGTGGCGGTTATTTCACCGTGGAACTACCCCATTATGATGGCCAATAACTTGATTGTGCCAGCACTGGTAGCGGGCAACGCAGTTGTATTAAAACCATCTGAAGAAACCCCTCTGATCGCCCAAGCCTTTTTTGAACATTTAAAAACACACTTACCTGACGGTGTTTTCGATATTGTTCATGGCGATGCTGCCACTGGCAAAACGCTGGTTGAGAGTGATGTGCAATTAATTGCATTTACAGGCTCACAAAAAGCAGGCAAAGACATTATGGCCCACGCTGCAACCCAGCTAAAACGATTAGTAATGGAGCTAGGTGGCAACGACCCGATGATCGTCATGGCTGACGCCGATATAGAACAAGCCGCTCGCTTTGCGGTTGCCAGCAGCTTCGAAAATGCAGGGCAAATGTGCACATCAACCGAACGCATCTATGTTGATGACGTCATTGCTGAACGCTTTGAACAACGTGTTACCGAAATTGCGAGTCAATATCGAGTCGGCTCTTGGAATGAACCCAACGTCAATATCGGCCCAATCATTAACACTAAGCAACATCAAACTATCCTAGCCCATATTAAAGATGCCCAAGAAAAAGGCGCCCGTATTTTATTAGGCCATGCCGAATATACAGCGCCCTTTATTCAACCAACGGTTATTGCCGATTTATCACCCGACATGCTTATGTCACAAGCAGAAACCTTTGGCCCCATTGTGGCCATTGGGCGCTATAAAAATATTGAAGATGCCATTGCACTGGCCAACGATTCAAATTACGGACTGGGCGCGGCGGTATTTGGTTATAAAAATGTGGATGCCATCGCCGCACAATTAGAAGCGGGTATGATCGGTATTAATCAAGGCCCTGGTGGCTCAGGGGATGCGCCTTGGGTGGGCGCCAAACAAAGTGGGTTTGGTTTTCATGGCTCAGCCGAAGGCCATCGCCAATTTGCACAAACAACGGTCGTGGGAAAATAACATGAACACAGAAAACCAAACAAACCCTACCGCCAACACAGAATCTTTTTATGTGGTGGCCAAAGAGCCCGGTGCCGAACATCCGGCTTTGCCGACATGGGCTAATCGAGATACCAACCCAGCTCAATTAAAACAAAATTTGAACAACAATGTACAACGTATCGACATTGACGCAGTGCCCGGTGCGTTTCAATTATTAAATGTACTCACCAAAGAAGAGTGCCAACAATTTATTAATATCACAGAATCTTTAGGCTACTTACCAGATGCTGCGGTGTCATTACCTCGGCACGTTCGCCACAACGACAATGTCACATGGGTCGCAGATGAACTCACCATCGATACCATTTGGCAACGCTGCCAACCTCTTTTCACCGATGATCAAAATATTTTTAACGGCTCTAAAGCACTCGGTTTAAATGGACGTTTCCGTTTTTATCGCTATAAAAAAGGGGATTTTTTCAAAACTCACACAGATGGTGCTTGGCCTGGCAGCCGAGTCATTAACGAGCAATTGCATGGCGATGCATTTGGTGATCGTTTTAGCCAGATGACCTTTTTAATATTTTTAACCGAAGATTTTGAAGGTGGCAGCACCCAGTTTATCGTCAACAAAGACGATCCTTTACTACCGGCCAAATACAATGGCAATACAAAAACAGTTGATGTGCGCACACCTGCTGGCGGCGTATTGTGTTTCCCCCATGGTATGCACCCGCTTCACAGCCTGCATAGTTCACAAGAAATCAGCTCTGGCATTAAATACATCATTCGTAGCGATGTATTATTTGAATTATAAATTATGTGGTAAATAACAAATACAGCCCCGTTTTTATCAATAAAATCGGGGCTGTAAATGTATTTTTTAATGAGAACATTGATTACAAATTCGAGCTTTTAACTCAACTAAATGCGCATCCGCATGTTCTTTAATAATGGCACTTATATTCTCACGCAACCAAATTAAACCTTTATCGTTATTTTGGCGCTGATGCCAATAACAACTCACATGTTTCGGCGGTATTTGAATGGGCGGCTCCAGTACCGCCAGCTCCCCATTAAAAATATATTTTTCGACGGTTGCTGATGGCACCACGGCGATTAAATCACTCTCTTTAATCAGCTTAGGCACCGCCGAAAAATGATTCACCGTCATAGCAACCCGTCGCTGCAAACCATGCAGACTAAGTTCTTCATCGGTAAAGCCCGATGCATCACCCGATAGCGACACCAATAAATGATCCGCCGCTGCAAATTTCTCTAATGTGAATTCATCGTCTAACAATGGATGATCTTTGCGCATAACACAGGTGTAACAAGGCGTGTATAACGACTCGCTTAATATAGTACTGCAACTTTTTAAAACACCACCCACCACCAAGTCCACTTCGGCTTGATGCAACAAATGCGCGCCATTGGTAATGGTAATGGTAAATGGAATCGCATGCACACTAACATTAGGGGCATACTGCTCAATGATTTTTCTTAGCGGCCCCCAAGCTGTATCGATAATGGTATCCGATGCTGACACCTTAAATGTGCGCGTTGACGAACCGGGATCAAAATCATCCCCATCAATGGCCTCGGCTAATTCGTTTAAAGGGTTCTTAATTTGTTGCCATAAATTTTGTGCATACAGCGTGGGCTGAATATTGCGACCATCTTTAATAAAAAGCTCATCACTCCACGCTTGACGCATGCGAGACACCGCATTAGAGACCGCCGGCTGGGTTAACTCTAACCGATCAGCCGCCAGCGTAATGGAGCCCTCTGTCATGATGGCGTCAAATATGATCAATAAACTCATTTCTTGGTAGCGCATAAACTGCCCTCTTACTCACCGTTGATGGCGCTACTTAGCTTAATTCATGACTCCAGCAGCGTAATCTAATCAAATTCGAATTCAGTGTTCCAAAAATCATCACTAAACATTATGAATTCTATGTGAAAATATAAATATATCTATTTAATAGTCGGTGTCAAAGCCTGCTGACCTGAATTCAATCAAGGAATATCCACATGGAATTAAACCGCCTATTCAAAGCCAGCTTATTGCTTGGCAGCCTCAGTTTACTCAGCGCCTGTGGGGATGAAACCCAAATTCAAAGCGCGCCGCCAGCCGCCAATGTTTCAGTTGCTCCGGTTATCCATCAGCGTATTACCGAATGGGATGAGTTCACCGGTCGATTAGAAGCACCAGAAAGCGTCTCTTTGCGCCCGCGTATCTCGGGCTTTATTGATTCTATTGCATTTAAAGAAGGGTCACTTGTTAACGCAGGCGATGTGCTATTTAACATTGATAGCCGCCCATTTAACGCTGAGGTAAGACGCCTAACGGCTGAGTTAGAAGAGGCAAAAAGTCGCTTAAACCTAGCGAAAAGCAGCTACAAGCGCGCGAACGAATTGAGCAGTAAAAACGCCATTTCAATTGAAACCTTTGATAGCCGCGCAGCTGATTTAGAACAAGCCAATGCACGCCTGCGTTCTGTAACGGCGGCTCTTGAAGTGGCAAAACTCAACTTAGGTTACACCAAAATTACCGCGCCTATTTCTGGCCGTGTTTCACGCGCCATGATCACCAAAGGCAATTTAGTCGCCGCGGGTAATACACTGCTAACCACTATCGTGTCTGTCGATAAGGTTTACGCCTATTTTGATGCCGATGAAAAAACGTTTCTTAAGTACATGCAACTCGCAAAAGACGGCACACGCCCAAGCTCTCGCGATGGAAAAAACCCCGTTTACATGTCTCTTGCCAATGAGGCGGACTACCCGCACGAAGGCTACATCGATTTTATTGATAACCAAGTTAACCCAACGACCGGTACCATTCGTGGCCGTGCGGTTTTTGATGACAGCAAAGGCGATTTTATCCCTGGGTTATTTGCACGCATTAAACTTATTGGTAGCGCACCTTATGAAGGCATTTTGATCAATGACAAAGCGATTAATACCGACCTTAAAAACAAATTTGTATTGGTGCTCGACAAAGACAATAACGTGCAATATCGCGCGATTGAAATGGGCGAAAAACTAAACGGTTTACGTATCATAAAATCGGGGTTATCGCCAAACGAAAGCATTGTTGTAAACGGTTTACAACGTGTTCGCCCTGGTTCACCAACCACACCGACTGTCGTTCCCATGACTGACCAAGCAACATTAGACTTATTGCAAGCACAACAATCACGGGTTGATGATACGACGGCGCGCTTAACACGGCTTACGAATGAATCAGCCAATGACGTGGTAGGTGGCTAACCATGAATTTCTCTTATTTTTTCATACAACGGCCGATCTTTGCCGCGGTTATTTCTTTACTGATTTTCATTGCAGGCGCCCTAGCCGTTTGGAAATTACCCATTACAGAATACCCAGAAGTGGTGCCGCCCACCGTTGTAGTAACAGCGGCTTACCCCGGTGCTAACCCAAAGGTTATTGCGGATACCGTTGCATCGCCATTAGAGCAAGCCATCAACGGCGTCGAAGATATGATTTACATGTCTTCACAAGCCACCTCCGATGGCGCCATGTCATTAACCGTAACGTTTGCCATTGGTACTGACCCAGATGACGCACAAGTATTGGTACAAAACCGCGTGGCTAGAGCGCTGCCACGCCTGCCTCAAGAAGTTCAACGCCTAGGGGTTATTACAAAAAAATCATCGCCTAATTTAACCATGGTGGTGCATTTAACCTCACCTGATGATCGGTACGACATGCTGTACCTTTCTAACTATGCCAACTTGAATGTCAAAGATGAGCTTGCTCGTATTGAAGGCGTGGGTGAAGCTGGATTATTTGGCGCAGGTCAATTCAGCATGCGTGTTTGGTTAGACCCAGAAAAAGTCGCCGCATTAAATTTAAACCCAGGTGACATTGTTGCAGCATTGCGCGAGCAAAATAAACAAGTGGCGGCGGGTGTTCTTGGCGCGCAGCCTACTGGCAGTAACGACTATCAACTATTAATTAATGTGAAAGGCCGCTTAACCAACACAGAAGAATTTGGTGACGTCATTATTAAGGTGGGCGACAACGGCGAGATTTCACGCTTGCGCGATGTGGCGCGTATTGAGCTGGGTGCCGATTCCTATTCTTTGCGTTCATTGCTGAACAACAAACAAGCCGTTGCATTGCCTATTTTCCAAGCGCCCGGCTCTAACGCTATTCAGATTTCTGATGACGTGCGAGCCACTATGGCTGAGTTGAAAAAAACCTTCCCTGAAGGCGTCGACTATTCAATTGTATACGACCCCACCGTGTTTGTTCGAGGCTCGATTCAAGCCGTGGTTAATACATTATTTGAAGCACTATTATTAGTAGTCCTTGTGGTGGTTTTATTTTTACAAAACTGGCGCGCGTCTATTATTCCGTTAGTTGCGGTTCCCATTTCATTGGTCGGCACCTTTGCTGTGATGCACTTGTTAGGCTTTTCACTCAATGCCCTTTCATTATTTGGTTTAGTATTGGCCATTGGTATCGTCGTGGATGACGCTATTGTGGTGGTAGAAAACGTCGAACGAAACATTGCAGAAGGTTTAAAGCCCGTTGCCGCGACGCGCCAAGCAATGAAAGAAGTGACAGGCCCCATTATTGCCACCACACTTGTTCTTGCAGCCGTGTTTATTCCCACTGCCTTTATGTCTGGTTTAACCGGCCAGTTTTATAAACAGTTTGCATTGACGATCACTATCTCAACCTTTATTTCAGCGATTAATTCGTTAACGCTGAGCCCTGCATTATCCGCATTATTACTAAAGAGCGAAGACGCCCCTAAAGATCGCTTAACGCGTTTTATGGATCGCATTTTTGGCAAGTGGGTCTTTGCGCCGTTTAATCGATTATTTAATCGTGCGGCTAAAGGCTATACGCAAGGCATCGGTAAGTTAGTTCGCTTAAGCGGTGTCGTGCTTGTGTTTTATGCGGGTTTAATGGCGATTACGTATAACCAATTCAGTACAACACCAACGGGCTATGTACCGGGCCAAGATAAAATGTATTTGATTTCGTTTGCGCAACTGCCTGATGCCGCATCATTGGATCGTACCGAAAAAGTCATCCGTGACATGTCAACCATTGCACTGGACCACCCTGCCGTAGAATCAGCCGTTGCCTTTCCGGGCTTAAGCATCAATGGTTTTACCAATAGCCCGAATAGCGGCATTGTATTTGTCACGTTAAAACCGTTTAGCGAAAGAACCACGCCAGACTTAACCGCTGGCGCAATAGCTGGCCAATTAAATGGACAGTTCAGCAGCATTCAAGATGCGTTTATTGCCATCTTCCCACCGCCACCGGTTTCTGGCTTGGGCACCATTGGTGGTTTCCGCCTGCAAATTCAAGACAAAGATAATATGGGCTATGAGGCACTTTATGCCGTCACGCAGCAAGTGATTCAAAAATCTTGGGGACACCCAAGTTTGACCGGCATCTTTACGAGCTTCCAAGTGAACGTGCCACAAATTGACGTCGACATGGACCGTACAAAAGCAAAAAGCCAAGGCGTACGAATCGATACCGCATTCGAAACCATGCAAGCGTATCTAGGCTCAGCGTATGTGAATGACTTCAATCAATTTGGCCGTACTTACCAAGTAAACGTACAAGCCGATGAACAATTCAGACAGGACCCAGAGCAAATTGCGCAGCTAAAAGTACGCAATGACAAAGGTGACATGATCCCACTTGGCTCGTTTATGGATGTACGCCACGGCGCAGGCCCAGACCGTGTTATGCATTACAACGGCTTTACCACTGCTGAAGTAAACGCATCCCCTGCTCCTGGCGTCAGTACTGGTGAAGCACGCGCCGCCATGAAACAGATTCTGGCTGAAACGCTACCAAATGGCATGACCTACGAATGGACAGAGCTGACTTACCAGCAAATATTAGCCGGCAATGCCGCTCTAATTATCTTTCCATTAGTCGTCTTATTGGTGTTTATGGTATTGGCCGCGCAATATGAAAGCATGAGACTGCCTTTGGCCATCATTTTGATTGTGCCAATGACATTGCTGTCAGCATTAACTGGCGTCATATTATCCGGCGGCGATAACAATATATTTACTCAAATCGGATTCATTGTTTTAGTGGGCCTGGCAACCAAAAACGCCATACTGATCGTGGAGTTTGCAAAAGAACTTCAAGATAAAGGCGCCACCGCACTTGAGGCCATAAAAGAAGCCGGACGCTTACGATTACGCCCAATTCTAATGACCTCTTTTGCGTTTATCATGGGTGTGGTGCCCATGGTGTTCTCATCCGGTGCGGGCGCAGAAATGCGACAAGCAATGGGCGTGGCCGTATTCTCCGGTATGATTGGCGTGACGATTTTTGGCCTTATACTGACGCCTGTTTTTTACTACTTATTGCGTAAAAACCACGTCAATAATGAAGAGATTGATCACTAGCCTTGTAACATCACAAGGTAATTAGCTTAACTTTTTTCTTCGCAACCCTCTCTGCCACACATAGCAGAGGGGATTTTTTATGTATTTATACATCCCGCATAACAAGCAACATTCGAAAAATAAATTCGCTTTAATTTGCTCGCTCTTACATTCATTTAAGCCTCACGCTCAAAATTCAAATGTTCAAGTAAAAATTGCCAAACGGCTTGAGCCGATCGACTACGCTGCCCCAAACACAAAAGGTTAATTGGGTTTGAATCGGGATGCTGCCACTGAGTTAAAACCGGCTGCAACTGACCCAAGGCTAATTTCTGCTGAATAAACAACGGCTCTATCATCATAATCCCCATACCAGCACAAGCCATATCCACCAGCGCACGGCTATTATCTGTTTGAATCACAGGCTTTACTTCAACACTCTGTGTTTCGCCTTGATCATTTTGAAATGGCCAATGATTCATCGTGATACCTGCATTTGAAAAAACGAGACAGTCATGCTCTCTCAGGTTTTGTGGGGATGCCGGCTCACCGTTCGCTTTTACATAATCGGGACTGGCAAACCATCCCCATTTTTTTTCACCCAGTTTACGAGCAATTAAAGAAGAGTCCGGCAGATGCCCGATGCGAATTGCGATATCCACTCGGTTGGCTAATAAATCAATATTATCGTCATCAAAGCTCAAATCGAGATGAACATCAGGAAACACAGCACGAAGCTGTTGCAACAAAGGTACAATATATCGCTGGCCGAGCAACACACTTGCACTGATTTTAACCAAGCCTTTCAATGACGTATGCGTGGACTCAATGACATGTCCCATATTATTGAGTACATCGGCCAAGTGTTCGGTGCTGTTTAACAAATCACGTCCAGTCTCCGTCACTGTAAGCTGCCTTGTCGAACGCAATAACAGCGGTTGGCCCACGATACTTTCTAGCTGGCGGATTTTTTTGGCTCTTCCCCTTATTTAGTGGAACGCCATATCCAACCCACCAAAACGGAAAAATATTGAAGCCTTATACCGCTCAAGATTTCTATAACCCCTTGATTGCCTTCCCAAGGCTTTAATATTGTTGTTT
>JBLHLT010000012.1:0-120676 GCA_047621325.1 Oceanicoccus sp.
GTCAGTAGTAACGTGAGTAATGTCACCGCAGTGCGGTTACTTTTGAGTAATGTGCGGTATTGCTCGGTGGTAAAACTTGATAAGAACAGGCCGCATGCCATAAACCATGGACTTAATCGCGCATAATCAAAAAACCACTGGGGCCATTCATATAATTGCGTATGAGATAACCCATAGCAAAATCCGATGACGGCTAAAAAAATGGTGATGTAATGACGAATATGATTATGAAAGCGGATGGCGATAATGTGTATGAAACTAATAAATATCATCAGTGCAACAATGGCACCTAAGATTTGCTGCAGTACAGAAAAGCCAGTGGCGTATTCACTTAAATCTTGTAACTTAGGCTCTAGGCGACTGGTTTGAATGGGCTTGATTCTAAAGTACATCAACTGTTCTGAGTTTTCAGGGATATTTAAAATGATGGCCGTATTACTGCTGAGTTGTTGTTCATTCTTGACGCTACTGATGCGATGCCATTGATCATTTTTCTGCACATAGGCGCCATTAATATTAATCGAACTGCTGCTTAAACTGAGAGCAAGAGGAATCGTTTCGTTAAGGGGGTTAATAAGATGAAAGCGCAACCAATAAGTGTGGTGTGCCTCGATCACGGCTTTATCGGTTAATGGTTTAAAGTGGGAATCTTGCTTGAGTAATAACTGCGCTAAACTTAGGGTGGCGTGGTCGGCTTTGAGCCATTGCATATTGTTTGTCAGTGTTACTTCAAACGGGCCGTCCGCTAAAATAATGCTATTGAACTCACGCCCATGACTTAGGGTGCTTAAAAAACACAATGTGATAACAAGAGTTCGTGCAATGTATAACGTCATGGCTGCAAATAGTTGCTTGGTAATGATAAGAAGGTGAGCGCCCATTATAGAGAAAAGCGTCAGAAAAGCTAAAGGCAGAGTGAATTAAAAAGGGGGGGAGAGAACCTCAGGCGAACCTGAGGTTTTTACGATTACTTAGCGTGTTCGCGTGCAATGGCGCGGTAAGCAATGTCGTTACGGTAGAAGCTACCCTTCCAGCTAATCGTTTTGGTTAGGGCGTAAGCACGCTGTTGCGCTTCGGTAACGGTGTTACCAAGTGCGGTTGCGCATAGTACGCGACCACCATTCGTGGTGACTTCGCCTTTATCATTGAGCTTAGTACCTGCATGGAATACTTTTTCACCAGCGGTTTCGCTTTGCGGTAAACCCGAGATGACATCGCCTTTGTTGTAGGCTTCAGGGTAACCGCCTGCGGCTAATACAACACCAATGGCAGCACGAGGGTCCCACTGTGCCGTTTTGCCAGCAAGGCCATTGTCTTCCAGCGCAGCTAAGCAAAGATCAACCAGATCAGATTGCATGCGCAACATGATGGGTTGCGTTTCTGGGTCACCAAAACGGCAGTTGTATTCGATGACTTTTGGCGTGCCCGCTTCGTCAATCATAAGGCCTGCATACAAGAAACCCGTGTAGTCATTGCCTTCTTTGGCCATGCCTTCAACGGTGGGTACAATCACTTCTTTCATGATGCGATCGTGAATGGCTTGTGTCACAACCGGGGCCGGTGAGTAAGCACCCATACCGCCAGTATTAGGGCCAGTGTCACCATCGCCTACGCGTTTGTGATCTTGGCTAGTGGCCATTGGTAAAATGTTTTTACCGTCTACCATCACAATAAAGCTGGCTTCTTCGCCTGCTAAGAACTCTTCGATCACGACACGACAACCAGCTTCACCAAACGCATTGCCAGACAGCATGTCTTTCACGGCATCTTTTGCTTGTTCAACGGTTTCGGCAACGATTACGCCTTTACCAGCGGCAAGACCATCCGCTTTTACTACAATAGGTGCGCCGATTTTATCGATGTAAGCCAGTGCGGGATCTACTTCGGTAAAGTTTTGGTAAAACGCAGTTGGAATATCGTGACGGGCTAAAAAGTCTTTAGTGAAGGCTTTAGAGCCTTCAAGTTGCGCCGCGCCTTTTGATGGACCAAAGGCTTTTAGGCCTTTTTCTTCAAAGAAGTTTACAACGCCTTCAACCAACGGCGCTTCAGGACCAACAATGGTCAATTCGCAATTGTTGTCTTTTGCAAACGCGGCGAGTTTTGCGAAATCTAAAACATCGATGTCGATGTTCTGAACTTTGTTTTCGATGGCGCTACCAGCATTACCGGGTGCGACAAAAACAGTTTCAACGTTTGGATTCTGTGCGGCTTTCCAAGCTAGTGCGTGTTCGCGACCGCCTGAGCCAATGACCAATACATTCATTTTGGGTTCCTTATCGGACCTTATCTAAGGGTTAACTGAGTTAAATCCTTAGCTTTGTCCTTTATCTTAAAGGCTGAAAATTTATGTTTTAAAAACCAGTAAAGCCGTAAATATTATTTACGGCTTTTAAAATTCGTTTTCACATCAAAACAAAAGGGAGGAGCGAGCCTCCCCAATGAATGATTAATGACGGAAGTGGCGCATACCGGTGAAGACCATTGCCATGCCTGCTTCATCAGCAGCGGCAATCACTTCTTCATCACGAATCGAACCACCAGGCTGAATGACCGCAGCAATGCCAGACTTGGCCGCGTTATCTATGCCGTCACGGAATGGGAAAAATGCATCGCTTGCCATAACCGAACCTTTTACTTCAAGGCCAGCGTGTTCGGCTTTAATAGCAGCAATACGCGCAGAGTTAACACGGCTCATTTGGCCAGCGCCAACACCTACGGTTTGACGATTTTTTGCGTAAACAATGGCGTTTGATTTAACAAACTTAGCCACTTTCCATGCGAAGATTAAATCGTGCATTTCTTTTTCAGTTGGCTGACGCTTAGTGACAACCGTTAGGTCTTCAGCTTTGATCATGCCGTTGTCACGTTCTTGCACTAATAAGCCGCCATTAACGCGCTTGTAGTCAAATGCGTTAGTGCGTTCAGCAGGCCATTCGCCTGTTTCAAGTACACGGACGTTTTTCTTAGCGGCTAATACTAATTTAGCATCGGCGCTAACAGATGGTGCAATGATTACTTCAACGAATTGACGTTCAGCAATTGATGCCGCTGTGTCGCCATCTAGCTCGCGGTTAAACGCGATGATACCGCCGAATGCAGATTCAGTATCCGTTGCAAACGCAAGATCGTACGCTTCTTGAATGCCGTTTTCGCTTACTGCTACACCACAAGGGTTCGCGTGCTTAACGATGACACAAGCCGGTTTAACAAATGATTTCACACATTCAAGTGCCGCGTCGGTATCGGCTACGTTGTTGAATGAAAGTTCTTTACCTTGCACTTGAGTGGCGGTGGCAATAGAGGCTTCTTGTGGATTCGCTTCGGTGTAGAACGCGGCATTTTGATGCGGGTTTTCACCGTAACGCATGTCTTGCGCTTTAATAAATTGTGAATTAAAGGTACGAGGGAACAGACCTTTATCTTTGGTACTTAATACGTCGGCGCTTTGATCGATGCGACCTAGGTAGTTAGCAATCATGCCATCGTAAGCGGCAGTATGTTCAAACGCTTTAAGTGCAAGATCAAAACGCAGCTTAGGGCTTAAACCATTTTGGCTGTCTAGTTCGTTTAATACGGCTTGGTAATCAGACGTGTTAACGACGATGCCCACATACGCGTTATTTTTTGCTGCAGAGCGAACCATGGTTGGGCCGCCGATGTCGATGTTTTCAATGGCATCTTCAAGTGTGCAATCAGGGTTGGCGGTAGTTGCTTCAAACGGGTATAAATTCACAACCACTAAGTCAATTGGGTTGATACCGTGTTCAGCCATGATGGCATCATCTTGACCACGACGACCTAGTACACCGCCGTGAATTTTTGGGTGCAGCGTTTTTACACGCCCGTCCATCATTTCAGCAAAACCTGTGTAGTCAGAAACTTCCACAGCGTTGATGCCTTTTTCACAAAGTAATTTATAGGTGCCGCCAGTTGATAAAATTTCTACATTTTTATCAGCCAGTGCTTGAGCGAATTCTACGATGCCAGTTTTATCAGAAACACTAATAAGGGCGCGACGAACAGGAGTAATGGTCATAGTTGATCAGCTGGTCAGTTTTTGAATTTCACAAAAAATAAACGCTGCACAAGGCAGCGTCCGTTTTTAATCAGTTTCGGTTATAGCATACCGAATTGCTTTAATTTTTTACGCAGTGTTCCGCGATTTAAACCAAGCAAAACAGCGGCTTTAGTTTGGTTGTCTTTGGTATAGCGCATCACAACTTCTAGTAATGGTGCTTCTACTTCTGACAAAACCATTTCGTAAACATCGCTAACTGGCTGACCGTCTAATTGTGCGAAGTAGCTTTCTAACGCTTTTTCGACACTGTCACGCAAAGTTTGTGTGTTTTCAGCTGGTAGTTGAGTGTTGTTGCTGGTTTCCATAGGGTTATTTACCACAGGTGCTTCATGGGTACTCATGCCGCTATTTCCTTCCCCAAAAGTTGATCGAAAAATGTGTTTATTAATTCTATTTGTTCTTCCAGACTTTCAAGTTGATTAAAGCGACGACGAACGTCGCGACTATCACCTTGTGCCTGAAGGTACCAACCCACGTGTTTACGTGCGATTCGCACACCGAGGTATGTGCCGTAAAACTCATATAACCCCTGCATGTGATTCAGCAGGATGGTTTTGATTTCTAGTATGCCTGGTGCCGCTAAATGCTGGCCGGTTTTCAAAAAGTGATCGATTTCTCGAAATATCCAAGGACGTCCTTGAGCCGCGCGGCCCAACATAACGCCATCGGCTCCCGTAAAATCGAGCACTGCTTTAGCGTGTTCAGGAGTGGTTATGTCTCCGTTAGCTAAAACTGGAATCGAGACCATTTGTTTAATGCGTTTAATGGTGTCGTATTCCACTTGTCCTTTGTAGCCGCAGCTGCGTGTTCGACCATGAATGGCCAGTGCACGAATACCTGACTGCTCGGCTATTAATGCAAGATCGGGGGCATTTTTGTGCTCAGGTGCCCAGCCGGTTCGCATTTTTAACGTTACTGGGACATCTACTGCTTCAACCACGGCTTGTAGAATATCCTTCACGAGAGTTTCGTCTTTCATTAATGCACTGCCAGCGGCTTTGTTGCACACTTTTTTAGCAGGACATCCCATATTAATGTCGACGATTTGAGCCCCATGTAACACGGCCATTTTGGCCGCATTGGCCATCATGTCAGGGTCGCCACCGGCAATTTGCACCGATATAGGCTCAACTTCTCCTGTGTGGTCTAAGCGAGTTTTTGATTTACGGCTATTCCATAAATTCACATCGCTTGTCACCATTTCACTTACAACCAAGCCAGCTCCCAGTTTCCGACATAGCTGCCGAAAGGGTCGATCAGTGACGCCTGCCATGGGGGCAAGAACCACGGGCGATTCAATTTGGTAAGGGCCAATTTGGAACATAGGTGATAGTTGGTTGTTTTTTGCTCGTTTAAGGGCGGCTATCATACTCGTAAACTGACAGCGGTTAAAGGCTTGACAGGGCATGTTTTAAGCAATTAGTTGATTAAATTTTCCACAGAAATTGAGACATATTTGTCAATAGCTAACATGTGAATTTTGGAAAATTTTACGCGTTCAGTGGTGAATTTTCACTGGCTTCAGTCTCGCAACCAGTGTAGGCAAGGGGTACAATTCCCGCCTTTATTTTTTTGCGCTTCATGGACGAAACGAATTAGCGCCTCACAAGGGCGAACTAATCTATTCAAGACGGCCAAACTTGGCAAAAGACAAAATCACATAAATGGTTTGTCTGCGTCTATTTCACGAGTAATTAATATGACGATTAAATCCCCTTGGGCGTTACTGCCCATGTTTTTGTTTATGGCGCTGTTTATTGGCAGTGGTTTGTATTATCAAGCGGCTGGCGTTGAGTTTGCGTTTTATAAAATATCCGCGCCGGTTGCCATCTTGCCCGCCATTATCCTTGCATTGTTATTAGCCAAAGGCAGCATAAACCAACGAGTGGATAGCTTTATTCAAGGTTGTGCTAATCCGACCATTGTTACCATGCTGCTGATTTTTTTACTGGCAGGTGGTTTTGCTAGTGTGGCTAAGGCCATTGGTGGTGTTGATGCGGTTGTAAATCTCAGCCTAGATATCATTCCTTCGTCGTTTGTTTTACCTGGGTTGTTCATTATGACGGCGTTTATGGCTACGGCTATGGGCACATCTATGGGTTCCATTGCAGCTGTTGCTCCGATTGCCGTCGGTATCGCTGAAGCATCGGATTTGTCCATGGCGCTGACCGTGGGAACTGTCATGGGCGGTGCGATGTTTGGGGATAACTTGTCGATTATTTCAGATACGACCATAGCGGCAACACGTACTCAAGGTTGTAACATGCGAGATAAATTTCGTTTGAACGTTAAAATTGCGATTCCAGCTGCGTTGCTCACAATCATTTGGTTGTACATTCAAGGGGACGCTGCGCAGGTAAGTGTGGACCCGAATACGTCGGCTATTAAGATGTTGCCGTATTTGTTGGTTTTAGGGTTAGCGGTGTCGGGCATGAATGTGTTGGTGGTTTTACTCACGGGCATTGTGGTGGCGGGTTTGATTGGTTTATGGCAAGTGCCTAGCTATAGCTTGGCCGTGTGGTCGGGTGATATTTATAAGGGCTACACCAATATGCAGGAAATTCTGATTCTTTCGCTATTTATTGGTGGGCTAGGTGCCATGATGAAAGCAGGCGGCGGCTTAGATTGGATTGCGGCTCAGTTAGAGCGTTTAACCCGTGAACAAGCAGACCCTAAAGCCCATCGTCGAATGGGTGAGCTGAGTATTGCGGCAGGTGTGGCGATGGTGAATACCTGTACTGCGAATAATACCGTTGCCATTTTAATTGCGGGCAGTTTAGCGAAAGATATTGCCGGTCGTTATGGCGTTGACCCAAAGCGTAGCGCCAGCATTATGGATATTAGCGCATGTGTGGTTCAAGGTCTTTTGCCTTATGGCGCACAAATGTTATTAGCCGCATCGCTTTCTGGTTTATCGCCATTGGCGTTAGTGAGTGCTGTGGTTTATTGCTGGTTTTTAGGGGTTGTGATGATAGGTTCGATTATTCTGGGCCGCCCTAGTGGTCAGCCCAAAGCCGTCTAATCCTTAATTAAAGTGATCTACTAACGAATACAAAATGGCCCTATTAAGGGCCATTTTTTATTCGGTTTAATATGGCTCAATTTTTAAGGGGCAACAAAGCGCACTTGGTAGTTGTTGGCCTTAGGCCCTGGGTCTTTGATTTCTAGTGCGATATGAATTGGCGTGTCGATGGGCATGACGGATAAGCCTGATGCTTCACCCGCTAAATATTCACGGGGTAAAAATAAACGGTGGGCAATGACTTTGTCGTTTTTATCGGTAAATGTGAGCTCTAATTTAGGAAACGCTTGCTCGTAAGCTGCGTTGTTCATAAATAACACGTCAACGGTTAAGGCATTGTTAAATTTAGGGTGCGAGCTGACTTGCGGGCTGGCGGTGGTTCGAATTTGGCTCACATCATAACTGGAAGGTAAACGGCAATTAAGTTGTTCGCAGGCAAGGGCGTAATACCCACGGTATTGATCCATACGCGCCCACTGATCAAAATTAAAATAAGCAAGTTGAGCGCAAAAAGTAAGGATCAGTAGACTGCATGCGCTAGCGATTAGCCAAAACTGACGACGGTTGGCTTTATTGGGTAAGCTTAAGTCTAGCGGGTCGGCTTCTATGTAAGAAAATGCAGGGGCGTTCGATACCGGTTTTAAGTGCTTTTTTTGTTCTTCTTTGACATCGGCATCGTCTGAGTCATTCAGGAGTGATTCAGCCCATGACTCGTCATTGCTTAAATTGGTGGACTCTACTTTGTCATTTTTGTCGCTTTCGGTAAAAAATGGATCAGCATGATCTTGGGTGTTGAGCGATAAAAAGTCTTCGTTTAGGTCATTAATGATGGGCGTTTTACGGCCATAGTTGTCGTCAATTAGCGCGTCGTCATCGTCATCAATGCCGTTGTTGTCGTCAATTAATCCGCTGTCATCATCAAAGCCGGTTTCATTGATTAGGTTTTTGTCGTTATAAGTGTTGTCATCAATGTCGTAATCGTCATCAATTAAGCCGTTGTTGTCATCAATTAAAAAATCAAACTCATCATCAGTAGTTGGTGCTTCTTGAATGGCGGGTTGCGGCTTGGTGGCAGGCTTCGATGGTTCTGCCTTTTCACCGAACATATCTTCGGTGCGGTCATCTTGAATAACCGATTCTGGTTTTTTATTGGCTTGGATATGATCCGTCGCACGAAACACATGCAAACACGCACCACAGCGCACAGCCCCTTTCGCAACTTGCAGCTGGGCAGGGCTAACACGAAACGTGGTATCGCATTTAGGGCACTTTGTGATTTGTGTTTGGTTCATGGTTATAAACTAAATTTCCAATGAATTCATCGCGGCTTAAGTTAACTAATTATGCAAACTTAGTGGCGTCAATACGCACCCAGCCATCTTCTTCTTTTATTAAATTAATGGTGCAATTTTCAGCGTAAGCATCGGCGACTTCTTGTGCTTGGCTGGCTAAAATACCAGAAAGTACTAACAGCCCACCGGGTAACAAGTAAGACAGAATCGACTTTTTTAGTTCGACTAATGGTCCGGCTAAAATATTCGCCAGTACCATGTCGGCTTTGTAATTAGGGGCGTCTTCTGGCAAATAAAATGCAACAGTGTCCATGCTGACATGGTTGCGTTCTGTGTTTTCGTTACTGGCTAAAATGGCTTGTGGGTCGATGTCGATGCCCACTAAGTGTTTGGCCCCTAAGATCATGGCGGCCACCCCTAAGATGCCAGAACCACATCCGAAGTCCACCACGGTTTTACCGCTAACATCTTGGCCATCTAACCATTTAAGGCAAAGTGCGGTGGTTGGGTGGGTGCCGGTGCCAAAGGCTAGGCCTGGGTCTAATCTTAAATTGACGGCATTTGGGTCTGTGGGTTCTAGCCAGCTTGGGCAGATCCATAAACGTTTACCAAATGGCATGGGTTTAAAGGTGTCCATCCATTCGCGAATCCAGTCTTTGTCTTCAACCAACTCTAACTTGTAGCTCGGGAATGGTTTGTCGTATTCGGCTTGATAGATAGCAGCAAGTTGCTGCATTTGTACATCGACAGGTTGCTCGGCATCAAACAACGCCCATAAATTCACGTTGTCCCAAAGTGGCGTGGTGCCCAAAGGTGGTTCATAAATGGGCTGATTAGCGCCATCGCGCATGGTCACGGCTTGAGCGCCGATGGCCATTAACAGGTCTTCGATCTCTGCACTTTGATCGGCAGTAATGTCTACGATGGCTTGTATCCAGGGCATGGTTCTATCTTTTATGTCGTTGTGTTGGCCAGTTTATTGGTCAGGAAGTGAATGTCGACACTGCCTTGCTGAAACTGGGAGCTACGGATGAGTTCTTGCTGTAATGGAATGTTGCTGCGTATTCCATTGATGACGATTTCATCCAGTGCATTGCGCATACGCAAGCGCGCACTTTCTCTATCAGGCCCGTAACTAATGACTTTCGCCACCAGTGAGTCGTAATAGGGCGGCACACTATAGCCATTATAAAGGTGAGAATCTACTCTAATCCCTAGGCCGCCGGGGGCGTGGAATAGGTTGACGGTGCCTGGGCTTGGGGTGAACGTTTTTGGGTCTTCAGCGTTAATGCGGCACTCAATGGCGTGCCCTTTAATTTCAATATCACTTTGCTTGAAAGATAAGCCCATGCCAGATGCAATTAATAGCTGCTCTTTAATAATGTCGACACCAGTGACAAGCTCACTAACGGGGTGCTCGACTTGCACACGGGTATTCATTTCAATAAAGAAAAACTCGCCGTCTTGGTATAAAAACTCAAACGTGCCTGCACCTTCGTAGCCAATATCAATACAGGCTTGCACACAGCGCTTAGCGACTTTATTACGGATTTTTTCTGGGATATTCGGTGCCGGGGCTTCTTCAATGATTTTTTGGTTGCGACGTTGAATCGAACAATCGCGATCACCAAGGTGAATAGCGTGGCCATTGCCATCGGCCAATACTTGAATCTCAATGTGACGAGGGGTTTCTAAGAATTTTTCTAAATAGACTTTATCGCTGCCAAAGGCGGCTTTGGCTTCACTTTGGGTCAGGTAAATCGCGTTTGAAAGGGCCGCTTCGCTGTGGACGACTTTCATACCACGACCACCCCCACCGGCGGCGGCTTTGATAATCACGGGGTAGCCAATTTCATCGGCCAGTTTTTTAATGTTGGTTTTGGAGGTGATGGCACCGGTGCCGGGTACCGTAGGGATACCGGCTTTTTTCATGGCGTCTCGTGCGGCCACTTTGTCGCCCATAATGCGGATAACCGCAGCGCTTGGGCCAATAAATTTAAAACCGGACTTTTCAACTTGTTCTGCAAAGTCAGCGCTTTCGGCTAAAAAACCGTAACCCGGATGAATGGCGGTGGCGTCGGTGACTTCTGCTGCACTTAAAATAGCGGCGGCATTTAAGTAGCTGTCTTTTGAATTGTTTGGGCCAATGCAGACGCTTTCATCGGCTAAACGCACGTGCATGAGGTCGCGGTCAACGCTGGAGTGCACCGCTACCGTACGAATGCCCATTTCTTTACAGGCGCGCAAAATACGAAGGGCGATTTCACCGCGGTTCGCGATAACGATTTTTTTCAATAAGCTGGCCATGATATTCCTTGCACAAGCCCGAGGCTAAACGATGGTGAATAAGGCTTGGTCGAATTCAACCGGCTGGCCGTCTTCACTTAAAATCGCTTCAATCACACCGGATTTATCGGCTTCGATTTGGTTCATCATTTTCATGGCTTCAATGATGCAAATCACATCGCCTTTTTTAACCGCTTGGCCTACTTCAACAAAGGCCGGTGAACTTGGGCTTGGGCTACGATAAAGCGTGCCCACCATTGGCGATTTTACTAAATGGCCAGAGTGTTTGGGTGTGCTTTCTGTTTTTGCTTTTGGTTCTGGCGCGGTCACTGGCTGTGAAACGTGTACGGGTGCAGCAACGGTTTGTGTTAACTCTCGCTTGAGCAGAATGCGGCTGTCTTTATCTGTGATGTCTAGTTCAGATAAAGAAGAGGCTTCCATGAGGGCGATAATTTTTTCGAGTTGTTTAATATCCATGGGGAGCCTGTTTATTTTTGTTTGTTAAGTAAGTTCATGGCGCTTTGTAAGGCAAGTTGATAACCCTGAATACCTAAGCCACAAATCACGCCAACGGCGACGTCGCTGAAAAAGCTGTGGTGACGAAATTCTTCACGGGCATGCACGTTTGAAATGTGAACTTCGATGAAGGGAATGTTCACCCCCATGATGGCGTCGCGAATGGCCACACTGGTGTGGGTGAAGGCGGCTGGATTGATAATAATAAAATCGATGCCTTCAGTGCGGGCTTCATGAATGCGTTCAATGATTTCGTATTCGGCATTGCTTTGTAGAGTTAAAAGGTGATGACCGTTTTCTTTTGCTAGTTGAATCAAACCTTCGTTCACGTCGTCTAGTGTGTCAGAGCCATAAATTTCTGGTTCACGAGTGCCAAGTAAATTTAAGTTAGGGCCATGCAGAACCAGTATCGACGCCATAATGTGAACTCATAAATAAGTAGAAAGAAATTCACTTTAGTTTGCCTAATGGTATGGGTGCTGTCTAGCGCCTAAGGGTAAAAGCCTTAAAGGGTTCACAGCTTTTATTGAGATAAGGCGGATAACCGATTATTCGACGTAGATTTGTACGTTGTTGCGACCTTGTTTTTTTGCCATGTACAGGGCTTGGTCTGCGTGCTCAATAATGTTGTCGGTATTGTGTCCGTTGAAGCGACAGACGCCGCATGAAAAACTCACTTGGAATTCTTTATTGTCGGCGTTGTGATTCAGCTGGCTGAAAACCTCACGAATATTATCCATGATGGTCACCGCTTGTGTGGCATCGGTGTCGGGTAAAATCACCGCAAACTCTTCACCGCCATAGCGACCAATGCTGTCTGACACGCGTAAGCGCTGCTTTAAAAATTGCGATAACGCAAGAATGACCTTATCACCAATCGGGTGGCCGTAGTTGTCGTTTACCTGCTTAAAAAAATCTATATCGATCATGGCAAAACATAACGGCTGTTGCTTGTCTTTGGCTTGTCGACAGGCTTGTTTGAGCTTATCTAAAATATAGGTGTGATTAAAAAGCCCAGTTAGGCTGTCTTTGACGATGAGGTTATTCAGCACCCTTGCTCGGCTCACTCGGTTTTGCACGGTAATGGCTAAATGATCGGGGTTAATCGGTTTTGTCAGAAAATCATCGCCCCCTTGGCTCATGGCTTTTAATTGAATATCGACATTCCCTTCACCTGATAAAAATAATATGGGCACGCCGATATATTGCGACTGTTGGCGAATCACCCCAGCGACCTCGGTGCCGCTGCAACTGGGCATATACATGTCCATGACGATGATCTCAGGCTGAAACTCCTCAAGCGCGCTCAAAATAAGTAATGGGTCGGTAATCACATGGGTTTCCATACCGGCTTTGGTCAGGACTTTGTCGCAGAAAAAAGCTTGGCTTTTAGAGTCTTCGACAATCAGTACTTTGTATACGGGTTCGGGTATGGGGGAGGCGTATTTCTCTAAGGCGCGAATTAATTGGCTGGTGTCGGGTTTGACAAAAAAGCGCAAGCCACCTGCGCGCTGTGCTTCGAGACGTTGCTCTATGCTGGCGGTTTCTTCTTGGGTAATAAAGATCATTGGGGCGTCAGGCTGCTTTAATTTCACAAAGTGGCTCATGAGCTCTAACCCGTTGTGTTCTCTGACAAAGTGGATGTCGGTGATGAATGCGCCGGGTTTGTATTCCTCTTGTAGACGATAGAAATGGTTGTTGTCATTGGCCACGATACTGATCATATCGAAATGACTGAGTTGATCGGTGAGTTTTTCAGCATAGTCAGCCGATACCGCCAGAATAATGGGCCGAGCAGTGGGGATATGTTTAATGTCTTTATCATCGCTGTGTCGTAATGAGCTTTGGCTTAATTCATCTATAACGGCTTGCACGGTTTGTTGCAGCGGCTCATCTATATTGGCTTGGGTTTGAGCATCTCTTAGTAACTCTAGAATCTGCAATGCGTGATCATGCTGGTGATGAATATTAAAGCGCAGGCTATGGCGCATGAGCTTTTCGCACTCGGTGATGAGCTTAGGTAGGTGCTCTACTTTTAGCCCAAGTTCACAGCTGGCTCGCCAAAGATTGAGCAGCACGCGGATTTGATTGCTCACCCGGCTGGCAAAGTGCCGTTTTAAGGCATTTGAGGCAGACTCTTTTTCGATGGGGTTCATGGCGGACCTGAATCAATCTTCATACATTCACTTTAGCAAGTATTTGCAGAGATGACGTGAGACGTTGCTGGATTGAGAACTTGGTATGAATTAGTCCAACAAATGGCCAACCTTCTCCTATAGTTAAAGATTATTACCATTGTTTTGAGATGTACTGTGTTATGGCGTCACAGGGAATGTATCGACAAGTCGTATTTGCACTGGTGCTGGCTTTGGCCATGGTGTGTCTGGCGGTTGCACAGGGGAATCAGCGACTGCTCGGGGCCGCAATGGCTAAGCAAGTAGAATCGTTATTTGGCGACAAGGGTAAGCAGGCGTTGTTGCAGTGGGCGCAATTTATCGTAAGCCAAGGTGACGAGTATAAAGCAGATAAAGAGCAGCAAACATTGGTTAAAGTGAATCACTACTTCAATACTCGTATGGCCTTTGTGAGTGATGAGCAGCACTGGAAAAAACAAGATTATTGGGCAACGCCGCTAGAATCCCTTACGACTCAAGCAGGTGACTGTGAAGACTATGTGATTGCTAAGTATTTTTCATTAATCCAGGCGGGAGTGGAGCAAGAGAAGCTGCGCATCACCTATGTAAAGGCGCTAAAGTTAAATCAGGCACATATGGTGCTAGCGTATTATGCGACGCCAAAAAGTGATCCTTTAATACTGGACAATATTAACCCTAAAATTTTGCCTGCCTCAAAGCGTCGGGACTTGGCCCCCGTTTATAGTTTCAATGGCATGGGCATGTGGATTGAGCGCCAACAAGGCACCAGCATTAAAGTGGGCAGTGCTAGTCGCTTAAGCATGTGGATGGATGTACTGTTACGCATGCAACAACAAGGCTTGCAACCTTGGTTAGATTTGCCCAATACGAAACCAATACAATAACAATTAGGCCGTCACTATGAGTATTCGTCGACAACTCGCCCTTTATATTGGACTGCTAATGGTGGTGATACTATCGGGCAATTTATTGCTTAATATCATCAACTTAAAAACACATTTTGAACAACAACTGCAAGCGCGGGCGGATGAAACAGCCACTACATTAGCGCTTACTTTGTCGCAAAGTGCTCAAACCCAAGACAATGCGTCTCTTCGCTCTATGATTGATGTGATATTTGATCGAGGGCACTTCTCCTTAGTGCGTTTTACCTATACCGACTCTCAAGATGTTATTGAGCGTGGAGGTTCTGAAAAAATTAACGTACCCACATGGTTTAAATCAGCCATGCGCCTCACGCCTAGTTTTGCTAATACAGAAGTCATCAGTGGTTGGAATCAGCTTGGGCAGCTGAGTGTCGCCATGCACCAAGGGCCAAGTTACGAGCAGCTTTGGCGGCTAGTAAAAGCAGAGTGCGCGTGGTTTTTATTAATGACGTTTATCGTGGTCTATGGCATGCGAGTGTTGCTGATTTGGCTACTCAAACCGTTAAAACAAATTGAATCCCTTGCGCAAAAACTCTCCCACAATCAATTTGTGCATATTCATGAAAAACCCACCTCGCGCGAACTGCATAGCCTAGTGCAAGCCATGAACCACTTGAGTGACCGACTGCACGCCAGCTTTTTAGCCCACGGGCAAACCGTGCGCAAATTACAGCATGAAACCTTTAACGATGGCTTAACCCAAGTGCTCAACAATAAAGGCTGGGACCAGTACTTATATGACTGGATGAAGCATGAACAATTCGCCCCCGGCTGGATTGCCTTGCTGCATGTGGATAACTTAAAGGCATTGAATGAAGGGCATGGCAAAGCCATTGTTGATGAGCTGTTGGTACAAATCTCAATGCAGCTAAAAACAGAGTCATCGCTGAACCATGAACACGTGGGCATTGCGCGCACTGGCGGCGGAGATTTTTGGTTGTTTAGCCCCGACCCTTTAGATAAACAATACACGGTGCGTATTGAAGCCATACATGACAGCTTGAAGCGCTTATCACTGGTGCAACAATATAAGGCCCAGTTATTTTTTGTGGCCATGCCATTGCACGAGCCGCAGTCACCGGCCAGCCTTAAGCACCAGCTCGATTTATTATTGCAGCGCAGTAAAAATCAACAGCAAAGCTTGCTGGTGGGTGCGACGGAATATCACCCATTAACCAACTGGGTTGAATGGCAACAGCGCCTTAAAAATGCCCTAATAGACGAAAGTATTCAGCTTTACAGCCAACCGTTATTTGATGAAACCCAGAGCATCATTCAGCAAGAAATACACTGTCGATTAGTTGAAGACGATGGAGAAGAGCCGTTAATGGCCGGTTATTTTTGGCCCATGGTCGACAAGCTCAATTTATCGCAAGAATTTGATCGTCTGGTTATTCGCATGTGGCAGCGTTTATTCGAATCACAAAAAGACAGTCATGCATTTAATGGGAAATGGGTATTAAATATAGCGGGTAAAAGCTTAAATGAGCCGAGTTTTCGGCAGTGGTTTACAGAGCATCTGAGCCAAGATCAGTTAAATAGCTTAGTGATTGAATGCAGTGAATATACGCTGGCGCACGTAACCGTAAAAACTCAAACGTGGCTGCATGAAATGAGTGAGCAAGGTTTACGCTTAAGTGTTGATCACGTGGGGACATCCGGTAAAAGTTTTGGCTTTTTGGCGCGGTTTCCGGTGTATCAAGGCAAAATTGAACGCCGTTATATTCGTGATATTCACGCCCATAAAGACAATGCGTTTTTTGTTAGTGGCATGATTCAAGTCTTCCAAGCGCAAAGCGCATTATGTTTTGCCGAAGGTGTCGAGAAGCAAGAAGAAATTGATGCCTTAATGAAACTCGGCGTCGATGGCGTGATGGGGTATGCCGTGGGGCGGCCAACGTTATTGGAAATTCCAGCGGCTAAGACCGATCCCGCCCATGCACCGGATGATGAGCTGTAGATCATATTTGTGCTATTTAGCGTGATATGACAAGTCACTCCACAGAAAATGTTTGCTATAGTAGCGGCGCCTTTTACATATTCATTAGGGAGAAATCATGGGGCGCTTTATTGCTACTGCGTTACTGTTCACCGCGTTAAGCGCACAAGCCGATCTTATTCTATTAGATGGGCACGTTCGGGCGATGCCACCTGGTCAGCCTAATACTGCTGCATTTATGCAACTTAAAAATACCGGTAAAAACAGCATTACACTGGTAAGTGCCCAAACCACGGCCGCGCAAAAGAGTGAGTTTCATACACATTCGACAAACGACAAAGGCGTTATGTCTATGTCCCAAGTCCCCCAAATTACCATCAAGCCAGAACAAGTATTTGTGTTTAAAAGTGGAGCCCATCACGTCATGATAATGGGACTAAAACAACCATTGAAGCCAGGCACGAGTATTGATTTGTCATTACAAGATGCTCAAGGTGCCAGCTATACTTATGATTTACCCGTGGTGTCACTTTTGAACAACGCCCCAATGAAACACGACCACCATCATCACGGTCAGGAGTAAACCATGTCGAAAAACAGTGAACGACTCGATCGCTTTTTAGAAGCCGGTTGGATGATGCGCGCCCTAGTGGCTTGCTTGTCTATCTACATTGTTGCCGCCGTTATTGCCGGTATTATTTTTAGCAGTGAACCTGAGCCATTTGTGGTGACAGAGGTGGCAGCTCAGCATGCAGTGGAACATGACCGTCACCTAGCAACCGGATACATCACCACCATTACATTGATGGAAATTGCTCGCACATTGCTGGATAAATCCGGTGGGTATTTGAGTAACGACGTCATGCCACCGGGTTTGTGGCTCGACAATATTCCTAGTTGGGAGTTTGGCGCATTGGTACAAGTTCGTGATTTAAGTCGCGCTTTACGTAAAGATTTTAGCCGTAGCCAAAGTCAGTCCACTGAAGATGTTGACCTTGTCATTGCCGAGCCGCAGTTCCACTTTGATAACCTATCTTGGGCATTGCCCGACACCGAAGGCGAATATCGTCGTGGTATTGAAAAGCTCAATAGCTTCGCACTGCGCTTAGCAGACAAACAGCAGGCACAAGCACAATTTTTTGCCCGTGCCGATAACCTTCGCCAGTGGCTAAAAGATGTCGAAACACGCTTAGGTTCGTTAAGTCAGCGTTTAAGTGCCAGCGTAGGGCAAAAACGCATTAATGTAGACTTAGCCGGCAGTAACGCGTCTAGCCAGAGCACTGAAAACGAAGATGACTTTGAAGTGAAGACACCATGGACGGAAATTGATGATGTTTTTTACGAAGCGCGCGGCAGCGCTTGGGCATTGATTCATATTCTTAAGGCCATCGAAGTAGACTTTGCCGATGTATTACACAAAAAGAATGCACTGATTAGCGTTAAGCAAATTGTGCGTGAACTCGAAGCCACTCAAGACACCGTATGGGCTCCGATGATTCTTAACGGCAGTGGTTTCGGTATGACGGCAAACCACTCACTGGTCATGGCCTCTTATATCTCACGCGCCAATGCCGGTATCATCGATTTAAGAAGCCTGCTGTCTCAGGGATAAAACACCTCCTGATAGTCTGAGGTCAGTTTGGCCTCAGACTTTTATCTTATTCTGCAAATTTTTCTCCGATCATTTACCTGTCAGCCACATATGGGAATTTTCTCATCTACACTCTAAGTATTGGCGAAATACTTAAGGAATGAGGCAAGATGGACTTAGCGCAATATCAAGAATTTGTTACGCAATTAGAGAAACGACTGCAAACCCTGCAAAATGAATACATCGAGAGCCAAAACATGGAAGCCCAATTAGTGGGCCCGTTATTGGCCCTCACCATGTTAGTAAAAAGCGACCTATTACCCTTTGCCCAAGACCGTTATCAGGCAATTATTAAAGGGCCGCAATGGAAAATTGCCGACGATCATATTCTGCAATTACGCCAAGACGTCGAAACCATGTTGGCAGGCCCGGGTGCTTTCATACAACGCAAACAAGGTTAGTG
Organism: Oceanicoccus sp.; assembly: GCA_047621325.1. Lineage (GTDB taxonomy): Bacteria > Pseudomonadota > Gammaproteobacteria > Pseudomonadales > Oceanobacteraceae > Bermanella. Next base: position 18,270 of record JBLHLT010000012.1, read on the forward strand.
GCTTTTACTCGATTGCGTTAAGATGCCCGCAAATTAAAGGGTACTACAATGCGGCTTGATAAATACATTTGTGATAACAGCACGTTGACACGTTCATTGGCGACCAAGGCGATAAAGTCTGGTCGTATAAAAGTGAACAGCTCTAAAGCTAAAAGTGGTTCGCAAAAAATTCAAATAAATGTAGATCAAGTATTTTTTGATGGGCAGCTCGTCGAATCCCAGCCGTCTAATCGTTACTTCATGATGAACAAACCTAAGGGTGTGGTGTGTGCCAATATCGACGGCGACCATGCTTTAGTGTTTGACTTAATGTCATCAGAAATTAACGTGAGTAAATTACACACGGTTGGTCGATTAGATAAAGATACTACAGGTTTACTACTGATTACCGATGACGGCCAATGGTCTCATCAAATAACCTCCCCAAAACACCATCAAGCGAAAACCTATCGCGCTTGGTTAGCCGAAGATTTAATCGTCGATGCCGAGCAGCAAGTTGAAGCGGGTATTATATTAAAAGATGAAATAAAACCGACGCTACCTGCACAATTAAAGCGCATAACCGATAGCGAAGTGCTCATCACTATTAGTGAAGGGCGTTATCACCAAGTGAAGCGCATGTTTGCGGCATTAGGTAATAGAGTGGTGACGTTACATCGTGAATCCATTGGTGAGATTGCATTAGATAGCCAGCTAGCACCGGGTGAGTATAGAGCGTTAACGGCGCAAGAAATCAAAGTACTGATACCTCAATAAAAATGTATTTTAGATTTTAGCGAATAGAATATTGGTTTAATAAAAGAAAGTAGGTCGGGACACATCCCGACAACGCTGATGCAGTAGAGAGAATGAAGACATAAGCTGTGTGCAATATTGAATTTAAGTGTGAGCAAGTATGACGGCCAATACCATAGAAATAAATCAATCCCGCCAAGCGTTACATGAGTATGATGAAATCTGGCTGTTTGGTTATGGCTCACTGATCTACAAAGTAGATTTTCCTTATTTAGAAAAATCCCCCGCTTATATTTTGGGTTGGCAGCGTCGCTTTTGGCAAGGCAGCCATGATCATCGAGGCACGCCCGACAACCCTGGGCGGGTTGTCACATTAATCGCGCAAGAAAATTGTCGGTGTGATGGCATGGCTTATCGCGTAACCGCCGAAGAATTCATCCACCTAGATCATCGTGAAAAAAACGGATACCTAAGGCATGAGGTTCCCTTAGCGTTAGTCAATGAAGCGGGCCAGATAATTCAAAAAAGAGGTTTAATTTATATTGCCGATGAAAACAACAGCGCCTATTTGGGCGAAGATAGTGAAAAAGCCATCGCCGAGCACATCGCTAATTGTTGTGGCCCAAGTGGCGAAAACAGTGAATACCTTATTTTACTTGACGAGGCACTCAACGAGCTTGGTGTGAAAGATGAGCACATTTCTAAAATAAGATCACACCTTAACTTGTAGTTTTCTGGTGTAATGCTATGTGCATGTCACATAGGGTGTTCCATTTATCCTTTCAGAAACTACTGCGGTAAGCGTTGTCCAAGGGTAGCTTCAAACGTTAAAAACTCACCATTACGAATCACTCCTAATTTAATTTTATCCCCAGGCATCAGGTTGGCAATTTGGCGCATGGTCGCGGTGCCCTTGTTGGCTTCTTGGCCGTTAAAATGGGTGACGATATCGCCTTTTAATAAGCCGGCTTCAAACGCTGGGCCGTTTTCCATTACGCCGACCACAACTTGCCCTTGCAGTTGTTCGGGTAAACCAAAGGCGGTTTTAAGGGCAGGGGTTAGCTCTTGGGTTTCTAGCCCTAACCAGCCGCGTACCACGTGGCCGTATTTTAATAAATCGGCCACTACTCGTAATGCATGGTTGAGTGGAATAGCAAAACCAATGCCTTGGTTGCCGCCAGACTTGCTATAAATTGCGGTGTTAATGCCGACTAATTTGCCATCAGCGTTGACCAGTGCACCGCCAGAATTACCAGGGTTAACCGCGGCATCGGTTTGAATGAAATCTTCGTAAGTACTGATGCCTAATTGATTGCGCCCCGTGGCACTAACAATGCCCATGGTGACGGTTTGGCCTACACCAAATGGGTTGCCAATGGCTAAACAAATGTCGCCTACTTGCAACGTGTTGTCGGATGCAAAATCAATAACGGGGACATCTTCTAACTCAATCTTTAACAGGGCTAAATCGGTTTCGGTGTCGCGGCCAATGACCCGTGCGTTGGTGGTACGACCATCTTGTAGGGCGATTAGAATTTCATCGGCCCCTTCAATTACATGATTGTTGGTGAGTATTAAACCGTGGTCAGCAATCACCACGCCAGAGCCTAAACTGTTTTGAATACGGCTTTTTGGCATGGGTGCTCGCTCAAAAAAGCGGCGAAAAAATGGGTCGTTTAATAATGGGTGAACGGGCTGGCGCACGGTTTTGCTGGTGTAAATATTCACCACCGCAGGGGCGGCTTGGTTAACCGCTGGAGCATAGGTTTTAATGGGCTGGGTTGATAGAGCTGGCTTAGGAATAAAATGCAACGCAAGGCTGGCAATGACCAACCCCATTAAAATAGACCAAGATAAAAAACCAGGCTTTTGCATCTGAGCACCAAATCTTCGAGAATGGGGCAAGTTTACGCAAATGAGTGTGGGATATGAAGCTAAACACGTTAGTGAGTTATTTAAACTGTGAACTGCAAATTGATCAGTTTCGTGATTACTGCCCAAATGGTTTGCAGGTAGAGGGTAATAGCGAGGTTCAACGCATCGTGACGGGTGTTACTGCGTGCCAAGATTTAATCGACGCTGCGGTGGCTTATAAAGCGGATGCTATTCTGGTGCACCATGGTTATTTTTGGAAAGGCGAACCCGAAGCCATCGTCGGCATTAAAAAACAGCGTATTCAAACCCTGTTGCAACATGGTATTAGCTTATTGGCTTATCACTTGCCGTTAGATGGTCACCCTGTGTTTGGCAATAATGTGCAACTGGCCGACGTGTTGGATTTTGAAATAACAGGCCCACTCGACCCTAACGATAAACGCGTGCCGGGTAATGTGGGGCGGTTATCACAGCCGATGCGTGCGGGCGAATTAACCGAGCACATTGCATTGCGTTTGAACCGTATTCCGCAACATATTGGTGAAGAAGATGACATTATCGAAACCATCGCTTGGTGCACAGGTGGTGCGCAAAGTTATATGCAATACGCCATTAACCAAGGCATAGACGCTTACTTAACGGGTGAGATTAACGAGCCCAGCGTGCATAATGCCCGCGAATCAGGCACCCATTTTTACGCGGCAGGCCATCACGCCACCGAGCGTTACGGCGCAAAAGCACTAGGTGAGCACCTTGCGCAAGAGTTTTCACTCGATGTGGAATACATTGATATCGACAATCCGGTGTAGCGCTAAATAACGCCCCAATTTTATATTCCTTTTTTAAATAAGAAAGATAACAACATGACCGATACGCGCCGCGTTTTATTAGAAGTAAACAATCAAATTGCCTATGTGAGCCTAAACCGCCCAGAAAAACACAACGGTTTAGACAAACAAATGTTTATTGAGCTTGTGCAAACCGCCAAAGCCATTCGTAAAGATCGCTCGGTTCGCTGCGTGATTTTAAAAGGCGAAGGCCCAAGTTTTTGTTCAGGCTTAGATTTTGCCGCGGTGTCGAAAACCCCCACCATGATTCCGCAATTTTTTAGTAAATTGCCATGGGGCAAAGACAATATGTTCCAGCGTGTGGCGCACATTTGGCGTGACTTGCCCGTGCCAGTGATTGCCGTAGTTCATGGCAACTGCTTTGGCGGCGGCATGCAGATTATTTTGTGCTGTGATTATCGTATCGCCACACCCGATGCCAACTTGTCTATTTTAGAAATGAAATGGGGCTTGATTCCTGATATGAGCGCCATGGTGACGTTATCGCGCTTAACCCGTGTGGATATCGCCCAAGAGCTGACCATGACAGGGCGATTCTTTAATGGTACTGAGGGCGCAGAATACGGCTTGATCAGTAAAGTGAGCACCGATCCATTAGCCGAGGCGGAATCACTGGCGCAGGTGATTTGCGAGAAAAGCCCAGATGCCATTGCCGCTACTAAGTACTTATTCAAGAAAACATGGAAAAAAGATACCCGCGGCGCACTGTTATGGGAGCGTATTACGCAATTGCGCTTGTTGGGCCGTAAAAATCAGCGCATAGCCATGGCCAATGGCTTGGCAAAGGATAAAGCCCCTAAACCCTTTCTTGACCGCACTTCATTTAAATAATTAATGAGCAGGGCGCTTTTAATTGACAAATATTCTAAGCGCCTTGTTTGCAAGTAATCGACGAGGATTGAAAAATCCCTCCTATAAGCTCTTGGCGCAGCGCCTATTAAACGATCACGTTTTTTAGGGTCAAATTGATCTATTTTGGCAAGGTGCGCGTAAAACATTCAAACGCTTGTTTGATGGACGCTTTACGCCCTTGCTTGTTTAGAAATCAGGCTATACTTGTCGATAATTTGTACGATAAGGCACAGGCAAAGTCTTGACAATATCCACTTGCAAACGTATGTTTCAAACACTTGTTTGAAGTTTATGTCTAATCAGGCCCTTTTCAATTACTAGGCACTGTTAGACAGATGAGAGATAGGCCCATTTTTTGGGCTTTTTAATGAACAACTAATGGCTCTTTGAGAGCCAAAGTAGGCTAAGAGGTTACCATGCCAGAATATAAAGCTCCCCTACGTGACATCAAATTCGTAATGGACGAAGTGCTAGACATGCCAGGCCATTACGCCAGCTTGCCAGCATACGCCGACGTTGCTACTCCAGATATGGTCGATGCGATCCTAGCTGAAGGTTCTAAATTTTGTGAAAACGTGATCGCTCCACTAAACCGTGTTGGTGATATTGAAGGTTGTACTCGTCATGACGACGGTTCTGTAACCACGCCAACTGGCTTTAAAGAAGCTTACAAGCAGTTTGTTGAAGGCGGCTGGCCTTCAATGGCGCACGACGAAGAAGTCGGCGGCCAAGGTCTACCTGAATCTCTAGGTACAGTAATGTCTGAGATGGTGGGTACGGCTAACTGGTCTTGGGGCATGTACCCAGGTCTTTCTCACGGCGCAATGAACACCCTTTCTACTTGGGGTACTGCTGAGCAAAAAGAAACTTATCTTACTAAATTAGTAAGCGGCGAGTGGACAGGTACCATGTGTCTTACTGAGCCTCATTGTGGTTCTGACCTTGGTATTCTTAAGTCTAAAGCTGAGCCAAATGCAGACGGTTCTTACTCTATTTCTGGTACTAAAATCTTCATCTCTGCTGGTGAGCACGACATGGCTGATAACATCATCCACATCGTTCTAGCTCGTCTACCAGGCGCACCTGAAGGTACTAAAGGTATCTCTTTGTTCATCGTTCCTAAGTTCAACGTTGCTGAAGACGGCTCTGTTGCTGATCGTAACGGCGTTATCTGTGGTTCTATCGAACACAAAATGGGTATCCACGGTAACTCTACTTGTGTAATGAACTTCGACAGCGCTAAAGGTTTCCTAATCGGACCTGAAAACAAAGGCCTAAACTGCATGTTCACGTTCATGAACACGGCACGTATCGGTACTGCACTACAAGGTGTGACTTCTTGTGAAGGTTCTTTCCAAGGCGCGCTAGCGTACGCAAAAGACCGTCTAGCAATGCGTTCACTTACTGGTACTAAGAACCCTGAAGGTCCTGCTGACCCAATCATCGTTCACCCAGACGTTCGTAAAATGCTGCTAACTCAAAAAGCATTCGCAGAAGCGGGTCGTGCACTTGTTTACATGACAGCACTGCAAAACGACATCGTACATAAAGGCGAAACTGAAGAAGATCGTAAAGCGGCTGATGAGCTTCTAGGTCTACTTACTCCAATCGCAAAAGCATTCCTAACGGAAGCGGGTTGTGAGTCTGCGAACCTTGGTGTTCAAGTATTCGGTGGTCACGGTTTCATCGCTGAGTGGGGCATGGAGCAACTAGTACGTGATGCGAAAATCGCGACTATCTACGAAGGTACCACTGGTATCCAAGCACTTGATCTTCTAGGTCGTAAAGTTCTAATGACTCAAGGTCAATCTTTGAAGAACTTCACTAAGATGATCCACACCTTCTGTAAAGAAGAAGCGGACAACGAAGAGCTAGCACCATTTGTTGCTCAACTAACTGAGCTAAACAAAGAATGGGGCGACCTAACCATGAAGATTGGTATGTCTGCTATGAAGAACCGTGACGAAGTAGGTTCTGCATCAGTTGATTACCTAATGTACTCAGGTTACGTAACGCTAGCTTACTTGTGGGCTAAAATGGCTAAAGCGGCGCAAGTTTCTTTAGCAGCTGGCACCACAGAAGAAGACTTCTACAAAGCTAAACTTACAACTGCACGTTTCTACTTTGCTCGCATCTTGCCTCGTACTAAAGGCCACGCTGCGACAATGGTTGCTGGTGCTGAGACTGTAATGGATCTAGATGTTGAACACTTCGCGTTCTAATCTGATTTGTTATCAGTGATCCTTGAGTGAGCTTGCAAGCTAACGCTGGCAGCTTACTCACAGGTGAAATAAAAAAGCCGTTCTCTTGAGAGCGGCTTTTTTATGCATGTAAGGTTTTGGCAGATAAAACATTTAGCAAGCTTAAATGGCAATCCATCCTAAATACGCGGCATCACTTCGCGTTCTAGTTTGTTGGTTAGGCCTGATGATGTAATGATTAAGCTTAACCTCTAGATCTAAAAAGCATGGCTTACTTATCTGGAAACTCTACTAGTCGCCAGTAGTGATCAAGTAGTTTGACTAGTTCCTCAAATCCGCTTTGTAAATTTTCTTTTAATATATAACCTGATATATGTTGTTCATAGGCAGCGACCCTATCTTCATCTGCTTTACTTGTAGTTAGTACAAATACTACGGTATTGTGCCACGGGCCTTCTTGGCGTAATTTATTTAGAAATTCAAGTCCGTTCATTCTTGGCATATTAAGGTCAAGTAAAATTAAGAATGGCGTATCAATCCCTTCAGACTGTAATATCTCGAGCCCTTCTAATCCATCTTTTGCTCGTATGAGTGGATTGGCAACTTTCATTTTTTGTAGGGCTCGTTGTACTGACATAGCATCAATGTCATCATCGTCTATGAGTAAAATTGACGGTGTTTTATACGTCTGGTGTGTCATGCATATTCCTTAATTTTTTTGGGCCAATTAAATATAAAAGTGCTTCCATTCTCTCCATCAGACACTAACCTGATAGTTTCACCATAATAGGTTAATATTTTTTTTATAACGGATAACCCCATGCCACTGCCTTCCACTTCATCTCTAGGTTTGAGGGTTTTAAATAATTCAAAGACTTGATCTTGGTATTGCGCTGCGATTCCTGGTCCGTCATCGCTAACACTAAACTCATAGAACTGAGGGTACTCTTGGATGGCGACAGTAATTAGCCCTTCAGGTTTGTGGTGGTGTTTTATCGCGTTGCCGATTAAATTTCTGAATACTATTTCCAGTGGCGTTGACATGGTTTCAAAAATTGGAATAGGGCCTGTGATTTTGAATTTTATAGATTTTGGTGGGGCTAATAATTCAAAAGTAGTGTGCAAAACTTCTTCTAGATTTATGGTTGTGAGCTTTCCTTGATTTCGTCCAATTCGTGAAAATGCCAATAAGTCATCGAGTAATTTTTCTAATCGAATAGCTCTCTTTGCTAACATATTTAAATTTGTATTTACGTCTTCTGTTTTATTTTCATTGAGATCTTCTCTAATCCAATCAGATAGCTGAATGATACCGCGTAATGGTGCCTTTAAATCATGTGATGCTACATAGGCAAAAGAATCTAATTCCTCGTTACTATGCTTCAGTGCGTTAATTATTTTTGTGTACTCGGTCATGTCAACGATAGACGCTATTACTTTGTTTTTACCTTCTATAACGGTATTGGCTAAACCAACTTCAACAGGAAATTGTACGCCATTTTTCATGCATGCAATGTTTTCAATGTTTGTGATTAATGTTGGGTTTTCATGTTTTGATGTGTTTTCGTTTGTGTTGTTATGTGGGTTGAGTAATAGTTGATTAATTGATTTTCCAATCAATTCTTCTTTTTCATATAAGAAAAGTTCACTTGCTTTGTTGTTTGCTATCTCGATTGTTCCCGTTTCATTTATTGTTATAATTCCGCATGGCGCTGCATTTATAATAAATCTAAAATACTTATCACTTGAAGTTAGTTTGTTGCTTATTTCTTTGTTTATGGCGAGTGTTATTTTGTTTGAATTAGACACATAGAAAAATAAGAATAGCATTACGTCGACTAAGATAGTAGCTATGATAATAATATTTGATAGGTTGTCGTTTGACTTTTTTCTGAATTCTATGCCTGTTTTTATTGATATTTTCCAAGGTCGACCATACATTTCAATAGTAGTGGTTTTACTTAAAATTGGTTTTGGGTCATATGTGGTGTCTTCTATGTTGAATTCGCTTATTAATAGTTCTTCGCCATCGTGAATGCTTATTTTAATGTCTCTATTATCTTTATTTAATGTACCTTTTATTAATCGCTCCATTATGAAAGGTGCATAGATGTGGCCAATAAAATAACGATTTCGATCACTTGTATTTGTTAGATTATTTTTAGAATATATAGGTAAGAATTGTAGGAATCCTGGTGTTTTTTTTGAGTCTTGTACTAAGACAATAGGGCCTGTTATTTGCGGGGTACCTGTGTCGCGGGATATTTTTGCTGCCGTATAGCGATTGCTTTCAAATGCCATGTCCAATCCTAATGCTTTTATATTTGAATTTTCAGGCTCTATAAATGTGATTGGCCAGTATTCATTTTTATTGTGTTTAGGGTGGATTGTAAAGTAAGGACGATTCTCTTTTTGCTTGTTAATGAAGTTTATCTTTTCATTTTCTTGTATATGGTAAATTACGCCAATCCCACTTACACCTTTATACCTTTTTTCTAGGTTTAATGATTTAGAGAATTTCTTCCATATTTTGTCGTTTATATTATTATCGGCAGAGTTGAAGAGTGCCGCGCCAGATCGTAATGCATTTTCGTAGAGTTGCATGCGATCTGTGATTAGTTCAATTAATTCTTTTGATTCATTTTCGAATTCAAATTTTAATTGTTCATGTGTTTTAAGCTTTGAATAGTGCCAAACAAGAGTAGTAATTAGTGTAAAGGTTAGTATTGCTATCCAATTATAACGGTTTAGTTTTAAAATAATTAGGGATGGCACATATTTCATTTTTAGTAACCATTGATATTTTTTAGTTGTCAGGATTTAAGTGTTCTTTTTCTATATCTTGTTTTGATTTAGGCTTTGAGTATAGGTAACCTTGGACCATGTCAATGCTGAATTTTTTGCAAGTTGTTGCTTTGAATTCTGAATCAATGCCTTCCGCTATGACGCTTAATCCCATTGTTTTAGCCATGGCGGATAAACAATGTGTAAGTTTGATGTTCTTCACATCGTATTCACTCTCAGGGATTATATTTTTATCAATTTTTAAGCCTGAAATAGGAAAATTACTTAAATGAGAAATAGAGGAGTAACCGGTTCCAAAGTCATCCAAAAGCAATTTACAACCGAGATTGTGTATGCTTTGTATTACTTGTTTAGCTTGGGATTCAACTTTAAATAAAGCCGTTTCGGTTATTTCAATGTCAATCAAATGGGCAGGAATATTATACGTCGACAGGCAATATTGAATATAATTTACTAGTCTTACTTCACACAGTTGAACGGGTGATACATTAATAGCCATTCTGAATGGGATGGTTTGAGTTTCATTCCATTTTGCTAGCGTTGAAAGGGCTTCATTGATGACCCATTCGCCAATCTCTATAATAAGATGTGTTTCCTCTGCGATTTTAATGAACTCATCAGGCATACGCAGTGAACCTTTATCCTGCCATCTTATTAAAGCCTCGAAGCCTTCGACTTCATTGTTGGAAAGGTTAATGACAGACTGGTAGTGCAAAATTAATTGATTATTGCTAACGACTGTCCTTAATGACGTTTCGATTTCGATGCGTAATAAAAATTGACGTTGCATTTCGTCTTCAAAAAAACAAGCTTGGCCGCGACCTTTTCGTTTTGCCCGGTACATTGCAATGTCTGCGTATTTAAATAGAGTTTCACTTGTTAAGCCATTATCAGGAAATAGGGATATGCCAATACTCGCTCCAGTCGTTATGACGTTATTTTCAATGTCAAAAGGCTTTTGTAATACCGTAATAATTCGCCTTGCAACGGAGCTTGCTTGAGTTGGGTTATTAATATTACTTAATGTAATGGCGAACTCATCGCCATCCAATCTTGAGAAATGTTCACCGCCTCGTAGGCAGCTAGTGATGCGGGTTACCACTCGTTTTAATAATAAATCGCCTATGTCATGGCCAAAATTATCATTGATGTTTTTAAAGTGATCTAAATCAAATAAGACTAATGCCACTTTAGTGTTTTTTCTGTGGTTGTTGTTGATAGTCGCTTTTAGATTTTTATCGAAGTGATAGCGGTTAGCCAGGCCAGTAAGGGCATCGCTTTCTGCCAAAGATTTAACCTGTTGATAACTACCAAGTAATTGTTGCTCAAGTTCAAAGCGCACTGCCGCGTGCATTAATGCTCTGCGTAAATGGGTCGCTGTAATGTCAGATTTAAGTAGGAAGTCTTGGGCGCCAGCTTTGAGACAGTCGATGGCGAGTGCTTCATTTTCTGCCGAGCTAATCATAATAATGGCGGTATTATAGGATTGTGTGTCATTGCGTATTTCAATGATCATATCGAGGCCATTACGCTTGGGCATTGAATAATCCAATAGTACAACATCGTATTGATCGGCTGAATATAACTGTAAGCCTTCTTCGACCGTTTTTGCTTCTGTGACATGTGCGCTTATCTCGCTCTTTTTGAGAGAGCGTATGACGAGTTGTCGGTCTAGCTGATCATCGTCTACGAGGAGTACTTTCATTTTATAACCAGCTCAAATCCGTTGTTTGTGCGAGAGTCAGAAAGTTTAAAAATTGATCTAATATGGGTTAAGTGTAGCCTTTAATCTAATTTACACTCTCATTTAGTCGATGTTCATAAGGTGAGTACAAATATTGGTGGGTAAGTGCACAATAGTGGGCCTAAATTAGAGGGTTAAGCGCTAAAAATGTGCAATTCACGATAGATATAGGCGTTTTAAGGCGGCTATTTTGATGAATATTCCATGCAAAAGCGGGCGATTTAACAAAGCTTGGTGTAGAATATGCCACCGATATTTACAGGGTTAGGTTGTTTTCTCGTCGAAATATCAACCATGAAAACAACCATTAGGATTGAAAGAGGACTTACAAATGCCTGAATATACAGCTCCCTTGCGCGACATGCGCTTTCTTCTTAACGAAGTATTTGATGCACCTAAAATGTGGTCAGAAAACCCACGTTTAGCCGAAGTCGTCGACCCAGATACGGCTGATGCTATTCTTGAAGAAGCAGGTAAAATCTCTGCACAGATTCTTGCACCACTAAACCGCGAAGGCGACGAAGTAGGCTCTACTTGGAAAGACGGCGAAGTAACCGCACCTCCAGGTTTCAAAGAAGCTTACGCAACATACAGCGAAGGCGGTTGGGGCGGCCTTGGCGGCAACCCAGAATTCGGCGGCATGGGTATGCCTAAGATGCTTGTTGGCCAAGTTGAAGAAATGATTCAAGGTTCAAACATCGCATTTGGTCTAGCACCAATGCTAACCGCAGGTGCGTGTTTATCTCTAAATGCACACGGCTCACAAGAACTTAAAGAAAAATACCTACCTAACATGTATTCAGGCGTATGGCCTGGCGCAATGGACTTAACAGAACCACATTGCGGTACTGACCTAGGTATTATTCGTACCAAAGCTGAGCCTAACGCAGACGGTTCATACGCCATTTCTGGCACCAAGATCTTCATCACTTGGGGCGAGCACGACATGGCGGAAAACATCATCCACCTTGTGCTAGCAAAATTACCAGACGCCCCCGCTGGCCCTAAAGGCATCTCTTTATTCTTAGTACCTAAGATTTTAGTAAACGAAGACGGCTCTCTGGGCGAACGCAACCCAGTCAGCTGTGGCTCTATCGAACACAAAATGGGCATCAAAGCATCTGCTACGTGTGTAATGAACTATGACGGCGCAAAAGGTTGGTTGATTGGTGAAGAGAACAAAGGCCTAAACGCCATGTTCACCATGATGAACTACGAGCGTGTTGCGGTTGGTATCCAAGGTTTGGGCGTAGCTGAAAACTCTTACCAAAACGCAGTAACGTACGCCAACGACCGTATTCAGTCGCGTGCACCAACGGGCAAGCAATTCCCAGACAAAGCCGCTGACCCAATCATCGTTCACCCAGACGTGCGCCGTATGCTATTAACCATGCGTGCTAACACTGAAGGTTCTCGTGCGTTCTCAACTTACGCATCTAAGTGGTTAGACCTTTCTAAGTTCTCTGATGATGAAGAAACGAAAAAACACGCTGAAGCCATGATTTCATTGCTAACGCCTGTTGTTAAATCGTTCCTAACCGATCTTGCACTTGAATCAGCCGTTGCTGGTCAGCAAGTGTTTGGTGGTCACGGTTTCATCCGTGAATGGGGTCAAGAGCAACACGTACGTGACATTCGTATCACTCAAATCTACGAAGGTACTAACGGTATTCAATCTCTGGATTTGATCGGTCGTAAGATCGCAGCAAATGGCGGCGCATTCTTCAAACTGTACGCACAAGAAATCAATGATTTCATCGCGTCACAAGAAGGCAATGCAAAAATGGCTGAATTCATTAACCCATTGAAAGCCGCACTTGCTAACTTGTCTGATCTTACTGATTGGGTAATGGAAAAAGCACAATCTAATGCAAACGAGATTGGCGCATCTTCAGTTGAATACTTGCAAGTATTTGGTTACACCTCATTTGCATATATGTACGCAATGATGGCTGAAAAAGCACTTGAGAAAGAAGGTTCAGAGCCTTACTACGCAAACAAACTGGCAACTGCGCGCTTCTTCACTAAGCGTCTATTGCCAAGATACATCTCTCTAAGCGAAGCCGTAAAAGGCGGCGCAGATTGCTTGTATGAAATGACAGCGGATCAGTTTTAAGTCTGCATAACTTATATCCTGAGTTCACATTAATGCGAATTCAGGGTTGGGTGGATTGATTTAAAATGAAACGCAAAAAGCCGAATCAGTAATGATTCGGCTTTTTTTATGTGGGGTAATACCCATTAGTCATAAATAGACCTGCATTAACATAATTGATACATGTAGGAGCGAGCCTGCTCGCGATAACAAGAGTAACATTAATGAGTGATTGGTTTTGTGTTAGCGCATGGTATGAAAATGGTGAAACCGAAATTCACTATGAAATCGCCAACGAAGATGGCGAACAATACTTTTTTTGGTTAAGCGTTAGCTTAATAAATGAAAAATTATCTCGAAAAGACGGCAGTGCATTAGATAAGTTTTTTTATGCTGAAGAAGATATGCTCGCGCTAGCTGTCACCGTCTTAGATGAAGAAATGGTTGAGGACGTGGAGCATATTGAAATTAGTACTCGGTTGTTTAACCGGTATTTTTAGTGGGTTAGGTTATTTTCGGTGTGAGCATGCTAGATGTGGAATGTGAGAATTGATATGTGGGAGGGCGCTTGCGCGCGACGTGACTTGGATGTCTTGGTTGCTGTTTTAAGTGCCCAAATCATTCACGACCCTTTCAGTATCATAATAATGAGAGCATTGTTATCGCGAGCAGTGCTCGACTCGTACAGGGTTTTAAAAAAATTAAAATTGTAGGAGCTCGCACCTGCGGGTGAATTGGTTATTGTTTGTTTGTGAGAGGGCGCTTGCGCGCGACGTGATTATGTTTATAGCTTCGATTTTTATGTTGCTTTTTTAAGTACCTAAATCATTCACCACCCTTTCAGTATCGCAATAATGAGAGCCTTGTTATCGCGAGCAGTGCTCGACTCGTACAGGGTTTTAAAAAAGTTAAAATTGTAGGAACCCGCACCTGCGGGTGAATTGATTGTTATTTGCTATTCGCTATTTGCTATTTGTTATTTGTTATTTGTTATTTGTGAGAGGGCGCTTGCGTGCGACGTGATTATGTTTATAGCTTGGGTGTCTTGGTTGCTGTTTGGAAAAACGTTAAATTTTAAAATGGGGGAATAGCCTGGTAGTGTGTAGTGGTCAACTAAATCTGGTCACAAGTTAAGAGGCAAGTTTATATCTTGCCTCAGCATCAGCGGGTGTTAACCCGCCATTAAAAGTATGTGGTCTATAACGACTGTAGTAATCGATTATGTATCGCGACACTTCCGATCTCGCCTCAGTAAATGATTGATAGCCTGTTGATGGCATCCATTCTGTTTTAAAGCTTCGAAAAAATCTTTCCATAGGCGCATTGTCCCAGCAGTTTCCGCGACGACTCATGCTTTGCTTAATTTGTAAGCGCCACAATGTTTGCCGAAACTTTAAGCTGGTGTAATGACAACCTTGATCTGAGTGAAACATTAAACTTTTTGGTCTTCCTCTCGCCTCAAAAGCTAGACGCAAAGCCTTTGTGGTTAACTCGCTATCGGGAGAATGAGACATGGCCCAGCCCACTTGCATATAAATCCAATACAACGGCCAAATAGGCCCAGCGTTTACCTGTCCAAATATAGGTCACATCGCCACACCAAACTTGATTTGGCTGTTCAGTCTTAAACTGACGACTGAGCGTATTCGGAATGCTTATATGCTCGTTACCGCCCCGTTTATAGCTGTGAGACGGTAATTGACAGCTCACAAAATTAAGCTCTTTCATGCGCTTGCTGGCAATATAGCGAGTCATCGGCAAGCCTTCCGTTGTGGAAGCGGTTGCAATGGTTCTCGCACCAGCCGAGCCATTGCTTAAATGAAAAATATGTTTAACCATTGCGACTTGTTTAACCCTCTCAGGATTAATCAATTTTTTACGCTTAAGCCAATCATTAAAACTGCTTCGATAAATACTGAAGGCTTGGCATAAGTCAGTGACCTGATAAGCTCCCTTAAGCTGTTTGGCTAACGCAAACCGTTCATGCTGTCGGACATTAAGAGAGCTGAAGCCTTTTTTAATATTTCTTTCTCAAGCTCTAATCGTTTAACTTGTTTTTTAAGCTCAGCAATGTCTCGTTGCTCGGGCGTAATTGCATTACCAGGTGTTAACTGCCCATCACGTTCGTGTTTTAATTTTCGAACCCACTTATCCAGCGTTGATTGGCCAACGCCCATGGCTTGAGCGGCTTCTTTTACCGAATAGCCTTGATCTAGTACTAACTGTGCGGCTTCTACTTTGAATTCTGGGTCAAAGCGTGGTCTGGTTTGTTTGGTCATATTGTCACCGTAAATATATGAGGGCATTTTAGCACCTCCTATTACGTGACCGAAATTAGTGTGCCACTACAAAATAGAATTAGTTAGCTCGGATAGTATTCCTGTATTCATTTTTTGAATAGTAGGTATATGTTTATATCATTTCAATAAACTTAATGGCTGATCTACTATTTGATTCACAGGTGAAGCAGAGAGTAATTATGAATAAGTCGATGAAAGGGTTGCTAGTTGCAATTATGTTTTTTTAACAGTTCATTTTCTATGGGCGAAATAGCTAGCACTAAAGAGAAGGTTTTAGTGGAGCATATATTTCCATATCAACCTCGAGATGTTTGGGCTGTAATTGGCCAGTTTTGTTCAATAAAGGAGTGGCAGTCTTTTGTTGAGGATTGCTTTATTGAGCAGCGTACTGATGGCATCTATAGAGTGGTAATCATGAAGGACAGTAATGCATTCATTGAGCGTTTAGAGGAATACTCTGAAGAAAATATGTCTTTAACTTATAGAATTTTAAAAGGCCCGTTGGAAGTTAAGGGATATCGTTCGGAATTAAAGGTTGAAGTTGAGGGGCCAGAAAAAACAAAGCTAGAGTGGAAAACTTGGTATACAGAGGATAGTATGGCCGGAAAAAAAAATAGAAACTTCTGAAATACTAGAAGGCCTGTTTATGAACGGTATTGTAGGTATGAATGCAATGATTAAAAATGAACGTAAGTCGAAAATAAACAATAAACAATAAACAATAAACAATAAACAATAAACAATAAACAATAAACAATAAACAATAAACAATAAAAGGATGAAGTTATGATTATAGTTACAGGCGCAACAGGTAATGTTGGCAAAGAAGTTGTGAAGAAACTTTTAAAAAGCGGGGAAAAATTCTCAGCTTTGACTCGTGATGTTAAGGCTGCACAAGAAAAAATATCAAGTTCTGTTGATTGGATATTTGCAGATTTTGATGATCAATTAAGCTTGAGGTCTGCATTAGAGGGAGTGGATAAATTAGTTTTAATTACGCCTGCTGGCGAGAGTATGGAAAAAAATCAATTGGATATTGTAAGAATTTCCAATGATCTTGGTGTTAAAAAAATTGTAAAATTATCTGGTTTGGGCGCAGGGCCGAATGCCCTCATTAGATTGCCAAAAGCGCACTTTAAAATTGAAGAAGAAATAATAAATCTTGGAATTGATTATGCTTTTGTAAGGCCAAATCTTTTTATGCAGGTTTTTACTGATGCAGTTCAAGCTGATGGGAATATTTATGCACCAGCTGAAGGCGCAAAAATTTCGCTGACTGATACGAATGATATTGCAGAGATTATTGTAAGCGCTGTTTTGGATAAGACTGATGAGAAAGTTATAGAAATTACAGGTCCTGAGGCTGTGACTTATGAAGAGGTGGCAAGGAAAATATCAGAAACAAAAGGAAAACCAGTAAAGTTTGTTTCTGTGGCACCCGCGCAGGCAAAAGAATCAATGCTTGGTATGGGAATGAGCGAATGGTTGGTTGATGCTTTCTTAGAGCTATTTGATATTTACCGATCTGGTCATGGTGCTGCGATTCTTGATATCCCAGTTAAGAATATTTTAGGGCGTGATGCCACAACATTGCAGTCATATGTAACTGAGACATTTTGTTAAAAATATTTTTATCATATCTTGATCTAATAAGTATATATAAGTATATAAAATGAAAGACTTACGGAGCAGTAGCGAGATTATTATTGTAGGTAATAAATTTCACAATTTCACAAATATCCAGGGCGCGATGACAGTGTCAGAATTTTCAGGCCTTGTCGAGGAAGAGTTTAATGGTACGGTTGCACCCAATAAAATTATCTTTGGTCAGGGTGTTTCTGAAAGCTGGGTTGTGCATATTAAATCAAAATTAGATTTATTGGATATTAAAATTGAAGTAGCTGGCGACAAATCTATACTGACTAGAACCAGTGGTAAATTAAGCCATAAGGTTAAACGTCATAATATATTAATTAGTGATCCGCTTATTTCTGGCAGTCAAAAGTACGTAATGAACCTTTGTATTGATGATGAATGCGAGCTTATGGCTGACCATACTACAGGTAGTCATATCCAAGGAATGATATTGATTGAAGCTGCTAGACAGGCGTTCTTGGCGGTAAGTGAAAGTTACATGATGCCATCTAAAAATAAATATTACTTTGTTATTAATAAATTTGCTTTTCCTGTTCCGACTAAAATTGGTTTTGAAATTTATAATTTTAAATCGTCAGGTGAAGAAAAACTGTCAGTGTGTGCGGATATTAATTTTATTCAAAATGATAGTGTAGTCTGTAGTGTGGATGTTTCATATACGGCTCTTCTAGACTCTCGATTATCTACAAAAGAAAGGGAGATGTCAGCTAAATCTCTAGAGTACACATTAGGTTTGGCTAGTGAGTCAGAAGATCTATTTTCCAAGGTCGTTTAATAATAGGTAGGATCTGTTCAAATGTTTTTTGTACATTCTGTGAATTCTGTTCTTAACCAGTTTGATAGAGCGTTATTATCAAGTTTTTTATTGCAGATCATATAAAAGGTGTGAGTTAAATTTTCGAAAGGTAGTTCGAATACTTTAAGACCGAACTGCTCAGAAAATAACTTTCCTAGTTTTCTTGGTACAGCACACATTAGTGCAGTATTAGTTAAAATGTGAGGTACTGATAAAAATGAATGAACGGACAAGCTTAGGTTTCTTGAGTAGCCTGATTTTCTCAGCTCTTCATCAATCCACCCAGAGAATTCACCTGTATATGAAACTAATAAATGCTCAGATATAAGATAGGTTTCGAGGTTTAGTGTTTTAATTTCTTTGAATAAATTTGGGTTTAAAACAATTACATAGTCTTCTTTGAATAGAGGATCATACGAAAGACGATGTGAATCATTAAGGCTAGAAACTACCGCACAGTTTAATTCGCCCTTTTGAATCATGCTTGGTGCATCAATGTAATTAGTTGGCACTATTGAAATAGATAGGTTAGGCGCTTTTTTTCTTATTTGTGAAATTAGCTTTGGTGCAAAAGTGGAGAGGCAGTAATCATTTAGACCAATTTTTATTGAAGTTTTTAGATTTACAGGATCGAATTTATGACTTGAATTAATAGTTTTTTCTATTTTGAATAATGCTTCTTCTATTTCTGGAACAATAGATTCTGCGGTTCTTGATGGTTTCATTTCTCCATTAGATCTAATGAAAAGGCGCTCTCCAAAAATAGAATTAATTCTTTCTAAAGATCGACTTACTGCTGGTTGAGACATGCCAAGTTTTTCGCCTGCTTTTGTTAGGTTTCGATGATGGTAGATAGAGGTTAGAACTTTCAGAAGGTTTAGATCGATTGAATTAAGACTTTTCATAGGCGTTAGGAATACTTAAATATTTTTTCGATACTAACAAATAAATATATATATTGTTAATTAAATTCACATATTGGTGTGATTATTTTTACTAATAAGGACGTTTTAATTTTGAGTAGTAATAAAGTACTAGTTGTAGGAGCTGGGCCGGTTGGTCCTAGCGACAGCATGCTTGCTAAAACAGCAGGGTCTTGATGTCTTAGTTGTTGAACAGAATAAGTCTCCGACTTTATTTTCAAAAGCGATAGGTATACATGCTCGTACGCTTGAGTCTATGCACGCATTATCACTTACGGAGGCTATGATTGATAATGGCCAGCCAATGTTTGAATTTGAAATTACAGATGGAAAAACATCTATTTTGGATTCAAATTTCAGTAATGTTGATACGCCATATAATTTTGTATTAGGTCTACCCCAAAGTAAAACCGAACAGCTATTGTTAGAGCGATTTAAAGAGCTGGGTGGTCAGGTTCAATGGGAAACAGTTGTTGTCGATCTTATAGAGGAAGGTGATCGCGAAGTAGAGTCTAAAAAAGCAAAAGTGCTAGTAAAAGATAGTGATAATAACCAAACTGTGATTGAAGCTAATTGGATCGTTGGTGCTGATGGTAGTCGAAGTATTATTCGAGAACTTGCGGGGATAGAATTCCCAGGAGGCTCTTATGGAAATGCGTTTATTTTAGGTGATATTAAATTAGATTGGGAGGGTAATAAGAGTAAATTACAATTTTTTCTTTCTCCTCATGGTTATTTATTAGTGATCCCTATGCCTAGTGGGATGCATCGTGTAATCGCACAAACAGATTACCGTTTTGAGGACTTTCAAGGAGCTGACAGGCCTGAAGCGACGTTAGATCAGTTGCAAGCGGTTGTTGATAAAAACGGCCCTGGAGGGATTAAATTACACTCGCCAGAGTGGGTAACTTGCGCTCCATTTTATCATCGTAATGCGCAAGAAATAATCAAAGGCCGTGTAGTGTTAGTCGGTGATGCCTGTCATTTATTTAGTCCACTTGGAGCGCAGGGCCTTAATACAGGATTTCAAGATGCATGCAATTTAGCATGGCGCCTTGGTCTATACGAGCGGGGTCTATCAAATATTAATTTGGTTGAAAAGTACGCAGAGGAGCGTAAACAGATTATCGACTTAATGGTTAAAGTAACCAGTGCGACTAATCGCTATATCACAGCACTTGCACCTCAGAAGCGTTTTTTAAGACACGTTTTAAGTCGTGTATTTAACAGAACTCAAAAGGTTAAAACAGAATTACCAGCCTTAATGTCTGGAATTAAACAGGCGTATCAAACTGATGGAAATGGACAGTTAATTAAAGGTACTAATTTGCCTTTGCCAGGGACAAGGTTTCCACATACTTGGATTGAATCTATAGGGGGTGACTATATTCCTGTGTCCAAGCTGATTCATGGTAAAGATTTTACTCTTATGTGCATTAATCAACGCTTAACCGAAGATGTTATTGAGCGCTTTAATAATATGAAAAAAAATAGCTTACTCAAGTTGTCTTTTGTAAATACGATTCTCGTTGGCCGAGAAGCTGTCAAGGATCAAAATACTAAACTTTCTTTTATAAATGATCGATTAGGCGCTATTACTAATTTATTAGGTGACTCGTTTGAGGGGATGATCTTAATTCGTCCTGATGGTTTTGTGTCATTCGTTCAGAGTTCATGGGAGGTTAATTCTTTGACCGATCACTTCGAATCTATCGGTATCTTTACTCATCGTTTATCTAAAATAAAGGCGGTATGAATAATGGTTAATATACAGAAAGCCGCATTTTTTGATATTGATAATACAGTTGTAAACATAAAAACAATGTTTTCATTTATGAAGTATTACTTAGATTCAAGTGGATCTAATAACTCTGATCTTACTTACGAATCCTTCAGTCTTTACTTGGATAAATTTTCTAAAAGGACAGATCGAGTAGAGCTGAATAAATATTTCTATTCATTTTTTAAAGGATGGAGTCAAGAAACTGTAAAAAAAGAATCTGTAAAGTGGTTTCAGGGGTTAGTACTAGATAAAAATAACAATTTGTTTATTGAACCCATTGTTAAGCTAATCAAAGATTTAAAACAGCAAGGTTTTTTAATTGTTGCTGTATCAGGATCATTTCATGAGGCTCTCTTACCCCTTATAAATTACTTGGAGTTTGATGCTGTATTGGCGACGGAACTTAAAACCCAAAAGGAAATTTATACAGGATCAATTTCTAAGAGCATGATCGGAGCTGGGAAGGGAGAGTCAATTATTGATTTCGCTCGGCTCCATAATATCAAGCTGCATGAGTCATGCGCGTGTGGTGATCACATAACGGATTTATCCATGCTTGAATTGGTTGATAGACCTCTGGTTGTAGCGGGTGATGAAAATCTTGAAAAGATAGCCAAGGAGCGGTCTTGGGAGATCATTCACAATACTTCAGTTTTAACAGATGATAAAGAACTACATGTGTAGTTTTTTCATTAACTTTTGGATTACGAATTATGAATAACCGTATTTACTGGATGGCTGTTTTAAGCCTTCTGTTTGCAACAACTGCCTGGGGTGGTTTATTCCATGTTGGGAAATGGGCTCTTCAAGAGCTTGATCCTTATTGGTTTACAGCTGTGCTTTACTGTTGTGCTGCTTTGTTTGTTTTTATTATTTCTTTATTTATTGGTCGTCTTAAGTGGTCCGTCTTAAAACAGAACTGCTTTAAATTAACAATCTATGGCGTTCTAGGTTATGGAGTATTTGGGGTGTTGGTTTTTGTTGGGCTAAGTATGTCTGTGCCATCACACGGGGCTGTAATTATGGCAACTATGCCAATATCATCCTTAGTGATTGGCTGGGTATATGATAATCAGCCTGTTAAAATCCAAGGTATTTTTATTGCATTAATCGCGCTATTAGGTGTCGGCCTAGTTTCGGGGGCATGGGGTGTTAGTGACTCAAGTCAGGATGTAACCATTAAAGGAGATATCATTGCCCTGATTGGCACCTTGGGATGGATTTTTTATAGTCGCGCTCAGAAAGGATTCACTAATATATCTGTTTTTGAGTTCACAGCATTCACTACCTTTTTAGCTTTCCCATTAATTATATTATTTGCGGTCTGCCTAAGTCTGTTTGGTTTATCAAGTACTCCAAGTGTTTCGAGCTTAGTGTCTGTGACGCCAGCCATGATGTATGTCGTTATCTTTGCAACTGTATTATCTGGTCTGGCATTTAACTTTGGTGTTAGAAATTTAGGTGCGCATCAAGGAATAGTCTTTATTAACTTTGTTCCGATTTCAGCATGGATCATTAGCTTGGTATTAGGTCAAGTTCCTTCTGGTAATGAAATGGTAGGTACCGCTTTAGTTATTATCTCTTTATTGGCTCAGGCATCAATTACAAAATATACATTTTCAAAATTAGCCGTAAAGGCAAGTTAGTTTTGTTATCACCCTTTGTGGTCTTTTCCTTTGTGGCTATGTCGGCTGCAGGTAAAGGCTGCCAAAATTAAAATTAAAATTAAAATTAAAATTAAAAGGTTACACTATGAAAAATTCAATAAAATCACTTATAATTATCTCCCTATCTATAATTTCCGCAGTCTCTCAGGCGGGTAAATTAGGTGTGTATACCTCCCCAGCATCGGGGTTTGATACTCATACGTTCTATTATGATGACGGAAAAGAGGTCACAGTTTTTGATACTCAGTTCGTTCCTTCTTTAACGGAACAAATGGTTAAAAAAATCAAGTCTGAAACGTCTTCTCCAATAACAAGAGTGATCGTGACTCACCCAAATCCGGATAAATTCAATGGTTTATCTTATCTTCATGGTCTTGGTGTGACGTCAATTTCCAGTAAGGCTGTCGCTCAGAGTATCCCAGAAGTGCATGATTATAAAAAGAATTTTTGGGTTAATGTAATGGGTGCATTTAAAGATCACGAATACCCTGTTCTTGAAAATATTAAAAATACATTTGAAAATAATCACACAATTAAACTCCAGTCAGGTGAAACGATTTCGTTATTTCAGCTGGATAACTCTGGTGTGGCGAAGACTCAAGTGGTCGCACGAATTGACTCTACCGGTGATTTGATTGTTGGTGATTTAATTCATACAAAAGCGCACGCGTGGCTTGAGGGTGGCCTTGTAAATGGAACACCTGACCCTGACCTTTCTGCTTGGGTTAACGCTTTAAGTGAGCTACCAGCATTATCCTCAGAGTTTAAAAATGCGAAGGTTTATGGCGGCCGAGGTGAGTTCATTAATGTTAAAGATGCGGTAATCGAACAAATGACTTACCTTAATAAAGCGAATAGTGTAATTAATGATTACATTATAAAAAATAATATTAAAAAGAATACTATTTCTGATAAAAAAGTAGCATCAGAATTATATAAAGATATTGCTCGGGTATTCTCAGATAAGTTTCCTGAATATAAGGCGCCATATATGATTCAGTATTCTATTTATGGTCTTGTTGGTTCTATTACAGATTAGGCTGATGTTAAATTGCTGCCACTGGCAGCAATTTAAGGAAAAAATATCAAAAGTACTCAGTTACCTTAGTAATAACGCTTATTTGATATATTTGAATAACACACTAAGACTTATTTATTAGTCCATTTTTGCTGTTTATTAACATGTGACCATATTAGACATAGTATGTGTCCTTATTTGACCTGCTCCTTTCTGTGTGTCTGCTTCAATAGATGCCGTAGTAAACCTAAACTTAAATCTAAAAATAAAATGGTTATAAATAAAGGTAACGTCATGAAAAAAATATCACGCTGGATTACTGGCGCACTTATTTTGTCTTCCATATCAATCGCGCCAGTTCAAGCAGGCTTGCTTGATTGGCTTTTCCCTAAATCTACTTATGCACAAACCCAATATCCAATTGTGATGGTTCCCGGTGCCTTTGCGTTTGATGATGCATTTGGAATATTAGATTACTGGCATGGTATAACGGATGAGTTACGTGATGAAGGCGCTGAAGTATACGTAGTCAATTTAAGTTCATTAGCTTTTCATGAAAAGCGTGGAGAAGAGCTATTAGCCGATATACAAGAAATTATTGCTATAACGGGAGCAGAAAAAGTAAATCTAATGGCTCATAGTCAGGGTGCCAGCGCTTCACGTTATGTGGCAGCTAAAATTCCACATTTAATTGCTTCTATTAGCTGCAGTCACTGCATGAATGAAGGTACTCACTTTGCAGGTAACGCCTCTGAATTTCTTGAAAACAATACGTTAATAAATTTCTTTACTACGGCAGCCGTGGATACATTTTTTAACTTTCTCGAAGCTGGTTCGGCTTATCCAAGTGATGGCGAATTTAACAGTGACTATCGTGGTACTCAAAGCTCACAATCTTTATTGATTGCAGCCAGTCTTGACGACTACGATCGTTTTAATGCGTTGTACCCTCAGGCTATGCCGACGACAGACTGCAGTCAAATTAACAGCGGCATAGGTGGACATACTGGCGGCGGTGAAGAGTTAGTAGACGGTGTTCGCTATTTCTCTTGGGGGGGCAATAAAACCATTACTAATATCTTTGATCCACTGGATCTTACCCTTATCCCTGTAGTGGGTTTTTTCATGCCTGATAATTTAGTTTGGGATGGTTTAGTTCCCGGTTGCGGTCAAGCACTGGGCACGTTACTGCGAGATGATTATCCAACTAATCATTACGATGCCATTAATCAAACAGCTGGAATTACGAGGTTGTTTGTAGATGTACCGTCGATTTTTGTAACTCAAGCAAATCGCCTTAAAAATATCGGTTTATAATCGCTCTCTACAGAATGCCAGTAGGCCAAAACGGGTGCTGGCAGATGTGTAAACACGCTTTTAGCGTTACCCAGTATCATAAGCCATTAGTATAAACGGTTTTAAAAGTTAATAAGATCGTGATTGTTTGCGTAAAATGAGGTGGAAATACGATGTTTAAAGGTCTCATGGTTATGTGTGTTGTAGTTGCTGTTACGGTGATCATTACACATTACTCAGGTGCTAAAATTATTAGTTCACTCGTCAGTCAGGACACAGCTGTAACCCAGTTTGATAATAATATAACGCCTTTACCGGTCGAAAAAATAACGATTATACATCCTGAAGAAGCTTATACAGACTTTAAAAATTCACCGCCGACTTATTTAAAGGGTACTGATATTCGTGGTGGATTTCACCTAGACTTAAACGGACGATTAATTATTAGTCGCAGTATTAAGCAGCGGTTTGATTACTTTTTTTTAATGACAGATCATAAAACACTGGCAGAAATTATTGAAATTATTTCAGGCCATCTGCAAGCTGAGTTGAAAGGGCCCGCCTTGGAAAGTGCACAGATTATATTGGTGAATTATACGAAGTATTTCCATCAATATAATGATTTCATGATGCAGCAAGAAGGTTTAAGTCAAGGCGATGTTCACTGGTTAAGCGAACAAATTACTAAAATTAGGCAAGAAACGTTAGGGCAAGAAGTCAGTGACGCATTCTTTTCAAAAGAAGATATATTAAGACAGCAATCATTAAACACATTAGCAAATCATGATGCAAAGCCACAGCTTTCTAAGCAAGTTGACATACCCGATAACATTATAGTGAATCAAGAAAAAACTCTTAGCTATGTTGCGTCAAAAAAAATACTACTAAGCGCTTTAAATGATAATAAAAGTCCGAAAGAAATACAGGAATTACGTAAAAATCTATACGGATACGATGCCGCCCTGAGGTTGCAGAAATTAGATGAAGAGCGTAATCAATGGAAAATTTATGTTCAGCGTTATCAAAATTTGAAGCAGCAATTAATAGTATCGGGTATTTCAAAATTAGATATTAACGCACAAATAAAAGAAAGTTTAAAAAATGAATACCAATTAACAAATCAGCAAATAAAGCGATTAGAGTCTATTGATCGCAGTAATAACAGCCCTGAATCTTAATTTTTAAGGAGTTGGTCTATATGCGCCTATCTTGTAACTACATACCTATTAAGCTTGATAGAGTAGTTACTCTAATATTAGAATTTAAAGATTAAAGCATTGTCTTGAAATGACAGAAGCCTAGGCTAACCCTAAAATAACAGAAAGAGAAAAGTATGCCTTTGGATATCGATGAAGCAGTAATTCCTTTGGCACATATAGACAATTATTTTGTTTTAAGAAAAGTACTTGTCGCCCATAGTGAGCTACGGGGTAATCCTTATAAAACGCCTCCTTCTTGGGCGTGCAGTACAGATGTTCTTAGAATAACTCAGCAATTAGAGCCCCGTAAGGTGTATCCGCTTGCAGGCATTGATACAAGTCAGCGTTCAAGTAATACCTTAATTACAATACGTCAATGTATGAAAATTGTTAACTTGGTTAAAAGGATACTACCAGGTCATCATCTTGGCTTGTCTATTGGTAAGTTGATGACACTCTCACATCACGGTCAAGCAGGTATAGCCGTCGCCACCCAAGACACCATTAAAGAATCTATTATTGCAGCTTGCAGACTTGGTGGTACATTATTTCCAGCCCTTAAATACAACTACCAGGATGGCGATGGATATAGTAGTGTTTTTTTTGAAGGAAATGTATCGGATCAAGATTTTTGTCAGTTTTTTTTAGAGATAAATATGGCTAGCTTTTATCATATTTTCAAATACTTAACTAGTAATCAGTATGAAGCTAAGTTTGTTAGATTTTCATGTCCAGAACCCGCTCACAGTCATATTTATAAACACTTTTTTAATTGCCCTGTCGAGTTTTCCGCTGATAAAACGGAACTTGGAATTCCTACTGAATCCCTTAAACAAGTTATGCCGTTAGCAAATCGATTTATTGCCTTGAGCTCTGAAAAAAAACTGATAGCGAGTCTTCCCATACCCAATAAAAAAATAATTATTAATAAGCTTGAGAAAATAATATTAAAAACAAATGGCGAGTTTCATTCTCTTGAATCAGCAGCAGAAGTAATGGGTATGAGTGGGCGTACCTTAAGGCGAAAACTTTCAGAGGAGGGTAGTAGTTACCAAAAAGTATTAAATGAAGTCCGTTGTCAGTTAGCACAAAAACTCTTAAGGCTTGGTCGTGAAAGTATTACGGATATTGCATTTTTATTAGGATTTGCCGACACTTCAGCTTTCACTAAAGCCTTTAAACGATGGACCAATAAGAGCCCTAGAGAGTATAAAATTGATGTACATGGGGCACTGAATAGAAAAGAGTCATTAGTGTGACACGGCTTATGTGCGGCATATTTGTTATTAATTTAAAACAGTACCTTGGTAATGCATGTCAGTAATGATTGTATTAGCCACGATTCGGCTGTCATTTTTTTTACATCCTGATTCTGTTGAATGTGCCCCGCCACTGCTTTAAAGAAAAACCCGCAATGAATAAAAATAGAATATGAATACTGTGGTTGAACAAAGTAGGGTGTCTGCTATAAAAACTGCCTTGTGCGGTACTCGAATAGGGTACATCAACCACATATCCTGCAGCTTGTTGAAAGCCAGATATAAATATCACGTTACCATCGGGAGTGACAACAATTGATGGCCCATTATTGGCCACATGTACGAGCGGTAAGCGATTCTCAATGGCCCGCAATACAGAGGGCATAATATGTTGGTACGGTAAGTGTGTTGAACCGAACCAGCCGTCATTTGATAAACCCACTAATAATGTACCGATATTTAGATCTCTTTGTGTTGATGTTTTATTCACTGCACCTGCAACAAAAGAAGGGAGTGTTGTTTCATAACAAATAAGCGGAATAATATTCACTTTTGGGTGGTTAAAGGCGCTGTGTTTTGTCCCTTTTGATAACCCACTGGTGAAATCACCAAATAAGCCTTCAGCCCATTTTGAAAGTGATGAATCTTTTTCTAAAATGGGAATATACTCGCCAAAAGGTATGCGCTTCATTTTTTGATAGGTACTCACTTGCTCGCCATCTTCGTTAATCATAATAGCGGTGTTGTATTGTTTTATTATGTCGCCACTTATTGGGTCGCGAATATTTTGGAAATCTTGAAATATTAAATGGTTACTCAATGCTTTCATGCGCTTCTGGTAAGCCTGATTTACGGTGTGGTCATCTAAGTATTTTTTACGTTGAGCCTCTGGCCAAATTATTATTTCAGCACCTGCTGTGCTGAGGCGTTCTGTCATTTCCATTTCGGGTGGGTAAGCCTGGCTATAACCAGGAAACTGAACCCTATCTCCCAATTTGGGAACTTCATTTACTTGAACAAGGCCCACCTTTAAGGTATCCCATGTGGCGATCTTGGTTTGCCAATTTGAATAAGAGGTTAGACCATATAAAAACCATAACCCGATCAATGAGACCGATACTATCAAGGGTAATGTTGACCTCAGAGTAGGCTTAGGGCGAGAAGAGAAGACCGACACTAAAACACGGTAAACAAGTATATTGAATAAAATGATAATGAAATCTAAGCCATACACACCGACTAATTCAGTGGCTTGTAGTGCACTGTGAAAATTAACTTGGCTATCACCTAGACGCATGGGAAATAGCATGGGAAAAGAAGAAGAAAAAAGCACCAGTATCAGCGGAAACAGTAGAAATTCATGTACCTTGGTATATTGCTTAAACCATTTTAATAACACTATCGCTAATGCGATTGCGTGGGCGCTGTAGAACCAAAATAAGCCTGCTAGAAAAAACCCTGAATGCACACCGTAGTCTTTAGATAATGCAATGAAATCAACAATCCAGTAGGCACTGGTGGTCGAAAGGGTGAGTCCGGTCACTAAACCGATTATATAGCTCTGTAGTAAGGTTGTTTTTTCAATGGCAAATAGTAGTGGAATAAACCCAATCCATGCGTAGTAAAAATAATCATGATTTAAAAATGCAAGTGATAATACAGAGCCAGATAATAGGGCGAGCAGCAGTTGTTTAATAATAGAAACATTATGCGAGGTTATCTTTGATGCGATGGTGTGCAGAAAATCGACTGTTTTATACATAATATAAACTTACTGCTGCATGAGTGATTGTTTATAGGCGTTTGATAATTGTAATAATCGATCTTTTTTTTGTATGCGGTTTAGCCCTTTTTCCAATATAACGATTTGTCTTGAATTTAGGTAGTTAGTGGTTTTGTTTTGTCTATTGAATAAATTTTTTGCGGTTTCAATACCGAAATAGTGTATTTGCAGTTGATGATATTTTTCTTTGCTTGCGTTTAATAAGCGTAGTTTGTCACTATTATCGGCTTGTTTTATTTTATCTATAAAAGACACTTCTGCTTTCTGGTAGTGATAATAGTTGTCCACAAGTTCATAAACTGTATTGCCATTTTTATTGCCTAGACTTTTTATGATTAAAAATTGAAGCCGCTTCCATTCTTTAGTCGCTAAAGCATGGTCCAACTGTGCGGTAATGAGTTGTAATTTTTCAGTCATATCATCAGTTATGAGTATTGGTTTATTAGAATTAAACTGTAATCCATTAATGATTTCTTCTATTTTAATGAAATCTAATGCCCAATTGTTCCTGCTAATTAACTGTGGATATTGTTTATCTAGCTCTCTAGGTTGAAGCCAGTAATCGGTGTCTTTTTTGTTATTGGATGGAGGATTTTCACGTAAACCAATATGTGTTGATGCAACAAAAAATAACAGTAAAAGCAGTAATGTGATACTTAAAAGGTCGATGTGGAATTTTTTCAGGCTAAATAGATATAGCATGATATTTAGCCTCCGTATTGTTTATAGTTGATCAAGGCTAAGGTGTGTGATGCGTTTTAATTCATCGGCACTAAAATAACTGCGTAATAACTGCGTCACTTGTTTTTGTTTTTCTTCTTCATCTAATGATGCCGATAATATATTTTGTTTGGCATCTTGAAATGTGCGGTAACGATCAGGCCAATCTGAAATATTAACGGAGCGCTGAATGTGTTGTTCTTTAATCTCAAGTCGTTTTTGATTTATTTCCTCTTCTGAAAGACCTTGGACAAGATCAAGCTTCATGCTTTCAAACATATATTGTGCGTCGGCGTCGGTCACTCGAAACAGCCCGCTGCTCACATCATTGCCAAGGTGTACATCTCTAAGTGCTTGTAGCTCAGAATAAAGTAGTTCATCGTTTTCAACTGCGCTTACGGTTGCATGTACGCTTTGGTCTGCAAGGGCTTCACTGGTGCGGCTAAACTCATCTTTTGCTTCTAAATAAAAATAGTAATCGCCTACTATTTTTGCCGTTTGTTCGCCTGCCTTACCGGGCAAGCCATCTTTGATTAATCCCTGTAATATACCCAGTGACTCAGTATCTAGTTTACTTTGTATTCTTAGTATCGCTTCATCAAGTGAAAGTAGAGCATCATGATCGTGAATGACGTTGCCATCGTCATCAAGTTTGACTGCTTTTAACGCTTCATAGACAAATTTTGCGGTGAACGGTAATGATTTTTCATTGTTTGCAGTTGTTATGGCTTGTTTAGTATCATCATTTATTTTTGACCACTGCCATGTTGTTGCAATGGTAGATGCGTGCTTTTTAAGGTGATCAGATTGCGACATGGTGTTGTTAGTGATTATTTTGCCTGATTCTGTAGCGTCATTACCTAGCACAGTTACAATAACGGCAATTAGAAGGCAAACGCTAATGATAGCTAATAAAAAGGAATATTTTTTTATCATATGAACATCAACTTTTATTATTTTTTAGGATTGTTTCTTTAAATATACGAGTAAGTAATTTACTGAACAATGTAAGTAAGCGCAAATGTTGTGTGTTTATTTACTGTTTAGTAGTGGGCAATCCTTTGCCTTCAAAGTGACGGTATTTATCAATATAACCGTCACTAAGATTTATCACTTCAATATCGATTAATAATTACAATTGTCTCTGTATTCATTAATTGACGCGTTTGCCATGTGGTTAGGGCCACATAAGAATTGTGCATAGCGATGGTCTTTATCAAGGAAACGTTTCATCCAAGATACGCCATAAGTTGATAGTAATGCATCGTTGCCATTACCATTGTTGCCATTGGCGCAGTTGTGCGGCCCATTCGTGATTTCCATGTAGGCTTTGTCTGTGCTGTTTGGAATGGTATTGTAGAACGGACTTGCATGTGAGCTCACATTTGCAGTTGAATCATTTTCACATGCCATAATCAACGTAGGTACGCCTATTTGATTAAAGTCATTGCCGCCACTATTCCATGGGGCCAAAGGAACCGCTGCGCTTAAGCGGTTTCTAGAGGCACTGATAAGCGAGCCACCACCACCCATTGAGAAGCCCATGGTGGCTAAGCGATTTTCATCCACCAAGCCAGATATAGGGCTGCTTGAGTTTTTACCTTGAGAAATTAAATGACTAAGGGCTGCATCTAATTGCAAGCTGCGACTGCTTGGGTTGTCAAAACGACCATTGGTATCAATGGTAATCACCAC
The DNA here is from genome assembly GCA_047621325.1 of Oceanicoccus sp. Taxonomy (GTDB): domain Bacteria; phylum Pseudomonadota; class Gammaproteobacteria; order Pseudomonadales; family Oceanobacteraceae; genus Bermanella. Next base: position 49,520 of record JBLHLT010000012.1, read on the forward strand.
ATAGCCATGTGAGGCTAATAAAGGCCCCCACCACTGTATGGCAGACTGGTAGTTGGTGAAACCCGGTGCTACTGCAATGGCGGCTAATTCTTGGGATGCATTACTAGGATAATAAATGGTGCCACCACCAAAACCATTAACACTGCTGGACACAATAGTTGACGCGACAGATAAGGGACCTTGACTTGCTTGAAGCGCGCTAAGTGTTGGGTTTGGCCCAACTTCATATCCGCAGTTTGAAGTACAAGAGTCTGGAAGCGGTAACTCATTGCTACCACCGCCACTGCCGCCACCGCCACTGTGTGCGGATAATGAGAATGCTATTACAAAAGCACTCAAGCACGCTTTATTGAATATGTTTTTTTTCATTGGATCAGGCCTTTATTATTTATTATTAATAAAATACTTCCATTGTTTTAATGTTCAAACGGTTTATTTTTTGAACTTTAAAATAATAGGCGCCGTTTTTTACTTAGTAAAGGCTGAATATATAAAGGTTATAAAGTGGCAGGCTAGGCCCACTTTATAAAATTAATTTTATTTTTTAATGAAATATATGTATTCATAAACGAATAATTATTTTGATAGTTACTATTTTTAATACGATATTTTTGTAATAAATAAAGGTGAGTTATGCATTATTAAAATAGAAATTTATTTTTATTTTGACCTTTTTTGGCATCTAAATATAGGGCGGTTCTACTTGCGTAATACAAATTGTTGTTATGTTAAATTACATATTTTACTGCTATGTACTTTTCTTTATATGGCAGTTGTATATTTGGTTTGTTTTTATAATAGGCAACTATTCTAGTAGCACCACACATTGTTGGTTTTTTCTTACTTTGACATTTTTTAACATGTTTATTTATAGGTACTTTTTCGCTTCAACCTAAGTTAGATTTATATGATGCACTCTGGCTAATTGGAGTTTGACAAAAGGTATGAGAGTAAAAATCCTGAATAATCTATATTCAGTATTTAACGGGCTTAGACTATACGTGAAATACCCGCTGTCAATCGTCGCACTGGGCGTCATTTTTACGAACGATTTAGGTTACTTTGTTCGCTAAATTTACATGTGGCATTAATAGCTAACATAAATAGTCGCCTTAGTTTAATCCATTGTTTAGTTGTCAATAAAATTCTGTAATAAGTTGCAACTGCCCGTTCCTAGGCGATAGCCAAGTTTGATACCCAGTAAAGGCTTCTTGGTCAGGTGCGCAACTTCCTCAAGAAAGTCATCTACTTGATTCAACTTAATACGCGTATTGGCATCATTCACGATAGCGATTTCAATTCCGATCTCTTTACAAATCTTCGTAATAGGCAGGCCATGTTCAGTGGCATATGACATGTAAGAGGAATTAAAACAGATGAAAAAACACTGATTTTATCTGTTTTCATTGATACATTTATTATTTCCATGAGGTTGGACGATAGTCTTATGTTTATTGTTTGGTCAATTAACATGCTAAATAACTAGAAATGAATAGGCGAAAGTTATTTTTAGGCATTAAAGTATAATTATTTATGATAATTAGCTATATCTTAATATCATGGGCTACTAAATTAATATTATTACAAGGCAAGGCTCTATTAGATTAAAGTGAATTACAAAATGCGCTAAACACAGCCATTAAAATAAAGTGCAAAGTAAACGTTAGAGTTTAAATTTACTTACCAAATTAAGGGTTTTACGATGAGCAGGCAAATATTTATTAATCTAGCGACAAAAAATCTGAGCGAGGCCAAACATTTCTTTGGTGAGATTGGTTTTCAGTTTAATGCTAAATTCTGTAACGAAGACGGATGCTGCGTCATAATTGCTGATAATATTTCAGTTATGCTGCTTTCTGAGCGGCATTTCAAGAACTTTACCGATAAAGCGATTTGTGACTCTCATACAAGTGCAGAGACGCTGCTGTGTATCACATGTGATAGCCGAGAAGAAGTGGATGGTTTCATCGTAAAAGCAAAATCACGCGGTGCAAAAATTTCACCTGAAATCCAAGATAATGCTTTCATGTACGGGCGAGGTTTTGAAGATCTTGATGGCCATACATGGGAACTTTTATATTTAGAGATAAATTAAAGAGTTTCTCGAAAAAATATTCTGTTTAAAATAACGACGTATTTTAAGTTGTTACGAATTTCTTAATGCGGTAACACAAATGCAGGATTATTTCATGAAGTAGACGGTATTAAACCTGTCTTCAATAGTTAATAATAAATAGCACTTATTTTTTGGTAAGAAAATCGGTCGTAGATTAACGCTAATAATAAATATTTAATATTGTTTTTTGTAGTAATTGTGGTAGTTATTTTTACAGTTATGAAAAAAATATGAATAATCAAACAATACTATATAACTCATAGGGAATCTGAGGTGTATTATGTACGAATTTAGAAAGTATATTGATGATGATTCAAGAAAAATAAATGCGCTTGCACTTCTATCATTTACTCATTTTAAACCGCATTACAATGACTGGGATTCATTTAGCCGTGCTCTAAATAAATTTTCTGAACTTTCAAACGTAGCAGAGATAATCGTTGCGACTAATTCTGATGATACAATCATAGGTGCTGTAGCCTATGTACCTGCAAATGTAACAAAAGCAGACTATTTTCCAAAGGATACTCCGATTATTAGAATGCTGGTTGTGCATCCTGATTATAGAGGGAAAGGCATTGGCAAATCCCTAAGCGAAGCGTGTGTGAATAGGGCCATACGTGATAGTTGCAAAAGCATTGCCTTGCATACAAGTGCGATTATGACGGTTGCTTTACCAATGTACCTTAATATGGGGTTTGTCAAGCACAGTGAGGCTCCTGATATTTTTGGTGTTAAGTACAGTGTATATGTAAAAGACATCGCCTGATGTAATATTTAGCTGACACATCGCATAAATTTATTGGTTCTGATTGTGTGGAGCCTAACCAATATACATATTTCACGTCACTTGTTTGGCATCGACGATTGTTTTTTTGTTGACTGCACGTAAATGAGAAGAAACTAAAAAAATTACATGCAGGATGTATACAGAGTCGATTTACTTTTTCGGCGTCTATTTAAATCCATTATTTTCTATTAATTATGATTAACGAATAACAAGGAAGCTTAATGAATCTAAAAGTGGCGGTATTCGGTACACTTCGATTTCCACCAGATTGTGTTGCTGGGGTGTTGCCGCATTTACAAACGCTGGTTGAAACAACATATAAAAATGACGGATGCATTGCTTATAATGTGGCATTGGATCCTTTTGATTTGGGTTTGATTCGCTTTTCTGAACTATGGCCTGATCAAGCAAGTCTAGATAAACATCTAATCGCTCAGCATATTGAACCTTGGCGGACGGCTGCAAAGCAATACGGCTTGATGGATAGGGAATTTACTGCTTATGAAGTATCAATGCCTCGTCCAGTTTAATCACTATAAAAACATAATGAATACAAAACAGACCCCCTTAATCGGTTATGCTAGCGTGAGACAATAAAATTATGATATTTCGTAATATTGAAGAAAAAGACATCGAGGCGTGTGCCGTATTGTTTTCAAATGTGTTTTCGTCTGAACCTTGGAATGAGCCTTGGACTAAACATTTGGCGAGAGAACGCTTAATGCACTTTTATGAATCTAAGGGGTTTATTGGGGTTTTGGCAGAAAGTGATGGTGTTAATGGTTTTGTGTTAGGTAATACGGAGCCCTTTTATTTTGGCTCGATGTTTTATTTAAGAGAAATGTGCATACAAACGGACCTTCAAAAACAGGGTGTAGGTAGTAATATGTTTTATGCATTAGAGAAGGCGTTATCTATCGATAATGTGCATAGTATTTATTTGACAACGGAGCGTGAAATTCCAGCGGCTGAATTTTATAAAAAGAAAGGTTTCAAATACAGTGAGAAAATGGGTTTTTATGCGAAAAGAACAATCTCAGAATAATAGCAGCAGTTGTGAGTGATGACTCCTTTAAGAGCTAACAGTAAAATACAATAGAAAATAAAAAACGCATCCAAAAAAGGCTGCGTTTTTTATTTTAGTGTCATCATTGGTTTTTATTATGAATCTTGCAGCGCTTTCGCCATAGCTTGATCGGCCACGTCTTCTAGCCACTTCATATCCACACTTCGATGGGCTTCACAAATAAACCACGGCTCGCGAGAGTCTGGCTCTAGCATGATGCCGTTGGCAATTAAGTTGTGGGCAAAGGCGGTGTATAAATCGCTGTTGGTTTTTTTCCAGTCACGATAATTTTGTGGTACTTCGCTGCCAAAGTGCACGCCAAACATTGAATCAGGCCCAGCAAATTTATGTTTAATACCATGATTAGTAAATACACGAGACAGTACTTGTTGAATCTTTGCGCCTACTTTATTGATCGTCTCGTAAGCGTTGGTTTCACTTAAGATTGTGAGGGTGGCTTTCGCTGCACTTAGGGCAATCATGTTAGCGGTGTAAGTACCGCCATGGGTAACGCCATTTTTGTTAAAACTGATCATATCCATCACATCCGCGCGGCCACCAAATGCGGCAACAGGATAACCATTACCCATGGCTTTTGCGTAGGTGGTTAGATCGGCTGTGATGCCGTACAGCTCTTGTGCGCCGCCCTTTGCCACACGGAAACCGGTTTTCACTTCGTCCATTATTAGCAGTGCGCCTTTTGCATCACACATGTCGCGCAGCTTTTGCATGTACGCTTGGGTTGATGCGATGCTGCCGCAGTTACCAAGAATAGGTTCGATAACGATGGCGGCAATGTCATCGCCAACACGTGCGAAGACGTCATCAATGGCGTCAAAATCATTTAACGGTACGGTTTCTAAATGTTCGCGTGAGCTTTCAGGAATGCCGCCACCAAAGGGTTTGATCTCGGGTGCTGCTTGGGTGGTGTTGTCCCAGTTATCCACATCGGATTTCCACATCATTTCGTCATACAGGCCGTGAAAGCCACCTTCAACAACGACGATTTTGTTGCGCCCAGTAAAGCCGCGCGCGGTACGCACTGCGCCAATAACGGCTTCGGTACCTGAGTTTGCAAAGCGCATTTTTTCGATGTTGGGGCACATTTTTTTAATTAGACTAATGACGTCTGAATCCAATCCTGTGGAAAACCCTGAAATCGTGCCCACTTCGGTGATGGCTTTAATAACGGCTTGGTCAACACGGCTGTCGCGATAACCCAAAATAATCGGGCCATAGGCCAAACGAAAATCCACATACACTTGGTCGTCTTCATCGGTAATCGTGCCGCCTTGGGTGCTTTTAACAAAGACGGTATTGTCTTCGCCCCAGTAGCGATAACTGTCGGCTACGCCTAGTGGCATGTGGGTTTTTGCGGTGGCAAGTAGGGCAGCTGTATGAGGTTTTGTCATGTGATATTACCGTGCTGAATCATTCTGAGTGCGCTGGGCACCCCTTAAAATTTGCTGGGAATAATACAGGGCTGGGTAGGTCATTGCTACGATTCATCTGGTACTAAACTATAACGATCTAAGGGTGCTGTTTGCATCATTGAGCCAATCCACAGGGAAGGTGCGGTTAATAAGCCTGTTTTTGAGATCCTTAAGGTAGGCACAAATGCGTATTATCAATGCCGAGTTGGATTAAACACTAAATTTGAGCGGCTGCTATAATTAATCGCATAGGCAAAAATATGAACCTGACAGGCTAGTGAATCAAACTTAATGGCCTTAGGTGCGATAATGACAGGTCTTTAATGTAATTTAGCTGAAAGGTTATATGACGGTAAAATCATTAATGCATTATAATGTGTGGCATTATGCTCAAAGAAATTTAAACGTACGCATGAATACAGTTCTAAGGTTGTTGTGCACGTGAATAACACGATTAAAAACCATAAATTTACCCGTTTTTCATTTTGGAAAAAAATATATCAGCACTGGTATATTCCGGCTATTGCATCCCTCTTTCTAGCGCCTATTAGTTTAGTGAATATGGCGTTATTTCATACTCTCACAGAATTATTTGCCATTGCTATTTCAGTCATGAGTTTTGTTGTTGCATGGAATACATTTCCATTTTCACGGAACCGAATGTTACTTTTTTTAGGGTGTGGTTATTTTTGGGTTGGGATTATCGACTTATTGCACACCCTTAGTTTTAAAGATGTTGTAATAATTCAAAATATTGAAGGTGGCGTTACCATTCAATTTTGGATCATAGCGCGCCTATTCGAAGCGATTATTTTGCTTTTAGCACCCCTTGCACTAACAAAATCAATCAATCCAAAATATCTTTTTGTTCTTTTAGGGTTGTTTTTTAGTCTGGCGATTATCGCAGTGCTAACGGGGCTCATGCCCACAATGTACATTCCTGGGGAGGGCTTGACTAATATAAAAATTGCCAGTGAATACATAATTATATCAATGCTTGTTATGGCTATGATTGGTTACATTAGGCAGGGTGATAAGTTAGAGAAAGAAACCAAAAAACTATTACTTATATCCATCGTCCTTACTATCTTTGCTGAGTTGTGTTTTACCCTCTATATGGGTCTTGGTGAACTGCCAATGGTGCTCGGGCATATTTTTAAGTTGCTTTCTTTTTGGGCTATTTATATTGCGTTAATTGAATTCACGTTATTAAAGCCTTTCAAGAGTCTTACCGATATTGTCACTTCATACGACACCACACTTGATACAACAGTGGTGGTCGATGAGTTTGGAAGAATTCATGAAGCAAATAAAATGGTTCGGGATAAATCAAATAAAGTGGTCATTGGCTTGAATTGCCATGACGTACTACACCCCGCTTCAATTAGTGTTAGTGATTGTCCTATCTGTCAATCGATAGCTGATAAGCTACCCATGCAAGGTTTCGAATTTGAGGATCCAGATAATCATTGTTGGTACGAGGCAAGTTTATCAGGCATACATTTTAGTAACGAATACAGTGCCATGGTGCATACGCTAAGAGATATCACTGCTAGAAAACATGATGAACTGAAATTTATAAGTTTAAACCGTTTATATCGAGTGTTAACTCATAGTAACCAAGCTATTACACGCACCCCAGACAGGGATGTATTGCTGCAACGAATTTGCGATATTGCAATTGAGTATGGTGGCTTTGAAATGGTTTGGATAGGCCGTATAGAAGGCGTTGTCGTGAAGCCTCTTTTTTTTGCGGGAGCTGAAAGTGGCTATCTTCGTAAAATGTCAATGCGAACGGATGATTCACAATGGTCCAAAGGACCCGTTGGTATAGCGGTGAAGCGGCAAGCGGTTAGCTGCGTCAATAATGTTAAAACAGACCCTGATTTTGCACCTTGGAGAGCAGCAGCCATTAAAAGAGGTTATGCATCTTTAGCTGCAGTGCCTCTTCATTTATATGGAAAAGTAGTTGCTGTATTTACCCTTTATTCAGTGCAAGAGGACTTTTTTGACGATGATATGTTATCCCTTTTACGCAGCTTAAGTGATGATATCAGTACAGCGTTATTTCACATCGAACAGGTGCAATTAAAGGTTCAAGCAGAATCAAACGTTCAAAAGTTATCACGTGCGCTTGAGCAAAGTGCTGATGCGGTTGTAATTACGGATTCTTTATTCGCAATTGAGTATGTAAACCATCGGTTTATCGAGTTAACGGGCTATCGTGAGTCAGAGGTATTAGGGGAGAATATAGCCATTTTGCAGGCGGATACGGATGAAAATGGTAGTCTGCAAAGAATGAGAGATCAACTATCACAGGGCGTCTCATGGCGAGGTGAGACGTTAAGTCGAAAGGAAAACGGAGACACTTACTGGTCAATGCAATCAATATCACCTATTAAAAATGAGAGAGATGAGATTACTAATTTTGTCGCTACATCGGTCGATAATTCAAAATTGCATGAAGCGCAGGAAACGATACAAAAATTGGCATTTTATGACCCTTTAACAAAACTGGCTAATCGTCGGTTATTAATGGATCGATTAGATCATGATATAAAAAGTGCCAAACGTCATGGCGAACAAGTGGCTGTTTTACTTTGTGATTTAGATAATTTTAAGATGGTTAACGATTCTCTAGGCCATGACTCAGGTGATTTATTACTGCAGCATGTGTCTAATATTCTTAAACAAAATGTTCGAACAGAAGATACGGTAGCGAGGTTAGGTGGAGATGAATTTACTTTAGTTGTTAGCGGCATAAAAGGTGAGTCATGTATCATTGATATTGCTGATAGCATTTTAACCGACCTTCAAGTTCCTATTGTATTGGCCAGTAACCAAGTGGCTATATCTTCCAGTATTGGCATCGCACTGTATCCGCAAGATGGTCTCGATCCAAAAGAGTTACTTCGAAGTGCAGACTTAGCGATGTACCATGCAAAAGATGAGGGGAAGAATGGATTTCAGTTCTATCAACTAGAAATGAATGAAAAAGCACAAAACCGACTGATATTAGAAAATAAATTAAAATTAGCACTAGAGTTTGGAGAGTTTGAATTATTTTACCAGCCGCAAGTAAATTTATTAAATGGAAATATTGTCGGCCTTGAGGCTCTCATTCGATGGAACGATAAAGATGTAGGGGTCGTGTCACCTGACCAGTTTATTCCATTGGCAGAAGAGTGCGGTCTAATTTCACTTATTGGCGATTGGGTTATTAAACAGGCCTATCAAGATTGGCAAGACATACACAATATGGGTTTTCAGAATATTAATATGGCAGTCAATGTTGCAGCATATCAATTTCGAAATCCAGAGCAGTTGTGTGAAGCAATTGGTAAATCCATAATGATGTACCCTGATTGCCCTGCTAAAAATTTCACAGTTGAACTTACTGAAAGCACGTTAATAAACGATATTGATACGACTATTAATACACTCAATGCATTGCAAAAATTAGGCGTTAGAATCTCAATTGATGACTTTGGAACGGGTTACTCATCATTAAATTATTTAAAAGAATTTCCTGTTAATCAACTTAAAATCGATAGGTCTTTTGTCAAGGACTTACTTGATGATACTAAGGTTGAAGCGATCACCGCCGCTATTATTGTTATGGCTAAAAAACTAGGAATGAAAGTCGTAGCTGAGGGGATTGAAGAGCCCGGTCAAAGTGAAATATTACTAGAGCAGGGATGTGAGTTTGCTCAAGGATTTTTGTACTATAAACCGATGTCACTAACAGAGTTAAAAAAGCTTGGTGAAACTTTGTTTTAGGTGAGGCTCTGTTTGGGTGTGGTGATATAAAAATGGCGAATATTAATTCAGCTATATTATCTCAATTTTAAACACGTGCTTATGAAAAACGATATGCTCTTAGGTTTAATAGTGGGAGGTCGATGGTGAAAAAATCGGCATCCATGTTGCGCTTTAAACTAATCGTTGTATGGCCGTCATGCTTTGCGTTTTATTAATTTTAATCTCTTTAGCATCATAAAAAAAGTGTGTTAAACCTTTGTCGTACATAGGTGAATCATGTTTTTTGTTTGAATATCCGCCTTAACAAGAGAGCGAACACAACTAGCAACAGCGCGAGTAAGTGCGTAAGCCGTTATTTATTTGTGCCTATAGCGTGTGGGTGTTAATAGCATGAATACGCTTATTTAGAGTTGTAAATATCAATGTCATACCAGCGATGCTGATGATTCAAATAACCTTTTGTTACTGCTTGATTGTGGGGGGTATAAAAAAGCCGTTCACGGGGTTACGTGAACGGCTGTTATTTTCGAGCGAGTGCTTACTTACTGCGGGGCAGTAGGCGCGGTTGGTAGTGTAAAGTTAATGCTGGCTTTATCTAACAAGTCATTGGTGATCGCGCCACTGGCTGAATCTAAGGTGCCGTTGGTGATGATAGTTTGTTCATGGGTGCTTGGGGTGTGACTGGTATCACCTGGGCCGCCAAAGGCGGGTACAAACTTACCTGTGCTTGCCGCCATATCACAACTGACGGTTGGCACATAAGTGATATTGGATGCGGTGGCTGTCCAGTCGCCAGCGCTTAAGGCCAGCGCTTGATATTGCACCTTAGCAACCGGTGTATGGCTGTTACCAGGGCCTGCCCAGTTACAAATCATGCCGGCATTGGTGGCAGACAGCGCCAGATTGATGCTTTCGCTGCCTGAGCTAGGAGATGGCACATAGCCGTAATAGGCTCGGCCAGTGCCGTTGCCTGTGCTTTCGGTTACTACGTTTAAAGCACGGTAGTGGTCATCGCCCCCGCCCGCTTTCCACGCATAGGCAAGGCTGCCATAACCGTTCGTCGGGTTAATGTCTGCCTGCATTACATGGATATCTTCACCGGCTTGTAAGCTGACTTGGCCATCACTGGCGAAGCTAACGCTGGTTTCGGCACTGCCTTGTGGGGGTTGTGCGCGTGAAGCGATCATTTTGTATTTCACTTGGCTGCTTGAAAGCTCATAAATAACCGAGACGCCTCGTAAGTCGGTGGCTTGGTTAGTGCTTTCGGTGGCTTCGATAGTCAATATGCCTTTGTCGTTATCGCTGTCGTGTAACACAGTGAGATCAATGTCTTGATTGTGTAGGGTACCCACAATGTGAGTTTCATAACCAGTGCTGGCGCTGAGCGTTTTGTGGATAACCGTTGCGGTTTTAATTTCAATGCCTGATTGGTTGCTGCTACTGCCAATGCTTGACAGCTGAGCGCTTAAATCTAATGTGGCACCATTTTCGGGTAACTCTTTACCTAATAAGGCGGCGGCGCACACCATCATGCCCATGCTGCCCACGGCAAGGTCAACGTTGTAAGCGGCTTTGGCGACTAACTCGTTTAACTTAGCGGCGGCGCAAGCTTGGCCTGTTCCTGGTTCATCTTCTACCCACAAACCTAAGTCACCGGTTGGCAGTTGGCCGTCTTGCGTGCCCCCTGTTGAATTTGGGTGGTCGGTGTAATCAAGGGCTGGGCCATAACACAATGGCGATGACACCTCGGGTTTGCTTGGGATGGCATCAAGGCAGCTGGCTAGATCGGTGGCACTGCGGATGGTGTCTAAAAAGGCGCTGGCGGCGGCTTTTTTCTTATCAAATTCGCTGTTGTTACCCGCATCGGCACTGGCGGTTGAAGAGGCAATGATTAAGCCCTGTGGAATACTGTCAATTAATGCGTCTAAGGCCGCGGCGCGAAGGCATTGGTCGACCTCGCCATCACTACAGGCTTGGTTGGCGAGTTCTAGTTCGGTGTCTAATGTGTCGCAGGCTGTTTGATCGCCAGCCGAGCAGTCATCAGCATTTTTTTTGTCTTCACTACTAAGGTCGATACAAGCGGTGAAACATAGACTGAGCGCAAGTAATGCGATGAGTTTTAATGAATGCGTCATGGTGTCTCCAAACGGTTGAGGTGTTACTTTCAGCCTAGCCATGCAATCACTAAATGCGTGGTCGTGTTTAGATGGATTTGGTTTTGTTTGTAAGGGTTTTATAGCAAAAAGTTTGTATTACTTGAATTAAATGAGCTAACGTTTTGAGGGGTGAATGTTTGGTGTTTTTTAACACACACTTAGGCTAGAAAGCAGAGTGTTAACAATCAGTGCGTTTTATGATGCTTTGTCTTGATGAGAAATGCTTATGTTTACCAATTAAAATTAAAATAAGAATGCAGAAGCGTTGATATATTTTTAGCGGTACAAAAAGCCCTTAGCGGACTAAGAGCGTTTATAGTTTGGCGATAACTGTTTGTGATTAGTGCCCTTGAATATCCATGGCTTGTTCTTGGCGATCAAGAACAACATAACGAGAAAGATCACTGCCACTGGCGACATCGTTCGTCATTTTGTTTAAATAAGGCTCGGCATCATCTTCACTTGGGGCTTGGCCATTTTGACCACTTAACCCAGCTATAAAAATAAAGTCCCAATCTTTACTGATGTTGTCGGCTTCGGCGACTAAGTTTTCAAATGTGGTTAATTGAGTCGGTAACTTATCAACACACATGGTCGGCGTAATGGTGCCTTTTTTGTGTTTTTTGCTTTTCTTTGGATTTTTTTCATCGGTTTGTGCAAATAAAAACAATAAACGTTGCGGCTCGGATTGTTGAGTCGTCATGGTCAGCAGTTCAGAAAATAATTGGCTCATGCCCGTCCCCTAAAATAAACAGTGTGATGTATTTTAGCTTTCTAGGTGTAGCGTGGTATTCCTCTGTAGGGTTAGCAAAATCGGTTACAACTACCTAATTATAGGTAGCATGAGCTACTTCACTCTAGGCGTAAGCCAAATCATCACAAAACGGGTAAACAATAATGCCAAGCTTAAAGAAGCAAACGCCGCGCTGGCAATGATTAAGCCCACATGAAAGCCAATTAACGCGACCGCCAAGGTGCGTATGATCATGGCGATGAGCATGCACATGATCACGCTTAAAATAATGGGGTCATGAATAATCGTACGCCCAGTGTGCCCAAGGCTAACCCGTGAAACCATGCTCACAATTAAACCGCTAAGAGTGCCTAACGCAAATATATGAATCGCAATGTTGCCAAGTTGAAGTATCGGCTCAAGCATCAATGCTAAAAAGCCAATGGGCATAGAGGCATACGATAACCATAGGGACCACAGCATTGGGTGCTGCCAAAGCGCTTTATCATGCCAATGAAAGAGTCGCAGGCAGTGGCCAATAAATAACACCGCTGCCAGCCCACTGCTGATGTACATACGCAGCGTGTTGTCACTTATGGCTTGTGCGCACATCATAAGAATCAACGGGATTGCACTTATGAGTAACAATGGCTTGGGTTCGTCCCATTTTTTGATGCCTAACTTGTTGGCCGTAAAAAAAGGAATGACTCGTCCGGCTATCATGGTGATTAAAAAGATTATCATAAAAATTGCCGCCGCGAATAATTGGCTTGGCTGCAGATTAAGATCGTGTTGTTGATACAGCATGGCCACATCGAGTAATGCGAACATTAACAAGGTGATCGGTGCAAACAGGTTTCGCCACATTTTTTTTTGTAAAATAGGGCTAGCAATACACGCAGCCGCCAGTAATGCGGGCAGTACCTGAGAGATGACAACAAGAGTAAACGAATAGTCCGCGCCAAATGCCATAACAAAGCGTGCCCATAACCAAGCAAGCCAAATGACAAACAGCCCCAAAGGCGTCGCGGTTTCTAAACCAGTCCAATTGCGTACGGCGGTTAATAAAAACCCCATAATAATGGAAAGTGAAAAGCCCATGATAAGCTCATGAGGGTGCCAGAAATTAAAGCCCCCTACAGGGGATAAAATGCGGTCAATATTAATTTGAGTTTGCGGCAACCAAATGCCAGCCCAAATAATAATAGCGATAGCACCAAATAAAATGCCACTGGCAAAAAATGGACGGAATCCAATCGAAAAGAAAGCGGATCGAATCACGGTAAACTCCTAGAGCAATATACAAGAATAATAACAAAGTGAAGATTAGAAGGCTTGAGCATCATTGGGCTTTACGTGATTCAAAGTGGGTAGTTGAAACAGCTTTTCTACCTATAAAGAGTAATGCGCGACGCGTATTTGAGTGTCGGTCTTATATGTTGCTTGCCTGATCGTTTGCATAAAGGTCGATATTACATAATATATAATTATTGCAAATGAGAATCAATTGCAATAATCTGGACTGGTCAATATATCGAAGAGCCAGCTCAGGACCCTAAAATGAAATACCTATGCGATCTCCACAGAGGTGAATTTATCAATAACCCCCAACAAGCTATTCAAGCTTGGCAAGTGGTGATTCAACAGGCAAGGGCGTTATTTCATGCAAAAGATTGGGAGAGGGCATCGGTTGCGTATGGTAATGCGTTCGAAATATCAGAACTGCTGCTCAGTTGCAGTGGCTCTGCGTTTGCAGTTGACCGCTATCTTCGTAGTGCTCTTGAATATGCCTATGCGCTGCGAAAAGAACAAGCGAGTGTTAACTTTCACCTGCTTGTTTGTCATGTTGAAAACCATATTCAAGACATTAAACATACGCTGTCTGTCCCTATGCTGATGAAACCGCTCGAAGAAGTCATTCACATGCCAATTAATTTGGCTGACTTTTGGATGGTTTCATTGCTGTCACTCGATCATATCGAAAGTAGGGTGCTGCATTAAAGTTGAGGGGCGTCCATTTTCATTTTAAAAATAGGGTCTATGTTATCGGTATTGGTGGCATTGATGTTGAGCTCTTTTAATAAACCATCCGCGATAGAATAAATCACACCATGAATCGACAGGTCTTGACCGTTTTGCCATGCGTGTTGAACAATTTTCGTTTTTGATAAATTATTCACTTGCTCAATGACATTTAATTCGCATAGTCGGTTTACCCTTTGTTGTTCAAAGCGTAAGCCGTCAATTTCAGCTTTATGTTTAATATAAATATCTTTGATGTGTCGAAGCCAATTATCGACTAAACCAAATTCTTGCGTACCAAGAGCGGCTTTTACACCACCGCAGCCGTAATGACCGCAGACAATCACGTGCCTAACGTTTAAAACTTCAACAGCAAACTGCAAAACCGATAAGCAGTTAAAATCAGTGTGTAATACCACATTGGCAATATTGCGGTGTACAAATAATTCGCCTGGGTCTAGCCCCACCACTTGATTGGCAGGAACGCGTGAATCACTGCAACCAATCCATAAGTATTCAGGACTTTGTTGCTCGCTTAAACGGTGGAAAAACTCAGGGTCAATCTTCTTTTGTTCGTTGGCCCACGCTTTATTTTGGGCCATTAATTCTTTCATGCTCATAGAAGGTGAGCTCCATTTTATATGGATTTATGAACGGTAGGGGGGCTTGCACGCAACAAGGTTTGAATAACGTCGTGCGCAATAGCGTAAGTAATTATAGACTCACGCAGCTGCGCACCTTTTTACCGTTCTCAAGCCCAATTGCGCCGTGTCGGATTGTCAGGGAGGTGCAGGTTTATTGTACCAACGGTGAATCCGTTACATCAAACTCAAAACCACGAATGTCGGCATCGGCAATTAATAGCTCAATGTACTGTGCAATCGCTTTACGACGCACTTTTTCATCTAAGTATATTTTGATTTTTGCTTCTACGTGTTCAAGCGGCATTTGCTGACCATCTACCTTGCGGTGAATGTTAGCAACATGATAGCCGTAACGGGTTTCGATTACGCTTGGCAGTAAACCTTCTTCAGATAAAAACAATACTTTTTCAAATTCACGAACGGTTTGACCTTTCGAAATTTGACCCAAAGAACCGCCGTGTTCTTTAGACGGGCACATAGAGTGTCTCATGGCCATTTCAGCAAAGGTGTGTGGCTTTTGTTTAATTTGTTCGAGTATGCCTTCGGCTAATTCTTTGGCTTCTGCGCGCTGATCAAGGTCTTCTTTATCGGCTGCAATTAGAATGTGGTCCACTTCTAATAAAGGCGAAGTGCAGAAGCGGTCTTTGTTGGCTTCGTAATAGCGTTCGCATTCAGTGTCACTGGTACGTGGTAGATTCACTTCTTGGGCGACCAGCATTTCACATAACTCGTCTTCGGTCTTTTTGTCGTCTGCGGTAATTAAGCCCAAATGTAAGCAGCGTTGTTTAAATAATTCGGTAATGATTAATGACTCTGCTGCAACGATCATGGCACTACGTTGATCGGTGGCTGGGTGGTATTGCATTTCTTGTAAAATATCAGCTTCGGTGATGTTTACCCCATTCACGTATATATCAGGGTTTTGATCGGTATTAATGCTGGTTATTTGGATGGCATTATCGGTGCAAGCATGGTCTTTATGATGCTTGTGATCAGCGGGGTTGAATTCGGTTGCACTCATGAATAATTCCTCTATTTCAATTTGTTCGCAGTTAATTAATTGTTCGCAGTTAACGTTGTATCGTTAAAATCGGGTGATGGCTGACGTCTCTGCCATCACCCCTGCGAACCATTAAGCGCCATAAAGGAATGGTGCTTAATGAATTGCCCCGAAGGGCAATAAGGTTGAAAGGTAGTTAACCTTTTTTCACATTTTGATCGTTTTTAATACGTACAATTTGATAGTTGCGGCGGAAGTATTTAACCGGAACGCTCCATACGTGTACTAAACGGCTGAATGGGAATATCAAGAATAAAGACATACCCAACAGTACGTGCAATTTAAAAATGATATGCACATTTGCAATTGCGGCGGCAGCATCAGCACCTTGGAAAGTCACTATGTTTTGTGCCCAGCTCATTAGTTTTAACATTTCAGCGCCGTCCATGTGGCCGGTTGAAACGAAAATACTCATTAGTCCCATGATTAACTGTGCGTAAATCAATACCAGAATCAAGTTGTCCATATTTGAGCTAGACGCTTTAACACGCTCGTTTGTGAAGCGACGAATGATTAAGATAGTCAAACCGTAAAAACAAATCAGACCAAAAAAACCACCCATTGCCATTGCAAACACTTGCTTCATTGGCGCGGTTACGTGCAGAAAGTCCCACACTTGGTGCGGGGTTAGTAGACCAACAAAGTGACCCGCTAATACCGCAATAATCCCCACGTGAAAAGGCATGCTGCCTTTGCGCAGCATTTTGCTTTCTAGCATTTGGCTTGAGCCGGTTTTCCAGCTGTATTGATCGCGGTCGTAGCGAATTAAGCTACCAACAACAAACACAGTCAGCGCGATGTAAGGATAAATTCCGAACAATAAATTATTGATAAATTCCATGATTGGCTCCTACCCTTTAACTTCAGATTGTGTATGGTTGGCAGGTGTCGGCATTACAATATTCACCGGCATTTCATCCACACGAGATTGTTTACTTGTTGGTTTGCCGTTGCTAGAGCTGCTTGGGCAAGCGCCGCCGTCAGTGGCATTGCCACCAAAGGTTACCGCTTCATCTTCCCACACTTTATCAATGGCTTCGTTTGTATAATCAGGCTCTTCTTTAGCCACCACCGCGCGAATTTCTGTCATATCAACAGAGGCTTGGCTGATTTCTAATAGCGCGTTAAACAAACTAGCATAACCACTTTCACGCTCTTCAAGACGTGTCGCTAAGATGGCTAGGATGTGACTGACATCCATTAACCAAGCTTTAGCATCTTCACGATCTTGCGTAGATAAAAACTCAAGAAATAACGGAATGTAATCCGGTAGTTCATTTTTATCTAACGCTAAGCCTGCTAATTTATACTGTTCGATTAAATCGACCATGGCTTGTCCACGGTCACGGCTTTCGCCATGCACGTGTTCAAACAACAAAAGTGAGAGGTTACGACCGCGTTCAAACAGTGCGTCGTAATCACTTTGCCAATCTAATAAGTCCAATGCGCATTGCGCTTCTAAAAACTCAGTCATTGAATTTTTACATTCATCACTTAATGACACGTCAGCACGGATGATCTTTTTAAGATCATCTTTGTGCTGAGCTACCCCCTCCTGGGGGTAGTCCATTAGTGCGGAGATCACTTTAAATATTTGCATTATGCTCTCCTAAACTTTGTTGTTTATATCAGTGCTAAAGGTTGCAGGCTTAACCACTTTAGCTGTCTGCTTTTTGGCACCAAATAGGTTTAGATCGTTAGTACCGGTTGAGCAGCCATTACCGAAGCTGAAACCACAACCGCTTTTCGCATCATGGGCTTCACCAAAGGTCTCCTCGGCGTACGCTTTATGGCTTGACGGCACAACGAAACGATCTTCGTAGTTTGCCAATGCCATATAACGGTACATTTCTTCAACTTGGTTTTGTGTAATGCCAACGTCTTTGAGTACTTGTAAATCTTCAACTTTATCAACGTTTTCAGCACGCTTGTAAGCACGCATGGCGATCATGCGCTCAAGTGCACGAATCACGGGCGCTTCATCACCCGCTGTTAACAAGTTAGCTAAGTACTTAAGCGGAATACGCAAAGACTTAAGATCAGGAATTTCACCGTTCATACCAACGCCGCCCGCTTCAACCGCATTTTGGATTGGGCTTAATGGTGGTACATACCAAACCATTGGCAGTGTGCGGTATTCAGGGTGAAGTGGCAGTGCCACTTTCCAGTCCATCGCCATTTTGTAAACCGGCGAATTTTGCGCCGCAACAATCCAGTTTTCTGGAATGCCTTCTTTACGCGCTTCGGCAATCACCGCTGGATCGTTAGGGTCCAAAAACATATCGCACTGTGCTTGGTATAAGTCTTTTTCGTTTGGTGTGGCGGCTACTTCTGCAATTTTATCGGCATCATAAAGTAGTACACCTAAGTAACGGATACGACCTACACACGTCTCAGAACAAATGGTTGGCTGGCCTGCTTCAATACGTGGGTAGCAGAATAAACATTTTTCTGACTTACCCGTTTTCCAGTTGTAGTAGATTTTTTTGTACGGGCAAGCCGATACACACATTCTCCAACCACGACATTTGTCTTGGTCAATCAGTACGATGCCGTCTTCTTCACGTTTATAGATCGCACCACTTGGGCAAGATGCAGCACACGTAGGATTCAGACAGTGCTCACATAAACGTGGCAAGTACATCATGAATGTATTCTCAAACTGACCAAGCATGTCCGTTTGCATGTTGTCGAAGTTTTTATCTTTTTTACGTTTTTTAAATTCAGTCCCTAGAATTTCTTCCCAGTTTGGGCCCCATTCAATTTTCTCCATGCGCTTGCCAGTGATCAAAGAACGCGGGCGAGCAACCGGTTGGTGTTTACTTTCACCGGCTGTGTGCAGGTGTTGGTAATCGAAATCAAACGGCTCATAGTAGTCATCAATTTCTGGTAAATCTGGGTTAGCAAAAATGTTAGCCAAGATGCGGTGCTTACCACCGATTTTTGGTTGCAGCTTGCCGTTTTTAACTTCCCAGCCGCCTTTCCATTTTTCTTGGTTTTCCCATTCTTTAGGGAAGCCAATACCAGGTTTGGTTTCTACGTTGTTGAACCATGCGTACTCAACCCCTTCACGGGATGTCCATACGTTTTTACAAGTGATAGAGCATGTGTGACAACCGATACATTTATCAAGGTTGAGGACCATGCCAATTTGTGCACGTAATTTCATATTACTTCTCCTCAGCCTTGTGCTCTTCGCCATCTAACCAATCAACTTTGCTCATCTTACGCAAGATGACAAATTCATCGCGATTACAACCCACCGTACCGTAGTAGTTAAAGCCGTAAGATTGTTGTGCATACCCACCAATCATGTGAGTCGGTTTCATTACCGCACGGGTAACTGAGTTATGAATACCGCCACGAGTTCTTGTGGTTTCGGCACCTGGCACGTTTACGATACGTTCTTGTGCGTGGTACATCATGCTCATGCCTTCCGGTACACGTTGCGATACAACCGCACGAGCTGCTAGCGCACCGTTGACGTTAAATACTTCGATCCAATCGTTATCTTCAACGCCTGCTTTCTTCGCATCAATCTCACTGATCCACACAATTGGGCCACCACGAGAAAGGGTAAGCATCAATAAGTTGTCAGAGTAAGTTGAGTGGATACCCCATTTTTGGTGTGGTGTAATCCAGTTCAGTACGATCTCGGTATTACCGTTCGACTTCTTGTTCATGATGGGTTGAACAGTTTTTAAGTTGATTGGTGGCTTATACGAAACATGGTTTTCACCAAAGTCGCGCATCCACTCGTGATCCATATAAAACTGTTGACGACCCGTTAGTGTTCTCCAAGGGATGTCTTCATGCACGTTTGTATAACCTGCGTTATAAGATACGTGTTCATCTTCAAGACCTGACCAAGTTGGTGAAGAAATAATCTTACGTGGTTGCGCTTGAATATCGCGGAAGCGAATTTTTTCTTCTTGCTTAGGTTTAGCCAAGTGGGTGTGGTCAATACCGGTGAACTCACCCAATGCTTCCCATGCTTTAACCGCAACTGCACCATTTGTTTCTGGGGCTAGGGCTAAAATCACTTCGGCCGCATCAATGGCGCTTTCAATGTTTGGACGACCTTTAGCAGGGCCATCTAGTTTTTTGTAGTTAAGCTCGCCTAGTAGCGCGATCTCGTCATCGGTATTCCAAGAAATACCTTTACCGCCGTTACCTTGTGTATCAAGTAGCGGGCCTAACGAGGTGAAGCGTTCGTAGGTGTCTGGGTAGTGACGTTCAACCACCAGTAAGTGTGGTGCCGTACGACCAGGAATTAACTCACACTCGCCTTTCCACCATGCTTTCACTTCGCCGTATGGGTTCGACAATTCAGCAGGGGTGTCGTGCAAGGTTGGTAGCGTTACAAGATCTTTTTCTACGCCTAGGTGACCGTCACAGGCTTTCGAGAATTGTTTGGCGATGCCTTTGAAAATATCCCAGTCAGAACGCGCTTCCCAAGCAGGATCAGCCGCTTTAGAAAGAGGGTGAATGAATGGGTGCATGTCAGACGTATTCATATCGTCTTTTTCGTACCACGTTGCAGTCGGCAGAACGATGTCTGAGTACAAACAAGTCGTCGACATACGGAAATCTAATGTGACCAATAGATCTAACTTACCTTCAGCCGGTGTGTCATGCCATTTCACATCTTGAGGTTTGGTTTCGTTAGCTTCGCCTAAATCTTTACCCATTAAGCCGTGTTTAGTGCCTAACAAGTGACGCAGCATGTATTCGTGCCCCTTACCAGATGAACCTAGTAAGTTAGAACGCCAAATGAACATGTTACGAGGGAAGTTTTGTGGTGCATCTGGATCTTCACACGCAAATTTCAAATCACCTGATTTAAGTTGTTTCACAGTGTAGTCAGCAGGAGACATGCCGGCTTGCTCAGCATCTTTACACAGTTTTAACGGGTTCATGTCTAATTGTGGTGCAGACGGTAACCAACCCATGCGCTCAGCGCGGGTGTTGAAATCGATGATAGAGCCAGACCATTTTTCTTTGTTAGCCAGTGGCGAAATCACTTCCTGCATAGAAAGTTTTTCGTAGCGCCATTGGTTCGCATGATTATAGAAGAATGACGTACCGTTCATGTGGCGGGGTGGTTTCTGCCAATCCAAACCAAATGCAAGTGGCTGCCAACCGGTTTGTGGACGCAGTTTTTCTTGACCTACATAGTGAGCCCAACCACCGCCAGACTGACCAATACAACCACACAACATTAACATGTTGATTAGGCCGCGGTAGCTCATGTCCATGTGATACCAATGGTTAAGTGCTGCACCCACAATCACCATAGAACGACCGCGCGTTTTGGCCGCGGTGCTGGCGAATTCGCGCGCGATTTGAATAACCAATTTAGGGTCAACGCCCGTTACACGTTTTTGCCATGCAGGCGTGTACGGTACATCGTCTTCATAAGAAGACGCGACGTTCTTGCCACCGTAGCCGTTATCAACACCGTAGTTTGCAACGGTTAAATCAAAAACAGTAGTAACCAGCGCGTCATCACCGTTAGCCAGTTTGATGCGTTTTGCAGGGATGTTACGTTGCAAAATTTCATCATGTTCGGTGTGATCGTAGTATTTGTGTTCGTGTTCGTTTTGCGCGGTCGCAAAGTAAGGGAAACCAACTGAAACGATTTCATCATGGCCTTCTTTTAAACTTAATTTAAGCTTAATGTTTTCGCCTGTTTTGCCGTCTAGTTGTAGCGTATTCCACTTGCCTTTTTCGCCCCAGCGGTAACCGATAGAACCGTTTGGTGAAACCAACTGATTGCTGTCTTCATTAATCGCGATGGTTTTCCATTCAGGGTTGTTGTCTTCGCCAAGATTGTTGGCCAAGTCAGCTGCACGTAAGAAACGGCCTTGCGTATAGTTGTCGCCATCTTTATCCAAGATAACCAAATTAGGCATGTCGGATTTTTCACGTAAATATTCAGCGAAATATTCAGGCTGATTGTCGACGTGGAATTCTTTAATGATAACGTGACCAAAAGCCATGGCTAATGCGGCATCAGTACCCTGTTTAGGGGCTAACCAGTTATCACCAAATTTAGAGGCTTCAGAGTAATCGGAGGTGATGACGCAGGTTTTAGTACCTTTATAACGCGCTTCTGTTAAGAAGTGAGCATCAGGGGTACGAGTTTGTGGCACGTTAGAACCCCAAACAATGATGTAGTTAGAGTTATACCAGTCAGCGGATTCAGGTACGTCTGTTTGCTCGCCCCAAATTTGCGGAGACGCAGGTGGTAAATCGCAGTACCAATCGTAGAAGCTCAAGCAGTGGCCACCGATCAAAGAAAGGTAACGTGAGCCAGCCGCGTAAGACACCATCGACATCGCCGGAATTGGCGAGAAACCCATGATACGGTCAGGGCCAAATTCTTTTGTTGTGTACACGTTTGCCGCAGCAATAATTTCGTTCACTTCGTCCCAATCTGCACGTACAAAACCACCCATACCGCGGCTTTCTTTGTACTGCTTCGTTTTTGCAGGATCCGTAACGATAGACGCCCATGCATCAACTGGGTCTGCGTGTTGCAGTTTTGCGGCGCGATAAAGCTTAATTAAAGATTTACGAACTTTTGGATATTTTAAACGGTTAGCACTGTACACATACCAAGAGTAGCTTGCGCCACGAGGACAACCACGAGGCTCGTGGTTCGGTAAATCTGGGCGGGTACGTGGGTAATCGGTTTGTTGAGTTTCCCAAGTGATCAGGCCGTCTTTCACGTAAACCTTCCAGCTACAAGAACCCGTACAGTTTACCCCGTGGGTAGAACGTACAACTTTATCGTGCTGCCAGCGCTTACGATAGCCATCTTCCCACTGACGATCTTCATTGGTCGTGGTGCCATGGCCGTCAGAAAACTCACCTTGCTTGCGTTTAAAAAACTGAAGCCGATCGAGAAATTGACTCATACTCTCTCCTTAATCTTTTGCTCTTATGATTGGGCAAAATGACAATTAATTTATGTACCGAAAAGACTATAGAGCTTTTAAATGCCCCCTATACTTGATGTAGGTCAAGGTAGTGCTTTGAGCACTGCGTTAGGGGGATGCACTCTACTCACAAGTGAGTAGAGTGGTTAACCCATAAGGTTTTAAATTTAGTGCCTAAAAAGACAATTAAGCAGGTAGAATGAATAATTCGAAAATAAAATGAAACTTGGCATGTTTGTAAAGATTAAAAACTCCATCGTGTTTCGTATTGGCGCCATGCTTACAGCCATGACTGCGTTGGCCATATTGACGATGTTCTCCTCGTTCATAATTTCTGAAATGGCAGACAACGATGCCTCGGCAATTAACCTCTCTGGCTCATTACGCCAGCATAGTTATATTATGCTCAGCAACGCGCTGATTAAAAATGAAGATGCGCATTTTCATAGCATCACAGAAGAACGTTTCACCGAATTCGAAAAAATACTAAAGCACCCTGTCTTAATAAACCAAGTGAATAGTCAATCTGGCAGTCACCTAACCAACTTATATAAACAAGTTGAAGACGATTGGTTTTTACATATTCGCCCTATGTTTGAATCGTTTACAACGAACCCGTCTGATGACGCTATTTTAGTTAGCCGAATTGAAGTGTTTGTGAGCAAAATTGATGCATTGGTGTTTGAGTATCAAAAAGAAGCCGAAGCAAAAATTGAATGGTTACGCATCATTCAAGTGCTGGCTTTATTCATGACACTTATTTTGGTGTATGTGGCCATGACGAATATTTATGTACACATCGAGCAACCGCTGGCATTACTAACAGAATTAGCCATTAAAATTAAAGATGGTCAATTAGGCGAAAAAATAAAATTAAACAGCAAAGATGAATTAGGGGTGCTGGCCAGTGCGTTTAATTCAATGAGTGAAAATCTAAGTAAGGTTTATGATGACTTAGAATTAGCGGTTGAAGGTAAAACCCGAGAATTAAAACGCAGTAATGATGCCCTTATTTTTTTATTTAAAACGGCTAGAAATATTAATGAGCCAGATTTTGATTATAACTTTCAGCCTGTACTGGACGAAGTCTCTTTTTTAACCGGATTAAAAGACATGGACTTATGTTTAAGCACGCCAGAGTCCGTAGTGCCTTATATACATATGTTGTCATTAGAGGATGGGCCTGAGCGGCAGAACTGCGACGGTGCACATTGTGAAAGTTGTAAGGGTGACAGCTGCTTTGTGACGGAAGCAAAATCCGGTTACGAAATTAAATTTCCATTAGTGCAAGATGAACAAAATTTTGGTGTGCTTGTGGTGCGGGTTCCTTTTAATCAAGCGTTAGATGCTTGGCAGCATCAATTATTACAATCGGTAGCGGACCAAATATCAGTGGCATTAAGTTTACGTAATCAAGAAAACCAAGATAGACGAGTATCATTGTTAAATGAACGTACCATCATTGCACGTGAATTACATGATTCATTGGCGCAATCACTGTCGTATTTAAAAATTCAAGTGACTCGATTACAAAAAGCACATGACAAAGGTGTAGAGGCGGACGTGTTTCAAGAACTGATGGACGAAATCAAAGAAGGTTTGTCATCTGCGTATCGTCAATTACGAGAACTGCTATCAACGTTTCGTCTACAAATTGATGGTTCAGGTTTAAAAGGCGCATTACTTGATACCGTAACAAAAATGCAAACCCGCAGCGATATGAACATACAGCTGAATTTTGCAATAGACTCTATACCGCTGACACCCAATGAAGAGATCCATCTTTTGCAGGTGGCAAAAGAATCATTACAGAATGCCGTGCACCACTCCAAGGGCAGCACCGTCACACTGGATTTACAGTGTCATGACAAAAAAATCACACTTAAAGTATGTGATGATGGTATTGGTATTTCTGATGACCCAGAAAAAATGAATCACTATGGCTTGGCCATTATGAAAGAACGCAGTAAACATCTTAATGGTGCACTAAAACTTTATCGTCAACAACAAGGGGGAACCTGTGTCGAAATGCAATTTACCCCAAATGAGCTGGCCCCGTAACGCTCTATAATAATAAATGACGATTAAATGGGTTTTATTTTATTTTGTTTGCTGTGAGTTAACCGTCGCTACCATGAAAGGGGAGTAGTATCGTGAGCAATATTGCATTACTAAAAGCAAAAGACATCATGACAGAAGATGTATTAATGGCCTATGAAGGTTGGTCTATCAAGCGCCTGTCGTCTTTCTTTATTAAAAACCGCATATCCGGTGCGCCGGTTATCGCCAGTGACCATAGTTTAGTGGGCGTGGTGACCGCTACCGACCTAGTGAACTTTGAAGGCAAAAGCGATAGTGAAAAATCGCAGCTTTTAAAAGACATTTATGATGAGTTTGTTGGCATGAACTATGATGAAAAAACCATGCTGAGTTTATCTGCAAAAGCGGATGAAAATTGCACCGTCAATCAAGTCATGACACCAAAAGTCGTTCAAATAGATGAAGACACACTGGTGGTTGATGTCGCAAAAACGATGTTGGAATCGGGCATTCGTAGAATATTCGTGACCAAAAACGGCATCATGTCTGGCGTAATCTCGACCAACAATATGCTAAAGGTTGTTAGTCAGTTGAACTAATTTAACAATGACAAATAAGCCTAATAACAAGATGCCCAGCTTAGATTGGGCATCTTGCTTTTTATATATTAGAACGGGTGAGTTATGTACGGCACCATTTTATTATTACACATTCTTGCCGCCACCATTTGGACGGGCGGGCACATCGTATTATCGGTAGTGATTTTACCCAAAGTATTACGCGAACGATCCCCCGAACAATTATTACAGTTTGAATCAGTCTATGAAAAAATCGGCATGCCTGCGCTAATCATACAAGTGGTCACTGGATTATGGATGGCTCATACCATGCTACCAGACGTAGCCGCATGGTTTGACATGAGCAACCCAATTGCTCACGTAATTTTATTAAAACTGTCACTGCTGACCCTAACACTCATGTTTGCACTTGATGCGCGCTTTAGAGTGATCCCTGTGTTATCGCAACACAACCTAGTAGACATGGCTTGCCATATTATTCCTGTGACCATTATCTCTATTTTGTTTGTGGTGGTGGGTGTGTCGTTTAGGACGGGGTGGTTTTATTAGTTGTAATATTCCGGCCCGTCATACCGGACGCGAGGTGAGTTTGTAGAAGGGAGCAGAATTAATATCCATATCGTGTGATTTTTATTTCTAGAGTGTTATTTATTATTGCTCTATGTGGCACTCTGAAATTGCTGCCAAGTTACTACCTAATAAGTTAATTCATCCCGTGTCAAAAAGTGGCACAGCTCATTAAGGCGCCAAAACTCAACCAAAAATCATCCTCGCTATGCATAGTATTGTTATCTCTAAGGCTCTATATAGATTGAAGCTAAGAACGCCCTAGCTGAACCCTTTCTCTCGTTAAACTGTAATCATCACCAGACATCCGCGCAATGGCATCCAGTTTATCGCTGTTGATTTTACCATCGGCGACGGCGTTGTCATTTACATGCACAGCAATCACATCGCCTAAAATTAAATGGCCTGACAATGCTTGATCACCCAGATCAACAATTTGATTTAATTTGCATTCAAAGCTCACTACCGCATTGGCGACTCGCGGCGGTTTAATAAAATCCGATTCTGCTTTTGTAATACCTGCATATTCAAACTCGTCAGTATCATGCGGCAGGTTATGGCCGCTTTTATTCATGACGTCTAACTGTGATGCGCTAACGGTATTGATGACAAACTCCCCTTGTTCGCGGATATTTCTTAGGGTGTCTTTTGCTTGCGCATCTTGGTTGTACATTGGGTTAAAACACACGATGGGTGGATTGGCGCTGGCAACGGTAAAAAATGAAAAAGGCGCTAAATTTACATGGCCATCAACCGATATGCTCGACACCCAAGCGATTGGTCGGGGCACTATGCCACCAATCAGCAGTTTGTAGTTTTCTTGAGGGGTTAACTTAGCCGTTTCAAAGCGCATTTTATGTCCTAGGGTTATGCTTATTTTGCCATCATATCGGTATTTTACAGATGCCGTTAGACTGGACTCTGTTAAGAAAGAGGCATAGCAGGCTAAACCTAGGAATTTCCCCCATTTACATAACTAACCAAGACTATTGCCGCGAAAACCCCGATAATCCCCCCAAATTACGATCAACAGCTGAAGGCAGTGGTTAAACCTTAGGAAAACTAAGGTTAAGACTGACCAGAGCACAGTTATACGGTGGACACGCTTCATGGAAATCAAAGTCAATTTTCTCGACAACCTCAGGCTTGAAGCCAAGTTTGATGATTATACGGTGATCGCCGATCAGCCTATTCGTTACAAAGGCGATGCATCGGCCCCTGGGCCGTTTGATTACTTCTTAGCATCATCGGCCTTGTGTGCGGCCTATTTTGTTAAGGTCTATTGCGCCGCCCGTGATATCCCGACCGATGACATTCGTTTATCGCAAAACAACATCGTTGATCCTGAAGACCGCTATAACCAGATATTTCAAATACAGGTAGAGCTGCCAGACACCATTTCAGATAAAGACCGCACCGGTATTCTGCGGTCGATTGAACGCTGCACCGTGAAAAAAGTGGTGCAAGCAGGCCCTGAGTTTAAAATTGAAGCGGTTAAAAGTTTAGACGCCGACGCACAGGCCATGTTGATGGGGCAGGCAGATGATGGTGCTGAGACGTTTATCTTAGGCAAAGACCTACCGCTAGAACAAACCATCGCCAACATGACCAATATCTTAGCTGACTTGGGGATGAAGATTGAAATTTCGTCTTGGCGTAATATTGTGCCCAATGTGTGGTCATTGCATATTCGTGATGCGGCGACGCCAATGTGTTTTACCAATGGTAAAGGCGCCAGTAAAGAGAGCGCATTGTGTTCGGCATTGGGTGAATTTATTGAACGCTTAAACTGCAATTTCTTTTATAACGACCAGTTTCTTGGGCAAGACATTGCCAACAGCAAATTTGTTCACTACCCCAATGAAAAATGGTTTCAGCTTGAAGCCGATGATGCATTACCCGCGGGCATTTTAGATGACTATACCCGTGACATTTACGACCCAGAAGGTGAGCTACGCGGCTCACACTTAATTGATACGAATTCGGGGAACCGTGAGCGCGGTATTTGTTCGATTCCGTATGTGCGTCAGTCTGACGGCGAGACGGTTTATTTTCCATCTAACCTGATTGAAAATTTATTTTTAAGCAACGGCATGAGCGCGGGCAATAATGTAAACGAAGCCAAAGTGCAGTGTTTATCAGAAATATTTGAGCGTGCCGTTAAACGACAAATCATCGAACAAGAAATCGTACTGCCAGATGTGCCACAAGCCGTCATAAACAAATACCCAAGTATTGTTGAGGGCATTAAAGCACTTGAAGCACAGGGTTTTCCGATTGTGGTGAAAGACGCGTCGTTAGGCGGCCAGTTTCCGGTGATGTGTGTCACGTTGATGAACCCTAAAACCGGTGGTGTGTTTGCGTCATTTGGTGCGCACCCAAGTTTCGAAGCGGCGTTAGAGCGTAGCCTAACCGAGCTGTTACAAGGTCGCAGCTTTGAAGGGTTAAACGATGTGCCTAAACCCACGTTTAATAGTATGGCGGTGTCCGAGCCTGAAAACTTTGTTGAACACTTTATTGATTCAACCGGTGTGATCTCTTGGCACTTTTTTAGCGCCAAGCAAGACTATGAATTTTGTGAGTGGGATTTTTCTGGCACCAACGAAGAAGAATCCGATTGTTTATTTGGTATGTTAGAGTCTATTGGCAAAGAAGCGTATATCGCAGAGTTTTCGGATATCGGTTCGGCGTGCCGTATTCTGGTACCCGATTATTCAGAAGTGTATCCGGTTGATGATCTTATCTGGGACAATACCAACAAAGCATTGGATTACCGTGAAGACATTCTAAACCTTCACATACTGGATGATGATGCTCTCGCCAGTTTAGTTGAACGCCTAGAAGAAAGTCAGCTTGATAACTACACCGACATCATTACTCTGATAGGTGTCGAGTTTGACGAAAACACCGTTTGGGGCCAGTTGACGATTCTTGAGTTAAAAATCTTAATTTACCTTGCACTGGGTGAGTTAGAAGAAGCCATCGAGCTAGTCGAAACCTTCTTACAGTTTAACGACAATACCGTCGAGCGCGGATTGTTTTACCAAGCCATGAACGCCGTACTCGAAGTCGCCGTTGATGAAGAATTAGAACTGGATGATTACATTGGCAACTTCACCCGCATGTTTGGCCAAGATGTTATGGACAATGTAGTCGGTTCGGTTAGCGGTGATGTAAGATTCTACGGCTTAACCAAAACCAGTATGAACCTAGAAGGTTTAGATAAACACTTGCGCTTGATCGACAGTTATAAAAAGCTGCATAGTGCCCGTGCAATAAAAGCCGGTATTACACTGTGTTAATTATCACCGCGACGAACTGAGAATAAAATACGAGATTTTATTCTCAGTACTCGCGATTTATATATCAAGGATGATATGAATGTCATTTCCCAATCTACAAACACCACGTTTAACGTTAATACAATTAACGCACCACGATACTGATGACATCTTCAACTTGTTTAGTGATGACGCTGTAATCAAATATTATGATTTGGCCGCGCTTCAAGAACATCATCAAGCCTTAGATATTATTAATTTTTTTAATCAACGATATGACGATAAAAGTGGTATTCGTTGGGCTATTCGCTTGAAAGAGAGTGATCAGCTTATTGGCACTTGCGGATTTAATTCATGGAGCCAGAAGATGAAAAACGCGGTATTAGGTTATGATTTATTGCCTGTATATTGGGGACGTGGGTATGCAACAGAAGCGGTGCATCGTATTATAAAAGCCGCGTTTGATGGTGTATTACCATGCGGGGCGCTTCATCGTATACAGGGTGATACCGTGCCTGATAATCAGGCATCACAAGCGGTACTAACCAAAGTGGGATTTAAAGAAGAGGGTATAAGACGTCAAAGTGGTTATTGGAAAGAGCAATTTCATGACCTTAAATGCTTTGGCTTAATACAGCCTGAATATAATGGCGCGGAGTAATCCTTAATAGTTAAAGTGTATGTTTGTTAATATACCACCCATAAAAAAACCGATTCACTAATGAATCGGTTTTTTTGTTTGCGTTAAATAATGAATTATCTAATTCATATATTATGGATTGTAGAATTCACCATTTTTACGAAGATAGAAAAACCAGTTTACAATCAAGCACAATGCGTAAAACACAGCAAAGCCAACCAGCGCGTACTCAGGTGTGGTCATTTTGATTTGTTCACCTAATACTTTAGGAATGTAGAACGCACCGTAGGCGGCGACGGCTGATGTCCAACCCAGTACTGGGCCTGCTTGTTCTTTGTTAAATACCATAGCGATGGTGCGGAAAGTAGAACCGTTACCAATACCAGTGGCCGCAAACAAGGCTAAGAACAATAAGAAGAACTCAACGAAGTATTCTTCAGGTGTTGCTGACTGGTAAGCCGCTTGCATGTAGTAAGCCACACCAAGCGCCGCTGCCACCATAACCGCTGCACAAATTTGAGTCACCAATGCACCACCCACTTTATCGGCAATCCAACCACCTACTGGGCGAATCAAGGCACCAATGAATGGACCCATCCAAGCATACATAAGTGCACTAGGGCCGTTAGCATTAATAGTACTGTGCGTCATAACGCCATCGACCATAATGTGCTGGTAACCAAAGATCACTTTAATCGACAGTGGGAACGACGCCGCAAAACCAATGAACGAACCAAATGTCATGGTGTAAATCACACTCATCACCCAAGTGTGTTTGTTGCCAAAGATTTTGTATTGACGCTCAAGTGACTGACCAATTTGACCCGGGATTTTTTTCAGTAATAAAACCGTAGATGCAATAACAATAAGCAACACGATTTCTTTAGGCACACCAAAACCAGAACCATTTACGCTTTCAGGTAGTAATAACCACAAACCAAAAATAGCGGTTACAAAACCAATGGCTAACATGCCAGTCATGCCTGCGAACGCACCTAGTGGGCTAGGTGTTGTTGGGCTGACATCTTGCGTACGCAAGTTGTTCATACCAAACCAGCCAGCGAATGCCAGTGGTACTAATAGTAGTAACCAAACAAAACCTGCGTTATGGATGTATGAATCCGTACCCGCTGGGATTTTACCAATCAAAGTACCAGAGGTATTTTCAAGTACCATTGGCTCGCCACCAAAAATGGCAAAGGTCATGAACAGCGGCACAATAATTTGCATGCTGGTCACGCCGAAATTACCTAAACCTGCATTTAATCCTAGCGCTAAACCTTGTTGGTTTTTTGGGTAGAAAAAATTGATGTTAGACATAGACGATGCAAAGTTACCGCCGCCTAGGCCAGATAGTAGAGCCAAGAGTTGGAACACCCAAAGTGGCGTATTCATATCTTGTAGAGCAAAGCCAGTTCCCACGGCAGGGATCATCAGTAATGCGGTGGTAAAGAAAATAACGTTGCGCCCGCCAAACGGGCGAATAAAGAAACTACTTGGAATACGTAGCGTTGCGCCAGTTAAACCGGCAATTGCCATTAATGTGAAAAGCTCAGACTTAGCAAAGGGAAATCCAAGGTTAAGCATTTGTACGGTAATGATGCCCCAGTACAGCCAGACCGCAAAACCGCATAATAAGCTTGGGATAGAAATCCAAAGGTTACGACTTGCGACTTTTTTGCCCGTACTTTCCCAGAATTTACTGTCTTCTGGGTTCCAGTCTTGAATGTCTCCCCCTCCGGAGTACTGGCCCTTAGGCCCCGATACTTGATGGGTGTTTGACATAGTCACCTCCTGAGTGAAATAGATTAAATAAGTTCCATATTCACTATGATGCTTACCTTTAATAGCGGCAATAATTATGAGTGGGTAGAAGATTCGAGCTATTACGATATATTTTATAAGTCGAGGTAATAAAAGCGGTGAATTTTTTAAATTACGTTATTAAAAAGCGTATTTTTATCCACAGTGGGTAGCCTAGCCGGGCTAGGAGTAACCCTTAGGGAGTAATCCCCTTGCTAAGCAAGGGGATTAAAGGATAATAGTTTTTATCCGCTTATTTGATGTGTATCAATCTTATTGTTTAACCGCTATGAAACAGTATGGTTAACTAGATTAAAGAGAATTTTATGACAGACGTCGCCACCATCATGATTGTAGATGACCATCCTTTATTACGAAAAGGATTGCGTCAATTGTTTGAGCTTGAAGATGATCTAGAGTTAATCGCTGAAGCCAGTAGTGGTGCAGAAGCATTATCCATTGTTGAAGAAGCCGATCCCGATTTAATTATTTTAGATTTAAATATGCAAGGCATGGACGGCATTGAAACATTAAAGGCCATGCGTGATAAAGGGGTTGCGGCTCGCATCGTGATGTTAACCGTCAGTGACCATGATGAAGATGTGGTGGCAGCTATTACTAATGGTGCCGATGGCTTTTTACTAAAAGACATGGACCCAGAAGAAATCATTCGTAAAGTGCGTCAAGCGGCATTAGGCCAAATGGTCATTAGTGATCGCTTAGCAGAAGTGTTAGCCAGTGCGCTGCGTCGCCCTAATAAACCGGCAAATAATGTTGTAGAAAGTTTAACGGCTCGTGAGTTAGAGATTTTAAAACTCATCACTAAAGGGTTGAGTAATAAATTAATAGCACGCGAATTAGACATCAGCGACAGTACGGTAAAAGTACACGTTAAACATGTTTTGAAAAAAATGAATTTACGTAGTCGTGTAGAAGCCGCAGTATGGGCGGTAAACGAGTTATCGGATAATTAAAAAGAAGTAAATTATGACTGACTGTTGTAGTGCTCCGGGTTTGACGCCATTTCACATCGCTCTTGATCAATTGTTATCACAAATTAATGTCACGCAAAAAACAGAACAGGTTGCGCTAGAGCATGTTTGTGGACGAATCTTAGCGCAAGATATTATCAGTGATGTACAAATCCCCTCGGCGGATAACAGCGCAATGGATGGCTACGCCATTCGCAGTAGTGACTTGGTCAGCGTACAAACTTTTTTACAAGTGGGCAAAGTGTTTGCTGGTCATCCTCTAGACCAACGCATTGAAGCAGGCCAATGTGCGCGCATTATGACAGGCGGGCAAATACCAGCGGGTTGTGATGCGGTGGTGATGCAAGAGAACACACAAAGCCAAGGCGATGACATCACCATTTTACAAACGCCAGCAGAAGGTGAAAATATTCGCCGCGCAGGTGAAGACATCCGCATAGGTCAAATCTTATTAAGGGTTGGTCGACGTTTAACCCCTGCCGACGTAGGTTTACTTGCCAGTTTAGGTGTGGCACAAATAACGGTGTTTCAGGCGGTCACGGTTGCAGTGATCAGTACCGGCGATGAATTACAAAAACCCGGTGGTGAACTAAAACCTGGCCAATTCTACGAAAGTAATGGCTACACGGTTACGGCATTACTTGAACGCTTTGGTGTGAAGGTAATTAATTTTGGCATAGTGCCCGACGACATAGCCGTGTTACGTGATACTTTTTTACAAGCCGATGCACAGGCCGATGTAGTAGTGACATCAGGTGGTGTATCAGTGGGTGAAGCGGATTACACCAAAACAGTAATTGAAGAAATAGGGCGCATTGATTTTTGGAAGTTGGCCATTAAGCCGGGTAAACCGTTTGCGTTTGGTCATTTACCCAATAGTTATGTAATTGGTTTACCAGGCAACCCAGTTAGTGCGTTGGTGACCTTGCATCAGTTGGCGGTGCCAATGTTGCGTAAAATATCGGGACAGGTTGCACAACAGCCGTTACGTTTAAAAGCCGTGACCCAAGGTAAATTACGTAAGCGCCCTGGGCGTATGGATTTTCAACGTGGTCGTTTTGTTATTTCTGCCGCTGGTGACATCGAAGTACAAGCAACGGGCGCACAAGGTTCGGGAATTTTAACCTCAATGAGTGAGGCCAACTGCTACATTGTATTGCCACAAGACAGCGGCAGTGTTGAAGCGGGTGACGTGGTGATGATAGAACCATTTGATAGCTTGTTAAACTAAGCGAATCAAAACAATAAAACCTTGGTGAATGTTTATTTAATGAAGCATTACCAAGGTTTTTTTATGGGCAACAAAAGTGTCTATTGCCACTTTTCTAATGCATGCTTGTCTTTTTCTGCGGCACTCACCCAGGTATCACCTTGATGAGTGGTTTCTTTTTTCCAAAACGGCGCTTGGTTTTTTAAATAATCCATCATAAATGCGCAGGCTTCAAACGCACTTTCACGGTGTTGGCTGCTCACGGCGGCAAATACGATTTGATCAGCAAGGTTAAGCTGCCCGACACGATGGATTAAACGAACCCGTGAAATCGGCCAACGTGCCTTGGCTTTTTCTACAATGCCAGCCAAAGCTTTTTTGGTCATGCTGGGGTAATGCTCAAGATATAACCCCGTTACATCGTTGCCTTGGTTGTAGTCACGCACCAAGCCCGTAAAAAAAACAATGGCACCGTCTTGCTGATTGTTTTCACGCATCATTTGGTATTCGTATTGAATATCAAAATCGGCTTCTTGCACGTTTATAAAATCAGAATGTGACACATTAACCACCGGTCACTGGTGGGAAAAAGGCCACCTCATCGAATGCTTGCACCATGTGGTCGTCGCTCACAAGCTCTTGATTAACCGATGCCATGAGTGCGCTGCCGGATATAAACGATTCCCACTGCGGGTGCAGAGCAATAATTTTCTGCTTCACTTGGGATACACTGCAAGGTGCCACGATATCAAGCTTTAATTCGCTGGTTTTTAATAGCTCACGCAGTTGTGCAAAAAATAAAATCTTAATCATAATATTTACGCCTGTGTGGCGGTGTATTGATAGTGGCCTGATTTACCGCCCACTTTTTCCAGTACACGAATACCTTCAATGGACATGCCTTTATCGACGGCTTTACACATATCAAACAAGGTCAGTGCGGTAACGCTGGCCGCGGTAAGGGCTTCCATTTCGACACCGGTTTGGCCAGATAAGCGACAAAAAGCTTCTATGCGTACTTTGTTTTCAGCGGGCATGGGTTCAAATTCTATGGCTACTTTACTCAGCATTAACGGATGACACAGCGGAATTAGCTGGCTGGTTTGCTTGGCTGCTTGGATACCCGCAATACGAGCTACAGAGAATACATCACCTTTGTGGTGGTTGCCCTTGAGAATTTTATCAAGGGTTTCTGGCTGCATGTGAATATACGCTTCAGCACGTGCTTCACGTGTGCTGAAAGGTTTATTACTAACATCCACCATATTGGCTTCGCCATTGGCGTTTATGTGAGTGAATGCCATGACTAGTTTCTCGATTTGCAATTTTCGATGTCAGTTTTTTTCAACTGAGCAACAAAATTACACGGGCCTTGACGGCTGTCGAGTTGTGCTTGAATGATGTCGGTCCAAGCGGTGCGACAAGCATTAGTAGAACCAGGCATGCAGAAAATAATCACGCCATTGGCTAAACCGGCAATGGCACGGCTTTGTATGGTGCTGGTGCCGATTTGTTGAAAACTAATTTGACGAAATAATTCACCAAAGCCTTCTACATTTTTATCGAATAACGGCGTTACGGCTTCAGGGGTGCTGTCTCTTGCGGTAAAACCCGTGCCACCGGTGATGAGCACACCTTGAATCGAGTCGCTTGCTATCCATTCACTCACCACTGCACGTATTTTGTAAATGTCGTCAATCACGATGCGCTTATCGGCAAGGTTGTGGCCTTGAGCGACTAGAGAGTCAACCAGTAGTTTTCCGCTGGTATCGGTTTCTTCATTACGAGTGTCAGAAACCGTTAGCACCGCTAAATTGAGAGGTACCAAATTATCAGTTGTGTTGTGCCCCATGGTGGCTTCCTTTAATAACGTTTTAAATAATTGAAATTGCGTATTCGGCTTCACGCCATTGGTCAGGCGTGTTGGTATTACTCAAGCGTGTTTCATCGTTTGGTTTTAATGCTATCGCATCAAACCGTCGGCATAAACTTTTAATAGAGCGATTTTGAATGTCGCCGTTGATGACGCTGCTTAGGTAGTGCTTTATTTCTTTCGTATTCGGTAAAAACAGGGGTAAAAAATGATGATTAAAATGAACCGGTTTGTTGTGTGCGCAACCCATTTTGAATAATCGGTGTAAATCATGGGTCTCGATTAGGGGGAGGTCTACTGGCACGATTAAAAAACCATCACTTTCACTGTGCTGCATGACAGAGTAGATGCCGCCTAACGGCCCTAGTTTTTCATGTAAATCATTGATCATCGGGTAACGCGTTAAGTAACGAATTTGCTCACGATTACGGCTAACATAAATGGTATTTAATCTTAGAGGCTCCATGGTGTCTAAGATATAAAAAAACATATCGCGATGATCACGGCGTAAAAGGGCTTTATCTTGGCCCATTCGGCTTGAGCGGCCGCCTGCGAGTAAAATACCATCAATAGTGTGCATGCTAACCTCCTAACATGGCTAGGTGGCGGGTAGACCCAGTTTTGTGTTCACTTAAAAAGTGACTGCTTTCTTTCACGCCTAATAACACATCAAGTTGATCACTTAATTGAATATGGCTTTCATCACTCAACAGAGAGCGTACGTCATGGCCCTGCTCGCCAAATAAACATAAGTGTAACTTACCTAGGGAGCTTATGCGTAAGCGATTGCAGCTGCTACAAAAATCCTTGCTGTAAGGCATGATCAAGCCAATTGAACCTTGGTAATCGGGGTGTGAATATTCATTAGCTGGGCCACTGTGTTTTGATTTTGGCTTTAGCTGCCAATTGTTTTGCAGTAAGCGGTCTTCGATGCACTTGCCTGAAACATGGTTGCGAGCAAAATAGGCTTGGTTGTCACCAGTTTCCATTAGTTCAATAAAGCGCAGAGAAATGGGTGTGGTTTTGATCCAGTTTAAAAAGGTGTCGAGTTCTTCAAGGTTGTATTCTTTCAGTAATACCGCATTGACCTTTACGTGTGTCATGCCAAGGCTCATGGCCATATCGAGGCCTGCCATGATGTCGTCGAGTCTGTCGTGGCCGGTGATGTGCTTAAATTTTTCAGGGTCTAGGCTGTCGACGCTGACGTTAATAGCATCAAGCCCTGCGTCTACCCATTGTTTGATATGTTGCGGCAATTTATAGCCATTGGTGGTAATGGCGACTGTTTCGATGCCATCAATGGATTTAATGGTTTTAATAATCGCGGCGATATCTTTACGAACACTGGGTTCACCACCAGTAATGCGCACTTTTTTAATGCCTTTTTTCGCCATCAAACTGACAAGTGTGTGAATCTCAGGAAGCGTCAGTGGCGTTTCTTTATTGTCACATTGATAGCCGTCGGGCAGACAGTAGTTGCAACTAAAATTGCACACATCGGTAACCGACAGGCGTAAATAAGTGAAGGATCGTTGGTGCTGATCGACGAGTGGCGCCATTGCTGGCCATTCAGATACATCTTTCAGGCGCGCAAAGACAGTATTTACGGGTACTTGAGCAGTCATAATCACTGACACCTTTCCAATTCGGGAGGCAGAGAAGTTTCCTTGTCTACCCATCGGCTTGTACTTCATATTACCCATGCGGGTAACTTAGAAATATTAGCTCGGTGCTTAATATTACAGTCAGTTTATGGCATGACAGGTGTGAATTGAATACAAGTCATGGGGTAGTGAAAGTACTTATTAATGGGTATTTTTAGCGCGGCACCAGTAGGCAGCATGGCATAAAAAAGCCCAGCAGAGCTGGGCAAGGGTTTGGGTATAACACACTGTACTGCGAGCGTGCTTTTACGTGACTTTGTTTGAGGGCTTAAAACTTAGCCGTACCCGTTAACCAAACTTTTGTAACATCGACTTGCCCTGATTCATCAGTCGCATTGAATTGACTGACTTTTAGACTTACGCCGTAGTTGTTGATGTTTTTCTCGGCTAAGAAGCCAAATTCATTACCATAGTCATCGCTGCCGTTATCAGCACTAAAGCTGTGCAGTTGACCCACTAATTTAACGCCTGCTACGGTTGTAACAAGGTTGGCATACAAGTCTTGAATGCCATCCGCGCCATTACCCGTGATATAGGTGTCAGACCAGCCTAGGAATTTATGGTTAGTACCAAGAGGGGTTGCAAAGGCGCCTTTGCCGTCATCACTGCCCAGTACTTCAAGGCCGATTTTTGCGGTAAATTGGCTGACTTTGGTCGCGGCGGATAAATGGTAATACAGCGGCTTGGCATCAGATGATTGATCTTGCTGCGCAAATTCAGCTTCGATATTGATATCAGACACTTTCGCTTCAGCACGCACACCAATGGTGGTGCCATCACTGCCTTCAACGCCACCTTGGTTTTGAATGTCATAATAAAAACCCGTGGTGCTTAGTTCAGGCGTCACTGCATATTTTACATTTAATAGCGTGATGTCTTCTTCTAGGTTTTCGTTTTTAATGCTGTTGCGATTGTTGGCAACGGCAAGAAATACCGTGGTGTTATCAATTGAGTTATTGGTAACCGACACCGCGTCAAAAGTGGCTTCGTCTTGACGGAATGCAACACCGCCCACGTGACGTTGGTTATCTAGGTTAATGCGTTGGTTACCCAGTTTTACCGTGCTGTCGAAACCTTTGTATTGTAAATACACTTGGTTTAGCTGAGTGGTTTCTTGATCAAGGACTTTATCGTAGTCTGTGTTGCCGTTTTCACCATCGTAAAAATCGTCAGTGATGTGTAATACGTTGTCACCTTCTATAAGTGCAGAGAAACCTTTTAAAGAACCAGTTTCAAGTGTGACACGCGAACGTAACGTGTTGGCCAATGCGCTGTCTTTATTAGTAGCATCATCTTGATTAACAAATTCTGCGCGATAACGAAAATTTAAATTAACTTTACTGTCTGCGATAAACTGTTCGGTTTCGCTTGCAACGGCTGAAAAAGACGTGCTCAAAGCAATGACA
The DNA here is from genome assembly GCA_047621325.1 of Oceanicoccus sp. GTDB lineage: Bacteria > Pseudomonadota > Gammaproteobacteria > Pseudomonadales > Oceanobacteraceae > Bermanella. The sequence goes on from JBLHLT010000012.1 coordinate 88,300, forward strand.
GAGATCGCTGTAGATAATAAGGTTTTTTTCATGGGGCCTTCCTATGTCATGTGAGGTTTGCTGACACTAGACTAAGGTAGGTTTTGCATTAAATAATTGATGCGTATCAAGTTTTTAATGTGTCTACCTATTTTGAGTAGTGGCGTATCAAAATAGGTAGATTTTTTATGGTTAATTAATCCAATTTAGACTCTTGTATTTTTTTAAGGAATTCATTTTTTAATGCCGATTGCATTCTGCGTTCATATTTATCAGCTTTAAACGCTAAATACATGGTGATCATACAGGCGGCTACAACCCCATACAGCAACATAAAGCTTGCACTGTATACACCGAGTAAATCCACCCCCACACCAAAAATAACTGGCAGAGTAAAGCCACCAATACCACCGAGCATGGCAACCGTGCCGCCAACGCTGCCCATTTGTTCTGGGTAATAATCGTGTATCATTTTATAAACCGATGCGCGCCCAAAACCTTGGGCCAAACCTATGATGACAATTAAAATATTAAACACCGTTAAGCTCACTTTAATGCTGACGTTTACATCGCGTTCTACGCCATGAATCACCATGGTAGTGGGCGGGTAACTTAAAAAGAATAAACAAATAATGCATATCCAAAATACCCACCAATTTACTGTGCGCCCACCATATTGATCGGAATACCAGCCGCCTAATGCTCTGACTAAGCTTGAGCTAAGTGCAAATACCAATGTCCAAGACATGGCTTCTTTGGGGGTGAGGTTGTAGGCGTTGACATAATAAAGTGGCAGCCATAATAACAAGGCTAAAAACGAGCCAAACACAAAGTAATAATATAAAGCGAAGCGCCATACCGTCATTTGTTTTAGGGGGGACAAGTAAAACGACAATGGTTGTTTGCCTATTTTACGCAGCATGGGTTTTCTGGGTGCTAGAAAAATAAACAGCAGTAAAATCACCATCATGCCAAAAGCAAAAATAGGGCCGATATATTTTAAGCCAAACTGATCAATGAGCGCAGGGGCGATGAGCAGGGTAATGGCGGCACCTGCATTGCCTGCACCAAAAATCCCCATGGCCATACCTTGTTGATTACGGTTAAACCATTGGCTGACATATTCAATACCCAGCGTAAAAGAAACCCCTGAAATACCAATTAAAAAACCGACGGCAAGAAAATCATTAAAGCTATGGGCATAGTTGAGTAAGAGCAGTGGCGGGATGGTGAGCATCATTTGAATAATAAAAAGATTGCGACTAGAAAAATACTCGCATAAGAAGCCCGCCGGCCAGCGTAGTAAAGCACCTGTCATAATGGGGCTGGAGACTAAAATCGCATACTGGGTGGCAGAGAGGTCGAGCAGGGGCTCTAGGTGAATGCCTAATACAATGTAAAGTGTCCACACTGAAAAATTGGCAGCAAAAGCGATGGTGGCAACCGTGAGGGCGAGCTTACTTTCATTCTTCATTTCGATTTAATCTTATCTAATGCGTAGTTGTTATTTTATTCTCATATTGATAAAGCGAAAGCAATATCCCTAAAGATTTCTTGGTACTTAAAATAGCGCTCTCAACTAATCACAAGTGGTTAGTTTTGACGAGTGAGGCCAGTATCTATCAGTAGTTTACTGGCATGGTGACCTACCACTTATTGGGGCCAAGAAAAAATACGAGTAATACCTATTAAAAAATGACGTGTGCGGTATTGATGTGAATCAATAATTCTTTATTAGAAAGTTCGAGACTAGGGCAAATTGAAAGTATCTCTATGAGCTAAGGAGTCTCTATGAATCAAAGTTCGAAGCTAAATTTATTGAAGTTTAGCGACCCTAAAATCAGAACCTTGCATCTCACCTGGTTCGCCTTTTTCTTGTCATTTGTGGTGTGGTTTAGTCACGCACCTATGTTGGCCTTTATTAAAGAAGCATTTGATCTTTCAACACAACAGATCAAAGCGCTGCTTATTCTTAACGTCGCCCTGACCATTCCTGCTCGTATCATAGTTGGCATACTGGTTGATAAGTATGGCCCTCGAATTGTCTACAGCAGTTTGCTGGTATCGTCGTCTTTTCTTTGTTTTGCCTTTGCGATGGCGCAAACCTATGAGCAGTTGGCGCTATTTCGCTTCTTGCTTGGCTTTGTAGGTGCGGGCTTTGTAATTGGTATTCGCATGGTGGGTGAGTGGTTTCCTGCCAAACAAGTGGGCGTTGCTGAAGGCATATACGGTGGTTGGGGTAACTTTGGCTCGGCTGCGGGTGCCATGACATTACCGACTATCGCATTAATGTTTGGTGGTGAAGACGGTTGGCGTTATGCCCTTGGTTTAACGGGTTGTTTAACGTTTTTCTATGGTTTGTTTTACTATGCAAAAGCACGTAATACACCAAAAGGTTCGACTTACTTTAAACCTAAAAAATCAGGTGGCTTAGAAGTCACCAGCATGCGCGACTTGTACTTTTACTTGTTCATGAATGTGCCTATGTATTTGGCGCTGGCGTTACTGTCTTGGAAGTTATCACCATCTGGTGTGAACTTGTACGGCGAAACCACCATGTATGTTTTATGGATCGTATTAGCGTTATTGTTTGCAGTGCAAACTCGTTCAATTTGGCATGTGAACCATGAGCACCTAAAACAAGGTGTGCCTGAAATTGAAAAATACAACTTTAAGCAAGTCGCTATACTTGACCTATCTTACTTTGTTACCTTTGGTTCTGAGTTGGCGGTTGTGTCTATGTTGCCATTGTTCTTCTTGGATACTTTCGAAGGTCTAGACCCTGTTAAAGCGGGCTTGTTGGCATCGGGTTTTGCCTTTATGAACTTAGTGGCGCGCCCAACCGGAGGCTGGTTGTCTGATAATGTTGGTCGTCGTAGCAGCTTAATGATTTTGATTGGTGGCCTAGCGGTTGGTTATTTAGTGTTAAGCCAAATAAATGGTGGCTGGTGGATTCCGTTAGCGGTGATTGCCACTATGTGCTGTAGCTTCTTTGTTCAGGCGGGTGAAGGTGCTGTGTTCGCAATTGTGCCACTGGTTAAACGCCGTTTAACTGGTCAAATCGCGGGTATGGCGGGTGCGTATGGTAACGTAGGTGCGGTAATTTACTTAACTGCATTAAGCTTTGTTGACTATAGTACGTTCTTTTTAATCATTGCCGGATCAGCGGCTATCATCTTTTTTGCGGCCATGTTCTTAGATGAGCCAAAAGGCCATATTGCCGAAGTAGATGAAGACGGCAATGTGCAATTAATTGATGTGGGTTAATACCTGTAATGAGTAAAGAAAGGCTCAATGATGTTCATTGGGCCTTTCTTGTTTGGAGGAATAATGGCAGAAACATGTATTCATATCGCACAGCGCACAAGCCAAGGTGTTAAGTCGATTAATGAGGATTCGGTTAACGCTTTCTTTCCAGATGATGCTCATCAGCTTACGCATAAAGGTTTGTGTGCTTTGGTGGCCGATGGTGTTAGTACCGCAGAGGCCGGTAAACAAGCCAGTGAATTAAGTGTTAAACAGTTTGTCGAAGATTATTATCAAACCCCCGATACTTGGACAGTCGAACACGCAGGCAAGCAAATACTATCGGCTATTAATTTGAAGCTATACCGTTTAAGTGATGCTTACCGAGTTGAGGGTAAAGGTTATTTATGCACGTTTAGCGGTGTGGTGATTAAGTCTCGAACCGCGCATGTGTTTCATGTGGGGGACAGCCGTGTTTACCTTTATCGCAAAGGTGAATTAAAACAGCTGACACAAGATCACAGTGTCTTTATTGGTAAATCCCAAGCGGTGTTGTCACGGGCAGTGGGAATGGACACACAAATTAATATTGATTACTTTTCTTTGCCAGTTGAAGAGTCTGATATTTTTTTATGTACCAGTGATGGCATTCATGATTTTTTAACCCATGAAGAGATTCAAAACATATTGGCCAGCGATGAAACCGCTGACAATAAATCACAAACGTTATGCGACTTAGCGCTTAATAATAGTAGTGACGATAATATTAGTGCCGTGGTGGTCGATGTTGAGACGTTACAGCAAGAAAACATTGACGACTTTAATGCACGCTTAACCCGTTTACCGTTTCCGCCTCAGCTTGAATCGGGTATGAAAATAGATGGATTTCAAGTTATCAGAGAAATATATGCCAGTAGCCGCAGCCAATTATACGAAGTAACCGATATGGCTTCGGGGCAGGCCATGGTCATGAAAACCCCGTCGATAAATTTTGAAGAAGATAATCATTATATTGATCGCTTTATTCAAGAAGAGTGGGTGGGCAAACGTATTCGCAGTGATTACGTCGTGGATGTGATTAGTATTAACCGCGAAAAGCATTTTTTATACTATTTATTAGAACTGGCTGAGGGCATAACATTAAGTCAATGGATGAAAGCCAATCCTATGGCAGACCCTACAACGTCGATGAATATCGTTGAACAAATTGCGCAGGGCTTACGAGCCTTTCATCAGAATGACAGCGTGCATCAAGATTTACGCCCATCAAATATTATGATTAACAACGATAATAAAATTAAAATTGTCGATTACGGTTCAGTGTATGTGGCGGGTATTGCAGAGGTATTTAGTCCTATTCAGCACGAAGGGGCGTTAGGTACGGCAAGTTACGCAGACCCTATTTATTTACAGGGGCGCAATCCAGGTGTGCAGGGGGATTTATATTCATTGGGCACCATTGCTTATGAGTTATTTACCAATCGCTTGCCTTATGGTGATGCCATTGAAGAATGTTCAAATAGCCTTGATTATGATCGGTTACGTTATAAGTCAGCGACTAAATATAACCCTATTATTCCTATGTGGTTTGATCGCGCATTAGAGAAAAGCGTTAAGTTCGACTTACAAGAGCGTTATCGCAATATACGTGACTTTATTAAAGATTTAAAACAGCCTAATCCTGAGTTTTTTCGTGATGACCCAAAAGTCGAATACACCAAAAGCCCGTTACTGTTTTGGCAGATGATGTCGGTATTTTGGGTGATCATGTTGTTTTTAATGGTGTTTATGTTCTCGAGTTAAACGCAGGCCATGCCTTCTATTTTATGCCAGTAACCATTGCAGTAGCCTTCAAGAGAAATAGGTGCTTTGCCTTCCATGTTATGACGAAACATGGTTAACCACGCTAGGCTATCAATACTGCTTGGATTAATGCGCACTACATCAACAAGGCCCTTCATACTTGGCAAATCATTAATTAGATTTTGTGCTTTACCCGATAAGGTTTGAATGCCGTTCATGTTAAATAATGTATCACCCTCTTGGCTCTTTATGTCACGCCCTTTGGGGTATTTCAAACAGCATAATTCACATTGATCTTTTGGTTTATCTTCTGAGCGGGCAGTGAAACACCGTGCGGCATACGCTAATGGTAAGTGGCCGTAACCATAAACTTCGATTTCAAATTTATTATCAAGATTCAGCGTGCTTAATTCATGGCTAATATTGGTTAGCCAATCTTTGCTTAACTCAACTGGAGCCACCCAGCGTTGCATGCCCTGTTTATATAGATAGGCTAAGTCATGTTGATTGTAAATATTGAGTGCCGAACCAGCCACAAAAGGCAAGCCCGCTTCGCGTAATAAACTGACCGCACCAAAATCATTGGCTTCAACTAAAAATTGTTGGTTATCGCAGACCTTTTTGAGCGAGGCTAATTCGCTTTTCGCTTCAAGTAAGGCAAGGCTTGAAAGCACAACCTGTTTGCCTGTTTTTTCAAGTGATTTACCGATATCCAGCCAGTCACCAAATTTTAATTCGCGACGCTTAGAGCAAACCGATTCGCCAAGATAGACGATGTCGGATGATGAGGTTTGGGCTTGTTGATAAAAGTTTTCAACCAGCTGTTTTTCCCAAAAATATAATATATTCCCAATGGCTAATTTCATTTTTTAATCTCTACTGCCAGTTTCGTTCATAAGCGCCCAAAGTGGTTTGTGACCCTTCCGATAACTGGCTGAGTTGTAATTGCCATGCTGTTGCTTCTTTAAAGTTTTGTGGGTCTTTTTTCACGGCATCAATGGCTTGACGCCACACTCGCGTCACATCCCGAGTGTAGGCTGGGCTGCGTTGACGACCTTCGATTTTTAATGAACAAATCCCCAGCTCATATAGCTTGGGCAGCAAGCTCATGGTGTTTAAACTGGTGGGTTCTTCAAGTGCATGATAAAGCGTGTCATCAACATTAAAGCGACCTTTGCATAGCGTTGGGTAGCCTGCTTTTTCATTTTCAGCGAAGCGATCAATTAATACGTTATTCAGGCGGCTTTCTAACCCTTGTGGTGTTTGTTCCCACCTTACATATTGTGCAGGTGAACATGCACCAACGGTATTGGGTGACTCGCCTGTCATGTAGCTTGATAAATAACAGCGACCTTCTGCCATGATGCACAAGCTGCCATAGGCAAAGACTTCAAGGTCTAGATTGGTGTCTTGTTTTAAATTGGCCACTTGTTGGAACGATAAAACTCTTGGTAGTACCACCCGCTTAATACCAAATGGTTTGAAAAAATTAATGGCAGCGGCATTAGTTGCGCTGGCTTGTACCGATAAGTGCAGCTCAAGTTCGGGAAAGTGGGTGGCAGCGTATTCAAGTACGGCAATGTTTGATGCAATTAAAATATCAGCGCCAATGTCGACGACTTTTTTGACGGCATCGAACCAAATTCTTGAGCGATTAGGGTGGGCAAATGTATTTAGCGCGATATGCACATTGGTTTTGTGTTGATGTGCGTATGCAACGCCTTGATCTAGTTGCCTGTCGTTAAAATTTAACCCTGCAAAATGCCGAGCATTTGTGTCATTTTTAAAACCGAGGTAAACCGCATCAGCGCCTTCGTCAACCGCGGCCTTCAAAGACGCTAGGCTACCTGCTGGTGATAAAAGCTCCATAGTATTTCCTTGATCTCGATTAATATTTTCACTATGCGAATACTCTAAACTGCTGCAAGTATGTTTTAAGGAGGTCTCAGATGTTACTACCCAAACGAGCTACCACTTTGTTGGTAAACAAGGCTACTCCGATTCTTTCATTGGCTTATGGGTTTTTACCCCGCAAGATCGAATCGTTTGTACTTGATCACATGATCAATACATTAAGTAAAGAATTTATTGAGCACAATGAACTGGAATTTATGCACAATAAAATTGTTAAAGTGGCGATCCCAGAAATGAATGTGAGTTGGCTGTTCAGCAAGTCAAATGAAGAGGATCACAAAAAAGAGCGATTAGTGTTAATAAAAGACAGGCATCAAAAAGCGGATGTTACATTCAGCGGCACATTAAATGCCATGATTTTAATGGCATCACAAAAAGTTGACCCAGATACGTTATTTTTTAACCGCGAATTAATTATTACAGGTGATACTAATTTAGGTTTAGAAATTAAAAATCTGATTGATCAGTTTGATATTAGTTTATTAGGGTTGCCAATCAAAAAGAGTTTGGATATATGGTCTCATTCCATTTTAGAGGTGAAAAATGACAATGCGCAAAGATCAGTTTGTTAATGATTTTTTATCATCAGACCATCAGCGATTAGATGTTCTATTTGAAAGTCTTGTGGTGAGCGTTAAAGATAAAAAGCCATTTGATCATCAAATCATGTTATTTCAATTATTTAAAAGCGGGTTACTGCGACATATCTATTGGGAAGATACAATTATTTATCCAATTTATACAGGCTACGTCGGCAAAACGATTGAGCCAATTGAAAGCATGATGGTAGAACATCAGCAATTAGAGGCTATGATCACGGAGGTGGAGCAGCAGTGTCGAGAAAGCTTCGACCTAGATTATTTAATGGCATTGGGGCAGTTTTTGTCGTCGCATAATGAAAAAGAGGAAAAGCTATTAGACCCCGTGATGGATGATTTTAGCCATCATGAAATTAAAGAGAAAATTGCAATTGAAATTAGCCGCAGTTTTAAATAAGAGAATAGGGTGTGGTTATGGTTAGATAGTACCGCCTAAAGAAAGCTTAGGCGGTTTTTTTGGTTGACGGCTTAAAGACGATTGCCGTATTTTAAACGGTCATCCCCTGGGCTTTTGGTGTAAGCGCCTAAGTCATGAATCAATGTTTTAGTGCCATTCATTAAGCTTTGTACGCGAGAGTCAGATGTTTTTGCACTCAAGCCAATATCCGACGAGCTTTTAATCGACGGGGTATTAAAATCAAATGACCACAAATAATGCCAAACCGCAGCACCGTGTTTTTCAGCTTGTTGCCAAGATTGGAAATACCAAGGTTTTAATTCAACGAAGGCGGTTTTATTGAGCAAACCTTTGTTTGCATCCCCTACTAAAAAGGTGTTGGTCACAGAACTTGAGCGATAGGCTTCAAAAATAACGCCCCAGTTTTTTAACGTGTCTACATAGCTACGTGCTTTAGCGCCTGTCCATTGGTTACTGATATAGCTTTTTGAACCGTTAGAATAATACGGGTCAAGCAATGCAACCCGTTTTGGCTTGAGTTTGTTGTTGGTATTGCCTGCGCTAATGCCATCTTTCAGTTTCTTAGCGACAACAATCGCCATCTGGTTGCCTAAGCTGTGACCCGCGATAATTAAGCGACTGCCAGTGTAATCAGCCATGTTGGTTTTAAGGCTTTCGAACATTAAGGTGCCTGCATCTTTGCTTGGGCCTGAACGGTAGGTGCCATTATGGTCACGCCAGCGCATGGCACGGGGGCCACTTTTGCTCCATATTTTCGCTTCTGCGTCTTTTACCTCGCCTTCATCCGCAAACTGGTTCCAATACAAAATACCGACGTTGTAGCCAGCATTACGCCATGCGTAGGCTAAATCCATATCTGGGCCGCCACTGTCGCTGCGATTAAAGGTTTCACGGTTTTTAGCTTGGCTTGAGCCATTTTGCCAGCCGTGAATATATATAATGGTTGGCGCACTTTTGTTGTAGTAAGCATTGCTATAACCCGCTTGGGCTTTTTGGTAGTTGTCGTCGTTGCCAAACCAATACAGACCGTAGTCTAGATTTTGGAAGGTGGACTGCGGGAATACGCCGGGGTAGGCAAGGGTTAGGCTGCTAATGCTTAAGCATAGTAGGGCTAGGGCGTGTTTTAGTGATCTCATTATAGACCTCGTTATTATATTTATTATAAATGGTAGGCTAAGTGATCAAAGCGTTACCATTGGGTTAATAAACGGCATTTTGGGCTGTTGATCCATGAAAAAAGAGGGCAAAGAAGGTTAAAGGAAATTAACCTGAAATTTAAAAAATGAAGGCGTGTTTAGACGTATAGTCACGGCAATAGAATGCGTACTATGGCTAAAAAATAATGATAAATGCCATGAAGTTAGCTGTATTTATATTGGGATGGATGATCCCTCTTATTTGTTTTTCCTTACCTGAAAAAACCATATCAACGGATGATTTACGCCAAGGGCCAGTGGCCCTCGATGGCTTGTGGGCGTTTGATTGGCAAGCGTTACATGTCGATATTGATGCCCCCATGCAGGACGGGTTATTGCTGCCAGGGCTTTGGCACAAACAAGGCCCATACTCAGCGCATGGCTTTGCCACGTTGCGCTTACGCCTACATCTGCCGCACAAACAGCCCTATTATTTACGCATTCCTGATGTACCCAGTGCCATGAGCCTTTGGGTAAATGGCGTGCTGGCATTTCAACGTGGTGTGGTTTCGCATCAATTGCAAACAGAGCAACCTGAGTTTGGCCCAGATGTACTGGCTCTGGCGCCTGCCAAGCAATATGACTTAATTATGCATGTGAGTAATTACCATCATAAAGAAGGTGGGGTATGGCATAACCTAGTATTGGCAGATGAAGCGAATCGCCATGCACTTCGCGACCAAAGTAAATTGTTAGATTCGATGGTTTTTAGTTTTTTGATGCTGGTGTCGATTTATTTGTTGGCAAGAAATATTTCGCGACATGGGCATGTCAGCCACCTCTTTTTTGCCTTGTTTGTGTGGGCGATTGCCCTTCGCAGTGTGATGGTAGGCGAGCGTATCGCGTATGATTTTATTTCGGTTATCAGTTGGGAGAATTGGCAAAGATTAGAGCATATTTTATTATTTGCGGCCTTGCCGTTGTTTATATATTTTTTTCATCGTTTCTTTGATCTTAAAAAATGGCTATACCCTCATCTGGTTGCATTGATCTCATTGGGGTTAATTGTGGCGACACTCTTTACCCCTGCGCGTATATTTACTCAGTTTGCTCAGGTTCATCAGTTGATGGGTGTGGTAACTGTTATTTATATGTTGATTATGTTGGCGTTGTTAATGAAACAAAAAACGCCGTTTGTAGGGATGTTTTTACTGAGTTTTTTAGCTTGGTCGTTCTTAGTCTTGCATGATTATTTATATACATATCTTTATATACAGTCACGACCGATGGCGCAATTTGGTTTGGTATTTTTTGTGTTATTCCAGATGTATATGTTGTGGCAACATCGTAAACGAGAGTCGCGGTTGTTAGTGTATGTAAAAGCCAGTATTGATCGCAGTGCCGATTACTTGAAAAACCAATACTTTCAGTCTGTCAAAGATAGTACATTTTCTTTGCAAGATTGGGTACGCTCCGTTGAGTTATATAGCCATGTACTGGGCATGCCTATATATGTGCAATATGAACCAATCACCTTGTCTTGTAGCCAAGAAAAATTACAAGACATTATCTTTATTTTGGCAAGAATGGCAGAACGTGATGGTATTTCGGCAAGCTTATTTATTACTGCTGATAAGCAATTTGTGACGTTTGAATTTATTCTTAATAAGGTCATTAATAACCAAGAAATGCTACATGATGAATTAAATGCAATTCACTTCGCCTTAAATGATATGGGTGCTAAGTTAAATATCGAACGACTATCAACGACCACGAAAATGCGTTTTAGTTTAGCTGTCTATGATCACAGAGCGTTACCGGTAGAGCTAGCAGATAGAAATAAAATTGAATATATAGGTAATAATTTTGCGCAACCTATTTTAGTGAGTGGAGATGCCACCGGTGTTATTGCAGACAGTTTGAAAGATTATTTTTATTTGATAAAGGCCAATATCAGTAAAGAAAATATCATTAAGTTTCGACCTAAGTTTATTGTGTGGGAAATTTTAAATTGGAATGCTTATATCCTTGAGGATATAAAGCGTATGCGCAATGAGTATGCCGCGATTCCGATTGTTTTAGTTGTGAATGGCTATCATAAAACCCAGTTGTCACAGTGTATTCGAATGGGTATTACCGATTACGTGGTGTCACCTATCATGCCTGAAGAGCTATTGCTAAAGGTTCAGCGTGTACATAATGCTGGGGCAGTGCTAACACCAAATCATCAAGATGTACGGGATGTAACGGTACAATTGGTGAGAGACTCTATTGCTATGTGGCAAAAATACAGCGGTAAAAGTAAAACTGAATTAGCCGAAAGCAGTCGCTTGTGGCGTGTTTATATGGATGGCAGTACCGCAAAAACCCGCACCCTTGATAAATATTTGTCGGTGCAGTCGTTACCTAAGAATCCACGCTGGGAAACCGTTAATAGAACAGCCCACTATGTACTTGAGCAATGCAAATTAGAGGAAAAAGATAAACAGATATTAAATGAAACGTTAGCGGTATTTAACCGTTTGCTTGCCAATTAAACAGATGACTTACCAGCGCCAATTGTATTCGAGTGACCATTCTCGGCCTCGCGCTGGGTATTCTTGATAAACGGTATTATTGTCCAATGTCCCTAATGCGACGGCACTGCCGGTACTGTAGGTTTTATCTAATGCATTTTGTACCGTAAAGGATACGCGTTGCGATAACGGCATTGCGTAGTTGAGCTTAACATCCCAAATTTTTAAGTGGCTATCGTCTTGCAATACGTCGACGGATGAACGCCAGTGCATACCAATGTAGCTGTTTAGCTTATCGTTTATTTTCCAATGTAATTGACTTAAACCAAAGTGGTTAGGTGATAGCTTTTCGTTAGCAATGAGCTCGGTTTGATCCGTGTTAGAGCTTATGTTTAATATATGAGTGGCTTGGTTGATTAATTTAATATTTTGCGATAAAACCCATGTCCATTCCCATTCAACCCCTTGGGAATGGCTGTTCGAAATATTGTCTAAGAAGGTATCGTTTCCTACGGTACGAAAGCCAATGAGATCATGGATGTCATTGTTAAATAAAATAATATTTAGATGATGTTGGTCATCAAGATAATTGTAGTTAATTTCTGTCGAGCGAAGTGTTGATGCGTTTAACTCTTCGCTCCCTACTGTAAGTCCGCTTTCTTCATCATATAAATCCCCCAAGGATGGTGCGCGATACGCTTCTGAATATATCAACTTCCATGTGGTGCTTGCAGAAGCGTTATGAATTAAAGAAATCCTAGGGCTCCATTTAGAGCCGGTATCATTGTAATGGTCAAAGCGGGCTCCTATCATACTGCTAAATTGCGCATGCCATTTACTTTCTATTTGAGTGTAAGCACTCGTTATTTTTCGGGTTTTATCTTGTACCACTCGTTGGTTTGCATTATTGAACGTTACCACTTCGCCTAGATACTCTTCATTGCCAAAAATATTATAGTTTGAACGTAGGTGTCCGTTAGGTACTTGGCTGCTGACCCATTCGAATCCATTATCCCATTGCTGTGTGTCATTTAATTTTGTGTGAATATCGACACCTAAACGAGTTGATTGGTAATCAATATCCTCGCCAAATAAAAAGTCAGCATCGGGCAGTGTGGTTGGGTCTTTGACGGCAAGAGCCGTTAAGCTTTCTCGATGCGAATTTTGGTATTGCACATATGAATTTACCAATATATTTTCGCTTGGTTCAACTTGCCACGTCAGGCCAGTACTGAACTGTGACATTTTTATATCGGTTACTCCATCACGCAAACGGCGAAATAAATAATAATCTTGACGATTGGATTCATACCAAAGTGTTTGCCACTCAATATTTTTTAACCTCACTTGAGCATCAAAATGAAATTGCTGTCTTGGGTCTTGAGTCTTGCTTTGTAAATTAAAACGATCGAATTCAACGGCAATGGTTTCGCCTTTGTCTTCTTGGTATTGAATGCCTAATGAAATTTCAGCCTCTTTGAGTTTTTGCGTTATGCCAACGCTACCGCCACGACCATCAAAGCTGTTGGCGTTAAGACTTATTTGGGCGTCTGGTTTGGTTAAGATATTGATGACGCCATTAAACGCATTCGAGCCATATAATGCAGAGCCCGGTCCACGAATCACTTCCACTCGATCAACAAACGTTAGTGGTAAAAAACGATTGAAGTAATTTATGCCGCCGGTGTAATCATCGTTAAGCCGTTGCCCATTTACTAAAAACAAAATATTGCTGGCATATTTTTGTGAATGGCCCCGTGTGGCGATGTAAGACTGATTGCCTTCAACTGGGTTGTACATGGCATAAAAGCCAGGAATGATATCTAACAGCCCGACGAGGTTTGTCACGCCCATATCAGCCAGTTGTTGACCACTGAACACGCTGATACTGGATGGGGTTTGGTTAATGGGCGTATCGCGCTTGGCGGCCACTTGCACTTGAGTGTTCATTAACTCGGTTAGGCTTAACTCAAACAAGTCTATTTGATTGGCAAGGCAAGGGGATACCGAAACGAGTGACGTCAGTAAACAAGTGCTCGTAATCCGAAGTGTGTTGCCATGACGTCTAGTCACTGCTTTAACTCGTGGTGAATGGCCTATTAATAAGGTTAGACCAAATAATGAGCCTTTGGAGGCATTATTTTGGAGTCGCAGTGCTTATAAAAACCTTTGATTTACCTAAGGGCAGTGCGTTGAAATGCGGCTAGAAGGTGATGAGAGCAGGGTTTGAGGCGAAAGCGGCCTGAAACTCAGGCCGCTGCTCATAACGCTATGTTTAGCACTTTGCGTCAAGTTTCTCTTTTAGTATTTTATTAACCATGCCCGGGTTAGCGGAGCCTTTAGAGGCCTTCATGACTTGGCCTACAAAGAAGCCAACCATCTTGCCACGTTTGTCTGGCTCCGCGCTGACATATTGCTCAAGCTGTTTAGGGCTGTTGACAATCACCTCATCAACGATGGCTTCAATCGCGCCAGTGTCGCTCACTTGTTTTAAACCCAGAGAATCAATCAGTGCATCGACGTCATCCCCTTTTTGTTCCCACAGTGCGGCAAAGACATCTTTACCACCTTTGCTAGAAATGGTGTTGTCGATGATGCGCGCAATCATCGCACCCAGTTGAGCTGCGTTTACAGGGCTATTTTTGATGTCGACTTCGTTTTTGTTTAACGCTGCAGACAACTCGCCCATTACCCAGTTAGCCGCCAGTTTGTAATCGCCACAGGCTTTTGCCACGGCTTCAAAGTAGTCAGCCAATTCACGAGTAGCGGATAATACGCCAGCGTCGTATTCGCTTAAGCCGTTTTCATCCATTAAACGTTGTTTTTTCTGGTCTGGTAATTCAGGCAGCGTTTTGCGGATAGCGTCAATGTATTCATCATCAATAACAACCGGTAACAAATCTGGACAAGGGAAGTAGCGATAATCGTTGGCTACTTCTTTTGAGCGCATTGAGCGGGTTTCCATTTTATTGGCATCAAACAAACGGGTTTCTTGGGTGATGGTGCCACCGTCTTCAAGAATGTCGCGTTGACGTTCGATTTCGACGTTAATGGCTTGCTCAACAAAACGGAAACTGTTGACGTTTTTAATTTCAGTTCGAGTGCCGAATTCTTCTTGACCTTTAGGGCGTAAAGAAACGTTACAGTCACAACGCATAGAACCCTGTGATAAATCGCCATCACAAATGCCTAAGTAGGTTACGATGCTGTGCATTTTTTTGAAGTAGGCAACAGCTTCTTTGGCGCTGCGAATTTCTGGCTCAGATACGATCTCAATTAACGGTGTGCCCGCACGGTTTAAATCGATGCCTGATTGGCCATGAAAATCTTCGTGTAACGATTTACCGGCGTCTTCTTCTAAGTGGGCGCGCGTCACGTTGATGCGTTTTGTGGTGCCATCTTCAAGGGTGACATCAATGCTGCCCATACCCACAATAGGGTGGTGCAACTGTGTGGTTTGATACCCTTTTGGGGAATCAGGATAAAAATAATTTTTACGATCAAACACAGACACCTTGCCGATTTCTGCGTCAATCGCACAACCGAATTTAACCGCCATGGCTAAGGCTTCTTCATTGAATACCGGTAATACACCCGGTAAACCCAAATCAAGCAGTGATGCTTGTGTATTAGGCTCAGCGCCGAATGCGGTGCTTGAACCTGAAAAAATTTTTGATTTTGTGGCCAACTGAGCATGAATCTCAAGACCGATAACTACTTCCCATTCCATAATAGAATTCCTTATTCGATACCTTGAGGTGCTGCATTGTGAAAATCAGTGGCTTGTTGGAATTTGTGCGCGGCATTTAGCATGGCCGCTTCACTCCAGTAGTTGCCCATAATTTGCAAGCCAACCGGTAAACCGTTAATTAAGCCAGCTGGAATCGACATGCCTGGTAGGCCTGCTAAGTTGCAAGAAAGTGTGAACTTATCTTCCATGTACATTTCAACGGGGTCACCTGATTTTTCACCTGCTTTAAACGCAGGTGATGGTGTCACTGGCCCCATGATGAAATCCACCTCGTTAAATGCTTTAACAAAATCGTTTTTAATTAATCGACGAATTTGTTGCGCTTTCACATAATACGCATCGTAAAAACCAGTTGATAAAGCGTAGGTGCCAATCATGATGCGGCGTTTCACTTCGTCACCAAAACCTTCACCACGAGAACGCTTGTATAAGTCCTCAACGTCCTTAGGGTCTTCACAGCGGTAGCCAAAACGCACACCGTCCATACGCGATAAGTTTGCAGAGCATTCAGCTGGTGCTACAACGTAATAAGCGGGGATCGCAAGGTCAGTACTTGGCAAAGATATTTCTTTAACTGTGCAGCCCAGTTTTTCAAATTCCGCGATGGCGTTCATCATGGTTTGCTTCATTTCGCCATCTAAACTTTCTGGGAAAAACTCTTTTGGTAAACCAATCACCTTGCCAGCAATGTCATCGTTTAACGTGGCGGTGTAATCCGGTACGTCTTGTTCAATGCTGGTGCTGTCTTTGGTGTCAAAGCTGGCCATGACGTTAAGCATCATGGCTGCGTCTTCTGCGGTGCGAGCCATTGGGCCGGCTTGGTCAAGGGATGAGGCGTAAGCGATCATACCCCAACGGGAGCAACGACCGTAGGTTGGTTTTAAACCCGTTAGGCCGCAAAGCGCTGAAGGTTGACGAATCGAGCCGCCAGTATCGGTACCCGTGGCAGCAGGCACTAAGCGCGCAGCAACGGCCGCGGCAGAACCACCAGATGAGCCACCAGGGATGGTGTCGAAATTCCAAGGGTTTTTAACGCCGCCAAAAAATGACGATTCGTTTGATGAACCCATGGCGAATTCATCCATGTTAGTTTTACCTAGGCACACAGCGCCTTCACGTTTCATGTTAGCGACTACGGTTGCATCGTACGGCGGCACAAAGTTACTTAACATTTTTGAGCCACACGTGGTTAATGTGCCATCTGTGCAAAAAATATCTTTGTGTGCAAAAGGGACACCCGTCCATGCGGTGGCGTTGCCTGCCGCACGACGTTCGTCAGCTGTTTTCGCATCCGCGAGTGCTTGTTCTTCCATAATGGTGATAAAACTATTGATGCCGTTTTCACCTTGATCGAACTGTTTAATGCGATTTAAAAAGTGCTGAGTAATTTCGACACTGGTGAAATCACCGGCTTCAAGACCTTTAGAGATCTGGGTAAGGGTTAGGTTATGCAAGGCCATGGTCAATTACTCTACAACTTTAGGTACTAAAAATAGGCCGTTTTCTTGTGCTGGAGCATTGGCCATGTATTTTTCTCTGTGGTTCTCTTCGGTCACGACATCCGCACGTAAACGCTGCACTGCGTCGGTTGGGTGAGCCAAAGGTTGTATACCGTCTGTATTGACGGCATTCATTTGTTCAACTAAAGCTAATATGCTGCTTAGTTCTTCTTGATATTGGCCGATACTGTCTTCGGCAATGGCTAAGCGGGCTAAATCCGCAATATTGGTGACATCTAAACGATCAAGCGCCATGGTATTTTCTCTGCCTTTTTGGGCTGTGAATATAAAGTATGTGATAGGGGCGTAACTTAACACATTTGTGCCTTGCCCAAAAAGCCCGCCGTTGATAGTCTAAGCAGCAAAATAATAGTCTACACGTTACATTGGAAATACTGGATGTTTAAAAAACTCAGAGGGATGTTCTCAAGTGATCTTGCAATAGACCTTGGAACAGCAAACACTCTTATCTACGAACGCGAGAAAGGCATCACGTTAAATGAGCCTTCAGTTGTGGCTGTTCGTAGTCAAGGCAACCAAAAAACAGTGGCGGCCGTAGGGCATGATGCCAAGCGTATGCTGGGTCGTACCCCAGGTAATATTCAAGCTATTCGCCCGTTAAAAGACGGCGTTATCGCTGATTTCCAAGTGACTGAAAAAATGTTGCAGCACTTTATTAAAAAAGTGCACGAAGATAGTTTCTTTACACCCAGTCCTCGTGTGCTTGTATGTGTGCCTTGCAAATCAACTCAGGTCGAACGTAAAGCCATTCGTGAGTCTTGTATTGGTGCTGGTGCGCGTAAGGTCTATTTAATTGAAGAACCAATGGCAGCCGCTATTGGTGCAGGCCTACCGGTTGAAGAAGCCAGCGGCTCAATGGTGGTGGATATAGGTGGTGGTACCACTGAAATAGCCATTATTTCTTTAAACGGTGTGGTTTACAGCGAATCTGTAAAAGTAGGTGGTGATAAGTTTGATGAGTCTATCGTCACTTATGTGCGTCGTAATTACGGCTCATTAATTGGTGAAGCCACGGCCGAGCGTATTAAACAAGAAATCGGCACGGCTTACCCTGGTGGTGAAGTGCGTGAAATTGACGTACGTGGTCGTAATCTTGCTGAAGGTATTCCACGTTCGTTCACTTTGAACAGCAATGAAATATTAGAAGCATTACAAGAATCACTTGCGGCTATCGTTCAGGCAGTGAAAAGCGCCCTTGAGCAATGTCCTCCAGAATTAGCATCCGATATCGCCGAGCGCGGTTTGGTACTAACTGGCGGTGGCGCAATGTTGCGTGACCTTGATAAATTATTAAGTGAAGAAACAGGCCTACCTGTCATTGTGGCCGATGATCCGCTTACGTGTGTAGCTCGTGGCGGCGGTCGTGCCCTTGAAACCATGACTGATCAACAACTTGATTTATTGGCTAGCGAATATTAATTCGTTTTAGGCCTTAGTTGTCGGTCAAATCCTGTCGAAAATGCGTAATCCGCGAGGGTTGCGCATTTTGTACGTACAGCTCGATGAGACGATTTCTAATAACTAATGAAGTCTTAAGGAGCACATCATCAAAGGTATTTTCAGTTCAGGGCAAGCTGTTAACTCCCGTTTTGTAATGGCGTTATTGATTTCTGCGGCATTAATGTCAGCTGATAAATATTTAGAACCCATGCAAAATGTACGGAATTTATTAGGGTATTTGATTACACCCGTTCAGTGGGTGTCTGGCCTGCCTGGTCAACTGGGTGGTTGGGCTGAAAAATCTGCCGTGAGCCGTTCGAGCTTGCAAGAAGAAAATGATCGCTTAAGCAATGAATCTTTAGTTTTAACTCAAAAAGTTCAGCAGATGGTTTCACTACGTGCTGAAAACAACCGATTGCGTGAATTACTGAACGCGTCTGAATTACTTGACGACACGGTACAAGTGGCAGAATTAATTGGTGTCGACCCTGACCCATATACGCATCACATTATTATTAATAAAGGCTTACAAGACGGTGTCTTTGTTGGTCAGCCTATCTTAGATGCGCAAGGCTTAATGGGTCAGGTGATAGAAGTGCTGCCCTTTACAAGTCGTGTTTTATTGCTGGCGGATAGTAACCACGCTATTCCTGTGTTGGTTAATCGCAATGGTATTCGTGCGATTGCCGTGGGTTCTGGCAGATTAGATGAGCTAGCGCTCATTTATGTACCGGATACCGCAGACATCAAAGAAGGGGATTTACTGGTCAGCTCTGGTTTAGGCTCTCGCTACCCTCGGGGTTATCCGGTTGCCACGATTACTAAAGTAGAGCATGACCCAGGTGAGCCGTTTGCTATTGTCTCTGCACGTCCTTCTGCCCAGTTAGACCGTTCTCGCTATGTGTTGCTGGTGTTCTCCAGAGGCAGCCAACTGCCAGAGCCTAAATTATTGCCAGAATCAGAACAGGAGATTCAGCCATGATGCGTGCTTATGGTGTCATCCTGCCTACCTTTTTTGTAGCGTTAGCGCTGGCTATTTTTCCAATGCCGCGATTAATAGATTACATTCGCCCTGAATGGGTGGCGATGACCGTTATATTTTGGTTATTGGTCAGCCCAACAAAAGCGGGTATTTTTTTAGCACTGTGCATGGGCATTTTACTGGATGTGTTGCATGGCAGTTTGCTTGGGCAAAATGCCATGGCGTTAAGTATTATGGCGTATCTTGTTTTGTTACTGCACTCGCGTATGCGTTTGTATAACGCAATACAGCAAAGCTTTTTAGTGTTTATTTTGATTGGTTTGTTTTTGTTAGTGCGTTTTTGGACTGAATCTGTGGTGATAGGACAGGGCAAAACCGCTTTATTATGGCCATCTGTTGGCAGTGCCTTTATTTGGCCGCTTTGGTATAACCTGTTACTGGCGGTGCGCCAGTATTTTAGAAATTAATATGGCTGACTTATTACTTGCGTCAGCGTCTCCACGCCGACGTGAACTGCTTGAGCAGATCGGGGTCAATTTTATATGTGAAGCTCAGGATATTGATGAATCTGCCTTGCCAGCAGAAAAACCTGATGCATATGTTGAGCGCTTAGCACGAGAAAAGGCGGCACAAGCCGCTCAATCCTCCAGTATTGCAACACTAGGTTCAGATACCTGCGTAGTATTAGAGGGTGAAATTTTAAGCAAACCATTATCGACGGATGAAGCAAAAGCCATGTTGGCGCGTTTATCCGGTCGTAGTCACCAAGTATTGACGGCCATTGCCCTTTGTAAAAATGTATCAGGGCAATTACAACTGACGAGCCAAGTCGTTAGCACCGATGTGAGCT
Organism: Oceanicoccus sp.; assembly: GCA_047621325.1. Classification (GTDB taxonomy): domain Bacteria; phylum Pseudomonadota; class Gammaproteobacteria; order Pseudomonadales; family Oceanobacteraceae; genus Bermanella. The sequence continues at coordinate 108,454 of JBLHLT010000012.1, forward strand.
TCATCGAATTAAGCCGTGATCAAATTGAGCAATATGTTGCGACTGGCGAACCTATGGATAAAGCAGGTTCTTACGGTATACAGGGTAAAGCCGCGGTATTTGTATCCGCTATAACTGGCAGCTACAGCAATGTGGTCGGGCTGCCGCTTATGGAAACCGCGCAATTATTACAGCAACACAACATACCGGTTTGGTGTGTTTAGCTCGTTGCTAAACAGAATTTAATTTAACGTGTCGTTTATCGACCCTTAACAGCAGTCTAATCATGAATACGGAAATTTTACTCAATGTGACTCCCACAGAAACCCGTATGGGGGTTGTGGAAAATGGCGTGCTGCAAGAAGTTAATATCGAACGCAGTAATCGCCGAGGCATCGTTGGCAATATTTATATTGGCAAGGTGGTTCGTGTGCTACCCGGCATGCAGGCAGCGTTTGTCGAAGTGGGATTAAATCGTGCGGCATTCATTCATGCCGCCGATGTACAAGGTCCAACAAAAGACAGTGATGCGGCTCGACGTCAACCAGATGCCATCACCAGTTTGTTGCATGAAGGACAAGATCTGGTGGTACAAGTGACAAAAGACCCAATTGGCACCAAGGGCGCTCGCTTGACGACTCATTTATCTATTCCTTCGCGTTACTTGGTCTTTATGCCTCATACACATCATGTGGGCATTAGTCAGCGCATCGAAGATGAAGGTGAGCGTGTGCGTTTACGTAACCTCGTGCAATCTTGTATGGAGGCTGAAGGTCTTAGCGAAGAATGCGGTTTTATCTTACGCACGGCAGCCGAAGGCGCAGGTGAAGATGAGATTTTATTAGATACCCGCTATTTGCAACGGGTGTGGAATAAAGTGAAAGAGCGCATTAAAACGGTGAGTGCACCGGGTATTATCTATGAAGAGTTACCACTGCATTTACGAACCTTTCGTGACTTTATACGCCCTGAAATTGATAAAGTATTAATCGATTCACGTGAGAATTTTCAAAAAGCACAAGCATTCTCAGAATCCTTTGTGCCAGAGGTAACGGATAAACTTGAATATTATCCAGGCGAGCGACCAATATTTGATTTATATGGCGTAGAAGACGAAATTCAAAAAGCGTTAGAGCGCAAAGTTAAGCTTAAATCTGGCGGTTATTTAATCATTGATCAAACAGAAGCCATGACGACGGTTGATGTGAACACGGGTGGGTTTGTTGGCCACCGCAATTTAGAAGAAACGATCTTCAAAACCAATTTAGAAGCGGCCACGGTGATTGGTCGCCAGCTAAGATTGCGCAACCTTGGCGGTATTATCATTCTTGATTTTATCGACATGGAAGACCCTGAGCATCAGCGACAAGTGTTACGTATGTTGGAAAAGGTGCTAGAAAAAGATCACGCTAAAACAAAAATTTCACAAGTATCTGAACTTGGCTTAGTTGAGATGACACGTAAACGTACTCGCGAAAGCTTAGGGCAAATGTTGTGTGAGCCTTGCCCACACTGTGAAGGGCGTGGAGAAATTAAAACCGCAGAAACAGTCTGCTATGAGATTTTCCGTGAGCTACTAAGAGAATCCCGCGCGTATGATGCGTCCGCCTATTTAGTGCTTGCGTCGCAAAATGTGATTGATTTACTACTTGATGAAGAAAGCCAAAGTGTTGCGGACTTGGAAAACTTCATTAATAAAACAATTAAATTACAAGTCGATCCTATGTACAGCCAAGAGCAGTACGACCTGATTTTGCAATAATCCGTTATGAAAACAAAAGCAATCAAACAGGGTTTAACCGCATTTAATTTATTTGTGGTAGCGACCTTTATGGTATTGGCGCTTTATAGCGCCATAGGCCAGCAAATATTTCCGTTTATTGGCCAATATCGTGTTCATTTAGAGCAGTATCTAAGTGAGCAACTAAATGGTTATGCCAGTATTCGCCAACTGAGTGGCGACATGGATATACTCACGCCTTCTGTGCATATAGAAGGTGTGACACTTTATACAGATGATGATCCAAACCAGCCAAAAATTTCAATTGCAGCAATAGATGCTGTGCTAGACCCACGCTCTTCCTTATTAAATTTAACACCTGTATTCAAAAGTGTGCGCCTGTCTGGTTTGTATGTGCACATAGATGGCGATGCGAAAAAACCTCAGCAGCCAATTGATGAAGATGATGCGTTGTTAGTTAAACGCTTGATTGAAGGGTTGTTACTGCAACAGCATGTAGAGCTCAATAATGTCACAGTAGAAAACGCTCGCGGCGAAGAAACGAAAGTATTGCACCTTGAATATTTAGTGATGACAGGAGATGGTTTTAATCGCCTAGTTACGGGAAGTGTTTCTTATGGTAATGAGAATAAAGTGAACGCAGGCATTCGACTTTATTCGCAAGGTAGCCCCTTTAAATTAGATTCTTTTTATGCACGAGGAGCTTTGGACTTACCAGATGTTGATGTTGATTATTGGCTAAATGAAATTTTTGACATGTCTGTGTTTAAAGAATTCAGCGCATCGGCTCAACTACGGTTTGAATTTAAAAATGGACTGCTGAACTACGGCAAACTATCGATCGCTAGTCCAACGGTTTATATAAATGATGGCCGTAAAATAGATAATGTGAATGCCCAGCTATGGAGTAAGCAAAATGCCGCTGATAACTGGAGCTTCTGGATTGCAGATAGTAAATTCACACTAAAAAATAAACCTTGGCAGTTTAATGATATTGCAATAGGCGTTGCAAAAACGACACAGGGGAATCGTTTGCAGGCTTATTTAAAATCCATGGACGTTGCCTATTTACATCAGTTCCTCGACGGTGTGAACCTTATTCCAATTGAACTTCAATCACTTCTTAAAGAGCTTCAGCCATCTGGCAATGTTCAGAATATGAGCGTGATTATGCACAATCAATCTGCGGATAAATTTAATGTCTCTGTGGCTGGCGAGCTTAAAAACATATCTACTCACGCCAGCGGAGGAATCCCTGGGGTGACGAATGTAAATGGCGTGATTGCAGCAGATGAAAGAAATGGCAGAGTGCAATTTAATGGCCCGCAAATATCACTAGCGTTCCCTGGTATTTATGAATCCGCGTTCTTTTTCCCGTATGGCCAAGGACAAATTGACTGGCACATTAGCGATCAAGGCGTGCACCTGTCGGGTGATGGGTTAGAGCTCACTATGGAGCAAGTAGAAAAAGTAAAAGGTGGATTTAACGTTTGGTTATACAACGATAAAAAATATGAAGATAAATTAGAGCTGAATTTATCATTACAAAAGGCAAGTGTGCTAGCACATGAAACCTTGGTGCCCTCCATTTTGTCAGAAGGTCTGAGGGATTGGTTAGGGCAATCCCTGTTATCGGGTGAAGCGCGATCCGGACAATACTATTTATACACAGGATTAAATTCTGATAGCTTGAGTCAATCTGAATTGCACTTGAATGTGTCTAAAGCGGCATTACAGTATTTACCACAGTGGCCAGTTGTTGCAGATATTGATGGCGATTTATTTGTGCAAAATGATCATGTTTATGCACGTATTAAAAGCGGTAATAGTCTTGGTGGCGAAATAAGTAAAACCCAAATTGTATTTGATGGTGTAAAAAATAATACACTATGGGTGCAATCAAACATTGAAGGTCAAGCTGGCGAAGGTTTTAGTTATTTCCAACACACACCATTAAAAGAAGTGGTCGGTGATGTCATGGCGCCTTGGAGTATGACGGGCAAACATGCAACACAATTAAGGCTAAGAGTCCCTTTCGAAGGTGATAGCTCTGCGATAGGGGTAGATGTTAAAGCGTCGTTAGTGAGTGGGGGGTTAAATTTAACCGATCTTGGTTTGACGTTTGATAATAGCCAAGGCGATATTTACTATCGCAGTAGTGAGGGGTTAACGTCTTCACAGCTAACATCTCATTTGTGGCAAAAACCGATAGGGTTAAACATTTCTTCTGACATGCACCCTGTGGGGTTTTCAACGGACATCGCATTTAACGGCGATGTTGAAATGGAAAAACTTAAAAAATGGCTAGATCTTTCATTGTTAAATCCGTTGTCGGGTTCTACTTCGGTTGCTGGGCATTTTAAAATTAGTGGTCAAGAAAATGGGTTTACAGGCTTACAGCTGACGTCTGATATGGTGGGCATTAAAATTGATTTGCCGGAGCCTTATCTAAAACCTGAAGTAAGCAAACAATTACTTAAATTTAGAATGGCACTCGCAGATGGCCAAAAAATGAATATATCCTACGGCGAACTTGCCAATGTGGCGTTGCATATTGATCATGGAGAGCTCAAAGCTGGCCAAATATATTTAGGTGCCACAGATGCCTATATACCGAATGTGCCAGGGTTAGAAGTCTTCGGTCATGTTTCTAATATTGATGTCGATAAGTGGCTTAAGGTTTGGGAGGGTATTAAACCTGACACTAAAAATGCCTCTCAAACATCTGCTAATGGTTTGTTACGTAAAGTAGATATAAGTACCGATAGTCTAACGTATGACGGACATAAATTTGAACAAGTAACAGCAGAAGTCAATGCTAGGCAAAATGCGTGGGATATCTACATTGAATCGCCTGTTACTAAAGGGCTGATAACATGGGAATCACAAAAGCCCATTATCATGGATTTAGATTATATTCACTGGCCTGCGTTATCTAAAAATGAAGATGAAGAACCAGAAGAAAAAGTAGATGCACTGGCGAATGTTTTTCCAAGTATGTTTCCAGATGTGAATTTTAAAGTGGATGAAATATTCCTCGGCCCTAGAAATTATGGCCAATGGCAAGCCAAGTTAAAACGACAAGGTGAAACACTCTCGTTATTAGATATAGATGGTAAAATAAAAAAATTAAATGTTAAGGGGTTTGTGCATTGGGTAAAACCAGAAGCCAGAACAGCCAGTACATTGTTAGAAACGACTAAACTTGATTTAAGACTTTCTAGTGATGATGTTGGTGGTGTTCAAAAAGCTTGGCTAACGAAACCAGTGGTGGAAGCGAAAAATGCAAAAGTAGAGGTTAACTTTCAGTGGCTGGGCAGTCCTGCTATGTTTAAATCTGAATTGTTGAATGGTCAGGCGAGTGTGTCACTTAAAGATGGTCGCTTTTTAGATGCAGGCGACACGGGCGCATTAAGTGCGTTTGGCATTTTAAATTTTGGTGCCATTGGCCGGCGATTACGTTTGGATTTTTCTGATGTTTATCAGAGCGGTTTTCACTTTGACTCAGTATCAGGTAAAACAAAAGTGAAAGACGGAGTGATGACAATTGTAGATACCATGGATATTAAAGGCCCATCTGCGAAGTTTGCCGCAAGTGGCACCGTTAATTTGAATACAAAAGAATTAAACCAAGAGTTATCGGTCACATTTCCTGTCACTAGTACATTGCCGTTTGTAGCGATTCTAGCGGGTTTTGCCCCGCCTGTGGCAGCATCTATCTTTGTAGGTGAGCAACTTGTGGGTGATCAAATTGAAAAATATACCAGTGCTACTTACAAGTTAGATGGTACATGGGATAAACCAAATTTACAGATTATGAAGCGCTTTGATAATAATATTGAGGGCAAGCAGGATAAAGGCTTTTGGTATCGTATGAAAGATTTCTTTGGTTTAGGAGGAAGTTGATGCGCTGTGCTGTGATTCAAATGACCAGTGGTCAAGACGTTGATACGAATTTAAAACAAGCTTTTATTTTATTGGCGCAAGCCGCGGAAAAAAATGCGCGACTTGTTGTACTACCTGAAATGTTTGCGTGTTTAGGTGTGAAAAATCAGTTTGAACTAGCGAGCACGCGTTTCACTCATCATGATGTCATTAGTATCTTACTCGACTGGGCTAAGCAATTTCAGTTTTATATTGTGGCGGGCTCAATTCCTATGCTTGATGATAATCATCAAGGCTCAGAAAAAGTACTAGCCGCATGTTTGGTCTGTTCGCCAGAAGGCCTATTAATTAGCCATTATAATAAAATTCACCTGTTTGATGTGGATGTGGCCGATGAAAAAGGTCGTTATCGTGAATCGGATACCTTTATTGCTGGCAGTGATATGAAAACGGCGAATATTGACGATCATTTACTAGGTTTAAGTGTTTGTTATGATTTGCGCTTTCCTGAATTGTATCAACACTATCAATCTATGGGCTGTCAGATTCTTACGGTACCTTCTGCATTTACTTATGCAACGGGTCGGCAGCACTGGGAAATTTTATTACGCGCCCGTGCGATTGAAACACAATGCTTTGTACTGGCGGCTAATCAAGTGGGTATCCATGAAGATGGTCGACGCACGTGGGGGCAAAGTATGATCATTGCACCTAATGGTGAAATATTAGCGGAAGGCGGAAATGAAAAACCAGACGTACTGTTAGCAGATTTAGACTTTGATTTTTTGGATCAGTGTCGAGCGGCTATGCCGATACAGCAACATAAAAAGCTAACCCATTAGGTTAGCTTTTGTCGTGCTGTTTGTTATGCAGTTGGGTAAAAGGTTTTAATGAATAAAAATAATTTACGTGCAGCACTTTTGCCCATTTTGATAGGGGGTGCATCAGGGTTGGCTTCTTTTAGCTCATGTTCTTTCACTGCATTACGCGTTAGTTGACGTAAATGCTGGATATCAGTTACATCAAATTGCTCGCAGAATTCACTCAAGGCATCGTTGCCCCCAGTAATTAAACGCTCACGCCATTTTTCTTGTTGGTGTAAAACACGGTTGTATTCTTCACTGCTAGGATCTTGTTTGTCCAGTGCTAATTGAATGGCAGGAACGTCTTCTGTACGCATGACTCGACCCACATATTGCAGGTGGCGACGTTTCGCTTCATTTTTCTTAATGCGGTCCCATTCTGCTGCTGCTTCAATCATCGTAGGAGTGAGCGGCAGTGTTTTTAATTGTTTTTTAGGTAGCTCGCAGATGCGTTTACCGAGTTCTTGCAGGGCGTGCATTTCCCGTTTAATTTGGGATTTACTAGGGCCTGAGTATTCTTCAAATTGATCGTCTTCGTATTCGCTCATGGGGTAACCAAATATGTTTATAAATAAAAGCTAGCGGCTAAACCTAAAAATGCAAAGAAGCCGACTACATCTGTGATGGTAGTGAGTACGACACCACCAGCAAGAGCAGGGTCGATGTTTAGTCGTTTTAGCAGGATAGGTAAGAAGGCACCGGCTAATGCCGCTACCACTAAGTTTATGACGATGGCGATCGCAATAATGACCGAAATCTGAATGTCTTGAAACCATACGTATGTTGCCAGCGCGATCACTATTGCCCAAAGTATGCCGTTGCTTAAACCCACTAAAAATTCACGGTTCAACAACCAGCCAATATTATTTGAGTCAATATGGCCAATGGCTTGCCCACGAATTACGAGGGTTAGGGTCTGGCTGCCGGCTATGCCGCCCATACTGGCGACAATCGGCATCAGTACGGCAAGGGCAACCACAGTATTAATGGTGTCTTGGAACAGCCCAATAACCGCACTGGCTAAGAATGCAGTTAATAAATTAATACCTAACCAAACAGCACGACGTCGGCTGGTTTTAAAGGCTGGTGCAAAGGTGTCTTCATCTTCATCTAAACCGGCCATGCTCATTAATGAGTGGTCGGCTTCATCTCGAATAACGTCTACCACGTCATCGATGGTGATACGGCCAAGTAACTTAAACGTGTGTTCATCTACAACAGGGGCTGAGATTAAGTCATGACGTTCGAACAATTGCGCCACTTTCGTATCTGGCATATCGGCACGGATAGTGATGACGTCCGTGTTCATGATTTCACGAACGGTCGTGTCGCCGTCGCTGACTAGAATTTTGTTAATTGGCAGTACGCCAATGAACTCATCACGACGGTTAACCACTAATAAGGTATCGGTCATGTCTGGCAAGGTGCGGTGACGACGCAGGTAACGCAGCACAACTTCAATGGTGATGTCCGGACGAACGGTAACCGTATCGGTGTTCATTAAACCACCGGCACTATCCTCAGGGTAAGATAAGATGGCTTCGATGCGTGCACGGTCTTGAGAGTCCATGGTGGTCAGGACTTCTTGTGTCACGGTATCCGGTAGAATTTGAAGTAAGTCGGCCACATCATCGGTATCAAGGTCCGACATGGCGTTGGCGACTTCTTGTACACTCATTCGATTCAACAACCAGCTTTGCAGCTCGTCATTTAGGTGTTGTAAAACTTCACCTTCTTTGTCTTCGTCGATGAGATCCCAAAGCAAGTTACGCTCTTTGGGTGGGGATGATTCTAATAAGTGGGCAACATCAGCAGCTTGTAAATCGCTATTAAGAATTCGGCGCACCTGTGCCAAAGCCCCACTTTCAAGTGCGACTCCCAGATGTACGAGTTTGCTGTGTTTATGTTCGCCCCTGGACATAATGCGATCCCTTAAATTCAGGCTGGGATTGTACCGATAAAGGCTGTAACAGGCTACGACCCTTGTTTAAAAGTGTAGCCTAGAAGATTGATTTAATTGGGGGTTTTATTACGAGGGCTACTCGCCTTCACCAAAGTAGTCGTTTATGAGTTCGACAATGGCATCCATGGCGGCTTGTTCATCAGTGCCATCAATTTTAAGCAGCACGTCAGAGCCTTGGCTTGCGGCAAGCATCATGACGGACATAATACTTTTACCGTCTACTTCTTTGCCATTAAAACTAATTTTTACTTTGCTAGCAAATGCAGAAGCGGTCGATACCAACTTAGCAGCAGCTCGTGCGTGTAAACCCAATTTATTTATTATTGTGATGGAGTTTTCAAGCATATCAATACAAGCGAATAGGGATAGAGCCGTTACCATATCGGCCAAATCGCTTCGTGTCTAGATAATATGAGCGTTGCTGTGAGGTCAGTTCTTGGGCATACGTTTTCTTCGTCATACGTTCAGTTCGCGGTGACGGACTTGCACATTAGAAAATTCATTTTGATAGGCGGCAAATAAGCGTTCTGCCATATAAACGCTGCGATGCTGGCCACCGGTGCAGCCAATGCTCACCGTCATATAAGTTCGATTATTGGCTTCAAACTGAGGGAGCCATTTTTTTAAAAAGCTTTGGATATCGTTAAACATAGCAATGACGTGTTCGTCATTTTGTAGAAACTCTTGGATCGGTCGGTCTTGACCAGTGAACTGGCGTAAAGCTGGGTCCCAATATGGGTTGGGTAAGCAACGCACATCAAACACAAGATCGCTGTCTTTTGGGATACCATGTTTGAAGCCGAAGGATTCAAACAGCAACGACATATCGGTGCCTTGTTTTTGCACGACTCGTTCTTTGATCATGCTGCGTAATTGGTGCATCGATAAATGGGTCGTATCAACGGTCAAATCAGCCATGTCTGCAATATGTTGCAGTACTAATTTCTCGCGATCAATGGCTTCTAGCAGAGGTACATCTGGGCCAGTAAGCGGGTGTTTGCGTCTTGTGGCACTAAAACGGGTGAGCAATGTGTCGCTATGGGCGTCGAGATAAATGATTTCTAGCTGGCACTGTTTGCGATCAAGTTTGTTCATTATGTCGGCGAAATTGGCCAAATCGGCCTGAATGTTTCGCGCATCAATGCTGACAGCCACCGAGCTCATTTGCCCTTGGCCAGATTGAATTTGATCAAGTAAATTCTGTAGCAGCCCAACAGGAAGGTTATCAATACAATAAAAGCCAAGATCTTCTAGCAGGTCTAAGGCGGTACTTTTACCTGAACCGCTACGTCCACTGATGACCACAAGCTTCATATTTGTACCTTTAGTTGATTAAGCAATTGCCAGTTGATAAAGCTCTTCACTATTTTTAGCTGAGCGTAATTGGTTACGATAAGTTTCTTGGCTAAATTTTTCGGCCAACATACTTAGGGTTTGTAAGTGTTGCTCAGTTGCTTCAGCGGGTACTAATAAGACGAATACAATATCAACGGGTTTGCGATCAATCGAATCATAATCAATGGGTTCATCAAGAATAAACAAAGCACCAACAGTGCCTTCACATTCTTCTAAACGTGAGTGAGGAATAGCAATGCCTTCGCCGATACCTGTGCTGCCTAATTTCTCTCTGGCAATGAGACGTTCGTAAATGTCATCATCTTGAGCATCTTTGATGTTAGAGGCAAGGAATTGACTAATATGCTGGATTAGTTTCTTTTTGCTACTGCAATGCGCACCCAGTTGGGTGCGCGCAGGCGTTAATATAGTTGAAATACTAGAGGTCATATGAAGTTAGTGGTTACTTCCGTGGCGGTGATTAACCATTTTTTCTTTGTGTTTAAGGAGCTGTCGATCGAGTTTATCGGTCATCCCGTCAATCGCAGCATACATGTCGTCATTATCGGCATTTGCATGTAATTCAGCACCTGATACATGCATGGTGGCTTCTGCTTTTTGGGTGGCCTTTTCTACGGTGAGAGTAACTTGCACATTGGTAATGTTATCAAAATGTCGCTCCAGTTTTTCCACTTTGGAGTGGACGTAGTCCTTAAGGGCTTGTGTCACTTCAACATGGTGGCCGCTGATATTGATTTGCATAGATGGCTCCTACTGTCGGCACTCCGAAATAGAGTGCATAAATGTGCTGATAACCTTCAGTATAGGCTACCGGCGAAAAACCAGTGTAGCTCTTTACCAAAATCTAATGGCTATACCACTAGACTAAGCGCTTACGTTCGTTTGATGGCGGAATGTGCATTGCCTCACGGTACTTGGCTACGGTTCTACGTGCAACCTTAATGCCTTCTTCTTCTAAAATGGTAGCAATTTTACTGTCGCTTAACGGTTTCTTCGCACTTTCTACTGCGATGAGCTTTTTGATCATGGCTCTTATAGCAGTAGAAGAGCATTCTCCACCACTGGTGGTGCTGACATGACTTGAGAAAAAGTACTTCAACTCAAATATGCCAGCAGGGGTGTGCATGTACTTTTGCGTGGTCACACGGGAGATTGTGGACTCGTGCATACCTACGGCTTCGGCTATGTCATGCAGGACTAGGGGCTTCATTGCTTCATCCCCTTGCTCTAAAAAGTCTTGTTGGTATTCAACAATCTTTATTGCCACTTTTAGAAGTGTTTCATTTCGGCTTTGCAGGCTTTTTAAAAACCAGCGGGCTTCTTGTAAGTGGTCTTTGATGAAGTTGTTGTCGGCACTGCTATCGGCACGCTTTACCATGGACGCATAATGGTCGTTAATGCGAAGTTTTGGTGCAATTTCTGGGTTTAGCTCAACACGCCATTCGCCTTTGATTTTACGTACAATGACATCAGGAATTACATACTCGCTGGTTTGTGGGTCAATTTGTGAGCCTGGGCGAGGGTTAAGTTCTTGGATGCCACGTATAACAACTTTTAACTCTTCTTCTTTAACTTTTAGTTTGCGCATGAGCGCTGCGTAGTCTTTAGCACCCAGTAAATCGATGTACTCATCGATTAAGGTTTGGGCTAAAGGTAGCCAAGGTGTTTCTTGGGGTAGCTGGCGCAGTTGTAAAGATAAGCATTCTTGTAAATTACGTGCGCAGACACCGCTAGGTTCAAATTGTTGAAGCAGGTGCAGTACGGCTTCTACTTCGTCTAATTCTATTTCTAACTCAGGGTCCATCGACTCGACAATATCATCAAGCTCTACTTTTAAGTAGCCGTCGTCATCAACCCCTTCGATGATGTTAATCGCAATGATGTGATCGTTATCGGACATTGGGGTTAGATTTAACTGCCATAACAGATGGTCTTGTAAGTCGTCGGTGCTACTGTTACGACTGTCCATATCATAGTCATCACCAGATGAGCCTGATGAATGATTTTCAGTCATGGAGGTTGGAGCAGCAGAGGCTTGCCAGGTGTCATCCCAATCGCTGTCAGTGGATAACTCGTCAGGAATGTTTTCACTCCAGTCATCGCTAGCGGTTGGTTCATCGGATTGGTTTTCGTCACTGGTGGTGACGGTTTCGACTTTTTCTTCGCTTTGGGAATTTATATCTTGATTGTTATCGCCTTCGTATTCTTCATCCACATCAAGTAATGGATTGGAGTCCAAGGCGTTTTGAATTTCTTGTTGCAGGTCCAGAGTTGAAAGCTGTAGTAAACGAATGGCCTGTTGCAACTGGGGAGTCATGGTCAGCTGTTGACCCATTTTTAATTGGAGCGAGGCTTTCATATATTACTGCTTAATCCTAGTAGCGCGTTTTGACTCGTTGTATTGAATATACAAGATTACAACTTAAAGTCATCACC
>JBLHLT010000013.1:0-105086 GCA_047621325.1 Oceanicoccus sp.
CCAATGTATCAACTTTACCGGTAACAACCGTGTTACTGCCAAGCTCAAGTGCTGAGAAGAACAAAGTATTGCCGCTTAAACGCCAGTTATATATTTCATAACGGCCCGTGGCGTTGGCTTCGTTAGGATCAATTAATGTGGTGAGTTCGCGGGTTTCTAAATTCACCATGCGAATAACATCCGCTTCATTTAAGCCTGGTACCACCACTTCTTCGGTGTAGTACAAGAACCCGCGGGAGATTTGGAACGGCGTATCTTGCATCCAGCTCCACCAGCCATCTGTGCCGAGGTCTAACTCAACTTTAGGCACGCCATCAAACGGCAGCATTTGGAAAACTTTTAAATAGGTGTTCCATGTCCAAGTGTCATTCGTCGAATTGTAATCACTGCGGCCACTTTCAAACACACCATATACACGGCCATCATCGGCCATGATGATGCGGCGAGGGGTTGGTGAGTTCCAACCACTACCTTGTTGTTGTGATCCAAACAGACTGGTGTCTAAGCTCGCAAATTGGAAACGGCCGAGGCTGTCGTCTTTAATGGGTTTGGCCATTTTTAGGCCGCTACTAGAGTTACTCCAATCTTCCTCACCCCAAACCAACGCGTTTTCGCTGTCTTTAGTGAAAAACTTCACCCATGAATCTGAGCTTAGGTTGACCACGGAGCCTGCACTGTTCACCACTTTTAGCACGAGGTTGCCTGAGTTAGTATCCTGCCAAGCTTGGTAGGCCACTTCACCGGATGAAAGGGTTAAGAAAAACTGCACGTGTTCATTGTCTTGCGAAATGTTCGTGACAGAGAGGTCACTGGCGTTCATTTTATAAATCAGTGGGTTCCAGTCCACTTGATCTAACCAATAGTTGGTGAACTCTTCAATACAATTGCCGTTGTTATCAAAATTAAAGCACTGTGTATCCTCGCGACGAGTAAAGCTGGTAGCGGTAAAATAAAGGTTACCGTCTTTATCAAACTGAATAGGCTTTTGATTACCGGATACGTTTTGCATGTAGTTATCGTCCATGCTTTGTACCATTAGGCCTTCTTTAACACAGCGGTGTTCATCGGTGTCGGTGTCAACTTCAAGCAGGCCGCAATTTAAGCCTGCAATGGTGCTGGCATAATCAAAATCACTGCTGCCACCATGCCAGCCAGTATCCAGTGCGATATACACTTTACTGCCGTCAGGTGAGACCACGCTGTACATGACTTTCATCGGCATGTTGGTGTCCACAGCGAGGGATGCATCCCCCTGTGCATCGATGGCCAGTAAGTTGGATACACCTTGGTCACTGTCGCCTTCTGCTCGGCTATTTAGGCTTCTTGAAACTGGGGTTCTGGAGTCGCGGGCAAGGGTGTAGCTGAAGAGCTTACGGCCATCAGTGGCAGAGCGGCTTTTGGCGGTATCTTCAACAATGGCTTCTTCGTTGGCGATGAGTGAAACCGCACCACTTAAGTTAAAGCTGAGTGTCGGTGTAGTGGGTGTTCCGCCTGTGCCTCCGCCAGAAGGACCACCGCTATTATTGGGTTCGTCGCCTCCGCCCGAATCAGAACAGCCCGCCGCTACCAACAAAACGCTACTAAGTAAGACTGGCCAAAGTCTGACGCCGGGTTTTGCACGCTTGAGAGAAAAATACGACATGGAAATCCTCCAATGTGGACAGGCAAAATTGGTCCTAAAGTATTAATTTAGTCGGTACTGGGGATTCGTCAAAGACGGCTCTACTTCAAATAAAAGAGGTTTAAGAACATAAAGTTATGGGCATGATTTAATGCAAAATAAAATAGTAAATTCGGCGCAAGTGGACTAAAGGCTGGTGCTTTTAGATGGTAATAGTGCAGTGTATTTAGGGCGTGCCTGCAGTGCCTCATACTCAGAACTTAAGCTAGTAATATTTGTGTCACTTGCCACTTATTTTTATGAGAATTGGGTATAACCGAGCGTTAAACGATAATAAATCCAAATTATAGCTAGTATAGGCACCATAAATACACTGTATACCCATGATGTATGCTGGGCTGCAAGTGGCATGGCAGGCCATGTGGTAGTCGACATGGGTCTTTTTATAGACTACCTATTCGCCTAGTTTGGATTTTCTGGCATAATCGCGCACCTAAAATTATCAATTCGTTAAAGACGTATTTGTCTCTAACGGTAATGTTTTCAGTTAATCGGCCACAAGCTGGTAACTTACTTTTGTTGGATTGGGCATTATGACCACCGTTTACACCGATCTTTCTTCTGCCTTATTGGTAGAAAAAGCACTAGAACGCGGCGAAGGCCGTCTACAAGACAATGGCGCATTTGTTGTTGAGACTGGTGTCCGTACTGGTCGCTCTCCAAAAGACCGTTATATCGTTCAAGAGCCAAGCACTGCTGACGCCATCGACTGGGGCACAGTTAACCGTCCTTTCGATGCTGACAAATTCGATGCCCTTTGGGATCGCGTAGAAGCTTACCTAGACCAGCACGACAAATTTGTATCTGAAGTGCACGTAGGCGCTGATCCACAACATTACCTACCTATTAAAATGACCACACAGACGGCTTGGCAGAACCTGTTTGGCCGTAACCTTTTCATCCGTCCAGACACGTTTAACCCTTCTGATAAAGAAGAGTGGCAGATTCTTAACGTTGCAGGTTTCGAATGTGTACCTGAGCGTGACGGCACTAATTCTGATGGCTGTGTGATCATCAACTTCGCAAAACGTAAAGTGCTACTGGCTGGCATGCGTTACGCAGGCGAAATGAAAAAAGCCATGTTCTCTGTACAGAACTTCCTACTGCCTGAAAAAGACGTGCTACCAATGCACTGTTCTGCCAACGTAGGTGAAGACGGCGATACTTGCTTGTTCTTTGGCCTTTCTGGTACGGGTAAAACCACGCTTTCTGCTGACCAAAGCCGTTACCTAATTGGTGATGATGAACACGGTTGGGGCAAAGGTTCTGTCTTTAATATCGAAGGCGGTTGCTACGCAAAAACCATCGATCTTTCTAAAAAGAACGAGCCAATTATTTGGGATGCGATTAAATTCGGTGCCATCGTTGAAAACGTTGTGATCGACCCTGAAACACGTGTTGCTGATTACAATGACGTTTCTTTAACTGAAAACGGCCGTTGTGCATACCCACTTGAGCACATCGAAAAACGCGTTCTTGAGAACCGTGCTGGAGAGCCAAAAGCGGTTATCTTTCTAACGTGTGATATGACGGGCGTATTGCCTCCTGTTTCTATTTTGACGAAAGAGCAAGCGGCATATCACTTCTTGTCTGGTTACACAGCCCTTGTTGGTTCTACTGAAATGGGTGGTTCTAAAGGTCTTAAGTCTACGTTCTCTACGTGTTTTGGTGCGCCGTTCTTCCCGCGTCCAGCTGGTGAATACGCTGAGCTTCTAATGAAGCGCGTAACGGAATTTGACTCTCAAGTTTACCTTGTAAACACAGGTTGGACGGGCGGTCCTAATGGTGCAGGCGGTGAGCGTTTCTCTATTCCGACGACTCGTGCGGTAATCGCTGCGATTCAGTCTGGTGCACTACGTGATGCTGACACGGATACCACGCCAGTATTTGCGCTTAAAGTACCTAAAGCCGTTGAAGGCGTGGATGCTAAATTGCTTAACCCTGTTAACGCATGGGCTGATAAGTCTAAGTTTGAAGAAGTGGCGCAAGGTCTTGCACAGCAATTCGTTGATAACTTCAAAAAATACGATGTATCAGATGCGATCCGCGCTGCGGGTCCTCAGTTATAAGTTAGAGTATTATCCGAACCGCCATTCATGGCACCGTTCGGATACCGACCTTTGGTGGTCATAATTCCTCACCCTAGGAATTTTAAAAGGCGCAACTTAGTTGCGCCTTTTTTTATGCTTATGAATTGGTAATGAATCATGGTTTTGAATATGAGCCAGGCTCCAATAATGGGTGGCAGTGCGCAGTGACAAGTCCCAGTTAACAACTATATTTATATCGTGCCTTTTATGCGAGATAACCATGCCTTTTTTGTGTCGCGTTATTATTTTTTGTCTATTAACGTCTTTTAGTGCTATGGGTTTATCAAATGTCATTTCAGAGACCATTGAAGATGTATCTGAAAGTTATGAGAAGTGTGAAGAATTGTATGAGCATATTCGTAAAAGCGAATGTGCCAATAGTGTGTTTGGGTTATTTGGGCGCATGTATTTTGAGATAGGTGTTAGCTTTACAGAGCGCCTCGTCAAGTTTCAAAATATTAAAACCGAAGAAGATGCGTTTATCTTATCCAGTGGCCTCAAGCCTCGACCAGTATTTTCCGTAAGCTTAAATGACAGTTATTTTGGTGAGAGTAATTTTGGCTACGGTGTGGGGTTTTCATATTTTGATGATTACGCCTTTGAGCAAGTAGTGAAACGCGGCAGCACCGATAGCGATAAAAAAACGGTGGATTTAGGCACGTACTCAAGTTTGAATGTCATTGCGTTAAGCCCATCAATTTTTTACAGCTATGGCAGAGATGACGATAGTCCTTATCGTTATATGAAGTTTGGTTTGGGTTTAAATCTTATGTACAGCGCGGTGCGCGGAACCGCGTATTTAACCGAACTTAAAACCGATGCTGACTGTTATCAATATGGCAGTGACTTTGTGGATGGTAACGTAAGTGACGAAAACGAGTTTAAAAACCTATGTGACAGTACTCGCTTTCGTGAATCCAGCTATGGCTCAGGGGTGAAGATATTCATTGGCATGGACTGGCGCCGCTGGAAAGCCGAAGTATCGACCTCGATATTCCAACACCGTGGCAGCGGCGATTATCGGTTTGTTACACAACAAACTCAGATTGCTTTTTCCCGTAAGTTTGAGTTTTAGCTTTAACTTGCTGATCAAAAAGTAGCCTACACAAGACTCTCAAAACCTTCCTTTTTATGCCAATTCAAACCAGTTTTTTTACCGCTGGTGCATTATAATTCTTGGCCACCTGCCAAATGGTTTCGGCAGGCCATAACAATAATGTACATGAGTGGTTTATGGATCGTATTTATCAAACATTAGCAACCGAGCTGAATGTACAGCTGCAACAAATCACGGCGTCAGTGGCCTTATTAGATGAAGGCGCGACAGTACCGTTTATTTCTCGATACCGTAAAGAAGTCACCGGCGGTATGGATGACGGCCAGTTGCGTACTCTAGAAGAGCGCCTGCGTTATTTACGTGAAATGGAAGATCGCCGTACTTCTATTCTTAAAAGCATTGATGAACAAGGTAAGCTGACCGACGAACTAAAAGGTCAGATCATGCTGGCCGATACCAAAAACCGTCTTGAAGATTTATACCTGCCTTATAAACAAAAGCGTCGCACCAAAGGCCAAATCGCCATCGAAGCCGGCATTGAGCCACTAGCCGATGCACTGTTAGAAAACCCAGAATTAAACCCAGAAAGCGAAGCCGCTAATTTTGTTGATGCGGATAAAGGCTTTGCGGATGTAAAAGCCGTATTGGATGGCGCTAAATTCATTCTGATGGAACGCTTTGCCGAAAACGCCGATTTGATTCAGCGCTTGCGTGACTTCTTATGGCAAGAAGCCACTCTGAGTGTGCGCGTTGTCGCTGGCAAAGAACATGAAGCGGCAAAATTCCAAGATTATTTTGAGCACGATGAGCCATTAAATAAAGTGCCAAGCCACCGTGCGTTGGCGATTTTACGTGGCCGTAATGAAGGCTTCTTAAGTTCCAATTTAGTGACGGGTGATCCGAACGATAAGTTAACCCCAAGCCCGTGTGAAGGAATGGTGGCGGGTTTTTACGGGATTGAATTTAACAATCGCCCAGCCGATAAATGGTTAACTGAAGTGGTGAAATGGACATGGCGCGTAAAACTATTAACGTCTCTTGAAAACGAACTGGTGACCCGCGTACGTGAAAGTGCAGAAGATGAAGCCATTAAAGTGTTTGCCATGAATCTAAAAGATTTATTAATGGCGGCACCGGCTGGTCACAAGGCCACCATCGGTTTAGACCCTGGCTTGCGTACGGGTGTAAAAGTGGCGGTTGTGGATGCCACCGGTAAAGTGATGGATCACGGTGTGATGTATCCAACCCCTCCTAAAAACCAAATAGAACAAAGCAAAGCGGCCCTTAAAGTATTATGTGAAAAATATAATGTGGGTTTAATTGCCATTGGTAACGGTACCGGTAGTCGTGAAACGGATCGCTTAGTGGCCGATTTCATTAAAGAAAATCCAAAACTTAAAGTGCAAAAAATTGTGGTGAGTGAAGCGGGGGCATCGGTGTATTCGGCATCTGAGCTAGCCGCCAAAGAATTCCCAGATTTAGATGTAACCATTCGTGGTGCCATTTCCATTGCTCGCCGCCTACAAGACCCACTGGCTGAGCTGGTTAAAATTGAACCTAAAGCCATTGGTGTAGGCCAATATCAACATGATGTTTCTCAATCTGCTTTGGCGCGCTCATTGGATGCCGTAGTTGAGGATTGTGTGAATGCTGTAGGTGTGGATTTGAATACGGCTTCAGTACCTTTATTAACTAAGGTGTCCGGTTTAAATAGCACCATTGCTAGCAATATTGTGGCGTTTCGTGAAGAAAATGGCGCGTATCAAAGCCGAACTGATTTGAAAAAAGTACCGCGTTTAGGTGGTAAAACGTTTGAACTTGCGGCAGGTTTCTTGAAAATCGCCAACGGTAAAAACCCGTTAGATGCCAGCTCCGTTCACCCTGAATCGTATGATGTGGTGAAACAAATTGCAGCGAAAGCACAAAAAGATGTGAAATCAGTCATTGGTGACAGCGCGTTTTTAAAAGCGGTGAATGCCAGTGAGTTTGTAACCGAACAAGTGGGCTTACCGACCATCAAAGATATTTTAGCCGAACTTGAAAAACCGGGTCGTGACCCGCGTCCTGAATTTGTGACGGCTGAATTCAAAGATGGCGTAGAAGAAATCAAAGACCTACGTGACGATATGATTCTTGAAGGGGTTGTCACCAATGTAACGGCTTTTGGCGCGTTTGTGGATGTGGGCGTGCACCAAGACGGTTTGGTGCATATCTCTATGATGAGTGATCAATTCATTGATGATCCGCGTGAGGTCGTAAAAGCAGGCGATGTGGTGAAAGTGAAAGTCATGGAAGTAGACGCGTCACGTAAGCGTATTGCCATGTCTATGCGCCTGAGTGATAACGCCAGCGACTACCAAGCTGAAAAAGCCACGCCACGTGGTGAACGCAAACCCCGTAACTCGGCACCGCGTCAGCATACGAGTCAGCCGCAAACGCCAGCAAGTAATAACCCAATGGCGGCATTGTTTGCACAAGCGCAGAAAAAGAAAGGCAAGCGTTTGTAAGGTTGTTAGCGTTGTAATGGTTTAATAAGGCCTGAGAGTATGGGCCTTATTTTTATTAAGGATGTTAAATGAAAATTATAATAATAACGGCTTTGGCAGTGATGCTTTCTGGCTGTTCGACGCTTATCAATGGCACGGATCAGGTTGTGATTATTGATAATTATTATAATGAAAAAGAGCGGATTAAATTGAACACGCCATATTCAAGCCATGTGGATACTATGCCCGCTATGCTTTACATATCTGGTGGTGTTCAAAGTGGAGGGTACTCAATACGCTTAGAGAGCGAATGTTATAATCAGCAATCGTTGAGCATTAATAAAACCTTAAGAGGCTCTTATTGGCTGAATTTATTTAATGTCGTAGGCTTCTTTGTTGATTATGCGACGGGTGCCATGTGGAAATATCCGGCAAAAGTGCATATGCCCATGAGCAAAAATGAAACCTGCGCGAGCGATATTGCGACCCAATAGGAATATAAAGACTAAGTAGCCTCTTTGAGGTCGCTTGGTCTATTAATCATTGCTGAAACACAAAGGTACTTATACCTAATAATAAAACAATCCATTCCTAGTGCTATACTTCCCCTAATCCGCAAGCTCGCTATAATCGCTTTAATTTACATCTTAAGGATCGTCTCCTTTGTCTCAGTTAACCCCGTTCGATCAAGTACTTACCCATTTACAAGATATAGCGCCTTCTGCGTTGCGTTTTTCTCGTGGTATTGAGAAAGAAGGTTTACGGGTAAATGACGACGCTCATATTAACCAAAATCCGCATCCTAGTGCCCTTGGCAGCACATTGACCCACCCCCATATCACCACGGACTACAGTGAGTCATTGTTAGAGTTTATAACGCCCGTTGTGCAAAACGCAGATGATGTGTTGTCTTTTCTGGATGAATCACAACGTTTTAGTTATCAGCATTTAGGGCAACAATATATTTGGCCTGCCTCTATGCCTGGTGTAATTGAGAACGAGTTAGACGTGCCCATTGCGCATTATGGTAAGTCGAATGTGGGCACACTCAAACACGTTTATCGTCATGGCTTGTGGCATCGCTACGGTCGCAAGATGCAGTGTATTGCAGGGTTGCATTATAACTTTTCAGTGTCTGATGAATTATGGCAAGCCATTGCGGATTGGAAAGGTGAAACCTTAGATAAAGACTTTGTTAGTAAAGGTTATTTTGGCTTAATTCGTAATTTCCGCCGTTACTCTTGGTTGCTATTGTATTTATTTGGCGCAAGCCCTGCCGTAGACGCTAGCTTCTTAGAAGGTGAAGAACACAGCTTAGAAAAATGGGATGACACCACTTTTTATGGACCATACGCCACTAGCTTACGTATGAGTGGCTTAGGTTATCAAAATAACGCACAAGATGGCTTGTTTGTTTGTTTTAACGGTTTGCCCACTTACACCAAAACATTAAAAATGGCGATGCAGCAATCGGTGCCGCTATACGAAACCATGGGTGTAGAAAAAGAAGGTGTGTACAAACAACTAAATACGAACTTGCTGCAAATTGAAAACGAATACTATTCAGATGTTCGCCCTAAACGAAACAGTAAAAACGGTGAAAAACCATTAACCGCTTTAAATGAACACGGTGTTGAATACATCGAAGTTCGCTGTTTAGACTTAAATCCATTTGAGCCGTTAGGTGCTAACCGCGATCAAATAAACTTCATGGATCTGTTTTTAGCGTATTGCTTATTAAGCCCTAGCGAGCACCTAACAGAAAGTGAATGCAACGAAGTATCAGAAAATCAAAAACGTGTTGTGATGGAAGGTCGTGATCCTGCCTTTATGCTCAAACGTCATGGCGATGATGTTAATTTAAAAGATTGGGGGCAAGAACTGCTGAATAACATGACCCCATTAGCTGAGTTATTAGATGGCAAAAATGATAGCCACGATTTAAAGATTGCATTGGGTGTTATGCAGCAGCGAGTAGACAATGTTGCACTCACGCCTAGTGCGCAAGTATTGGCGAGTATGACGCAGAACAATCAATCGTTTAGCGAGTTCGCACTGCAGCAAGCCAAACAAGTAGCCGAGTATTTTAGTACGCCAGTCAGTGATGAACGTAATGAACACTGGTTAAACCTTGCACAACAGTCAGATGCAAAACAACGTGAAATTGAAGCAGGCGACAACCTGACTTTCGCGAAATATTTAGCGGAATATCTTTTAAAATCGTGAAGTTAGTCACAAAAAAAATGGCTAGATTTCATATTGGCTAAATAAGTCTAATGGTTTGCTTGATATTGGTGCTTTGTGAGATAGATTTACCTCAAAAGGCATATGGATCAGGCTATGAAACTAGTGCAACCACACTGGGATCTTGAAAATTTGGAAAAAGCATACCGTCACGGCTTCATGGCTGGCATGGTGGGCAAGGACGTTGTTGCGTGCCCTCACAAGGCCGAAATTGTTGTGAACGCTTGGGAAGCCGGGTGGCAAGATGGCAAGGAGCAGTTCGATATCAAACATGCCACCTCACTCAAACAAACCCTATAAAAAAGGCCATGATGACATGGCCTTTTTTGTTTTTGAATTCCCTGTAAGTGGTTAATTTTGAGCCACAAAATTCTGAAAATATAAATCTTCTATGTAGGGCTTACCCTCTAATTCAGTAAGCAGTGCCCTTAACTCATCTAAAGCAACCTGCCGTAATGTCTCTCTTGCTTGAGGGTTATTAATGGTCGCCTCATCTTGTTGGCTCAATAATAAAACCAGCTGATTGCGTATATAGGGTTGATGGTGATTCACCTTGCCGGCTGCTTCTGCACCCATGACACGTAATGCCACATCTGTGCGAATGTATTTTAAGCGCCCAGTTGTATTATTGTCATAATTTAAAACAAAGGCGGGTTGTAAATGCACATACTGGGTGGCATTACCGGCTGCGGGTGCATCGGCGGCATTAACAAAGCTGCTAATACTATATAAAGTCATTACAATTAAGAGATAAGCGAATTTCATACTGGGTTCCTTTTTTACGTTTTCTGTATTCAGCATAGAACAGCTTGAGCCGCTTGTTGCAACCAAAGGCATAAACTTGTGTCTACGATAAAGCTCTATTCCTCTAGCCTAATATTTAAGGGTATATATGTTACCTATTTCTAATCGAATGATTTCATTTGGCGTGTTTATCGCCTGCGTTGCTTTGCTAGCAAGTGCTTATGTTTTTGAGTACATGTTTTACATGGATCCTTGCCCCTTGTGTATCATGCAGCGCATTGCCGTATTGCTAGTGGGAATCACAGGGCTACTGGGGTTTTTACTTGCGCACAATCAAGTAGCGCGAATGGCGAGCAGTGTATTTATGGTGATAGCCGCCCTGTTTGGCATGGGCGTGGCGGGCCGTCACGTTTGGATTCAAAGCTTACCAGCGGATCAAGTGCCAACGTGTGGGCCTAGTTTAGAATATATGGTTGATACCTTACCTTGGGCAGAAGTGTTAGCGGTTATGCTCAGAGGTAATGGGAATTGTGCTGATTCGCATTGGGCTTTTTTAGGGTTATCAATGCCGCAATGGGTATTAGTCTGGTTTATTGGTTTTGCAGTAGTGGGTGTGTATTTGGCTATAAAAAACGGTAAGAAGTAGCAGAAAAACGCCACTCTGGAGCGCGAAAAAAATACGCTCTTAGCGATACTATTGTAAAAACGAGGCAGGCTCAAGCATTAAATATATTGAAAAATTTGAGCTTGCAGCCGTGAAATCCTATGCCTATATTGAAGGACTGGGGACCTTTAGATCATAAGTATAAGCAAGAGGACTGGCCATGCTAGAAAGTTGCAAAGATGCAAAAGAACGTTGGGGTGGTGTGCATTCATTAATCGACCGTTGGCTTAATGAACGACAAGAACTGCTGGTTTTATATTGCGCCATAAAAGGATTAAAGCCCTATAGCCCAAGAGAAACACCCCTATCAATTAAAGTTCAGGCATTTTGCCAAGTACTGATGGATTACTGCAGTGCCGGTCATTTTGAAGTGTATGAGCAACTGGTACGTGAGGCGAAAGAATTTAATGACGGCGGCATTGAGATGGCCAAGCACCATTATCCTCGATTAGAAGAGATCACAGTAAAGTGTGTAGAATTTAACGACAACTACGATAGTGCTGAACAGTGTATCGAAAAATTGACGGATTTACCGCGAGATTTATCTGAACTAGGTGAGTTATTAGAAGAGCGTTTCGAATTAGAAGATGAGCTAATTGAAGCCTTGCATAACGTACATAAAGAAATGATTGCGTAATTTTTCCAAGTGACATCTGTTTCGCTTGTCATGCTAAAGGGCACTAGCAATGCCTTTTAGTCACATATTGTTCTCTCCCTTATTTTCAAATCTGCCAAAATTTACATACTCGCCTACACTCTAAATAGAACGTAGGGATACCGTTTATGAAAAACATCATAACTCTAATATTGTCATCATTATTTTTAATGGCTTGCTCAAGTGGCGATAGCCCATCTGAACAATGGGAAATGGCCCAGCAGGGTGTTTACTCTGCTTGTTTATCTTATCAAGGCGACCATGTTTTAGTGGGCTCCATTCATCATGGTGGCAGCTACTGGCAGGTTAGTCCTCCTGAACGTCTATACGACTGGAATCACAAAGCGGAATCAATAACCGGCATCTTGTCTTGTGCCATAAGTGATAACGACCAATATGCCAGCACCGCAGAACACAGAAAAATAGTTCTGTGGAATACGAAAACGGGTGAAGCATTTTGGCTGTGGGAAGCACCCGCCAATATAGAAGACATGGTGCTGAGTAACGATGGCCAATTCGCCTTATTAGGATTAGATAACTACGAAGCCGTGTTATTTGATATTCAAAATGGTGGCGTTAAATTACGTTTGCCCCATGAAGGTATTGTACAAACGGTGAGTATGAGCCGTGATAAACAATGGGCCATGACAGGGGGTGATGACTCGACAGTCAAAGTTTGGAACTTAAATGATGGCAAGGCAATTTATAGCTGGCAGTTGAATAATCAAATCAAAGTCGTGGCGATGACACCGGATGGTCGCTTAGGTTTTGCCGCGAGTCATCGGGATGACAATATTTTATGGGATTTAAAAACCGGTAAAGAGCTTGCAAAAATATCGCAAAGCAATGGCTATTATATTAGCGCCCGCTTCAATGACGACGGTTCGCAGTTATTGACCGGTAGTTCAGGTGGGCACGTTATCTTGTGGGATGTTGCTAAAGCCATGAAATTAAAAACATGGCAGTTGTCAGCTAAAAGCGGTTGGGTCAATAAGAAAACGCAGGTGTTGGATGTGGCATTCGCTCCACAAGGTTACAAAGTAGTGGGAGCGAATGGGTTAACCTATCAACTCGATTGATTAACGATTTATGCTATCGAGTTGTTGCTGGCGGTTATCAAGGGATTCTTGAAAGCCTTTAATTTGCTCGAGCATTTCAGGGACTTTTTCAAGCGGGGCGGTGGTCAGTGGAAGAGAAGAACCTTGGCCATCTGTAGGATCAAAACGGTCATTGGGTTTAGGCTTGTCTTGATAGCCTTCAGGTAAGTCAATTGTTTTCATTGAATTGATTTTATCTTCTACCTGTATCATTTGGGATTGGGTATTTTCAGGAGGGTGGTCACTGTACTGCCAATTGCCTTTTTCGTCTTGCCAGCGATAAAGCGATTTAGGGGCTGCCGTGGGAATAACGGATTGGCCTATGTTTTTAGCGGGTTCAAGAAACTGTGAAATCTCTAATATTGGAGTGCCATCAGGCTTCTTTAAAATAAAAGGACTAGCAAGGGCAAGTACCAAAGCAAGTAAAAGTAATTTGTTGAATAGACTCATAGGTTACATTCCTTGTAAAAATTGAGCCCGATTGTACCTTAATTTGAGATTAGGGTCAGTTGAATAGATGGTTGGAATATTTGAATGTATCTAGGTGTCGACATTTAAACCTAGAAAAATGAACCAGGGAATTAGGTGAAAGGGTGCCAGGGAAAAAATTTGACGCCATAAAACCGCAAGTCGCTCGGGTGGTTGCTCATGCTGAGCCCAAGCGAGTTTTGATAATAAATGCGAAAGGTGGTTGTGGTAAGACAACCCTCGCAACGAATACAGCTGCCTATTTTTCAAATATAGGCGCTAACGTCGTACTGATTGATCACGACCCGCAAGGTTCAAGTGCGCAATGGCTAGACGCGCGAAGTCAAACATTACCCTCTATCTATTCCGTTGCGGCGTATCGCAAAGATGACAATCATACAACGCGCAGCTTTCAATTAATGGTGCCCATCAATACAACGCACATCATCATTGATACGCCTGCCGGTGTGAGCGGGAATGTGCTTTCTGACCACCTTCGGCATTGCGATGTTATTTTAATGCCGGTGGTGCCCTCGGTCATTGATATACGAGCGGCCACCGGATTTATCAAAGACGTTTTATTAAGTCCTGGTTTTCGTATTAAACCAAAACCCATTGCTGTCATTGCAAATAGAGTTAAGCGAAACACACTCGGATACAACAAATTAGAAGTGTTCCTTAATAGTTTAAACATCCCATTTATCACGACAATTCGTGATACACAGCAATATGTTCGGGCGGCAGAATTTGGAATGGGAGTTTTTGATTTCAGCCAACCGAGCGAAAAAGATCTCGAAGAATGGCAGCCTTTAATCAATTGGCTCAATATTCAGCTCAATAACAGCAAAAATATTTAATTATTTTAAAAAAATCACGTTTAAATCTGGCGTATCAGTTTTGTGTTTGTATAATTGCCGTACCCACACAGAGCATACCCAGAGGTCATCATGGCAGCACGTAAAAAACCAGCAGCAAAGAAAGCAACTAAAGCAGCTGTAAAAAAAGCACCAGCTAAGAAAGCAGTTGCAACTAAAGCAGCTGGTCCAGTTGCTCAGCTACAAACTGAAATTGCAAAACTGACTACTCAGTTAAATGCAGCGCGTACTAAGCAAGCTGCTGAAGCAACTAAAGAAGTTGCTGCTGCCACTAAAGCTGTTACTAAAGCGGCTGATGCTGCTAAAAAAGCAAAAGATGCCCAAGCAAAAGTTGCGACTAAAGTTAAAGCTAAGAAAACCCCTGCTGGCGTTAAGCAATTAGCGGCTGCAAAAGCAAATGCAGCAGATGCTGCTAAAGTGCTTAAAGCGGCTAAAGCCGTAGCAAATGCTGCAAAAGCAGCCCAAGCTGAAGCAAAAGCTGAAGCTGCAAAAGCAGTTAAAGTTGAAAAAGTACGTACCGCTGCTGAAAAAGCCTTCCTAAAAGCAGAAGCGGCGAAAGAAAAAGCGGTTAAAGCGAAAGAAAAAGCCAAAGCCGCTGCTGCAAAAGCAAAAGCGAAAGCAAAAGCGAAAATTGCAGCTGAGAAAGCTAAAGTTAAAGCTAAAGCTAAAAAAGAAGCTGATAAGATTAAAAAAGAAGCGGCTAAAGTAAAAAAAGCCGCTGCTAAAGCTGCTAAATCTGCTGCTAAGAAAGAAAAAGCAGCTGCTGCTAAAGAAAAAGCAAAAGCGAAAGCGGTTGCTAAAAAAGCGGCCAAAGCGGCTAAACCAGCCAAAGCAAAAAAAGCGGCTAAGCCTGCTAAAGCGAAAGTTGCTAAAGCCGCTAAGCCAGCTAAAGCGAAAAAAGTAGCTAAAGCACCTAAAGCTAAAGCAGTAAAAGCCGCTAAGCCAGCTAAAGCGAAAAAAGCGCCTAAAGCGAAAAAAGCCGCTAAAGCAGTAAAAGCAGTAGAAACTAAGTCTGAAATGCCAGCACCAACGGTACAAAGCTTGTTCTCTGAAAATAACTAAGACTCATTATTGTCTTAGGGTTGCAAGTGCTGATACAGCACTTGTAACCAGCTTTCCTCTTCCTCTACACATGTTTGTGCCAAATAATTCTTTATACTGCGTTTAAACTCATTAAATCCCGTTCCATCCGAAACAGGCCATGACAGGCTTATATCAAACAGCATCTTTTGCTGTCTTTTTTCAGCAAATAACTCTAGATCTTTTAATGCTTGATAAAGCCCTGCATGCTTTAAGCTGTTAGCCCTGCGGCGTAATTGTCGAATAGGCCGGACTTTTTCAATTTGCCAGCGCTGCACGTTTTGCATTAAAGCCGATGGACAATATGACTTTGCATTAAGATTAAGCCAGCCTATAAACAGCAGAATGTTTACATCTAGCC
This sequence comes from Oceanicoccus sp., assembly GCA_047621325.1. GTDB lineage: Bacteria > Pseudomonadota > Gammaproteobacteria > Pseudomonadales > Oceanobacteraceae > Bermanella. Next base: position 15,503 of record JBLHLT010000013.1, read on the forward strand.
CGTAGTGATCTTGGGCGTGCAATAAAAATTCAGCACAACCTGGTTTTTGATATTGATCTATGGAATATAACCAGAATGGGTTATCCATTGAATTTGTGGCATCATGCGCAACCTGAACCACCGCCCACCCCTTTGAATGTGTGAAGTCGAGTTATGATACGTCTGCAACAGGTTAATTTACACCTAGGCACCAAAATAATATTACAACAAGCGGATTTAACCGTGCATGACGGTCACAAGCTTGCAGTGGTTGGAGCCAATGGTGCAGGCAAGTCCACACTATTTAAGTTACTGCTCAAGCAATTAGTGCCAGACCAGGGTGAATTGTATTTGCCCAAGAATTGGCGAATTGCGCACATGGCGCAAGAAGTAGCGGCGTCTGAGCAAAGTGCACTGGATTATGTATTGGATGGGCATCAAGAATTTCGTCGTATTCAAAATGCGATGCAAGAGGCCGAACACAAAGAAGATGACTTGGCCCTCGCCAATTTACACGGCGAATTTGAGGTGATCCATGGTTACCAAGTTGCGCAGCTTGGACAAACGATGTTGGCAGGCCTTGGCTTTAAACAAGAACAAATGGCGCACCCGGTGAGTGCATTTAGCGGTGGCTGGCGCATGCGTTTAAACCTAGCAAAAGCGTTGATTATGCCCAGTGATTTGTTATTGCTCGATGAGCCTACTAACCATTTGGATTTGGACGCCAGTTTATGGTTAGAAAGCTTTCTGCAAAAGTATCGTGGCACGTTATTGTTGATCAGCCATGATCGTGACTTTATCGATTCGGTGGTTGATGGCATTGTGCATCTTCACCAACAAGCCATTGAATTATATTCGGGTAACTATGCAGGTTTTGAACGTCGCCGTGCAGAACGATTAGCGCAACAGCAGTCGTTATTTGAGCAGCAGCAAGCTCAAATTGCCCACATCGAAAGCTTCATCGAACGCTTTAAAGCAAAAGCCAGTAAAGCCAAGCAAGCACAAAGCCGAGTGAAAGCCCTTGAGCGTATGGAGCGAATTGCTCCGGCGCATGTGGATAGCCAGTTTCATTTTGAATTTCCCAATGCCGACAAATACAGCGATCCGCTACTAAATTTGCAGCAGGCCAATATTGGTTATGGTGAGAGCGTTCAGCTTGAAGGCGTGCAGTTGTCATTGCGCCCAGGTGATCGTATTGGTTTGTTGGGTGCCAATGGCGCGGGTAAATCCACGTTAATCAAAGCCATCGTGGGTGAGCTTGCGCTTATGCAGGGTGAGTATTTTAAAGGTGAATACTTATCGGTAGGCTACTTTGCTCAGCATCAAGTGGATGAATTGGATTTACGCTTAACGCCGTTTGCTAATCTTTTAAATTTAAAACCGGACGCAAGTGATCAACAAATTCGTAATTTCTTAGGCGGTTTTGGTTTTCATGGCGACCAAGCACTTGACGTCAGCGAGAAATTTTCCGGTGGTGAATTAGCGCGTTTAGCATTAGCCCGTATCGCATGGTTAAAACCCAATTTATTGATTTTAGATGAGCCGACCAACCATTTGGATTTAGATATGCGCCATGCGTTAACGCTGGCCTTACAAAATTACGATGGAGCAATTGTGGTGGTCAGTCATGATCGTCATCTATTGGCAAATACTGTTGATCAGTTCTACTTAGTGCACCAAGGGCGGGTAAGTGAATTTGATGGTGACTTAGAAGATTACCGTGCGTTCATTAAGCAAAGCCAAGACGATGATAATGGCGATATTGAAGACGCCAAGCAAACAGAAAACAGCGCCGAAGCGAAAAAAGAGAAGAAGCGCCGTGAAGCAGAGATTCGCAAACAGCTAAGCCCTATTAAAAAGAAAGTGACCAAGCTAGAAGAGCAAGTCGAAACCCTTCAGGCGCAATTGGAAGAAATTGAGGGCCAGTTAGCGGATACCGCGTTATATGAACCAGCCCAAAAAGCGCAATTGCAAGGGGTATTAAATCTGCAAAGCCAGTCCAAAAAACAGCTAGAAGCAGATGAAGAGCAGTGGATGACATTGTTAGAAGAACTAGAAACCCTAGAAGCGCAATTGGCAGAGTAAGGGCGTTCACTTAAACCGCAAGAAGTGGCCCATGGTCATCTCGCTCAGGGGTGGCAAGGGGCACGACGATTGTGAATTGAGTGCCTTTGTTCATTTCGCTAACGGCTTCAATGGTGCCACCTAACTGCTGGGTGACAATATTGTAGGTCATGTACATGCCTAATCCTGTGCCACCATCGCCACGTTTTGTTGTAAAAAACGGATCAAAAATTTTGCTGCACGTTACGTCATCCATCCCCACACCGTCATCTTGATAATGCAGATAGAGGTTGCTGTTATCCTTATGGGCTGAAAGGCAGATGTCACCTTCTTGGTCGGGAAACGCATGGCGTATGCTGTTGATGATCAGATTACTAATGATGTGGTAGTAAGCGCCGGGATAACTAGAAATGGTCAAATCTTCATGAACATCTATATGTAACGTGATGTGCGTTTGTTTCAATTGCGGCCTTAATGTGACCAGCACTTCTTCGATGTGCTCACGTATGGAAAATAATACCAATTCCTCAACCGATTGATTAACGGCCACATTCTTGAAGGTTTGCACGAGTTGCTTAGCTTTGTGTAAGTTTGTCTCCATAATATTGATGGACTCATGAGAGATGTCTAAGTACCTACCAAAGTCGGCAACGGTGAGGGATTTTTCATCGAATTTTTTTTGAATCAACTCGCTTTCTGTTTTGTTGTAAGACAGAGCGGTTATGGAGTTGCCCAGTGGCGTATTAATTTCATGTGCAACCCCTGCAACGAGTTGACCAAGAGAAGCCATTTTTTCAGCTAGAATCAGTTGCTGTTGTGCATTCTCTAAATCTTCTGTGCGTTCAATGACTTTCTGCTCTAGGGTGTCATTGGCGAGCTGTAAGGCTTGCGACTTTTCCTTGAGTTGCTTTGTCATATCATTAAACGCACGCCCCAGTGTGGCCAGCTCATTATTTGTGTCGATGCTAACGGCCACATTCATATCACCTTTACGCAAACTGATTACACCTAATAATAATTCGTCTAACGGCTCTCTTAATTTTTTCTGCACCATTAAATAGATGGCACCAGCGGTAATTAAAATGGCAAAAACGGTAATGAGCGTAAGACGTAAAATTAATGTATTTGTTCGTTTTTTAAGTCCACCAGTGGCGCTTAGTGCCATGACTTTGAAGTTTTTCCCAGTATCGCTGGGTATATCCAATTCGACTTCGGAATAAATATAGGGGTCGTCCCCAACTTCAAGGTCATAGTCAGAGGAAAAGAGTTGTTGTTTATGATCAATACTCGAGACCCAAACATGTTCGCTGTCAACGATTGCCAGTTCGGTGCCTAAGCGTTCAGCGGTTGTCTTGAAGGTATCGTTATCGGGTTCTTGTGTGCCGATAATAAGGGCGCCGTTTTGAGGGACAACTTGCCAGCTATCCGGGTTTACTAATCCCAAAGTAATCGGCGTCCAGATGATAAATTGTAATTTGTCTTGGGCTAAACTGATGACTTGGCCAGATGTATATTTCGTTGGACGGATAAGCTGATTAAAAAAATCGGAGGGTATTGTTTCGGTCAACTCGACACCAACGGTGTTATAAAAAAAATCAGCCGATTCTTGGTAAACGGCACTGATATCAAAAAAATCCCCATCATAATTTAATTGGTAAATCGGGAGCTTATACACGCGTGATGTGGGTTTACTTGATTTAGTGTCATAACGATAAAACCAAATGAATTCATGACCAAGTCGTATTGAGGGTAAAGGACGGCTATTTGCATACTGTTTAAATGGGTCGGTATGGTAAATGGCAAGCTCACTTAATTCGTGCGAGGGTAATAAGTGAATTAACGAACGGGCCAATTGCAGCTGGCTTTGAAAATAAAAAGTGGTATCAGAATCGCTGATTTTGCTGCCTTGTTGTGATTTGTCCTCCGTGTAAAGAGGGCCGTAATTATTTAATAGCACCAGTTGTTCGGCGATGATTCGGTTGGACTCTACATTTCCAATGGCTTGGTACGCACGATTTACAGTATTTTCAACCTCAGATGAAAACAACTTGCCAGCGGCCTGCACGCGTTCGAACGCCACCTCTTTTAAATCCGCATAGGATTGCCAGCCTACGAGGGTAGCAATGCCCACAGCAAAAATGACCAAGGCGATGAATACAAGGCCGATTAATTGGCGACTGATTTTATTCACCGATAACGTCATGGCGCAGCCTTTCGCCAAAGCTTAATTGCGTCCTGGTAGGACATGGTTTTGGGTGTCTCACGCTCTCGCTTTGGTTTGGGGGCTCCTGGTTGAGCTAGCCAAAACGCCTGACTTTTTTTAGGGTTTAGCATAGGTGAGTACTGAGCTAATTTTAAACCACCCATAATGTCATCTTGACTACGGGCGATGTTATCCATGGCTTGTTTAGCGGTGATTTTACCATCAATGGCTTTATCTAAGTTGGGCCACCAAGCTCTAAATAACAAGGGATAATGGGGGACATTCAACCCGGTGTCGGTCCACTGATGAATGGCATTGCTTTGATAGAATTCAATGAGCCCTCCCCAGCGCTTTTTATGTGTCTGTACGTAGTCACTGTTTAAAGTAGAGTGCCTGACGGGTGTGGCACCCGCTTTGAATTTTGCTAAAGCCGCCGATTTACTCACGCAAAATTGTGCCCATAACCAAGCTGCCGCGCGTTTTGCGCCGCGAGTATCTTTTGGTATGGTCCAACTTCCGGCATCTTGATAGCCTACTTTCATACCGGATTCCCAGTATCGTCCGTGAGGGGTAGGCGCCAGACGCCAAACCGGGTCACCATTTTTATCTACCATATCACCTTGATGAAATGCCAGTTCGTTGACCCAAAGTGTGTATAAGAAAATTTGCTGGGCAACGTTGCCTTTTGCCGCCGCAATGTTGTTATCACGGAACGTGCCCTGACGCGCGGTAGGTGGACTGTATTTGTTGAGCCAATCGATATAGGTTTGCAAGGCGTAAATGGCGGCAGGGCTGTTGGTTGCGCCGCCACGTTCAACGCTTGAACCGCGTGGGATTCTATTTTCAACTCTAATGCCCCACTCATCAACTGGTTCACCATTAGGTAGCCCTACGTCACCAGCACCCGCAATGGATAACCATGAGTCGGTAAAGCGCCAGCCAAGCGAGGGGGATTTTTTGCCAAAGTCAGTATGGCCATACACTTTTTTGCCATCAATGGGGGTGTTGGTAAAAAATTCGGCAATGTCTTCATAGGCAGCCCAGTTCTCAGGTACGCCGAGCGCGTAACCGTTGCCTTTGCCGTATTTTTTTTCAGTGAAGTGTAAGAAGAGCGTTTTGATATCGCTACGGGTAAACCAGTCATGGCGAAACCAATATAAATTGGCAAATTGCTGGTCGGGTAATTGTAGTTGCTGCCCGTCATAGTCTTGCCCAAATTTTAGATTAAGAAAATCGTCTAAATCTAATTTGGGGTTAGTGAATTTTTGGCCTTCGGTTTTCATATACTCGGTTAAATTGACGACCCCGTGAACGCGGGTATGGGTGCCAATGTGATCAGCATCGTTGCTGTAAATATCATAAAGATGCACGCCTTGGCTGATTTGTTTAAATATGTTTTCCACCACAGAGCCTTCCCCAATGATGTCAAAATTCACCTTGATACCGGTAATATCTTCAAAATGTGTGGCCAGAATATCGCGCTCCCAGCGGTGGGTGGGAATGTCTTCGCTGACCACTGAAATGCTCTTGCCTTTGAAGGGCGCACTGGCGTTTTGAAACCAAGTCAGTTCGGCTGTCATTTCGTCTTTTGTTAAAACGGATGGCGATAACGCGACAACGGCCTGCTCGATAGCGTCATTGGCTATTAGTAATGAGGAAAAAAACAGTAAAAATGAATAAAAACAGGCTTTTAGCATTAGGCTGAATCCCGCTAGGCTACTATATAACCATAGCCAGATTTAGCCCGTTCTCAAGTATTTACAGACCTTAGATACTGCTCAATAAAGGCATCTAAATTGGGCGTGTTAGCAGGCTTGCTATCCCTTGCGCTATTGGGGCGGGGAGTGATACCCGTTTTGAGTAAATCGCTGATTTTATGCACGCTAATATGCGTACCTTCAAGCTGTGGCAAAACGTGCTCTAAATAGCGGATGGTGGTTTTATATGGGTGGCCAATGACAATGGCGCTGCCATATTTTTCGGCGATGGTTATGGCTTTTTTAAATTGCAGATGAATGTGCTCTATGTCGGTTTCATTATCTAAAAATATATCCCGAGAGGCGCTGAGTAAACCCATGGTTTGAGCCGTCGAAAAGCCAACACTTTGAGCGCTGGTGCGGCTATCTAAAAAGAATAGCTGCTTTTCTTTTAGCACTTCCATCACCCACATCATGGCAACACGGTTGGTGGTTAATTGGCTGCCCATATGGTTATTGATGCCTTTGGCAAACGGGATGCTTTCGATAGCAAACGCCAGTTTTGTTTTAAATTCGCGTTCACTTAATGATTCATACAAGGCACCGGCGCCAAGTTCTCGGCCATTCACGGTACTCATGGGAGCGTGCAAAATGACATCTTTGCCCAAGCGTGCGGCGCGTTCGGCTAAGCGCTTACTGTGTTTACGATGGGGCATGACAGCAAAGGTAACGTCGGCGGGTAATGCGATGGCTTTTAAGCCGGCCTGCAAGCTATTGCCTAAGTCATCAATGACAATAGCGATGCGTGCAGGTTGCGGTGTGGTGTTGGCTAAACTGGTTGCTGGCAGGCTACTCAGTAGTAGCAGGCACAGCAGGTGTTTGGTCATGACTGTCACGGTTTTGTTTACTGCTTAATAGGCGCATGCCTTTAAGCATAGTTAAGGCCTGATTGAGTTGATAGTCTTTGGCGATGAGTTTTTTGGTTTCATTTTCATCATCTTCGACTTGTTTCTCTTTTTTGCTTTTCTCTTTTTTAGCGTCATCTGGATTTTCAAGGTGGCCGCTTAAGTCGGCTTCTTTGTAGTAGCGTGACTCGTTTTCTGGGGTGAACTTACCTTGATGTACTTCGATGTCTGGCGTGATGCCCTGCGCTTGAATAGAGCGCCCAGCGGGTGTGTAGTAACGTGCGGTTGTAAGTTTTAAAGCGTGTTCACCATTTAATGGCAGCACGGTTTGCACCGAGCCTTTACCAAAACTTTGCGTACCCATAATCACCGCACGGCCATGATCTTGTAAGGCACCTGCAACAATTTCAGACGCAGACGCGCTGCCACCGTTAATCAGAACGACTAATGGAAGCTCAGGCGCGGGTGTGTCGATGGTGGCTTCGTAGCGCACATCGGCATTGGCTATTCGCCCTTTGGTATAGACAATTAAACCGCTCTCTAAAAATGCATCACTTACCGCAACAGCGGCATCTAATACACCACCAGGGTTGTTGCGTAAATCGAGGATAACGCCGCTTAACGGTTTTAGCGGCTGGTCACTTTTTTCGGTCAGCATTTGCAAGGCATTGCTGATATCGGCCCCAGTGTTTTCTTGGAATTGGGTAATACGAATATAACCGTATTGTTCATCGAGTAACTTATGTTTAACGCTGGTGATTTTGATTTCGGCGCGTTTTAGGGTGATTTCTAACGGCTTGCTTTCGCCTTCTCGCAAAATAGTTAATACGATTGGGCTGCCCGGTTCGCCGCGCATTTTCTCTACGGCCTCATTGAGGCCTAAACCTTTCACCGGGGTGTCGTCTAATTTGATAATTAAATCCCCCGCTAATATACCGGCTTGTTGAGCAGGGGTGTCATCAATTGGGCTGACTACTTTAATAAAGCCATCTTCTAAACCGACTTCAATGCCTAATCCGCCAAATTTACCACTGGTGTTGGCGCGCAAATCTTCAAAATCTTCTTCACCCAAATATGATGAATGTGGATCTAAACCACTGAGCATGCCGTGAATGGCATTTTCCAGTAGGGTTTTATCGTCAACGGTTTCAACATAGCTGGTGCGAATGCGCTCGAATATTTCAGCAAAGGCACGCAGTTCTTCAAGGGGTAAACGTGATGGTGCAACTTTGGCTTCACCTTCGATAATGTCTTGGGCGTGTACTGAAAATGTCAGCACAGCTAACAAGGTGAAGAACAATGGGCGTAACATAGTGAGTCTCAATTTATATAAGCTTTATAAGTTATAACAGATTGTTATGAAATTTGAAGTGAGAAGGCTGCAATTATGGTCATTTGCTACTATAACTGATCATTTGTGCCATCTAATACTTGGGTATTAACCTTTTAACCAGTTTTTTGGATTTTGCGGCTCACCTTTGTGGCGAATCTCAAAATATAATGCCGTGTCTTCAAAGCCGCCACTGCGACCGACACTAGCAATGACTTCGCCGGTTTCGACCCAGTCACCCACACTTTTTAGTAAAGACTGATTCCGAGCATACAGTGTCATGTAACCTTGGCCATGATCGATAATGGTTAACAAACCAAATCCGCGTAACCAGTCGCTGAATACCACTCGCCCGTGATGGATTGCTTGCACTTGGCTGCCGGTTTGCTCTGGGTATAACCAACCTTGCCAGCGTTGTTTGCCGTTGGATTGCCATTGGCCAAATAGTTTTTGAACACGGCTATTAATGGGGCTGGGCAATGTCCCTTTTAACTGCTTAAACGGACGGCTTTCTTTATTGCGCTCAAACGGCAAAAACACCTCTTCAACTTTGCCTAGTAACGCCATGAGGTTCTGGCGGTCTTGCTGTAAGCGTGAAAGTTGCTGGCCACTGCCGCGAATTTTTTTATCTAACGCGTTGGCGTGTTGTTGCTGCTGGGTCTGTGTTTGTTTGAGTTTTGCGTAGCTGCTTTTTAATTCTGTTAGGTTGTTTTGTAGGTTGGTTTCGCGTTTTTCAATTTTTATTTGAACGGTACTGAGTTCATTTAGCGTGGTGCGGTATTGAGCGATTTCGCTTTGATGCGCTTGATTAAAATACTGCAAATAATGGAGGTTGCGCGAGACTTGCGCTGGGTCTTGTTGATTGAGCAACATTTTAATTTGTGGTTCTTGGCCAAGCTTGTAGCTGGCCAAGATAATGTCATTCAGGACGCGCTGTTGCTTGTGTTGCGACTGGTTGAGTGTGGCCTGCTCGGCTTTGAGCTTTTTTAGGCGATCTCGTTCCTCCTGTAACGCTTGTTTGAGTGACTCAACTTGCTTGCTCATTTTTGCCACTTCTTCATCACTTTTACGTAATGACGAAACCAAGTCTTTGTGGTCATCTTGCGCTTTTTTAAGAAAGGCTTGTAGATCACTAATATCATCTCTTAATTTTTTTAAGTGATGTTCGCTCAATTGCTTACTGTCGACACCCTCAGCCACACTTGTTTCGAGTGTGGTAAAAGACAGTGCCGTCAGAAAGATGAAGCAAGCAAGCAATCGAATCACGATTGCTTCTCTAGCAAAGAGTGGCCAGTCATTTCGCTTGGTTGCTGCTCGCCCATCATATTAAGTAACGTCGGCGCAATGTCACATAATGAACCACCACTTTTCAGTGATATGCCTTTACCTTGCTGGCTCACATGCACAAGGTTAACAGGCCCTGTGGTGTGCTGTGTCATTGGACCGCCGTTGGTATCCAGCATTTGTTCGCAGTTACCATGGTCAGCGGTGATTAAGCATTCGCCGCCTACTTTTAAAATGGCGTCAGTAACACGCTTCAAGCACACATCAAGGGCTTCAACGGCTTTAACCGCCGCATCAAATACACCCGTGTGGCCAACCATGTCGCCATTGGCATAGTTACACACGATGAGGTCGTAGGTTTGATTCTCGATGGCCTCGACTAATTTGTCAGTGACCTCTGGCGCGCTCATTTCAGGTTGTAAGTCGTAGGTAGCGACATCAGGGCTTTGGATCAGAATGCGCTCTTCACCTGGGTATAATTCTTCACGACCGCCACTAAAGAAGAACGTGACGTGGGCGTATTTTTCAGTTTCAGCGATGCGCAATTGGGTTTTGCCCAAGTTACTTACGTATTCACCAAGGTCGTTTGTCATAGGACTAGGCGGGAAAGCACAGCTGGTTTTAATCGCCGCTGCGTATTCTGTCATCATTACAAAGTCGCTTAATTGTGGGTGTGCGCTACGCGCAAAGCCGTCAAATTCAGCGTCGACAAATGCACGGGTAATTTCACGGGCACGGTCCGGGCGAAAGTTAGCGAAGATGACGCTGTCGCCATCTTCTACTTTTACAGGTGTACCTAAGATGGTGTCATCAATGAATTCATCGTGAATATCACGTTGGTAAGAGGCTAATAACCCTTCAACGCCATTAGCGGCTTGAAATTTAGCGGTGCCTTGGGTGTACATATCGTAGGCTTTTTGCACACGATCCCAGCGGTTGTCACGGTCCATGGCGTAATAGCGGCCCACTAGTGTGGCCAGTTTTGCATTGTCGCCTAAGCCTAAAGACGTCATGTGTGCTTCGATGTCTTCAATGAAGGGTTGTGCACTTTGTGGGGCCACATCGCGGCCATCTAAAATACCATGTACGTAAATGGCTTTGGCGCCACGTTTGGCAGCCATAGAGGCTAGCGATTTGATATGATTAATATGGCTATGCACGCCACCGGGGCTTAATAATCCCAACAAATGCACGGCTTTGCCTTTATTGATGGCTGCGTCCATGGCATTGACGATTGCGGGGTTCTCGAAGAAATCGCCATCTTTGATGCTTTTATTAATGCGCGTAAAGTTTTGGTAAACAATGCGGCCAGCACCTAGGTTCATGTGACCCACTTCTGAGTTGCCCATTTGGCCTTCAGGTAGGCCGACGGACTCACCGGATGTGCTGATTAATACGCGAGGGAAATCGGCTTTTAATTTATCCCAAGTAGGGGTGTTAGCGGCGCTAATGGCGTTATCGGTAGCGTCTTCACGCTCACCAAAGCCATCAAGAATAATAAGTGCAACAGGTTTGGGCAAAGAGGACATGTGACCCTATAGATTCTGGTTGATTATGCGCCAGATTTTACATGTTTGTGAGCCATCATGCCATTGGCGATACGACGACAGAATGAGGGCATCGGATTGCGCTTTTGATGCGCGCGAATTGAGGTATACTGCGCACCAAAGAATTTGAGGTGGTATATGGAACAGTTTCTAGAATTTGCAGTAAATAATTGGATGTTAGTGTCAGCTTTATTAGCGCTTTTTGCATTATTAGCTTGGGATAGCAGCCATAAAGCCGGGCCAAAAGTGAGCACCCATGAGGCTACGCGCTTGATTAACCAAAGTAATGCGTTGGTGCTGGATATCCGTGAAAAAGCCGATTTTAAAGCGGGTCATTTAGTGGATTCGGTGAATATTCCTAACGCACAAGTAATTAATCGTGTGTCAGAGCTAGAAAAGCACAAATCAGACCCCATCATAGTAGTATGCAAAACAGGCCAAACTGCTTCAGCGGCCAGCAAAGCACTTAAAGATAATGGGTTTGCACAGGTTTATCGCCTTAGTGGCGGAATTATGGAATGGACCAATAACAACCTACCGTTGGTCAAAAAATAATAACTAGAGAAGTAGTCATGACAGATCAAGCAGCACAAACAGAGCAGCAAAAAGGCCAATTTGGCGTACAACGTATTTTTGTTAAAGACGTGTCTTTCGAAAGCCCAAATGCACCGGACGTGTTTCGTGGCCAGTGGAAACCACAAATAAATATGGATCTAAACACCCGCTCTAATAAGCTAGGTGATGATGTATATGAAGTGGTATTGACCCTGACGGTAACGGCAAAAAATGAAGATAAAACGGCGTTTTTAGCCGAAATTCAACAGGCGGGTATCTTTAAAATAGAAGGTCTTGATGGTGGTGCGTTACACCAAACACTGGGCTCTTTCTGTCCTAACTTGTTGTTCCCTTATGCGCGTGAAGCCATTGATGCGTTAGTGGTTAAAGGTAGCTTTCCTGCCTTAATGCTAGCGCCTGTTAACTTTGATGCGGTTTACGCCCAAAGTGTGCAGCAAGCTAAAGCCCAACAAGAAGCGAAAGCTGAAGCCACTCATTAATTTTTGATTGGTACAAAAAAACCGAGATACCCAGGGGTTCTCGGTTTTTTTATGCTTGCTGTTTATGACGCGTTACTTTGCGCCAGCAAAGTCTAGTTGACGCCAAGCCTCATACACCATGACCGCCGTCGCGTTTGACAGATTCAAACTGCGGCTGTCTGGCACCATCGGAATACGCACCTTCTCATCTTGGGATAACGTATCGAGCATCTCGTCAGGCAGGCCACGGGTTTCTGGCCCCATGACTATGGCATCACCTGCCTTAAATATCACATCAGTATGTCTGCGTTGGCCTTTCGTGGTGATGGCATAGCAGTTATCAGGCTGCACCTCATCGACAAACGCTTGCCAATTTTTATGAATCTTAACCTTGGCAAATTCATGGTAATCCAATCCGGCACGGCGGACGCGTTTCTCATCTAATTCAAAACCAAGCGGTTCAATCAAGTGCAACTGAAATCCCGTATTGGCACATAGGCGGATGATGTTTCCGGTATTCGGCGGAATTTCAGGCTCAAATAATACAACGTGCAGCATAGTGGTGTTTCTACAAAGTGTGACTAGGATTAAAGAAGGACAGTTTACCGCAATATTGGGTCTAAAGGAGTAGGCATCTGTTGAATTTGGCACTTGATCCCCGACAGTGGTTTATTAAAAAAGCGAAAAAACCAAAAGGCTTGGTGGGCTTGTCAGTGAGCGATCACGGGATTTCTATTAGTCATGGGGTGATGACCAATGGAGAATTGGAAATTCTCAAACTCGAGTTTGCCCCTATTCATGGTCAAGGCATCAGTTCGTTTGTAAAAAATTGGGTAAGTAAGCATAAATTGAATAATGCCGACTGCCATTACGTGCTGGATAAAAGTGAATATGAATTGGAGCTGGTTGAGACCCCCCCTGTTGCAGACGATGAACTAACGGAAGCGGTTCGTTGGCGCCTAAAAGACCTTATATCCATTCCTATTGAAGATACCGTTATTGATATTTTTCCGTTGCCCGAGGATGCCTATCGGGGGCGCATGAAAATGCTGTACGTGGTTGCAGTTGATCGAAAGGTAATTGCAGAGAAGTTAAAATTCATCCGCGAGTGTGGGCTTGACCCAAAAGTAATAGATATTGAAGAAATGGCATTACGAAATATTTCGCTTTATTTGCCAGATATGGAAAAAGGCACGATTGCCATTTTAAGTTTAAAAGAAAATAGCGGAGAAATTCTAATGTTTAGCTCCGAAGCGATGTACTTGTCACGTTCAATAGAGATGGGCTATGTAAGTTTGGCAGAGGATCTAAAATCATCTGCAACGCATAAAAAAAATCATGACGACGAACATCATAGCCATCATGAACACTCGCTTACGATGGAGCGATTTATTTTAGATATACAGCGATCACTTGATTATTACGAGAGTCAATTGGGTAAGGGTATTGCTAGTAAAGTGTATCTATTGCCTATGGGCGCCGATGGCCTAAAGCTACAACAGCCATTACAAAAGGTGTTGTCACCTAAAGTCGTGGACCTTGCCTGCAAGCAATTTATACCGATGAACGCTGACATTGAGTTGACTGAGTTCGAAGAGATGCACTTACTGCCGGTAATCGGTGCAGTGTTAAGGCGGGTAGAATAATGCAGCAGGTCAATTTATTTTTAGATGAATTCAAAAAAATAGAACTGCCTTATTCAGCTTCCGTTATTGCATTGCTGCTGGGTTATGTATTTGTTATAGGGTTGGCAGTAACGGCAGGATTATACGTCTTAACGATGCAAGAGCGAACAATGGAAAAAGAAGTAGCAGAGCAGTCTGTATTTTGGAAAGAAAAATATGACGTTGCATTTCAACAGAATCCAGAACCAAAAATAAGTGACATATTATTGCGATCAATTGAAGGTTATGAAAACCAAATATCAAGAAATGAAGATGTATTAAATTATTTAAGTGATAGGCGGGATCTCATTGATAAAAGAACATTCTCTGTATATTTGGAGGCCTTGACAAAAATTAAGCAAGAAAATCTATGGTTGACGAAGGTTCTTATTAAAAAGGGTGGAACCTCATTGTCATTGTATGGGCGAGTACTGGATCCAAGTGATCTGCCAGCCTATTTAAAGAAAATATCTGACCTTGATGTATTTAAATCAATGCAGTTTGAGATTTTTGATTTAAAGCGTAATGGTGACCAAATGAAATTTGTGGTTAGTTCTGAAAAACAGGAGAAGTCAATTGAAGACTATCTGGAACAAGCTACGTCCAAAAATTAATTCGCTTAATTTACGGGAGCGAAAATTGATCACGTTAACTCTTATTGGGCTGATGTTGTCATTGTTCGTATTATTGGCTTGGAATCCAATATGGATTAAATACCAAAATATTAAATCTGTTAATTATGACATGGTCATTAATGTCGAGAAATTAAGGAAAGATATAAAAATATTAGAGGAACGAAGCAAACAGGATGTAAATTTACCATATCGATTAAAATTGGATAAATTAAAAGAAATTTCAAGAGAGCAACAAGAAAAAATTAATAGCATTACCAGTGCGTTGATTCAGCCAGATAAAATGAATCTAGTGTTTAACGGGCTGCTGAATAAAAGTAAATTGAAATTTGAATCAATAAAGAATTTAGAGCCAAAAATTATCGAGTTAAAACAAGCAAAAAATAGTAATCAGGTATTGTATGAACACGGCTTGGTTATTGATATGACAGGGCAGTACTTACATAGCTTGGATTATATAAAAGCGATTGAAAACCAGTCTTGGCAATTATACTGGGACGAGGTTCAGTATAAGACGACAGCATACCCTATGGGTGAGTTGAAGCTAAAAGTACATACAATAAGCACCAGTGATAAAATTTTAGGCTTATAAATGAAGTTATTATTAATGATATTTATAAATAGCATGGTAATCAGTCACATCGCATGGTCAGTTCAATTTGACCCTATGGCGCCGCCTGGCTATGGCGCTGTTATAGAAGAGAAAAAAATCGAACGAAAAACAGTTAGAAAATATCACTACAACTTAAGGCAGGTCGTGATTAGTGATAAAGGGAGCCGAGCAGTGATTAATGGTTATGTGCTTAAAGAAGGAGAGTACATAAACAAGGCTAGAGTGGTCAAGATTGAGGAAAACAAAGTAACGCTGTCAAAAGCAGGTAAGTTATCTGTTATTAAATTGAACCGTCCTATTAGTAACGTGAGGCGATAAAGATGTTTAAGGCCTTTAGAAAAAATGGATATTTTCTTTGCTTGGTATTATTGGGCTGCTCAAGTACGCCTGAAAAAAGCTATGAAGTGAAGGACTATGCCTTTAAAGATATTCCAGAAAAATCATCCTCTATTGATGTCCCTCAGGCGGCATTCGATGCATTAATGCCAGATATGGATAATAAGCTGCTCCCTGAAAGATTTGATGTGAGTGCGCGCAATAACCCTGCCGATGCGTTTTTTATGGGTTTGGTCGATGGTTTGGGTATTAATATGGTGGTTCATCCCGATGTGAAACAAAAGATCACCATTAACTTAAAAAACGTAACCCTTGAAGAAACACTAAAAGCGGTGAGAGACAGTTATGGTTTGCAATATGTTGAAACTGCATACGGTTATCGAATTTTACCAAAAGCGTTGCAGAATAAAGTGTTTAGGCTCAATTATCTAAATGTTTCACGTCAGGGTAGTAGTGGTATCTCGGTGGCGAGTGGGCAAATATATTCATCGGATAACTCAGATGGTACAGGTAGCAATAATAATATTAGTGGTTCAACTGCCACTAAGTTAGATACTCAAGCCAGTACCGACTTTTGGAAAACCCTACAACAATCTATTCAAGTAATGGTAGGCAATGGTGCAGGTCGTCGAGTCATTGTGGATGCACAGGCTGGCTTGATTGTTGTTCGCGCATTTCCGGATGAATTACACGCGGTTGAAGAATTTTTGCAACGTGCTGAATTGTCATTACAAAAACAAGTCATTATAGAAGCTAAAATATTAGAAGTGACATTAAATGATGGCTTCCAAGCGGGTATTCAATGGGACTCTTTTGGCGCTGGAATTAATGCTACTTATGCCGATTCATCAAAAGATGTCGCAGGCTCACTGACATCGGAAGGCATCAATAACCCAGACAATTTAGCCGGTATATTTTCTTTAAGCTTTAACACATCAGATTTCACGGGTGTGATTCAATTATTGCAACGACAAGGTGAAGTACAGGTGCTTTCTAGTCCACGTATTAGCACCGTGAATAACCAAAAGGCGGTTATTAAAGTGGGAACCGATGAATTTTTTGTCACCGATGTGAGTACCAATACCACGACCACCACCACGTCAACTAATACAAGTCCTGAAGTAAGTCTTACTCCGTTCTTTTCAGGTATTGCCTTAGATGTCACACCTCAAATTGGTGATGACAATCAAGTGATCTTACATGTACACCCAAGTGTTACCGAGGTGGTTGAACGAAATAAGGTGATAGAGGTGGGTTCCAATACATTTGATTTGCCAATGGCATTTAGCAGTATTAGGGAAACAGACAGCATTATAAAAGCAAAAAGTGGACAAGTAGTGGTGATTGGAGGCTTGCTGCAAAACAAAAAAAGTAAAACGGATTCTCGGGTGCCTTGGTTATCTCGTATTCCATTAATAGGGGCTCTATTTCAACAAACTCAGCAGAGTCAGACTAAGAGTGAATTAGTCATCTTGCTGCAACCTAAAGTGATAGAAAATGATGCTTGGAGTAATGAAGTAGAAAGCATTCGACGCAGCTTTCCCCGCTGGCAACAGCAAGGAGCAACTGAAAAATGAATGGTATCAACGTTATCCCAATGAAGCGCGCCACGCATAAGCAAGATTCAATGAAGCTTATGCTAGATGAATTTAAAATCTTTTTTGATCTAGATGAAATGCCATTTTCATTATTACCCAATACCAGTTATTACGTTGATTTGCCGTCACACCAGCAGTGCTTTTCTATGTTGATGTTTGCGGTCGCCAGCGGTGAGGGCATTATTAAAGTCATTGGTGAAGTAGGTACGGGTAAAACATTGCTATGTCGGCGCTTATTAAATTCGTTAAACGAAGATGAATACTACAGCGCTTATATACCCAATCCCAATTTAAACCCTGTTGAGTTGAAACGGGCGTTAGCCAAAGAGTTGCAAGTACCCGATTTAGGGTGGTTAGGTGATGATGAATTAATGGAAGCGATCAATAAGCGATTGTTAAAATTTGCACTTAATAATAAGCGAGTCGTATTAGTCATTGATGAAGCACAATCGTTACCGGATGAGAGTATTGAAGCACTGCGTTTGTTAACTAATCTTGAAACTGAAAGCGAAAAACTGATGCAAATAGTCATGTTTGCTCAGCCAGAATTAGACGAAATTTTGAATAAATATCATCTTAGACAGCTTCGTCAGCGTATTACGTTTAGCCAAAAATTAGACTTATTAAATAAATCTCACATTAGACAATACGTGCATCATCGCTTAGCGGTTGCAGGATATAACGGTAAATCCATTTTTAATGATGGAGCCATTAATGCCTTGTATGAATACAGTAACGGCGTGCCAAGACTTATAAGTATTTTATGTGGTAAAGCACTGCTAATTGCATTTTCGAAAGGTGAACGCAGTGTTACTAAAGCCATGATTAAGCGAGCGGCAAAGGACACTGAATGTATTCAGTTTCAACCTAAATGGTTTTTTGGTTTGGTTTAGGAAATATTATGAGTGTTGTGAATGATGTTTTGCGAGACTTGCATCAAAGGCGAACTCAGCGCAGGTATGCTCATGACCTCTCATTTTCTTATGAGCGTGTGCCAAATATAAAGTCAGATAATGTTGTAGTTGTATTTTTTATTGTATGTATATTGCTGATTTCTAGTTCTGTGTATTTTTTTGTGATGCCAAATTTAATCAAAAAACATGAATCGTTTAATGACTCAAAAGTGACCACGGCGGTTAAAATCTCTCGGCCTGAAGTCGTCAAATATGATGATATGGCTTTAGCGTATACGAAAAATATCAAGCCTATCATTGTCGATGAACGAGACAATATTAGGATTGAAAACCATGAGGTTGAAACACAGATTAAGCCATCGTCAAAAGATATAGATGTAGTCGATATAAAAGAAGTAAAGAATGAAAAATTAGCAGTAAATAATGGGATTAATACTAAAAAAGAAATAATTAACGTTGTTATTGAAGATGCCGTTACTTTGCCGTCTTTTGCCCGGACATTAGCAATAAAGAGAGATCCAATAATAATTAAAAACCGATCTCAAGGTGAAAATATAATTAAAACGTTGATGATTAATGAGCCTGAAAAGGTATGGCCATACATACAAAAGCTGTTACCTAAATCAAATGACAATGTAAGTTTGTTAGCGCTTGGCGCTCAAGGGGAGCAGCGTAGTAATAATCATCGAACCGCATTGAGCTTGTATGAAACATTATCAGAAATCGAGCCTAATGAAGCAAAGTGGAAGGTAGGATCTGCCATTAGTCTTGATGCATTATCTGAAGAAAAACAAGCGATAAAATTCTATGAGCAATCGCTTGAACTTAGCCCTTTGCCACCAGCACTTTATAACTTTGTGCGTCAAAGAATCGATAAGTTAAAGGGACTCTCGCATGAATAAGAAAATAAGCAAGGTTCGTGTTGGTGATGTCCTCATTGAAAAAGGCATTATTACCCATGAACAGCTAATGATGGCCTTAGATGAGCAAAAACGATCAGGGCGAAAGTTTGGTCGAACAGTGATCGATCTTGGTTTTGTTAATGAAGATACTTTGTTACTAGAGTTATCAGCACATTTTGCAATGCCCTTTATTGATATCTCTCGATTTCAATTTGATAGCAAGGTCACTCGTCGTCTACCTGAAAGTATTGCGCGACGTTATCGCGCCATAATTTTAATGGAAGAAGAAGAGCAATATTTTGTTGGCTTCATGGACCCTCTAGATATCTTGGCGGTAGATGAGGTCCAGCGTGCGTTAAAAAAGAAAATCATTCCTGCTTTTGTAAAAGAACATGAAGTCCTTAATGCGATTGATCGTATTTACCGTCGTACCGAGCAAATTGCCTCAATAGCGGGTGAGCTAGACGAAGAACTTGGACAAAGTGATTTAGATTTAGAGCGGTTATTGGCCGAGTCGGATGCCAGTGAAGCGCCGGTAGTGCGATTGCTGCAAAATATCTTTGAAGATGCGGTGCAGGTGAGCGCATCAGATATACACATTGAACCTGATGAAACAGTATTAAGAGTACGCTTGCGCATTGATGGTGAGCTACAAGAACAAGTTATGAAAGAGCGCCGTGTTGTGAGTGCGTTGGTGAGTCGCTTAAAAATTATGAGTGGCTTGGATATATCTGAAAAACGATTGCCCCAAGACGGACGATTTAATATTCGTATTTTAAATAGAAGCATCGATGTACGCTTATCTACATTACCAACCCAATATGGCGAGGCAGTGGTGATGCGGTTGCTTGATCAAAGTCAGGGACTTTTGAATATAAATTCACTGGGGATGACACCCGCAATTTTAAAGCGCTTTCGAACATTAATAACGCGTCCTCATGGCATGGTTTTGGTGACGGGACCAACAGGCAGTGGTAAAAGCACAACGCTTTATGCCGCATTAAATACCTTGAATGCCGAAAACAAAAAAATTATTACCGCTGAAGACCCAGTCGAATACCGATTGCCACGTATTAATCAGGTTCAAATTAATTCAAAAATTGGTTTAACCTTTTCTAAAATTTTGCGCACAGCGTTACGCCAAGACCCTGATATTATTCTTATAGGTGAAATGCGTGACACTGAAACGGCAGAAATAGCGCTACGCGCGGCCATGACAGGTCATATGGTGTTGTCCACATTACATACCAATGACGCCATATCTACCGCTATGCGATTAATGGACATGGGTGCGGATTCTTATTTGGTGGCATCCAGTTTACGTGCGGTGATTGGCCAACGGTTAATTCGAAAAATTTGCCACAATTGTAAGTCTCCTTATAAGTTATCGCCGCAAGAAAAAAGTTGGTTGATCGGTATAGGCAGTGATCCTGAAGTAAATACTTTTTATCAAGGTGAAGGTTGTCACCACTGTTCAAACACTGGCTATGTAGGCCGCACGGGGGTGTATGAGTTACTTGAATTTGATGATGGTATGTTAGATGCGCTCAGACGCAGTGATACCGCCATGTTTATTAAATTGGCTAAGGCCAGCGATTTGTATTATCCGCTTTCGTCCTACGCACTGGCATTGGCAGTAGCGGGTAAAACCTCCATTAGTGAGGTGTTTAAAGTTTCGGCCAGTTTGGATGACAGTGCGTTATCCCTTGCGAGCTTGAGGTGATGTAGATGCCATTATTTGCGTATAAAGCGCGTGATAAACGTGGCAACTTACATAGCGGTGAGCAAGAAGCCAGTCATCGGACATCGGTGGCGGCTCGATTAATTGAAGATAGGCTAATCCCTGTTTCTATTGAAGAAGTTAAACCATCAATTAATTTTAATGAAATTTTAAATCAGTACCTGCCTAAGAAATCGATTCCATTGGACGACATGGTTTTATTTTGTCGTCAGATGCATGCCTTAACCAAAAGCGGTATACCAATCATGCGTGCGGTTTATGGCTTGTCTGAAACCAGTAATAACCTTGCATTAAAAGAAGTATTGCAAGATGTAGGAAATGTGCTTAGTCGTGGTAATACGTTAAGTCAGGCTTTGCAGCAACATGAACATTATTTTTCTCCCATATTTATAAGCATGGTGCATGTGGGCGAAAGCACCGGTAATTTAGACCAAGCCTTTTCTCAATTGGTGAATTATCTTGAAATGATTCGCGATACAAAAAAGAAAGTATCCAGTGCGCTACGTTACCCCGCGATGGTGATTAGCGCGATTATCATTGCGGTGATTGTGGTGAACGTATTTGTGATTCCTAGTTTTGCAAAAGTGTTTGAAAAATTTGGGGGAGATCTTCCTTTTGCTACGAAAATATTATTAGGTACTTCGAATTTCTTTATTGATTATTGGTGGATAATGCTGAGTATTATTACGGTGTTTATTATCGCCATCGTCCAGTATTTAAAAACAGACAATGGAGCGTTGAATTGGGATAGGTTAAAACTTAAATTACCGATCGTAGGTGGTTTATTAAACCGTATTTGTTTGTCACGTTTTACCCGCACATTTTCTATGTTATTTGCATCAGGCGTACCTATTTTACAGTCAATTGATGTGAGTGCTGAATCCATTGGTAATCTGCATATTGAAAAAAACGTACGAGAAATGCGCACGGGAATTGAGCGTGGCGATTCCCTTTCACGAACGGCAAGCAGTTCAGGCATGTTTACCCCTTTGATTTTACAGATGATTGCCGTGGGCGAAGAAAGTGGTGCGCTGGATACGTTACTCAATGATGTGAGTGAATTTTATGATGAAGAAACCGATTTTCAAGTCGAAAGGCTAAGCGGAGCGATTGAGCCAATAATGCTGCTATTTATGGGTGCCATGATACTCGTATTAGCCTTAGGGATTTTCTTACCGCTTTGGGATTTAAGTGCAGGTGCACGCTAATGAATAATTTGCGCATAATAAACAAACCGGCAGTGGGTTTTACCCTTATCGAGCTGGTCATGGTCATTGCCTTGATGGCAATTTTAGCGGTAGTGGCTTTGCCCAGAATGATGAATAACTATGATGAGGCTCATTACAGCAGTGTTGCCGCCACAGGAGGTGCCTTATCCAGCGCTGTATTTTTATTACGAAGCCAATGGGTTTCAAATGGGGCCAAAGGCGAAGTTGACGTGGTTAAAGGTTATGGCAGAGAGGATATTGCGACCACATCAATCGGCTGGCCCAGCGATGCGCAGCAAGGTACAAATTCAAGTCACAGTGCATTGTTAGTGGGTAATGCTGAGCGCTGTGTTCGGTTATGGGAGGCATTACTTTCGAGTAATGGATTAAAAGTATCAACCTCATCAACCGAAGATATCAGTTATGTGGCGTCGGTCACGGCACCGACGGTTTGTACATATACATATCAGCAATATAATTTTAATAGCAAAATCGAATATGATTTAAGCAGTGGAACCGTACAAACGTTTTTGAAATAAAAAATATCAACTACACTTAATTTTGAAATACGGGAAATAGGCAATAGCCTAAATTGATCAAACGGAGAGTAGTATGAATCAAACCTCTAAACCAATTTGTCATGTAAACCGTCAATCAGGTTTCACCTTGATTGAGTTAATTATGGTCATTGTTATCTTGGGTATATTAAGTGCGTTTGCGCTGCCTAAGTTTGCTGATTTTTCAGGCCAGGCTGAAAGCTCTAGTTTAGAAGGGGCGCGTGGCGCCATGCGATCCGCCTCGGCTATTTCTCATGCGGCGTGCCTTGCGGATGCGACGTGTAATGCCTCTGGTGCCACCTCATCGGTTTCCATTGAAGGCGCAGCGGTGGCAATGGTGTATGGCTACCCTTCCGTAGCGGGTATTCAAGTAGCCGCGAATTTAGATGGCTATACAATTGTAACGGGTGCTACTGCCGCGGATTTAATTATTGCGGTTGACGGTGACGGTACACCTTGTTTTACCTTTACAATTGCAACCAGCACCGGTTCGGGTTCAACTCAGGTGATAACGGCGCCTGTTATTGGTACGGCGGCCACCTATGCGGTTAATGGCGCTGGCGCTGCAGATGATACGTGTTCTTAAAATAACGTATGAAACCAACAAAAGGCTTCACATTAATTGAGCTGATTGTTGTCATTGTATTGCTCTCCATTTTGGGCGCAGTGGGCATTGGTTTGTTCTCTGCGCCGTCTCAATATGCGGTGAAATTATCCGCTGATCAGTGGCTTTCTCAGTTTCGATTTGCACAGCGTTTAGCGTTTTTACGGCAAAGTGCGAGCCAACCTATTTTATTAAGTATTGCGCAGTCCCCAAGCAATTGGAGCGGACAGATTAGCCAAGGTGGCGTGGCGTTAAATACGTTTAGTATCGATTTTGATTCCGTCAGTGTTCGCGCATCCGTCACCGATTTTACCAGCCCATGCAGTGCGTTACCGGCTGTGACCTTTCCGGTTAACTTTTATTTTGATGGCTATGGCAATGCGGTTAATGTCAGCCGAGTACAACTTAGCACTAATCAGCGATTGTGTTTCACTGCTAATAATACGGTGGATTTGTGCATTAGTCCGAGTGGATATGCTTATGAAGGATTGTGTTTGCCATAGGGTTATAGCGTCAAAACAAGCAGGGGTGACGTTAATTGAATTAATTATCACCATTGTTGTGCTGGGTATTGCTCTGTCGGCGTTGGTGTCGGCGTTGAGTCAAGGTATTGCACAAAGCTCGGCGCCTATTTGGGAAGGCAAGGCATTGGAATTACAGCAAGCGTATTTAGATGAAATTCTAGGCATGAATTTCGATGATACGACGCCATCCGGTGGTGGTGAGGTATTAGCGGTTAATGCACCTTGTACATTATCGAATGAAGGTCAGACTCGTGCGCAATTTGATGATGTTGATGACTATCACAATGTCATTGATGCGCCGCCTGTTTTAATTGAGTCTGCAATCGACATGTCACAATACGCGCAATATCGTGCAAGTATTGTTGTTGCCTGTGCGGGCACTGAATTAGGGTTGTCTGAAAATCGATTAGCCAAAAGAATCGTGGTGACCATAACAGCCCCTGGCGGTGAAAATCGCAGTGTAGCTGTTTATAAAGGTAATTTTTAAGGTGATGGTTATGCATGAAAACACACCTTTATTAAATCAAAATACTCTTTTTTTAAAGCCGAGAAAGCCCTCTAAGTCGGCAGGGTTTACCTTGATTGAAATAATTATAGTGATTGTGATTTTATCGGTACTGTCGATTGGTAGTGTGCAATTTATTAGTTTCAGTGCGCACGGTTATGTGGATACGGCGAGGCGAAGCGCATTGGCCGCAAGTGCTGCCATTATTAATGAAAAAATGAGCCGACTGATCCGTGAGGCATTACCGGGCAGTGTGAGAGTCAGTAGTGACCAATCCTGTATTGAATTTATTCCGATTGTGGGCGCCACCAATTATATTAATGCACCTTTCACTTCTGCCAGCACGACAGTGACGGCGATCAATTTAGATAGCCTGCTCAGTACCAATGGTCGTCTGGCAATTTACCCGGTTGTGTCTGATATCAATGACCTGTACACGGTTTCGGGTACACAAGGTTTTATTAGTACACAAACAGTTAGTTCGGTGGTGGCAGGGGATGAAATAACATTTACCTTTAATGCAGGTGCTGTTTTTAAATTTGAAAAAAGTTCACCACAAAAACGGTTATATATAGTTGAACAACCCAACGCGTTTTGTCAGGTTGGTTCGGCAATTTTTTATTATCGTAATTATGGTTTTGTTGGTGATATCAGTAACCTCGCCGCTAGTCTGCCTATTTCTGTGCCCAATAGATTAATGATCAGTAATGACCTATTGGCAAGTTCGCTACGTTTTCGATATTTACCGTCGTCATTACGGCGAAATGCACTGGTCGCATACGAATTACAGTTACAAGGTGATAGTGATTTAAGTGAAACAATGACTCTTAATCAAGAGGTGCAAATTAGAAATGTACCTTAAATTTAACGGTAATTATGTAACTCAAAAAAAAATACGATCTTTTTCTTACCAAAAAGGATTAGGACTGCCGTCGGCTATTTTTTTAATTTTAGTGATGATTTTAATGGTTGCGGCTATTAATCAAATTAATGAACATAGCGCCAGTGCTTATGGTCGTGAATGGCTGAGCATGCGTGCATTTTATGCCGCTGAAAGTGGCGCACAATTAGCAGCTGTGTATCAGTTAACGTCGGAGCCGAGTCCTGGTTGTAATGCCGGTTTTATTAGTGATTTGAATTTAACAGCAGTTGGTTTAAATTCGTGTCGTATAAATGTGGCGTGTGAAGAAAAAATAGTCAGTGCAAAATCGTATTACACCTTAACCAGTACGGGTGTTTGTGGTGTTGGTGCCGATGCTGCCACCCGAGTGGTGCAAATAAGGCTAGCGCCATGAGATTTATCTTATTTTTATTTTTTTTACTGACAGCTCATTATGTGTACGCTGATGTATTTCTTGATACCTTTTCAAGTGAAAGCTATAGCAATCAAGATGGCGATCAGCGGTGGGCGGGGGATTGGTTAGAAACCGGTGATGATGGTTTACCAACACCGCCATTTTCAACGAATGTGGGTATCCTTGCAGGGCAATTAATATTAAGTGGCAGTAATAATAGTATTGAGCGCCGCTTAAATTTATCGAGCTATACACAAGCAACATTCACATTTGATTATGATGAAATTGGATTTGACAGTAATGGTGATCGTGTCGACATATACGCGACATCAGGTAGTTCATGGACACGTATCGGAAGATTGAGAGGTTCGAGCTTGGGCTCAGGTACGTTTACGTTTGATATTAGCGCCTATATTTCCAGTAATACGGGGATACGATTATCAACATCGGGAGGGCTTGGCGATTCAGATTATTTATTTGTAGATAATGTAAAGGTAACGGCAACCCCTAATCAAATTTCGCAACATATTGCTATTGTGCATGATGCGAGTGGCGTGAGCTGTGTTGCTGAAAATATTACCTTTAGTTTGCATAATAGCGCTCACCAAGTTCTGACTGGATTTACGGGAACAGTGACGGTAGCTGCACGTATTGTATCAAGCGGTTTAACAGCAGGCTCTTGGGTTCTTGCAACGGGGTCAAATCCTAGCAGTTTTATAAATAATGGTAACGGTACATTTAGTTATACTTTAGTGGCCGCTGATAATGGCAGCTTCACTATGAAATACAGTTATAAACAGCAGGGCGCGATTAATTTTGATGCATCTTCAGGCTCAATAAGAGAATCAGCAAGCGAAGATTCAAATTTAGTCATAGCGGCTACGTTTTTAAGTGAAGGTAATTTTAGGGATGAATTTACAGAAATAGGTAATAACTACAGGGACCGTTTTGATACCGCTAGTTATGGCAATAATGACGGGAATTTAACTTGGGCAACTAATTGGATTGAAACCGAGCGAATTACAGGAGGTAGCCCCACCACAGGAGACGTGCGTATTACCAACGGTCGTCTTGAGTTGACAGGTAATAACACGGTGTATCCAAATTTTGTACAAAGCTCAGTTCAACGTGAAGTCAATCTATCCGGTGCGACAACCGCTACCTTACGGTTTACCATGCGCAGTACTTCGGTTGAGTCAAATGATAGGGCTACGGTGTCGGTTTCTTCGAATGGTGGTGCGACGTGGACAATCATCGCAACCTATACAGATGACATCACCAGCTTTCAGCCATTCAGTTTTAATATCACGCCTTATATTTCAAGTAATACTCGAGTGCGTTTTCGTATTGAAGATGAAAGTGGCTCTACCTGTTGCTTTGGGCCAGCCGATGAAATCTTACAGGTAGAAGACATTCAGATATTAACGAATACATCGGGCAGTTATGACAATAATGACGGCAGCTTAGCATTCAGTGGTAACTGGATTGAGAGTGATGGCACCGGCCCAGATAATGGCCCAGTCAGTATTTATTACGATGCACTGTATTTGTATGGTAACAGCACTTCGGTCACCAGTTTAAGTCGTGCCATGAATTTGTCTTCTTATGATGATGCGGTTCTTACCTTTGACTATCAATCAATAGGCGCTGTGGACCCTGAAGACAAAGTCAGAGTCGAAGTCAATAACGGCTCAGGTTGGACGTTATTGCAAACTATTACGGGTAAAATTTCTGGTTCAAGTAGCCTTAACTTAAAAAACTATATGGCTAGTAATACCCAGATAAGATTTGTAATCGATGACCCTGGCACGGGTGGTAATTGTTGCTACAACGCCAGTGATGAAGTATTTAAAATTGATAACGTGAATATTGAAGTGTTTAAAATATCAAGTTGTAAAGGCGCGGATCATTTTTCAATACTGCACAGTGGCGCTGGGGTGAATTGCGAAGCCGAGGTGATCACGTTAATCGCTAAAGATTCCGCAGGCAATCAAATTACAGATTATACCGGCACTATTAATTTATCGACATCGACTAATCATGGTGATTGGAGCTTTAATACTGGTTCGGGCAGCTTTAATGCCACAGGCACTAATGCGGGTACCGCAGAGTATGTTTTCTCTTCTGCCGATAACGGACAAGCATCGTTTAACTATTTAAATACACATGTTGAGTCTCTGAGTATCAATGTATTAGACAACCAAGGAATTTCTGAAACCAGTAACGCAGCGACCGCAGCAGATGATCCTGCCATCACATTTGCCCGTTCTGGCTTTAAATTTATTTATGGTAGCGGTGCGGCGCCTGCTTCACAGGTGATTCCAGTGCAAACATCAGGGCGTAATTTAAACCAACTACTAGGTTATGACCCGCTTAAAATTAGGGCCATTACTACCGATGTTGATACGGGTGTGTGCACTGGCTTATTTACCGGTAATCAAACAATTCATCTCGCATTAGAATGCACCAATCCTACAACGTGCCATTCCAATGCCTCGTCGCAATTTTCTATTAATGGCACGAATCTTAATAAGAATTCTCAAGGCAGTGTGACCAGTTATACGCCTTTGACATTAAATTTCTCCAGCAACAGTACAGCAGACTTACCCAATAGTCTTTATACCGACGCAGGGCGTTTAACATTACACGCTCGTTTAGTGCAAGCGGGTGATCCTATAGTGGGTAATAGTAATCCAATCGAATTTACCCCTGCAGGATTTTGCACAACCACCACAGACCCTAATTACAGTTGCAGCGGGCCTGATTATTGGAATTGTGACAAATTTAAAAAGGCAGGTGAAAACTTTAATCTTACCGTGACAGCGCAGGGTTGGCGACAAAATGCCGATAGTGATTTTTGTGATAATAATTACGTGTTGCCCAATTTTAATAGCCAAGTTAATTTAACACACAGCTTAATATCCCCCACGGGAGGTGACCCTGGTACTATTTCGTTAAGCAGTGTGAATTTAGCTGCGGGTATATTTAATGGAATGATTAATTGGAGTGACGTAGGTGTTATTAATTTTACCGCAGGCTCGAATAGCTATTTATCCCATACGTTGGTGAGTACACCATCCCATGAGTTTGGACGTTTTTATCCAGCTGATTTTTTCATCAATAATGTCAGTTCTGGCCGTTATGGGGACGCGAATACAGGCTTCAGTTATATTGGTGAACTGGATGCGAGTAATGCAGGTGGCATTAAATACAGCACCGCCCCACAATTTGATCTGGTTGCGCGTAATGCTCAGGGCGTGCCGGTAAAAAATTATTTAGTTGGCAGTTTTAATAAATCCCCTCTGCCTGTGATCAACGCAACGTCTAGCATATTAGGTGCAGATGGCCTCACGGATTTAACGATTACGTCCGGCTTTAATGCACCAAGCAGTGTGTATGACAATGCAACGGGTATTTCTAGGGTCAGCTTAAGTGGTAGTGATCATTTTGTTTATGATCATGCAGGTAATGCGATGATTGCGCCGTTTACCAATGACATTCAACTGAATATAAATGATTACGTGGATAGCGATGGCGTCAGCTTGGCAAATGCTTTAAGTATTAACCCTGTAGGTGGTGAAATT
The DNA here is from genome assembly GCA_047621325.1 of Oceanicoccus sp. GTDB lineage: Bacteria > Pseudomonadota > Gammaproteobacteria > Pseudomonadales > Oceanobacteraceae > Bermanella. The sequence goes on from JBLHLT010000013.1 coordinate 44,223, forward strand.
CGGTTTGGGCGCATGTGGTTATCAAATGGCTATGGGCCAGAAACGCTTCCTTTAACGCAAATTTGGCAAACACAATATTTTGATGGAAATGATTTTATTATTAATCAAAACGATAACGCAACGACGTATGATTTATCTGATATTGGTGCGATAACCATCACCGATGTCGGCAGTCCTAGCGACCCTTACCAAAGTAGTGACAGTACCCCCTCTGGTGAATTGGGCGATACGGGTACGTTTGTTGCGGGTGAAATAAAGGTGAATTGGTCCGCGCCCACCAATCAGCGTTACGGTAAGTTTAAGTTTCCGTATGCAGGGCCGCCGTGGCTACAATTTGATTGGAATGGTACGGGATTTGAAGACCCTGAAGCAGAGATTAGTTTTGGGCAGTATCGTGGTCACGATAAGATTATTTATTGGAAAGAAGTTTATTATAAATAAACGCTCTATCACTTCGCGGAGTAATAGTACGGGTCAACTATACTAGTATGAGACGCCTTACTATTGTAAATAAAAGATATGCATCAATTTGAAACCCCTTTCGGTGGTTATGAGATGGATATTAATCACCGAACCCTATGTTTAACCATTCATGGTGTGATTGAGCTAGAGCTTGCGTTGCGCTTTATGTTGCAGGCCAAGGTTTTAATTTCTAAATTGCCGGATCATCATTGGGCATCATTAGTGGACTTGAGTGAGTGGGGACTGCATCCGCCTGAAATTGTGGTGTTCATTCAAGAATTTGAGTCTTGGGCGCAGAAAAATGGTCAGCTAGCGGAGGCGGCAGTGGTAAATGATAGCGTGTTAAAAATTATGGCGCGAGATAAGTTGGTAGGGGGGGCACGAACGACGGTACATCAGGAATACTTTAAAACAAAACCCGAAGCACAAGAATGGCTCCGGGTTCTGTCGCTATACAATTAGATTAAGCGGTATCGATTAATCCATTTCTTCCTCTTCAGTTGTTTCTTCCATACCCAGCTCTTTTATTTTACGAGTCAGGGTATTACGACCCCAGCCAAGTAAAATGGACGCGTCTCGGCGACGACCTGCAGTATGTTTGAGGGCGGTTTCGATCATGATACGTTCAAAAATCGGTACGGCATCATCTAAAATACTTTTTTTACCTTGCGCTAATTGCTGATCAGCCCAGTTACGTAACGATTGTTCCCAGTTGTTGCTGGTTGTGGCTTTTTCTTCTTGGTTAAGCAACTCTGGTGGTAGATCGTTAATATGAACTTCGCGACCCGACGCCATTACTGTAATCCAGCGGCAAGTATTTTCTAATTGGCGCACGTTACCTTGCCAAGGTAGGGTGCATAAATATTCTTCGGTATCACTTTTTAATACTTTAGCTTCAACGCCTAGCTCTTCCGCCGCACGATTTAAAAAGTGATGCAGTAAGCGAGGCACATCTTCACGGCGCTCAGCGAGAGCGGGTAAATGAATGCGAATAACATTTAAGCGGTGAAATAAATCCTCACGGAAAGTACCTGCTTTTACTAGTCCTTCTAAATTTTGGTGGGTGGCTGCAATAATTCGCACATTCACTTTGACCGGAGAGCTACCACCTACACGATAAAACTCACCATCGGCTAATACTCGCAACAAGCGGGTTTGAGTATCGGCTGGCATATCGCCAATTTCATCTAAAAATAAAGTGCCACCATCGGCCTGTTCAAACCGACCACGACGTTGACCTCCTGCACCGGTGAATGAGCCTTTTTCATGGCCAAATAATTCACTTTCGATTAAGTCTTTTGGAATGGCCGCCATGTTTAAAGCAACAAATGGATGCTCGCTACGTGGGCTGTGTTTATGCAAAGCATGCGCAACTAACTCTTTACCAGTACCGGATTCACCATTAATTAAAACAGTAATATTGGAGTGGCTTAAGCGACCAATAGCGCGAAACACTTCTTGCATGGCCGGTGCTTCACCAATAATCTCGGTGTGTTTATAAGGCTCGGTTGGTTCGGCATGATTAAGCGAAGTGGTTTCGTGTTTGTGGGCAATGGCACGTTTAATTAAGTTAACGGCCTCATCAACATCAAATGGTTTAGGTAAATATTCAAACGCGCCTTTTTGATAAGAAGTGACAGCACTGTCTAAGTCACTGTGTGCCGTCATTATAATTACTGGAATATTCGGATCAACTTGATGAATTTGATTCAAAAGGGTGAGTCCGTCGATACCCGGCATGCGAACATCGCTGATAATGGCATCCGGTATTTCACGATTCAACGCATTGATAACTTTATCGCCATTTTCAAATGATTGGCTTTCAATATTATCTTGCTCTAGGGCTTTCTCTAAAACCCAGCGGATAGAGCGATCGTCGTCAATAATCCAAACTTTATTCATGGTTTAGTCCCTATATTAAAAAATATTTTTTTGCTCTTGCGCGCAATAATCATGGTGATCAAGCTCAAGCGGCAAGTAGATAGAAAATTGTGTTTTACCAGGCTCACTGTCGCATTCGATAATGCCCTGATGTTGGTTTACGATGGACTGGGCTATTGATAAACCCAAGCCTGTTCCCTCGGCTCGTCCACTGACCATCGGAAAAAATAAACTTTCGCGAATGTTGTCTGGTATACCTGGGCCGTTATCTTCGATAGTTAAGTGCAGCACCAAACGATGTTTGGTATGACCTATTGTCAGTTGGCGGATAGCACGAGTTTTTAGCGTGATCTCTGGGAATTCATGTCCACCTTTTTGGGCCAATAAAGCCTGCATTGCGTTACGGGTGATATTGAGTACGACCTGTATTAACTGTTCTTTATCAGCTAAAAACTCAGGAATACTTGGGTCATAATCACGGCGTAGTTTCAGCTGGCCATCCGTTTCGACACTTATCAAGCTATAAACGCGTTCCAATACCTCATGTATATTGGTTTCAAGGCGTTCTAATAATTTATTTGGCCCCAGCATTTTATCAACTAGGTTTCTGAGGCGGTCCACTTCTTCAATAATGATTTGGGTGTACTCTTTTAATTCTTCGCTGCCTAACATGCGCTCTAGTAATTGTGCGCTTCCGCGAATGCCACCCAGTGGGTTTTTAATCTCGTGCGCCATGCCACGCACTAATGTCTGAGTGGTGGCTTGAGCAGTAATCAGTTCTTCTTCTCGACTAATGCGCAATAAGCGATCGCGAGGGTGCATCTCAACCACAAGGCAAATGGTTTTGTCGAATTCCACAGGGCTGACGCTGTAATCAAGCGTGATGATTTGTTGGTTCATTAGACGAACTTCAGCTTCACGCTTGGTGAACGAGGTTTCTTGGACTAAAGAATTTTCTAATGTTTGCACATCTTGCTGAATATCAGAAAAAACCATCTCAGCTTGCATGCCGACACAACGACGGCCACTCACTTCTAATAGCGCTTCTGCTGCTGGATTAAGATATTGAACTGTTAACGCTTCATCTAGCACTAAAATTGCGCTATCTAAGTTATTGATCAGTTGCTTATAAAAAATGAAATCGGCCATAAAGTACTTTTCCTAGGTAATGGCTTATAGCAAGAAGCAAGCCATGTTTTCTTGCACTAATATAGCCTGATGCACCAGTAGTTACGGGGCTTCGGGGCCTGTTAATAGCGCGTAGGAATGAACAGAATGTAACTATAGCACTGTATTGGTGCGCACCATGCTAATTAGGTGCGGGGGCGATTTAGAATAGATGGACGTTGAACATAAATACGACGTTTCGAGCTAGCAATGAGCAGGTTTCCTTTATGCTTGATCATCACTTGAACCAAGTGAGTCCCGCGGTTTAGGCTGTCGAGTTTGAATTCTAGCTGCGCGGCTGTCTTTATCGATTGGCCGTTGAGTAGGAGTGTTATTTCATGTTCAGGCTGTAACTCAGGCTGAATATTTAGCTGAATATTGGTGCTTCCCGCATCCCCAGCGGTAATCATGTGATCTTCTTTAGGGCTTATAATCTCTAATACACGATAACCTTTAAAGCCATCGACATCAGCGGTTTCGGCCTCTTCTTGTTTTTGCACCATTTTGGGCATTTTGATTTCTTGTAGCTGTGGCAACTCCGCTTTACTCGCGTTGGCAGGGGGTTCATCACCATAGACACGAATGCCTTCGTCGTTAACCCAAGTATAGACTTGGGCCGATGCGATAAACGGAGTGAGGAGAATAAATAGAAATAACGTTTTCATAAGGTGCTCTCGATAATGGGTTCTACTGTAGCGGGTTTCGTATTGAGTTGCAGAGCTATTTGTCTAATTTGAGAGTGAGTTAGCATGTGCTGTTTGTCGGGATGAATCCCGACCTACATTGTTGTTGCCAGCTGTACTTAGCTTGGCCAAAGATTGAGAGTGATATTCAGTGCTTGTTTAGCAAGCAGCCCACAGGTTCCTTTGTGTGCTGCATTTAATCTTTATTCGAGAGCTGTGTTTAACGTTTGTTTTCTACAGACATAAAAAAAGCAGCCCGTAGGCTGCTCCTTTTTGTACTTTATTTAATCTTAAGCGATTAAACAGAGTAGTACATATCGTACTCAACTGGGTGAGTCGTGTGTTCAACACGATACACGTCTTCCATTTTAAGTTCGATGTAAGCATCGATCATGTCTTGAGTGAATACGCCACCTTCAGTTAGGAATGCGCAATCTTCTTTAAGACACGTTAGAGCTTCACGTAGGCTGCCTGCTACTTGAGGAATTAGTGCCGCTTCTTCTGGCTCTAGGTCGTACAAGTCTTTGTCAGCTGCATCGCCAGGGTGAATCTTGTTTTTAACGCCGTCAATACCAGCCATTAACATTGCAGAGAACGCAAGGTATGGGTTGGCGATAGGGTCAGGGAAACGAGCTTCAACACGCTTGCCTTTAGGGCTAGCAACGTAAGGGATACGGATAGAAGCAGAACGGTTACGTGCAGAGTACGCAAGCATTACAGGTGCTTCAAAACCAGGGATCAAACGCTTGTAAGAGTTAGTACCTGGGTTAGTGAATGCGTTTAGTGACTTAGCGTGCTTGATGATACCACCGATGTAGAAAAGGGCAGTTTCAGAAAGACCAGCATACAAATCACCAGCGAATTGGTTTTCACCGTTCAACCAGTAAGACATGTGAACGTGCATACCAGAACCGTTGTCACCAACGATTGGCTTAGGCATGAAAGTCGCAGTTTTGCCGTATGCGTGCGCTACGTTGTGAACAACGTATTTAAGCATTTGAACTTCATCAGCTTTTTTAACTAGCGTGTTAAATTTAACACCGATTTCGTTTTGGTTAGCCGTTGCTACTTCATGGTGATGTACTTCTACATCAAGACCCATAGCGATCATGGTGTTACACATGGCAGCACGCATGTCGTGAGAGCTATCTACTGGTGGTACTGGGAAGTAACCGCCTTTAACACGTGGACGGTGACCCATGTTGCCGCCATCGATCGTAGCAGATGAGTTCCAAGAACCTTCTTCAGAGTTAACTTTGTAGAAAGCACCAGAAATGTCAGCACCGAATTTCACGTCATCAAAGATGAAGAATTCAGGTTCTGGACCGAAGAAAGCAGTGTCGCCTAAGCCAGTAGACTTAAGGAATTCTTCTGCGCGTTTTGCAACAGAACGTGGATCACGCTCGTAACCTTGCATAGTGCTAGGCTCGATGATGTCACAACGTAAAATAAGTGTGCAATCTTCAGTGAACGGGTCAAGGAAAGGCGTGGTGTCATCTGGAAGTAGAATCATGTCTGATTCGTTAATGCCTTTCCAACCTTCAATTGAAGAACCATCAAACATTTGGCCAGTTTCGAAGAAATCGGCGTCAACGTAAGTAGCAGGGATGGTTACGTGCTGCTCTTTACCTTTAGTATCGGTGAAGCGTAGGTCAACCCACTTCACATCATTGTCTTTAATCAGCTTCAGAGTATTCTCTGACATGGTGCTCTCCAATGGTAGATGACGATTTGCGTCTGATGATTTTACGATTGCTCTTACTGTAAGAGGCTTGCACGTGGTGCACTGCCCAAACTCAGAGCAAAACGCATGCCATTCATTATTAGGGGCGAATATTAAGGGCTTTCAAGGCGCTTTGAATATCCACCCTGAACAACCTTGATTCATATTAGTGCGCTTGCTGTAATTCGCGCTCTAAATTGGTGCTAAAACGGCATTTGCCTATTTGTTCCAGCGGTACCACCCCGTAAGGCTTGCACATTATAGGTTCAACTCCCCGGTGAAGATAGCTTGTTTGTGCCTGCTGGTAGGACATTTACAGGTAATTTTTGTTATTGAGCGTTTTTTGCACAAAAAAATACTTTTTTATCCGGGTTTTCATAGCTTGCATGGCATTAGATGGCTATAATCGCCGCCTAAATTTTTGAGGCAGTCTCCTTGCAGCGTGTTTTTGGGTTTCATTCGTGAGCCATAAAGATGCAGTGTCATTTGATGCGGGGTTATAAGGTTTTTTAACCTTTACAAAAATACATACCACTCACTCGAAAGATTTGGTGTGAGGTTGTGACCAACCTTAAGTGTCGAATGCGCAACCCACTGCAGATTGCGCCATGCAGTTTTATTATTTGGGCATGTTAACAGCAAGGCCTGACAGGACTATATATGATTGAAAATCTACGTAATATCGCCATCATCGCTCACGTTGACCATGGTAAAACAACATTGGTTGATAAGCTTCTTGAGCAGTCTGGCACGCTAGATCGTAAAGAGCTAGGCGGCGAGCGTGTAATGGACTCTAACGATCAAGAGAAAGAACGTGGTATTACCATTCTTGCGAAGAACACAGCTATCAAATGGAATGAATACCGTTTCAACATCGTAGATACACCGGGACACGCCGACTTTGGTGGTGAAGTAGAACGTGTAATGTCGATGGTTGACTCTGTACTGCTTATCGTTGATGCGGTTGACGGCCCAATGCCTCAAACTCGTTTCGTAACACAAAAAGCATTCGCTCGTGGCTTGAAGCCAATTGTTGTAATCAACAAAATTGACCGTCCAGGTGCACGCCCTGATTGGGTTATGGACGAAGTATTTGATCTTTTTGATCGTCTTGGCGCCACTGAAGAGCAACTAGATTTCCCTGTTATTTACGCCTCAGCTATCAATGGTATTGCAGGTACTGACTTCGAAGATATGGCTGAAGACATGTCGCCACTTCTTCAAGCGATCGCAGACAATGTGCCTTGTCCTGATGTTGATCCTGAAGGCGATTTCCAAATGCAAATCTCGTCTTTAGATTACGATTCGTTTAAAGGTGTTGTAGGTATCGGTCGTATTACCCGTGGTACGTTGAAAACCAATGCTCAAGTAACGGTTATTGATGCCAATGGTAAAACACGTAACGGTAAAGTGGCTGAAGTGAAAGGCTATCACGGTCTGCATCGTGTTGTTGTTGACTCTGCAACCGCTGGTGACATCGTATGTATTACTGGTGTTGACAAGCTAGGTATCTCTGACACCCTTTGTGTACCAAGTAACGTTGAAGCATTGCCACCACTTTCTGTTGATGAGCCAACCGTAAGCATGACCTTCCAAGTAAACGATTCTCCGTTTGCTGGTAAAGAAGGTAAGTTCGTAACTAGTCGTAATATTGCTGAGCGTCTAGAAAAAGAATTGATCCACAACGTGGCACTGCGTGTTGAACAAGGCGAAAGCCCTGAGAAATTCAAAGTATCAGGCCGTGGTGAGCTTCACCTTTCTGTATTGATCGAAACCATGCGTCGTGAAGGTTTTGAAATGGCGGTTGGTCGTCCTGAAGTAGTTCAGCGCGAAATCGACGGTAAAATCCAAGAGCCGTACGAGCAAGTTGTAATCGACGTTGAAGAACAGCACCAAGGTGCAGTTATGTCTGAGATGGGTGACCGTCGTGCTGACATGACCAACATGGTTCCAGATGGTAAAGGTCGCGTACGTTTAGAATTCATCATGCCTGCACGTGGTTTGATTGGTTTCCGTGGTGACTTCATGACCATGACATCTGGTTCTGGTATTTTGACCAACGTATTTGATCACTACGGTGAAGTGAAAGCGGGCCCAGTTGCCGCTCGTCACAACGGCGTATTAGTATCAATGGTTACTGGTAAAGTATTGGGTTACGCTCTATTCACTTTGCAGGATCGTGGTCGTTTATTTGTGGTTCCTGCGCAAGAAGTTTACGAAGGTCAAATCGTTGGTTTGCATTCTCGTGATAACGACTTGGTAGTTAACCCTACTAAAGCGAAGCAGCTAACCAACGTTCGTGCATCTGGTACAGATGAAGCGATCAACTTGGTACCGTCTGTTAAGCACACCCTAGAGCAAGCACTAGAATTCATCGAAGATGATGAGCTAGTTGAAGTAACGCCGCTAAGCATTCGTCTTCGTAAGAAACACCTTACTGAAAACGATCGTAAGCGTGCAAACAGCGCTAAGAAAAACAAATAATTTATCACTAATATAAATTAAGCGTTTAAAAAAGCGATGAAGCAATTCATCGCTTTTTTTGTGCCTGACGTTCACTGGTTAGCCTATTTAAATTAATACTTAAGGGCGGTGTATAATGAGTTGGAATGTAACGCGGGTGAGGGATATAAAAAAGGCGATGAATTTCTTCATCGCCTTTTTGTTTTTAGAGTGCAAATAATCAGCTAGTGGAGACAGGCAGTGCGCGGATAGGTAAGCGCAAGATTTCGGCGCCTTTATAAAGTTGCTCTAATAGCTGTAGAACCTTCTCTTGAATGGGGGCGAGTAAAGTTTGACGTTTTGCTAGGGGTTGTGACGCAATATCGTTTGGTAATTTGCTAATGCCTAGGAGTAAGCGTTTAAATAGCGCCGTGCTTTTATCTGCGGTTTCGGCATCTTGTAATTTAATTTCATCTAATAAACCGCCCTCCATATTAAATAAGCTTTCAATCCCCAATACTAAATCATGCATGTTGTTTACATCTTGGCTTGAAAATGGACTGCGAAGATCATCCACTTGTTTTTGGTTCATGAGGATGGTGACGTGTTTCTCTAATAGGGTTTCTTGAATGGCATCAAGTAATGCTTGATAAATTAAGGTGAGATTGACGGTTTGTTGTTCGGGTTGTGTTTGACGCCATTGCTTTGCGTAATAGCCATGGGCCGGTTCCCAGCGATCAGAAAGCTTTTGTAAATTAATGACAATCATACCGCTGAGTAAGCGTAAATAATCTCGGCGGCGATTGTGATTTTGAGGGCTGTTTATTTCTAGATGAACATGTTCGTGAATTTCTGTATTGGCCGATTCGCTATGGCTCACTTCGCTGTTTAGTTCATCCGCTTCACCTTCCTTGATGGCGGTATCGGCGCTGACCACTTCTATGCTGTTTTCTTGTGGAATAAAATCTTTTGCGCTGCGTTTGCCATCTGCGCCAAAGAGTAAAAATTCCATAGGGTGAAAACCAATGCTGGCAAAGCGCATATCTGAAAATCCATGTTGAGCGCTGATGTCCGCTTCGTTCATCTTCAGTGTTAAATCATTGATGATGCCGCTTAGTGGATACATGGGTAGGTAATCAATGTAGCCCGGCTCAATGGGCCAGCTGTCTATGCGTTCTTGAATACGGGCATAGGTATCTTGTTGTTCACGAAATTGAGGTTTTTCAAAGCGAGGTACTTGGGAAAAAAAGCTCACCTTGACGTAGGCACTGTAGGTTTTAATCCAAGCTGCTTGCGCTTCTTCGAGTGAGCCGGGATTCGGGTGATGCAAAAAAGAGGTGATGATGGCGTCTAATTCTTGAGCTTGACCCAAGGCATCGGACATTTGCGTGTAAACATAGAGGTTCGCAGCACTCAGTAAGGATTCTGCATTGACATCAATTTGCTCAGGCGCGTTATCAATGGGTTTAGGCTGTTCAAATAACTGATCGCATCCTACTAAGCTCACTAAACAGGTGAGCCATACCGTAAAACGAAAAGAGTTTAATGTGAATTTCGACTTCAAGCGTCATCCCTTAAACTAATAATGGGCCAGTTGTTTTGCTGCGCAAAGGTGCTCAGTGTTTCGTCTGCGTCAACAGCCACAGGAAACGTCACTTGCTTGAGCAATGGCAGGTCATTGTGTGAGTCACTGTAAAAGTAACTACCTTCTAATGATAACGTGCTTTGCTCTAACCATGTTGCCAAGCGTTTCACTTTTCCTTCTTGAAAGCTAGGAATGCCCGAGATTTTACCCGTATATTGGCCATTTATGACTTCAGGATTGGTGGCAATGATGTCATCAACGCCCAGTATTTTGGCAATTGGCTCGGTCACGAACAGATTTGTCGCGGTGATTATGAGCAAATAATCCCCTGCATCACGATGCTGTTGTAATAGATCGCGGGATTTGTGCGTGATGATAGGCAGAATTTTTTCTTCTACAAATTGCTCGCGTAGCTGGAATAGGCGCTCTGTGGGAAAGAGCGTGAGTGCTTGTAAGGAGAATTCAAGGTATTCAAGAATATCTAGCTGACCCAGTTGGTACTGCTCTAGGTAGTAATCGTTTTTTTCTTTAAATAACTGAGCATCCACAAGACCTTGCTCAACTAAAAACTGTCCCCAGCCGTGATCACTATCGCCAGAAATCAACGTGTTATCTAAGTCAAATATTGCCAGTGCCACAGGTATCCCCAGCGAAGAAATTTGCATGCATTTTAGCTTGTGAGGCGTACAGTGTCTTTAATATTGTGGAAACAGATCATAGAAATCCTATTTATATTAAAAAGGAATAAAAAAACACTGGTTTCCAATGGCAATGTTTTAATAGTATGGTGGGAATATCAATTTAAAATTTGGATAAAACCGTGATCGATGCTGAAGGCTACCGCCCTAATGTCGGCATCATACTGGTGAATAAACAAGCCCAAGTGTTATGGGCTAGGCGAATTGGGCAAGATGCGTGGCAGTTTCCCCAAGGCGGCATAAAGGCACAAGAGAGTGCTGAAGCTGCATTGTTTAGGGAGTTACGGGAAGAAGTGGGCCTATTGCCTCAAGATGTTGAAATTCTTGGGTGCACTAAAGGCTGGCTAAGATACCGTTTACCAAAACGCATGGTGCGCCATAACAGCAAACCAGTATGTGTTGGCCAAAAACAAAAATGGTTTTTGTTGAAACTTGTAAGCAATGATAGCCGCATTAGCTTTGACTATGCTGATAAAGCGGAGTTTGATGGTTGGCGTTGGGTGAGCTATTGGTACCCATTGGGCCAAGTCGTGCCATTTAAACGAGACGTATACCGCCGCGCTATGCGCGAATTAGCACCTAAACTGTTCGAACTTCAGGCGAAACAAACATGCTAAATGTGCTGCGCCAAATCGTACAAGAGGTGAACAACGCAGGCGACTTAGACGCGGCGTTGGGTATTCTTGTGGATCGCGTTCAGCAGGCGATGAATACCGAAGTCTGTTCGGTTTTTGTCTATAACGTTGATACTAAGCGTTATGTCTTACGGGCAACTAAAGGCTTAAATTCCTGCGCGGTCGGTAAGGTAAGTCTCAGTCATAACGAAGGTTTGGTCGGTTTTGTTGCTGCTCGTGAAGAGCCTATTAATCTCGATGATGCCTCGAAACACCCCAAATATCATTTCTTGTCTGGCACAGGTGAAGAAAAGTTTAATAGCTTTTTAGGTGTGCCGATCATTAATCAAAAACGCATTCTTGGCGTCCTGGTGGTACAGCAATCTGCGCGCCGTAAATTTGATGAAAGCGAAGAAGCGTTTATGGTCACCATGTCAGCGCAGCTGGCGGGTGTGCTGGCCCATGCCGAGGCCACGGGTAATGTGCTAGAGCGCCCAGACGAATTTCAAAAGAAAAAAGTAAAACATGCGGTGGTCATAAAAGGCGCACCCGCTGCCCCTGGTATTGCAATTGGTACGGTGGTGGTTTTATCCCCCACCGCTGATTTGTACGATGTACCGGATCGTAATGCCCAAAATGTTGATGAAGAGATATTGCGTTTTCAACATGCCATTGAAGGCGCGCGCTTGCAAATTAAACAAGTGGGTGAGGCGCTAAAAGATTTACGCCCAGAAGAACAAGCTCTGTTTGATGTTTATATTCGTATGCTTGATGACGACGCGTTGTGTAGCGAAGTGATACGGCGTATTAAAGATAACAATCAGTGGGCACAAGGCGCATTGCGCGATGTGATCTTTGAATATGTGGCCCATTTTGATCGCATGGACGATGCCTATTTACGCGAACGTGCGACGGATATTAAAGATCTAGGTGCGAGGGTTTTAGCTCAGTTACAAGACACCATCGAGCTGGTTTCAGATTTAGATTTTCCAGATAAAACCATTTTAGTCAGCGAAGAGTTAACGCCTTCTATGCTGGGTGAAATACCCGAGAACAAATTAGTCGGTCTTGTTAGTGCAAAGGGATCGGCTAACTCTCATGTTGCCATCTTGGCGCGAGCAATGGGTATTCCAACCATTATGGGGGCGGTGGATTTGCCTGTTAAGCAAATGGATGGCGTTAAGCTGGTCGTAGATGGTTACAGGGGGTATATCTATACCCATCCATCTGCACAAATGCTGGAGCAGTTTCAAGCCATTGTTCGTGAAGAAAAGGCTTTGGTGAAAGGCCTTGAAGCTATAAAGGATTTACCTGCCCAGACCAGAGATGGTCATCGTTTAAAGCTGCTGGTGAACACCGGGTTGATTACTGATGCGTATCGTTCTTTAGATAAAGGGGCTGAAGGCGTTGGTTTATACCGCACAGAAGTGCCGTTTATGATGCGAGACCGTTTTCCATCTGAGACTGAGCAAGCGCAAATTTATCGTTCACAACTTGAAGCCTTTGCACCACAGCCAGTGACGATGCGCACATTAGATATTGGCGGGGACAAAGCGTTATCTTATTTTCCGATTGAAGAAGATAACCCGTTTTTAGGCTGGCGCGGTATTCGGGTGACCCTTGATCACCCTGAAATTTTCTTGCTGCAAGTGCGTGCGATGCTCAAGGCCAGCGAAGGCCTTAATAATTTAAAAATCATGTTGCCAATGATCACTAGTATAAGTGAGGTTGAAGAAGCGCTGCATTATATTTACCGTGCGTTTCAAGAAGTGCTAGAAGAAGGCATAGATGTGGAGATGCCAGAAGTGGGTGTCATGATTGAAGTGCCTGCTGCGGTTTATCAGGCGAAACAATTAGCCAGTATGGTGGATTTTATATCGGTGGGCTCGAATGATTTAACCCAATATCTATTGGCCGTCGATCGGAATAATCCACGAGTAGCGGGTTTGTACGATAGCTTTCACCCGTCGGTTTTGGCGGCGTTACAGTTCATTGTGGATGCTGGTAAAAGTGAAAACTGCCCAGTGAGCGTGTGTGGTGAACTAGCAGGTAACCCAGCGGGTGCGCTGTTATTGATGGCAATGGGTTACGATATGCTATCTATGAACGCCACTAATGTTCCGCGAGTTAAGTCGGTGATTCGTAATTCGGATATGTCGTATGCGAAGCAACTGCTTGCCGATGTCATGAAGTTAGACAGTGGCCATGTGATTGGCAGTACTCTAGAGCTGGCGTTAAGCAAGATGGGGCATGGCCGGACGTTCGCGCCGGTTAATTCAAAATAAGTGTAGGGCTTAAGCTTTAATGCTTAAATTTACGCCTTTATATTGACCTTCTAACATGATTTCAAACCGCCTTTGAGTGGGTTCGCCTCGTTTACCGATACGGCGATTTTCTTGGTTTACGTTAGGTTTATGTAACTTGGTCGTTGTCATTAGCTGGTCATAGGCATGACAAATATCAATGAAGCGTTGGCGTTGATTGGGGTTTTTGTCAGGGTGATAGATAGTGGCCAGCCGGCGAAAGGCTGTCTTAATACTTTGTTGGTCGGCCTCACTGGTGAGACCTAAAATGGCAAGGTAGTTTTGGCGCACTGTTTTTATAGTTATGGCAAAAAAACGTGATTCTACCGAAAAACAGCTTTTAGTGAAGAAAAACCTTTTAATTCAGATGCTTATAGATTGTACGTTAGCGAACCCAGTGACGTTGACGGCCGGTATCTAAGTGTATAAAACCGCTTCGACGATAATACCCAACACCGCCATCGCTGACGGCGAGCGTCGCTTTGTGTAAGTACGAATTACTTATGCCAGGGATACGAAAATCTAATGCGCGCCCTTGCATGTGGAAACTGTGCTTGGCTACGCCTTCGTTATTGCTGCGCAGTTTGTCGTTGGTCTCTGGGCTGCGATAGCCTGATACCAAGTAAATTTCCGTTTTAACCTCTAAGGTTTGCTGAACGCGGTGTAGCTCATCAAGTAGGGTTAAGTCCATGGCGGCAACTTGATTGGCTCGATGGTCACGCATTAAAAAATAAATTTCAGCCAAGCCATCGACTAAGTATTCGCCTTTTTCCCAATACGTCGCACTGACTTTTTCACCTGTGTGTAGGTTTTTTAATGTTAACGAACGAGATTCGTCATTGGGTAGAATAAGGTTTGAGTTTGCCGCAAACAGGGGCGCGCTGCTCATGCCCAGAAAGATAAGACCGGTTTGCTTTAAGAAATGGCGGCGATTCACGGTGAATTCCCTGATGATTTTTATTATGTACTAAAAACGGGCAGGGATTGTGCCACCAATGCTCGGTTATAAGCAAAGCGGCTATCTATTACGTTTTATAAATCTCAAAGGAATTAACGCTGAAGGGCTGTGCGGATTAGCGGTCTGGGACTATAAGACAATAGAGTCGAGTTTATGGCTTTCACCATGAATCTGGTCGCGTTTGTATACATCATCACGTACTTGTAACTGACCGTTTTCATCGACCCACGTGGTCCAGTACATAAGGTACACAGGAACAGGGTCTTTTAAATGAACGGCGCGGGTTTGGGCTTTTTCAACCACCTTGCTGATTAAGGCTTCGTCCCAGTTTTGCTCTTTCAATAGGGCATGGGCTAGTTCTAATGGTTTTTCGACTCGAATACAGCCACTGCTAAGTGCGCGCATGTCGTAGTCAAAGAGTTCTTTATGATTGGTGTCGTGCAGGTAAATAGACTGGTCATTGGGGATGACGAATTTCACATGGCCTAAAGAATTGTCTTCGCCTGGGCCTTGAACAAAACGGTAAGTATTTACCCGTGAGTCAAACCCTTCCCAATCTATGCTGCTGGTCATGTCGATTTCTTTCGCGGGCAGCTGCCAACCTTCATAAATCTTAAAGTTATGTTGTTTTAAGTATTCTGGGCGGCGTTTGGCGGTCGGGATAATGTCCCGTTTAGCAATGCGATGAGGCACGTTCCATTCTGGTGCGAGCACAATAGTGCTGATGGTCTCGGACAATACAGGTGTGCGCAGTTTTTCGCGGCCAATAATCACCTTCATGCTTAACTGACTTTCTTCTTTATATATTAAATCCAAACGATAGTTGGCCATGTTGACCAAGATATAGCGCTCGCCTAAATTCTTTGGCAGGTAGCGCCAGCGTTTCATATTCAACGCAATGCGCTGCGCCATGAAATAAGGCGCCACATTAAGGCGCTCTAGCGTGACGGAATCGACGATACCGCTTGGTTTAAGGCCATTACGAACTTGAAAGTGCTCAATGGCTGCAACGATATCGGCATCCATTTCATACACACTGCGCTTATCACCGGCCTTGTAATCTTGTTCAAGTAATAGTGGGTCTTGCGTGGCTTGGCCGGGCTTGAGCCAATCTAGGGTGCCTTGATGAAAGTCTCCATAGGATTGCAGCATCCAGCGTATACGCGGCACTTGCGGGTGGCTGTCACCTTTTGCTAGTGCTTGGTTGATCTCAAGTGAGTACCACATGCCGCTGTCGGCAATGTCTTGGTAGCGATCAAGCTCGGCGGTCAGACGCTCATAGCCTTGATGGCTAGGCACTAACTGGCTCACTAAGCTATAAAGCTTGCCTTGTTCAAGGCTTTGAGAGAGCAGGCTGATAACATCCAGTGAAGAAATGCGTCCACCCGAAAGTGCCGCTACTTTTTTAAATGAAGGGTGGTCCAGCTCACCATTGTTAGGCAGTAATTCGTTATTCATCACTTGTTGGGCAAAGTCGATATAGGCATCACTGAGCAATACATCAATGGCCGCTGCATGTTTAGGCTGGTTGCTGAGGCGTTCGATTTCGGTTTGAAGTTTGCTAATACGGTAGCGATAGGCTTTCCATTCATCGCTGGCGGTATGGCGTAAGCTTTTTACGAGGGCTTTGCCTGCCTTATTGAGCTGAAAATGGTCCATCCAAATGGGCTGATGGTTGTTCCTGCGGTAAACCAAGTGAAGTTCTTCACGGTATTGTAGGCTGATGTTGCCTGCCACTTCGCTGGGCGCATCATACAGCCAGTATTCAATGCTCTCTTGTGCCACCAACGGCGCAATGACAGGGCGGGTGGCGCCGCTGATAAATATGGCGGTATATAAAAGCACTAAACAAAGAGCACCCAAAATCAACATAATGTAATTATGCGATCGTGCACCAGTGCGCCTGACAGGCGCTGTATAAAAGTACTTATCCATACCCAAAGTATGGCAGGAGGAAAGGCGTTATGTGATGGATTTCACGGTGCTTTACGATGGCTTTTGGTAACCAAGTGCAAAGGTTTGTAAGTCAATAAAATGACACGTTATCAATCAAACAGTTAGCGCAGTTTTTTAAGATTCGTAGCAAAACTGCCAAAAGTAGATAACATTTAAATTTCAAAATAATCTTAAAAAGCGGGTTTTAGAAATCAAACGTTTCTAAGTGGCCGACATGTCCGTTGGGGTCATAACTGGCTTCTTGAAAATGGATGCGGTTTTCACTAATGATAAGACCCGTGCTGGCACGGGTGCCGTAGTTATCACTGACAATGAACGCTGAGGAGAGCAGAGTTTCCCACGGTTGGCCGATGCCGGTATCAGGCTGTAGCGCTTGTGGGTAAGTATTGCGGTCTTGCAACAACGTGTGCAGAAGATCGACTTGTGAATTTGGCTGAGTTAGCCACATGTTTAGATTGTCTTTTGCGGCGGTGAGTTTGGGCCATGGGGTATCGAGAGACGCATTGCTTAATCCATACAAGCCCGCAGACAGTGCAATGGGATCGTGTGGCTGGCGGTTGCTGAAATACCAGCATTGTTCTTTATTACCCACAATAAGATTGAAACCGTCATAGTCGTGGGCGCGTTGCTGAATACGGGTTAAATAGGATAGAGGGTCAGGTTGTCCAATTAAATAATCGAGCACTAAATTGCCACGGGAAATATTGCCATCGTAAGTAGATGGCAGCTTGCGTACGTTCGTCAGGGCGGCAAAATAACCTTGTTTGGTCACTCCCAACCACGTGCCATTACCCGTTAAGTCTTTACCTGCTAATACATGGGGGTGTTCGGGCCAGAATTGTGCAGGCGCAGCCGGACGCTGATGGAATTCATCACGATTCGCCACCAAAGTTAAAGGGGTTGCCGTATTAGGCTGCCAAGAAAAACTAAGTAAACACATGTCCGCAGTTTACGCATAGGTAATCGTATAGCCAATAGCAGCGTAAGCATTCATAATGCAGGCCCTTAAAATTAGATGATATTTCGATGTTGTTATTAACCTATCTTGCTGTGGGTGCTTTTGCGGGCTTGCTGGCGGGTTTATTTGGTATTGGTGGTGGCATGGTGATTGTGCCGGTATTGGTCATCACCTTTGAAAGCTTAAAGTTTGCCCCCGAGGTACTGACGCATATGGCGGTTGCAACCTCGTTGGCGAGCATTGTCTTTACCTCTTTAAGCTCTGTACGTACCCATCATCAGAAAGGTGCAGTGGATTGGCCCATCGTTAAGCAATTAAGTGTTGGTATTTTATTGGGTGCGGTATTGGGTGTATTAACTGCCGACTCGTTAAGTGGTGCAGGATTGCAAATTGTTATTGGTATCTCCGCATTGATGATGGCCGCGCAAATGGGTTTAGGCCTAAAACCGAAACCAACTCGTGAGTTACCAAGCACACCCGGCATGGTCACCGCCGGTGGCGGTATTGGTTGGGCGTCAGCTCTGTTTGGCATTGGTGGTGGCTCATTGACTGTGCCATTTTTGACTTGGTGTAATCACCCAATGCAGCGCAGTGTGGCCACCGCGGCAGCGTGTGGTTTTCCGATTGCATTGGTCGGCGCGTTATCGAATATCGTAGTGGGCTGGGGTAATGAAAGCTTACCGATTGAATCGGTGGGTTATGTTTATTGGCCAGCACTGTTTGGTATGGTGTTAACCAGTGTGCCATTTGCTCGTGTAGGGGCTAAGCTTGCGCATAAATTAAGTGCAGAAAAATTGAAAAAACTATTCGCGATAATGCTGGTCTTAGTGGCTATCAAGTTTTTAACCGCCAATTTGTAAGAATTGAATTTTATAAAAATATAAACGGAATAAGCATGCTCACCTATCCCAACATTGATCCTGTGGCCGTAAGTATTGGCCCTTTAAGTATCCATTGGTACGGCCTTATGTACCTAGTGGGTTTTACGCTGGCGTATCTTATGATGATGCACCGAGCAAAACAGCCGGGCTCTAACTGGAATAAAGAGCAAGTCAGTGATTTGATTTTTTACAGTGCTATGGGTGTGGTGATTGGTGGACGTTTTGGCTATGTGCTGTTTTACAATTTTTCTAAATTCTTAGATGACCCGTTATGGTTGTTTGCAGTGTGGGAAGGCGGCATGTCTTTTCATGGTGGTTTATTAGGTGTCATTGTTGCCTGTATTTTGTTTGCTCGCCGTTATGGTAAAACCCTTTTTCAAGTGACCGATTTTGGCGCGCCAATGGTGCCAATTGGTTTATTAACAGGCCGTCTTGGTAATTTTATTGGTGGTGAATTATGGGGGCGTGTGAGTGATGCGCCTTGGGCTATGGTGTTTCCTAAAGGCGGGCCATTGCCGCGCCACCCAAGCCAGTTATATGAAATGTTTTTAGAGGGGTTTGTGCTACTAATTATCCTATGGGTATTCAGCCGTAAACCTCGCCCAACCATGGCCGTAAGTGGTTTGTTTTTAGTGGGTTACGGCGTGTTTAGATTTATGGTGGAATTTGTGCGTGAGCCTGATAATCACATTGGCTTCGATCTACTGGGTTGGATGACACGTGGGCAAATTTTATGTGTACCTATGGTGCTTTTTGGCGGCGCATTAATTTACATCGCGTATAAAAAACAACATGCACAGACACAACAGAAGAGTTAAAGATGAAACAGTATTTAGAATTGTGTCGTCGAATTATTGATGACGGCGTTTGGATTGAAAACGAGCGTACCGGTAAGCGTTGCTTAACAGTAATTAATGCTGACCTTGAATACCGTGTCGATAAAAATGAATTTCCGTTAATCACCACGCGTAAAAGCTTTTTTAAAGCGGCCATCGCAGAATTTTTAGGTTATATCCGCGGTTATGATAATGCCGAAGATTTTCGCAAGCTAGGGGCCAAAACATGGGACGCCAACGCAAACTTAAATGATGCATGGTTGAATAATCCTCACCGTAAAGGTGATGATGATATGGGCCGTGTTTATGGTGTGCAAGGTCGTGGTTGGGCGAAGCCGGATGGCGGTTTTGTTGATCAATTAAAAAAGATTGTTGATAACCTTAAAAACGGCATTGATGATCGCGGTGAAATTATGTCATTTTATAACCCCGGTGAATTTCATATGGGTTGTTTGCGTCCGTGCATGCACACGCATAATTTTTCGCTATTAGGTGACACATTATATTTAACCAGTTATCAGCGTTCGTGTGATGTGCCCCTAGGATTGAATTTCAATCAGGTTCAGGTGTTTTTCTTTTTGGCGATTATGGCGCAAATTACAGGACATAAAGCCGGTGTGGCATACCACAAAATTGTAAACGCCCATATTTATGAAGATCAATTAGCATTAATGCGTGATGTGCAAATTAAACGCGAGCCATTTACCTCACCAAAATTAATCATAAACCCTGATATTAAATCGTTAGAAGACTTAGAAACATGGGTTACGATGGATGACTTTAAAGTAGAGGGTTATGAGCATCATGACTCGATTGCTTACCCATTTAGTGTGTAGTGGGTATTACAAAAATAAGCATTTAATAGGTACAGTATGAAAGTAGCACTCATTGCAGCGTACTCTCAAAATCGAGTGGTTGGTTTAGATAATAATTTACCGTGGCACTTGCCAGAAGACTTACAGTATTTTAAACGCTGTACTTCAGGTAAAGCGATTATTATGGGTCGTAAGACATTTGATAGCATTGGTCGCCCATTGCCGAATCGCACTAATATCGTAATTACACGTAATACTCAATTTAAAGCTGAAGGTGTAAAGGTTGTTAGTAACCTAGAAGAGGCTATCGAAATGGCCACAGCGGTGAATGATGTTAACGGTGTCGATGAAGTGATGGTTATCGGTGGTGCAACCATTTATGAATTGGCGCTACCGTTAGCGGATCGACTGTATCTTACCCATGTGCATGCACGTATAGAGGGTGATGCATATTTTCCAGAAATCGATTTCTCTACGTGGCATGAAGTGCAACGGGCCGATTACGCAGCCAGTGAAAATAATCCTTATGATTACAGTTTTGTTGTGTACGAAAAATAAGTGATTTAACTAGGCTCGGATTTATACGTTGTTAAATATGACTACCTGGTTTCGTCCTTGCGCTTTTGCTTGATAAAGTGCTTGGTCGGCGTGGTTAATCATAGATTGTTGACTTTTTTCATCACGATTGTCTGGGCGTGAGCAGCAAATACCCAAGCTTGCTGTGATGTTGAATTTTTCACCGTCCCAAGTTAAATGCAAGTGCTCTATATCTTTTCTTATCTTCTCGGCAACCTCCATCGCGCCTCTTTCTTCTGTGCTAGGTAGAATGATGGCAAATTCTTCCCCGCCATAACGGCAAACAATATCCATTTCACGCGCAGCGTGCTTAAGGATAGAGTGGGCAACATGTTTTAAGCACATGTCGCCAGCGGGGTGGCCGTGTTTATCATTTACTTTTTTAAAGAAATCAATATCCAGTATGATAATGGAAACAAATTTTTGATCGCGGTGCGCGCGTTTATATTCTTTTTTCCAGTTTTCATTAAAATAATAACGATTATTTAACCCTGTCAGTGCATCAGTAATGCTAATGGTTTTTAGTTTTTCATTGACGGTCGATAATTCATCAAGCGTGTGCTGTAATTCTTGAGTGCGTAACGTAACCAGTGATTCTAGTTTTTGGCGGTGCTCACGCTCTATTCTTAGATTTTCTATCTCGGCATTAAAACTACGTTCTTTTTCTTGGTTAACTTGATGTGCCAATTCAAGTGATTGTTGCTGGGCTTTTATCTTGTCTTTTTGTGTGTTGGCCATTCGGTCTGCTAGTGCTAGCGAGAGAAACATTATTTCCAAACCTGCGCCTAGCTGCACACCATATTCACTAAATACTGTAATTGGTATGAGTCCGAGTTTGTTGCCGAGTAAAAATAATGCACCGACGAGAAAGACAGCCCATGCAATGACAAAAAAACGGGCGCTTGGATGATTTAAATTGAGCATATAAAGTGCAATGAAGATTACGAGCATAACCGCATAAAGCACAAAAAGGGTCGACATATAAATAGTAAGGTAATAGGGCAAAACAAATGTTAAGAATGCCAAGCAAAGTGACAGGTACGCACTAATTTTTATTGTTCTATAGAAATAAATATTGAAATTCTTAATATGAAAAAAATCATCAATAAAGTAAAACAACGAAAAGCATACCAAGCTCATGCTAATAGGGGTTATATATTTATTAATACTGGGGAAGCTAGGCCATAAAAATTGATAGCCAATGCCGTGTAGGCTTAATTGGAATAACGCAAAAAATAATATGTAACTCACATATGATACATATACCCGTTCTTTTTCTGATAGCCAAACCATAAGGTTGTAAATCGCCATGATCAATACCATGCCGTAAAATAAACCTTGGAATAAAAAATGGATTAGAGTGTGAAAGTTAAAATCATCCCATTCCCATAAAACTAACGGAATTTGGATGGAGCCCTCACTTTCAACTCGAATATAGATCATGATGGATTCGTGAGGAAATAAGTCAATTGGAAATACAATATTAGGGTGGCGGACAAACTTTTCTTCAATTAAATACTTATCGCCGCCATAAAAATATGAGATGACTTGTCTGTGGCTATTTACAGCATACATATCCACATTGTCGAGGATGGGATACGCTAATTCTAGTGCCCATTCATGATTAAGAATGTTGTGGTTTTCTACCTCAAATTTAAGCCAATAGGCGTGATTTGAAAACCCCAAATTCACATCGTCTTGAGTATTTTTAGTCCAATTGATAGTTGGAGATAGAATTTGTGCGATGCCAATTGGCTGGCCTTGTTCTTGTGAGTAATAAATATAAGGGGCTATTCGGTAGTTGCCATCATTTGCGAGTATTAACGGCTCGGCACTTACCGAAATGAAGGTGAGCATTATTGCAAGTGCAGTCAATATTTTAAGCATGAGTGATCCGCTTGTTCCTTCTATATAAGGCTAGATCAATGGTGGGCTACGTCAATTATTAAAGTACAGCTGTACGGTTAAAAAAGGTGTGTGAATGTTTGAACTGAGAGTGGGTTGACGTGATATGTGCGGGTGCACAAACGGACTTTGTACTTAGTAACATCATTAGGTGCTTGGCATATATATTTGGACCCCATTACGGCCACTGTTTTTTACGGCATATAATGCTTCGTCGGCCTGTTGCCAAGCGGCCGTTAGTACCGAGTTTACTTCGGCTAAGCCAATGCTCACAGTGACCTTGATGGTGTCATTAATGCCACTGGGTTTGAATGTGTGATTGCGGACTCTTTGTACGATGTAGCTGGCTTTTTCTCGTGCTTGATTAATAGTGCAATCACCTAAGAGAATGATGAACTCTTCACCCCCTATTCGCGCGACAAGATCGTGCATACGACAGCATGATTGAACGATCTGAGTAAACTCAATTAAACAAAAGTCCCCAACTTGATGGCCAAATTGATCATTAATTTTTTTGAAGAAATCGATGTCTAAAATCATTAGGCATATCTGTTTTTTCTGTCGTGATTCTAAGCTTATTAATCGCTCAGCATTATCAATAAAACCGCGCCGATTCATGATCCCTGTTAATGGATCACTGATGGCTAAGCTTGCCAGCTCTTGATTACTGCGTCTTAGTGCCAATGAAAGCTTTCTGAAATGATAGATAGCGATACTGAATATAAAAATTATAACAATTAAAGTAGATGTGGTGACGAATATTAAAAAGTAATTTACTTTAGGTTTGTAATTGAAAATGAATTCATTGATGTTTCTATTGCCTGTTACCATGTTGAATTCTTTATATGTATCCGCAATATGCTGCCATCGGCCTGGGTTCATGTGTCCAATTTGAACAAGATCTGGCAGGATGGATTCGCGAATTAAGTTTGCTTCATAAAGGAGGTGGTCGTGGCTTTTATTAGGCGCGTATTTTTTTGAAATAATATCGACAGACTCTGCAATATTTTCAAGTGCATATTTCCAACCTTTTAAGCTTGCTTGAGTAAAGCGTTTGACTAGGTCAGGATCGTGTTCTGCAACTTCTTTGTGTGTAATCAAAACGTCGTTATAAAAATTGATTCCATAGTCTCGTGGTTGAATCAAATGAAAATCAATATTTCTTTGTTTTAATAAATAGGGTTCGTTTGAGATATAGCCATTATAAGCGTCCACTTTACCGCTAATAAGGTCTTCAATGTCGAAACTGGTAGGTTGAATATTGACACTCTCTAATGGAATGCTCTCTTGTTTAAGTAGTGCAAATAACTCTGTATTCGAGGGCGCTGGCAACGTCATTATGGTGCGCCCAGGCAGGTCTTGGGCAATACGAATGTTGTTCGATTTTAAGGTGATCCATACTAGTGGCGAGTTTTGACTAATGGCGGCGAGTGCAACAATTGGGTCGCCTTGCATATAATTAATAATGGCGGAGGAGTTAGATACAGAAAAATGGGCCTTTTTTTGAATGATGGATTCAATTGAATTTAGGGCGCCTTTCCCTCCGGGCTTAATATTCACCTCGATATCTTGGTCCTTATAAAACCCTTTTTCAGCTGCCATATAATAACCGGCAAATTGAAACTGGTTATACCAGCGAAGCTGAAGTTCTACTTTATCCGTTGCAAAGACAAAAGAAGAAAATAATAAGAAACAAGTTAGGATTGATAGTGTAAATCCAATCTTGGCATTCATGGGTGCGCCAGATTAATGAAAGATGTTGAAAGTATAGGCAGTCAAAAACGATTTAACGAATTTAGCAATATAAAGGCATGGCTAATTGAGTAAATGATTGAATTAAATCAATTGTAATAGCGTGTGGTTATTTTTGGCGATTTTAAAATAGCGTTTAGGCATTAGCCGTCGTTTTTTTTGATATAACTTACTATTTACATAATCGAATACGCTATATAAAAATAAAGGATATGAAGTCGTTGTAACGTAAATAGCAAACAGGACCGCCTTAAACGGTACTGTTTGCTATTTATACTTAAATGGTGACAGCGTCTAGTGCCTGGCTAACATCGGCGATGATGTCATCAATATTCTCAATGCCCACAGAAATACGCACAAGGTCAGTGCTCACGCCTGCTTTTGCCAACTCTTCTTCGTTTAACTGGCGATGGGTTGTCGATGCAGGGTGACATGCTAATGATTTAGCATCACCAATATTGACTAATCGTAAAATCATTTTTAGGGCATCAATAAATTGCGTACCAGACGCTAGGCCTCCTTTGATACCAAAACTTAAAATACCACTGGCTTTACCATTTGTGATTTTTTGGCAGGTATCAAAGTACGGGCTATTTTCGAGGGCGGCATAATTAACCCAATTCACTTTTTCATGCTTACTTAGGTATTCGGCTAATTTCTCAGCGTTTTCACAATGACGTTCCATACGTAAGCATAGGGTTTCTAGGCCTTGTAAAATTTGGAAAGAATTCATTGGTGAAATTGCAGCACCGGTATTACGTAACGGTACAACGCGACAACGACCGATATAAGCCGCTGCCCCCAATGCTTCGGTGTAAACCACGCCGTGATATGACGGGTCAGGCTCGTTAAGGATAGGGAAGCGTTTTTTATTGGCCACCCAGTCGAATTTACCTGAGTCTACAATGACACCACCAATGGATGTCCCGTGACCACCAATATATTTGGTCAGTGAATGCACCACGATGTCAGCACCTAGTTCAAACGGGCGACAAAGAACGGGTGTAGCAACAGTGTTATCAACGATGACGGGTACACCATGTTTGTGAGCGATTTCAGCCAGCTTGCTGATATCAACAACATTACCCGCAGGGTTGCCAATAGATTCGCAAAAAATGGCACGGGTATTTTCATCAATGGCATTTTCAAAACCAGCATAATCATCATGTGAAATTAGGCGTACATCGATTCCTTGATTAGGCAGTGAGTGGGCAAATAGGTTGTAGGTGCCACCATACAACTGGCTTGTGCTTACAATGTTGTCGCCCGTTTTACAAAGGCATTGAATAGCGTAAGTAATAGCTGACATACCAGAGGCAACAGCCAACGCACCTATACCACCTTCCATCGCTGCCATACGCTGCTCTAGAACGTCGGTAGTTGGATTCATTATGCGGGTATAAATGTTACCCGGTACTTTTAAATCAAATAGATCCGCGCCGTGCTGCGTATTATCAAAGGTATATGAGGTCGTTTGATAAATGGGGACGGCGGCGGATTTAGTGGTGGCTTCTGATGTATAGCCATGATGCAGAGCCAGTGATTCGAGTTTCATGAAAGATCCTTATTATAATGACGAAATACCTTACACGGGTATGGGAATACTTTACTGTATTTTTATTAACAAGTGCATGGCTAAAAGCAATCAATGTTATAATTTCTCGATTTGTATTTATTCAACGGATGGCCACTTTGAAGTTAAACAAGCGATTCACGTCAATCACAGTAAAGTTGCTTCTGCCCTTACTGTTTATTGCGCTCGTCATCCAATGGGGGGTGCCAGCGATAGGCGTGCATTTGGCAAAAAAATGGTATGCCGAGCAAGGCAATGGTTATGAGCTCGTCGTTGCGAACTGGTCGTTTATTCCATGGCGAGGTTTTGTGAGTCTAGGCGGTGTGGAGCTGCGTCATGGTGAAAACATTTCAGGTATTCACGAGCTTAAAGTAAACATTGCGGTGTTAGATTTATTTCAGCACAAATTGACTCTTGAATCTCTATACTTTGATGGCCTCAAATTAAATATAGACAGTGATGATAAAGGGCTAACGGCGGTTGGTGTATCGTTAACTGCGCTCAATGCCGAAGCTAAAGAGCAAGCGCCTATGCCTGAAGTATCGGCAGCACCGAGTGCTTGGGTTATAAAGATTGAAAAAATCGAGATGAAAAACCATCAAATTGGTTTTTCTCGCCCAGATTTAAATATATCTCTGGCCGTCAATGACATGGCTATAAATGGCGACTTGGAATCGAAGAATTTAACGATAGCGAGTCAAGTAACCCTGCACTCGCTTTCAGTGAGTGAACCCAAAATTGCACTGACTCAACCATTGATCTTAAACTTGAAGGGCGCAATATTAAATCCATTCACAGCCGCAGAGTTTCTTGGCGAGTTACAGCTTTCTAATGCCCGCATCAATACACCTTGGGTTTCACATGCTGGCTTCAGTCAGCTGTCGCTATCTGATATTTCATTATCCTTAAAGCAACAATCTCTTGGTTTATTAGAGCTGACAGATTTATTTTTGGGTGATGATCTCGTTAAGTTAAGTCAGTATAAAATTCACAATACGACCCTTAAGGACGCTAGCCTAATTATGGCGAGCCATGAATGGTCGGGATTAAACTCAGTCGTTAAATTTGATGAAAATGGCGGTGTTGCTGGGTTAATGCTGGCGGCGGCATCCCCTGATGAAACCGTAAACTACGCGCAAGCAGAGTCAAAAATACATACACCACAAACGGCTGTGTTAACAACAGAAGGTGAGCAGTCCGCATTTAAAATATTGATAGCTGAAATTAAGCAGCTAGATACGGATGTGAGTCGAGTTCGTATTATCAATAAACACGTCGATCCCGAATTTGATATGGTGTTTGAATTAGATGAATTGACAGCCACTCATATTAATAACTATAACGAAGTGTTCCAATACAAGATGCTCAGTAAGACTGACGAATATAGCCGTGTAAGCTTAGACGGATCAATGAAACTCGGTGGCAATTTAAACGGCAATATCAATTTAGATATAGAGCAGTTCGATTTGATCTCGTTAAGTGGTTATGTTGAAAAAGCAATTGGATATCATGTGGCTCAAGGTCAGCTTAATTTTAAAATGGGCTTGAATATTGATGATGGCAAATTAGCAGGTAACGGTAAATTAAAAGTCGTTAATAGCCAGTTGGTACCGTCAGATAAAGCTACAATGGATCAAGTCAGTAAGAAAATTTCAATGCCTATCGAGACCGCATTGTCGTTAATAAAAGATGATAACAATAATATTGAAATGAATGTTCCTATAACAGGTGACTTGAATTCACCTGATTTTGGTTTGGATGATTTAATATCAAAGGTAGGGCAAAAAGCACTATCGGCAGCCACCATGCATTTTTTGAAGCAGGCTATATTTCCATATGGCTTGCTTATAAGTGTTGCAGGATATGTGGGCGACGAACTATTTTCGATTACATTGATGCCAATAGAGTATGTGGGTGAAGCATTAAATGAAGAACAATTAAAGTACATTCAAAAAATTGCCGATTTAATGCAAGATAAAACGGTACTTCAACTAAGGGTGTGCGCTCAAGTTGATAAGTTGGAAGCTGAAAAAGAAAATTGGTATGCCGCTGCGTTAGAAAAGTCGAATAAGATTAAGCGCAATCTCGTTCAGCTAGATAAAACATTGTCAGGTAGAATCGTGCTTTGTCAGCCTGTGATAGGTGATAAAACCCAAGTTAAAATGGGATTTTAATGGCAGAAAACGTCTTAAATTTGATTATTAATTTACTGTATTATACTTGACATGAAATCGGTTCAAGCACTCACGTATCATATTCTCATCATTGATGATCATCCAATATATTTGGATGGTCTTGATATGCTGTTGTCCCGCGCTCTTGGTTTGGCGGTGATTCATAAAGCCTGTAACGTTGAAGACGCTCAGGCGTTATTGAGTTCAGATATACAGTTTGATTTAATCTTACTTGATATTCAGTTAGAGCAAGCAAGTGGCTTAGAATTATGCCAATTAGATATTTTTAAGCATCAAGCGATAGCTATTTTATCAGCATCAGAGAATCAACAGGACATTCAACAAGCGAAAAACCTTGGTTTGTTAGGCTTTTTAAATAAGGCGTGTGATAGTCAAAAATTAATTAACGATATACAGTCTTTGTTAAATGGAGAGTGTATATTTCCTAATATAGCACCGTCTATTACTCTAACGCCAAGGCAGCAAGATGTACTTAATTTATTAGCGCAAGGCTATCCAAATAAAACGATATGTAATAAATTACAATTAAGCGAAGCCACAATAAAAACTCATTTGCGTGCATTGTTTAATATTTTAGATGTTCACACGCGCACACAGTGTGTGAATGTGGCTCGTGATAAAAACATTATTTAAATTTTAATAATGCCGATCTTAAACGCGATAACGCTAACGGTTTTTGTAAAAACTGACTTCCTTTGTGTTTGCAAAATTCAAGCGTATCGTCGTGGTTCTGAGACGATATTAATATATTATTGATGTCGTGATGATGACAATATTCAACAACCTGTTCACCGCAACCATCGGATAAGTCCCAGTCACTAATAACACAAAGCCATTCGTGTTGATTGATAATACTCATTCCATGATGTAAGCCACTAGCGCAAACGACATTGTAGCCCCAGCTTGTTAGTGATTGTTTTAAGCCTTGTAATATATTCGTATCATCATCAATCAGTAGGACATACTTTTCAGTCGTTGTTTGGGCAGGGGTATGGCTGGTGTCTAGGCTATAGTTTATTGGTAAAGTGATTGAAAACTCAGTATGACCAGGTTGGCTGTTAAATGTTAATGAATGATCTAGTTTTTGGCAAAATTGAGCGGTAATCGCCAAGCCTAAACCTAATCCGTTTTTAGAATCCTCACCTTTGATAAACTCATCAAACAACGTTTGTTGCATGCTGCTTGGTATGCCTCTGCCATTATCCATAATAGCTAATACGATATTATTGTCAGTAACCTTAGAACTAATACTGATAGTAGTACACTGGCTGTGCTGAATATTATTTTCAAATAAATTATGAATAATGCGACTAAGCAGCGTGAAGTCACTTGTTATGTTTCGGTTAATAATTTGAGTCTCTAATGAGATGCCTGCTTGTTTAAAACGCTCTGAAAAAACTTGTGAATTCTGCTCGATAAGGGATGCCAGAGAGAATGATGTAAGTTGTGGTTGGATCAGGTTTAAGTTTATTTTGGATATATCGAGCATCTGCGTAAACATAGCATTAAGGGTGCTAATACTGCTGTTTAAATGATCTATGTGAATATCATTAGGTTGCCGGTGTTTAAGGTTTTGAGCAATTAATGTCATGCCTTGTAAGGGCTGGCGTATATCGTGGCTTGCAGAAGCTAGGTATTTATTTTTATTCTTAATCGAGTGTAATGTCTTTTCATGATTAAGGTCTAGAATGCGCTTTCGTAAAAAATTCTCCCTCTGGTTGTGCTCTGTTACATAAGCCCCAATTGCAGCGGCTATCAATACAACGGATAAAAATAATATATTATTTAAGTAATCACTCAAACTTAAATAATAAAAAGGCTCTGTTAAGGCATAAATACAGACGATAAAAAAATTGATGAAAAGTGCCATATAAAAAGGCAAGGCCATGATGAAAAAACCATACATCAAAATAATCATTAAACCTTCGTATGGTAGGTTGATACCTTGAATATGGGACAGCCAAATAATATAAATAACACTTAATCCAGAGATTATGAGTGTTGCGCCGTAAATCCAGAGATAATGTTTAGGTGGCTTAAAATAAAGCCAGAGTGTCGAAATCACAATAACAGGTAATACCACTATCAATCGTACAAAGGAGGCATGCAGTGCAACATGTGGATGAAGCATAAACCAATCTAATATACAAAATATGATAATGAACACGGCTGCTGAGATTCCAACCGGCAAAACGCGATGCAGGATACGTTGCCGTACAAATCCTTGGAATTCGTGCTCAAGCGGGGAGGGGAAAATCAGCCAAGGAAACCCCTTAGTGATCGTGCTATTAATCATTGTTATTTTATCCATGAGAGTGAGTTTGCCTGTCGCTCGCTCATCTCTCAAGTAAAGCTTGCACTATTATGGTTGTTCAGCCATTTGCCAAGCCTGAACCATGCTGTATTCGTCTGCCGTAAATATTTCAAGGGCAATATCTTGAATAGCTTGCTGTTGTGTTTCTGTGTCTAGGCCTTGGTTGATGATGCGTTGTTGCTCTTCATTAAAGTGATTATATTTTTGTTTAATAACCATCTGACTCTCATAGTCACTGACGATACTTTGAGCCTGCTCGCTATCAAATGTATTAAAGGCAAATTCACGCAGTTGTTCAACGCTGGGGTTTTGGTCGAGAAGGGAGGTATAGGCCTGTATGGCTTTAGCTTGATCTTCTTGTTGTTTGAGAATACTGGCCATTTCTTCTGGTAGTTGAGACTTGGCTAGATCTTTAAGCTGCTGACGCTCTGCAATACTTAAGGATTCATCTAGATCGGCTTTCATATTGGTGAGTGTATATTGTGCATAGGCTTCGTCATCAACAAAGAGAGCTTGTGCAGCGTCGTTACCTAAATGAGTACGGCGTAGGTCGTATAGTGTTTGCAGTCCATCCTCTAATACAGTGTAACGATAGTTCGCATCGTATTCAGAGCGTTCACTATCGATAGGCCGTGCTAATTCGTCAAAGCTGGCTTCTTTGAATGCGAGATAATTTTTAAGAATCTCCATCGCTTCATCTGCTGCTGACTCCGGTAAATCTTGATAAAAGTGTAAGCGTAAGCGTTGTAGGGCTTGCTCAGGTGTGACTTGCCCAACACTGCTAAGAAAGTAATCCATAAACGCTTTAAGTTCGGTGTCGACAATGAGCATGCCATTATTATCAATGCGAATTAGGCCTGCAATTTGAGTGTCTATGCTGTCATTAGAATAGGGCGATTGTAAAAGGCTAAAGTCTAAATTTTGATTTTTAAGGTCGGCTAAAATGATTTGTGCCCCTCTTAAAGGGTTGTTGTCTGTCACAATTTCATTTGACGAATAAATAGATGCGCTATTATTAAATACATATACAAGGGCTAGTAGAAAAACTGCACTGATACCAAAAACAAACTTCATAGCATGAGCCTTTAAAATTATTATTATGAGCAGCACACATCCGTGTGCGCCAATACTATTTTGCGATTATAAGCCTTTTCCTTTTAGACGGTTTGCATGTTTAGTATATAAAGAGACAGGATTAGTCCAGCCGTTAATACCCAATACTTGGTTAGTAGCATCTAGGTGATTCATATGATAGTTATCACCAATGACACTGCCTAAATAAGTTGCACATACACCAACTAAACCATCACTCTTTTCGTTGCCAAATACCTTAGATGTAAGATACAAAAACGGGTCAGAGATATCCAGAATATTGGTGGTTGCATCGTTACCTGTCCATGAAAATAACTTAATGTTTTTTCCATTTACATTATGGTTTTCACCACTTTTAGCGCAGTAGCTTGAAGTGTTTACACCCCACGGTGTGTAGTTATTAACTTGCGTTGTACCCGCGGTCGTTAACGTTTCAAGAGCAGCGACTGAGTTTTGACGAAGATTTTGACCGTTAGACGAAATGGCATCGATAAAGTTACCAACAGCATTTGCGACAGCGGCTACCGTTGTTTCAGTAACGGAACCTGCAGGTAGAGCGCCTCGTAAAAAATCAGCTACTTTAGAGCCTTTGTTTACACCGTTAATTGATGTAATAGAAGCAATGTAGTTTTTAGAGTCACCATAATTCAGCAAAATACGCGAAGTTGGTGAGCCCTGTGAGTGAGCCATTATATTTACTTTTCCTGTGCCATATTGCTGAGCACAGTTCTTAACTTGAGGCGCAAGCGACGCTGCACGGTCAAAGCTAGAAGAAAAGCTGCTAACAGCCGCAATACATACTTTTGCGCCGTCTTTGGTTAGGTTGTAAGGAATATTGTAGAAGTAATCGACAATGCCCCCAAGGCTGTCCCAGCCAGAAACGCCATGCACCAGCATGATAGGGTGTTTAGTTTTTGTGTATCCCCACCAAGCTAAACTGGTATTGGAAAATAGCACTAAGAGAAGGGCGCTAAGCCCAAAGGTAATTGCACGCATATTGTTCTCCACTTCTTATTTTTATATGTGAATAATGTGTTTTTGTTGTACAAAAACAGACCAATATAATATTGCAAGTAGGTAGTGCATTACATCGCCCATATGGTTTGGGTTGAATGCGTCAGTCAGTAGTATTGAGGCAATATCGGTGAATAGGTTGGATATTTTATGGCATGAGTAGGCGCGATTTTTTAGTTGAGCTAAGGGCTGATTATTTTACTTTTTTAAACTCACCGGTTCCAAAAATATTACCAAAAGTTGATTGTTTGTCAGAAAAATACTGGGCAATGGCGTTTTTTTGTTTTGTGGAGAGAGTGTCTTTTACCCAAACAGATAACTTGGCGTAATCTGGCAGTGTTCTTATAAATGTAAACCGTTGTTTGATGGATGTAGGTTGCATGCTCATAAATGATATGGACGCAACAACGGTGTTGACGTCTTTTCTAAAGCAGGCTTCGACTATTAAGAAATAATTATCGTAAG
The DNA here is from genome assembly GCA_047621325.1 of Oceanicoccus sp. Lineage (GTDB taxonomy): Bacteria > Pseudomonadota > Gammaproteobacteria > Pseudomonadales > Oceanobacteraceae > Bermanella. Next base: position 77,071 of record JBLHLT010000013.1, read on the forward strand.
GCAAAATTTCTACGGATTCATTCGTTAACGCAAAAAAATGTTTTGCTGAAAATAATGCGGTTGAGTTACTCAATAATGCAATTTTTATTGGCGAATTTGACGCTTGCATGTTGCCTTGAAAACGATACATATTAATTGCCATTGGTGCATACACAAGCTGGTGATAACCCTTTTTCATTAATCGATTGTTGGCATCGTCGGAGTAACCCCACAATAACAAATCGAAAGGTTTATCATCTATGGCGGTTTCAACATCATCGATAGTGGGGCCGCCATTAAAATGGACGGGTTGCGCTATGCTGGCCGAGAAATCATGGAAAATGGCTTTCGCTTGATTAAGTGTGACCTCGTCACTGTAAATACCTTGATAGTAAAACTCAAAGTCACGTGAATCAGTCGCGTGTGAACTGAAAGAAGTGAATAGCAGTGCTATACAGCAGTATGATTTTAGTAATTTAAAATTTATCATTTTTTAAACAGTATAATTTCGGTGATTAAATTAGCATCATCTACATCTTGTGGGCGGTTTACATAGCGCTCGATGCCCATGGGTTTATCTTGAATTTTAATTTTTTTAAATCGACTGGCCATCATAGCCAACGACCAAGCATTACCCATAAACGGGTATGCACCTTTATGTTGAATCACAAACGTTTCACATTCTTCAAGTGCATCACAAACAAACGGCGGTTGAATATCAACGGGCTTGTCGATTGGAAAACAGGTGAAAAACTCAGACTCAGTGCTGGCTTTATCCATGGATTCATACAGCCCAAACCATGGGCCGATTACGGATAAATCATGAGCCTCAGTGTAAGCACTAAGTTTAGCAACGTGCTCTTGCATCACTATACCTAGTTGGGCAATGGTAGCGCGGCCTTTTAGTGCAATGTAATGTACTTTAGGCTGATGACGTTCACCTAGGATCGTTGGCGTGCTTAAAATTTGTCCGGTTTCCAATTGGCTTTTAAGCATAAGTAAACCGCGGTCATAATCCATACCTATCCAGTTTTTCATCATACTTTTCATAAAAAATAGATACCAAGGCAGTTTGCTCGTCATGGCCCATGTGACCACACAGTGATCATTGCTTTGCAGTACTTCAAAGCGAACCTGAGCGAGGGATTTAAATGGCCTTAAGATTTCGAGCGTCATGTCCAAGCTGTTGCTGTCTTTATCGGTGAGGGTCATTGAGCCTGCGCCAATCATGTCGCCGTTCCAGCTATAGCACGCGCCTATGTGCTGTTGTTTACCATCGTATTCGACAGGACACGTGGGTTCTAATATTAGCCAAGGAGACCAAGTGGGCCAATTTTTAAAGTCGGATAGGTATTGGATAATATCCGCGCATGATCTTTTAATCGTGGTGCTGCGGCGCACTTCGTAACTGAGCATGGTGACTCCCCATTAACGGTTCTACTTTTCAGTGTAAATTGCTTTGCAGAAAAGGAAAGCGTTAACGCTCTGCGTGTAACTGTTTTGCATTAAATGCGTCACATAAGGCTCATGGCGTTGTCATATTTGTGACATAGCCTGTGGTGGGTCTCGAATCGTAGGCCAAAACATTCAAACACAGGAGAAATCATATGAGCGCATATCAAGCATTCATGCTGGCCTTAATAATGTTAATAAGCCCCCACGCAGCACTTGCCCAAGTTGAGCAGAAGCAAGCGGAGTTTCATTCACCTATCCATGATTTTTTTCAGCGTTTCCATCAGCGACATACGCCTGCTCAGTTAGGGCCACGTCCACAATTTTTAGTGAATGATATGACTCAAAGCCCGCTCAAAGACAAATTAGAACGTTGTAACAGAGGGCCGTTTAAGTCGAGCAAGTTTTCGATTGGCCATCGTGGTGCCTCAATGCAATTTCCTGAGCATACTAAAGAGTCGTATGTGGCAGCGGCCAATATGGGAGCTGGTATCGTCGAATGTGATGTGACGTTCACCAAAGATAAAGCGCTAGTGTGCAGACACTCGCAATGTGATTTACACACCACTACTAATATATTAGCCACACCGTTAGCCTCACAGTGTACCGTGCCGCCAGAGTTTGATAGCCAAGGCATGTTAGTGAATGCCAGTGACATTAAATGCTGTACCAGTGACATTACCGTGGCCGAATTTAAAAGTTTGAACGGAAAAATGGACGCCGCCAACTTAGCCGCTACCACAATTGAAGAATATATGAATGCAACGGCACATTGGCGAACTGATTTATATTCGGCCAAAGGCACATTACTGACCCATGCCGAAAGTATTGCGCTACTAGACGATTTAGGGGTGGATTTCACGCCTGAATTAAAAGCGCCTTCCGTTGAAATGCCATTTCAGGGCAGCTATACACAACAAGACTACGCTAATCAAATGATAGAAGAATATCGTCAAGCGGGGATTCCCCCTAAACGTATTTGGCCACAATCGTTTGATCAACAAGACGTGCGCCACTGGATAAAAGAATACCCACGTTTAGCACGCCAAGCGGTTTACCTTGATGGGGTATATGACACCAGCATCAGCCTAGAAACCATGTTGGAATGGCGTGCACAAGGCATGAATGTATTGGCACCGCCAATGTGGATGCTGCTTGATGTTAATAGTTACGGTGACATTGTACCGTCCCAATATGCACTTAACGCAAAGCAAGCGGGTTTTAAGCTCATTGCTTGGACACTAGAGCGCTCCGGCTTATTACAAGATAATGGCGGCTGGTATTACCAAAGCCTGAATGGTGATTTAGGCGGCGAAGATGTTATCCATACCGATGGTGATGTATATGAAGTACTGGATGTATTAGCAAAAGACGTGGGCGTGATTGGTGTGTTTTCAGATTGGCCTGCAACCGTGACCTACTATGCAAACTGTATGGGGTTACGTTAATACGTATGTTTTATAGAAACAAAAAAGCAGCTCATAATGAGCTGCTTTTTTGTTAGTAAATAAAGATTTTTTTATAAAGATGAGTCGAGTAATAAGGTTTTAGGGTAATCAAGTAATGCAATGGCGGATCTCATTGCCACTATATTGCCGTCTTTTTGCAATACATAAAAACCACCACCTTCCGATAAGTAATGTGTTCCGACGGGCAGAACCTTTTCTACATTGTTTACCCTACTCATATAGATTTGGTCAGCAAAGGCGACTTCATCGTTAGGCAGGTAGTACAGCATGCCTCTATCATTGCCGTAAAAGGACACAATCTCTCCTTCAGGCATGATAGGCGATGAGCTCCCTGCTACTCCCCAAGTATGAATCTCATCGTTGCTAAGCTTGGCAATAAAAATATTACCGCCGCCGCTGATATGGGGTGCATTAAATAAATCACCAACGGTTATTGCTGAGGTTGTAGTTGAGGAAAAATGCCAATATACAGCATCACCATTTTCTTTGATTCCTGTTAAACCTATCGCGCTTGTCAGAATTTTTTTAATATCAATAAGGTCGTCTTTTACGCTATTAAAGTAACTGTCTCTATTTTTACCGTGAGGAGTAAGAGTGCCATCATTTTTAAGAATCAGTACGATGTTCTTATCTTGGTTTAATATAATATCCGCCACATTCTCTACGGTTATAGGGGTTCTTCCAGAATATATGGAAGTGGCTGTTGCTTGATCGGTTAAAAAAGCAAACCCAAAATCCATAGCAATTACTTTTTTTACACCGGTTAAAGCGGCTACAGCGATTTTATCGTCGGCAGTGAGGTAAGCGCCAGCGAGTGAAACGGTACCGTCATTTTTTAATAATGCGTAAGCTTGAGCGCTACCAGTAGCGTCTTTTACGTTACTTAAATTTAATTCATCAGCACCTAAACCACATAAGCTGTCAGGAACATCAATACCGTCAATAGAATTGCTAAGTCCGCCCCAGGTCACCACAGATTGATCATCTTTAATTGCCAATATCGAACAACCTGTTGAGCGAACAGAGGTTACGCCTGATGATATGCTGGCGCGAATGTCTTCAGGAATGTAGCCACCGTTAAGGGGTGTGCCCCACGTTTGCACACCACCTTCATCGTTAAGGGCAGCATAGGTACTGCCTGCTGTGACAATGTATTGCGCGTTTTTTAGGGTAATATCTTGTTCGTGTTTCGATGCGGTTTTAAATCCCCAGCTTACAATAGAACCGTCCGCGTTTATGGCTGAAAAAGCAGTGTCTGATGCCACAACTTTAGTTAAATTTTTTGTGTCCGCATAACCCGTTAAGCCACCCATCCCTTGGTTGCCCCAGACAATCGTGTTGTTATTAGTAAGGGCAACGTGACTGTATTGGTTGGATACAAACGTGGATGTGCCCGATAAATCAAGATCAGAAAAGTCACCGGAGTTAAAAGGTTCAAATTCATTATCGTTATATTGCACGCCTAATTGGAAGTCGCCAATAATGGATTTTACATCGCTATAATAAGCATGCGAAATAGTGTTAGGAAACAGCGAACTGCCCGTTTGCCATATCACAGCGGTGCCATCATATTTCAACGCGCCAATGCTATATTGCCCTGTATGTACGCTTTTTACGTTGCTAAAATCGAGTGTACTCAAGTCTCGAGAACCGTAAGAGCCCCAAGTTACAATGCTGTTGTCTGCGTTAAGTGCCACAATTGAATAGGGGTTGGCATAAAGGGCTTTTACATTATCAAAACTAGCCTCAACTGACTCGATTGCTTGATAAGACCCTCCGGTGTTTCCCCAACCAATAACCTCACCATCATTGGTAAGTGCTGCGTAAGAGCCAAGTGTAATTTGGAAATCTTTGATATTCGTTAACTTGGCTTTAACAGCGTCGTCAGGTAATTGTGTATAAAGTTTAGCGATCACATGGAGCTTACCGTCAGCGGTTAATGCGCCAACAGTTTCGTTATTACTTTTAATCTTAACGACATTTTCAACAGTGTTAGGAAAGTACTGGCTAGTAAAGCCGCCCCACTGGGCGAGTTTGCCATCACTAGTAAGCGCCACGTACATAGGAGGCGTTATAATGTCATTAGACATCATTACGACATCAATCACATTTTGGGTAGGTGTTGGGTAGACAACGCCGTGCTGGCCCCACGTTATGATTGTGCCGTCGGTTTTTACCGCGACAAACGAACAGTCAAATGCATATACCTGTGTGACATTGGTTAAATCTAAGCTGTAACTTTCACCGCCACAATCGGCTTGCCCCCAAGTGTAAACATGGCCGTCTCTGGTCAAACCTGCGAATGCCTTTTGGTTGCTAAAAATATCGACAAACTTATTTTTTTTAAAACGAATAAATTCTACGTCACCTGCTTCACCTAAAGAGTTGATTGGTGTCACCACCACCTTGAATTCTTTATCTACATTACTGGCATTGGGTATAAATTCATCACTATTGGCCACCGGATTTGTCTCGTTATCTAAAAACCACTCCACTTTTGTTTGGCTTAAATCACAGGTGGCACATTCAAATGAAATAGACACCACTTGACCGGCTTGAATATCGGCGCTTTTTGGTACAAAGATAGACGTTACCTTTGCGACTGCAACAGTTTCAGGTATCGGGTCAGGGTCAGGTGATGGTGTTGTATCTGGGTCAGGTGTGGAAATAGGATCGGGTGTTATAACGGGGTTAATGTCTTCTTTTTCGTCATCAAATTGCTCGTCAATAACGTTATCGTCATTATTGCTTTCGGTATCTGACGAACTGCCGCAGCCTCCTAAGAAGATCAAAAAACTGAATACCAATAATTTGAACTGGAAAAGTAGTATTTTCATTGCGCCGATCCATAGAGTAAAAATGTTGCCCATTCTATCTTTGATCAGATTAATAAATCGAGATCGGCGTCACAGCGGCTTGTAAGTTGGCAATAAAAGACGCCTTTATTCGTAAACAATCTCAAAAAAATGGCATGAAATATAAAGGTGCTCTATTTATGTTTTTATGTTAAATATTTGGTTATAAGGGCGAGTAAAAATATGCAAAAACAGTTCTTTTTCTTGACGTGATATTTAGGGGTGTAATAGAGCGGCAATGGTTAATAAAGGGGTATAGTTATCTGATATCCATCAACAAAAAAACCGCTTGTACTATTAAAGTGCAAGCGGTTTATTTTTACTCTTCTTCTAAGCTCATTTAATTAAATATTTAATGCGCCTTTTTCAACGATGGTACGTTGAATCTAATTAATACCAGCATAATAATAAGTAATAAAAATCTTATATCAAAGCTACCTAGGGCGCTAGACTTACTGCTTTTTGACTCATTCGAGTTAGATTTAGCTTTTCCCTCGTATTCATTATCCAGACTATAAGTGTTTAATGTATTAAGAATATTCTCCCCTAAAGCGATATCTCCAATATCTTTAGCTAGTTCATAGCTGCCACCTGTAAAATCATTAAATATTAATGTAGGGTGTGTTTTACCTTCCCATTCAAATGTTGACTCTCCAAGTATTTGAAAAAGTCCTCCAACAGGCATGCTCTCTAACTTCTCTCCATTGTTATAAAATGTACAAGTACCGTTAGTGTTAATGGTTTCTCCAATAGTCATAGTGGCAGGCAGAAATAAGTAATCTTCACAGATGATTGTTTGCTTATAATTTGGATTATCGTTCTTAATGTAATAAATACCATCAGCTTGTCGGCGTAATGTGATGTTATATTCACCGTTAAAATCTAATAGAAATTCTTCATCAATGTCAGTCGGTGTGATTTTTAAAGTAATTGCATTTTCGCCAGTACCATAGGTACGCTCTATATTGCCTAGAGGGAAGTATTCCAAAAGATTAAACTTTTTGTATTCATTTACCTCATCTGGCGAGTTTCCTTGTAGGACTTCCCAGCCGTTAGATGCACCGTCGTTATCATAATCGGCATGTGCATCTTTAGGGTTGTATGGATCGAGCGCGCTATATTGTTCCTCTACTGTATTAAGGATGCCATCGCCATCAATATCAGGGTCGCATGCATCACCTCGGGCGTCTTTGTCTAGATCGCCCTGAAGAGGGTTGTGGGTTTGCGGGCAGTTGTCGTAATTATCATAAACGCCATCACTATCTGAATCTTTTGGGCGGTCATCAGTTAGATCACATGCATCGCCATAGTCATCATTGTCTAGGTTGGCTTGATCAGGATTGTAGGTATTAGGGCAATTGTCGTTGTTGTCATTAATACCATCGCTGTCTGAATCTTTTGGGCGATCATCTGTTGTATCGCATGCATCACCAAGACTGTCAGTATCTAAGTCGGCTTGATCAGGGTTATAAGTGTCAGGGCAGTTATCGCTGTAATCAGAGACATCATCGTTATCGCGATCTTGCCCCCAAGGGGTATTATCGCATTCATTACCTTTACCATCGTCATCTGAATCATTTTGCCATTTGTTTGAAATATTAGGGCAATTGTCGAGATTGTCACCAATGCCATCGCCATCTGAGTCAGGTGAAAAGGCTAAATTGTCAATCCAAAATTTTGTTGGATGTATTGTGTTGTCATTACTTCTAAGTTTAACCTTGAATGTTATTTTATGTACGCCCTTCGTAAGCAAAAATGATTCAGTCCCCCATGTGCCATCACGACTAGCGGAAACAGATTTTATTTCAATACCATCAACTTCAATGTTCATATTGTAGTAATAATAGCGTGTGCCTTGAGATTTAAAGTTAAAGGATAATGAGCCTGCATCAAAATAACTATATAGGTGGAAATCAGAAGTCCTTTCACCATCAGATATAACAGAGGACATGATTGCAGCATTGCCCTGATAGGCATCGCTTGAGAGTGCCCAGCCAAGATTAATCGCATTTGATACCATTGAAGGCCAGCCACTCTCAAAACCTTCGTTAAACTCAGTAATAAGCTCGGGGATTGAATTTGCATCATTAATATCCGATAGAAGGATGCTCTCTATTCGGTTTGAGAAACCATCATTATCTAAGTCTGAATCTGCATCCAGTGCATCCTTTGGGTTCAAACCAAGTTCAATTTCAATTAAATCCGACAATCCATCATTATCATCATCTTCATCACAAAGATCGCCATAAGCATCTGCATCATGATTAGCTTGATCAGCATTTTTTTCACGGATGCAATTATCTTTAAGATCGTGAGTACCGTCTTCATCACTATCAGGTAGGCTGTCTAAGTCATATAGATAAGCAGATGGTCTACCATTTAGTTCTGTAACAATGGCTAAGTCGCCTGCGATGTTTAGTACTCTAGAGTATGCGGAGGGCTGTATTGTGTACTCAGAATCTAGTGAGTAGTTGTTATTCCAAAACTGTAATTTAGAGCCATCGTCATTTAATGTAATTAATATATTATTTTCAAACCAAGCGGCATCTTTAATATTATTCGAAAGATTATTTTGGATGTTCAGTGAATCTGAATCAATTAATTGGCCTGCACCATTCACTATTAAGTCACCGATTCTATTTATTCTTAGTGGTAACTTAGTAATAAGAGTATTGCCATGATAAGGAGAATTACCTTTTGAGCCCAAAACTCCTGTGTTCTTATCAAAGTTTAACCACTCAATGTCGTTGGGGCTAGTTCCATCTCGGTGGTGATAGATCCGGTTATTTAGGGGGCTATAAGCATATTGACTTGAAATATTTCGCCAATCTTCGGTGCTTACTGTAGCGCCATGTATGTCTATTATGTAGTGAGTATTCAAGCTGCCAGAGTTATCTGCTGCAAATAAATAATCTTCGACGGCAAGTAATCCCTTCACTGGCAGTGCAAGGTTAGTGAAATGTGTTTCTGTTGGTGTTTGGGCTGTTGTGTCGAAATAGGTGATTTTACCTGATGGATAACCTAGATAGATTCGTGTGTGCTCAGCTGAGTAGCTCATCCAAGTTGGTGGACTAAGCAGGGGCCAAGTTGCTATGTACTTATCGGCTGCTAACGACCAGCGGAAAACACTTAGTGTTTCTCGATCTAAAAAATACAGTATATCGGTATTATCGGATTCAATACTTTCAGGTACAAACTCTACTGTAGTCGGGTCAACGGTATCCCCTAGCGAGGGTAAATTAAAGTCATTCAGGCTGCTGATAGTGACCTTGATAGCAAGCTGATCTAAATAAAATGAAAATATATTGTCGCTATCCGCTTCTAAATAAATAGGTGTATTTGGAAGGGTGATTTCTCCAGCTTCTAGTAAACTAGGATTGAATAGGAAAAGCTTATTCCCTCTTGCTGCAATCGCACTATCATTGCTAAATGTTAATAAATCTACAGAACCCGCCAAGCTTCCTGCATATGACATATCTGCAATAAAATAAACAATGCCTGCATTATCATAAATCTTATTGCTACTGCCATTTACATAAAGCTTAGATGCCGAAGGGTAGTCGCCATGATATGGGCTATCTGTTTCTACTTTAACAGCGCCTGTGTTGTTTATTATTGCTTTTCGTATATCTGATGGGGAGGAACCTGTGGTCCTAAAAAAGTACGAGTTATCTTGCTCAATAGCAATGTAACTTTGTCCAGAGGAATGCGAGTCATAATTTTGCACTAATGAATAATCTAACTTATTTATGACCTGTATATTTCCGTTAGTTTCTACAACATAAATAAAGTTAGATAAAGTGAAAATTTCTTTAATATTGGTGCTGGTATTCCTTATGAATTCACTGGAATTATCAGTAAGTGATATTTTTTTAAGCTCTCGGCTATAGGCGATGTATATGTTATCACCGTCTATGGTGAATGCACTTGGCGTCTTTGGCAGGTTAATTTCATCTAAGAACGATTGCGATAACGTATCGTATCTTATAACGTTATTTGGAGTTTCATTTAAAAAATATACAACACCATTATTGCTTTTATAATCAAGCAATACCGAATGAGATACATGAGTAAACAACAGAGTGGTTAATATAGTAATAAATATGTAGCGAAATCGCACATTTACATCCTTGTTAGATTGTAGTCTTTAAATTTTGTATATATGAAAAAGTAAATCGCCAGAATGGCGATTTACAAAATGCTAGATTCGTTAGCTAGCAAGAGTTTTTACTCAGCATCAATCAACGCATTATCACGTACCGCACCTTTATCGGCACTGGTCGCAAACTTCGCATACACTTTTAATGCGCGGCTGACTTTACGTGAGCGTGGTAGTGCAGGCTTCCAACCTTTTTTATCTTGCACAGTGCGACGTGCTGCCAGTTGCTCGTCGGTTAGGTCAACATTAATAGAGCGGTTAGGAATATCAATTTTGATGATATCGCCTTCTTCTAATAGACCAATGGCACCACCAGACGCCGCTTCAGGTGAGCAGTGACCAATAGATAAACCAGAGGTACCACCAGAGAAACGACCGTCGGTTAGCAGCGCACACGCTTTACCTAAACCTTTCGATTTAAGGTAAGACGTTGGGTAAAGCATTTCTTGCATGCCCGGGCCGCCTTTAGGGCCTTCGTAACGAATGATGACAACATCACCCGCACTTACTTCATCGGCTAAAATGGCTTTTACAGAATCGTCTTGGCTTTCAAAAATCCGCGCCTTACCTTGGAAAACATGAATGCTTTCGTCAACGCCAGCGGTTTTAACCACACAGCCATCTAGTGCAATGTTACCGTATAAAACAGCTAAGCCACCTTCAAGTGAGTAAGCGTTCTCAAGGTTACGGATACAACCGTTTTCACGATCGCCGTCTACTGTTGGGTAGCGCGTGCTTTGGCTAAAAGCGGTTTGTGTTGGAATACCGGCTGGGCCTGCGCGATAAAACTTCATCACTTCATCACTTGGGTTACGCATGATGTCCCACTTATCGAGCGCTTCTTTCATAGTGGCACTGTGAACCGTTGGTAGCTCAGCGTGTAATAAACCAGCGCGATCAATCTCACCCAAAATACCCATGATGCCACCTGCGCGGTGTACGTCTTCCATGTGGTAAAGCGGTGAGTTAGGGGCCACTTTACAAAGCTGTGGCACCACGCGAGAAAGGCGGTCGATGTCTTTCAAGTCGAAATCTAATTCCGCTTCTTGGGCTGCGCCTAAAAGGTGAAGAATGGTATTGGTAGAGCCACCCATAACGATGTCTAACGACATAGCATTTTCGAACGCTTTAAAGTTAGCGATAGAGCGTGGCAATACAGATTCGTCATCTTCTTCGTAATATTTTTTAGCGTTCTTAACAATGGTACGGCCCGCTTCTAAGAAAAGCTGCTCGCGGTCACTGTGAGTCGCCAATACAGAACCGTTACCTGGTAGTGCTAAACCGAGCGCTTCCATCAAGCAGTTCATAGAGTTTGCGGTGAACATGCCAGAGCAAGAGCCGCAAGTAGGGCAAGCACTGCGTTCGTATTCGGCTACTTTTTCATCGCTAGCCGTGTCGTCAGCGGCGATTACCATAGCATCAACCAAATCAAGCTTGTGCTCAGAAAGCTTAGTTTTACCGGCTTCCATCGGGCCGCCAGAAACAAAGATAACCGGAATATTCAAACGCAACGACGCAAGCAACATCCCCGGCGTGATTTTGTCGCAGTTAGAAATACACACAATGGCATCAGCACAGTGAGCATTGACCATGTATTCAACCGAATCAGCAATTAGCTCACGGCTAGGCAAGCTGTACAGCATGCCGTCGTGACCCATAGCGATACCGTCATCCACCGCAATAGTATTGAATTCTTTAGCAACGCCGCCGGCTTTCTCAATTTCACGTGCCACCAATTGGCCCATGTCTTTAAGGTGCACGTGGCCCGGTACAAACTGGGTAAAGCTGTTGGCAACAGCGATGATTGGCTTAGAAAAATCATCGTCTTTCATGCCCGTTGCGCGCCATAGTGCACGTGCTCCGGCCATATTACGGCCTGCGGTTGAGGTCTTGCTGCGATATTCAGGCATGTTTGCTCTCTTAAAAAAGGCTGGCTAACAAATAAAGTGAGGTGGAGTATAGCAAAGGAAAAGGGTCGGTAGTATAGCGACGACACGGGTGTTACGGCGCTATAGCCCTACAAAATATAGGCATAACGGGGAATTCACGGTATAAAGCAAAGAAAACATGGGTTTTAGCAGTAAGCCCCCGACCCACCCATTCTTTTGTTTATATAAGGCGAGTTATGATTAAACGCATCAGCTTATTGGCCCTCTTATTAACAGGCTGTTCGCAGTCGTTACCACCCTTAGTGCTTACCGTAGAAAACGGGCACGTGGATTTAGCGCAGCAAGTTACTGGGGATTGGGACAGCGTGTGCATTCTCACGCCGTACACCACAGACGCAAAAGCGGCTCTGATTACCGGCCTTAATGTTATGGATATTGCCGGCAGCGGCATTGCAAGTTCAGACTCATTTCAAGTATTGGTGTTTTTAAAAGACCAAGCTCTGCACAGTCAATATCAAGTCAATTTTAGCGATGCACGTTTTGATCTCACCACACCGTGGTGCTTTGATAAAGAACAAAGCTATTTGGTTGCGCAGTAATAAATAGATCAGATTTAAGCAGTAAGTGCACCACTATAATCAAAAAAATTTAGGTGGTAAAAAGGTCGAATAAATACAATTACAGATTATGGTATGAGAGCGAACTAGGCATGTTTACTTTATATGAATGTCTTGGTTAATTTCTATTTTGTTTGAATAGAATGTTTGTTTATGTCCCTTCTCCCTGCTTTTAATGATGGGCGACTTAGTTAGTAGCCTCTTGGGGTGTTCTTTGTTAAAAACTATCCGCAGTAGATGCCATGCACATACAGACAGTTGATTTGATGAAGTAGGGGTATTTTTGGGTGCTTAGCTCGTTTTTGTATGAGAATTTGGCACGCTTTTACTGGCTCTGCAAAATCAAAAGCTTATAAAAACTATAACCGAAATAACAAGACCCCGTTATTTCGATGAAAAGCTGCACGCGCGTTTTTACAGGTGGGGTAAATGCCTAAAAGCTTATAACTTCTTATTTTAAAAGGATTTATTTGTGATTTTAGGGGGTTCTGGGAAATGCAAAAACGAGCGTGCGCATGATTAAAATGTTAAGTGCCAAGTGTATTGCTCTGCCACTTTCACTAAGGATTGTTGTATGACAGAAATCATCGATGAACGGCCTATACTAGTGCAGGGCTCTGAGGCACCAATCGTAATTCGAGAAGGAGAAAAATTTCCGCCTCTTATGTGTGAAGGTTGTAATGACACCGTGCTGGTAGAAAACTATTTACAAGAATGCTTTGTTGGTATCGGATTGGAGTGTTTTAAATGCCAACACGTAACAATGACACCCACTTTGCCTGAAGGTGAAGTTTTTCCTCAAATGCCGGTTTCCCTCGGCAGTAAAGGGAGATATTTAATTGGTTCTTCAGTTGTCAATAGAAAAGATGTTGTGATGACTTGTTCTCAAGAGCTCGAAAAATCAGAAAAATTAACAGCACCGAAAAAAATTACGGGCAGTAATTTTGAGCTAACCCATGAAAATTTGACTAAATTAGCTGATGAATTAAACCTTCTTTCCGGTGGTCGCTTCAACAAATACATCGAATCAGCTCAGCGTTCAATTAATCATAGAAGCGATTATTTTAGAGAAAACCCATTGGCATGGTCGATTGAACTTCTTAAAAAGCAGCTTGAGAATAAAGAGCTTATAATGAGCAAGCAAACACTTGTGGCGCTCGGATTTTTACAAGGGTATCGAGATGTTCTGGCACGCTGGAAAGATCACGTTCATTTTCCTATTTTAGCAACTGAAATCTGTGCATATTTTTATCATTCCCTAATGCAGCTGATTGTTGCTAGTTACCTTAAAGATGCTGGAAATCGAATTGCGATTAACATTGCAGGTGAAGAAGATGGGAAGCGTGCTGCTGATTTGTATCTAAGAATCTCAGGGAGTGAAAAATTATTTCTTGAGGTAAAAGGTCCTGAAGCTTTAGAGTGGACTAATACTGACCTTAAAACAGGGAAAATGAAAAAAGTAGTTGAGAAGTGCTTGTCAAATTCGAGAGGACAAATTGATGTAGGTAAACCAGGTGTTCTTGTAATTGGAACTACCAGTTTAAATGAAGGTTTCTTAGAAGATTTTGAAACTATAGTCGGTAAAGTGCTTAGAGCTAAAGGAAAATCATATCCGGCTATTGCCGGTATTTGTATTGTTGGGCTGAAAGAAATTTCAGTTGATGGGGGGCGTTCGATTTCGACATTGTTTAACATTTCAATGAAGATGAATTCCCATTACTATCAAGACAACCCCATAAATCAAGGCACTTAACAAACCATTGCAGCGGACTCGGAAAAGGCCCCTCGCCGCTGAATAGGGGCGTTATTCGGAATAAATTAGAAGAATCCAAATGTTAAGAATCATATATTTACTCTTATTTTCCTTTCCTGCTTTTTCTTTAGAATTAAAGCAATGGCCAGCACCAGACTGTAGCAATGAGCCGAAGACTAAGGTCTCGCGCTATTCGCAATCGCCAAATGGAAAAGTTGACACCTCAAACTTAACCATAATGGGTCTTAATATTCCTACAAATAGCATGGCAGATATTGATGCTCCATTTCCAAAGCCAGTGATATCTAACGATCGTCCGAGTTGTGCATCTTGCTCTGACTACGCATGCTTCTTATCAGAAGATAAATCGTCCGCACTAATATTTTATAAATATACGGCATGGGATCTAAATGCGTTTGAAATTTTAAAGGTTAAAGAAAACAATCTTCCAAAGCATTGTATCCAAACCAACATCACTCCAGATAGGTTCATTACAAAATCAGGAATTAAAATTGGCTCTACAAAAGAGTTTGTATCTGAATCCCTAGGAATTAGTGACGCAGAAGGAGAGATTATTTTTCAGTATCAAAATAAACTAAGTCATGAGCAAATAGTTAAGCAGTTACGCTGGTCTAAGAGTACTCGCCCACCAACATGTGAGTATTTCTATAGTGATGCAACAACAGCTGTGACAGCTGAATATGATGAAAATGGACTTGTAAGGTTCAAAATCAGCTTCATGGAAACGCTTTAAATTAAAAACCGAATAACAAAGCCAGCCAATTCGCCAGCAAGCTGGCTGGACTCGTAAACTCGCTCTTGCTGGCAGGCGTTGAGACTGTAGAAAAACCTCAACGTAAAATATAAAACGCGCTCTACGTTAAATTTCAAAGAAGTTTAATGGTAAAACCTATATAGATTTTAAACTGAGGCGTATTTTTAGGGTGATTTTCATCCTATTTTTTGGAAAAGATTATGGCTGGTAGTTTTTCTACAGTCTCGTTATACGGTCTTATGAATTATCAATGCTGCTACTGTAAAGAAGAATTTCCTGCCATCGAGGCTATTGATGGGTACAAGGAAGGCTATAAAATTGGTTTTCTCTGTCCTAAGTGTGGAAAGAATATCCAAGATACACCTATGAATGAAGAGTGGGTATTGTCTAGTGACTCATCCAAAGTTTTTTTCGCTATCTTTATGGGGTATTTTTTCTTGGTGTGGATATTCTTAGAGTTTACTGAACCGAAAACTTGGGTTCACTATACTGTAGCTTTAACTGGACTAGTTCCGTTTTTAATTTATGGTCATATAAAGCACCCTAAAGATATGTATTCTCCAACAATTGGAACTAAACCAGTAAAGTGATGGTTACCATCACGTATAACAATCAGTTGGTGAACGCACCTACGGTGCTGGGACGGTTAAAACTACGCTCGTTCCTCGCTACGTTTCACCGCCCCACAACAAAAGCGTTATACGGAAATTAAAATGGCTAGAATTCTAATCCTATTACTTTTTATGGCACCATTGTCTTATGGCAATGAAATTGACTGGGTGAAATCAACTGTACTTAGTGATTTTGACTCAATATCTTGCGATCAAGCCAAGAAAAATATTGAAGGGATTCTGAAAGACTCGAATAATATTTATAGCCAAGGTCTAACGACGATCAAACCATCACCGATTATTTGGGAAGCAGCTAGCAGTAACATTAAAATCGTTGCGGTTACTGCATCTGATAGTTGCGGCTCAATTGGTTGTAGTGCTGTTCTATTTTTTGACTCACCAAAAAACTGTGTCATATCCAATGCATTTAATATCATTCAACCAATGGAGTCCGTTGGGTTCAAATCCAACTCAATTTTTATTAAGAATGGTAAAGGCTGCAATGGCTGGAAATTACAGAATAAACAGCTAGTAAAGATCAAGGTCAGCAAACAATGCTAGGAAAACCGTATAACAAAGCAAGGCACAATCGCACAGCAAGCTGTGCTGGACTCGCTCCTTCGTCGCTCGCCTGTGCTTGCGAGCGTTATAGATCACTGTAGATGAAACCGATAACACTTACTTTACTCCTTATATTTTCTGCCCCATCATTCTCAAAAGATTGCATTGAATTTGACGGGGCTAATTATAAAGTCGAGCTACCAACTTCAGCCGAAAATATAAGTATCGACGGTGATGCTGTCGCCTATTGCGTAAAGTTCAATTTACCCAATAAGGGTTTTGACTCTTGGATGAATAAGTGCAATTTAACAGCAGATCCCTTGCACCATGGAGGTAAGCTCTTAGAGCTCGAATTTGATAAAGGAATTGTAACTATTGTCGATACTGGAAAAAATAATCAGACCTACATCGAAGTGATCAATTCCAAGGATTATGAAGTATTTAAAGAACATATTGGTGTAGCTCGAAAATGCACTCTATAACAAAGCCAGCCAGTATCGCCAGCAAGCGGAAATAAATCAGAGGAAATAAATAAAAATAAATCAGACACACATAATAATGGAATTAAAAATTGATTGGTGACTGTAATACCTGAATTAAGTTTTTATCTGAATTAGAGAGAGTAAAAACCGAGTGTTGGATGGGTTTTATGCTTTTGCAAATGCTAAGCGTTATGTTTCAGAGGGAAGTTAGTGCGTAGAATTACAATATGGATGTTATTAATGTTTCCGGTAGTGGTACATGCAAATGTTGTATGGCCAGCGCTGTATCTAGAAACTCGATTATTCTCGTGGTGGGCAATTTCAGTTGGCCTACTAGTCGAGTATTTATTTGTTCGAAAGTTGTTTCAGGTCACGCCTCAAAAAGCTCTCCTCGCAACAATTACCGCTAATGTGGCCTCTGCAATTCTTGGAATACTACTCATCCCATTGGCAGGCATAGCTTGGGAAGTGTTTCCTGGCTTGTTGTTCTATCATGTTCTTAAAATGGGTACTTTTAACCCGGTCACTTGGTGCGCAACATTTCTTATTGCCTGCGCTGTTAATGTTGCACTTGAAGGCTTAGTTTATAAAAAGATCTTTAAGTTTAGTTTTTTATTTAAAAGCAGAATGTTTCTTTGGTTTATGTTGGCTAATACCGCCAGTGTTGGTGTTGCAACTGCTAGCTTAATTATTAATCCGGTGCAGCCATGAAACATAACAAAAAAGGCAGCGGATAAACCGCTGCTTTGGGCGCTATTTTCCGAGAATTTAACAATGATTAAATATTTCCTAATATATCTATTTGTAGCCCCAAGTTTATCGCTCGCCCATAATATCTGCCCAGTCAATACGAAAATAGCAGATGATATGTATGTCCCTGAATCGTACTACAGCAAAGAAAATGCAGTCATATCAATCGATTTACTAAGTGGCATTATTAAAGAAGATCAATCGTCTGGGGAGTGGATTAATGTGCCAAATGCATTAAAAACTATTGATGGTTAAATTCGGAAAAAGGAATGTATTAATAGTGGGACCTATCACCAGAATCATTGAAGTGTGCTGAATTTTGTTTGTTCATGGCGTCTTCCTTTGCTTACGACTAAAACGAATATTAAACTTCACAGCAATAATATATAAACGCTTAATCCCCCTTTGAGATTTGTTCTTTTTTCAACCCCTAAACCCCCACTATTGTAAAACCCCAAATCTACCGCGGAAGCCAAAGTATCATCGCCGCACAAAAAATGGAGACTAAAATGACAAACACAGGAAAGCTGATGCCTTTCCATGTTCTTTTGCCATCGCGCGCGGGGGCGCAGGCCATGCCACATTGTGGGCATAACGTGCTATCGATATGAATACTGGCGTGGCAGTTATTGCATAACCGAGTTTGATGCTTTGTTGGGTCACTGATCGTGCTCATGACGGGCTTCCGTTGTAAGTGTTGTCTAAATGTGGGTAATGAAAGTTTGCCATAATTTTTAACCCGTTAATGCACTGGCTATGCAAAACCTGATGCTAATCAACCATTACCAATGGTTTAGGCATATTATATTGCCATTAGCCTGTAGCTCGGTTTAGACGAGATAGCACACGGAGTCCGAATGACGGTAGAAATTGTAAACAACCAAGTAGTCGCAGAAACAACCGATTTAGATAGGGGTGATGGTTTATATTATGAAGCTCAAAATAATGAAATTGAGCTGTTTACTCATGCTTACCAAAATCAGCTGCCGGTATTAATTAAAGGCCCAACAGGGTGTGGTAAAACGCGGTTTATCGCGGCCATGGCCGAGCGCTTAAATCGGCCTCTTTATACGGTATCGTGTCACGATGATTTAACCGCTGCCGATCTTGTGGGGCGACACCTTATTGGCCCAGAGGGTACTTATTGGCAAGACGGCCCATTAACAAGGGCGGTGCGTGAAGGTGGTATTTGTTATTTAGATGAAGTGGTTGAAGCCCGTAAAGACACCACGGTTGTATTGCATCCTTTGGCAGATGATCGTCGGGTTTTACCCATTGAACGAACCGGTGAATATTTAGAAGCGGCACCAGGATTTATGTTGGTGGTGTCGTATAACCCGGGTTACCAAAACTTAATCAAAGGCTTAAAGCCAAGTACTCGCCAGCGTTTTGTGGCGATGAAATTTGATTACCCAACTCCTGAGGTTGAAGCACGCATTGTGGCCCGTGAATGCGGTGCCAGTGATGCGTTAGCGCAGCAATTGGTTAAGCTCGGCAACGCGCTGCGTAATTTAAAAGATCACGATTTAGAAGAAGCCGCTTCTACACGCTTATTAATTTATGCGGCAAAATTGGTGGGCAGTGGTATCGACGTTAAACAGGCTTGTTATGCCACAATGGCAGAGCCATTGTCAGATGACGAAGCAACCGTTGCGGCTTTAAAAACAGTGATTGATGCCTGTATTCATTAATATGCATTGAACGATTAAGCTCATGCTGATGAGTGCCAGTAAATCAAGAAGGTAATCAAGTCATGACACGAGCGGTGTTCATTCAAGGTTGGTATTTGGCAAATTTATTGATACTGCCGGGCATTGCTTTTTTTATGGTTAGTTATGCCTATTTTAAATATGTGGTTCAAGGCGGTCGAGTGATTAGTTTACAGTACAAAGACTCGGTCGATGTTCAGTTAACATATCCCGATAGCGCCATTGAACAGAAGACAGCTGAAAATAATATCGAACCATTGCAACTGACCATGGCACATTCCCGCGCTGCGTTTTGGTTGTCTATTGTGGGGGGGAGTTGTGTATTTGGTGGCTGCCTATTTTTGTATTTTATGGTGGGTGTGGGCGCGCAAGCTTGGCCGATTATTATTGTATATTTCATTATGATGCACACGGTATTTGTTATGTGGGGTATGTTGAATCTAGCTCGTGCAATGGCGGATCGCCTACCTATCTTTAAACTTTTTTAATTCTTGTTTTGATCATATATCCCTTCAAATAAGCCCTTTTAAAAATAAGGGTATTCATTTTTCGCTTATTTTATCTACCCCTTTGTGGTTATTTCCGAGCGTAGCGCTCGGGTTAATAACGGTAAATTGATATGAATCACTATGTGCCGTTATGCCCATAGTATGGTTCGCCAGTTATTAAAATTAAAAAGGAGGGAGTTGCCATGGCTGAACGTTTTACTAAAAGCATGGCCAGGAATATGTACATGGGTGGAAGCCTTTTTTTCATCCTTGTTTTCATAGGTCTGACAGTGGATACCGTACGGACAATGCCCGAACGAGATAACCGTGAAAATTTAACCGAAACGGTCGCTCACGGTAAAAAACTGTGGGAAGACAATAACTGTATTGGTTGTCACTCACTACTGGGTGAAGGTGCTTACTTTGCGCCTGAGCTGGGCAATGTGTATCAGCGTCGTGGTGGGGAGCAGGGTTTTAAATTGTTCTTTAGTGCTTGGATGAAAGCGCAGCCGTTGGGTGTTGAAGGCAGACGAGCGATGCCTCAATTTAATCTTAGTGATGAAGACCTAGATGCTCTGGCCGAGTTTTTAGAATACGCCTCTAAGATCAATACCAATAACTGGCCACCAAACATAGAAGGATAAGGAGATTACTATGAAATATGAGTCACAAGCCGTCTCGAAATATTATTTTGTTTTTGCCCTCATCTTGTTTGTGGGCCAAATATTATTTGGATTAATACTCGGAACCCAATATGTCATTGGTGATTTCTTATTCCCTGAAATTCCATTCAACGTTGCACGTATGGTGCATACAAACTTATTGATTGTTTGGTTGTTGTTTGGGTTTATGGGCTCAGCTTATTACCTGATTCCGGAAGAAGCAGAAACAGAATTACACAGCCCTAAATTGGCCTTGGCGTTATTCTGGATATTTGCCGCAGCGGGTACCTTAACCATAATCGGTTATCTGTCTGTGCCGTATGCGACATTGGCTGAAATAACCGGCAATGATTTATTGCCCACCATGGGGCGAGAATTTTTAGAAATGCCCACTCTGACAAAAGTAGGCGTTGTTATTGTTGCGCTAGGCTTTTTATATAACATCGGTATGACCGTTCTTAAAGGCCGTAAAACCGTTATTAATCTTGTGTTATTAACCGGTTTACTGGGCTTGGCCTTGATGTTTTTGTTTTCGTTTTATAACCCTGAAAACCTAGCGCTAGATAAATACTTCTGGTGGTTTGTGGTTCACTTATGGGTAGAAGGCACGTGGGAATTAATCATGGCGTCTATCTTGGCATTTGTATTAATTAAAGTGACGGGTGTGGACCGTGAAGTGATTGAAAAATGGCTGTACGTGATCATTGCCATGGCGCTGATTTCGGGAATACTCGGCACAGGTCACCATTTCTTTTGGATAGGCGCACCTGAATACTGGTTATGGTTAGGTTCACTCTTCTCAGCAATCGAACCGTTACCATTTTTCATGATGACATTATTTGCTTTCAACATGGTGAACCGTCGTCGCCGTGAACATCCAAATCGCGCAGCAACACTTTGGGCATTGGGTTGTGCGGTCATGGCATTCTTGGGTGCGGGTGTGTGGGGCTTCTTACACACACTGGCCCCAGTTAACTATTACACTCACGGCTCACAGATAACCGCCGCCCACGGACATATGGCCTTTTATGGTGCTTACGTCATGATCGTCATAACGTTGATTTCTTATGCGATGCCGATTATGCGTGGTCGTCCAAACGGCAACAACCTTAAGGCGCAAGTGGTTGAAATGTGGAGCTTCTGGTTAATGACGGTATCTATGGTATTTATTACCTTGTTCTTAACCGGCGCCGGTGTGTTGCAAGTTTGGTTGCAGCGTTTACCAGAATCAGGCGATGCGCTTAGCTTTATGGTGACTCAAGACAAACTTGCGTTATTTTACTGGTTAAGATTGGCATCTGGCTTGGTCTTCATGCTTGGCTTAGTAGCTTACATTGCAAGCTTCTTTATAGGTGGTGATGAAGATCCTGCTGTCGAGCGTGAACAGCTTCAGTAAGTGGTTAATTCGATTTAAGTCTTGGCTTGAATCGAATTAACTTGAAGCGCTTCTAAATGAATTTTGCTCAATATAGGTTGACCGCAATGGTTAACCTATTGACATAGTGGGTACTTCAAATGGCTGGAAACAGACTTCAACTTGCCCGTTTAGGGGTGAGGTCTTTATTTTTTCTTCTTTTTTTATTGGCGCCTGTCCTTAATATTTTTCGGTTTGATTTAGAGACCACGCAATTCATTTTATTTAACCAAGCGCTGTCCTTTGAAATGAGCAGTGAGTGGATTCGAAACAGTGATGCGATTGACACAGGCCTAAGGATTTTAACCCGCTTTATCTTACCGCTTGTTTTAATTATCGCTACAGGCATCTTTATTTTTTATAAGTGGGGGCGGATCTATTGTGGTTGGTTATGTCCGCATTTTTCGGTGGTTGAGCTAATCAATGACTTAATGGATAAACGCACAGGCAGAGTCACCATTTGGGAGACCTCTAAAAGTAAAAAGCCAGATACCGTTAAAGACTGGTTGATCATTGTAGTAGTCTCCATGATCATCGCATTTTTATGGGCGTTAGGGTTGTTATCCTATTTGTTAGACCCAATTCCTTTGTACCAAGATTTAGTGACATTGAATGTTGGTTTGTATCCCAGCATCTTTTTAATTGCCGCCACCCTTGTTTTTACCATTGATTTTGTTTTTGCACGCCACTTGTTTTGTAAATATGGCTGCGCCTTTGGTTTGATGCAAAGTTTATTCTGGATGATGAACAGCAAGGCCATGTTGGTTAAGTTTGATAAAGAACGCGCTAAGGCGTGCCAAAGCTGTGATAAAGACTGCGAGACCGCATGCCCAATGCGCTTGCCGGTTCGCAGTTTTAAACGTGCTAAATTTACCTGTACCCAGTGTGCCCAATGCATCAGCGCGTGCCAGCAAGTGCAAATAAACAACCCTGAGGGAGGCCTATTAAATTGGAGTGAAGGGGAAACCGATCGACATAGCTCATTAATTCCAATGATCAATGTAGGCAATAAAAATAATCGTATCGGTAAAGAGCCTAGGTAGAGACAGCAATGGAAGAATACATAGGGTTTAAATGGCATCAATTTATTACTGGCAAAGCCAATACCGACAACAAAGCTGCGTCCGTGAGTTTAAGGGACCATGGATTTGAGATTGGCGTTTTATTTCGCGCACTGGGCGGTGACGCTGGTTTAAGAATCGATGCGGCTTCACCTCGTGATTATTATATGCGCCGAACGCTATTACAAAAAATAGCGGGGACACATCAACAGGTTGAACTGGCTTGGATGGATGACGAGTCGTTAAAACTGCCCGAAGATATTGCGTTGTTTTCGTCTGTTCAATTAAACAAATATCTGTATTTATGGTTAGCCGCCCTTGCATCACAACAAACCGCTCAATTTACAAACTGGATTATTGATAATCAAACACTCACGTTAGCGGTATTGAGCGCTTATCCGGGAATGAAGGTAATTTATCTTCAGCTAGTGAAAGAATTAATGTTAATGCGCCCTGCTATGGGTAGCCTAACGCCACAAGAGCAGCAACAAGAAAGTGCCTTACAACAAGCATTGCTTAACCCTGGCAGTGTTGCGGTGTTGCCCGCAGCAAGCCATGCGCCTGCGCCGATTCCTTTATGGTTATACCCTGCAAACATCATGCGTGCTGGTTTATCCAGTGAAGCCGCGACCGAAGACCTTAACAGTACCATTGGTGGTGCCAGTAAAAAGAAGAAAGGCAAACGTAAAAAAGGTGAGCGGGTTGATAGTTACGATAAAAATAACGGCCTGATGATTTTTAGGTTAGAAAATTTGTTTAGCTTCAGCGAATTTGTACCCGTCGATCGCGCCGGAGAAGATACCGACGAAGAAGATGCCGCTAGCGTGGCAGAAGACTTAGACATCATTAGTATTTCTAAAAATCGTCAAGCGGCTTCATCCAGTATTAAATTCGATTTAGATTTACCAGCACTCGAAAATGATGACCTGCGCCTTGGCGATGGCATATTACTGCCAGAATGGGACTACCGAAAAAAAATCTACCAAGAAGATTACTGTTGCTTGCAACCCATGATTTCGCAAGAAACTCCTACGAGCAGTGGCGAATTGCCTGCACACTTAAAACAAGACGCGGCAAAACTGCGTCGCCAGTTTTCGGGTTTAAAGCCTGTTAGGCAATGGTTAAATCGCCAGCAATATGGTGATGAAATAGATTTAGATCGCTGGCTGCACTTTGTCTCGGATAAACAGGCAGGCACCAGTAGTTCAGAGCAATCCTTTTATCGTTCTTATAACCACCAAATGCGGGATTTGTCTTGTTTGATTTTGGCAGATATTTCGCTATCAACCGATGCGTGGATTAATAACTCGCAAAGAGTCATTGATGTTGTCCAGGAGAGTCTTCAGCTTCTGTGTGAGGCGCTAGATTCAACCGGTGATCGCTTTGCCGTTTATGGCTTTTCATCTTTAAAGCGTCAGCATGTGCGCTTTCATATGATTAAAAACTTTAATGAAAAATACTGCGAGATCGCACGGGCCAGAATTCAGCAACTTAAGCCTGGTTATTACACCCGAATGGGCGCGGCTATACGCCAGTCCATTAAAATATTAAAAAATGAAAAAAGCCATCAACAGGTGTTGCTGCTGGTGACCGATGGCAAGCCAAACGACCTCGATTTATACGAAGGGCGTTACGGCATTGAAGACACAAGAATGGCCATCATCGAAGCCAAACAAGCGGGATTACAGCCTTTTTGCGTGACCATTGATGAAGATGCAAATGAATATTTACCGCACTTATTTGGCAAAAATGGGTTTATCGTCATTAAAGATCCGTCGCAGTTACCCAAAGAATTGCCAAGGTTGTATGCAAATCTGACGCGCTAAGTACCGATACTGGCTGTTTTTTGGGCGCCTATTTGGGTTTTTGAATATAGGGGCCTGCTGACTAAAAGCAGACTCAGTGCCACCCATACTTCTGCTGGCTGAGTTCGACGTACTACCTTTTTGACCTTCTACCTCTTTTTATTCCTTAGGGAATTAAGCATCTACTGACAAAGATCAATAAAGTTCTTCTTTGTCATTTTGTAATGCTTTAAATTATTTTAATACCGTCAAAAACACTACATAGTGTTGTTTCAATAAAGATAAGCACAAGATGTAGTAGATATTGATCCCCCTTGTTAAGCCCTGTGGGGTATTCCATTTACTGAAGTTATGGTGCATTGGACCACTATTTAGCCAGCCTAAAGGCTACCCAGGGATATTAAAAACATGAGCGATCAGCCCCTTCACACCGACCCTAAACAAAAGTCAGACTCAGCTTCAAATAGCAGCATTCCATTGCAGGATGCTTCTATGGATATCTGGGATTCAAAATACCGCCTAAAAAATGCCCAAGGCATCCCGCAAGACGCCGACATTCATGAAAGTTTCGCGCGCGTGGCAAAAGCATTGTCAGACGTAGAGACCAATAAAAAAGACCGCCAAAAATGGTTACCCAAGTTTTTATGGGCACTCGAAAACGGTGCCATTCCGGCGGGTCGCATCATCAGTAACGCCGGTGCCCAAGATCATAAACCCGCTACCTCAACCATTAACTGCACTGTGTCTGGTGTGTTAGAAGATTCCATGACCGACATTCTTGGCAAAGTACAAGAAGCTGGGTTAACGCTTAAAGCGGGTTGTGGCATTGGTTATGAATTCTCAACCCTGCGCCCTAAGAATGCCTTTGTGAATGGCGCCGGTGCGTATACATCTGGGCCTATGTCGTTCATGGATATTTACGACAAGATGTGTTTTACCGTGTCGTCGGCGGGCGGGCGTCGTGGTGCGCAAATGGCCACCTTTGATATTTCGCACCCCGATGTTTTAGATTTTATAAAAGCCAAGCGCGAAGATGGTCGCCTGCGTCAATTTAACCTATCACTGCTGATTACCGATGAGTTTATGCAAGCGGTGAAAGACAATAGCCAGTGGCCATTGGTGTTTCCAATTTCGGTTAAGCAGCAAGCGCGCGAGCAATTAGATTTAGACGATAGCGCACAAGTTATTTGGAAAGACTGGTCAAGCCAACAAGACTATATCGTGAATGATAAAGGGCAAGTGGCGTGTAAGGTTTACCGTACCATTGCCGCGCAAAAACTATGGAACGTGATCATGGCGTCCACTTATGATTTTGCCGAACCGGGTTTTATCTTGATTGATAAAGTGAATCAACTGAATAACAACTGGTTTTGTGAAAGCATTCGCGCCACTAATCCGTGCGGTGAGCAACCATTGCCACTTTATGGCAGTTGTTTGTTGGGCTCGATTAATTTAACCCATTTTGTAGTACATCCGTTTACCGAGCACGCACAGTTTAATTGGAAAAAATACAAAGAAGTGGTGGCTATTTTTACCCGCATGTTGGACAACGTGGTGGAAATTAATGGCCTACCGCTGCCCAGGCAACGCGATGAAATCACCCGCAAGCGTCGCCACGGCATGGGCTATTTAGGGTTGGGTTCTACCATCACCATGTTAGGCATGCGTTATGGTCATCAAGCGTCATTAGCCTTTACCGAAGAAGTGACCCGACAACTTGCGTTAACAGGCTGGCAGCAAGCTTTGCAATTAGCGAAGGAAAAAGGCCCTGCTCCCATCATGGAAGAAATGTTTGAGTTAACCGCTCAGCATTTACGTCAACGTCCACAACTGATCAAAGACGGTTACAAGTTAGGTGATCAATTACCGGGGAAAATCCTGCATGTTAAATACAGTCATTACATGCAGCAATTAGCACAAGAAGACCCACAGCTAATCGACGAGCTGGCCAAACATGGTGCCCGTTTTACCCATCATTCATCCATTGCGCCCACGGGCACCATTAGTTTGTCGATTGCCAATAATGCAAGTAATGGCATCGAGCCGAGTTTTGCGCATCATTACTCACGCAACATTATTAAACCGGGGAAAAAGTCCAAAGAAAAAGTGGATGTTTTTTCTTATGAACTATTGGCTTATCGTGAATACATAAACAAAAACGCGATGCCGTTTGCAACGGATGAAAATCAATTGCCAGATTACTTTGTGTGCAGTGATGACATTAGCCCAGAACAGCATGTTGATGTGCAAGCGGCTGCGCAAAAATGGATCGATTCATCTATTTCTAAAACAGCCAATGTACCGAGTGATTATCCATTTGAAAAATTCAAAGATATTTATCGGTATGCTCACGAGCAATCATTGAAAGGCTGCACCACGTTCCGCTTTAATCCAGAGGCATTTCAAGGGGTATTGGTAAAAGAAAAAGACCTAGAAAACACCACCTACCGATTCACCCTAGAAGACGGTGAAGTTGTTGAAATCAAGGGCAATGAAACCGTTGAGTACGATGGTGAAGAACACAGTGCTGCCAATTTATACGATGCGTTAAAAGAAGGTTATTACGGCAAGCTTTAAAGGAGAGTGATATGAATATTAAAATTGTAAAAAATATTGTGGCCTATGAAGTAGCCAAAAAAGATGCCGTGTGTGATGAGCTGGCACTTGAAAATAACACACAACAGGTTGATGAAACTGAGAGTGCTGAAGAAATCGAGCACATGCATGAAAGTGTGCAGCGCCCTGAGTTGTTAATGGGGTCTACCTATAAAATTAAAACCCCAAATTCTGAACATGCGTTGTATGTGACGATTAATGATATTGTGTTGAATCAAGGTAGTGAACACGAGTTGCGCCGCCCATTTGAAATGTTTATTAATTCAAAAAATATGGATCAATTTCAATGGATCGTGGCACTTACGCGAGTAGCGTCGGCCGTATTTAGAAAGGGTGGCGATGTCACGTTTTTAGCTGAAGAGTTAAAAGCGGTGTTTGATCCACACGGCGGTTATTTCAAGCGTGGCGGAAAATTCATGCCCTCAGTTGTGGCTGAGATCGGCGATGCGTTAGAAAAGCATTTCACCATGATCGGTTTATTAAAGAAACCAGAAATTTCACCGCATCAGCAAGCCATAATGGACGAAAAACGTGCCCAGTTTGAACAACTGTCAGATGAACAAAGCAATGACAGTAGCGATAATACAGAGTTTCCAACAGGGGCTAAATTGTGTAAGAAGTGTCATACACAAGCCGCTATTTCAATGGATGGCTGCCTGACCTGTTTAAACTGTGGTGATTCCAAGTGTGGGTAAAAGCCTAATACATAAGCGGCATAAAACGCCTTTAATATCGAGTTAAAGGCGGGTTATTTACTTTGCGTGATTGGAAAATGGTGATTTTTAGAGGCTGTAAATCATTCTGTGTAACCGCCAGTGTTAAATATAGTCTTTTAAACGGTCTTCGAATTCAATCATAAAACGATTCAAGGCCGGTTTCCAATTTCTAATAGGCATCGTCCATTTTTCT